>NZ_SMRU01000021.1 GCF_004354015.1 Arthrobacter terricola
GGGCGCGCTGTTTTACAACTCGTACCGGCGCACCGGGTCGGCGTACAGCGGGTGGTGGTGCCTGTCTCTGGGTTTCCTGATGGCCGGGAACATCGCCTACCTGCTGACCGGCACCACCCAGCAGGTCTGGGCGGACCCGCTGGGCAACGCCCTGATCGTGGCCGGTGCCTCCAGTATCTGGGCCGGGTCGCGGTCCCTGCACCTGCGCCGGACACGGGCGTGGCTGCTCCTGTCCGGTCCCGTGGTCACCGCCGTCGCCTCGGCACTGGAAAATCCGGCCTCCGATGCCTGGTCAGGAGGCGTGGTGTACTTGGCACTGATGGCAGTCGTGATGGGTCTCGCAGCCAGGGAACTGGCACTGCTCAAGCCCTCGGAGTCCAGGGCGCACCAGCCCTTGGCCGCCTCCGCCGGGCTGCTGGCCCTGTACTTCGCGGTGCGCACCTTTGTCTATGTCATGGAAGGGCCCGACGGGCCGGAGTTCACCACCTATTTCAGTTCCGCGTTCACCTCCATGCTCACCATCGTCATGCTCGTCACCGTGTCCTTCAGCATGACGGCGCTGAGCAACGAACAGCTCATCAACGCCCTCAACGACCGTGCCAGCCGGGACGGACTGACCGGGCTGCTCAACCGCACCACCTTCGAGGAACAGGCCGGGCGGGAAGTACGCCGCCAGCACGCCGCGGGATCGGTGTCAACGCTCATCATCGCCGACCTGGACCACTTCAAGGCCATCAACGACACCCACGGCCACGCCGCCGGGGACGCGGCGATTCAGGCATTCGCCGACGCGTGCAGTGCCTCGATCCGGCACACGGACCTTGCCGGCCGGTACGGCGGGGAAGAATTCATCATCCTGCTCCCCGGCGCGCACCAGGAAAGCGCCTGGATCATCGCCGAGACCATCAATAGCCACCTCGCAGCGGCCAAGCCCCCGCAGGGTGTCACTTTCCCGACCGTGAGCTACGGCATCGCCACAAGTTCCACCGCCGGCGGCGACCTCGCACCGATGGTGGAAGCCGCAGACCGGGCGCTGTACGAGGCGAAAAGCCTGGGCCGGAACCGCATCGTCACCGCGAAACCCGGAAACTAGCTCCGCATGATGATCATCCCGACAGGGGCAGACGACCCGGGCGCCGACGTGCAGGTCCGTTTCGACTCCCGCGCGCAGCCCCTTGCGGTCCGCTACGAAGGCTCAATCTGGATGATCGAGCCCGGTTCCGCAACAAGTCTTCCGGACGCCCTGGGTGAACCGCCCGGCTGGCGTGTCCGGGCACGCAACAGCGCAACACACGAGCTTCGGACCATGGACCTTCTCCCCGGTCACGGTTCAGGTTCACGGCGTCTCGTCTTCACCGGTGACGGATAGAGGACGGTGCGCGCAGTGGCGGCCCGGTGACATTCAGACGAGGACCGCGCTACGCTGCGGTCCTGGATTTGCTGGAATGATCCACGACGATTCCCGTCGCTGCGTTCTCGCGGACCGCGTTGATGCCGTCGACCACTGCCTTCAGGTGATTGAACTTCGGTGATTCGGCAACGAGCGAGCCGTCGGCCGCCGTCAACCGGAAATAGTAGTCAGTGCCGTCCTGCAGAACTTCGAAACGTCCAGCCATCTTTGATGTCCCCCTCAATATGCAGCCTGGCACCGCCAGCGCGCCGTTGCACTGTGGTCTGCCTCACTTCGTCAGTCCATCTTACCCTCAGGCCAAGGAACACGTCGCGTCGGCGCAGCCCACGCCGGCATGAGGTCACCGCCCGAAGCCGGAAAGCAACCCCTGGACCAGCGGCGACGTCAGGGCCACATGACCGGGAAGGCGCCGGACGACGGCTGCCACCTCGACCCGGTCGACGCCGACGCGCTGCCCGCTGAGGTGAACGTCAATCGTCACCCCGCCCTTTCCGCCACCCGGGCAATCCTGCACGGAACGGGAATGATCCTCTTCGGCTTCACGGTTCCATGCACGAAACAAGCGTCCTGTAGCTTGGATTCCCATAAGTGGAGGCTAGGCAACGACGTTTAGGGGGCGTGATGACCCGAGCCGCACATGTTACCGAGTGCTACGGCCTGACCGGAGTCGCCTACCTGGTCCAGTGTGGAGACCGGGCCCGGGAGGGTCTCTTCATCTCGCTTGAGGCTGCGATGGCCTTTGCCCGGAAGCACAACGACAAGCATTACCATGGTAAATCCCCGGTCCTCCATGGCTGGCCGGGTGTGGACACCGGAAAAACGCAACGCGATGCTGCCCACACCGTGGTCATGTATTCACCGCGCGAGTGACAGTGACTCGGCCATCCAGGCTAGCTCTGCGGCCAGCCCGGCGTTTCCCTCTATGGCTTCGTGTAAGGCCGAGCTGACTGCCCGCGCCTGGCACAGCCGCTCCGCGAGATCCAGCGGGACTGCGGCCACGTCGGAGAAATGTTCCAGCCGTCGGCGTAATTCGCGAGGACCGTCGGCTATCAACTCCCCCAGCCGGTCCCGTTCAACGATCACCGTATGGCTTTCGTACGCGATAGTGCCTACGCGCGGCGCAGGATCAATGACCCGCCAGAAGCCGTCACGGTCCCGATGAACATTGCGGGAATGCAGATCACCGTGAGTCAGTGTGGTGGCCGGATCAGTGCCGAGGTCGGTAATCGCCTCGAGTGCAGCGCCAATCGCTCGCTCGGAAACCACGCGCGGAGCGCGATGCAGCAAACCCTCGAGATGGACCAGCCACCCATCAGATGCCAGACGCTCAATCTGAATGGCGTCTTTTTTCCGCGACGGATCCGGTACGGCCAGGCGTCGTGCGAGATCGGCCTGGATTGTGATGGACCGGTCCGGTGGCATACCGGCCAATGAGTCGGATGTCAGCCGTTCCAGCAACAGCGCGCCGAGCTCGTCATGATGGTCAAGATAGCGTACCGATACCGAGGGAGGAAAAGCTTGCAAAGCAAGTGCCTCGCGGGCAGCCTCGGCCCGCGGGAGCAGCTTTAGCATCAACTCCTGATCTCCACGGCGGACAGGCAGCACTTCCGACATGCCGCCTCTGAGTGCTTCTCCGTCCGGCTGGCATCCCCACTCCTCCAATGCATGGGCCAGCCGGGAAGCCAGAGACTCCATCTTGCGGTGGTTGCCCACTTAGACGCCTAGAAATTCGTTGGCTGCCACAGCGCCGTCGACGCCCAGGGTCCAGTCCGGACGTCGTAACTCATCGGCAGTGAGCCGCATCAGCAGTTCGCGTTCGACGACGCCGGGTCGGGTGGTAACGCGTTTCTCGCCGTTCGGAAGGTACCCGAGACGACGGCTCACACCGAGGGAACCGTGGTTCCAGTCCACGGCGCCGGTCACCGCGCACTCGGCGTCAAGCCAATCGAAAGCCCAGAGAAGGACGGCGGTGCGCATCTCGGTACCGAACCCCTGGCCCTGAGCGCTTCGGCGGAGCCACGAACCGGTCCCAACCGTCCGAAGTGTTACGAAGTCTGTCGCACCCACGTCCTGGGTCCCAAGAAATTGTCCCTCGTGAGTCCAGACGCCGAAGTTGATGTTCCATTCAGCACGCGTGCACGCCGCGCGTTGCTGCCACACATAGCGTGCCAGGTTCCCGGGAAGTTCTTCGACCGGCGCATCAGTCCACGGGGCAGCGAAAGGGCTGCGGTCAGGGTCATGAATGCCCGATGCCGCCGCCTCGATGCAGGAGGGAATGTCCTCATCGTGGAGTGGGCGCAGCATGAGCCGCGGGGTTGAGAGCCGAAGGCGGAAAAGAGGCCACACGTCCTCAAGCATCGTCATGACGCCACGCTACCTGAGGCAAGACCGATTAGGATTTTGGCGTGCGAGTAGAACTTTCCTTCCAGCTGCCTGACGGCACGTCCGGTGAAGTTTCTGCGACGGCGGCGACGTATGAAGAAGCGTATCCGGCTGCACGGGCGAAGCTCCCGGACGGGGCTGCAGCCATTGTCATTCGCACAGATAACTACGGCCCCGGTAACTAATCCCTGACAGCGGTGTCGGAAATTGTTTTCAGCGTTTCGCAGGGGAAGATGGCTGAATGGATATTGCCGATCACTACGCCATGCGGACAGGGTCCGCGCCCTTGGAGTCCGGATTGCTGGGCAAATTGACCGTGACGGATCTCGGCATGGTTCGAATTCCGTCAGGGCAACTTGGCGCGTGTGACCCGTTTGTGAACCTGGACGACCCGGTCGTCTTCCGGATTCCTCCGGGCGATTATCCCGTTTACGTCACCGTGGCTGACGTATCCGAACAGCAAGATGGTTCCCATATGCGGGAGGCCTACCTTTCCCTGGTCATGTCCGACGCAACGGCAACCCGGGTTGAAGCAGCACCAGGCCTGGATGGTCCGCCTCCGGAGGGAGAGTTCTTCGGTGCCAGCGTCGATGCCGGAACGGTTGCTTTCGTCGATGCGGACTCGGTCAACATGAGCATGCCCGAGGACCCCCGCAAGTGGTACGACGATGTCTTTGACCCGCATGACGATCCGCGTTCCTGGTTTGCAATCATGGACGCGGATGAGCCTCTCCCGGCGGGTACGGCGAATCTGGTGATGCCGCGGTCAAACGCAGGAGAGAACGTTGTGCTGGCGCATTCGGGGTGGGGCGACGGGTTTTATCCGGTTCTCCAAACGAAGGATGCCGAGGGCGAAGTCACAGCCATCCACATTGACTTCGGAGTCGTCGGGAAATTCGAGGACGAGCCCAACGCAGGGACCGCTATGACGCCTGCGCCTCCAGCGAATTCCAATCAACCATCCAGCAACTGACTTCCGAGGCTGCCCGGTCGATACGGCTCCGGCCTGGAGCCAACCGCCAGCCAGGGTTCAACTGGAGGAGGCCGGCGGGTCCGGGATCGTCAGGTCGGCCTGGATGGCCCGGATAGCCGCGGCGAGAACTCCGGCTGCAAGCAGTCCTGGCCCCAGCGGACCGGCCCGATCCGTACCGAGGGGTGGCAGGAGCCGAAGCGCGGACCGGGCTGCGGCCGTCATGTGCTCAAGCTGCCAGCGGATCTCGTCATCGACCGCCCCGGGCCGGTCCGGCTCCGCCAGCCCGGCGGCTTTCGCGGCATACGCGGCTGCACCCAGGGCGTGTGCGCCCATGTGCGCAACGGCGGCGGCTTGCGCCGCGGCGTGCGCGGCCGCCACCGCGGCAGGAGTTTTCACATCGCGTGCTGCACGTCCGGCGACAAACCGGCGGCGGATCTCCTCGGCCGCACTGAGCTCACCGCGGGCGAAGGCCCGGGCCCTGGTGATCGCGCCGCGGGGGCGGGCGTCTGCCGGAGCCTCTGCCTCAAAGAAGCCAACAACCCGCTCGGCACAGTCCGCGGCCCAAGCCGCCACGACGCGCCGATCGGCCACACTCAGCGTCTGTGGAGAAGGCATGCCAGTACGTTCCCATTAAGCAGTCCGCTGACGGTAGCATCACGGGTCACACCGCAACCATGGACGGCCGCCGCGACGCCCGGTCACCGGCTGCTAGCGAGGAAGTCGGGCTGCGTTCCTGGCGGCTTCGACGATCGCCTGGAGTTGCGCGCGGTCGAGGTAGTCCTTCCCCGGCTGGCGGATCACCCGGCCCAGGTACGGGTCCCGCTGTTCGAGCTCTTTGTGGGCCAGCCGCAGCGTTGTGTAGCCTGCGCTCTTTTCGGCCTCTTCCTTGATCGGGCACCACAGGATCAACACGACGACAACAAGCCCCGCAACAGCACTCGGCTGACGTTTATCGTCAGTCCAAGCAGGCACATCAGGACGGCGACCGTCGTGGCACGGATCCGGACCCGCCAAAGGACGTAGGCCGTGGGGCCGGCAAGCAATGGCGTCTGTGGCCTGAACCGTGGCCACTCCTCATCAGTGCTCAACGTGTAGTCCAAGCGGAACAGCACATGCCCGCTCCCCCTCAGCGCCGCAGAGCCAGTGAGACGACAAATATTGTGGCTGCAGCCAGCACCCCAAGTCCGACATAGGCAAGTTTCTGCCGAAACCGCTTCCGACGCTCACGCCGTTCATCCCGGGCCAGATACCCCGCACTGTAGTTCCCCATGCCCGGATGATAGCCGAGCCGGCTTGCGTTTCACCCACAGGGTTCGGCCAATACCCCGTCACATATTTGCCGCCCGATGAGACCAAGCATGACCCGTGATTGCCGGAAAATGACATGCGAGGTGGAGTCAAACTCTTCCGCTGGACGATATTTTGTTTTCGTCAAGTTGATTCGCTGCCAATTGTCATGCGCCCCGACGCTCCGTCAAGAACCTAGCATTTCGTATGTCAATTTGATATTTGGCTCGAATGCCCCATCCCTCACCCTGAAAAATCGAGTACTCCGAGCTCTTGCCATGGGGGATCCAAGGTTTCACTATCACCTTGGACCCACTGTTGGGTCCGGTCTCTACTGGGGTAAACCGAATGTCTGGGGAGTCAGCATGCGTGCTGTTCGGTTGGTTCTTTGCGGTCTTCTGAGCCTTGCCTTGATGCTCGCAGGGTTCACCCCACCAGTGCTTGCCGCTATATCCCGGTCACTCGCTGCGCCCCCTCAAGCTGTCGCACAATCTGCGGCCCGAACCTTGCCGGAGGTGATCGCTCCCCCGTCGGTCCTGCCGCCCAGGGCGCTACCCGCCGCGCCTGCGAGCATCAGCAAATTGTTCAGCCTTGCCTCCGCCCCGCGAACGCAAGGCGATGTGTTCAAAGGCGCCGTCCCGATGACTTCCAGCGGGTGGTCGGTATCGCTGGCCATGACGGTGGGAACGACAGTCTCACTGACGGCAACGGTAAACCAGCCTCTGGATGGCACCGGACAATGGCTGGAGATTTTCGACATGAGCTCAACCGGCACCATGAACTATCTGAACTACTGCAACACCGGCACGACCTGCTCATCCACGACCATCCCGGCAGAGAATCAGAGCACGTACATCGCAGTCGTAGGCAACACCATCACGAACAGCTATGCCGAATATGCGCCGTCTTCTGCAAGCGCTTGGTCAAATCAAGTGACGCCGCCGGCGTGGACGATAACCCTTACTGCCAACATCACCACAAGCATCGGCCTGACCGCCACGTCCAATTACGCGGCGACCGGAACAACGTACCTTGAGATCTTCGATACCGCCAAACCACAAACGGGTGGAATAACCTATCTGAACTTCTGCAATTCGGGAACGACCTGCACTGCTACGACCGTCCCGCAGGAAAAAGGGGCCAGCTACATCGCGGTCGTCACGCATGGCTCCACCAATACATATCCTCCTTCGTCGATCATCGCGACATCGAGTCCCGTCACGCCACCACCGTGGACGATCACCCTCACAGCGAGCGGAACCACGGTGACTGCCACTACGAACTACGCGGCGGGATACAACGTGTACGTGGAAATTTTCGATATTTCGAAGCCACAGACCTACATCACATACATCCAGTTCTGCTCATCCGGGGCGGTCTGCACCGGGACCACGTCATCGCCGTCACATCAGTTCATCGCCACGGTGGGAAACATCAGCAACTACTACCCGCCAAGCAGCATCATCGCGTTGTCGAACCAGGTGAGCACGTCCGGCCCAACCGCTCCGTACGAAACGGTAGGTGGTTCCAATCCGGCTGAGGTCTATTGCCCCCAGTGTGCAGCCGGTGATC
The DNA here is from genome assembly GCF_004354015.1 of Arthrobacter terricola. Taxonomy (GTDB): domain Bacteria; phylum Actinomycetota; class Actinomycetes; order Actinomycetales; family Micrococcaceae; genus Arthrobacter; species Arthrobacter terricola. The sequence continues at coordinate 7,626 of NZ_SMRU01000021.1, forward strand.
CGGTGAACACTTCGAACGGGGAATTCTACGAAAACACCACGGATGTCTCCATAGCCGGTCGCGGCCCGGGCCTGACGGTCTCCCGGACGTATTCGTCCCAACGGGCATCCTTTGACGGCCCTCTGGGGTTCGGCTGGTCATTCAACTACAGCATGTCCTTGGCCCTGAATTCCTCCGGAACGGTCGACATCCATCAGGAGAACGGGTCAATGGTGACCTTCACCCCGGACGCCGGTGGTCTCTACCACGCCCCGGCGAGAGTCGTAGCCGCCCTTGTCCACAATGCCGACGGGACATGGACCTACACCCGCCGCGCTAAAGACATTTTCACTTTCACGTCGTCTGGGCAGTTGAGCTCTCTCAGTGACCTGAACGGTAACGCCACAACCCTGGCCCGCAACGCGTCCGGGCAACTCACGACAGCGACGGACAGTGCAGGCCGGACCCTGACGTTCGCCTACAACGCCGGCGGCAGAATCGCCACCATCGCCGACCCTGCAGGAAGGGTCTTCGCCTACGGATACGACAGCGCCGGAAGACTGACCTCGTACACCGCCCCCGGCGGAGCCGTCACTGGGTACGGCTACGACGCCTCCAATCTCATCACCTCTGTCACCGACCCCCGCGGCACAGCCACAGTCAACACCTACGACCAGGCACAGCGGGTCACCAAACAAACAACACCAGCCGGTGACCTGCTCATTTCCTACGGGGTTGACGGCTCCGATGCCCAGACAACCATCACCTCCCCCGGTGGCCGGATCACCAAGGAAACCTACCGCTCAGGGCAGATGATCAAGCGAATCACCGGCGCAGGAAGCCCTCAGGAGTCGACGTGGCTTTACGCGTATGACCAAAACACTTTCGGAGCCACCAGCGCGACCGACCCGCTCGGGCATGTCTCCTCGGCGACATATGACAGTGTCGGGAACCGGCTCACCGCCACAGACCCCGCCAACCACCAGCAATCCTGGACCTACAACACGTTGAACCAGGTCACAACCGCCACCGACGCCGCGGGGACCGTCACCACCTACAGCTACGACACCTCCGGCAACCCGTTGAGCGTCTCCACCCCGCTGACGGGCACCTCCCAGACAGCGACCACCAGCTACGCCCACACCGACAGCTCCCACCCCGGGGACATCACCGCCATCACCGGCCCGGACGGGCACACCACCACCCTCACCCACACCACCACCGGCGCCCTGGCCTCAAGCACGGACCCTCTGGGGAACACTACCTCCTTCACCTACGACGCCCTCGGCCGCCGCCTGACCAGCGTCAGTCCCCCTGGCAACACCACCGCGAACAGCTACGACACCGCCGGGCACCTGACCACGGTCACCGACCCGCTCAACCACACCACCACCTACAGCTACGACGCCGACGGGAACCGCACCGCCCTGACCGACGCCAACGGGAACACCACCGTCACCGCCTACGACACCGTCAACCGCCCCACGACCGTGACCAACCCCGACAACACCGTCACCACCACCGCCTATGACGCCGACGGCAACCGCACAAGCACCACCGACGCTCTCGGGCACGCCACCACCTACACTTATGACGCGTTGAACATGCTGACGTCCTCGACGGACCCGCTTAACAGAACCACGAGCTACGCCTACGATTCCGCGGGGCACCCGGTCACGGTGACCGATCCTGCGGGGCGCACCACAACCAACACCTTTGACGTGGCAGGGAACCGGACAGGCACCAGCTACTCCGGCGGCGCCACCCCGAGCGCGACATTCACCTACACAGCCACAGGTAAAACCGCCACGATGACCGACGGCACCGGCACCACCACCAACACCTACGACGCCCTCGGTAGACTCACTGCCTCCACCAACGGCGCCGGTCAAGCCACCGGATACAGCTACGACCTCTCCGGACACCTCACCGCCTTGGCCTACCCCAACGGGCAAACCGTCAACCGCGCCTACGACGCCGCTGGGCACCTCACCGGGATCACGGACTGGTCCGGGCACACCACTACCTTCACCCCGGACGCGGACGGCAACGCCGTCTCCACCACCTATGGCAACGGCGTCACGGCAGCGGCCACCTTCGACGCCTCCGGCCAGCTCAGCGCCATCACCGACACCGGTCCGGGCAGCACCGCACTGGCATCCTTCACCTACACACGGAACAACGTCGGCGCTCTGGCATCGTCGACAATCACCGGAATCACCCAGCCCGCCGAAACCTACAGCTACACAAGTCGCGACCAGCTGGCTGCCGTCAACACCAGTACCTACAGCTACGATTCCGCCGGCAACGCCACCGCGCTGGCCTCCGGGGCGACCCTGGCCTACGACGCCGCAAGCCAGGCCTCCAGCTACACGCTCTCCGGAACCATCACGGCGATAACCTACGACACCCAGGGCAACCGGCTCACCGGCCCCGCCCCCGGTGGCACGACCGCGTCCTACACCTGGGACCAGGCTAACCGGCTCACCGCGGCCAACGGCACCACCTACGCCTACAACGCAGACGGACTCCGCACCACCCGCACCCCCGCCACCGGGGCCGCCCAGCATTTCGCCTGGGACAGCCGCCCAGGAGTGCCCCTCATGCTCACCGACGGGACCACCAGCTACCTCTACGACGATGCAGGCCACCCCGTAGAGCAGATCGACGGCACCGGGGCTGCCCTGTATTACCAGCACGACCAGTACGGCTCCACGAGGCTCCTCACCGACCAGACCGGTGTCGCGGCCGCCAGCTACACCTATGACGCCAACGGCAACCTCACCGCCAAAACCGGAACCGCAGACACGGTGCTGCGCTGGAACGGCCAAACCCAGGACACTGACACCGGACTCTACTACCTCCGTGCCCGGTACTACGACCCGGCGACCGCACAGTTCCTCAGCGTCGACCCCCTGGCTTCGATAACCAAAGCCATATACACATACGCAGACAACAACCCGCTCAACAAGACCGACCCTCTCGGTCTATCGAGCAACCCGCTCAATATCTCCGACGGCGACAGCGGAGGGTCTTGTCCAAATCAGAAGCATGAAGCACCGACGATGGACCTCCTGAACAGCAAGGACAACTGCATCATGGTTCAGTCGTGCAACATCTACGGCACCCCATCCTGGGCGACGTACACTCCAAACGTGGGGCCGATCGATCCTAAAGTGGCCAATAACCCCGCGAACACTTTTGGATGCCGCCTCAACGCCGCCGCTTGGTTTCTTGGCCCGTTGGCACTGGCAAGGATACCTTCAGCAGCTCGTCACCTATCGGTCTTAGGAAAGTTACCGGAGGTCGCTCAAGGATGGACGGCTACAGGGGACACTATTACAGTCAGCGGAATTGTGGGCGGTGGGCTGTGTTCCATCGGACAATGAACGACTGGAACAGTGACCCAAGTCGGGATCTGCTGAAATTCGAGGGGCAGGTTAAATGGTCCAGATAGAACACGTGAAGCAGCGCCGCGCTACCGCATCTGTGATGGTTGCACTCTCCATCGCCGGCATAGCAATCCTAATAGCAACTGGCATTCACCCCAGCTCCGCGGTAGACGGTTTCCTCGTGCTGACCCTGAGCACTTTTGGGATCATCTCGATCTTCCGAGCCTGGCAGCTGGGGACAAGACCTGGACGCGTCTACGTGCCGACGCTGAAGCCTTGGAAGCGAATCCTATTAGTCATCCTTCTTCTAATATCCGGAGGGATCGCGGGGTATCTCTATTTCTCCTACCACGGGTCACTGATTCTGGCTGTATTCCTCTTCTTCGCTGCCAATCTCCTTCTAATGCTTCTCTTCGATTTTGTCGCGAAAACGCCCACCGGGTAACTCGAGCGGCGGGATGGGCTTGACCGCAGTCCGTAGAGGTGTGAATGACGTACGTGTTCAGGGGCGGGTTTGAGATCCCCGGACGGTTCAGGATCCAGGGACCGTGGGTCATCCTCACCATGAGCGCCTCGCACCTTGAGTTTCGACCCCTGACTGACCACCTAATTGCCCGTCTTTCACCACTCAGCGGTTTGCGTGGCGGCGACTATCGCCCGGGTCTCCGACCGATCTCACGTCCTGGACGGGCTCACAGTCCGTTCTCTCGTCCCAAGTCCACCATGATGGCTTAAGGGGACGGTTCATCATCGGACCCGGGCAGGGTGATGACAGCATCAGTCGTCGGCGGCCGTCAATGCTGCCAAGACGAGCTGCCGGTATTTGCAGGGGCTGTTGCCGTGAACCCGGCCGTTCGCTGCCGAGTAATGCGGCACAGCGACCGAACGGACCCTGGCAAGGCCGAGACCGTCCGACAAGACCGGGGCATGGTCGGTAAACGCCTTGGCGGTCTTCGTTCCGATCAAGATGAACAGCGGGTCCGCCGCCTCCAGGGTCTGCAGCTGATCCACCAGCACCGCAACGTCGCGGCGGATGGTCCCGCCGCTCAGATCCAGTGTGGCCGACTTCGAGTTGACCTCGCTAAGCAGGTCTGTCATGTACGCGCCCCAGTGCACGGTGTCCCGGAAAGCCTCGGCCAGGAAATGATCGTTGTGTCCTCCCGCCGTATGGAAGTTGTGCCACGGCCGTCGCACGACCTTCGGTGCTCCGGGGTTGAGCCCGAGGACCACCGAGCGGGCATGAAGGATGCCGTCGAGGTCGTTCGTGGGGAACGAGATGTCGCTCGTCCGCTCATATGACACGGACGGCGGCCACACCGCCCACGAAGCCGTCATCTCGTACCGGGCCATCGTCTCCAACAGCGAAGTCATGGCGCCAGTATCGCAGCTGTACGCCGCGTCCTTGCCGCTCCGGCGCATCAGGCAAGGGGTGTGTCCGTCACCGGGTAGCCAAGCTCCTGCAGGCAGGCAAGCACCGTGGCCGGTTCGCGGGATAAGAAATACGAGTTTCGCCCGGAACGATCTATTGCGATGGGCCGGCGCCCGGGATGCAGAACTTACCGGCGCCACCCCAAAGCGTCTCTGAGAGCCGCGTCGTAGGCGTGGGGATCACTGTACGTATTCAGGCTTACGACGACATGGTGCTCGGAACGAGATTGCCTGAATTCGCCGCCTACGGGAAGTTGAGTCACCCGCAGTGATACCTCACGAGCGCGCCGCCACTTCAGGAGTGCTGGGCGCGCCTCGCTCAGGATCTGGAACTGGACGCGATTAAGGATTCTTTCCCGGCGGAGTTCAGCTGCCTCACGCTTCCGTTCACTGCTGTAGGCAAGGGCGGCTGTCTCCACCTGGGACATGAGCTGCCCAAGGACAGGAAACCGGGAGGGTACTGGCTGTCCTGAAGAGTCGAAGGCCGCTCCCGGACGGTGGCGTTCTTCGTCCATCATCAGCTCGCCCCACCACCTGTCCCATTCGGCGGACGCCTCGTCGATGTCGACAAGGACACCCACCTTGCTGGTCGACACACGCGGTGATAGCGGAGGGATTTCTGGGGCTACCGGCAGGCCGGCAACATCCCGCAGGTAGAGTGCGAGGACAGCAGGTTGTGGCTCGCTTACGGTGATCGTCGGCTCGCGTGAGTTCCCCATGGGGGCAGTATAGGCCGGTGGAGCACGGCGGGAGAATGCTTCCGCCGCTTGCCGCCAGCCACCCCAATAGGCCCTTGTTATGCTCTTGAACTTGGGCAGCTCTGAAGCCAGAGGTTCGACGTTTGAGCCGGCAATCGTGCGAGGTTTGGGGCGACCTCCGGTCGTAAAATCGTCACACGCCGGCGTCAACTAGGCGGTCATTACGCTCACAAAGAGTGTTGGTGATGCAGCGGGTCCTCCAACCTAAGGACACCTTCGTGCGCCAAAATGGATTGGCACAATACTTTCGATCAATCTGAACTGGGGGTCAGCTTGAACTGGGAGCAGGCCCGAAGAATTCGGTACGGGGAATTTGAGAGCGCGGTCCGGCAGTACGAGCCGATCGGTTTGCTCCGGGACATCGCCGGAAGGTCTTCCCAGACACAAGAATTCCTTGGTTTCTCCGAGTCCTGGGGAAGGCTGGCCCCTTGGACGCTCAGCGGTCTTGCCAGGGCAAGCATCATGACGTCCAACAGGAACCGGAGCAAACTGATCGATGAACGCGGCTTCTGGCGGATAGCCGCGTTGTTTGAGCAGATCGAGACGACGCCAAGTGATCGTTTCGAATTGGTGCCCTTCCTGCTCGGGAAAGCCCACGAACAGTCCCCGTACCAATTCTCAGCCAAAGAGAACCTCATCCGGACAATCCTGCTTTTGGAAACCAAAATCTCCTATAAGGAGGCCAAATCAGCAGGCGATTGGGCCGAACTCCTCCATGTTCCCCTGGAGGACGCGGCGGTTTCAACGCTGGCGGTGCACGCGGTAGCTCGTGAAAACGGCGGCGTATTCAACCGAGAGGTGATCCGGCAGTTGTATTCGGAGAGCATCCACGATCTCGCCCCGGTTGAATCATTCATGGGCACTCTCGACAGACTGACCGCTACTCTCGATGAAGCACGGGTGGATGCACTGGCGGCACCTCAACTCAGGGATGGTTGGCGAAAGTATGGGTACAACCCACTCGTCAAGACCCCTCTAATCAATATCGGCGATGGAGTTCTCTGCGCTCCCCAAACACAATGGGTGCTACGTTCCTTTTCCCCGGAAAACCTCTACTACCTTGGGTGGAAGAAGTGGAAAGGAGACTTTGGAACTGAACTTGGGTACCGGGTCGAGGCATATACCGGGGATCAGCTCAATCACTCCGGCCAGCTGGAAGTTCTTCCCGAGATCCGATGGGGAAAAGCAAACGGCAAGCTATCAGTGGATTGGTTCCTCATAACGCCAACGGCCACGATCCTTATCGAATGTAAATCGGCCCGGACCACCTTGAATGCCAGGGCAGGAGACCCAACAGCCGTGCGCTCGATCAGCCAGAAACTCGAGGCCGGCTTCAGGCAGATCGACACCACGCACGACGAGATTATCTCAGGCAACAGCAGCTTCGCTGCAATACCGCGAGACAGGCCCATCATCGGCCTCCTGATCACCGCTGAGCCGTGCTATCTCGCAAACACCACAGACATCAGGGCCGCCTTGCCCGAGACGAAAATTCCGATACTGGCGGCCTCCCTTCCAGACATCGAACACCTGGCCACTCTTCCCGGCGAAGTCCTAGGTGACATATTCGTCAGAATCGTGAACGATCCGGAACTCATGACCTATGACTTGAGTAACTCCATCCGCCAGTTGTTCGGGGAGAACTACTTGCCACCCAGAAACGAACTCATCGATGCCGCCTACCTTAAATACGTCATGCCGGAAAGGCTGATCAAATGAGCTCCCCATTCAGCGCTGACCCCAATCCGGAGCTTTCGAATGCTAAGGGCATGGCCCAATCCGGAAAGACGAGCGCCTCGCCAACCTTGGGACGGCCCTGACGACGATTAGGAGCTGTCCTTCGCACGTGAGAGGCCTACCGGTTCTTCAGCGAAGCGGTCACCATCACGACCTTTGCGATCCTGGGCAGCACGCCAGTGGACCGCGGCATTGCTCACAGCAGGCACGGGGTCCCTGCACCGAAGTGCCCGGCCCGGTTTCACCAACGAACAAGAAGCCTTGACGTGCCTCCGCGGCGTACCCGGCGTGCCGACAACGGGGCAACTGGGACCGGCTTGCTTAAATTCGCCGTGGCTACTTGGCGCTTACTTGATCTGCGAGAACAGAGAGGCGACGTAGATGAAGTAGACCAGACAGAGAGCTACCCAGGCGTATGCAAGGGCCAGACCCGCAAGGGCCATTCCGCGGCCGTTTTCACCGGTACGGCGGATCTGCACCAGGGCGATGTGGCCGAGCGGAATCGCCGCGAAGCCACCCATGATGCCGAAAACGAGGGACAGTATGGCCAGGACGTTGGTCTTATCGACGGCGATCGTCCCGGAAACAGCGCGCATCGCGTAAAGGGGCGCTCCTGACTGATCGACGCCGACTTGGGTGAGGACGTCCCTGGTTGCAATAGGGGCCGGCTTTACTGCAGCTGCAGCGGTGCCAGGCCTCCGACCGATCCCCTCCGCAAGGAAGAGCGCGATCGTCGTCATGGCCAGACAGTCCAGGACAGCTGCCGGCCCGTTGACTCCGGGGGCCACGATCACGATGAGTACTCCGATCCAGCCTGCCGGCGATAGCTGCCGGAAGAGGATCCAGCCGTTTAGGGTGAGGATGACGCCAATGCTACCGACGAGCGCAGTGATGCCAGCCGGGAGGAAGAATGTGCTCAGCGAAAAAGCCACGCCAGCAGCGGCCATCCCCAGGAACAGCGGATTCGCCTCCGCTCCTTGACGGCCCTCCACTTTGTGGACGGATAGATCAACTTTCTCCGTGACAGTCGAGTGGCTCACGATAACCCCCATCGCTTTCGGTGCCCGAAAGTCGCCCGGGTACCCCAATCATGTGTACTAATTGCGGGGTCGTCAAGGACCGCTTCGAGCAGCGCCATTGTCGTGATCCGCATCTTTTCGGAAAAGCGTGCATCAACGCCGGATCGATTATTCCGTACGGCGATTCTGGATGTAAGCAGCCACATCGGAGGGGCAGCTGGGGTTCGCCAGGATGGTCTCCCATAGCTTCGGTTCCTTCTCAGCCATCTTCCGCAGTAGCTCGGCCGGCGCGTTGGGATTACCGGCCATGTCCTGCTCGACGTCACCGAGTTCCGGTACGAAGCGACTAGCGATCTTGTCGAAGAGTCCCATAGTGTTTTTCTCCTTATGTTTCTTCACTGGTGGCGTGTTCGAAGCTGAGCGGTATAGCAATTGTCTGGACCGTTGACGTTGTCTGGGTCTGACGAATGACGACCCCTACTGTTTGAGGGCTGATCTGGCTGCTGTCCTTTGATGAGTGACTCCATCGAGTCCTCGAATGGACTGGACCTTTTGGCTAAGGTCACCAGGCTCCCATCTTTCGAGCGACGGCACCGGCATCGGTGCTGATGTCCGGTGGGGTAGTCGAAGTTGAGGTAACGAGCAAAATCATGTTGTGTTTTTGGATCATCATTCCTGTGAACAGGGGATTTTTCCACGTCAGGATATTCGGAGCAATCGGGCTATTCGGTGGCGACCAGTAGAAGCGGGTTGTTTTTCCTTCGAAGGTGGTGTCGAGGAAAGGGCAGTTGCGGAGCGCCTGGGCGACGTCGTTGTAGTAGGCAGACGCCTTCGTCTCGTCGGGGAAAAGTCTTGCATTGCCGCGATAGTCTTTCTCGAACTGCCTGTTAGGTTGCGGGGTCGATGAATTAAAATCTAGGGAATATCCGGGGTCGTTCTGGTCCAGTTCGCTGAGCTTATACGGTGATCCGTATTTGAGGGGAGTCAATATGGAGCATTCCTCTGGAGAAAAAGTTTCGGAGTCCCGAATGGTCTTCAGGTCGGACACCGGCCCTGAAGTTATCTTCCCTTCGCCAACAGAGGAAACCGTAGCTTCGAACTCCTTGTTGTCAATTGGGCCGTAGTTCGTGCCGCATCCGGCAAGACCTGTGCTAATTGCGACGATAGAACCCAGAAACACAAATCTCAGTTTCGACCGCCTCCTTTGGCTGGCCGAGATGGGTGACGGTGACGAGGAAACTGCTGGCGAGCAGCCAGCCAGCAGAGCGGTAGTCAAATAGCCTGCCGGGATCCGGACGGCCACTTTGGATATTTGCCGTCTCGACGTACTCATCATTTTTTCCTCTCTGACGATCACTGGCCGGATTCTCCCCGGCGTGCCAGCGCTTCCCTGAGGCTAGACACCCAAGAACCCATATTTTTCTTCCCCGTACTACGGGTTTCAGTGTCCACTGAAATGTTGACATTTCCTCGGCGTTCCTAGGCCCACCAGGGGCTATGGGACTCATTCTGTAGACCGTTCTGACGGCGAGTGGAAGAAATCCTTGGCCTCGTGTTCGGTGAATGGTCGAAGGACCATGACGCGCTGGCAACCGTGCAGAATGGTGTCGAACACAACCTCGAGCCCCTGGGTTCTACTAAGAACCTGCTCGATGCTGGCTGAGGTTCGGCGTGGCGTTCGGGTCAACGCAGCAGCGATACCAATCAGTTGCCTAAGCGCGTGAGCAAGGACGGCCCTCGGGGCGCTTCGTCCTAGGCGTCGCTCAAGCTGAAATATTGTGTCGGTATCAGGTTCGTCGAGGGGCCAACAGAAGAATATGGTGCCGGCCGGCGAGCAGAGACGCAATGCTTCATTGATCACGCCGCGTGGGTCAGGAACGAGATGGAGGACGTTGCAGGTCAGGACCGCTGAGGCGCAACCGGACTCCAGCCCCGTCTCATGAACTGGGGCGTGCACGCCTCGATCTATGCGCTGTTTCCGAGTCGCCCGGGTCAACATCGCTGGACTGGCGTCGACTCCGATTACGTGTTGACTCAATTGGCGTGTCATGAGCCCAGTTCCGCATCCGAGGTCGACCACTGTGCACGCAGAGGGCAAGTGGCTGGTAGAAATCTGCGCCAAGGTGTCAGTCAGGGGCGAGTCCCAAATGAGGTCGTAGACGATGGCGTAGATCCTCCAGAAGAAGGCGTTGTACGCCGGATGATCACCCATCAGATGATTCGCGCTCCCGCTTGGCTTGGTTGGCGCGCTTGCGGATGTATTCCCTTCCATACGCGAGAGCGAAAATGACGCCGAGGAACAGGATGGCGCTTAGGATTTCCACGTGATCACCAGACGACAAACTTGCTGCCTGGGGCGAGCAGGTAGATTCCGTAGACGACTAGCATGAGCCCAGCCCACCAGCCCTTGGCAGGGATTATGAACAGGACCGCGAGCCCGGCGAGCACCAGAAGTACGCCATAGATCTTCACGATCCCGAACGCGATACCGTTGAGTGCTTTCCCGGCACCGTGCGCGACTTTGTCCGCCGTTTCCCAGCCACTCCGCTTCGAACTGTTGTCAGACATTTCGTACGTTCCTTTCAAAGGTGTTGTTAAGGTGCCTATGGCCGATGTGAACGGATCGCCGCGCCCAGTTGGGTTCAGTAGGGCTGCGGGGTCGGTAGAGTCAATGACGCGGTTGATGACGTGAAGAGTTCCGTTTCCCCCTACCTTCACCATGATGGAAGCAGTTGCTTCCATCCCCGAGTCTCATTGGCTCGGTTGCTGGTCAATGGTCATGATGGATGTTATCCATCATGGAAGCTGCCGCCGACCGGATAAGACTGCATATCTCGTCGGGTGTCCACCAAAGGGCGGACACGTCGGCTTCTGTGACGCAATTCAAGCGTCACAGACTGCTGAGCTCACCTGAAGTGAGTGGCGCTTGTTCCTAGGATCATGAAGTAGGCGTCTACTGCGATGATGGCGACTCCGGTCGTGATCCAACCGATAACGACCGGAGCCAAGGCAAGTCCGTGTCCTGCCTGTCCGCTGCTTTTGATCTGGGAAAGTGCGAAATGACCAAGGATCAGTCCGATGATGCTGTTGAAATGGACGACGATAAGTGCCGCGACCGCAAAACCGTTCGTTTGACCAGGGGCGGTCAGAGTCGGGTTCACGGTGAGGTTTTGAAGCGCTTGCGGCGACCGTGCTGGCATTTCTCTCTTAGGCTCCAAGGCCACCGCAAGCCAGGCGCATCCAATGCAGACCACAGCGATTGCCGGCCCGGCATATGGTGGAAGCACCCATGTGATTCCGTTGGAAAGATTGCCGAGCATCGCCATGCCCACCGCCACGGCGGCGACCGGTGCGGCCGCCAGGTGGCTTCGGACGGGTCTGCCTCGGAGCACAAGCCATGAGGCGAAATAGAACAAGACTATACAGACGTATACGATCACTGGCCCCGTCGTGCCGAGCTGTGTAGCTGGCAGTGTAAGGTAACGGGATCCCTCGCACGGCGGCAAGGTTGGCCAGTCCAAGGCCCAGCCCGACAAGCACGATGGCTGGGAGAACTAGGATCTTCTTTCTGGCACCAGAAAATAACCTCCAAGAACTAAAAGGAGGAGCCTAAACGCCAGCAGTACGTAGCTGATGGCGGCTGCTGAGGTGCAGCCGAGCGCCTGGGTTAGCGGGTAGGCCAGATAGAAAAGCGCTTGCGAGGAAAACAACGCGATGGCCGCACCGCCGAGAACACAAACTGAGTCGAGAACACGAACTGACCCGGGGCGATCCACTGGGTCAGAATCTTGTGCTTCCGGGCGCTCAATAAGATGTCGAGTCTTCGATCATGGCCACGCCTTCAACTGTGTTTCAGAGCTTTTTTGGGGGCGCCGATTCAGTGTGAGTCGTCCTGCCTGAAACCCGACGCGGAACTGGCCCGGATTTTGGGGTTCCTGACCAGTTCCTGAGTGCGGGATCCTTACGGGGCGTAGGCCCAGCCGAGGAAGCCTGGAGGCCAACTGATGCTCTTGACGCTGATGGGCTGCCCAAGTTCCAGAGTGGTAATCACCTGGCCGTTGCCGTTGGAAATTGCCACGTGGCCGTTTCCGGCGTCCCATCGTGGCGACGAGTAGTACACGAGGGCGCCGGCCGGGGCGTTCTTGTCAGCGTGGATCCGGCCCCGGGCTGCCTGCCACCGATAGTTGGAAATGGCGTTGGTGAAGAAGAAGCTGTTGCCGTAAGCCCTCGCTGCGAATACCTCGCACCATCCCCCCAGACTTGTGTTGCCGATCATGGACCTCGCATAGGCGACGGCCTTGGCCTCACGGCTGCCGCCCGTTGGTGCAGGTGCAGGAGCGGCGTCGCAAGGAGGAACAATGGGCGTCGCTGACCCGGTGATGACGAAAGCATCGGCGGCATAGCCGGTCCGTCCCCCGCCCAGATCGACCCGGTCCCAGACGTTGCTGGCTTCCCATGGCCCTTGGACATTGGCACCTCGCACGTAGCACAGGAGGGTAACCGAACCGCCCTTCGGGATCGTGCCGACAACCGATGCAGAAAGTTGCGGTGCGGACCGTACATTCAGGGAGTACGTCCGCCCTAGCCTTCCTGTCGCCGCATCTGCAGGTGCGGCGAAGGCTGCACTGGCGGCAATCAGGGCGGCTGAAACCACCCCGAAGGCGAGCACCCGTTTGAATCGTGCTTTCGTAAACATTGAGTCCCCGATCTGCGTGATCCCCAGCGAATCGCGCAGGTCCAAGGTATGGCACGGGTATTGTGTCACGGGCCTATATCGCAAGGTGGTGGACAAATTGTCCTCCGAACGGGGTACATCGCACCCGATGTAGACGTGGGGCCCGACACCGAATCTTGATACGCTGATGCGCCGTTGCTAGTTGGCGGCGGACAATCCTCACCTTGGATCAGGTACCCGAGGCCAATCGCCGGGCGACCTGCACGGGAAGCTTGTCCTCTAAACAGACGACGGCCAGAAGGTCTTCAAGGGGGCTTCGGCGGTCATGCGGCTGCCACGGGGTACAACGGTTCACGGAGACCGCTTCCATTGGGGGTGCAGGTCCGGTGAGCCCTCATGACTCGGCGCCGGATGCGCGTCTCGCGGACTGCTGTGCGGCTATGGCCTCCGACAATGAAACACAGCGATGGAAAGGCTCAGGGGGTGTTGATGCGGACTGCGGGGAAGATTCTGACCCTCCTGGGATTGGCGACCGTCGCAGCCACGGGATTGGCAGGAACGCTTATTCCCATAGGGACGGCACTGCAATGCGGGCCGCCCTTCCTCGGCGGGCTACCCAAGACTGCCGGCGGGAGGATGATCGAGACCGTCACAGGCTTGTGCTCCAGCGCGGAGAACTTCGCGGTCGTCGTGTATTGCGCGATGCTCGTGCTCGGCGGGGCAATCCTTCTCGTAGGCGCCGGACTTTGGTCGAATGCCGCGCACGCACGGCGGATCCCCGTTACCCCCGAAGCGACCCACTAGGAGCAGCCCTTTGATAGCAGCGCCCCGGCACATTCGGCCCCGCACCTACAACGTCCTGCCGGCGGGGTACCTCGACCAGGAGGACAGGATCGTAGTCGGCGCGACCGTCGAGGCCCTCGAGAGCGAGATCGCCGGGCCAGCTGCGCGTCATCCGCATCGTGGAAGCCGACCTGGACGAGACGATCGAAGTGATAGCCACCCAGCACAGCTCTCTCAGTGTTCCGAACGTCATCCACGACAGTTATGGGGGTAGGTAGAAGAATGGCAAAGTCGGATCGCAACCTTGGCACAGCCATCGTGGTCCTCATAGCGGCGACGGCTCTCGCCGCCTGCGGGGCGCCCGCGCAGTCCGCTACCGGCCAAACGCAGCAGTCATCAGCTTCGGCTACTGAAACAGGGCCCCCGGCTGCCACTTCGCAGGCGCCTGCCCGGAGCGAGGAGCCCCCTTCCGTGCCCCCGTCGGCCGCCGCCGGCGGCGCCCAGGAGAGCAGCGACAACCCGAGCATCCCGGCCGCATCGGCCCGCCAAGTCTGTCGCAGCATCCCCGAAGGGTCTATCGCTGCTGCCATCGGATTGCCTGTGAATTACAATCCGGGGCTCTCTGGAGCGGTCAAAGGGGTCTATCAGTCCGAGGACGGAGTGATCTGCACTTTCACTACTCCGGATCTGGCCAATGAGGCGTCGGTAGACATCTTCTCCACCCCGTATCCGGCGAACACCCTCAAAGCAGACCGGCGCAACTCTATCGGCGACACACTGACGGGAATCGGCGATGAAGCAATGGTGGCCGCAGACGGGATCTATTTCCGGAGCGGAATTACCTGGTATCACCTGACGCTCGATACCGCGGTCGGCCACACGGTCGGCACTACCGGCAAGGACGTCGAGTTCGGAACGCAGGGCCAGTACACGGCCTTCGCGCAGTCTGTGATCGCGGCTCACCCGCAGGACTAGACTGGAGCCGCTTGGCTAGGAACAGTCCCCAAAGCCGGTGAATTCCCCGCGCGCTCCGGGAACAAGAAGTTCAAGAACGCGCTCTTCAGATCAGCCTGGCCCGGCGTCGCTGCGACGTCATCTACTCCATGCTCAGACACGGCACCTTCTTCGAAGCACCCCCAAGCCGTCAGACGAAAAGTATGGGCACACCCCCGTGAGGAGGACGTCTGCATGGTGGTGTGCAGGACCGGATCACACAGTCTGTCCTCACCGAGCTGACCGGACGACTCCCAGACGACTAGCGTGCAGGCCCGGGTAGCCTGATCAATCGTACGAGCGCAATAGCGCAGGCAACGATGATGGCAATGACGAGGGCCCCTATCGCGAGCCATGCCCGTTCGGGAAGCGCCTCCCAGAGCCAGTCTTTCTCACTGCTCGGCACCAAGGATCTCAGGTCGATCGATTCAGCCCCCAAGGCGAAGCCCCACCTCGACGGGATCAAGGCCGAGAGTTGCTCGAGGCCCTGACGGCCGGTGACAGGGATCAGGCCGCCGGCCAGCACCAGCTGCGCCATGATTCCGACAGCCAGGATGGGCATGACCTGCTCGGATGATTTTGCCCAGGCAGATGCGGCGAGGCCGAGAGCGGCGGAGGCAATCGCGGTCAGGCTCACCGCGATCCAGAGGTCGACACCCGCAATCGGGCTGAGGATATGGTGAACCGGTTCGGGTTTGCGTGACAGGAGGATGGCGACCATCACCGCTGACTGAACGAAGCACAGGGCCGCCGCAACCGTAAGTTTGGCCAGGAGGTAGATCAAAGGGCGCAGACCGGCAGCCGCCTCGCGCCGGAAGATCTCACGCTCTCCGACGAGATCCCTCACGGTAAGCGCCATGCCCGTCACGGCTGCACCGACGACCAGCAGGACAAGCAGCTGGCTAGGCTCTCCGATCCGGGCCGGGGCGGGGACGCCGAAACCGGCATCTCCAGGGACAATAAGGGCAAGGAAGCCGAGCACCACTGGCAGGGCGGCGAGGAACACGCTGTACCCGACATCGGCCGTCATGAGCCGGAGCTGACGAGAGATCAGCGCCCGGTATTGCCTCAGCGGCGGGCTGACCGAGGGGGCGCGCTTTGACTTGAACGGTCCACTGGCCGGCGGGACGGGGCGGGACGCTTCAGTGGCAAGGTATCTTTCAAGGAGATCGTCGGCTTGGTTGGCTGCCAGACCGAACGCCTTGTCCCATTCGTCAACTCCGAAGTACTGGAGTGCCTCTTGCGGACGGCCCGTGTAGGCGGGGCTGCCTCCCCGTGCGAGGACGAGCAAATAGTCACACACGCCAATGCTCTCCGGCCGGTGCGTGACAACAACGACAATGCGTCCGGAGTCCGCAATACGTCTTAACAGGGCCATGACTTGCCTGTCCATGTCCGGGTCGAGCCCGGAGGTTGGTTCGTCAAGAATGAGCATCGCCGGCTCGGTCAGGAGCTCGAGCGCCACGGAGGCGCGCTTACGCTGCCCGCCGGACAGCCGGGCAATGGATGTTCTGGCCTGCTGGCTCAGTCCCAGCTCTTCCAGGACCGTCCTGACGCGTTTGCCGCGTTCCTCTGCGGTCACGTCCGGCGGGAGCCGCAGTTGCGCAGCGAAGTCCAGAGCGTCCTGAAGCTGCAGTGTACGGTGGATGATGTCTTCCTGGGGGACAAATCCGATACGTGTGCGGAGGGCATCGAAATTGGCCGCGATGTCCATTCCATCGAACGTCGCGCGCCCCTTGCTGGGGCTCTTCTGGCCCGTAAGGATCGACATGAGAGTCGACTTTCCAGCCCCCGTCGGCCCGATCACTGCCATGAAACGGCCATGGGGCGCTTCGATGCCGACTTCGTGCAGCAGTGCCCGGGCCTTGCGTCCCGTCCCTGCGTGGTACGCGACGCGCTCAAGGCGCAATCCCGGACCTTCCACCGCGGGCTCGACGACAGGCAATCCGCCGTCCATCGACACTCGGAAGTCGGTGTTTCCCACTGTGAGCAGGGCGCCGTCCGGGCACTCGACTGTTCCAGAGACCCGCTCTCCGTCCAGGAAGGTTCCATTCCGGCTTCCCAGGTCCCGAACCCGGAGCCCTGATTCGTCCGCCACAATCACACAGTGCCTACGCGAGACCAGAAGGTCGCTGAGGGCGACGTCGTTCTCTGCGGCGCGACCGATAGCCACCTCGCCGCGTGGCGCACGGCCCGGACTATCAGCATCCATTCTCCCAAACGGGGTCGGGGCTCCAATTCCAGTATCTAGCAGTGGGCTGAAGACAAGAGCGGGTGCTCCGCTGGAAGGGTCGCCCAAATGGATCAGTTTCTCACCGCCAAGGCGCACAATGCGTTCCCTTTTGCCGTCGGCCCACAGACCACCTGCGCTCCCTTCGTCCCGGATCCACCAGCCGCTGTCGAAATAAACTGTGGCGTGAACCCGCGAAACGGTTGGGTTGTCCAGGACGAGGTCGCCGTCACGGCCGATCGTTGCGATGGTCCCGGCCCGCACCGTCCATGTGCGCATTCCCGAACGCACCGTGAGGGTGTCGTTCACGGCGGTCACTGGGTACTGGTCGGCATCGGGACTACGCCGGGTGCGCCGAGGATCCGGGCGTCACCCACGACAAGGCTAGCTCGCCCGTCCTTCCCGCATGTGGCCCCCTGCCACTGGATCTTGAGCCGCAGGACATTCGTCATGTCGACATTGATGGGAAACGCCTGCCCATAGGAGACAGTCTGGCTGGAGACCTTCCGGCCGTCGGCGAAGACCTCCACGAGCACAGTTGACGAATTGCTCTGGGAATCGTCGGAGACTCCAGCCGTGGCTGCGAATGTCTGGTAATTCCTGCCGAGGTTGTATTCAACCGATGCGCCCTCGGGCGAATAGTCGCAGAATGTCGCAGAGAGCGAGTGCGGATAGGCGACCCCGGAAATGTTCGCCGAGCCCGAGGACATGCTCCCGTTGACGGCCGATTGGTCGGCGAGGTAGGTCGTTATTGCTGATCGCGAGACGGTGACTTTCATGATGCCGAGGGTGGACAGGTCCGTTCCTGGCTGCGGGTCCTGGGTCAGCACGGTCCCGTCGGGCGAGCTCGGATCGAACTTGTCGGTGACCTGGAGTCGTGTCGAGGTGCCCAGGAGGCGTTGAGCGTCAGGGAGGAGCTTGCCGACGAGATTCGGCACTGTTCCGGGGGCTGCGGTGGCGGAAACCGACGCAGAGGATGTGGCGGACGGGGTGGAGGAGATCGTTGCAGTCGGTGTCGCGCTCAGGCTCGGGCTTGGTGAGTCAT
Organism: Arthrobacter terricola; assembly: GCF_004354015.1. Lineage (GTDB taxonomy): Bacteria > Actinomycetota > Actinomycetes > Actinomycetales > Micrococcaceae > Arthrobacter > Arthrobacter terricola. Next base: position 25,665 of record NZ_SMRU01000021.1, read on the forward strand.
TCACTGCGGAAGTTGTCGTTGCTGAGGATGCGTTGGTCGCGGTCGGTCGGAGGAGCGTTGTAGCAAGGACACCCGCGAGCACCAAGGCGACTACCGCTACCGCTGCGCCGAGTATCAGGGCTTTGCGGCTCTTCCGGCCCGGACCGGAGGAGTTCGCCTCATTCCCCGTCTTGTTCAGGTTCGGCTCGACCACTGTTGGCGCCGCCAGCCCGGAGAACTGGGTGGGCGTTTCGGTCACTGAGGGCCCTGGCGCCGGGGGCGGTTCGCTGAGGACCGGGGCGGCGGGTCCGTCGAGGGTCTGCGCCAGGGCTGTGAGCTGGAATGCCAGCGAGTGAGCCGAATCGGGGCGCTGCTCGGGGCGCTTGGAAAGGAGCCAGTGAATGAGGTCCCATAGTTCGTCCGGGATCCCCCCGGGCCGTCCCGGCGGCAGTTCGGCGGCCCGTTTGAGCACGGCGATCAGGGAGCCTCCTGCGAACGGCGTGACACCGCAACAGAGCTTGTACAGCATGACGCCCAGCGAGTACAGGTCCGCGGCCGGACTGGGCTCGCTTCCGTTGGCGAGTTCAGGGGCGATGTATTCGGGGGTCCCGACGAGCATGGTGCTCCGGGTTCTCTGCGAATCCGTGAGAACGGAGACTCCGAAGTCGGTCACCTTGGGAGACGTCTCGGACCCGGTCGTGTCCAGCAGCACATTCTCCGGCTTCACGTCCCGGTGGACGACGCCCGCAGCGTGCACAGCCGCGAGACCGGTTGCGATGCCGGCACCGAGCCGGCAGACCTCAGCAGGCGGAAGCGTTCCCTGTCCTGCAAGATAGGTAGCCAGGTTGGGGCCGTGGATGCGTTCCATGACGATGGCGAGCGTTTCGCCTTCCACGACCAGGTCTTCAACATGCACGAGGTGAGGATCGGCAAGTGAGACGAGGATTCCTCGTTCCTGCACGAAGCGTGACACGACCGATTGATCCTGGGCCAGGTCCGGGTGGAGGACCTTGACAGCGAGATCGCGTCCGTCGACGTCTTCTGCAGCGAACACCTCCCCCATCGCGCCTCGCCCCAGGCTCTCGGTGATGGTGTATCGGCTGCCAAGCGGTCGGCTCATCGGTGCTCTTCTCTCGTTCGTGCGTTGAGACCCGGCCGAGGATGTGATCGGTCGGGTCTCAGATTTAGTGACTGCTTCATGGGTTCGTTGATCGGTTCGGTCGGACGCTCACGAGGAGGGTTGGCCGCAGTGCTGCTTGACGTACGCATCGACACGGCTCATCGGTCCCGCATTGACGATCGCTCCGCCGATGACGGCCTTCCAGTCCCCGGAAACCGCCGCGTCTTCCTGCTTGGCCCATGCATCCCTGACGGATTCCGTGTCGCTGCGGATCTCCTCCGGGGCAACGTCCGCCATGTCTTTCCACATGCTCTTGAGATCACCGATGGCACTTGCGGCATTCAGGAGACCGTCGAGGGGATTCTTGCTGTTGGGGTCAACGTTCATCGCGCTCAGATAGAGCGACTTGTGCTTTTCCATTGCCGCGCAATAGGCCTGTACCGACCGCGGCGATGAGCAGCCTGTTGTCATTACCAGTCCTACGACAATTCCCGCGGCCGCCAGGCCCCTGATCTTGTGGCTCACCGGCCCCTCCCCTCGACATTCCCCTGCTGCCCGTTCCGTGCACGCCCCGATTCTCCCTTGAGCCTGAACTTTAGGCAGTGTCCAGGTGCAAGTTGCGGCCAGGACGTGGGCCGTTCGGGGGACATCCTCCAGGCTCCAGCCAAATTCGTCCCGGAAAGGCCCGTTTTCCGCAGACGAATCCGGTCCGCAGCTCGCTTCCGCCCAGCGACATACCGCAGTAGGTTCGGAGGCAAATCAGATGCCCACGTAAGTTGAATTTTCATCATCGTCTTCCGGGGCAAACACGACGGTTATTGAGGGGACTGACCCAACAGGGCGGGCCCGCACCGTCAACTTCCCGGGTCCGCGACGCACTTCGAGGATGTTTTTGATGCATTCCTCGGTCTCTTCGATCTTCTCTGTCGGGATGACTCCGCCGCTGTCATCGAGCAGGTTGACGGAAATGCCAAGTGTTCGGGCTCTTTCCGCTTGCTCGAGGATCGCGCGGGTTGCTAGATAGCCTCCCCGGATGGTGTCCCGGATGCGCGCCTCGATATGGAGCATCGTGTCGCGGTCATGCGGTGAAATGTCGTCCGGCGTGGTTGCGGCCAGCCGGAGAGGTGGACCTGCGAGATCTTGAACTTCCCGCGCCCAAGTTGACGCTTGAACAGACCTTGCACGGGCTCGGGCGGCGTCATCCAGGAGCCGGAGTGCCTGACGGGTCTTCGCCCGTGCCTGTCGGTCGTTGAGGTCCAGGAACCGTGCCAGGACGATCGCTGTGGCCACGAAGATTACGGGGAGGATGGCCAAGTTGACCCCCTCGTCGATGCCGTCCTGGGTGCCGGCGGACCAGACGAGGGTAAGCACTGCGAAGACCACGATCCCTGCGGCGGCTTGGATGGGCCTTCCCCTGAGTGCGACCACAATGAAGAGGCACTGGAGGGCTCCGGGGTGCCAGTCCGCGTACCCGGGCCACCCGATCGGCGGGAGCCCTGGTTGCACAAGGAGAGTCACAATAATCGCCCCTGCGGCGAGAATCCACGCCGTGACGGCTGGGAGCTGCCTGGGTCCCGGGAAGAGTGACACGACCATCATGAGGCCGTATCCGGCCATCGCGGTGATGCTGAGCTCCGGCAGTGCGCTCACGGCGAGGGCGGAGAGCCCCAGAGCGACCTGCAAAGTGGCAAAAGCGATAGCCAAAATCACGAGCAGTGATGTGGGAATTGCCTTAGTCATGGCCCGTATTCCACTCCAGGATGATCCGTGTTCCCTGGCCGGGAGCCGAGACAACAGACGCAACACCCCCGACGTCGGACATGCGCTGAACCATGGAGAGCCGGATGCCGAGCCGCCTCTGGCTTACCCCGTCCGGGTCGAATCCGCGGCCATTGTCTGCAATTTCAACTCGAAGGCGTCCCGGCGCAGCGAGCAGGGACACATTGATCCTTACAGCGTTTGCCCCTGAGTGACGGCTCGCGTTATCGACGGCGGTGTATGTCGCCTCGATAATGGCCGATGCGACAATACCGGGAACGATGACGTCGGCGTCAGGCGGCACCTGCGAGTAGATGTCGACGGGAAGGAACGCGGTGTTTTCTGAGATCGTCTGCAGGCGCGCGGGTATTTCCGACGCGGGTACGGGGTCGACGGCAAGTTGTCCGACTGCGTAACCTTCGAGCTGACGCAGTCCTTCGGCGGCGGCCTTCGACGCCGAACTCCGCTCGGCCAGGGTGGCTGCCCTGCCGGTCCGAGCGACCAAGACGAGCGCCGTCATGACGGTGTCATGAAGGAGTGCTGCGAGACGGTGTCTCTCGGCGAGGTCTGCCCGGGCAGATGCCGACTCCTGATAGGCCTCGACGGCTTCTTCCTCGGCGCTGTCTGACTGCCGCGCGCCCAGACGCATCGCCTGGATCGCGACTGATAGCGCGATGCCGACAATGGCCGCGTAGGCGGCGTCCTGCACGGCGACTTCTGCCCAGGCCGCGCCCCCCGATGGCGTAGCGCGGACGAGAGCAAACATGGTGGCGGTGGCAATGGCGTACATCGAGGCAGTCCATGGTCCGGTCGCCCCGGCGAGGCAGGTCGTTCCCAACATCAGGAAGTGCCAGAGCCACGGAGGTCCTGTCTCCGGCCCGGGGTGGCCAAGGGGCCAAAGGGTCAAGCCGACGGCGACGAGAGCCGCGAACGAGCCCATCGCCGAACGAGCCAGACTTCCCCGGATTGCCGCGGCCAAGATCACCGTCAGAGAGAATGCGATCCCGCCTCCGAAGACGATGCCCCACCAGAGCGCCGTGGAGGGCATCTCGACCACAAGATCGCCGACGGCGCGCGCGCTAACAGCGATCGCGAACACGGCAATGGATCGGGCAATGACTGTCTCTGCGGCTGCGCGGTGCGTTCTGACCCGAGCGGCCGCAGCCACTAGTTTGACCCCGGAATGACCGGTGGAAGGATGCCGTCTTCGATCGCGTTTTTGTAGAGATGGACTTTCTGGGTCGCCGGCCTGTCCTGTGCCTGGTACTTGGCCTTTGCCCGGTCGATGTAGGTTTTCGCGGAGCTGCTCTTACAGCCCATACGGACCGCGGTCTCGGCGATGCTCAACCCAGAGGCGTACAGGCCAACCGCTTCTTGTTCCTGCTTTGTTAGGGAGTTGCGGGTGAATTCGCGGTCGTTGTCCAGGACCGCAGCGAATTCGCGGCAGATTATTGGCCGGCCCGCATGAACGTCCCTGACCATGTCCATCAGTTTGATCATCGGCTCGGCCTTGCGGACGTAGCCGACTGCGCCGGCCGACATGGCGTCCCGCAATGCGGCAGGATCGTCGGCGAGCGAGTAGATGACGACCTCGCAGCCGTGTTGCCGCAACCGGTAGATGTTCATCTTTGTGTTGGACCCGTCGGCCAGGGAAAGGTCGAGCGCGACGACTTCGCACACTCCAGTGCCCGCCCCGATGAGTACATCCACACTGGGAGCGTCCTTGGTCACCCTGATCGGCTGCTCCGATACGCGCGCCTCCTGAAACGCGTAGCCGGCGACGCCGACGCGAATCGCTTCATGGTCATCGACCACACCAAGCCGGATCGGTTGCGGTCGCCCTTCATCGCCTGCGAGCTCCCGTCCACGGTAACTCGGCTGATATGACTGAATCCCCATTCCGTCCCCCTAGAACACGCCATCTGCGAGGAGGCAGGCCCTCCTGACAGCACAGTCTAGGGTCGTCGATCACGCGTTAAATCCAGTTGCCGGATCATTACGTATGACAATATTAGTCATGTCTAATACCGCGGATGGAGAGCCCGCATGACCTCCATCGTCAATCCTGAGCCATGTAAACAGGCTCTTCGTGCGACATGAGCCCAGCTGCTCTAAGCGAGGAAACCTGACTACGAGAACTTCATCACTGGCGTCGGATAATTGCCGAGTGCGCCACCGGCCCGTGTGATCGACAGCTTTCGGTAGGTTGGCCCACACCAGATTTGGAGTCTAGAGCCGTGGGCGCCTTGCCAGCTGAATGGTGCAGGACCGTCCCGGAGCCAATCTTTTTGGCTGCCAACTACCGGGGCAGCACAACCACTAAAGGCCAGCGAGAGTGGAGTCCGAGCCCTGCAGCGCACAGTACGCTTTGGCCGAGAGCTTATAGGCGCCGATCTTGAGGACCGACTCGCTTTGGCCTTTGTCCTTCAGGATCTGTTGGATGACCTTCGTCTGGTCGTCGGTGGACATCCTGTTGTAGTCAGAGCACTTCGTGTTTGCTCCTTGGTTCGCAGAACATGCTGTAAGCGAAAGCGCGGTCAGAACGACCACCACGGTTGCCAATGCGGTTTTCTTCAAGTTCCCCACGGTACTGCTCCTTTTCTGTTTGGGCGTTCCATTCGGGATTTGGAACGTCTCGGAATTTTCGATCAGTCCTCATGGCAGATCACCACTTCAAGTGCGGGGTCGGCCGAACGTAAGGCCAGTTCGATGTCTTTGCGCATCCACTCCAGGTTCTCCCTGGCCACAGGCGTGCCACCGTGCTCAAGCCACCGGACTACGTCCAGAGTGACCGTCGACCCCGCTCCCCGCGGGCTTGCAGCGACTGCAGCTTCGAGGAATGTGACCAGGCGGTTGCTCATCGAGTACCTCAAGCAGTTCGGGGTGCGTTCAACAAGCCGGACGTCGCCGTGAAGCGCATCGGAGCCAGCCACCGCTGAGAGCTCTGCATCGATCGCCTTGAGTGCCATTTCAGGAGCGAGGCCGGACCGATACTCGACAGTGTCCGAGAACATCTGCTTGGCCCGCTCGTGCTCGCTGGCAAAAACCGACTTGCAGTTGACCGATTTGACCCCCAAAATAGTCCTTCTCGCGATGACCACACAGAGGAGCGCGATGACTGCGAGGGTCGCGGCTACGATGACGAACCAAACTGCCTGGTTCACTGCCCCTCCATATTCGACGGAATGGCCTACAACTAGACCCAAGACCATCAGCTCCGAACCCGACGCACCATGGGGAGCCGGTTTCCAGCTCCGGATTGTCCTCTGATCGGCGGACGGTCTTGCGGCATCGAGTCCCTATAGTCCCCCATTTGGGGGACGCGGCAGGAACCGGCATTGATCCCTTCGAGGTTTCCTGCGATCACCCATCCGCTAATTTGTGGCGGCTGTTTCGAGCAAGGAAGCTTTGGCGGCAGGCGCGTCCAATGGGAGCGCAGCGACCTCTTCAAGTGCTGGACGTCCCGAAATCGGGATGTGTCAACGGCAGCTTGGAAGTGACCGGTGGCGGCATTTTGTTTTGCCCGCTGCTTGAATCCAAAGGGTCCCCGCCACCTCTCGCGATTGCGCTTCGCTGCGCTGGTGGTCGAGTCGTTCCAAGGTCTTCGGTCCCGTTGTACGTCACAGTGATTCCCGACGCCGGGGAAAGCGATCTCTTCGAAACCCTCGACGCCTTCGACCGGGACTTGGCCAACCTGGAGGAGATGTTCACAAGCGAAGGCACTGGCTTGATGGGCGAGGCCGGCTTTTATGACGGCGCCGGTGGAGACTCACGTGTCGGCATGCACGCCCTGAGTACCACTGGCACCGCTACGGTTTCGTGCCCGTCACCAAGTACTCCCACGAGCCTCCCGGCCCTCTCGCCTGAGATCCACCCCCTCATCACACACTCACCGTTTCAAAAGCAGCTGGGCCAGTTGTCCCCCGAATGGGTCACATCATGCCGGCACGTGACATTCCCACCGACTAGCAGACCTTCGATCGGGTATGGTAGCGCAGCGGGAGCCCATGGCGAGTTTTCACACTAAGTGAAGGATCGGAAATTACGTGCAATTCAGTAGCCTTCAAACAACAACCTGTGGGATCGCGGTCCTCGCGGTACTACTGACGGCATGCTCGTCAGTAGTCGAGGTATCATCACGGGCTTCATCAGAGTCTTCGACACAGTCGGCAGATCCGTCACCGGGACCCAGCACTGCGTTGAAGGGCGGTTGCAAGTCCGGCGGAAGCCATGCGGTTCAATATCGAGCCCTTACTTCCGGCCCTGCGACAGTGAACTGGGACAACACTTTAAAATCCGAGAGTGAGTCAACGGAGATCGCTACGGATTGGCAAACATCCTATGACGACCACAATTGCCAAGGTTTCCAGATGAGTGTGACTGCGTCAGGACCGGACAACGTAGGCTGTGAAATTTGGGTCGACAAGGTGCTGCGAGCTCGGCAAGCCCCTACCGGAAAGAACGCGAGTTGTTCGTACTTTTAACTCCGTGCTTTCTGCTTAGAACACCTGCGCCCGTCATCAAAATTTCGCAGCCCTTCTTGTGAACCGACACGCAAGCCCAGCCATCGGAGACGCTAGGCACCGCAAGCGGGGTGTTTGACGTGAACGTGGTCGCCGGTCATGCTCGGGTTCCAGTAGACCTAAACGAGCTTCGGGATATGCCGAAAGGTACCGGAAGGCCCCCACGCGGGTGTCGACCACAACCCTGTTCCGTAAAAGATCCAGCCAGACTGAACTGTACGAGCAGCTTGCGGTCGATGCTGCTGCCTCTACGTCTGCCCCGTTACGACTCATCGATATAGTTCGTCGACACGGCAGACCGTCGTCTCGGCCGGGTCAAGATCCGTGGGCGGCCGCCCCGCCCTTCGAGACGTCAATCTGGAAAGACAAGAAGGAGTCCGAATCACTCAGGGCTCACGTTGGGCACCGTTTGTGAGATGACGAGTTAGCCGTGGTTTGTCACGATCACGATGCATCGGAGGCAGTCCCGGCCCGAAGGTCGAACCGGTGTCCTTTCGGGTTCGAGGGCTGTAGAGCCAAAACCAGCAATGCAATTCCCCCAAGAAACGGGACGAGCCGAAGGAATACCAGCCAAGAACTGAAATTCCCATCGTGCAGCCGGCGAACAAGCAAAGCCAGTCCCGGCAGGAAAGTCACGACGTTCCACAGCATAATGAATGTTCCAAACAGGACCACGGATGGAAGTACTGCGCTGCTTGCCATATGCAGCGGCATGGTCGCCGGTCGCGCCCACGGCAACGCAAAGAACAACCAAGCAAAGCGTGACGACGGCAGACACCAGCGCCCATCGCCAGTACTCGCTTCTACTAGCTCGGCCGGTGAACGTCACGTACTTCCGCCAGAACCTGTCGATCGCGGCGGATGTTGAGACACCGTAATGGGGCTCCCACAAGGGCACTTCCGAAGCAATCTCGCCAGTCTGGTATTGCGGGTGTTGTGAAGGCTTTGTCACTGATACTCCTAGCTCGATACGGTTCTGCTCGCCTCCGCTTGTTGCGGCCTGCACTGCTTTTGTCGTCGTTGCGGGCAGCACGGACGAAATCGAAGCGCGTCGATCTGTTTCAGGACAAATCTAGGCGGTTCGATTATTTCGGGCGTCCATAGCATTCGGCCCGCCTGCTGGCGAGTCAAGCCCGTCTGCCTTGTGAGATTCACGTCACAAATCAGGCGCTATCAGCATTTCCTTGACATCGAGACCTGGACACAAGTAGCGTCTGCAACTGACGGATCTACTCGAGTAACCAAGGGGGAGTTAAATGAATACCGTTGTTGCACCTGAGTTCACCTTCACTGAGGAGGAGAAGAACTCGATCAAACGCGAACTTCGCGAAATCGGCACCAATCCTTACAAGGACTACAAGCCATTCAGAAGAGTTGTACGGGAATACTCGGCCACTCTTGCTGGGACCCGGCTCTCTGACTTCGTGGCCGAAGTCAAGGAACGCGACCAGCTAGAACACCCGTGCGTCACGATGGGAAATTGTCCGATCGACGATGACATCCCTTTCCTTGACTTTGAGAATGCCGTGGAAGACAAGCGGGCTCGAAAAACCACCTACGTGTCAGAAGCCTTCCTGCAGGTATTTGCGGAACTTGCCGGACAGCATGCTATTGGCTACATGAACGTCAACGATGGTGACGTCTTCCAGGATATTCATCCATTGAAGCGGTTGTCTGATTCGCAGTCCCAGAAGGCGCTTAATGACATTGCGTTCCACAAGGATCTTGCGAATCACTTCGTGCGTCCTGACTGGGTCAACATTGTCGGGCTACGTGCCAGCCACGAAAATCGTATCTATACCTCGTTCACGAGGAACAAGGATGTTATCGATAATCTCGACGACCGCACGCTTGAGATTCTCTCGAAGCCAATTTTTTACACCCCGTTCGATGACCTTTCGAAGGACGGAGGACGGGTTCTGCTTGGCGAGGCTGACTACCACCCTGTGATCGGCGGCGCAGGACCCAACGATGTGCGGGTATTTGAGAATCGAACCCTCGGGTTGAACCCGGAGGCGCAGACTGCCCTGTACAAGCTCTTCAAAACGCTCCACCGCCATAAGCAACGGTTCAACATCTCGCCGGGTATGTTCCTGGGCGAAGCGAACAACGAGAGTATTCATTGCAAGGAGAACCACATCGTGAACGACATTGAAGCGCTCCAGCATCGATGGCTGCAAAAGACGGTAAACGTGCGCGACGTCAATGACCACGCTGAGCACCTCGTGTCGGGGACGGACTACCTGATCAATGGTTAAGACTACAAATGCCCTTGCTGTCGCATCGATCGATGGCCTTGCAACGGTTGAATGCGGAATCGCAAGCATTGTCCATTGGTTCTTCGAGGAGTTTGAGGGGATTGCCGCGACAAGCGCCGGCTTGCGGGACAACGACTGGTCCCTCTATGCCTTGGCGCCCCGGATCGATGAGCGATCTTCTGACTTTTCGCCGGCAGTTCACCGGATTGTGAGCGATGCCTGCGGACGACATGGTGGGAGCTTTCGTTGGTTCGATGTTGAAGACACGTCGAGTCTGAAGACCGTCTGGTCCCTCGACAAGCCGGAACGTTGGGAGACCATGTGTGCCGGACTTGCTGCTGAAGTCAAGAGACTATGCACTGAGCATGCGCGCGTGACGCTGGTCGTTCATGGTGTGATGCTGACGGCTCTCCGTGAGTATCTTTCGGAAGAGGACAACCTTCAGATCGTTTTCGTGGCCCATAGCCTGGGGAGGGTCTTTGATGACAAGGCTTCCAACAACCGAAGCATGTTTGAAGATCGCGGCTTTGCCGCAATGCAGAAGTTCCCTCAGGATCGTGTCGCCTACATCGGCTCCTACTTCCGATCAATACTCCTCGACAGATATGACCTGAGTCCGGACAAGCTAGTGCCGATGATCAACGCGATCCCTGAGTCGTCCTTTCGTTTCCCCAACGTAGATCAAGAGGAGGCGCACCGGTATCTCGCCTCACGTGGGATCCCGCTGGACAAGCGCCTCTATTTTTCTTGGGGACGGTGCACTGGACAGAAGGGTTTCGACGCGCTAATTCCGGCATTTCGGACGTTTCTAAAAACAACCCCTGACGCGCACCTAGTGCTACTCATGCCGCAGGAAGTGTCGCCGCAGGACTACATCGATCTCCTTGACCGTGAGCTCAGTTCGATTCCGGAGGAAAGCGTAACAGTCATCCGCGAATTTGACCCCCTTATTCCTTACTTTCTCCTCCAGCATCCGGCATTGTTCGCTGCGATCTTTGCATCGCGTTTTGAGGGAGCTCCCTTAACCGTCCTTGAAACCCTGCGTTTTGGGCGCAGCGATCTAAAAATCCTCTGGAACGATATTCCGCCAATGGCTCAGTTCCTGAACGGGGTTGAAAATGCGATTGTAATGAAGTCGCTGTCCGAGGAGCACATCAACGACGCATTGCGTGAGGCCGAGAACTCCCCCCGTCTTGAACGGCAGAATCAGGGAGGATCCTACCTGGATAACATCTCCGAAGGACTGGCGGAAGCCCTCAACTGGTGGACCGAGCCATCACTCGCCTGACCAGTCTGGCGATTTCGTCGGCCCGATTCTCATATTTCGCGGCCGGTTACTCCCTCGCGTGCTGGTACTCACAAGTACCAGCTGTGAGGGAGCGTCTAGGGCTCAATGACCTCGAGTTGGGATGTGCGCTAACCATTGCTCCCCTGACGACGCTGATCAGTACTTTCCTCTATGGGCGTCTATCCTCTGACGCCCATAAAGGAAGACGACTGTCGATTTCCCTGGTACTTCTCTCTACCTTCGTCCTGGGTATTGGCCTTGCAGATTCAAAGCCCTGGCTCTTCATTTCGTTGGTACTGCTCGGCATTTCAAATTGCGCCGTACAGATTGAGTCAAACAGCCGCGCCCATCTTGTTGAAGACGTGTCTCGGAAGAGCTTCTCGCTCTCTTGCCATGGTTTTTACTCAGTGGGAGTCGCCGTCGCGGGTGTGCTTGCGACCATCATTCCGGGAAATAATGCGGGCCCTCCGATGCTCCTTTTTTCACCGGGCCTCGTTGTACTCGTCGGGCTAGGTATTTTTAGAATTCAGCCAATCCAGGAGGCTGCTTCCAGAGAAGCAGCGGAAGCATCATGGTCAGAACGTACCGTCAGACTCTCGCGTGGCCTTCCAATCGTGCTTCTGCCGGGGCTGGGAATGGTGCTACTCGCTCTCGAGTCGACAGTGAACGGTTGGCACAGTGCTCTCGCTTTGGAGAACGACCCCGGGGCTGACTGGCCAGGCATCATCTTTGCGGCGTACGGAACAGGAAGTCTCCTGATTCGGTTCACGGGAGATTTCGTGCGGCGTAAGTACGGTCTCCTAACAACGTTTGTAGTCATGTTCCCGGTCTCGTTCTCCTGCTTCGCGATTTACCTAATGACACACAGCGTGCTGGTGCTGGTGGTCTTCTTCTTCCTCCTGGGTGTTGCGCTGGGGATCGCTTATCCCGATGCATTGCGGTTGGCTTCACTTCGGGAGGGTTCAGGCTCGAATCGTGAGATTTCAACTGTTATCAAATTCGGAACACTGGGAGTAGTTCTATCGAACCCGGCGATCGGCCTCACCTCCGAATTCATTGGTGTCGGGGGGGCATTCCTTGTCCTTAACATTGTTGCGCTGGTGGCCGCGGGGCCGGTTGCCGTGAAGCTTGTTAGTTCTGCAAAGGAGATGGCTTTTGGAACAAGACGTGAAAGTGCAGGAAGAATCAACCGGTGAAATGAGCAATCACGCTTTCATCCTTATGACTGGGTGCAAGGCGGCGTGTGGTTCCGTCGGAGCTTGCGCGCAAGAGTTGGTCGATGACCCACCAAAAACGCCGCTTATTGATCCTCTCCGGGGCCAGGGATCCGGCAAAGTCGTGGTTCATGTGGTTTGAAGGAGCTTGAGGGCCCTGGCTGGGTCGCGGGCGTGGTGTCTGTTGGCGTGGGCGATGTTGGTTGTCCGGCCAGGCGGAGGAGGCCGATCGCGAGGCTGCGGAGGCTGGCCATCACTCTGGGAGCGTTACCGGTCCTGATCAGGGATTTGTCTTCTCCGTAGGTCACGTCGCGGACCCAGTGGAGCTTGTTCTCGATGTGCCAGTGTTCCCGGACCCAGTTGGCGAGGGTGGAGGGGTCGGTGTCCGCGCTGGTGATTAGGTACACGATCTCGACAGTCTTCTTGCCCTTGACGGTCACGGTCCGTCGGAGCTGAGCGACCTGGGATGCGCCTGCGAAATCGATCCAGGCAGGGACCGTGGTGGTTTTGATGGTGCGCCGGCTACGGCGGCCACGGTTCGTGGTGATCGTGGAGACCGCGGGGACCTGCGCCCAGGGCAAGGCCTTCAGGCGCTGGCGCAGGGATGGCTTGTTCCCCTTGACTGTCATAACGTAGTCGGCGCCCCGGCTCACGATCAATGCTGCGGTGTCGGTTTGGGTGTGCATGGCATCCAGGGTGATCACAGCGCCGGCAAGGTCTTCGAACCCGGCTAACAGGTCCCGGACCGCGGGGATCTCATTGGACTTCTGCGTCACTTGAACTTGTCCCAGCACGGTGCCGATCCCGTGGGCCAGGGCCGCGACCAGATGAGGGGCAGCAGCGTCCTTTTTCCTGGCGCCACGGACTGTTTTGCCGTCGATCGCGATTACCCGGCGCCCTTGAACGGTTTTGCATGCGGGTGAAGGCCCAGGAACCCAGGAGCCGATCGAGCCGGTCAGCATCAATCGTGGCGAAGGCCCGACGGAACGTTGATTCCTCCGCTGGACCGCGTGCAGCTCCCAGCCGAGAAAGGATCTCCGGGCTGGTATCGGCAGCCGAATGCCCGATCGCGGCAAAAGACCGGGCGCCGGCCAGAACCGCGGCGACTCCGATCGTCAGCAACCCGGCCAGAGTATGCCGTTTCCCCCGCGCTTTCCGCGGATCGGGCACCTGAGAGAGGATCTGGAGGAGATCCATGGCGTCATGGACGGGCAGGGGATGAGAAGATGGCATCTGAGAACTCTTGGCAGGGAAGTGGCGTGAACACCTACTGACTTACCGGGAGTTCTCTTCGATTAACAGCCCGACCCCGGATCGTCTCACATATTAAGACGCCACGCCCCAGCCCACGACTTTGCCGGATCCCTGCAGCCTGACCCACCCACCACGGAGACAACCGGATTTACACCACAACACGGGACTTGACCACGGATATTACGAAGGCACGGTTAGAAGGCCTCCAGTTTCGACCTCGCAGCGTCGACTAGCTTCCGAACGTCCGCTTGGCTCAGGCCGATTGTTGCCAGTCGAATCACGACATTCCGGGATTGGAACTCGACGTTTTGCTCATCCAATTTCGTCCCATCGGGGTAGGCTCCGCTTCCCGCTGGCTCGGAATGGAGTTCATAGGATTCGACCCATGAGACAATTCCGGGGCCGAACGATCCTGAAGGGTCTGCTCTCGGCGTGACTTTGGAACCGTTGATGTCGGTATATCCAACGCAATTGCTAACGCCAGAAGCGATCAGCTGCATGTGGGAGGTAGCGGCAGCGTTGTCATCGAAGGCGCGTGCCGCTTCATTAAGATGGCTCCCACCAAGAATGTTTCCAGGCATCAGGGTTACCGGGCCACCGCTGACCGACCAAACTGCCGAATCCCAGTCCTTGTCCGATTTGTTTTCCGAGCCGTCCAGCGGCGCCTCCCGGTTGAAATGGCAGAACGGGAGGGTTTCGGGAGCGTAGGACCTCGTCAGATCCGCAATGTATCCAACGGTATTGCTGGTCGGCTTACCTAGCTGGCCACCGTTCAGCTTCAGCGCGGTTTGTTCCTGTTCGCCCAAGAGAACTGATGGAAGTTGGTCCTGGCTAATGGTGCTTGCCGAGGAATGGCCCGACGCAATGGCCACCGCCGGTGCCGGGGACGCCAGTGTTGCCTGCGAGAATCCGCAACCGGCTAGTGCAATCCCGGTCCCTGCGATGAGAAACGCGAGCAGTGGGCGTTTGTGCATGATTCCCCTTATGCGCATGGATTGGTTTCAGATGCTCGCCGACTTTCAGGACAGGGCCAGATCGGTCTCACCAGTTTTTGGCGGACCAGTCAACGGCGTTGTCCAAAGTGCTGCTTCCGTTTTGGCCGGCCTTTTCACTGCCTAGGCCGGAGACACCGCAGTACGAATTGAGCGCGTTGAGGAGCCCAAGCGTGTTCCCCACGGAGTTCTGATCCAAGTCATGTGCAGTCAGCAGGTCTCGCTCTGTGCTTTGGCGTTGGCTGAACGATTGGGCGGCATATTGATCGCAGGTCGTTGATCCTGCACCGTTGCAGCCGGACAGGATTAGGGCCGCGGCGATACCGACGATGGTTGTCAGGGCAGCCGGCCGGAAATGGGCGGTAGTGTTCATGGGATTGTCCTCAAGGTGCGATTGAGAGGCTGTACTAGGTGGGTGTCAAGGCTTCTCGGCGGGCATTTTCCGCCCGATGACGGCCAAAACAACCCCGACGATGTACATCGGGATGATCCAGACCATCTCCCGCGGGTAATACCCGATGACGGATGTTTTGAAGGCGGCGATGAAGACAATAACGACGCCAATCAGGGTGACGATGTCCTTTTTCTTGATGTTCATGGCATTCCTTTCGTGAATTAGTCGTTGAAGCCGGGGTTCTTTTTTGTGATCTTTGAGGGCGGCGCCGGCGGGGCGTACTGTGCCGCGGAGCCGGCCGGCCAGCTTGTTGGCAGCTCGTATTTGCCCATCGTGCCCTTCTCCTGGACGACACGACCCGCTCCCAGCAGCCGCTCAAATGCTTCGGCTTCGTCTGCTTCAAACGGGTCGGTGTCGGCTTTGCGGTACGCGACCGTTCGCTCCATCAGCTCGTGAGCCAAGGCTGCACTGTCTGTCGACTTGTCCAGGGTCAGCTGTAGGAACATGTTGGCGCTCTCTGACTTGTAGACCAGGCGGAGAGCCTCGATGCCCAGGAATCCTTCCTTGCGCTGGAAGAGGATCTGCCGCAGCCAGGCGTAGCGAAGGTGCCCGGTGAGTGCTTTGCCTCGACGGCGGTTGGCGGCCAGGATCTTGCTTCCGGCGTTCAGGACAAGGGCGGCGCCTCCCCCGATCCAGCCGCCGCCCTTGTCGTATTTTTCGCAAATCATGGCGAACCGCGATTCGGTGACGTAGCAGTCGATCCGGACATCCTCTACGGACGCGATTTTGCGGAACTGGCTGCGGTTGTTGTCGTAGAGGTGCACTGAGGCGGCGGAGGCGTGGATGGGGCCGATGATGTCCCCGTCGAGCCCGTCCCAGACCAGCTTCAGGTCCTGAGTCAGGCTAGGGTAGGCGAAAGATTCCGGCTCTCCGGGCTCCGTAACGGTCAACGGGCTGTAAACCACAGGGCTCTCCGATCAGTTCTTGGTGAAAGGGTTGGCGCGCACGTTCGGGTCCTGTGATGGTGGCGGGCCGGCCGCTGCATGCATCCGTGGCAGGACTCCAACCAGGAAGGCAACGTCTGCGGCTATACCAAGAACCCCCATGAAGCCGAGGATGGCCAGCAGGACCAGCCAGAAGGACCGGTTGCGGTCCGCGGCAAGCCATGCAGAACCGGGGCGGGTGACCGCGTAGGCAAACACTGCGGCATTCACGATGTAGCTAATGACTACCAAGGCGGTCAAAATCGCACTTCCCTTCGTTTCGGCTGGGGCAGGAAGCAATCGCTTCCGACCATTGAGACCGGCCCGGCTTCAGGTGCCGTGGTCATGATCCTGATGGATGCTATCGACTCGGACATCCGGCGTTGAAGCGTTTCGCAATCGAGAGAAGAAATTGTCCTCAGAATGGGGTACAACATGGCGGCCGGTCGGTGAGCTCTACGAGAGTCGGGGCGTACTTCTCGTCGGTCGTTGATGCCAAAAAGGTGATCACAGTGGTTTCCCCTTGGGGGCCGTACACGAGCCATGACAGTGCCGCCGCGAGCTAGGTTGAGCAGCCAACAATCCTTTCGGACACGGCAGCGAGCATGCAGGGTGCTAACTCCTGCCGGCTGTCATCCAGGAGCTGGACGGTCACGCCGCACTCCTGTGCCCGACGGGCTGCTGCCCTCCGCCGAGGTTGCCAGAACGTGCCCTCGGATTTCGTCGCCGAGCTGCGCTTCGATCAGCCGCAGCTCCTGCCGGTCGGTGTTTTCGAGTTCATTTATCATGACCTGCGACTTAGATCAGGGCAGGGACGGTGACCTCGCAGAAGTGCCGTGAATCTGGGTACAACCCCGTGGTGTTCCGGATTACCTGTAATGGGATGCCGTCGTCCCAAGGATGATGAGGTAGACAACCACAGTGATGACGGCAAGCCCTGTTGCAATCCAACCAATGATCACAGCCGCCAAGGCAAGCCCGCGTCCTGCCTGTCCGCTTCTCTTGATCTGGGAAAGGGCCACGTGCCCGAGGATCAGCCCGACCACGCTGTTGAAGAAGACAACAATGAGCGAGGCGATCGCCATGCCGTTCGTTGGCCCGGGTGTCGTTACGGTCGGATTCGTGGCGTAAGCCCGTGGGGCACGTTCGACCTTCGCCGGAACCTCGTTCCTCCGGGGGTCCACGAGGGCTGCCAGCCACGCCCCTCCAATGCAGGTCAGGGCGACTAGAGGTCCGGCGTAGGGCGGGAGGGTCCAGGTGATCCGGCTGCTGGAAAGATTACCCAGAAGGGCGATTAGCCCGATGATAACCGCGACGGGGATGAGGACAAGGTAGCTGCGGGCAGGCCGGCCGCGGAGAACCAGCCACGAGGCGAAGTGGAGCGCCGTAAAGGAGGCGTAGACAGCGACCGGACCCGCCAACCCGATCGCACCGTAAGTCGAAACATAAGAAAACGGGAACCCCGGCAATGCGGCGAGGTTGGCTAGCACAAGGCCCAGCAGGACAAGGATGCCAGCAGGGAGGGTCAGAATTTTCTTCTTCGCCGCCAGGTAGAAACCGCCCAGGACAATAATGAACCTGAATGCGAGCAGGGTGTAGCTGATGGCGGTCGCGGACTGGTAGCCGAAGGCTTGGATAAGCGGGGAGATCAAATAAAACAGGATCTGCCAGGAAACCACCACAATGGCTGCGCCCGCCAATACCCGGAGGATCCCGGGATTGCCATTCGGCACGGCTTCAGGTGCATCCGGTCGCGCAATGAGCGATGTCGAGTCTTCGGTCATGATCAAGCCTTTCAGGACGTTCGTTGGGTGATTTGGGCGCAATAGTCCGCGGCCTCGTGAACGTGCGGCCGATGTGCTCGTACCCTGCGCCGGACTATATCGGGGTGTTCGCGAAGGGCGTGTGGTGGTGAGAATGGTCGGTCGGAATTGTCCACCGAACTATGTACAAAATGGCCCGGCGGGTCGGGTTACGCCCCCGGTTTTTGCTCGGGTATTTCTACAAGGGTCGGTTCGTTATGGTCATCCGGATCCGATGAAAGGATAGTGACACCTGTGCTGCCGCCCTGAGGCCTGAGGCGGGCCGTCACGGTTCCGCTTCTTGTCTGGTTGAGGATGCTGACGACGCGCTCCGATACTGCGGCCAACATCTTCGGTGTCAGTTCCTGTCGGCGGTCATCCAGGAGTTGGACGGTCACGCCGCGTTCCCTGGCCCGGCGCGCTGCTGCCACGACCTCAGCCGTGGCCAGCACGCGGCCACGGATCTCGTCGCGAAGCTGCGCCTCTATCAGGCGAAGTTCCTGCCGGTCCGCATCGGAGAGCTCGTGCTCCGGGTTTGCAATCTTGGTCAGCGCAGGGACTGTAACGTCACGGACGTGCTCCAGCCACTGAGTGCGCGCCACATTGAGGGCACGTTCGGCGGCGTACCAATCTGCGGCCCCCTGCGCGTCCGCGGTGTATTGGGCGACCTTGTCGTCATTGGTACGCAACAGGTGTCCGATCCCGGTGGCTATGGTCAGCCAACCCACCGTGGCGATGTTCATCATCAGGCCGCCGACCAGACCGGTGCTTGTGCCGGCTGCCCATGAGGTGAGCAGCACCGCGGAAAGACCTGCCCCCGCCCATGACAGTGCCACCGGTCCTCGGAGACTGACTACAACCAACAGGGTGTACGTGGCAGCCATGTGCCACGACGCATAGCCGGGCCATTTGTCGGTAGGCAGGACGCTGTCAACAAGGACCGTCATCGCGACCACAGTGGCAACGGCTGCGTACGCCTTCCACAGGGCCAGGCGGCCGGGTCCGGGAATGAGCACCAGGGCAGTCGCTGCGAGATAGATGACCATGGCCGTCAGGGTCTGCCACTCGGACGAGACCATGTCCAGGGACAGTAGGCCCAGAGTGACGTGCAGAAGCGCGAACCCCGAGCACAGCACAATCATCACCCTCATGGAGATGGCGCGGATCATGCTGGCGCTCCAGACCAGGTAAGCCGGACGTCGGTTCCAGCGCCGATGGTCGAGGTGACCGTGGCGGTTCCTCCGACAGCCTCCAGCCGCCCGATAATGGATACCTTGATCCCGAGCCTGCGGTCCGAGACCAGATCAGGATTGAAGCCCGAGCCGTTGTCTTTGACGGACACGATTACCCTGGCATCGTCTCCGGCCTTGTGACCGGTCACCCGCACTTCGCAGCGTGCCGCACCCGAGTGGCGTGCAGCGTTGTGGACAGCCTCGGTTGTCGCTTCAAATACCGCGCGTACCACCTCGCCCGGGAGGCGCAGCGTCTCCGTGGCGTCGCAAGTGACCACGACTTCCGGATCTTCGACACCGTCATCGACGGTGAATCTGATTCGGGCAGCCAATTCGGTGACCGTCGCCGGGGCTGCCTTCGATTCTTCGCTGGCCTGGACGTCGAGGCGCTCCAGGGCGCTAGCCGCTAGCTCTGCGCTCGACTGACGTTCCGGTACCGACACCGAACGCGCACCGGTGATCAACACCGTCATCACGCTGTCGTGAAGGAGCGCGTCCAGCCGGAGCCTCTCACTGCTCAAGGCTTTTTCTGCGGCGGCTTCACGGTACCGGAGGATTGCTTCCTCGGCGGAAGTGTCGACCCGGTGCGCGGCGCTGCGCAAAATGCCGATCGTCAGACAAATGATCAGGCCCATGACCGTCGCGAACGCCGCATCCTCCAAGGCGACCTGCAAGGACGCGGAAGCCGCCTGCGGCGTCGTCCTCACGACTGCGAAGACAACTCCGATGACGACCGTGTAGACACAGCCTGGAACGGTTCCGAAGGCGAATGCGCACCACACCGCGCCTACGTTGATGAGGGCCCACAGCCACGGTGTGCCGATCGTTTCGGGGACATTGGAAGGTACTGCAACGGGCCAGAGGAGCAGACCGAAAAGAACGAGAGCAGACAGAGCCGCGGCGGACCATGTGAGGCCTCGTCCGCGGATGGAGGCTACGACGAATACGACCAACAAGCCGAGAAAGGACCATAAGAAGATGGCTTCCCACCAATCGGCTGTCCACCGCATCTGGGTGAGAATCTGGCCGAAGGTCTGCAAGAGAAGCAGTAGGGCGAACGCCGAGATGCCGCGGCCCATCAACTTATGGGTGTCCTTGGCCGAGACCCCGGACGGGGCCTCCACGAACACTTTCACTGAGCGGTGCCTTTAGGGCTCCGGCGAAGTCGTTTGTTAAGAGGCTGCGGTGGCGGCACAATCCCCTCTTCCACGGCGCGGATGTACAGCTTGATCTTGGTGTCGGCCGGCCGACCCGCAGCCGCAAACTTCTCCCGGATCCTGACGATATTCGTCTTAACAGTGCTGGAGGCAATGTTCATCCGGAGGGCCACCTGGTCCTGGCCAAAACCGGTCGCATACAGCGCGAGGCATTCCTTTTCCCGTTCGGAGAGGTTGGCCTCAACGAACTCGGTGTCTAATTCGATGGCTGTCGCGAGTTGTATTTCGTCGATCGTTTCGCCGGCTGCCACCCGGCGCAGCTTCGAAAACGTTTCGGCCAACGGCTCCGTCTTAAGCGAGACACCCAATGCACCGTTTGCCAGCGCCTCATGAATATGTGCCTGGTTGGTTCCGACTGTGAAAGCCAGCACTTTGTACCCGGCACTGATCAGTCTGGCCGTGTTGTCGCCAGGACGCGATCCGTCAGCCAGCTGCAAGTCCAATGCGACGACATCACAAACATTACGACCCGCGTTCAACAAGGCGTCCACCGTCGGGGCTTTGCCGGCGTACGTGACACCGAATGGTTTGCCTTCCCGGTGGAGGCTAACCTCCATGCCGTTCATGAGCATGTCGTGGTCATCGATCACACACGCACGTACGGTTTCCACGCTCACCCTGCACCCCCAATATGGTCACCGACCGCCGGTGAACAGCATAAGTTTCTACATGCACGGGTGATGTTCCAAGTGTGACTTGCAAATGCGACGCAGCTCTGTAACATGCCTCACCGTCCTCGCGGGTGCGCGTGAACCGATGCTGAGTCCTGTTCTCGACGGGGGTCAGACGGCGCCCTGCGAGGATCGACTTGCGGACGCTCGGAACCCTAGGGTCACGAACCGTTTGTCACCCCGGACCAAAGCGGTGAAGTCCACCCTCAAACCAGGCCGGCGGGCAACTAGTGGAACCTGATGAATGTCACAGTCCACAGAACAACGAGTACCGAGGCAACCACCTCGCTGTAACCGACAACGAGAGCCCCGAGGGCAAGCTTGTCGCCGCGGCCACCGTCACGGCCGATCTGATTCCGGGCGACATGACCCAGGACAATCGCAGCCAGGGCAAGTCCCGAAACGCATGCTGCGACCAAGGCAACCACTGCCAAAGTGTTTGTCATTGATGCTCCCGCCGGCTTCGTTGCCTGCTCGGCCGGGACGAGTGCTGCGATCAGGAGAAGCGCAATGAGCGACACCCCGCCACCGACGAGCGCGAACATCGCATTACTCGTCAGCCACGCGACAATCGCACAAAACACGACTCCGCTGAGTGAAATGGTCGCCAAGACCGTGGTGTTCACGGCCGCCATTTTGGTTCTCACACCGGCGATCGGTGACTGGATCACGACGTTTGTCGAACTCATTTTTCCCCCTAATTGACGTGCACACTCACGGGCATCCTAGCCCAGCACATCGAACCTCCATGCTGAACAGGCAGAGCCACGCCCGGACGTCCCCATTTCAGATGACAAAGAGACCATGGACCTGCGGAATGCGGTGCCCTGCCCTTCCAAAATCAGTAATCTAAGCCCGGTCCCACGTCATGGGAATGGGGAAATGGAGGACAATATGGTTCACAACAAGACGATGCGCTTTACCCTCGCACTTGCCGGCGTTGTTATCGCCTCATCCGTCGCAGCCTGCGGAGCAGCGCCGAGCCTGGCCGGCAATTGGAAGGCCGATGACGGAACAGGGATGAAGGTTATTTCATCAAACGGCGCATGCAGCGGTATGTACTACAACGGCTCCACACCGCTGGACATTGGCGGGGGCATGTCATGCTCGCTATCCGACAAGAAGGGCAGTGACGGCCGCTACTCCCTTGTCGTCTCCCAGCCGCCAAACCAGGCCTCATACGAAGTGGAATTCAACGGCAACGACACAGCCACCGTCTACAGCTCGTCAGGCAGCCGCTTGTATTCGATGGCACGGCAATAACTATCGGTACGCCCCGGCGATTTAGCGCAAACCACGGCAGCCATGTCGCATCCCGCCGACAGCCGGAGACAAGTCTGCGCCACCGGGGGTCTTCGCCGTCACAGCCGTCACCAAGCGGTGCACAAGAGAGCCCGAACGGACTTGACCTTCGACATGAGTGAGGAAGCAAACGAAATGGTAGCCAGGCGCCTTCAACACCGTCCCGACGAACGTGGAGAGAACGCTCCTCTAGGCATCAACTGTGGAAAAAATCGAGGCTCGAAGCGAAAACTAGCGCAGCGCGGCGTTACGGCTGTAGCCGTTCTGGTCTTACTGTCCGGCTGCGCGAACCCCGGCTCATCGAGCGCTGCGCCGCCAGCAAACCCGACCGCTAATACCACCTCGGACCCGACGGACATGCCCACCTCAAGCACTCCCGATGAACCTTCGCCCACGGCAACCCAGGCCCCCCTAACGCTGGGATCGGGGAACAGCTACACCGTCATAGTGAAGGACTCCCAGGGATACGCCCAAGAAGCCACCCTCACCCTCTACCCCGGTTATCGAGGCAGTGACCGTTCCGCCTTGGACGCGGGGTGGGCGGCTGTGGGAGGGACCGGCGCAGACCCGTGCATTGACGTGAACCCGAGCAACGACATGGTCACGAATTACATATTCAGAACTGACACCGCCTACTTTGTCTTTGGGACGCTCACGATCAAAAACAACTCCAATGGGTTCAGTCCGCAGCCGACGACCTGGCAATGGGTTGGGAACACAGGAGCCGGGGGTGACCTAGTCACCTCACCCGACGCTTCGATAGACACAGACTTCGCTGTTATGGGGGCGGGGTACAGCAGCGGTGGGGAATGCGACGGCCTGACAACAGGTGGATTCATGATGAATCCAAAATGGAACGGATCCAGCAACCAATGGGGGCCGGTCCCCATTGCAATAGCAATAAGTGGCGTATACACACCGAACCACCCGTCCGGAAACTTGAAGGACATCAACGCCTTTATCCTCGGCGAGGGCCCCTTCGGAACTCCCGTCACCGACTCAACGGGCAAACAACGTCAAGGCATACCCCTCCCCATGCCGGCCGGGTCCTGACACTAATCCCATGCTCTTTTGCGCTTTGCATCGCTGTATCGGCTAACCGCCATGACTACATTGAACGGCCAAATACTGCATAACTGCTATTTTAAGCCAGACGACGTTTTCTCCGCAATTTCGCCCCCCCTGACTGGGAATACCAACCCTTCGAGTGACCAAGGGACGGACCAGTCAGTTATCGTATACAGCCCTCCGACAGGAAAAAACGTGACAGCAGTCAACAATGAAATTCTCGGCACTCATCGTCACCCCGCCGCCGCGCCTTCTAGGCCTTCCGAAGTGGCTCGAAAGCTCGGGGCACTGGGAGCGCATCTTTCAGCGGCCACAGCGGCAACAGTAACACTCGCCGTCGTCCTGTCAGGCTGCACAAGCTATGGCCCCTTGGGAAAGGACGATCTTAAAACGTCTTGGACGGCGATTGGAGGCTCGGCGGACCGCGGGGTGTCGGGCCCCGACGGGATCCTCCACGAGATTAAAGACAACACCGTCTATGCGCCTTCGACGTGCAGCATCCTGGCAGGCCCGGATGTCGCGTCCCCCTATGCGCTGGACGATCTGGGCAGCAGCGATCCCGGCTTCAGCGGTAACTTCAATTCTCCTTCACGCCCCTCCCCGTCACCCGGTTCAATCCCTCCCCCGGACTTTCTGACTACCTCGGAGGCACACGATTGTTCGCTACCGAGCAGAAGGCAACGGATTACTTCAACGCGGTCACCGGAGCACTCAACACGTGCCACAGCGTTGAGACGACCTACAAGGGATCTGCGAGCCGGGTCACCTGGGTCAAAGGGCCGTACGCCACACAGGGGACGATCACATGGAGTGTAGGAAAGGTGACGGGCCTTCTGATCCGTAAAGGGAACATCGTCCTGGTCGCGCATTCCGTATCCTCGAACGTACCCGACATTGCCGTAGACGCTGCAAAACTGTCCCAGGCGATGGGGGCTTCCTGAACTTTTCTCTCAATCTGGGCTGCAATTTGTCCGACGGCGCAGCGTCCTTCTCCCCTACTCGGGCATGCTCTTTTCTTCATGCAAGCTCGTACTGGACAAGATGATTGACCATTTCGGAGTTGAACCCGACGGCTGTCAAAGCTGGCGCGCTGTCGCTGACCGGGCGATCCTCTGGATCCAGGAGCTGAGCGACTCAGACCCGAACCTGCAACGGGAAGCCAGTCGAATCAGCACGCGGCTGCCGAAGTCGTTTGCACGGAGAGGTTTACCGTCGTTGGTCCTTCAGCCAATAACCCACGGCACCTTACGTTCTACAGCCGCCAGCGATTGCGTGGTTCACGTCAATACGGCTTTCGGAGGCACAGGGCGTCGACGTGGTGCTGCAGGAGGAATCCCCAAGTGCTGCTCAGGGCCACAAGGGCATTCCTCCTGCTGCATGGCCTCTACTGCCAGTGTCCGTCGTGGGTGGGGCACAGGTAGCCGGTTGAGCGGCAGGTGCTGCAGGTCAGAGTGTCGCCCAGAATGCTCTTCCTGGTCTGACCGTCGCAGTCACGACAGACAGACAGGCTGCTGTAGCACTTGTTGCATGTCATCTTTGTTCTCCTTATTTTCTCGCTAGCCGGATGCGGCGCACCCAACTCATGCGTACCTATGAACCAGGACTCCCCCGCTTCCAGATCTGGATCTGGGCAGGCGACAAGAAACTGTCGCTAACTGTCCTGAGGAGACCGACCGCTGGCTGGGACGTGCTCCAAGCTGGATGCTATCCGGCACCAATGGCCAGCTGAAGGGCATGCTTCTGTGATCGTTCGAAATGTCCACCGAAGCGCGGACAAACCCGCGCGGATTGTGTGGACCGAGGGCGCTGCAAGTTGCGTCTTCAACGCCAACTTCTATAAAGAAGCGCCGCAACAGCAACTCCGGGCTGAACCCGCCGACCCTGCAGCTTTACGGTGACCATCGCCCCGGCAAAGAGGTTTACCGGAGGGCGTCGCGCAATC
Organism: Arthrobacter terricola; assembly: GCF_004354015.1. Classification (GTDB taxonomy): domain Bacteria; phylum Actinomycetota; class Actinomycetes; order Actinomycetales; family Micrococcaceae; genus Arthrobacter; species Arthrobacter terricola. Next base: position 50,662 of record NZ_SMRU01000021.1, read on the forward strand.
GTTCCGCCAGGTCGTCGAGGGATTCGCGCCATTCGGGTTCGTCGGCGTCATCCCAAAGTTCGGCCAGTTCGGATTCGTCGCCGGCCACCCGCTCCACGGCCTGCAGCGCAAGCTCCACGTCTTCCGGGCCAAGTTCCGCGCCGTGGGCGGCCACCCAGGACGTGACGTTTTCCGGCACATCGCCGGGAGGGTTTCCCCGGGACGTGGAGATGATCTCCGCGGCGGCAACGGCTGTGCTGCCATCGGATGCCTCCAGATAGTCGGTGTCGGCGACCTCCAACGCAGTGCGGACGATCTCAGCACCGCCGTCATCGAGTTCGTCCAGCCAGTCCATCGCGTCGTCATTCTCGAACGGCAAGAAGCCCCATGCACCCATCTGTATGCCCTTCCCGGTTGTCGCTTGGTTGCAGAGCTTAACAGACAGGTCGGCCGACGTCAGGAGGGGCACGGGACAGCCTCGATGTTCCGGCGCCTACCCCGGAGGGCTGAAAAGGATTTCGTGTCGTCAGCGTCGAGAAGATCGTGGCGGAAGGCGATCCCGTCCACCGGTGTCCACGAAAAGGACCGCCACTGTCCGTGGATGCACGGTGTTACCAACTCATCATGAGTTCACGATGCCATAGGTTTTTCGTTGCCTGTTCGAGCTCAATGGGCCAAGCAGCACCACACTCTTCGGCAAGCTTGCGCGCTCGGGCCAAATAGACAGCTGCCAGCTTCTGCTGTGCATCTCGAATGCTGAGTTCGCTGAACCCAAAAACTGGAATCTCCTGCAGGCAATGCACCTGTTCATCGCTTAGATGTTGCCCTATCCGCTTATTAAGCGTCCCACTTTGAATCCCGTTCTCAGCTAGTAGCAAATTGACCAAGAGACGATCGCGCATCATCGCCGTAGTCTGCGACAGAGCGATGAGATCACCCCGGTGGACCGACGCGATCGTCTTACCCAGAAAGTAAAGGAAGATTTGGACATCTTGAGCGGGAAAGAACGCCTGGCCGCGAGGAGAGGGAGCGCTGATGATGTCCTGAATCAGGGCATCCCGGGCAAGGAGCACGCGGCGTGATTCACCCGACGTGAGCTGAGTTTCCGAGGAATGAACATTCACATCGATGTGTATCCAACTGGAAGTGAGGCAGATAAAGGAACTAGGAAGCCCAGGGATCGCATCTGCCAAGACCAGATGCACCTGCGACTCGAGCCAGTCGATGGCGGCAAAGTTCTCCGTCTCTCTCACTACTAAATGAAGGTCTATGTCACTCCAGTCATCTGCTGATCCCTGCGCCAAGGAGCCCTCAAGCCAAGCCGACCGTATACGTTGATCGTTGAAACAGTTCTTAAAGAGCATTTCAACGGTTGGCTTAAGCCGGCGCGGCACATCCTCAAGGGTGGAATCCATACCCGGATTGTTTCATCCGGCCGTGAGTCATCTTTCGATTTGACGCTGTAGGAGCATCGTCCGTCGGTCGAATCCTCCCCAATTGCAGTCCCGGATCTGACCCGGCAGGTATCGTGTTGAGCACCGGCCATGAAAGGGGGAGCAATGCAGGTCCCGAGTGTTGTAGATGTCGACCTACCGCCACATCAATCAGGTGATAATCCGTATTCCGCTACTTCGGTCTGGGGAGCAGGGCATGCGTGAACACCTGACGACGCTTGCAGCCTTATTGCGCAGATTCCTGGAGAAAGAACTCCCCACACTCGGGCCGGGATGGTGGGACAAAGGCGTCCTAAACAAGCTGACGTATCAGCAGCGAGCGATGGTCGATGAGAACGGGTGGTCGAGTCTCGACGAGCTCGATGTTGCCGCTGTCCTCCGGGTCGCTGACCAGAACTGGGACCTGTTCAGACGGAGAAACATCGTCAAGTGGGACGACCGGAACTGGTTGAAGGAAGCTTCCAGCGTTCGAAACCGCTGGGCTCACGACGCTCCTGGTCGCGAGCAGGGCGCGGATCGCACCTACCGCGACCTCGATACTCTCGCCCTCCTCGCCAATGCTCTTGACCCTGGAAGTTCAGAAGCCAAGCAGCTGGCCAGTGCAAGGTCGGCGGCGCTGGCGGGACTCTCTCAACCGTCACCGGTGCGATCTGATGTGGCGCCTGCCCTCGAATCACCATCTAGCAGCTTCACACCGGGAGCAATGATCCGGGTCAAGGCGCGGCCGGAACTGACTGGTGTGGTCACCCAAGTCAACAAATCGGGCTCACAGCTCCGTCTGACCGTGTTCCATGGGCAGACGATGCAGACCTATTACGAATCACAGGTCGAGCTTGTCGAATCGAAATCGAGTGAACATCTCGGGGCCGAGGAGCTCAGCGCACGGCTTACAGCCGCCCACGTCCTCCACCCCTCCGTGAGCAGGCTCTACTCGCTCAACACCGGCCGCATCGAATACGAACCCTACCAATACCGCCCAGTCATGAAATTGATCAACGCCGACCGGCCACGTCTTCTGGTTGCCGACGACGTCGGCGTCGGCAAGACGATCGAGGCGGGGTTGATCATAAAAGAGCTACAAGCCCGCCAACGGCTCGACTCGATCCTGGTGATCTGCCCCAAACCACTGGTCGTGGAGAACAAGTGGCGGAGCGAGTTGAAGCGGTTTGACGAGGACTTCGCGCATCTCGACAGCACGACACTTCGCCATTGCATCGACGAGACACGGGCCGAGGGCCACTGGCCTTCACGATACCGGAAGGCGATACTCCCCTACTCATTACTTGACGAGAAACTTCTTCTTGGGGACAGTACACTGCGCCGACCCCGACCAGGGTTGGTCTCACTCCTACCGCCAGTCAAGTTCGACTTGGTGATTGTCGATGAGGCGCACCACGTGCGAAACAGTGACACCTGGAGCCATCGCGTAGTCAAGCACCTCCTAGATTCCGCAGAAGCCGCGGTGCTCATCTCAGCGACGCCCATCCAGACAGGCAGTGAGGATCTCCGCGCCCTCCTTCGCCTGCTCCGGCCCGACACATTCGTCGACAACCAAACGTTCGACCTCATGCGCGAGCCCAACGCGCACCTCGCCGATGTCGAGAGTGCGGTCAGAATCGCGGGAGAGGCGTGGCAGACCACTGCGCTGCAGGCCTTGACGAGGGCACTGGAGACGCCTTGGGGCAGCCGGGTCCTTCGCACCAACCCCCGTACACAGGAGATCCGAGACATCCTCGACCAAGAGCGCGTCCAGGACCACGAGCGGGTGAAGGCTCTGCGACTCGCACAGTCACTCAACACGTTCTCCGGTCTCATCAACCGCACCCGTCGCCGGGACATAGGTTCCTTCACCACACGGAAATCCGAAACTTTCGAAGTCGACTTCACTCCCGCTCAAGCAGAGATTCATGAGGATCTGCTTGACCTTGCCGGCCGGATTTCTACAAGCAAAGGTCATGGTCAGTCCCTGGACTTCGTGCTTTCGACCCTGAAGCGCCAGGCTGCCAGTTGCCTGAATGGGCTGGCGCCCTTCGTCGAAGATCTCCTCCAGCGCAAGCTCACCGCCGAGGAGCTGAGTGAGGCCGATGTTGAAGTGGACGAGTTGGATTCGTCTGCGCTGGGGTCATTTGTTGCCGAAATCAAGGACATCGCGGACCGTGCCGCTGCCCTGACTGACGACCCGAAGCTGGAACGTCTCCTCAGCTATGTCGATGAAAAGAAGCTGCTGACCAATAATAAGCTTCTCGTCTTCAGCACCTTCCGACACACCCTCGGCTACCTCCTCGGTCATCTGATGGGCCGGGGCGCCCGAGTGGGTCTCGTCCATGGGGGCGTCCCCGACGAGGAGCGACGTGTGCTCCGGGCCCGGTTCGCGAAGGACAAGAGCGACCCTGATGCCATCGACTTACTGCTTTCATCCGAGGTCGGCACGGAGGGGCTGGACTACCAGTTCTGCGACGCGCTCGTGAACTACGACCTCCCCTGGAATCCGATGCGCATCGAGCAAAGGATCGGCCGCATAGACCGCCGCGGACAGCAGAGCGAGTCGATCGCGATCAAGAACCTGATCGTCAGCGGCACCGTTGATGCAATCATCATCGAGCGATGCCTCAAGAGGATCGGCGTATTCCAAAGGGCACTCGGTGGCAGCGAAGCGATCCTCGGTGAGCTCACCCGGGAAATTCGCAAAATCGCCGACGATCTCAGGCTCACTGACAGTGAGCGAGAAGCTCGGTTGCAGCAGCTCGCCGACAATAAGATCGGCCGCGTCCAGGAGCAGGAGGAACTTGAGGAACGCGAGAGCGCCCTTTTCGGTCTCCCCCTGAAAAAGCTGGACGCCGAGGGCGTAGAGCAGGCCGCCAGCCCCTGGCTCGCGCCGGATCAGCTGACCCGCCTGGTGCAGCGCTACCTTCTTGAGTGCGGATACGACCGTGCTGACACGTTGTTTGAACGCCCCGTCGCACTGCTCCGCCCGAACAAGGACGTCCGCTCAACCCTGCACGAAGATGCCCAGGCAGTCGCGCCCGCGAGCAGCTCGCAGTGGCAGAGGTGGCTGGGCCGAGGAGTGGATCAATCGAGGAAGCTCACCTTCGACCCCAACCTGGCCGACGACGATGATGTTGAACTCCTGTCGCCTGTTCACGAGTTGGTACGGGCTGCCGCGGCCCAGCAGGAGGGCTTCGCCGCGGATACAACGGTCGCTCTGAGGGTGAGCTCGACCCAGGTTCCTTCTGGTCTTTACCCGATCTCGATTCATTCTTGGACCTATCTAGGGGCGCGCGATGACTTCGAGGTGGTAGTGTCCACGACCAATCCCACCCTTTCCGAGGAGATGGGCCGTCTCTTGGTCGATGCCACGGATTCAGCTGAACCCACGGAATGGCCCAATGCAAGCGAAGTCGACGAACGGCACTATATGGCATGGGCCGATTCGAGAGCGGCGCACATCGATCGAACACGCGGGCATGTCGAGAGCCAGTTGGCGTCCCTCTCCACGACCCACCACGCCCGGGTTCAGCTCCTTGAGGACCAGATCGGGAATGCATCTCACGAAAACATACGCCGCATGCGTGAATCCGAACTTCGATCGCTTGAGGATGACTTTGAGACTCGGAGCAAGAAACTCGAAATGAGCATCCAACGCAGCGACGTCACGGCCGCACTCCTGTGCTCCGGGATCGTTGAGGTCATTGGTGAATCCTGAATTCACGTTTGAGAGTATCGCCGCCAACGGTCGTGCGATAGTTGAGGCCCACAAGAAGAAGAAGGGCTTCGAGGAAGGCATTCGCCGGCTGCTGTCCGAGCTGTATCCCGACAATGCCCACTTTATCTATGAGTTGCTTCAGAACGCCGAAGACGCGAAAGCGACCATTGTCGAGTTCGAGTTGGACGGATCTTGTCTTGAAGTACGCCATGACGGCTCACGCGCGTTCTCGCTGAAAGACATTGACTCGATTACCAACATCGGTGACTCGACGAAGAAGGATGACCCGACCCAGATCGGCAAGTTCGGTGTGGGCTTCAAGGCGGTCTACTCGTACACGAGCCGCCCTGAGATCCGGTCGGGGACGTACTCGTTTGCTATCGAAGACCTCTTCGTCAACGAAAGGATCACAGGCGAGGCCCTGGCTGGCTGGACCAGTTTCAGGTTCCCGTTCAATCGCCCGGAAAAGCCGGCCGGAGTCGCCGTTGCAGAGGTCGCACGGGGGCTTGCCGAGCTTGATGAGAAAACCTTACTCTTCCTCAGCCACATCCGGACGGTGACATACGCGCTTCCCGATGGAACCGTTGGGATCATCGAGCGCCAGGAGCTGGACGACGACGTCATCAAGATCCAGAAGTCCGAGGGCCAGGATTTCGTCGAGTCTCACTGGTTGCGCCTTGTCGGCCCGACCAATGTCGAACACAACAGCTATGCCCCACTCTCCGTAGCGGCGGCGTTCCGACTCGAACTCGGAGAGCCGGGAAAGCTGAAGCGGGGGAAACAGAAGGATGGGGAGCCTTCAAAAAGCGCGCGGCCATGGTCCATCGTCCCCCTGGACCATGGCGATGTATCCATCTACTTCCCGGCTGTGAAGGAAACGTCGGGCCTCCGGTTCCACATTCATGCGCCTTTTGCCTCTACCGTGGCCCGGGACAGCGTTCGCGATGACCCCGACAACGTCCGGCTTGTCGAGGACATCGGGGCACTGATAGTTGGTGCCTTGCCGAGGCTGTGTAGTCAGGGCCTGATTAATGACGCCTTCCTTGAATCACTACCGAACCACGACGATCCAGTTGGCCGCCCGTATAACCTCATCCGGGACGCAATCATTGATGCGTTCAACGAGCTTGAAATTACCCCCGCGCGCTTGAGTGGATACGCCCCGGCGAGGTCACTTGTCGCAAGCCCTAGTGAATTCAGGAACGGTCTGGCTGAGGATGACCTGCCGTTCCTGTGTTGGATGGCCGACATCAAAACGGAGAAAACCCCGCGCTGGATCCGCGACCGTGATGGACGCGCCGGCAAATTCCTTGGAGGGCTCGACAGTATCGAGTTCAGCTGGCCCCAGCTAGGCGCCGTCCTGCGCGAAGCTCGCGAGCCGTTTGACCACGACGATTCTGAGTGGCTCGAGTGGCTGGCGGTCAAGAGCGACGACGCGATCACCGGCCTCTACCAATTACTTGGACGAGCACCATTTTTTCAACAGTTGAGCTGGTCCTTGGAGTCGATACCGCTCATCCGGACAGCCCGCCGGGGCAGGAGCGAGCATGTGAAGGGGCCCGACACATACCTCCCGTCCGACCGGAACGACAAAGTCCTGAATCGAGTTCGAGCGGAACTAGCGTACTTCGACGACGATGAGGGCCCACGCGCGGCCGACCTGAAGGCCTTCTATAAGGCCGCGGGGGTCCGTCGTTGGGACGAATCAGCGCGGATCGAGGCCAGGTTGGACCCCTACAAGGTCCCGGGCCGCCCCGTCCCCGACGGAGACATGACAAAGCACGTCAGCGACGTCAGGGCCTTCGTCCGGTATGCCCTCGCCCACCCGGAGGCTGCGAGACGTCTATTCCGAAACGTGTCGTTTCTCCTCTCGCTACGACCCGACGGCTCAGAGGCGTTGATCTCACCGGGCGAGAGCTACCTCGACCTTCCTTATCGGGCAACAGGTTTTTCCTCCCTGTACCCTTGGGTCCACCTGTACCAACCCACCGGACAACCTGTCCACTACCGCCAGCCGTACCCGGTGGCCGGTTACTACCTGGACATCAACGGGTTCGAGGATTTCCTCAAACTTGCAGGTTCCATCGTGAGCATCGAAATCACCCACGGCGACGTGCTTCGAAACCCTCTGCTGAGACAAGAATGGTGGGTCAAGAACCGCCACAGCGCCTACACCGAAAAGGTCGATTGGGAGATCAAGGACCTCGACAAGATCATCCGGTCAGGAGACCACGACTTGATGCATACTCTATGGCGTACCGTCGTGCAGGCCCCAGCAGAGAAGGCCGGAGCGCTATACCGGGCGAACAACAGCTCGCACCGCTACACTTTCGCCTCCCAGTTGGCGCAGGAACTCACAGCCGAGGCGTGGGTGCTCGATAGGAACGGCGACTTGCGTCTGCCCAGAGAGGTGACGGCCGACGACCTGCCTGACGATTGGGAACGACCCAACGCAGGTTCGCTTGTGCACAAGCTCGAATTCGGTGCCGACGCGGCCCAACGCCGACAAAAGGCAGATGGTGTCAGCGACTTCCTCCGGGACGAAGGCCTCGAGGATGACGGCATCGATGTCCTGCGAGAGGCCAAAGACGCAGGGCTGACCACCTCCGAACTCCGGACCCTCATCCGTGAGCACACGACTCCCCGCCGTTTCCCGGAGTCAGCCTCCGCAGACCCCAAAAGAAGATCAGCGTTGGCCTCCCAGGACGCAATCGTTGCCCCGGAGTACCGGACAGAGTCACGGCTGCGAAGCGTCGTCGACGGGCAGAGCCAGGCCGTTGCCGAATCCAGAGGCTATCTCCGCGGACAATACACGGCGGATGACGGTGAGATGTTTTGCCAGGCTTGCCATAAGCCGCTCCCGTTCAAGGTGGATGGCCAGTGGTACTTCGAATCAGTCCGCTTCGTAGACGCGCGCAAGCAAATGCACACAGCCAACGCTGTTGCATTGTGCCCACTCTGCGCGGCCCTCTACAAATACACGCGTGAAACCAGGAACGACGCCATTCTCGAGACGTTGGCGAATCTGGAGGTCGCAGAAGGCCAGGGAAATGTAGAGATTCCCTTGATACTCAACGGCAATCAGGTAAAGGTCCGGTTCACCGGCAAACATGCGATTGATCTTCGATCAGCGCTCGTCACGGCCGGAGAAGGGCGTTCATGATTGCAACCATTCCCCACCGGGCTCCTCATTGTTTCAGCCCCCTCAGGGGCTGTCTGGAGCACCATCAAGTTCACCGGGTACCGGCGGCGTGTCGTTCACGCTCCCGGGTCATGCTGCAAATTTCTGACAATCAGACCAGCACGCCATGTTGAAGCTCTTGGCTTCTTGTCGGATCGAGGCGATCATCCGGCGTTGGTCATTTCGTCGACACCGATTTCCCGGTTCCGACGTGCCAACACCGCGAGGCGGTCGGCGAGTTCGTTCAGCGGGTGCCCGTTGTGGCCACGGCCCCATTCATAGGAGATTTTTACGCCCCGGGCCGAGCCCAGGATCCGCTTGCATTCGGCGACCGAGTCGGTGTCATCGAAGGGTTGCAGGGTGCCGGTGGAGACGCGCTCCAAGACCTCCAGCGCCGCTCTGGAGTCGGTGAGGACCTTCAGATCTCCGACGCCTTCGCGCAGCACCGGGTGGTGCCCGACGGTGCACTGGAGTCCGCGGCGGATGGCCGCCAGTTCCCCGGCTCGGATGCCGCCGTGCGTGCTGACGGATGTGCAGGCGCCCAGGATCGGGTCTGCCCCATTGGAGTACGCCAGGACGTAGCCGCAGCCGTTCACGGATTTGCCCCGGCCGCGCGATGAGTCGCACGCAAGAACGAGCCAGAAGTCGGAATGATACGGGCTGCAACGACCCAAAAGCCGCCTAGGAGGAACGTCTGGGACCGGCTTCAGCCTCCCTATGCCTCTCAAGTGCAGCGATGGACCGCTGGTCGCCAGAGACGGAATGGTTGTGGTGTGAGAACTTGGGGTTGCCGGTTGCCCGCACTGTCGAGCGCATCGGCGGCACACTGCACAATTCGATGGAACGGAATAGCGTCGACCAGTTTGCCATGAGCAGCAGCCTAATAGGCAGACCGTGATCGTCGGACAAGCGCAATTCCGCTCAGGGTCGTCGCGGGCCAACGACGGTAACTCTGTTACCCGTTACCCTCGTTACCTCCGGAAGCAGGCCGGGATAAGCAATTCCGCGGATTACTCGCACTTGGTCGTTCTGGACTACCACCGAACGCCACGGGACAATGAGAACGAGAATACGGGTTTCCCTTGGCAGGAGGTGGCCGGATGCTCGTTCGTTGTCTGGCAAGAGACCGCAAGCGCACTCAGGTCGATTCGGACGTCGCACCGTCGACGCGGCCAGCATCAGTAGACCCCAAAGACCGAAGGGTCCAGATTGCCGCCGCTAAGGCGAGGGTAACGCTCGATAGGTTGACGGGTGACCAGACAGCGGAATGGATCATCGCCCTGTCCAAGGAAAAGCCCGAGTAGGAACCGGCCAACATCGCCCTGCCACAGCCCCTCCAAAGGAGAGTCCGCCGACGTGAGCGTCACATCCGAAATGAAAAACGCCGGTGGAGGCCAAAGACTCTGCCGCGGTCCAGTGCAGGAGCGCGTGATGATGCGGATGCCAGCTTCGCTTGACCGGTGATAAGTTGCAGGAACTTGAGAGCCGCCTTGGGTCACCGACGACCATGACGTGGCCCCTCGCAAAATGAGAGTGCGCAAGACACCAGCCCTAAAGCAAATGACGTCGGTTGTCTTGCTACTCGAGACTGCCACGACAACGGATGGAAGCACGACGCCGAACCGGCGTTCACTCCGCCTTCCGGACGCGGCTGATCTTCAGCGCTTGATACTTCATATGGTCTATAGCGCCGGTGATTACCCGGGGGTCAACGGTCCCTCAGCGAGGTCTGCGCTGGTCCAAACACTGGTCCTTTCAGCGGTCCATGAAAGCGGTCCATCCTTGGTCCCTCCAGCGGGTCCATCCTTGGTCCCTCCAGCGGGTCCATCCTTGGTCCTTCCAGCGGTCCATCCCTGGTCCTTCCAGCGGTCCATCCCTGGTCCTTCCAGCGGTCCATCCTGGTCCTTCCACCGGTCCATCCTGGTCCTTCCAGCGGTCCATCCCTGGTCCTTCCACCGGTCCATCCCTGGTCCTTCCAGCGGTCCATCCTGGTCCTGCCAGTGGTCCATGAAAGCGGTTCATCCTGTCCCTACGGGTTTGGTCGGCGGTGGGCCACGCCGGGGACCAAACTGAAATAGGTCACTCGTGGACCGCCCGGAGACATGCCATGCACAGAATGTCTCCGTCTATTACACGGCCCTCGATCTAGGCTCCAGTCACAAGCCGCGCCATTGCGATCTCCATCCTTGCTGACTAGAACAAGGGAGCAGCAGTCCATTGCGGCAGCGGAGGAGTTCTCCACTACACGCAACCAGAAGGTGGGGCCAGGTACGGCCGCCTGAGGCCACTGCGTCATGCGATCATCAGATGTGTGACGGCACCGGACCGAACCGCAAGCAAGGACAGGCGTCGCGCGAAGCACGCGAGGCGAATCGCCCAGGCCAAAGCACCCCTCGATGCCGCCGCCCCCGCCGGGCGATAGCCACCAACCGCCGAACCCCTCCCGCGCCGACGGCAGGTGGTGCGGTGTGTCGGAGTGGCGGTAGCCGCAGACCCGGGGCCGTCGAGAATTTTCCGGAACTGTCGGCAGGGTCGCCATATTAAGAGGACTCGGGGCTTCGCCCCTCGTCCCTTGGTGTGATCCGGTTCGTCCATCGTCCCGTCTATCGTTGTGTTCTCCGCGTTGTGGTTCTTCTTTGTGTTTCCCGGGCCTGGCGGCCCGAGCCCCCGGCCTGGCGTCCGTGAGCTCCGCGGCACGCTTTTCGCCGCGGCTGTCTGTTTGTTGTTCGTGCTTTGCTGCGCTTCGCGTCCGCGCTGCGCGCGGCCCGTGTTGTCCTCCTCTCGTTTCCCGCCGCGGTGTTCTGTCCGGGGCTCTGGCCGTGCGCGGCCGGGCCTTGTTCTTCCCGCTCTCCGGGGTCTTCGTCTCCGCTGCGCTTCGCCTCCGCCCCCGTTTCGCTGCGCGGTCCTGTTCCTGTGTCACCTGTTCACCGGTCTGCTGGGCGTTGTGTTTTTCTCAGGGCTCCGCCCTGGGCGCGGGTGGTTCCTCCATTGGTTTGTTGGTTCAGCGTTGGTGTCGCCTGCCGCGGGCGGTCTGGTGCACGGTTCGTTGGGCGTGCTGGTTTACGAAGTGTTTGTCTGTCTGTGGCTGCGCCACCGGCTTCTGCACCTGCGGCGCGGTGTGCTTCGCCGGCGTCCGTTCTTGTCATTGCGTCATCGTGATGTTTCCGGGGGCTGCGCCCTCCGCTTTTCGATTCGTTGTCCTGCCCGGTCAACGATGTGTTTCCCGCGGGGCTTCGCCCCGGGCCGGTGGTTCCTCCTCGTGTTCTTGTTCCGGCGTTGCGTGCGCCTGCGGCGGGCGGTGTGCGTCGTGGTTTCCTCTGCGGTTCACTGCAAGTTCCCAGTGGCTGCGCCCCCGTCATGTTGTCGGACCGATGACGGTCAGGTGAACGACATGGTGCCCGTGGCTATGTGCCGGCGGACGCCACGGCAGACACCCGCACCTACGTGACAAATCGTCCACGGCCATCCACCATTGCGAAGCAATACGTCCAGCGCCCCGCTGCACCAACAAGAACATCGTCACGACCCCACTTCCCGCGCCGCAGGCAGCCCACCAGGTCAGACAAGACCGAAAACCAGCCACCCACACCACCGGGGCGAAGCCCCCACCACGCCGACAACCTCCACCCACCCCCAATGTGCACCAGGCACCCACCCGCCGGCCGCAGGCCAAACCCCGTCAACACCAACTGACGAACCAACAAGCCACACCCACGAGGCACCCACTGCCCGCCGCAGGCGTGTTAAAGGCCCGCTGCAGGCGACACACCGGCGAGGACACGGCGGCACAGGATTACCCCAAAAGTTTTTGGGAAAAGTTCGGTCAAAGGCCGTCACTACTCCGAAGAAGCCGCACACAGATGAAGTAGAGGCAATAGAGCTTCTGGTCCGTCGTGAAGACACCAGAACGCTTGCGCATGACGGTCAGACATGTTCGCAGCCGTACACACGTTTTACAGGCCAGAAGCGGGCGCGGGGTTCCTCCCGCCGCGTGGGGCGATTCGGGGATTTCTACAGCGAGTCAAAGTCGGTAAAAAGCCCCGAATCCGCCTAGCCGGGTCTGCCGGGCCTCCACCCGGCAATCTACGCATGTTCCAGGGTATGGAGCAGCGTATTTTCCGGTTGGCGCGAGCCGGCGGCATCGACACAAACCCCACAACCTTCACACAGCGGGCCGGGACTTTCGCGTCCGCCGCGACCAACACCGGCCAGGCCACCCTTCTGACCCGCCGCGAGAAGACGGGGCTGAACGGCTACCTCATTCTTCCGGCCGCCGCGCTCGGAACCAACGCCCCGCTGCACCTGGCGCACACCGTCGGCGCCCGCGCCGAAGAGGCTCAGATGCCCGAGGAACTGGGCGACACCCCGGCGATCGGAAAGCTGAAATACAAGCCCTCCCCGGCGCTGCGGGAGACCCAGTCCGGCATCGACCCGACCGAACTTCCCCGGCTGCTGGCCAACGCCATGCCCGAAGGTTCCTGGGTGGCCGTGACGATGCGCAAGCCAACCAACAGGGAGCGGAAGTTCTACACGCCGTGGCTGGCCAACCGGCTCGGCACCACGGTCCCGACGCACCACTCCACGTCCCCGAACGCTGTCGTTGTCTCCATCACCGCGGGCGGATCCTCGAAGGAGGAAGTGACGTCACTGCTGTCCCAGGTCACCGCCGGCCTGCCCGGTTTCGACCTGGACTCCGGCGTGCGGTTCGCTCCGACACGGTCCCCACTGTTCCTTGGGCTTCCCGCAGGACTGCTGCTGGCCGCCGCCACCTTGTACGGTCTGCCGATGATCCCCGCCGAGTACGCCCAGTACGTTCCCACGCTGGCCACTCCACTCCTGCTTGTGCTCTCCGGCGTCGCCGCCGCGCTCGGCCTGGCCGCCCTGACCGGTCGCATCACCTCCCCGGACACGAAGCTGCGCAACTGCCTGGCCCAGCCGGCGTTCGCTGCTCCCCCGGCACGGCGCGGGCGCCCTCGGCCGCCGCGGAAAGAACAGACCATCCGCGGACACCGTAACGTCAACGGTGAGAAGATCCCGTTCGAAAAGTTCGTGACGGCTTCAGACGGCGACTACCCGCTGGCGCCGGACACCTTCCTGGTCGGACCCAACGTGGTTGTCGGCATGGTCTCCCCGCACGCCGGGGCCGTCTCCGGTGCCGCAGCGACCCGGGCCCGCGCCACACCGCCGGTGATGCTGCAGGAGATCGGCCCGCTGCTGGGCAGCAACGATGACGGATCAGCCCACCTGTCCGCGGCATCTCTCTTGTACGGCTGCGCTGTCGTGGGCAAACCAGGCAGTGGGAAAAGTCTGCTGGTCCGGTCGCTGTTCGGCTGGCACTGCCTGGAACGGGTCAACCCCTCCGGAAAGCCCGGCTACCCCGGTGCGAACAACACCCTCATCGCATTCGAGTCCAAGGGCGACGGCGTCGCCAAGTACATCCAGTGGGCTCACACCCTCGGCGACAAGATCCTTGCCATCGACGTCGCCGACGCCCGGTCGCCGGCGATCGATCTGTTTTCCGTCCCGGGTGACAACGCGGCCAAGGCGGTGTTTTTCACCAACGCCCTGAAGTACACGTTCGGTGCCGAGGCGATCGGTGTCCGGTCGTTTCCGACGATCGTCGCCGTCCTCACCGCAGCCCTGTCCGTGGACGCCCGCGTTCTGGATTCCATCGAGGACCGCGACGACCGGATCCTCAAACACGGCATGTCACCGCTCTACTACGCGTACCAGCTCCTCGCCGGAACGTCCGACAAGGTCGCTGTCCAGCTAGCCACCGGCATCAAGGCCTTGAGCATCAAGCTGCGCGAACGCGGCGAGCCTGACGAGGTCCTGGAGCAGGCGTACATCGCCATCTCCTCCCTGTTCGAGGACCGCACCGAGTCGGCCCGCCGGCCATTCCTGGAACCGCCCCGGAACAAGTTCGAGCAGCTCCTGATTCTCGAGGACTGGTGGAGCCCGTCGCGCCGGAAAGTCAGCTGGACCGACGTCCTCGAAGGCCACCGCTCCGTCGTCATCAACACCGGCTCCTCCACGTCTGGCATCCTCCTCGATGACGAGCAGAACCAGCAGATTTCCTCGCTGCTGATGTACTCGCTGCAGAACGCACTCAAGCGCACCTGCTCCGGCTGGCTGGAGGCCGGGCGCTCGGTGAGCGTCTTTGCCGACGAGCTTTCCCTGCTCGCCGGCACTTCCCCGGAAATCATCGCCTGGATCCGCGACCAGGGCCGGTCCTACGGCATCCGCGCCATCCTCGCCACCCAGCGGCCCGAGCAGTTGGGCGCGGCGCTGCGGAACAACTTCCTCACCTACTCGACGCTGATCTCCTTCGCCCAGACCGACGTGGCCACGGCAGCCGAGGTCGCCGCGAACGTCGGCTCCAACGGTGAATGGACAACCGAAGACATCCAGCACATTGAACCGTTTCATGTCGTCGTCCGGGCGGAAGTGGACCAGCGTCGGCAGTCCGCGTTCATCGTCAAACTCCCCAACTTCGAAGCCGATATGTCCTCCTACGCCACCGCGCAGGGGTACACCCACGAACCCGCAGGAGCTTATCCGTGGTAGCCGTAGCGCCCGAACGCCGCATCATCGAAGACGGCATCCACGCCGAGATGATGCCCTCGGCAAACCCCGACGATGACCTAGCGATGCACAACCGTCGCGACCCTTACTGGGACCGGCTCTGGGCACCGGGTTCCCAGGCAAACTGGGTCACCGGCCCGATGGCCAGGCACCACAAGAAGGAGGGGCTCAGCCCGGTCAACGCCAAGCTTCTCCTGAACGAGGACGAGGCACTGCGCATCGCCACCTCCAACCGGGGACGCACAGAACGCCTTGCTGCGTGGGGTGTCCTGGACTCCTGGCGCACCGTGTCCGCGGAACAACTCGCAGCCCTCACAGGGTGCCGGTATTTCCTGGACCCCAACTACTCTTCGATGGCTGCCTCGTTCTCCCTTGACCTGATCGATGTCGGCACCTACGCGAACAAGCTGCGGCTCAACCCGGGGATGAACAGCAGCGTCGTATTCCGCATCGCGAACTCCGAGGCGTTCGGCAAAGTCATCGAGCCGACACTCACCGGCCCGGAATGGCTCAGTGTGACCGCCGGTCACCCGTGGTCCACAGGCGGCCAGTACGACAGGCACAACGTCCTCTCGACCGAGTTTGGCCTGCGCGCCGCGGAGTACCTGGACATAGGTGCGGTCCTGGGCGAGAAACTGTCCTCCGTCGACTTGCTCGCCGGCTCCGGTCTGGGCAAGAAAATAGCCCGCCCCGATGGTCGCCGCGCCGACGGGACCATCGTCCGCAACGACGGGTTGCGCATTGCCTTCGAGCTCACAGCGACCGCATCTCCTGCCTTCGAAAACAAGGTGCGTCGCTGGGCCCAAGTCATCGCCGAACGACCGCTGGAAACCTCAGGCCTGACCGTCGTGTTCATCGCCGCCCCACACCCGGACCGCTCCCGTCGCACCAGTACCGACCCCCGCCACGAGATCTACCGGACCCTTGCAAAGGTCCTGAGGGAATTCCCCGGCCGCGGCCAGGACTCCCCCGCCGCGCGAATCGGCATCGCCCACTGGGAGGAATGGTTCCCGGACCGGCACCTGATAAGCGAAGCATTCCTCAGCTTGAAGGCAGACTTCGCCATCAACGACGCCACCGGACCGGACCGGTGGGCAACCCGTGGGATGCTCACCGACTACGCCTTCGAGCCCTGGTGCACTTTCGACGCGACCGCCGTCCTCGAGAACTCCAGGCTGCTCGCCGCCACCCCGCACTGGATGCGCAAGGGCGACCACACGCACCTGATCGGTTCCCCGATGGACCGGGCCGGCGTCAACGTCCCGCACCCGGCACCGGCCAAGCCGCACCTGACCAAGGGCCGGCCGCTCGGTGCCGCGGTCGGTAACGGTGGCGACGCAAAACTACCTCGCCGTCTGCGTACCGAATGGTAAATCTCAAGGGGCACTTCACCTCAAGGGCGTACTCGGCACTCTATTTTTGTTCCAGGCAAGGTCCGTACGCTGATGCGACGTCGACGTACTCGGGGGGATCATGGCCTCAAACCGTTCCAATCAGCGCCGCACCATCGTGCTGGACCGCCACCGCTGGGCGAAGTGGATACAGGCAAGGGGTTGGACATTGGCGCTCCCCCTGATGATGGTGGCATTGGCAGGCTGCGGCGGCGCAAAAGCAGCTGATGCCTCAACCCCTACCCCGTCGGTCGCAACCTCGTCCGCGCCTGCCGAGTCGCTGGTCCAGCAAGCATTCCGCTCGTGCCATCTGGACAATAGCATCTTCGCCGACTACGCCATCCTCGGGGATGGCGGTTACACGATAACAATGAAGGGCGAGCCGACGAATCAGAGCATTTCCGATTATGGCAAAGTTATCGGCCTTACGTACACAGAAATTATGTGCGAGCTCAAAGCTGTTGAGGTGCCGGACAGTGTGGTGAGCCAGATGAATGCAACGCGCGCTTTGGACGGCATGCAGAGGGCGTCCTGGAACAAGATGTCTGCGTCCTGGACGTATCATCCGGACCATGGACTGCAGGTGATTCTGACCGAGTCGAAGTAGGAAGTAGATCTTCCAGCCGCAGTCAGCTCCGGCCAAACGGCACCTGACCAAGGGCCGACCACAGTCCCCGGGGTACTCGGTGCGTTATCGCCTGGCTTGCCTGAGATTGGCATTGCTGACCTGGCGATCAACATCATCTGGGTCTCGTCATGCGGAGGACACAGCGAAGAAAACCGCCAGCCGGGACGCCAAAGTATTAGCCTGAGGGATACGTGAGGGCTGGGGGCCAGTTGTTTTGCAAAAGCATGCGGATCGAAGACGTCGCAGCCATGCTGCACGGCAAGCGCGAATTTGTCTGCATCGACCTGGAAACGACAGGCATCAGCACTCCGCACAGCAGGATCATTGAAGTCGCCGCGGTCCGGTTCAACAGCCAGGGCAAACTGACCCGCGAATTCTCCAGCCTGGCCTATCCCGGCATCGGTTACGTCCACGGTGCAGAGTTCGTCCACGGCATCCGTCAGCACGAAGTCGAAACGGCTCCCCCGATCGAGAACGTCTTGAAGGATCTGCTGGACTTTGTCGGCGACCGGGTTGTCGTTGCGCACAACCTTCCCTTCGAAAACAGGTTCCTCACCTTCGAGCTTGGGAAGGCACAGATCCTCCCGCAAGACCTGCTCGGCTCCTGCACCTACTCGGCAGCCCGTCGTCTGGTCCACACGGGAACCAACCATAAACTCGCGTCACTCGCTCAGCATTTCAGGATCCGCCAAGCGACATCGCACCGCGCCTTGCCCGATGCAAGAATCGGAGCGCAGCTGGCGTGGGAACTCGTCAAAGTTGCCAGGTCCAGTGCGGTGGCAGTCGCGGCCAACACAGCCCGGGGCCGCTCGTCGATGACGAACCAGGCACCCGCCCCTTCAAGGCTTGCCTCGGTCCGGGCCGGCTTCCGGCCCAAATGGGCGCCAAGTGCCGAACAGAGAACCATCCTCGACGCATTCTTCGGCCAAGGTGACATCAAGATCCTTGCCGGGGCCGGCACCGGAAAAACCACAACCCTCCAATTGCTCGCCAACTCCACGAAGGCAAAGATCATATACTTGACCTTCAACAAGTCGACCGCCGTCGAGGCCAAGGACCGGTTCGCCTCCAACGTCTCCGCCACAACGATCCACGCCTTCGCTCACAAGGACCTGACCGCAAAAGGGCACGGAGCTTGGCTTGGACGACTGCGGCTCGGCATCGAACCGATCTCAGTGACAGCCCGCCGCCTCGGTGCAACCGAACCAGGGCTCATCGAAGCGTTCGCAGGCCCAAGAGCTGCCCGCGCGATTGACCCCTACGACCTGACCAAAATGGCTGTCGACACCGTCACCAACTACTGCCACAGCCCCAGCCGGAAGCTGCTCGCCCGCCATGTCAGCACCGGCAGGGCAAACGCCGGCTTGCGCTCATCCATGGTTCCACTCATCCTCATGATGGCCGAAGAGCACTGGGCACACATCCGGGACAAAACAGTCAGGGACATGCCCATCACGCACGATCACTATCTGAAGGACTGGCTGCTGACCGGGCCGGTGATCGGACGCAAGGGCGATGTCTTGTTCATCGACGAAGCCCAGGACCTCAGCCCGGCAGTCACTCACGCCATCCAGGCACAGAAACACCTGAAAAAGGTCTTCGTCGGAGATCCCAACCAATCCATCTACGGGTTCGCCGGCGGCAAGGACGCGCTAGCCACGATTCCAGCCGCCCATACTCTCCCCCTCACCACATCCTGGAGATTCGGGGAACACGCCGCGGACATTGCCAACAGTTGGCTCCGTTCACTGAAGGCACCTCACCTTGTCCACCCAAATCCTCTACTGATTACATCCGTCGGTCCGTGCGAAAAGCCTGACGCCGTGCTTACCCGAACCAACGCCACAGCGGTCTGGGAGCTGATGGAGCTGCAAAAACTTGGCAAGCGCCCAACCCTCAGGTGTGAACTCAATTCGATCGCGGCTCTCATTCGCGGGGCCGACGACCTGATCAACGGGCGCGGCTCCAGCCACCCCATGCTCAGGCAGTTCGGCTCCTGGGGCGAAGTGCTGGAACATGTCCGCTACGATTCCAGCGCCCAAGAACTAATGACATGGACAAAGCTGATTGAAGGCTACGGCACTGCGGAACTAAACCGGACCATTACCAGCGCCTCTGCAACCGTGGACGGCGCCACGGTCATTACGACAGCCCACAAGGCGAAAGGCCTTGAGTGGGATTCGGTGCGTATCTCCGACGATTTCGCGGAGATAATCGCACGAACGTTCTTGGGCGGAGACAAAAACCAGATCGCTGAGGAAAAGAGACTGGCGTATGTGGCGGTCACGAGGGCACGGAAGCATCTGGACCCGGGACCGTTGGCTGGATTCGCGGACTTCCTGAGCTAGCGCAAAGTACCCTCAAAGCCGGATGTTCAGCACTGCGAGCGGCAACGGCGGACGCGAAACTCCCGGCCAGGATCCGCATCGAATGGTAACAGGGAATATTTCCGGTCTTCTGCCAGTCCGCATGCGTGTCTCCCCGGCTCTCAGCCTGTTCGCTGTTCAGCACTGGTATCTTCATTCCGGTGCGACACCTCGTCGCGCCACCGGCTGTTCCCCGCTCGGAAAGGAACGCTGGAACGGCGCGTCCTTTCCGAGCATAAGACAGGAAAACGGCATGATCGACAACGGGGCAGATCTTCCGCCAACCCCAGGCCGGTTCTGCAGTAACTGCGGTGCACCAAACCAGATCGGGAATTACTGCACGGTCTGCGGACAACCAACGGTCTCGGGGACCCACGGATTGTCGATACCACCGATGACCTTTACCGCCGCCGGACCGCAGCCGGTCAGCGGTCAACCGAACGCCACACACGGAGGCTATGTCCCGGTGGCTGCAGTAGCTCGTCAGGTTACCGAATACGTTGAAGTTGCCGGCCACGGGGTTTTCCGGCTCACCCCCGTCCCCAAACGCGCACTTGCCCGCATCGTAGACGGCCTCATTATCGTCATCGCTTTCTTCCTTCTGACCGGTTTCTTCTTCCAAAGCGGGCTGATCCTCGACCTGATCCTGATTGCGCTGATGGCCAACCTCTACGAGTTCCTCATGGTCGGAATCATCGGGCGCACGGTTGGCAAGATAGCCATCGGGGCTCGCATCATTCGTTCGGCCGACGGCACCAAACCCAAATTCACAGACTCTTTCATGCGATGGCTGCTCCCTGGCGTAGTTGGCCTGCTACCCATCCTCGGTGCCTTGGGTAGCCCGCTAGTCCTCATCTCACCCGTTTTTGACTCCTCCGGTCGTCGGCAGGGCTGGCACGACAAGATCGCCTCCACTCTCGTCGTTCAGCAAGTCTGACTCACATCGGTGTGATCACCGCGTACCTTGGTTCCAGCAACAGCCCCTCCTTGCCTGCTCGTCCTATTGCGTTCGGAAGAAGTCAACGGCAGTGGCGAAGGCTACCGTTTCGCCCACGCAACGAATGGTGAACGGTGGTTCCACCAATTCGAGTAGCGCCACTCTATTCAAAGGACCCCGGCAGTCCTAACCTCACTTCATGGTGCGCAGTGTTGGGGTTCTGCTTGTCCACGGCATGGGGGTCCAGCCCGAGGGTGACACCTTGGCTTACATGGGCGATCCTTTGCTTACATGGGCGTCGTCCTGGCTGGCCGGGCATGGAGGTCATGGGTATGTCACCGAATGCAGCAGAACGTGCCGCTCTTTGGAGTCCGCACCACGACATGTACATGCCCGGTGGGTTCTCCAAGAAGACAAGGCCGGGCAGGAAGCCGTCGACGTCTTGATCGCGGAAGGATGGTGGGCCAACCTATTCGACGCACCATCCGCATCGAGGATCTCCAATTGGATCACCCCGCTCATCTGGGGTGTCGGCTGGCGGGGCTTTCTCGGGGCAGCACTCATCGTCGGTGCAGTGATGGTCGGCGCCGAGTGGTTTTCCGGCGACTGGGGAGCATCACTCGCACTGGGCACAGTCTTTGCAATGACCCTCTGCATTCTCGTTGCGTTGCTCCCGGCTGCCCTCCTGCTGGTTGGCAAGCTGCCAGGTAAGATCGGCGACGCTTCCGCTGGATTTCTCAACTTCCTCGTCCTCTGGGTCGGCGACGTCATGGTCTACCAGCAAAACCCCCGCAATGCTTTCGCCGCAAAGCAAAAGATTGGACGTGACCTCCGCTGGCTCACAGCCAGGACCGAGAGCACCGTCATTTCAGCACATTCCCTCGGTTCGATTCTGACCATTGATGCACTCTCGGAGTCCAGTGATTCCAAGGTCAAGTTCCTTGCAACTTTCGGTTGCCCAATCAAGCTTCTCAAGCTTCTCAAGCGGGGCAAGCACCAATTCCTCAGCCGCCTCAATAATGTCGACCGCGCAACCGGCTGGGCCAACTTCTACGATCCGTTCGACTTCATCGGTGGCCGAGTCGACAACAAGCACGGCTTCCCATACAACCTCAAGGTCGACAACGGACGAGGCTTCCTTGGCGCTCACGGAGGCTATCCAGACAACGCCGAACAATTCCAGGACGCTCTTTACCGCTTGATCATCTTCGACCAAGCCGCGCAGGTCGGCGGCACCAATGCGCCCGGGAAACCGGGAGAGCGTGACGGCAAAGAAATAGAGGTAGAAAACAAGAACCTGATCTCGGCCTTCAGGTCCCGCTGGTGGCGGTTCTTCAACGGGACCGCCTTCATGCTGCTCTCCCTCCCCTCTGCAATGGCGGGCGCATACATGCTCGTCGAACAGGGCTGGGCCGGTAGGGTCGCTGACTTGGTCAACGCTCAGAAGTACATCCCTGGCTTCATCAGGGATACCATCACTGCCGCTGCAGTGCAGGGCGATCCCAAGCAGCAAGCGGCCGGCAGTGTGCTGATCTGCCTCGCCGCCACCGCGGTGTTAGCCGTCTTTGTTCTGTGGCTGGGACACCTGGTGCTCAGAAGCTACGAGGCCCGTTCAGAAGCAGCTGTGGCAGCCGGCGGCTCCCCGTCGATTACACGTTTCAAATGGTTTTTGGCCGGCCTTTGGGCAATTTGGTTACTCACCCTGCTCTGGGCGTGGCTGTACACACAAGTGCCCCAGAAAGTGGGACCAAGCCAGATAACAACCCCGGGTCAGGAAAATACCCCCGGCCAACTCTTTACGCTTATCATTCCGACTGCCGCGGCTATGGCCATAATCGGCGGACTCATGTTCTTGGCTCGTCATCTTCGACACTTCGCCCTCGATTCAGAGGCGCAAGGGAAAGCCCGGCTTTCGATGGTGGGTAGCGCCCTGGGCGATCCCTTCATCAGGACCAATAACAAGTACCAGCGAGGCGCTGGCAGACCGAGAGCCGGCTCTGACGACGCCACGCACACGGCAAGTGTAAGCCGGTTCCGGCGGCAAACCCGCAAACGCAGCGGCGAAAAGAGACGTTCAGGCAAGAGCCACACCGGTCGATAGAACTCTGTTGTTGGCGTCCATAACCTGAGTCACAGCACTCGCCCTAGCGGCTAAGGTCGTCGAGCCGGCATGAGAGCACTGTCACCTCTGTCGGCTCCAGGTTGGTTGTCGGAAACCCACGCGATGACCGCATCGAAGCGATACAAGACGTCCCCATCCAAGACCGGATCCGACGGCGGTCGATGCCGCTGCTGCGGCCACCGATTGAGTTCATTCTTAATTCAACGATGACTCATTCGCCTGCGGCAGCCCGCACCCCGTGGCCGTGTTGCCTACGCATGTTTCTGGGTATGAGGGAAAAGAATCTGAAAGAACGAGTCCTAGATCAGTGCGCCAAGGACAAGAAGGCATCCCGTCGGCCCGGAAGCCCAGACAGCAGCGGCGTCTGTCAGGGCACAGGGTCGTTCTCGTAGGCTGAAATCATGGAAGAGTCCACACCACTCGCAATTTTCGGCGACTGGCATGGCGATGCGGTCTGGGCACTGACGGCCATTCGTTCTGCTGCTCGGGAAGGTGCCCGCACCGCCATACACGTTGGGGACTTCGGATTCGACTGGCCCGGCGCAAAACGTGGGCGATATGAGACCAAGCTGTCCAAATACCTCGTGAATATGGGCCTCACCCTTATCATTTCCGGCGGCAATCACGATAACTGGGACACGATCGCAAGGCTTGCCGTCGACACCGATGGGTTAGCCACGGTCCGCCCAAACATTCGTATCCTGCCCCGGGGCGGCCGCGCCCAAATTGAGGGGCTCACCATCGGTGGCTTAGGCGGCGCGTGCAGCGTCGACTACCAGCACAGAACCGAAGGGCGTGATTGGTGGAAAAACGAGGAACCGACGCCAGAGGAGGCCGCCGCGCTCGTAGCAGGCGGTCCGTTAGACGTCCTTATCACCCACGACGCACCCGCAGGGGTGCCGATCAAGGGTGACTTCCAACTCAGCGATCAACTGGCCGAGAAAGCGAACAAAACCCGCGACCTCCTCAGAGAAGTCGTGGATTCATTGAACGTCCCGCACCTGTTCTGCGGACACTGGCATCAGCGCCGCACGCACGAGCTAAGACACCCAGGCGGAAGCAGTACTCGTGTAGACGTACTCGATATGGAATACTCGCGCCACGGCAACGGTGTCCTCGTTTGGCCGGGCGTGCCGCCCCTGCGCATCGAACCACTCGAAATCCGAGGGCCTAGGCCAAATGACTCGCCGACAGGCATGAACTAACTTCTTTGCTCCTGCCCGTTCCGCGGAGCCCTCATTCGTCGTCTTCGCCTGCTAATCGCAGGATCTTCTCGGGCGTATGCCGGCCCAGTTTCTCATCGAGGGCTTTCTGTAGTCGCGCACCGGCGCGCCGGACGTTTCGAGACCGCCTAGCCGCGTTGTTTATCTCCCGTTGAGTCTTGCTCCGTGGCAGCGGCACGAGCAATGCCTGCGGGCTTCCCTGTCGAGACGGGCGATAGCTTCCTCCACCCAGCCCGGTCATAAAACCGGTTTGCCCTGCTCCGCGGCCAACTCAACCACCCACTCAGGAGTTGGGCCCCTTCCCAGGCTGCAATCAGTTGACAGGCGCAGACGAACCGCAGCACGCTGCACCCGCCGATACGACTCAGCGTTCCTCGCCAATTCGTCGAGAGATAACCTCCGCGGATCCGCACGACCACACGGACACAAATCATGGCATGGCACCCTGGCGTAACCCTGAAATGAGGTGTCCGGGGCAGCGTGACGCCCGGCCATCAGAACGCCCGAAGCCAAGAGCTACCGACCCGCTCCAAACGATCCGCGGCGCCAAGGAGCGTCCACCCCCGACAGGCGTATCCCCCCCCGGCGACCAGCAATTCAGCAATGTCTGCCATGGGTCGATTCTAGGCCCGTGACGTGTGATCGTCTCTCTGTTGGGCTCACCGGACCAGATGTAGGAACAGCCGAGCGATTCTCCCTGTCCCGCACTTGGTCCACCGGTGGTCCATTTCGTCGTCCACGGTGGTTCCATTGGGTGGTGCACACGGACGGGTCCCGACACTGGCCTGTCCTACATTGTCCGTACTACGATCCAGATCAGGTGGGCCGTGAATCCTGGTTGAAACGAATGTCTTTCCGCTTCCAAACCGACAGCCCAAGGGTGGCGTTGCGATCCCTGACGCTCGACCTTGTCTTGGTGGCCACAAGGGCACTCTCGTTCCCCGGCCTCATCCAGTTCGCCCTGTGAGTCGGTGCCGTGGCATCTGAGCAGCGTTCGATGGTTCACCGGTGCAAGGCAGCACCCGCGGGTTACTGGCTCGTCTCGCGGACCAGATGGACCACGGGAAGAGCCGGTGGACCACTTCTGGTGGACTACGAAAGGACCACAGATGGGCTGCGGTGGACCACTTAACAGACAACACGTGGACCACCACCGAAACAGGTGCAGAAGTTGCCCTTCGAAGATCCGGGAACTATGAGCAGGAAGTCCAAGGCACGGCCCGAAGTAGCGTGGAATAGTTGTAACAGCCAAATCCCCTGTATCAAAGACGGCACCAGCGGCTCCGTGCCGATTGGCCGTGCACCTGCCGTTTCAGATGTTCATCGCTCTGGGACTTGTGGCCGCATTCGCCACCTTCGAACACGTAAGCCAGACGACGAGTCAAACTACTTTGTCGTACCACCCGTTTAGCATGCTTCCATGGTTCACGAAGTGTCAGACTCGCAAGACGGATCCTTCCGGATTAGGACCGCCACGGGGTCTCTGTATCTCTTAGAGATGGAGAAAAGACTGCTCACCCGATTTGCCGCGGCGGTTGAACCCACTGTGGATCACTTAGACATCGGGACAAGCATCCTGAGGCGTGACGGGCGATCGATCCACATCCGCAAGGTCATACATCTCGTCGTGGGGCAGCCTTCGCGCTTCTTGCTGCAGGTTCGGGCAGACGATCCAACGATTCCCACACTGCGAACGACGAGCCGCGTAGTTGAAATAACTCTTCTGGCCGACCTGAAAGAAGACTGACGCAATGACAACGCCGGAGGAATTCTATTCCTACTACACCCAAGAAGGCGGGGCAGGCTGGTTTGCCCGCTTGGGGGAACTACGCCAAGCCATAATTCGATGCGACGGACCTGCCGTTCTGGACATCCTCCGGTCCCGATGCATCATCGACCCCGACGACCCGGGCGGCTGCTGGATCTGGACCGGCGCTAAACGATCAGGGTACGGCTACATCGGCCGTGGACCCACCAACAGACTCGCGCACAGGATCAGCTGGGAGGCTGCCAGACAGTTTACCCAACATCTTGGCTCGTTGAGCGTGCACCACAAATGCGGACGGCGGCTATGCATCAACCCCCAGCATCTTGCGGCGGTAACCCATCTGGAGAACACGGCTGAGATGCTGGGGCGGCAATACTACGAAGCCAGAATTTCGGCGTTAGAAGATGCCCTCCGCGTATACGACCCCAAGAACAAGCTGTTGACCAGATTGCCTAAGCCGCTACCGCCAGAAGAATGAAGTCGTCGGACACGACCCTCTACCTTCCGGTGTCCGCCAGCGCCGTGCGGCAGGGTCCTCGGAGCTCGAGGACATTCAGGAGTCAAAGCTCCCTACGCGCGTGACGATGGTCGGGTTGGTGTTGACGCCGCGACAAGGCGGATCCGGAGTGAGAACTATGTCAGCCAAGGCGCGAATGAGTGAGGCAGCCAAAGTAATCCTCGTTCATCTTGCCGAGAGCTTCCCAGCCAGCCGCCGTAGCGGACCAGTACCTACCGAATATGGCAGGCGGCAGTAGCTTTTCGCGGCGCGGTCGGCGGTCGCCATGGAGCTGGGCTGGAAAAGTCTTGGCCAGAGCCCTGGGCAAGCAGATTAAGAAGGGTTCACCATCCGGTCACTGGCACTTCGGGGATTTCCACAGCAAGTCAATGTTTGTGAATAGACCGAAATCGACACTACTATTTCCACAACAAGACGCTAGGCCCCAAAGCCGCAGATAGTTTTTATTTGCGTTGGCGGCGGGACTTTACCGGACATTCATGGCGCCACGATATACACACTCGCTTTGGAATTGCTCAGTAATTGCCACTAATCACGAGTGCAACCAAACAAAATCTAATTCCTGCACATGCGCCTCCGATCTGACGTCGTCTTGTCCTTCAACCAAGCGACAAATGGAATACGTGAGGCGACGAGCCTGCGTTGGTAATGAGGAAGCACCGCAACCGTGCTGGCCGCTGTGACCCGAGCATCGCACCCGGCACGTCCCAGGACAGGAATCTAGGCCGCTGTTGCACGCCTCAGGCACCCTCCGGCATTTGGCCCCGTTCGTGTTGTTGCGCGCGTTCTACTGCAGACACGGTGCGGGCGTGCAGGGCAGGGTCGAGGGTGACAGTTCCACTAAGTCCCTGAGCCGTTCTGGTCCGTGCAATCCATTCATTGACTTCTTCTGTGTTGAGCTCCATAAAAGCCCTATGCGGCCCGGAAGACCACGGCTGTCACTGGAGCGCACTATTGCCTCCATTCAGGAACGATACGGCCGGCATCGAAAGATTTGGGTCCCGTGACCTGTCGTCGCGGCATGACCACAACCTTTACGAAGATGTCGTCCAGAATGGCGCGCCGGACGCTAGTAGCCATGCCGTCCCATGCGACTCGGAGCATCGCGCCGGTCGTGAGGTTCCGCGGTCTGATGATCGGCACTGGCAAGGCCGACTTTGCCCGTTCGACTGCGGCGCGTGCTGCTTGCCATTCGGAGCGACTGATCGATCCGAGTGCATAGTCTGAGGCTATTTCCTCCAGTCTGGCGTCCAGAGCCCCTGTCTGTTCCAGCCATTCGGAGGTGGCTTCGGTTTGACCGACAACTCTTGCATCTTGAAATTGAAATGCAGCCTCAGCGAGCCAGGCTTCCGTTTCCGCGGACACGATGGTCGTGCCTCCGCATGCCGCTGAGCCCTCGTTCTTTGGGCAGCGGTAGCTTTCCTTCTTCGTCCGCCCGTTGATGCACTTGACCATGCCGGTCCCGCATTTACTGCAGACGAGCAGACCGGTCAGAAGGTGCTTTCGAGCCCCGCCCCTAATCCCATCGGACCGTCCGGGCGCGAACCTCGCCCTGAGCATCGCTGACGTCTCCTCCGAGATGATGCCCGCCCACTGCCCTTTGGCCGATACTTTGCCCCGGTGTACGCGCAGCCCGGCTATACGCGGCGATTTAAGGATGTTCCTGATGCTCGCGGCCCTCCAGGCGGCACCCCGCGCCGTCGGGATGCCCCGGGCAGTGAAATCCTTCGCAATGGCGTTGAGTCCTTCACCGTGAAGTACACGGGCTGCCATCTCCGTGATGACGGCGGCCTCTTCGGGGACTATTTCCGCGTCTGCCGTGTAGCCGTAGCACGCCTGCCCTGGCCACGCTCCGGCTTCCGCGAGCTCAAGATGCTTTCGGATCAGACGCATCTTGGTTTTCTCGACCTCTCCAGCGGCGAACGCGGTCACCACGCGGGCCATTGTCCGGCCGTCTGGATTGCTCAGGTCAATGAAGCCGTTGGTGGCAGAGTAAATGTTTATCCCCGTCTCTGACGCAAGATCGATCCAGTCCTCCAACTCACGCGAGTTGCGGTGAAGGCGGTCGGCCGCGTAAACGACCACGACGTCAACCTCTCCGGCCTCCATGACAGCTTTGAGCCGGTTATAACCCTCTCGTTTCTTTCCTCCAGCGGCCGAGATGTCATTGTCCTCGAACTTCTCGTCGAGAACGCTCCAGCCCTTGCGCTCCGCCAAAGCGAGACAATCCTCCAATTGGCGAGTTACCCCGAGCCCCTCAAGGGTCAGGTCCTTAGATATGCGTGTGTAAATCGCGGCACGCGCATTCGCGCCGTCCTTATCTTGTTCCATGGTGTTGACCTATGCCGGTTACCCGGCGACGGGTGTCGCGTCGGTGCACGCCATGATTGAAGCACGGCGTCGTGGGCCGAGTTTGCGTGGACCGTGCACATCCCGGGAAGTCCGGAATTCAAAGCGATCAGCATGTCGAGGCTTTCAGCTTCGCGGACTTCGCCGATGACGAGACGATCAGGCCGCATGCGAAGCGCCTCTTTGACGAGCCGTCGTAGCGGAATCTCGCCGTGGCCTTCCAAGTTCGGCTGGCGACATTGAAGGCCGACGACGTCGCGCAACGGAAACTGAAGCTCAAAAATCTCTTCGACGGTGACGACCCGTTCGCGGGAGCCGATGTTTGCCGCCAGGCAATTGAGCATGGTGGTTTTCCCGGCCTGGGTAGCCCCGGAGACAAGGATGTTCAAGCCACTTGCCACCGCGGCTCCGAGGAACCGGGCAGCCTGCGGGGTGAGCGTGCCGAGGTCCACCAAATGTTCGAGCCGGCTTGCCTTGACCACGAATTTGCGGATATTGACCGCCCAATGCCGGCGTGTCACGTCAGGAATGACGACGTGAAGCCGTGAACCATCCGGGAGGGAGGCATCGACAAATGGGGTAGATAGGTCCAAGCGCCGTCCCGAACCCTTGAGCATCCGTTCCACGAGGTCGCGGACTTGCTGCTCGCTCAGGCTCACGGATGTCAGTTCGGATTCACCGTTGCGGGCAACGTAGACCTCGTTGGGCGCGTTGAGCCAGATTTCCTCGATTGTGGGGTCGTCCAACAGCGGTTGGAGCGCCCCGAATCCCGCAACGGCGTCGAACACATGCTTACGGGCGTTGTCCATATGCCCCAAAGGGGGCAACGTCCCCAGCAGGGCGCGTTCGTCATAATCGCCGACGGCTGCCTCGACGAGGCGGTGTACCTCGGCAGCCTGGTTCGACGGGTCCAATCCGCGTCGGCGGATCAACTCGCGTACTTCATCCTCGACGATGCGCAGAGCATCCATCATTCCCCCAATACGACAGGCACCTGGGCGCCACAAAAATCGTCAATGGGATTAACGTTAGGTGAGGATACTGCAGAGAACCAAGTCAAATTCTTCCCTTGTGGATAACTCTGTGTCTCAGCAAGCATTTAGCCAAAGCCCCGAGTTTGCACAGGAACTTCCAACCATCGCTTTGTGGTGGCCCACGCATCGTCTCATCCACGAAATCACCCGGTTATTTACCGACTACTCGAGTGTTGTCCGCGGTTAAATACGAGTGTTGACACCCTTTAAACGCGCTCGTACCGTCAGGACATCGGCGGTTACACCGTGCTCCGAAAACAGGCGAATTAGGGCTGTTTCACACGTTGTGCATGCCGGATATTCCAGAATAGTAAAAAGCCACGATGAGTGCTGGGGAACTCCATTTGTGCGGCGGGCGCGCAGCACTGAAGGTCTCACCAGTCGAGTTGCGGGCGCGACGAACGGACTTGGGATGCAAAACAAGTGGATGGTGGCTTCCCGCAGTGGGCGGGGGCACCCCGACGGGGGCCCGGAGAGGCCTTCGAAAAAGGCGGCTGCCATGGGGGCGGCCGCGCTTCTATTGGCAACGCTTTTCAACGCGGCACTCATAACGCAACCGGCGCAAGCAGCGGGTCCGCTCGTGGTGACGCTGACGTTTGACGACGCCAATGGTGATCAAGTCGCAGCGGCGAACTATTTGAACTCGAAAGGGCTGCACGGAACGTTCTTCCTCCCTTCCGGTTACCTGAACGCGCCGACCTACATGACCACAGCGCAGGCGCTTGCCCTCCAATCAGCAGGGAACGAGATTGCCGGGCACACAGTCACACACCCTGACCTTGCCCAAATGGACGCGAACGAGGTCAAACGCCAGATCTGCAATGACCGTGTAAACCTGACGAACATGGGCTTCAGGGTGACGAACTTCGCCTATCCGTTTGCGTCTGCTACTGCCGCGGTTGAACAAACGGCGGCGGATTGCGGTTACAACAGCGCGCGTGGCCTCGGTGACCTGAAGAGCAAGGCCGCCCCGACCCTGACCGACGTAGCGGAACCGCTGCCGGTCCCGGCGGCGGACCTCTATTTCACGAAGGCACCGGACGAGGTGGACAACACCTGGGCTTTGAGCGACCTGCAGACTGTCGTCACTCAGGCCGAATCCGGTGGTGGGTGGGTCCAGTTGACGTTCCACCACTTTGATTCGACAACGGACCCGCTGTCGGTCACCACGGCCAATTTCCAGGCCTATGTGGACTGGCTCGTCACTGAACAGGCGGCAGGCCGGATTGTGGTCAAGACGGTCAGCCAGGTCATGGCCTCGCAATTCCCGGATCCCACGAACGCAAACCTCGATGTGGACAAGCCGCTCGTGAACGGACCTGCGGCACCGCCGCCGATCACGGTCGGAAACCTGATCCAGAACCCGAGCCTCGAAACCGCCGGCCCTGTGGCCAGCGGATTGCCCTACTGCTTCGCGATTGGTTCTTATGGAACGCAGACGTCTACTTTCACGAACGTCAGCCCGGGCCATACCGGGAACGTCGCCGAACAAATGGTGACGACGGGGTACGTGGACGGCGACGCCAAGCTCTTGCCGACATTGGACCTTGGCCAGTGTGCTCCGAGCGCGACGCCCGGTCACACGTACCAGATGTCCGCCTGGTATAAATCGACTGCCTCGACCCAATTCGAGCTGTATTACCGGACCGGGCTAGGCACATGGACGTACTGGACGGCCAGCCCGCTCTTCGCAGCAGCGACGAACTGGACCCAGGCAACATGGACCTCGCCGCCCGTTCCCGCTGGAGCAAGCGCCATCAGCATGGGCCTCAACCTCCTGAGCAACGGCACTCTGGTTACCGACGACTACGCCCTGTACGACTCGATCTCGGTGGCGAGCACGTTCAAGTCGATGACTCCGACGCGGCTGCTCGACACCCGAAACAGTGCGGCAGTAGGACCTAACGGAACCGTTTCGTTCCAGGTCGGCGGCGCCAGCGGTATCCCGGCCAACGCCTCCGCAGTGACGTTCAACCTGACGGTAGCCAATCCGACGTCGAACGGTTTCGTGACGGCCTATCCTTCCGGGACTGCTGCCCCGGCCACGTCGAATATCAACTACGCGCCTGGACAGATCGTCCCTAACCTCGTGACAGTCCCGGTAGGTTCGGACGGGAAGGTGACGCTCTTCAACTCATCCAGGGGAAGCGCGCAATTGATTGCGGACGTCTCCGGATACTACGTTCCGGCGGCTACGAGTTCACCGGGTGAGTTCCAACCGATGACGCCAAGCAGGTTCCTCGATACCCGCAACAGCGCCGCAGTGGCTCCCGGTGGGACGGTTTCGTTCCAGGTCGGCGGCGTCAGCGGCATACCTGCCAACGTCTCGGCGGTGACGTTCAACTTCACCGTGGCCAACCCGACGTCGTTCGGTTTCGCCACAGCGTACGCGTCGGGTACCGCCCGGCCGAACGCATCGAACCTGAACTTCGCCACAAACCAGATCGTGCCGAACAGCGTGACGGTCCCGGTGGGAGCGGACGGTAAGGTCACCCTGTTCAACGGCTCGCCTTCGGGAACTGCCCAGTTCATCGCCGACGTCTCCGGCTATTACCTGGGTGGCGGTGCGGCAACCGTTTCGGGCGCCTTCCAGCCGATCAATCCGACGAGGTTCCTCGATACCCGCAACGGAGCCGCTCCGGTGGGACCTAACGGGACCGTATCGTTCCAGGTGGGCGGCGTCAGCGGTGTTCCCGCTACGGTAGGTGGCGTCATCTTCAACCTCACGGTGGCGAACCCGTCGTCGTTCGGATTCGTGACGGCTTACCCGGCCGGCGCGGCAGCCGTGCCGAACGCGTCCAACCTGAACTACGCGACCGGCCAGATCGTTCCGAACCTCGTGACGATACCTACGGGGACGAACGGTCAGGTCAGCCTGTTCAACGCGTCGGGCGGCACGGCGCAACTCATCGCGGATGTCTCGGGTTACTTCATCCCCTGATAGTCCGCATCTGAAGTAAAAACTTCCGCCCTGGACCGCAACCGCGGTGCAGGGCGGAAGTGTTTTTGCGTCCAAGCGGAACGATGGATTTTCGCGCCCCTCTGGTCACAAAAATCCCATTGACCACATTAGCATCACCTTGCACATCGATGTTATGGTGGGCTTCGAATTTAGCCTTACCAATAGCCAGCCGTCGGTTTTTGTACGGGCGGATTATTCACCGTGCCGCCCCTACCGGGTGCCGGTAATCTCGTGTGGAGCCAAGAATGAAGACCACCAAATTTAATGCCTCTGCCTCCACCATCAGGGCGCGCCGCGTTCGTGATGTCGCGATAACCGCGGTTTGCGGGGCAATGGTCATTCTGTCTTCAGCAACGACGGCATTGGCGTCACCAACAACCCCTGCGCCGTCCCCCACCGTGCCGGGCCCGACGGTGACTTCCGCGGCAACGCCGTCACCGTCGCCAACAGTGGCGCCTACTAGCGGACAGCAGACGACGGCGGCACCCGCCACCCAGGCGCCGCCGGCACCGACGACGCAGGCGCCGGCGCCGTCGCCTAGCCCGACGAGCCAGACCGATGAAGAGCGCAAAGCCGCCATGCGCAAGGCCGCCGGACCGGGTGGCGCGCAAATGGGCCAACGCTCACCGCGCGTGCAGGGCCTCCTCACGGCACAAAGCACCTGGACGCCTCCGTTTGGCATCCAGGGCCTCGACGTTAGCTCTTACCAGCCGTCCGTCGATTGGCAGGGGCAGTGGAACATGGGAGCCCGCTTCGCCTACGTCAAGGCAACTGAGGGCAACTACTACACGAGCCCTACCTACGCATCGCAGTACTCAGGCGCTCGTAGTGTCGGGATGATCCGCGGCGCCTACCACTTCGCGATCCCCAGCTGGTCCTCGGGCGCGGACCAGGCGAACTATTTCGTCCAGAACGGCGGCGGCTGGAGCTCGGACGGGGCAACGATGCCCCCGGTCCTCGACATCGAGTACGCGCCATCCTACGTGGGAACCAACAGCTGCTACGGGATGTCGCCGTCGGCGATGATCAGCTGGATCCACAACTTCGGCGACACTGTCCGCTCGCTGACCGGCCGGTATCCCATGATCTATTCGACGACCGACTGGTGGCAGACGTGCACGGGCGACGCGACCGGATTCAGCGACTACCCCCTCTGGATTGCCTCGTACACCACCAACACGGCGATCGGAACGCCAACGAACTGGTCCACATTCAGCGTTTGGCAATACAGCAGCACCGGACCGTTCGCCGGCGATTCGAACGTGTGGAACGGGGACTACGCGTCCTTGCAGATGTTCGCTGGAAATCCGGCGAAGGGTTCTTTCGATTCCCTGTCGTTGGTCCGGGACACCACCTCGGCATACCTCAGGGTGACCGGCTGGTCGGTTGACCTCGCCCAACCCTGGGTGTCCACTCCCGTGAATATCTCGGTGACTGACCCCAACAACGCGACAAACACCTATTCCTACACAGCCAACAGCTACCGGCCCGACGTCGACGCTGCCTTCGGCTACGGACCAGCACACGGTTTTGACAACAACATCCTGATCACCAAATCCGGCACGTACAAAGTGTGCGCCACAGCCGTAAGTATCAACGGGAACGTCGACCTTGGCTGCAAGACCCTTCAGGCCTCCGGCGTCGAGCCACCTATTGGTTCCTTCGATTCACTGACCCAGGTCCGCACCCCTACCGATGTCTCGCTCCGCGTGACCGGATGGGCTATCGACCGCGCCAACTCCGGCACGTCTTCCTTCGCCGATGCCTACGTCACCGACCCGAGCGGCCAGACCACCGGCTACCGGATCACGGCCAACACCTCACGACCGGACGTCGGAAACGTGACAGGCCTCGGCTCCAACCATGGTTTCGATAAATCCATCAGCCTCAGCAAGGCCGGAAACTACCATGTGTGCATGTACGCCATCGGGCAGTACTACAACACTGCGCTGGGGTGCAAAGACATCAGCGTTGGATCCAACCCGCCGCCGAAGGGGTACTACGATTCGATCCGGATCAACCAGGCTCCAGGCGCTGCAAGCCTTGTCGTGACCGGTTGGGCGTTTGATCCCACCAACACGGCTGCCAGCATTCCGGTCCACATCTACGTCCAGGCTCCGAACGGATCGAACGTCGGGACGGCGTTCACGGCAAACCAGTCCCGACCGGACCTGAACAACGCGTTTGGAATTCCTGGGAATCACGGTTTCACCGCGTCGCTGCCGCTCAGCACCACGGGTACCTATACGGCGTGCGCCTACGGAATCCCCGTCGCGCCCCTCGCATCCGGCAACACGACACTTGGGTGTATGACCATCCAGGTGAGCAACACTCCGAGCCCCAACGGGTACCTCGATTCCGTCGGAATAGTCACGGTGTCCGGACAGGCGAATGTGAAGGCAACCGGATGGACCTATGATCCCGCTGTGCCGGGCACGTCGACGCCGGTCCACACCTACGTCACGTACCCGGACGGGACCCGCACGGGTTACGTCTTCACCGCGAACGGCGCGCGGCCGGACGTGAACAACGCCTTCAACATCACTGGAAACCACGGCTATTCAACCCTGGTCCCCATCACCCAGCGGGGCCGGTACACCGTCTGCACCTACGGAATCGGGATCGCGCAGTTCAGCTCAGGCAACGTGCTCCTCGCCTGCCAGTCCCTCAACTACTAGGCGCTGTGGCGGACCGAGGACACTCGTCCGCGTCCATCAAGATGCCACGCCTGAATCAGGCGGGTTCCGGCCCGCCTGATTCAGGCGTGGGGCGTTTCAACGGTTAGGGTTATCAAGACGCAAGTCTCAGCTATACCTGTAATCGAAAGGACCCCCGGTGCATCATCGGTCGATTCGCCGAGCGACAGGATGCCTTCTGTTGCTCGGCATCAGTTTGGCCGCTTGTGCCAGTCCCCCGGCAAAACAACAGGACATCCGCGGTGCACTCACCGCGATCGGGAGCCCCATCCAAAGCGATCCGATCGGCTCCTGGGCAAGCGCCTGGCGGAAGACCTACCCAGCGACGTCCTTGAGCTACTCGCCGGATGGATCCGATGTAGGACTCAATGCATTGGAGACCGGCCAGGCATACTACGCGGCGCTCGATGCACCGCTGACGGCGCAACAGCAAGATTCGACCAAGGCACAATGCGGCCCGGGCGGTGCCTTCAGCGTCCCCACTTCGGTGACCTCCATCGGCGTCGTTTTCAACATGCCGAGCATCCGGAGCCTGAAGCTCTCCCCGGAAGTACTGGCCAAAATCTTCTCCGGCAGCGTCAACCGATGGAACGACCCCGCCATCGCCGCAGTCAACCCGGGAACAACGCTCCCTGACTCCCCCATCGTGCCAGTCACCGCGAGCACGGCGTCCGCGCTGACCACCGCGAGCACCCGCTACCTCTCGACATCGACAGCTTGGACCAGCGGTGTCACGAACAAATGGACCAAAGTTCCCGGCGGACAAGAGGTCAAGAATTTCAGCGACGTCGCCAAGAAAGTGGACGACACCGCAGGCGCCATAGCTTTCATGGATTCGGCATCGGGATCCCGCTTCGACACCGCACTCCTGTCGTTTGGCGGCGACTTTGTCAGGATGTCCAAGGACTCCGTAGCCGCAGCGGTCCAGGACGGCACAACCAAAACCTCAGGAACCGGCGTCGAATTCCGCCTTCCCGACAAGACTGATCACGGCTACGCCTTGGGAAACGTGAACTACCAGGCATTCTGCAGCACGTACAAGAACGGGCAGATCGCGTCCCTCGTCAGGTCCTGGGCAGACTTCGTGGTCGGCTCCGACGGGCAGATCGCCTCGACCTACTTTGCAGGCGTCGCGTCGCCAAGCGAAGAATCCTTGCAGGACGCATCACTCCTGATAGACAAGATCGGGAGTGAACAATGATCGAAAAAGCAACAACGCCCGCTACGACAAGCACGCCCACAAGCACGGCCACCGGCACCACATCATCGCAGCCGGTACCGGCGTCCGGCCGTTTGCGGTCGCGGGCCCGGAACGTATCACCCTCCACCAAAGCCGGTTTCGGATTCTTCATCCGGGTCTTCGCGTTGCTGGCAGCCCTGATTACTCTGTGGATCCTCGCCACACCCCTGATGGCCTATCCGGACGAGCCTTCGCACACCATCAAGGCTGCCGCCGTGGCACGAGGCCAGTTCTTCCCGGGCCCAGGCGAGTCCTACGGCAACGGCGTCCACGTGCAAGTACCGTCCTTCATCGCCAATGTCGATTCACAGCGTTGCTTCGCTTTCGACAAAGGGAAACCAGCAGGCTGCGCGCCGGCCATCCCCCTTGGCGATACCTACACGACCATTGGCGTGACCTCCGCTGGCTTGTACAACCCCTTCTACTACTGGTTCGTTGGACTTCCGAGCTTGTTCATGTCCGGTGCTCCGGCGATCTTTGCCATGCGGATTGTGAGCGGCCTCATGTCCGCCGCGTTCTACGCAGCCGGCTTCACGGCACTCTCAAGGCTGCGCCATCCAAAGTGGCCCATGGCTGCAGCGGCGATTGCCACAACGCCGATGGTCTTCTTCCTCGCAACTGGTGTCAATCCGAACTCCCTTGAGGTCGCTGCTTCTATGGCCGCGTTCTGCGGCTTGGTATCAGTGCTCGAGAATTCACGGCAATTGCATCTCGCCAGGCCTGGGATCCTTGCCGTTGGCATCTCAGCCGCCACCTTGGCCAATACAAGGAACGTTTCCCTGTTGTGGCTTTTGTGCGGCGCGATCGTCGCGTGTCTCTTCTTCCGAGGTGCCGACATTCTCGCGATCTTCCGCAATCGCCTCCTCCTCATCGTCGCGGGGCTGTCCGCCATCGGGGTGGCGCTCGGTGTCATCTGGAATTTCGTCATGCTGGCGGCGCCTCCGTCCGCCGGCGAAGCGCCCGCAGGCATATCCAACGCTGTGGAAGGCCTTCGCCCGAGCAACGCTTTCGTGACCATGTTGGACAGGTCCTTCGATTTCGTGAACCAGTACATCGGCGTCGCGGGTTGGCTTGACGCTCCCGTTCCGCAGGCGGTCCTGATTTTCTGGAACATGTTGCTCATGGCCCTAGTGCTGTTGGTCTTCCTCATGCGGCCGGCACGATTGCAGCTCGGTTTCTGGGCGGCCATCGGAATGCTCGCGGTGGTGCCTGCCGCGGTGCAGGCGGCACTCGTGACCAGCAGCGGTTTCATCTGGCAAGGACGGTACAGCCTTCCCCTGTTCGCCATCGCGGTGATTTCGGCCGGTTTGGCCCTTCGCTTCCGGAAGTTCCACTCGAGCCTCATCAGCCGGAGGCTCACCAAGATTCTTCTGTGGGCCACCTGTGCCGCCCACGTATATGGCTTTGTCTACATCCTGCGTCGCTACGTGGTGGGAATCCCGGATTTCGCGAACTGGCTGGTGATGTTCACCAAGCCCGACTGGCAGCCGCCGCTGTCATGGGAAGTCCTGACCGTGCTGTTCGCGATTATCCTCGTGATTGCCGCAGCGCAGCTGTACCGGTTCTTGTACCCCGGGATGCCGTTCCTCCCAAGCGGTGCCAGCCGGGCGCTTCGCTGGGCGACCCGTCGGCCGGCAGCGACGGCAACCGTCGCCGAACCGCTGCGGCGGCAGGACGCCGTCGAGCGCCAGAGTGTCCAGTAACAAGAACTACCAAAGCAAGTAAAAGGGTCTGGCCAGTTCAAATTGAACTGGCCAGACCCTTTTCGCGAGCAGCTGGAAAGTGGAAGCTAGCCGCGCAAGTACGCTGCCAACCTGTCGGAGCTGCTTGCCGGAGTAAATCCCGTGCCCTTGATCTTGCCCAAATCGAGGAAACTGTTTAGGGGCCGCGGTGCGGCTTCCTTGCCGGCGAAGTACTCTTCCGTGCTCACGCCGGTGACGTCTTCACGCGAGGCGCCGCAGAGCTTGTAAACGTCCCCCGCGATGTCCGCCCACGACTGCGCTTCGCCGTCGTTGCTGAGGTTGTAGACGCCGTACGCCGCGCCGGACTCGAGCAGGTGCTTGATTCCCGCCGCGATGTCTTCGGTGAAGCTGAGCCGGCCAATCTGGTCGTTAACGACGCTCGGCTTGATTCCGCGGTCGGCCAGGGATGCCATGGTGCGGACGAAGTTGTTGCCTTCGCCGATCACCCAGCTGGTGCGCACGATGTAATGCCGCGGGACCACACTCACCACCGCATCGCCTGCGGCCTTGGTCTGGCCGTACACTCCGAGCGGAGTGAAGGCTTCATCTTCGCCGTGCGTCCCGGCGGTTCCGTCGAAAACGTAGTCCGAGGAAACATGGACCAGGGTCAGGTCGTACTCGACGGCCGTCTTGGCCAAGCGTGCAACCGCGGCGACGTTGGCGTCCCAGGCGGCCTTGCGGCCTTCCGGAGTCTCGGCGGTATCGACGGCGGTGTAGGCAGCCGCATTGATGATCGTCGAGTAGTTCTTCCAGTTGCGGCCGGTGAACGATTCTTCCTTCGACAAGTCGAAGTCGTCCCGCGCGGCGAACTCAACGGAAGTGTCGCCGTCGTACAGTTCACGCAGCGCCTTGCCGAGCTGCCCGTTGGCACCCACCACAAGTACCTTCTTCGAAGGCATCGGCGTGACGTCGGCCAAGCGCGGATGGGCTTTGTCCTTGTCGGACAGCTCAGCCTGCTCCAAAGGAACCGGCCACGAGATTGCGGCGGTTTCGTCAGCGAGGTTCAGGAAGGTGTACTGGCTCTGGGCGTCCGCGGACCAGTGGTCGTTGACCAAGTAGGTGTATGCGGTGTTGTCCTCCAGCGTCTGGAAGGCATTGCCCACACCGCGAGGAATGAAAATCGCCTGGCTCGGATCCAACTCAGCGGTGAACACTGCACCAAAGGACGGGCCCTCCCGGAGGTCGACCCAGGCGCCGAAGATCCGGCCGGTGGCCACCGAGATGAATTTGTCCCAAGGTTCGGCGTGGATCCCGCGGGTAGTGCCCGCCTTCTCGTTGAAAGAGATGTTGTTCTGGACCGGCCGGAAGTCCGGCAGTCCGAGGGCCACCATTTTCTCCCGCTGCCAGTTTTCCTTGAACCAGCCGCGGTTATCGCCGTGCACAGGCAAGTCGTAGAGAACGACGCCGGGAATGGGGGTTTCGTGGGCAACGAGCGGTTTCGAAAACTCGATCGTCATCGTTTACTGGCCCTGTTCCTTGTACTTGGCCTCGGTGGCGGCCTTCTGCGGGCGCCACCATGACTCGTTGTCCCGGTACCAGGCAATGGTCGCTTCGATGCCGGCATCGAAGTTCGAGTATTCGGGCTGCCAGCCGAGCTCGTCGCGCAGCTTGGTGGAATCGATCGCGTACCGGAGGTCGTGGCCCGGCCGGTCAACCACGTGGTCGTAGGCGTCCGGCGACTCGCCCATGTGCTTGAGGATGAGTTCGACGACGTCCTTGTTGTTCTTCTCGCCGTCCGCACCGATCAGGTAGGTCTCGCCGATGCGGCCCTTTTCGATGATCGCGAGGACCGCGGAAGAGTGGTCGTTCGCGTGGATCCAGTCACGGACGTTCTCGCCCTTGCCGTAGAGCTTGGGACGGATGCCGTCGATGACGTTGGTGATCTGGCGCGGAATGAACTTCTCGACGTGTTGGTACGGGCCGTAGTTGTTCGAGCAATTGCTGATGGTGGCCTGCAGTCCGAAGGACCGGACCCAAGCGCGGACCAGCAAGTCCGAACCCGCCTTGGTGGACGAGTACGGGCTGGAAGGGTTGTACGGCGTGGACTCCGTGAAGCGCTCGGGATCGTCCAGCTCGAGGTCGCCGTACACCTCGTCCGTGGAGATGTGGTGGAACCTCTTGCCGTGCTTGCGGGCCGCTTCGATGAGGGTGTACGTCCCGATGATGTTGGTGTCCAGGAAGGGACGGGGGTCATGCAGGGAGTTGTCATTGTGCGATTCGGCCGCGTAGTGCACCACGACGTCGCAGTCCGCCACCAGCTGGTCAACCAGCCCGGCATCCGCAATATCGCCCTGGACGAACCGGAACCTGTCTTCAGGCAAGCCGCTCAAGGATTCCAGGTTGCCGGCGTAGGTGAGTTTGTCGAGAACCGTGACGCTGTCCTCGGTCCGCTCAAGGACGTAGTGGACAAAATTCGAACCGATGAAGCCGGCGCCGCCGGTGACAAGGAGTTTCTGCATGAGAACAGCCTACCGAACACGGCGCTTTGGACACTCAAGAGCGCCGGCGTACCCGGCGCAGGGCTTCGACCATGAGGCGGAGGATCATGATCCGTGCCTTCACGATTTTTGCCAAGGAACGCCAACCGGCCGGGGTCTGGTTCGAGTCGTGCAACCGGCGCAGCACCGTGGATTCGTCGAGGTGGCGGATCGACCCCGCCATGTTGCCGCATATCGCGAGCCAGAGGTCGTGGGATTCGTTGACGTAGCCCGGGATCGGCACGAAGTAATTCAGAGCGTCCCGCCGGATTCCCATCGCACAACCGTAATAAGCGCGGTATCCGATCAGGACCGCAAACAGGTTCGCCGCGTGCTTGCGGGAGTCGGAGGCCTTAAGCCGCGGAATCCATGGCCTAAGGCCGCCGCCGAGGACATCGAAGTTGCCTGCCACGACCTTATTGTCAGCGAGTGCAGCCAGCATGAGGTCGACCCGGCCGGGAATCCACACGTCGTCCTGGTCCGAGAGCATGATGAATTCGCCCCGGCTCAACCCGATAGCGTGCTCAAACGTCCTGACGTAGCCCTTATTGACCTCCGCAGGGACGAAGCGAAGCCTGGGATCCGTAATACCTTTGACGACCTCGGCTGTGTTGTCCGGAGACGCGTCGTCGACGACCACCAATTCATCGTTCGGCCCGAGATCCCGAAGAATTGAGTCGATCTGTTCTTCGATGTAAAGGGATCCCTTGTAGGCCGCCAGGCAGACACTTACGCGGATTGCCTGCCCGTCCGGCGTCGTCGAATCGTTCATGGACTCCACTCTAGGCGAGTTGCCGGAAGGCCAGCGGACAGGCGCCATCGCGTATCATCGTAAGGTCACGCCGTCGAGCAATAGGACTTTCCCCAGTAATGAAACCCGTGTTGCTGCGACTCGCTGGATTCACGCTGCTCCCCCTTCTGGCGCTGGTTTTGCCCTTCCTCCTGCTGCCCATCATTTCCCGCGTCGTCGGCGCGGCCGGCTGGTCAAGCATCACGTCGGGCCAGGCCATCGGAGTGTTTGCCGCCACTATCATTTTGTGGAGCTGGAACATTTCGGGCCCGGTGTCGATTGCCCGGAGCAGCTCGCCGCAACAACGCGCAAGCATCTATTCGAAGAGCATGCGGATGCGCCTGGTCATTGCTGTGGTGGTCCTTCCGCTCATGAGCCTTGTGGTCGCGCTGGTTGCCCATGACGGCTATCGCCTTGACGCCGTCACCATGGCCTGGTCCACCGCGCTCACCGGGTTTTCGCCTGCGTGGTTCGGGATTGGAACCGGACAGCCGCGGATTTTGGCGGTCTACGATACCCTTCCGCGTTTTTGCGGGGCCCTCTTGAGCGTTCCGCTCATCGTCGCGACCAACCAAGTGTGGATCTATGGGGTCTTCGCGCTGCTCGCGACGATCGTGGCATCCATCGCATTCCACAAGCGATTCGGCGAAGCCGGGACATGGTTCCCGCGGCATCCCGGCACGGCGGTCCGGGAGATTGTTCCTGAGGCCGGGACGGCGGCAATCAACTTCACGGGAAGCGCCTATGCGTCGTCCCCGGTCCCGATTGCGACCGCCACAGTCCCCCTGGCCACAGCGACGGCGGGTTTCGCTTCCGCGGACAGTATCTACCGCTTCGGCCTGTTCAGCGTGGTTGCGGTCGGAAACACGTTCCAGAGTTGGACGCTGGAAGGAAACGCGGAAGATGCCCGACGTCGGCACGCGGTTGCGCTGTTGACGCACCTGGCGCTTGGGGCGGTCGGCGCGCTTGGACTCGGTTTCCTGGGACCGTGGGCATCTACCATCCTGTTCAGCGAAGTAAACAAGGCCGACACCATCACATCCGTCTTCTACGGTTTGTCCTTCTTCTTCCTGTCCGCTTCCACTCCCTTGATCAGGAACCTCCTCATTCCCGCCGGCCACCAGAAGACCGTTCTGACGTGGACGGGCCTCTCGGCCGCGGTAGGCGTCGCCTTCATGGTGGTGGCCGGCTTGGGCTCAAATGTTCCCGGCGTTGCCTTGGGGATGGCCATCAGCGAGGCCTTGCTCTTCTTCGGACTGCTGCTCCCTGCTGCCCGGTTGCTTCCCGCCAAGGCGCTTCCGGTTACTGTGGACAGGTAGGATCGTCTCCGTGATTGAAAGTCCCCAACGCCGAACCGCAGCGGTGATCGCTGCGTTCAACCCCGACGACGAACTGCTCACCAACGCCGCGGCCATCGCCGCCCAGGTCGGCCAACTCGTCGTCGTCGATGACGGCAGCACGTCTCCGACGGCCACCTCGATCTTCGATCACCTCACCGGAACCGGAGTCACGGTCCTCCGACTGGACCAGAACTCCGGGATTGCTGCCGCGTTGAACCGTGGAATCGAGGAACTCGGGTCCACCACCCGTCCTGAATTCGTGCTCACCTTCGACCAGGACTCACTGCCGGTCCCGGACTACGTTTCGCGTGCCCTCGCAACCTTCGATGACGCAACGGCGCAAGGGAAGAAAGTGGGCTTCGTCAGCGCCGAGTCTTTCAGCGGACACCGGGTGCCGGTCCTTGGAACGGCCAACGGCTTGAACGAGGCCTTCGACCCCATGCAGTCCGGGTTCTTCATCCCGATGTCCACCCTCGCGAAGCTCGGTGATTTCGAGGCGGGCTTCTTCATCGATTGCGTCGACTCCGAGTTCACTGCCCGCGTGCGGGCTGCTGGTTACAGCATCCTGATCGGAGCCGGCTGCGAAGTCGGCCATCGCCTCGGAGCACGCCTCCCTGCGAAGATGCTCGGGCGGCCAGTCCGGCTCCGCGGCAACGACTTGTCCTTCAACTATTACTCCCCGTTCCGGATGTACTACATCATGCGCAACGGGACCACGCTCGTCCGCAGGTACTGGCGTCGCAATCCCGTCTGGGTGATCAGGCGCCTTGCGGAAGACGCAAAAGCCCAACTCCTCCGCTTCGCGTTCAGCCCGGACCGGCGGTACCTCGCGATCGCCGCTTGGGAGGGGCTGGTTGACTCATGCCGAGGCCGGCAGGGGCGCATCAGCCAGGATCTCCTGAACCGCATCCAGCCACGATGACTTATAGGAGAACTTTGGAAAATCTTGACTCAACCCGGGTCCTGGTCATCATGCCGGCGTGGAATGAAGCCGAATCCGTAGGCGATACCGTACGGGAAGTCCTCGCCGTCGGCAGGCCCTATGACGTCCT
This sequence comes from Arthrobacter terricola, assembly GCF_004354015.1. Taxonomy (GTDB): domain Bacteria; phylum Actinomycetota; class Actinomycetes; order Actinomycetales; family Micrococcaceae; genus Arthrobacter; species Arthrobacter terricola. The sequence continues at coordinate 94,198 of NZ_SMRU01000021.1, forward strand.
CGTGGTCAACGACGGCTCGACCGATGCCACTGCGGAACTTGCGTCCGAGGCCGGCGCCACCGTGCTGAATCTCCCCTTCAACCTCGGTGTTGGCGGCGCCATGCGTGCGGGCTTCAAGTATGCCCAGCGCCACGGCTACCGCCGCGTGATCCAGGTCGATGCCGACGGCCAACATGATCCCCGGAACATCAGCGAAGTCCTCGCCGGCCTGGAACACGCGGATATCTCCATCGGCGCCCGGTTCGCGGACAAGGGCGAATATAAGGTCAGCGGCCCCCGGAAATGGGCCATGCAGCTGCTTGCGAAGGTCATTTCCGGCCTTGCAAAGACACGCTTGACGGACGTGACTTCAGGGTTCCGGGCGGCGAACGACCGTGCCATCAGCCAGTACCTCGACCACTACCCTGCCGAATACCTCGGCGACACCATCGATTCGTTGGTAGTGGCCATCCGTTCAGGGTGCAAAGTGACGCAGATCCCCGTGGCGATGCGTCCCCGCCAAGGCGGAACGCCGAGCCACAACCCGGCGAAGGCGGCGATCTACCTTGGCCGATCCACGTTCGCGCTCCTTTTCGCCCTCACCCGTAAGAGGTCAATCATTCAATCCGTTTCATCGTCGGCCCAGGGAGCGTCCTAGTGGGAAACCTAGCTGCCTTCCTCCTCGCCTTGGCGATCGTAGGGATCGTCTTCGAAATGCTGCGCCGCAAGAAGTTGCGCGAGAAATACGCAGCCCTGTGGCTCGTTGTCGGAACCGGAACCCTGGTGCTCGCGGCGTTCCCGCGGCTGCTCAACATTGTTGCCGAACTCGTCGGCGTCCAGCTTCCCTCGAACCTGTTGTTCATCATCAGCATCTTGCTGCTGCTGGGAGTATGCCTGCATTTGTCGTGGGAAATCTCCGTGGTTGAAGATGAGACGCGGACGTTGGCCGAAGAGGTCGCGATTATGCGCGCCCAGCTCGAGCGGCTGCAGAACAACGCATCGCCACGCTTGAAAGGCTCCGAAGACGAGTCTTCGACTCCCTCCAGCCCGAAGTAAGGAACCGAATGGCCCTGGATATCTTCATCCCCTATTGGGGGGATCCTGATTACATGCGGCAGGCCGTCGACAGTGTGCTGGCCCAGGATTCGGACGATTGGCTCCTGACCGTCGTGGACGACGCCTATCCGGGCGACGAAGTCCGCCGGTATGTCGAGGGACTCAACGATTCGCGGGTCACGTACATCCGCAAGGAAACCAACCAAGGCATCACCGAGAACTTCAGGACCTGCGTCTCCTTGGCGACACAGGACATCCTGGTGGTCATGGGTTGCGACGACGTCCTCCTGCCGAATTTTGTCAGTGTGGCCCTTCGCGCACACCGGGCGTTCCCGGAAGCGTGGATCATCCAGCCTGGCGTCGAAATCATCGATGAGGCCGGGGAGCCCGCACGTCCCGTTGTTGACCTCGTCAAGCAGCACCTCGTCAAACCGCGCGGCTCCCATGCGAGGGTGGTCGGCGGAGAGAAACTGGCTGTCAGTTTGCTTCACGGCGACTGGCTTTATTGGCCGTCGCTGGTTTTCCGCCGTGACAAGATCACGAACTTCGATTTCCGCGACGGACTCCACGTCATCCAAGACCTCGGATTGATCATCGACATGGTGCTCGCCGGAGCCGGGCTGCTCATTGAGCCGGAAGTCAGCTTCGCGTATCGCAGGCACACCGGCAGCGCGTCGTCGAAAAAACTGCTGGACGGCTCCCGTTTCGCGGGAGAGCGCGGATACTTCGAACTAGCTGCAGGCCTTTGCCTCGAGAAGGGGTGGAAAAAGGCGGCGCGCGCCGCGGGATTGCGGCTGACGTCCCGCGCCCACGCCCTCTTCCTCTTGCCCAGCGCCGCGATCCATGGCGGCCCGGCCGCCTTCCGTTCGCTTCTCCGGCACACCATCGGAAAATAGGAAATCTACGTGCACGCCGATAAAGAATCGCCGACGAAGCTGGAGCGGGTTGCCGCCGTCGTCACCGCCTTTCGTCCAACGCCGCATTTGCTCGACAACGTCACCTCCTTGCTTCGGCAACTCACCACAGTGGTAGTGGTCGACGACGGCAGCGGTCCCGGTTTCGACGCCGTCTTAGACGCCGTGACGGGCGCCGGGGGCAAGGTGCTGCGGCTCGAAAGCAACTCCGGAATCGCCTCGGCCCTGAACGCGGGAATCGATCTGGCGCGGAGCAGCACACCAGTTGATTACATCGTCACGGTCGACCAGGACTCACTGCTGACCGCCGAGTACGTTCAACGCCTCGTCGAAGCCGCCGGCGCCGCCGAATCGGCCGGAGTAACCCCGGGACTTGTCTCACCCGCGCGAATCCATGGGAATCCAGTCAAGACGGCCGGTTCCAAATCCGGAATCCAGTTGGGCCGGGAACCCATTCAATCCGGACTTCTGATCCCTGTTTCCACGCTTGATGCGATCGGGAACTTCTGGGACGGGCTCTTCATTGACCTCGTGGACACCGAGTACTATTTCCGTGCCCTCGATGCCGGCCTCCCCACCGTCCTCGCGGATGCGGAATTCGACCATTCCCTCGGGACCTTGGTGGACGCGGACATTTTGGGGAAGGGCATCTCGTTTGGAGAGCGTCCGCTGAAGGTCCGCATCGCCGCATCGTGGCGCTACTACTACATCTTCCGGAACCGGATTCTCGTCAGCAGGCGGTACGTCAAGGAACATCCCGGATGGGTTGCCTCCGGCGTCCTCCTGGACCTGCGCCACCTGCTGTTCGTCACGATGTTGGCTCCCGGCCGAGCGGCCAGGCTGCGCTCGGCACTCAGGGGAACCATCGACGGTCTTCGCGGCAAGAGCGGGAAATCACACACCGCATAGGGGCGCTTCCAGAGGGCTTGACACAGTTCATTGGTTTTGCTGCGGACTGGCAGGTAAGGGATGATGTAGACCATGCGTGGAATCATTCTTGCCGGTGGTACCGGCTCCCGACTGCATCCGATTACTCACGGCATCAGCAAGCAACTGGTCCCGGTATACGACAAGCCGATGATCTACTACCCGCTCTCCACGCTCATCTTGGCCGGAATCCGCGACATCCTCGTGATCACCACTCCCCACGACGCGGAGCAGTTCCAAAGGCTCCTTGGCGACGGATCGCAATTCGGTGTGAGCATTACCTATGTCCAGCAGCCCTCCCCGGATGGACTCGCACAGGCGTTCATCCTCGGTGAAGACCACATTGGCAATGACACTGTGGCCCTTGTCCTTGGCGACAACATCTTCTACGGCCAAGGAATGGGAACGCAGTTGAGGAAACACGCCAACATCGATGGCGGCGCTGTCTTCGGTTATTGGGTGAAAGATCCCAAAGCCTACGGCGTGGTCGAATTCGATGAAGACGGCAAAGCAATCTCGCTGGAAGAAAAGCCGGCGCATCCGAAATCGCACTACGCGGTTCCGGGCCTCTACTTCTACGACAACGACGTCGTGGACATCGCGAAGAACCTGGAGCCTTCGGCCCGCGGTGAACTCGAAATCACCGACATCAACCGTACCTACCTGGACAAGGGTAAGCTCCACGTCGAGATCCTTCCCCGCGGCACCGCCTGGCTCGATACCGGAACTTTCAACGACCTGAACGACGCATCGAATTTCATCCGGACAGTGGAAAACCGCCAGGGCCTGAAAATCGGAGCTCCCGAGGAAATCGCATGGCGTCAAGGGTTCCTCACCGACGACGAACTTCGCGAGCGTGCCGATCCCTTGGTCAAGAGCGGTTACGGAGCATACCTCCACGGCCTGCTGGAAGACTAGTCCCCGCCTGTGTGGTGGTCTGTACTGCCGCAAGTAGTCGGCGCTGCATTTTTGCTGGTTTTGCCCGGCCTGCTTGTCTCACTGGGATTGCGCTACCGCGGGTTCGATGCCTTGGCGCTGTCTCCCGCGTTGTCGGTTGGCGTAATAGTCATAGCGTCAACTCTCAGTCCTTTCGTCAACGTCCGGTTCAACGTTCTGCCCGTAGCGGTAGTCGCCGTGGTGCTTGCCGCAGTCGCCTGGTTTGCGTCGAGGTCGCGGCGCGGCCACGCCACGGTGTTCAAGCCTGGAACGTGGGTCCGGATCGTCCCGTTCGCCGCTGCCGCGCTTGCTTTGATCGTGATCAGCGCCCGGGTCATTCAAACCATCGGCGATCCGGAGCATTTCTCCCAAACGTACGACGCCGTGTTCCACTTGAATTCGGTCAAGTACGCCCTTGATACCGGGAACGCTTCTTCGCTGACCATAGGAAACATGACAGGCGGCGGATTTTATCCTGCCGGTTGGAATGCCGTAGCCACCTTGGTCGCAACGACTTTTGGCTTGGACGTGCCCGTTGCGGTGAATGTCACCAGCATCGTCATCGCAGCCGTCTTTTGGCCGCTCAGTTGCCTCCTGCTGGCGCGGTGGGTGGTCGGGCGTTCACCGGCCGCAACCATTTCCGCCGGGATTGCCTGCGCCTCCTTGGGAGCCTTCCCTCTCCTGATGATGGATTTCGGCGTCCTGTACCCGAATCTGCTCTCAATCAGCGTTCTGCCGGGCTCCATAGCCCTTGCTGCTGCCATCACCCGGGTCTCCCCCGGCTGGGTTCCCAGGGACCTTCCGTCGTGGCTTGCGCTGGCCCTGAGCCTGTCGGGCCTCGTCGTCGCGCATCCTACGACGTTCATGGCGTGGCTGACCTGGACGGCCCCGATGACGGCAGTCCTTGCTTGGAAGATCGTCAAGCAACGCCGCATGAATGCCCAGCGCCTGGCAAAGCCCCTTGCCGGGTTTATCGCTTACAGTGTGGTTTTCCTCGCTCTTTGGATCGTCCTCCGGCCACCGTCCGACGCGTCGTTCTGGGGTCCCTACCATACGGTCCCGCAGTCCTTGGGCGAAGCGATCGTTTTCTCGCCGCTGGACTCGCCGCCCGCGTGGCTCGTGGCACCGGTTGCCCTCGTCGGTGTGTGGGCCTGCGTGAAGTCCTTCCGCTACCGGTGGGTTGGAGGGGCCTTCCTGATCTTCACTGTCCTGTTCGTCGTGGTTTCCGGATTCCCGATCTCCAGGCTGAGAAACCTGCTGACCGGCGTTTGGTACAACGACAGCTTCCGCATCGCGGCACTCCTCCCTGTGGTCGCGGTCGTGCTGGCGGCGGTGGGCGTCGAATGGATCTGCCACAAATCCGCCTTCTTCGGGAAGGTCCGCAAGAGCTTCACTTCCCGGTCCTTCGGGTCCGCGGTACGCCCTGCACTCCGCCTGCCGGTTCGAGCCGCGGCGCTGCTCGTCATCGTTGCCGCAGCCGTCTACCTCGGCCAACTGGGGGCTGTGGACAAGGAAGTTGAGCAGGCCTCTTCGAAATACGCGATTGCGGCAGATTCTCCCTTGGTATCGACCGACGAGCTGGCGGTCTTCAAGAGGCTCCACAACGATGTGCCCCAGAACGCCGTGCTGATCGGCAACCCATACACCGGTGCCTCGCTCTCGTACGCACTGGGTGACCGCAAATCAGCGCAGCTGCACATCCTCAGCTACGTATCTCCCGGCCTCCAGGAGATTTATGACCACCTCGGCGCCGTTTCCCAAGATCCCGCGGTGTGCAAGGCGGTCAAGAGCGAGCACGCCTACTACGTCCTGGACTTCGGGCTGCTGGAGGTCCACGGCGGCAACCACACCCCGGCCGGCCTGATGTATTTGGACCAAAATCCAGGCGTCAAGCTGATCGACAGCCAAGGAAGCGCGAAGGTCTACCAGATCACGGCTTGCGGGGCGGGCTGATCCGTTCCGGTGGGTCACCGCGTACGGTGGCCCACCGCCGTCGGGCACTACGGGCCGCGTGACGGGACGGGAAGCGGCGCGGTTATTCCGCCGACCGCCGTCGTAGTTCTTTTACTACGGCGTGAACTTCGCCGTCCATGATGATCTGGCCGTGTTCCAGCAGCACTCCGCGCTTGCACACCGAAGCCACAAGATCGAGGTCGTGGCTCACTACGAAGAGCGTTTTGCCCGCTGCAGCCAACTCGTTGATCTTCACGATGCACTTGCGCTGGAAAGGCTCGTCGCCAACAGCCAGGATCTCGTCGATGAGGAAGACTTCGGGGTCGGTGTGGACGGCGATGGAGAACGCGAGCTTCAGGTACATTCCCGAGGAATAGAACTTGACCTCGGTGTCGATGAACTCGCCGATTTCGGCGAACTCCACAATCGAATCGAACATGGCATCGATCTGCTTCTGGCTCATGCCGAGGATTGCGCCATTGAGGTAGACGTTGTCGCGGCCGCTGAGGTCGTGGTGGAAGCCGGCACCGACTTCAATCAGTCCAGCGACCCTCCCCCGAGTGTGAACGGTCCCCTCGTCCGGTTGCAGCACGCCGGAAATGAGCTTCAGGAGGGTGGACTTTCCCGAGCCGTTAAGGCCGAGCAACGCGACGGTCTCGCCCTGCTCGACATCCAGCGAGACGTCCTTCAACGCATCGAACTTCTTGGACAGATCGCCCTTGCGTCCGGTCAGCAGCCACACGATTGCTTCCTTCATGCTGCGCGTGTGCCGCAGGACGAACTTCTTCCGCAGGTTTCGGCATGTGATGGCCACGCTGTCGGAAACGGCGGTGGGCACGGACATTTCAGAGCTCCTGGGCAAAATGTACGGACAACTTCATGAAAACAAGCTGGCCGATCACAAGGACAAGTGCGGCCACGCCAAAGGCGGAGGGGAACCATACGGTGAGCAGGTCCGGCGGCATGGAAATCGTCCCCGCCTGCGCCGGACTGAGTGTCGGCGACCAGAATGCCCAGTGAAAAATTTCGACGGCGACAGTCACCGGGTTCAGCTGGTACAGGAAGAACCACGGGCCCATGACCCGCTGCACCATCGGCCACACGTAAAGGACCGGGGAAGCCCAGGTGACGATCATCAAAATCATGTCGACGATGTTCTCGGAGTCGCGGAAATAGACGTTCGCCGCACCGAAGAGGAGGCCAAGCCCGATGGAGAGCAGCGCCGTCAGGAAGAACGCCCCGATAACCGCAAGCAATTGCCAGATGGAAGGACTCCACCCCGTCAGCAAACAAGCCCCTACCAAGACCACCACCTGGGGAAGCAAATGTGCCGCGGACACCCATACGGTGGACACCGGGAACAGCTCGCGCGGGAGGTAGATCTTCCGGATGAGGTCCCTGTTATCCACGATCGACCGCGTGGCGTTGCCCAGCGACTCCGTGAAGAAGTTCACCAACACGATTCCCGCGAACAGGTAGATCGCATAGTTCGGAGTCCCCTTCTGCATGTCGAGGAACACGCCCAACGCCACGAAGTAGATCAGGAACTGCATCAGCGGCTTGACGTACGACCACAAAAGTCCCAGCACGGATCCGCGGTAGCGGATCTTGATCTCCTTGCGGACCAGCAACTGGAGCAGGAACTTGTGTTTGTAGACGTCGACGATGCCGCGGCCGCGACCCGGCTGGACCAGCTCGCTTACCGGCTGTGCCATCTAGCGGCCTTCCTCGTCGGCCAGGCCAAACGTCTTCTTCCAGGCCTCCAAGGACGTGATCTCGGGCACTGCCTTCCGGTACTGTTCCGCGAGTTCCTCCCAATGACGGTAAAGGTTGGCGTGGTGCTTTCCCGCTTCCGCCAGCATGGCCTTGAGCTTTTCGGGGTCACGCTTGTACCAGGACGCAGCGGTGCCGTCCGCGTTGGACACGACGACGCTGTCGTAGTGCGCCAAGCGGAACCACCTGTTGTCCCGGTGTGCAAGGAAGCCCTGGGGGCGTTCAGCGGACTCTGCCGACGGCTTCTTGATCAATTGCCGGGCAACAGTCGTGACTCCCCATTTGACGAGGTCCTTCTTGTTGGGAAGACCGATCGGTGTGAGGCCGGACGGTCCACTGCCCAGCGCCGGAGCCGGGAAGTCGTCAACGTTCTCGCGCATTTCGGCGTCAGGGTACTGAGACTTCAAGGCATTGATCTCGCCGAGTTTTGTGCCGATGTTGCGATGCAGGTGCTCCGGACCGAGGAACAAATCCTCCAAAGCGTCGAGGCGGGTTTGTTCCGTAAAGTACTGCATCGAAACCAAATGCTTCACGTCGGCCTGGAACGACTCCCTGATCACCCGCCCGCCCTTCTTGTGGGGGCTGTAAATGAGCGTTGTGATCAAGCGGTTCCGGCCGTGGAAATACGCTTGCCACCCGACGAGGTCGTCTTTGTCGATCCACGAGACGTGCCACACCGCAGCGCCCGGAAGGGACACCGTGGCAAAACCGGCTTCACGCGCGCGCAAGCCGTATTCGGCGTCGTCCCATTTGATGAAAAGCGGCAGCGACAGCCCGATTTCGCGGATGATTTCGGTTGGAATCATGCACAGCCACCAACCGTTGTAATCGACGTCGACACGGCGGTGGAGCCACGGCGTCTGCCGAAGGTTGGCGACACTGAAGTCGTGCCTCATCTCCATGTCGGTGTGGGGCAACGCAGGGACGAACCGGTACGGATCGACTACCTCACCGAAGGTGTGGAGGACGCTTCGGCTGTAGAGGTCGAACATGTGGCCGCCGACGATGGTGGGCTTGCGGCAATGGTCGGAGAACACCAGCAGGCGGGCAATGCTCTCCGGTTCGATGACGACGTCGTCGTCCAACAGCAGCGCATAATCGCTCCCGTTCTCCACGGCTTCGTACATGCCGCGGGAAAAGCCGCCGGAGCCGCCCAAGTTGGCTTGGTCGATGATTCGCAGCTTGTCACCCAGGGCAGACTTGACCTCAGCGAAGCCCGGCTGGTCCGCGACCTTCAGGGTTCCTTGGTCCACAATGAGGACTTCCTGCACATGCTCTAGCACCTCAGGGTGTTCCGAGAGGATCCTGGCGTTGTTGAGGCAGAAATCCGGCTTGTTCATAGTGGTGATCTCAAGGGTCACCTTGCCGGGGTTGCCTTCACGCTCGGCGCCCTGCCATTCGGCCGAATCCAGGGTCAGTTCCTCACGGCTGGACGCGAGATCGAACCAGTACCAGCCGCCGTCGCCGAAGGGCTTGAGGGTGAGGTCGAATTCCGTGACGGCCGTGCCGTCAACCCTCGCCCCGTCCACGCGCTGAAGGGTTCCCCTTGCGTTGGACTTGTACACCGTGACGGTGCCGTGGCCGGTGGTCCGCACAACAAGGCGGATCGATTGCAGATCCGTCCATCGCCGCCAGTAGCTGGCAGGGAACGCGTTGAAGTATGTTCCGAACGAGAGCTGTTCGCCGGCGCGCAGCCTGATCGAGCTCCTGGAGAGGACGTCCTCGAAATGGACCTCCTCGCTGCCCGAGCTGACGAAATGGAGTTTGTCTTCGGGCGCCTTGGGGTTGCGGGCAAATTCGTCGTTTTCACGCAGGCGTATGCCGTTTGCCGGGCCGGCGTCGACATAGAGTGCCGTGGTGTCCAGTTGGTCGTCGGCCGGCAGGATGACCCGTTGCAGGATCTGCATCTTCGTTTCGCCGCTCACGCGTCCACTCCTCCGCTTTCGAATGCCGTGCCGCTTTCGAAATGCGGACGGATCTTGTTGTCGAACATGGACAGCGCGGAACCGATGGCCATGTGCATGTCAAGGTATTTGTACGTTCCCAGGCGGCCCCCGAAGAGAACGCTCTTTTCGGCCGCCGCGAGGTCGCGGTACTTGAGCAGCTTTTCGCGGTCGTCCGCGGTGTTGACGGGATAGTAGGGCTCGTCACCCTTCTCGGCGAACCTGGAGAATTCGCGCATGATGACGGTCTTCTCCGTCTGGTAATCACGCTCGGGGTGGAAGTGGCGCGGTTCGATGATCCGGGTGTACGGGACGTCGACGTCGTTGTAGTTGAGCACTGACGTTCCCTGGAAGTCGCCGACTTCCAGGACTTCCTGCTCGAAATCGATCGTCCGCCAGGAAAGGTCCCCGGCGACGAAGTCGAAGTATCGGTCCACGGGCCCCGTGTAGACGACTGGGATCTTGCCGACCACTTTCTCCCTCGAATACTCGTGGGACTCGTCGAAGAAGTCGGTGTTGAGCCTGACGTCGATGTTCGGGTGTTCCGCCATTTTCTCGATCCACGCGGTGTACCCGTTGGTAGGCAAGCCCTCGTATTTGTCGTTGAAGTAGCGGTTGTCGTAGTTGTAGCGGACGGGAAGCCGGGAGATGATTCCCGCGGGCAGGTCCTTGGGATCCGTCTGCCACTGTTTGCCGGTGTAGTGCTTGATGAACGCCTCGTAAAGCGGGCGCCCGATCAGCTGGATACCTTTGTCGTTGAGGTTCTGGGGATCGGTGCCCGCGAGCTCACCGGCCTGTTCCTGGATAAGCGCCCGCGCGTCGCCAGGCGTCAGGTTGGCCCTGAAGAACTGGTTGATGGTGGCCAGGTTGATGGGCAGGGAATACACCTCGCCCTTGTGGACTCCATACACCTTGTGGACGTAGTTGGTGAAGGTGGTAAACCGGTTCACGTACTCCCACACGCGCTCATTCGACGTGTGGAACAAATGGGCGCCGTAGCGGTGCACCTCAATCCCGGTTTGCTCTTCGGTTTCGCTGTACGCGTTGCCTCCGACGTGATGACGGCGGTCGATGACAACAACCTTCAAGCCCAGCTCGCTGGCTGCCTGTTCTGCGATCGTCAGGCCGAAAAAGCCCGACCCGACAATGACGAGGTCAGCGGTCACAAAATCTCCTGGTTCAAATTTGGGCAAGCCAATGGACTGCATTAGCCGCAGGTCAAGCCTACCCGAGATGGCACGCCCAATATCCGCCGGTGTCCCTCACTGCTCCTCTGTCCAAGCCTGATCAAGCCGAGTTATCCACATACATGAATTGTCTGGGAACATCCGGCGCCCGCGGCAAATACGTTGGAAGAACCGTCTTCGCCTGGCCGAAAGGATCCACCCCGTGACGTTCCACTGCACCTTGGTCCGTGGCCCCTTCGCGGCTCGCCATGCTGCCCCGGTCGAGCTGGCAATATCAGTGCGCGACGGCGATTCCGGGTGCGGTGTCCAAGCCGCCGTCGCTTCTGAGTTCACTACCGGCGAGTTGACGGTCGCAGGGGTGCCGCTTGCCGGCCTCACCGTTGGCGCTCCTCCTCTCGCCCCTGGCGCCGTCCTGGTCGACGGGGCGGGCACGCAGTCCACTCCCGACCAGCCTGCAGAATCCCCGACGCTTTCGCTGCTGGTGCACGCCGGTCCTGCGGCAGGCACCATCGTTCCCCTGAAACGCGGCATCTACCGGATCGGCCGCGGCGGGCCCGAAATCTGTCTCCCGGACCCCGATCTTTCACGGACCCACGCGACCCTCGCCATTTCCGAGACCGCCATTACGTTGACGGATAACGCGAGCGCGAACGGAACCACCGTGGACGGGCGAAAGATCCGTTCGGCCACCATCACTACGAGCTCCCGGATCCGCTGTGGCAGCTCCGCCATGTCCATCGTCTTCGGACACGTGGAGCGCGGGATGGACACCTTGCACGCCGCAGGAGTTGGTGCTGCGGAACCTCTCCTGGTGCCGCGACGCCAGGATTCCTCCAACCGTGCCCAGATTCTGCTCACGGCCGGTCTGCCCTTACTGCTGGGAGCAGGCATGGCGGTTGCCACCGGGATGTGGATGTTCCTTGGGTTCACTGCGATATCTGCGGTAGCGGTTTTGGTCCCGGCGATTTCGGGCCGAAAACATCGCCGGACGCTGGCGGCCGCCCTTCAGGAAGCTGCAGAGGAAGACAAAAGCCGACGACGGCGGTGCTCTCCGTCCGCCGCGGAACTTGCCTTTGCTGTCGGCTCGGTCGCCGGTGCCGCGAGCGTTGCTGAGTCCGCCGCTGACGGGGCCAAGCCCCGTGCTGTGCACGCCCCCTCGGTTCCCGCGAGCAGGGATGCAGTACCCGCCGAGGTGGACAATCACGATGTGTGGCTGCGGCTCGGTACCTGCCCGCAGGACGCCCGTATTGCCCTCGATCCGGCCGATCCGAATTTCGACCCGCCATCATTGGGACAGGTCCCGGTGGTTCTCGACCCGGCTTCCCAAACGGTTTCATTCGTTGGCCCCGAGGCCAAGGTCGACAGCTTGGTCAGGTTCCTGCTGATGCAACTCCTCGCCTTTCCCAGTGCCGGGAAGATTCGGATTGTTGTGTGCGGCCCACCGGCCCGGCTACCGTCGAGCGCCAGGTTCCTGCCCCGGGTCAGCTTGACCACCGATGTGTCTTCGGCGATGGCCATCCTCACCGGGCACGACGAATGCACCGCGGGAGCGTTGTTCCTGTTTGGCGCCGGCAACGACGCAGGCGTACCCGCACTACGAAAGGCAGCAACCGACGCCCACTGGAGCATCTTCCACGATGCACCAGGCAAGGATCCGGCCGGCTGCACGGTTGAGCTGTGGAATGGGCGGGCAGCCATCGGTCCGTCGCCCTTGACGAGGGAATTCGACCCCGATTTTGTTTCCCCGATGGTGTTTGACCGATTCTGCCGTTCCTTGGCCGCCCTATCCACAACACTCCCCGACAAAGCACCAGCGGTCCCGCAGACCTGCGCGCTCACTGAATTACTTTCGCCCGAGGTTCGGGACATCGCGGTCCGTTGGACAGCTTCCGACGGTCGAAGCTCATTGACCGCCCTGATCGGCAAGGGAATTGACGGTCCCCGCTCCCTCGATGTCGTCTCTGACGGCCCGCACCTGCTCCTGGCTGGAACCACCGGATCGGGAAAGTCCGAGTTGTTGCGCACCATCGTGGCAGCCGTCTCGTTGACCCACAGTCCAGCCAAGGTGAACTTCCTGTTTGTGGACTTCAAGGGAGGTTCCGGCCTGGGTCCCCTCAAGGAGCTGCCCCATTGCGTCGGCATGCTCACGGACTTGAGCGAACACGAACTTGAGCGCACGCTGTGTTCCCTGCGGGCCGAGGTGAAGCGCAGGGAGGGCATCCTGGCGGGAGCCAATGTCCCCGATTTGCCTGGGTACTGGGCCACCACGGGCGCCGATGCGAAACTGGAACGCTGCATGCCCACGCTTCCCCGATTGGTCCTTGTCATCGACGAATTCAGGATGCTCATCGAAGAGGCCCCGGCAGCCTTGGCCGAACTGATGCGCATCGCGACGATCGGGCGATCCTTGGGCATTCACCTCATCATGGCAACGCAGCGTCCGCAGGGAGCCGTCAGCGCTGACATCCGCGCCAACGTCACCACGAGCATCGCGCTTCGCGTACAGTCCGAAACGGAGTCGAGGGACATCATCAATTCTCCGATCGCAGCATCGATTCCTGTAGCTTGTCCGGGGCGTGCCTACATGGTTCGCGGGACGGACGCACCAGAACTTTTCCAGTCAGCCACGATCTCCAGTCCGCAACGGGCAGTTTCCCCTGGCCGGCCAACTGCCCGGCTCGCATTGGACGCTTGCGCTCGCGACATGTTCCCATCCGGGCCCCAGACCGGAAGCCCGACGCCTGCTGAAGCCGCGCGTCCACTCATCAATGCACTCGACGAAGCCTGGCGAGCGCGCAACGGCAAGAGTCCACGGAGGCCGGTCGCGGAGTCGCTTCCCGAGTCCATCGCTCTCAACGGCTTCCCGGCGCCTCCCACGTCGTCCGGCAGGCATGCGCTCACTGCACCGGCGCCACCCGCCGGGGCTGTCCTCGGACTGGCCGACGTGCCTGCGGAGCAAAGGCTCGCGCAATTGAATTGGTCACCGACCATCCATGGACATCTTGGTTTGGTGGGTCCGCCTTCAAGTGGAGCGGATTCCACGTTGCGGGCGGTGGCGGCGCAGATCGTGACAGGAGCGGAAGACATCCATGTCTACGTCCTCGACGGCGATGGATCACTCTCCGACGTCACCGCGCAGGGGCGCATCGGGGCTGTTGCCTCCCTTGGCCATCTCAGGAGAGGCGTCCGGGTTCTGGAGCGGCTGGCGGCCGAAGTATCTGCCCGGAAAACCCAAGCCACCGCCGACGACGCAGTTCCCCTGCTTCTTGTCATATCGAGTTGGGGTTCCTGGGTGTCCCAGTTTCGGTCTGGTCCGCTCGTCTGGGCGGAGGAGCTCGTTCACAGTATTGTCCGTGACGGTCCAGCATCGGGGCTCACCGTGCTATTGACCGGGGACCGTGACTTAGTCACGTCGCGCGTCTTCGCCTCGGTTCCCAACCGCGCCTACTTCCCCACGGGCACTACCGAAGAGGGACGGGTGGGTTGGCCGCGCTTCGCTGCGATGAAAGCCGTGCGATCGCGGGCCGTCGCGAGCGGAAGGTTCCTTGACGTCGATACTGCAGTCGCCCAGATGGTCGAGCCGGAGGCTGGCTCCACTTGGCCATTCGGCGAACGGTCGACGCCGCAGCAGCGCCCCTTCCGTGTCGAGCCACTTCCGTTGTCAGTCGCACTGTCCTCGGTCAAAGCCTCCGGGCTATCAGCTGACGCGGATGCGCAGGCCCGGGGGCTTTCACTAACTTCTTCCCCGGCACCCGCTCGATCAATGCTGCTCGGCGTGGGCGGAGACGAACTCGAAGCTGTCCGGGCGGCCCTCCCCCGTCCGGGTGTCTTCCCGGTCCTCGGCGCGCCGGGCTCGGGCAAGTCCTCATTGCTTGTTGCAATGCAACTGCTCAATCCGGCCAATGCCTGGTTGTCGCCACCGGACGGGGCAGATCCAGAAGCCTTTTGGACAAACCTCCACCGGCGGGCGAGCGACGGGCTTGAGCGTACGGATGCGATTGTCCTGGTGGATGACGTCGGCATTCTAAGTGCCACATCCGGGACGCTCCTCGCTGAACTCCCGGCCATGGGTTTTTCAGTAGTCGCCACCTCCACGCACAGCTTGTCCACCCTGCAGCGATGCCCCCTGTTGTCGCGTGCCCGGGGCAATGGATCGGGAATCCTGATGGGCCCGCGATCGCCGTCCGACGGCGATTTTTTCGGCATCCGCGTCGAAGTGGAACCCCATTCGCCGCCCGGCCGGGCCTTACTGATCGATCACGGAGTGGTTCGCCGGCTCCAAATCGCGGCGCCGGAATGACCGGCTCAGAGTAAGCGTGCCGGTAGTCCAAGCACCCGTTGGCCGAGCAAGACCGCCTCCTGGTCAGGACGTCCCCCATGTAAGCGGCAACTTTAAACTGACCGGAGACGGCAAAACTGGGTGACCGTTCGCGGCAGTGGTTTTGACCAGCGGCGGCAAGCATTTTGGACAGCAGTAGGCCATAGTGTGTGGCTTGGCGTGCCGGGATTCCCCTTGTCCATTCCTCATGTCGTTACGAGGAGAGCCCCTTCCTTCCGCGGTGAAATGGCGATGCCAATCGTTGTATTTCACCCGTAACGGGAAGGAGGGGGCTCGTTATGAAGTCTCCAGGAGAGTTCATGGAAATTTTAGCTGCTTACGATCTGACCCGGTCCTACCGGGATGCCGCGA
>NZ_SMRU01000022.1 GCF_004354015.1 Arthrobacter terricola
CTCGCCGTAGAACTCACGGGCGTAGGAGACGAAGGATCCCGAGGACGGGCGGTGCAGCACCAGCTCGCCGAGGGCGCGCAGGATCAGGAAGGCGAAGAAGCCGCAGACGGCGTACGCGATGACCAGGGAAGGTCCGGCGGCGTTCAGGCGGCCGCCTGCTCCCAGGAACAGGCCGGTGCCGATCGCACCGCCGATCGCGATCATCTGGATCTGCCGGGGCTTCAGGCTCTTGTGGTAGCCCGTGTCTTCCGCGTGGAGGAGGTTTTCGGTGGCGTGCGCTTGCTTTGGGACCGTGTGGTGGAGAGCAACCTCGACATTGGGGTTGTTGTTGGGCATGGATTTCCTTTCGATCCGGGCACAGGTCTGTCCGGTTAGGGGGAATCAGGTGGAAGAACGGATGCCGCCCGAGGCTGAAGGGGCAGGGCTAAGAACGGACTAGAAAACCGACCAGCCGGTGCGGTCGGACAGCTCGGCGAGAGCTGCGGTGCCCGCCAGGGAGTTGCCTTTGGTGTCCAGCCGGGGACTCCAGACACAGATGGCGCACTGGCCGGGAACGATGACCAGGATGCCTCCGCCCACGCCGCTTTTGCCGGGCAAACCGACGCGGTACGCGAATTCTCCTGCGGCGTCGTACATGCCGCAGGTCAGCATGATGGAGCCGATGCGTTTGGCCTCGCTGCGTGTCACCACCGCTCCAGCCGCGCCGCGGCCCTCCCGGGCGAGGAAGAGGCCAGCTTGGGCGAGCTCCCTGCAAGTCATCATGATGGAGCACTGGCGGACGTAGTTTTCCACCACCGACTCCGCAGATCGCCTGAGATTGCCGAAATCTTTGAGGAAGTGGGCCAGGGCCAGGTTGCGGCTGCTGTTGCGCAGTTCGCTTGCCGCCGCGGCCTCATCGATGAAGGGACCGCCTGGTCCGCTCTCTGCGGTGAGAAAGTCAAGAAGAGCTGCGGCGGCATCGGGGGTCTGGTCCATCAGGTGGTCCGTGACCACCAGGGCACCGGCGTTGATGAAGGGGTTCCGCGGGATGCCGTGTTCCACTTCCAGCTGGACCAAGGAATTGAAAGCAGTGCCGGAGGGTTCGCGCAGCACCCGGGACCACAGGGCTCCCGGGCTGTCCCGGCGCAGGGCCATCGCAAGGGTGAATACCTTGGAGATGCTCTGGATGGAAAAAGGGACATCGGCGTCTCCCGAGCAAAAGACGTCGCCGGCTGCGGTGGCGACCGCAATTCCGAATCTGCTGAATGGAACGCCCGCGAGAGACGGGATGTTCGCCGGTACGGAACCGGATTCCCTTTGCGGTCTGTGGTTGGACACGATGTCATCGAGCATCGGTCCCAACGGCGGTGCATCCAGTGCTGTGGTCATTTCCTGCCCTGTAGGTCGTTGCGTCGGCCGGCCCATTCATGGACATGCAGCAGTGCCACTAGCGCGTCGCGGGGATTGTCGAAATCCAGGCGGGTGACCCGGGCGGCCTTGCTGATTCGGTAGTAGACGGTGTTCTTGTGAAGCGCCATCCGTTTGGCGCATTCGGCGACGTCGAGCGAGCAGTCGAAATAGACGCGCAAGGTTTCGGCGAGTTCGGCATCATCGCGCATGAGGGCTGACATGCTGCCGTGCCGGAACGTCGAGGATTTGAACCTGTGGAGTGCGTCACGGAACAGTATCTCGGCTTCAAAGTCAGCCACTGTCGCCACAGATGCGTCAGGGGATGCACCCACGCACTCGAGCAGGGCCTCGGTGATCGGAGTGACCGAGTGGAGGCTCAGCAGATCCGGAGCCACCGGCCCGACAGCAGCGAAGGGGCTGATGCCCAGATGCCTGGCTGCGTCCCGGATGACGGATTCGGCCAGGCTCCGCAGCCCCTGTTCGGCGGTAGCGGACAGCAAGCCCGGAACAATGACGGCAGTGTCGCCCTTGAATTGCCCGACGACCGCGGACGCCTTGTATGCAGCGGCATGGATCGAGGCCAGGCTGGCAAGCTCGCCATGCTTCAATGCCGCGTCATCGGCCTCGCTGTCCGCCGGGGACATACCTATCAGTATCAGTGCCGCCGGTCGCTCCGCAGGGATTTTTCCGCTTCGGGCAGTCGCAGCAGCCTCTGCTGCACCCGAGAGGATCCTGGCAACGCGGTCCTCACGCATGGGCACGGACTGCTGGTTACGGTAACGGATGAGCTCGGCGGAGGCCCGGGCAGCAGACCCCGTCAGTACGTAGTCAACATCCGGGCTGAAGCCGTCCCCGGTTTCCTGAAGCCATATGTAGCCCATGATCCGCTCACCGGCAAACAGCGTTATCGCCACCCGTTCCCTCAGCCCGTCCTGCGGCCTGGCCGGAACACGCACAGGCAGCCGTGTTCTGTGCAGCTCACGGTAAGCGCCGAGGTCTTTGAGCAGCATTTCGTACTTCCGCGGGCCGCGCCGGGCCAGGATGGACGCTTTACGCAGCTCGTCGATGTCGTTCGACACCGTGGAGTAGGCCAGGACCTTGTTGGCCGCATCCTCGATAACCACGTGACTGGAGGTCAGGCGCGCGGTGGTCTGGGCAATGGCAAACAGATCTTCTTCCAGAAGTGTCAGCACTTCGCTGGGGTAGCTTCGCGGCTGGATCCTGTCCTTGGCGATGGAAAGGAACCGGTCCCAATCGGCAGCCGGATCCACGAGCAGCAGCCCGGTGCCGGCGGCGCCCAGCAGTTCCTCTGCCTCGGTCAGCTCGTCACGGATTCCCTTGACCGCGACAACCAGGGGCGGGTTCCCGAGGAGCCGGCGCAGGGCCGGCAAAGCCGACCGGCCACGGACGCCGATCAGCAGGACGAAGGCTGCGCCGGCGTCGGAGACTTCATCGTCCGCATCCACGATCAGGAACTTTTCCACCGCCGAACGCCCGGAGGCGGGCCGCATGACGAGGGTGGCGAACCCTAGAGGAAAGTCCGAAAGGATATCATCCACCGTAACCGCGGCCATGGCTTCCTTCTGCGTCGATTCCGCCGGACGGCTCTGTCCGGTCACCTCATCGTAGCGAGCAGATATTCCGCAGAATATGTGTCCGGATCCAAATTGCATGCAGGGTTTTCAGGTGCTGGTCCAATACCGTTCGCTGCAGCTGAAAAGCCCGTCAACCTTCATCAGTCAGCCTTCAGAACATCCCCCCGCTCACCGACGGTTTCGAAACGATCCACAGCATCGAACTGGGCGGAATTCGGTCATGGGTGCCTTCGCAGAGTTCGAACGCGCACTGATCGGTGAACGCCAACGCGAAGGGCTTGCACTGGCTAAGAAACGCGGAGCCTACCGCGGACGCCGGGAAGCCCTTTCTGATCGCGCCGGTCTCCAAAGCCGGCGCCCGGAAACTGGAACTGGACGTCCGATTCACCCAAGCATCCCTGAACGCGGGAGGGACCCGCCCGGCACAGCGGCTGTGGCCCCGGCCCGACTGTAACGAATGGCGCCGTTGCCCGGTTGGGGATGCGTGAGACTTCCAAGACCCCTACCGAACCGTTGGGTGCGCCGCGGTACACAGACGTGAAGGATTCGCTCACGCGGAACGACGCCGGGGATCCCTCCGGCATCGCCGACGCGCTGGTCGACTGAGTTTCCCCACATGCATACGGCCCTGGCACTGAGCTGACCGCTCGGCACCGGTGCCGTCTTTGCGCAGCAGACTACTTCTGGTTCTTCACACTCCCGGACGGATCACCCGTTCATCCGCGTCAATCTTCAAGGTGCGCATCTTGCGCCACATTGTGGTGCGGCCGATTCCCAAAATCTCAGCTGCGCGTGTCTTGTTGCCCTCGGCTTCCGCGAGAGCTGAGACGATGGCATCGCGTTCGGACTGCTCATAGCGGCTAAATGATGGCAGGGACGCCCGATGCATGGCGGCGGGCAGGTCCTTGGTCTGGACCAGAGCGTCTCCGGTTGAATGCCGGAGCACGGCAAGAAGCCGGGCCAGTTCCCCCACGTTGCCGGGCCAATCCCATGCGAAAAGGCATTGCAGCGCGGCGGGGGAGAACCGTGGGGGCTGGATGCCGGGGAAGATTTCGGCGGACACCTCCCGGATAATTTCAGGGAGTTCGTCGCGCACGTCAACAAGGGAGGGCACGTGCACGGGCCCGGACAGGCCCGGGGTGTCATCACCGCGATGGGGTGCCTGACCGTTGGTCCGTTGGGTGAGGACGACCCGTGCGCCGGGATGGACTCCGGCTCTGGCAATACCGGCAAATTGGATGAGCCGGCCCAGCAGTTCTTCCGGCATGGTGGATCCGTCGATGATGACGCCGCGTCCCTCATTCAGGACCGCTTCCATGCGGGCCCAGGCTGACGGATCGGTGGTGAACTCGTTGGCAGCAAAGGACCCGGGTTCCCGCCCCGTGTGCTGGCGCAACCACTTTGAAGACTGGTGGCGCTTTCCGACGCCGGGGCCTCCGATGACCCGGATGGTGCCGCCGGTCGCGGCGGCCTTTGAAATGTCATTCTGCAAGGCGCTGTAAGACGTTGTGGTGCGGGCCTTGCGTGAGGACAGGCCGTTCAGGACTTCCCGGAGCCCGGGCTCTTTTGCGTCTCCGAGGGTGCGGGTGGATTCGATTCTGCCACTTGCGGCACCGGCCGGCGTGGTGAATTCGAGTGCGAAGATGGCGTCCTGGCCTGGGCGGCCCAGGCGCCTGATCACCGCTTCGGTTCCGAGCAGGGGAAGTTCGAGCTGCACCGTGTCCTTCTCCCATTGGTGGCGGCGCAACGTTTCCCACAGATACGCGTGTGCCTCGGCGTCAAAATGCGCCAGCGCGGGCAGGTCGGTCATGACGGTTTCGGAATTCATGACCAGGACCGGATTCCTGGAGGACTGGAACCTGCGGTAGGTGCGTGCCAACTCCAGGTTCCGGGAGTCAGCCATCAGCTCCAGCGCTTCTGCGATCTGGTGGCCCGCCTGGCGCGCCATGGAGACCATCAGCGGGCTGGCGGCGTCAACGTGGGAAGCAATGGACAGTGATCCGACAATCCGGCCGGTGATTGGGTGTTTGATGGGTGCACCTGCACAGGCGAGTTGAGCCAGCGCGTCATTGAAGTGCTCGGTCCCCAGGACGAAGACTACTCCGCGCCCTTCAATGGGGGTGCCGAGGCCGTTGGTGCCCAAGGCCTTTTCGGAGAAGACAAAGCCCTCGGCCGCGTAAGCGTTGTCCAGGGTCCGGGCGTCCTGGGCATCGATGATGCGCCGCGAAACGATCCGCCCCTCCTCGTCGGCGAGGAAGAGCGCCAGCCGGGTGTCGGTCAGGTTGTCCTGCCATTGGTCCAGGATTCTGCCCGCGGCCCGCAGGATGGCGCTGTCGGGATCTATGTCGCCGAGGACGTGCGGGCCGGTCGCCGGATTGACATGATGGGAGACCGAGCGCCGCCAACTCTGTTCAATTTCCTCGGGAACGAGCGACGCCGGAATGGAGGCCCGGACGAGGCCTTCTGTGATCAGCCGTTCCCGGGCGTTCCGGACCGCGTCTTCGCGGCGTGATTTCTCGATCACTTTCCCATTCTCAAGCAGTCAGAACAATGCGTCCAGCAATCCCGCCGCGGGTCAGTTCGTCCAGGGCTCGCGACACCTCAGCTGCGGACAGCGTCCTTTCGGCGACCGGGATGCTGGGAAGTTTACCGGTCTTGGCGATGCCCACCAGGTCGTGCAATTGGGCCAATGTGCCCACGAAGCTGCCCTCGATGCGGATCATGCGCAGTGCAAGCATCGCGGTGGGAATAGTGACTTCCCCGCCAAAGAGGCCCACCTGGATCATGGTTCCGGCTTTCGCGAGGATATCGAAGGCGGTTGCGGCAGTGGCACCGTTGTTGACGAAATCGATGACGGCGCCGGCCGGTCCGCCGGCTGCGCGGCTGATATCACCGGGATCCTGGCCGGGCCCGGACAGTGCGGTGCTGATGGCGCCCATGTCCCGGGCCAGCGAAAGGTTCCTCTCCGAGACATCCACAGCGCAGATGTTTTGGTGGCCCCGGGCCCGCAGGATGGCAATCGCGGTCAGCCCGAGCCCGCCCGCGCCGAAGATGACCACCGGTTCGTCCGGTTCAAGGGGGAGGACCTTGTCCACCGCACTGTGGGCTGTGAGGCCGGAACAGGCCAGCGTCGCGGCCCAGCTCGGGTCGAGCCCATCGATGTCCACGAGGTATTTTTCATCCGGTACCAGAATGTACTCGGCGTAACCGCCATGGCGTGCGACGCCGAGGTTCTGCCCGGCGGAGCAGCGGTTGTCATGGCCCGCCCGGCAGTGGCGGCATTGACCGCAGCCGATCCACGGGTAGATGAGGCGAATGTCTCCGGCACCAACGGACGTGGCGTCGGCGCCCGTTTGCTCCACGACTCCGACGACTTCGTGCCCCAGGACCATGGGATACTCGATGCCCCGGTCCTTCAGGCTCATCTGACCCCGGCTGCCAAGGTCGTAACCACCTTCGCGCAGGTGCGTGTCGGTGTGGCAAACCCCGGCACGCAGCACTTTCAGCAGCACCTCCCGTCCCTCCGGGCGCGGTGTGGGTAGGTCCAGATCATGGATGGCCGGGTCGTCGGGCTGGACGGCGAATGCATGCATGGGGAGCACCTCTTCGTTGGGGTCAATGGGTCTTCATTCATCATGCGCCACATATTGCCCTGCCCTCCAATACCTATTCGTGGGTTCATTGGGCCCACTTCAGGTATCAATATGCGGGGCCGGTGACCGTTTCAGATTGGAACGCCTGTGGCATGGAACACACTCCTACCTTTGAATCAACGCCGGGGCGGCCGCCGAAGCAGCGGACCGCCGGCAATCCAGAGCGGACTCAAAGGAGAGCATCATGACCGCCAACGTTGTTGAGCAGACAGCCGCACCAGCCGGCACCCAGAACCAGGACGTACTGCGCGAGCTGTACGCCGACTGGGCCCGGATCATGGAGACCACCCCCGGTCTGACCATGCGCCTGTTTCGTTCCATCTTCGACGAATGGCACCAGCCCACCGTCGAACCCGAAGGTGTGACCTACCGTGAGGACACCGTTGGCGGTGTCCCCGGCATTTGGTGCCTGCCGCAAGGCGCGGACAGCACCAAGGTCCTCCTCTACACGCACGGTGGCGGATTCGCCGTCGGTTCTGCCTCCAGCCACCGGAAGCTGGCCGCACACGTCGCCAAGGCGCTCGGCTCGGTAAGCTTCGTGCTGGACTACCGCCGGGCCCCGGAGTTCACTCACCCGGCCCAGGTGGACGACGGCGTGGCGGCCTTCGACGCGCTCGTCGCCTCAGGTATTGCACCGGAAAACATCACCACCATCGGCGATTCCGCCGGCGGAAACCTCGCCATCGCCATAGCCCTTGCCGTGAAGGAACAGGGCAAGGAAGCGCCCGGCCAAGTGATTGCTTTCTCCCCGTGGCTGGATATGGAAAACAAGGGCGAAACGCTGGTCACCAACAATGACACCGACGCCCTGATCACCCCTGAACTGCTTGAAGGCATGATCGCCGGCGTCCTCGGCGGCACCATTGACCCCCGTACTCCGCTGGCCAACCCGCTGTATGCCGACTTCAGCGGCTTCCCGCGCCTGTACATCACCGCCGGCAGCGTGGAGTCCCTCCTTGACAACGCCACCCGGCTGGAGGATCGCGTCAGGACCGCCGGCGTGGACGTCACCTTGTCCATCGGGGAGGGCCAGCAACACGTCTACCCGTTCCTGGCAGGCCGCTCGGCCCTCGTTGCACAGGAGTTCGAAAAGCTCGCCGCCTGGTACACGAAATAGAGCAGTACCGGAAGTAACGCCAAACCATATTCATCCCCTGCATCAGAACGACAAAGGAGTTCGCCATGACTGCACAGAACACCATCCAGACCGTTGACGCCGTGGTCATCGGCGCCGGCTTCGGCGGCATCTACGCGGTGCACAAACTTGCCAATGAGCAAGGCCTCACCGTTGTCGGTTTTGACAAGGCCGGCGGCCCCGGCGGCACCTGGTACTGGAACCGCTACCCGGGCGCACTCTCGGACACCGAGAGCCACGTCTACCGCTTCTCTTTTGACAGGGACCTGCTGCAGGACGGCACGTGGAAGCACAGCTACGTCACCCAGCCCGAAATCCTCGAGTACCTCGAAGGCGTGGTTGACCGCTTCGACCTCCGCCGACACTTCCGTTTCGGCACCGAGGTAAAGTCCGCCGTCTATCTCGAAAACGAAGGACTCTGGGAAGTCACCACCGGCGGCGGCGCCGTTTACGGCGCCACCTATGTCATCAATGCCGTAGGACTGCTCTCTGCCATCAACTTCCCCAACCTCCCCGGCCTGGACAAGTTTGAGGGGGAGACCATCCACACCGCAGCCTGGCCGCAGGGCAAGTCACTGGCCGGCCGCCGGGTCGGCGTGATCGGCACCGGTTCCACCGGCCAGCAGGTCATCACCGCACTGGCCCCCGAGGTGGACCACCTCACCGTGTTCGTCAGGACCCCGCAGTACTCGGTCCCGGTGGGCAAGCGCCCGGCAACAGCTGAAGCTATCGCCGACATCAAAGCCGACTACGACAATATCTGGGCACAGGTCAAGCGCTCGGCCGTAGCCTTCGGATTTGAGGAAAGCACCGTTCCCGCGATGAGCGTCTCCGAAGAAGAACGCCGCAGGGTCTACGAGAAGGCCTGGGAATACGGCGGCGGCTTCCGCTTCATGTTCGAGACCTTCAGCGACATCGCCACGGACGAGGAAGCCAACGAGACCGCGGCGTCCTTCATCCGGAACAAGATCAGCCAGATCATCGAAGACCCCGAGACGGCACGCAAGCTGACGCCGACCGGCCTGTTCGCCCGGCGCCCGCTGTGCGACGACGGCTACTTCCAGGTGTTCAACCGGCCCAACGTCGAGGCAGTGGCCATCAAGGAGAACCCGATCCGTGAAGTCACCGCCAAGGGTGTCGTGACCGAGGACGGCGTGCTGCACGAACTGGACGTCATCGTCTTCGCCACCGGCTTCGACGCCGTGGACGGAAACTACCGCCGCATGGAAATTGTCGGCCGCAACGGACTGAACATCAACGACCACTGGGACGGCCAGCCCACCAGCTACCTGGGCATCTCCACCGCAAACTTCCCCAACTGGTTCATGGTCCTTGGCCCCAACGGCCCGTTCACCAACCTGCCGCCGAGCATTGAGACCCAGGTCGAGTGGATCAGTGACACCATCGATCACGCCCAAAAGACCGGTCTCCGGGCCATCGAGCCTACGCCCGGGGCCGAGGCGGAATGGACCGAGTTGTGCACCCGGATCGCGAACATGACGGTGTTCACCAAGGTCGAGTCCTGGATCTTCGGGGCGAATATCCCGGGCAAGAAACCCAGCGTGCTGTTCTACCTGGGCGGCCTGGGCAACTACCGCGGGGTCCTGGCCGAGGTCGCAGCCAACGGCTACTGCGGCTTCGAACTGACGCCGGCCACCGCCGTCGCCGCCTGACGCGGACTCAACCACCCACCACCACAGAGGAGAACCAACCATGGGCGTGTACGCCACAACCGATCCGGCCACCGGGGAGGCCACCGCAGAATACCCGGAGATCTCCGACTCCGACCTGGATACCCTGATCGGACGCAGCGCCGCCGCCTACCGGTCCTGGCGGACCACACCCCTGGAACAGCGCCGGGCCGTCCTCACCCGCACGGCGGAAATCCACCGCGGGCAGGCGGAGGAACTGGCCAAACTGCTGACCCTGGAAATGGGTAAGCCGGTCGCCCAGGCCAGGGGAGAGGTGGAACTGGTGGCGTCCATCTACCAGCACTACGCGGACCACCTCGAGGAATACCTTGCTGACGAGGAACTGGGTATCAAGGGCGCGGGAACGGCGATGGTACGCACCGAACCCGTCGGGCCCCTGGTCGGCGTCATGCCGTGGAACTACCCGTACTACCAGGTGGCACGTTTCGCCGCCCCGAACATCGCCCTCGGCAACACGATCATCCTCAAGCACGCGCGCAACTGCCCCCAGTCCGCCCTGGCCATCGAACGGGTCCTGGGCGAGGCCGGCTTGCCGGACGGCGTGTACCTCAATGCCTTCATTTCCTCGGCCCAGGTGGCGGCAGCCATTGCGGACCGGCGCGTGCAGGGCGTTTCACTCACCGGCTCGGAGAAAGCCGGAGCGGCAGTGGGCGAGGTGGCAGGACGGCACCTGAAGAAGTGCGTCCTGGAACTGGGCGGTTCAGACCCGTTCATCGTGCTCGACGACGCCGACATCGACACGGCGGCCGGTGCTGCGGCAGTGGGCCGGCTCAGCAACGGCGGCCAGGCCTGCACGGCGTCGAAACGCTTCATCGTGGCGGACAGCGTGTATGACGAGTTCCTGCCGAAGTTCGTTGACGCGATGGCGGGGTGGCAGTTGGGGGACCCCACCAACCCGGAGACCAAACTGGGCCCTCTTTCGTCAGTCGCCGGCGTGGAGGAACTCGACGAGCTGGTCCAGGACGCCGTTGCCAAGGGAGCCTCCCTCCTGCTCGGTGGCCAGCGCCCGGACGGCCCCGGCGCCTACTACCCGGCCACGGTCCTGGCCGGCGTCACCCCGAACATGCGCGCGTTCAGCGAGGAACTGTTCGGACCGGCCGCCGTCGTTTACCGCGTCAGCTCCGAGGAGGAGGCAATCGAGCTGGCCAACAACTCACCGTTCGGCCTGTCCTCCAGCATCTTCACCGCGGACATGGCCAAGGCCGAGCGGCTGGCCCGGGAGCTGGAGGTGGGCATGGTGTGGATCAACAGCACCAGCAAGAGCGCACCTGACCTGCCTTTCGGGGGCGTAAAGGGCTCGGGCTTCGGGCGGGAGCTGGCCCGGTTCGGCTTCAATGAGTTCGCTAACAAGAAGTTGGTGCGCAGTCCGGGAGCGAGGTAGCCCCAAACCCGGCGTGTGAATCACCGTGCCGGGTTGCGGGCCGATGTGCCCGCAACCCGGGACCGGGCCGTTAAGCTTCCGGCTTCTTCGCGAAGGCAGGATAAAGAGAGGCGACCAGCTGCCTGCCGAACGCTTCATCCAGGGGCTCGCCGCTGAGGAACAGCCTGTAGTAGATGGGCCCAAGCAGAAGGTCAGTCACCAGTTCCGGATCCAGCCCGTCCCTCAGTTCGCCGCGTTCAACGCCGCGTTCCACCAGGGCGGTCACTTCCCGTACGCGCTTGCCCACCACCGTCGCCCGGTAGGTTCCGGCAAGCTCGACGTCGACGGCGACTTCCGAGACCAGGCCCTGCATGATGCGTCCCAGCAGGGTGCCGGACATCAGCTCCACCGTCCGGCCCACAAGCCGCGTCAGCTCGGCCTGAGTGTCCTTGACGTACGGCAGGGTACTGACGTCGCCCAGCATGTCCAGCAGGACAGCCATTGCCAGGTCGTTCCGGGACCGGTACCGGCGGTAGATGGTGGATTTTGCGACACCGGACCGCTCGGCGACGCGTTCGACCGTGAGGCTACTGAATCCGGAATCGGCCAGCAGTTCCCGCGTGGTGTCCAGGACAACCCGCTCAGTACGCGCCCGGCGCTTCTGGTGGCCGGAAACCGTTGACCCGGCCGTCCCTCCATCGCCTGCATCCAATGCCATCCCAAACCCTTCCGTTCCATCAATCGTAAGTGCTAATATTGAAACGCAACGTAGCGTTTCAAATAAATGAAACGCCACACCTACTCCACCTCAAAGCCTAGAAGGGCAGCAGCATGACTACCGACCGTTACCAGCGCGGACTGGACCGCATGATGGAACTCGTCTCCACGGAACACAGCAACACGTTTGACCACGCCAAGCTGGTGGAGTCTTACGCGGCCCTTGATGCGGAGTTGTCCGACTACATCGTCTCCTTCGCCTTTGGCGACATCTACTCCCGCGACAGCCTGACCCAGCAGGAACAGACCATGGTGACCATCTCCACGCTGGCCGCACTCGGCACCGAGGTTCAGCTGAAGCTGCACATCAACGTCGGCTTCAACGTGGGCCTGACCAAGGAAAAGGTCGTCGGCACCCTGATCCAGTGCATCCCTTACATCGGATTCCCGCGCGTCCTCAACGGCTTGACCCTGGTCAAAGAGGTCATGGCCGAGCGCGGCATGACCACCGAAACCACCACGCACTGAGACGGAGGAATCTGATCATGAGCAGGAAAATCGGTTTCGTGGGACTGGGAACCATGGGGCTTCCCATGGCAGTCAACCTGAACAAGGCCGGCTTCGACGTCATCGGCTATGACGCTTTCGAAGGCTCCCGGCAGAAGGCACGGGCTGCGGGAATTACCGTCGCCGAAACCCTGAAGGCCGTCGCTGAACAGGCCGACGACGCGATCGTCTCCATGGTCCGCGACTACGCGCAGAACGTTGATGTGATCCTGGGCGATGCCGGGCTCCTGTCCGCCGGCCCCCGGGACATCACCATCATCGTCATGAGTACGCTGGACCCGGACGCGATGAACCAGCTTGGTCAGCAGGTCGAGGAACACACCGGCGTGAAGCTCATCGCCGCCGCCGTCAGCGGAGGTTCCACCGGCGCCGAGGCCGGCACCCTGTCCATCATGGCCTCAGGCGCCGGGGATGTGGTGACCGCCGCGCGCCCGTACTTTGACGCAATCGGATCCAATTTCTTCTACTTCGGCGAGAGGCCCGGCAACAGCCAGGCAGCGAAGCTGGTCAACAACCTCATCCTGGGCATCACCATGAATGCCGTCGCCGAGGGGCTGAAATTCGGCGCGCACTACAACGTGCCCGAAGCCGAACTCCTGAACCTGTTCAAGGTCAGCACCGGCGACAGCTGGGTGGTCCGGAACTGGGATTCAGTCTCGGAGTGGACTGCGGATACCGCTTTGGCGGTGCTGCTCAAGGACCTCAAGGCCGCCCACCTCAAGGGCCTCGAGCACAACGTCGCCATGCCCTTCAACGCCATGTCCTCCACCCAGCTGTTCGACTCCATGGGAAAGAAGCCGCAGCGGTAAGAACGGGCGCACGCCGAACAGCCGACCGGGATCCAACCCGGCCGGCTTTTCAGTTCCTGCCGACGCCTGTCAGCTCCAGTCGAAGAAGCCCTTGCCGGTCTTGCGGCCGAGTTCGCCGCGGGCCACCTTGTCACGCAGGATCTGCGGCGGCGCGAACCGGTCACCGAGGGTGGACTGCAGGTATTCGGCGATGCCCAGGCGCACGTCCAAGCCCACAATGTCGGTGGTGCGCAGCGGGCCGGTGGGATGTTTGTAGCCCAGGACCATGGCGTTGTCGATGTCCCCGGCAGAGGCCACGCCCTCCTCGACCATCCGCATCGCCTCCAGCGCGATCGCCACGCCCAGCCGTGAGGACGCGAACCCGGGCGCGTCATTGACGACGACGGCAGTCTTGCCAAGTGCCTCCACCCACCTTTTAGCCTCCGCGGCCAGTTCAGGTGAGGTTTGTTCTCCGAGCACCACTTCGATCAGGGTCGACGCCGGGACCGGGTTGAAGTAATGCAGGCCCAGGAAGTTCCCCGGCCGCCGCAGCTCGCGGGCCAGCCCGTTCACGGACAAGGAGGACGTGTTCGACGCCAGGAACGCCCCCGGTGCCAGGCGCTCCTCGATCCCGCGCAGCGAGGAGACCTTCAGATCCCAGTCCTCCGGCACCGCTTCGACCACCAACTGGCGGTCCTTGAACGCGTCATAGTCGACCCCGACGGTCAGCCGGCCGGCCATCTCGTCCAGGTTCGCGTGCGTGGCTCCGCGTTCGATGCTCTTGGCAGCCGCGGACTCCACCCGTTCGCGGGCGGCCTCGGCTGACCGCTCGTCACGCTCGACCACCAGCACGTCGGCGCCCTTGATCAGGAAGGCGTGGGCGATGCCGGCACCCATCCGGCCGCCACCGAGCACCCCCACGAAGCGGGGAAGGCCTGCGGGAAGGCCGGGGGAAAGTGCGAAGGGCGCGGTCTGAATGAGGGGGCTGGTCATTTACTTCTTCTTCCTGTCGAGGAATGCCTGCATACGGTCGAACTTGGCCCGGGATTCGAAAAGCATCCCCTGGGCCAGAGTGTCGATGACGGGATGGGCTTCCCGGGGAGTATGGAAAACAGATTTGGTGATCCGGACAGCCAATGGATCCTGGGCCGCGATGGAGTCCGCCAGAGAATGGGCGGCGTCCATCAGTTCATCCGACGAAACAAGTTCCGTGATGAGTCCGGCCGCCAGGCATTCCCGTCCGGTCAGCACCTTGCCGGACAGGAGAATGCACTTGGCCAGCGGCTCGCCGACGAGCTCCTTCAACCGCCAGGTGGCTCCGGCCGCGGCCAGGATGCCCAGGTTTGTTTCGGGGTTGCCCATCCTCAGGGCGTCTGTACCGATGCGGAAGTCGGCTGCATAGGCCAGTTCGGCGCCACCACCCAGCGCGAATCCGTCCAGCGCGGCGATCACCGGCATGGGCAGCTTCGCGATCCGGTCGAAGATGCCGGAGTTGATCCCGGCCAGCGCATCGTCACGACGCCGCTCCCGCAGCTGGGCGATATCCGCGCCGGAGGCGAAAAGCGCCTTGGTGCCGTTCGACGCGTCTGCCGGCGTGCCGGACATGATCAGGATCTTGGGCGTCCCCTCGAGGTAGGAGCACACCTGGTGCAGTTCATCCACCATGTGCTGGTCGATGGCGTTCCGCACCTCGGGGCGGTGCAGGCGGACCGAAACGCGGTCCGCGGACTCCTCGACCCGCAGCGTTTCGAAAGCCCCGGCACCCAGGCGCGCGCCGGCGTCGTACATCAATTCCGTCACGAGAGCCCCTCGAGCAGCAGTGCCGTGCCTTGGCCGACTCCCACACACATGGTGGCGAGCCCGAGTTTGCGGCCGTCCCCGGCTTCCCGGCCAAGGCGGCCCAGCAGGGTGATGACCAGCCTTGCGCCGGAGGAGCCGAGCGGGTGTCCGAGGGCAATGGCACCGCCGGAGTTGTTGACGACACCCGGTTCGAGCTTGAGTTCGCGCATGCAGGCGAGGGCCTGTGAAGCGAAAGCCTCGTTAAGTTCGACGGCGGTCAGGTCGCCGACGGCGAGGCCGGTCCGTTCCAGGACTTTGCGGGTGGCCGGGACGGGGCCGATGCCCATGATTTCCTGGGGGACGCCGGCGGAGGTGCCGTCCAGGATGCGGGCGCGAGGCTTGAGTCCGTATTTTTGAACCGCTGCCTCCGATGCGACGATGATCGCAGATGCGCCGTCGTTGAGCGTGGAGGCGTTGCCGGCGGTGACCACGCTGCCGCCCTTGACCACGGGGCGCAGTCCAGCGAGAATCTCGCGGGTGGTGCCGGGCCGTGGCCCCTCGTCAGTATCCACGACTGTTTCGCTGCCCTTGCGGCCCCTGACGGTGACAGGGACGATTTCGTCCGCGAAGTGCCCGGCCGCTATCGCAGCGAGGGAGCGTTCGTGGGAGAGGACGGCGAAATCATCGCAGTCCTCCCGGAGATGCCGTATACGCGGGCCACTTCCTCCGCCGTCTCGGGCATCGAGAAGATGGCCTTGCCGTCCCGGGACAGGTCGCCGGACTCGAAAACCGGGTTGGGAAAGCGCCAGCCGATGGACGTGTCCACCACGGCGCCGGGCTTAGCGAAGGCCTTGTCCGGCTTCTCCATCACCCAGGGGGCGCGTGACATCGACTCCACGCCGCCGGCCACCACGATGTCCGCGGCACCGGCCTTGACCATGTGCGAGGCCATGATGATGGCGCTCAGGCCGGAAGCGCAGAGCCGGTTGATGGTGACGCCGGGAACGGTGTCCGGGAAGCCGGCCAGCAGCCACGCCATCCGAGCGACGTTGCGGTTTTCCTCGCCCGCGCCGTTGGCGTTGCCCAGGATCACCTCGTCCACGACGGCCGGGTCAATGCCGGCGCGTTCGACGGCGGCACGCACCGTCAGTGCGGCGAGGTCGTCCGGGCGGACGGAGGACAGTGCGCCGCCGTAGCGGCCGACGGGGGTGCGGGCCCCGCCGATGAGGAAGGCGTCAGTCATGAAAAGCTCCTAGGTGTGGCTGTGTATGGCTGGGTTCAGTCGTCTGGCGGTGTTTTGCGGAAGGCCCGCTGTCAGCGGAACGCCGAGATGCCGGTGATGTCGCGGCCCACCAGCAGGGCCTGGATGGAGTCCGTGCCCTCGTAGGTGGACACCACCTCCATGTCCGTCATGTGGCGGGCCACGTGGTTTTCGAGGAGCAGGCCGTTGCCGGCCAGGAGCTCGCGGGCTTCGTTGCAGATCCACTTGCCCTTCTGGGACGTGGACATCTTCACCATGGAGGCCATGGCGTTGGTGAGCAGGCCCTGGTCCGCCAGTTCGGCCATGCGGTTGCACATCAGCTGCATCGCGGTCAGCTCGCTGAGCATGTTGGCCAGGCGGTGCTGGACCAGTTGGTAGCCGGCGATCGGGTTGCCGAACTGTTCACGCTTTGCGGCGTAGTCGGCGGCGATCTCGAAACAAGCCATGGCGTGGCCGACGGCTTCCCAGGCGGCGCCCCCGCGGGTGGCCTGCAGCACCCGGGAGACGTCGGCGAAGGAGTGGCAGTTCTCCAGCCGGTTGGCGTCCGGGATCCTCATGTCCTCGATGACGATGTCCGCCTGGAGGATGGCACGTTTGCCGATCTTGCCGGTGATGACGGTGGGGTTGTAGCCCGCGGGGTGGTTGCCGGCGGCGTCCTTTTCGACCACGAATGCATTGACCTTGCCGTCTCCGGTGTTGCGGGCGAACAGCACAATCACCTCCGCGGCGTGACCGTTGCCGATCCAGCGCTTGTGCCCGTTGATGACCCAGGTGTCGCCGTCGCGTGTTGCACTGGTTTCCAGGGCGACGGAGTCCGAGCCGTGGTCCGGCTCGGTGAGGGCGAAGGCGCCGGTCTTCTTGAGCCGGGCCATGTCCGGGAGCCAGCGCTGGCGCTGTTCGTCGCTGCCGAGCATGTTCAGCGCGCCCATGCACAGGTTGGAGTGCACGCCTAGGAAGGTGTTGATGCTGCCGTCCGCCCGGGCCATTTCCCGCGCCACCATGCCGGCGGCCTTGCGGCTCATGCCGGGGCAGCCGTAGCCCTGGATGAAGGTGCCGATGATGCCGAGTTCGGCGAGCGGGGCCAGGAGTTCGTCAGGGAACTCCGCGCGTTCCCAGTACCCGTTGATGACGGGCAGGACCCGGTTCTCGGCGAAGTCGCGGACCTTGTCCCGGATGGCGGTCTCCTCCGGGGTCAGGCCGTCGTCGAGCCGGAAGTAGTCGGAGATGGCGGCGTCGCGGGTTTCGGTGGTGGCGGTCATGGCTGGTCCTTCGATTGGTGCTGTGCGGGATGGCCGGCTGGCGGCGTGAGGTGCGG
Source organism: Arthrobacter terricola (assembly GCF_004354015.1). GTDB lineage: Bacteria > Actinomycetota > Actinomycetes > Actinomycetales > Micrococcaceae > Arthrobacter > Arthrobacter terricola. Next base: position 17,272 of record NZ_SMRU01000022.1, read on the forward strand.
TGAAGCGAGGCTTCGGATGCGGTGTGCCGCGGCGGGCTAGGGCTTGGTGGAGCGGAGCCATTGGACGATGTCGGCCCGGTCCGCGTCGATGCCCGGTGGCACGAGGTCGTAGCTGGCGGGTGTCTCGGAGAAGGTGATGGGGTTGCGGATGCCGGGGATGGACTGATCGCCGGAACCCACCTCCACGACCGGTTCCAGGCCCAGTCGCTGGGCGAATTCGATGCCACCGCGCACGTCGTTGATCGGGGCACAGGGCAGCCGGGCTTCGGTGAAGACGTCGAACCATTCCGCGGCCGTCTTGCAGGCGAGCAGGTCCTGCAGGATAGGGCGCAGCCCGGCCCGGTTGAGGCTGCGGTCCGGCGGCGTGGCGAAACGTGGATCGGTTGCCAAGGCCGGTGAGCCGAGCACACCGCAGAGGGTCCGGAACTGCCGGTCGTTGCCGATGGCCAGGACGATGTCCCCGTCCGCGGTGGGCATCGGTTCATAGGGGTAGATGCTGGGGTGCTCGTTGCCCATGCGGGTAGGTACCTTTCCGCTGAGCAGGTACCCTCCGGTTTGGTTGACCATGCCGGAGAGCGCGGAGGACATGAGATTCACCTCGATGCGCTGTCCGCGGCCGCTTTGGCTTCGTTCGTGAAGTGCGGAGAGGACGCCCACGGCGGCGTGCAGGCCGGTGATCACGTCGAAGACGGCCACCCCGGACCGGTAGGCCGGGAGTTCCGGATCGCCGGTGAGGCTCATGAGCCCGGACATTGCCTGGACCAGGAGGTCGTAGCCGGGCAGGGCGGCACCGCCTGCGGTGCCGAAACCGGTAATCGACGCATACACCACCGCCGGATGCCGCTCGGCGACGGACGCGTAGTCCAGGCCGAAGCGGTCCAGTCCGCCGGGCTTGAAGTTCTCCAGCACCACGTCTGCACTGGCGGCTATCTCCTGCGCGGTGGCAACGTCGTCGGGGTTCGCAAAGTCCAGGGCGATGGCACGCTTGTTCCGGTTGATGGAGAGGTAGTAGGTGGACTGGTCTTCGTACACCGGCGGCTTCCAGGCCCGGGTTTCATCACCGGAAGGGCTTTCCACCTTGATCACGGCGGCGCCCATGTCTGCCAGCAGCATGGTGCAGTAGGGGCCGGCGAGGACGCGGCTGAAGTCAGCAACGACGATTCCGGCCAGGGGGCCACTGGGCTGGCGTCCGAACGCGTCCTGACGTACGCCCGCCGGTTGGCGGTAGGGTGCGGCTCCCGGCGACGGGGGAGCGGCGTTGCTCTGGAGTGTCATGGGTCCTCTTCCGAAAAGGGTTCCTTTTGACTATCCCATCGGGAATTACGTCGCGTCCAATACTTATTCCTACCTTGATTATTGCCTCACCTGCAATAATCGAAGGATGGAGATTCAGCAGTTAAAGGTCTTTCTGGCGGTGGCCGAGGAGCTGCACTTCGGCCGTGCCGCCCAGCGCCTCCACATGGCCCAACCGCCGGTCAGCCGGATGGTGCGGCAGTTGGAAAGCGATGTGGGGACTGACCTCTTCGTCAGGAGCACACGCAGCGTGCAGCTCACCGCGGCGGGGGTGGCTCTGATGGCATCAGCCAAGGACATTCTTGCTGCAACGGACCGCGCAAAGGCCCTCGCATTGGCTGCCGGGCGCGGCGAAGTGGGAGTGGTGAAGCTCGCCTACGCGGGGGCCTCGACGCATGTCCTGGTGGGAGTGCTGGCCAGGGAAGTCCGGAAGGCTCACCCGGGCATCGAAATGCGCCTGAACAGTCAGGACTTTGCCCTGCCCGCCCTGGCCCGCGTGCTCCGCGGCGACGTCGACGTTAGTCTCGGCCGCTGGGATTTTGTACCCGCCGGCGTCAAGGCCCGCATCATCGTGGAAGAACACCTCGTGATGGCCGTCCCCGCATCGCACCGGCTCGCCTTAAGGGGAGAGATCCACATGGAGGAACTTGCCGGCGAACCGTTCGTCGCACTACCCGCGCACGAAGGCTCTGTCCTGGCCGACCGCCTTCGCCGGCTAAGCCTGGGTGTCGGGTTCGATCCTGACATCGTGCAGAGAGCACCGGACTCCTGGACTGCAATGGCCCTGGTCGGAGCCGAGGTGGGGTGCTCATTGACAGTGTCATCGGTTGCGGAGAATGTCACCGACCCCCATGTGCGATTCCTGCGGGTTCTCGACGAGACCCTCCCGATCTACCTGAGAATGGCCTGGCGCGGGGACTCGGAGAACCCGGCCCTTCCACCGGTCCTTGCACTTGCCGAACAGGTATGGCCCAGCTGAACTTTCGCTTTCGGCCACTCCGTCATCGGCACGCCCGAAGGGTAACGCGGACGGCTGGCGAAGCCGCGCCCGAATCCAGATGGCCCTTACGCACGATCGCACTGGTATACCGCAGCCTTCCCCTGCTCAACAAACGCTTAGTGTGCGCCTGACGCCCACCCGCTCGGATGCGCATGGCTCGGTCGACCAGTGCGATTCGGCCTAGGAAGCCTTTGAGTGACTGCATGGTTTCAGTCCACCCCGGTTCTCAACATTTAGGACCGGCGGTTTTTCCGGACGTGTTTTTGCAGTGGTGAAGGAGGCAGGCTGCCTTTGGGGTGCCCGCCGTCCGCAGCGACGAGGCAGTGGTGGTTGAAGATTTCGAGGCGGAGGCGGGTAGCCGATCGGTTGTTCACAGTGACCGTCAGGAAGTCCGGCAATGGCGTTTACGAACATAGGCCGGTCCTCGTGTCTGCGATGTGCCGCAGCAAAATCCGTAGGGTCACACGGTCCGCACTACCCGGCGGCCAACGGCCCGATTCACGGGAACAGCTTTGGAACGTACCGTCGGCTTGTCCTCGGATTGCTGGAGGCTTTTGGCTATCTACCGCCGCGCTCGAACCGCAGTCGCCGCGGGGTTACCCGGCTGTCCAGGCCGATGCGATCGTCGTCAAAATGACCCGGCGCGGGTCTTGGCAGTTTATGCGGCACCTGGTCGTGGATTCAGATGAAGCTATTCCATTCGCCGGTCACAATCGGCTCAGTCGCGTGCGGCGGGAATGTTTTGAGAAGTGTCTTTCAGGACTCTTTCCGCGGAATTCCGCCGTTTCGGGACTGTTCGTGGCTGTCGAACCCTCGTTGACAGAAATTCCACTCTGCGGAATTTAGATTCTCTCTTGCGGAAGAATGTGACGAGAAATACACTGAGTCCCACCCCTTCCTGGGGCGTCAACGAAGACAGATTGGCTCTGAATCATGAACTTTTCAGACGCAACAGTGCCGAAGGCGAGTTCGGCACTGTGGGAGACGGGGGCGAAGTACATTCCGCGCCCCGTCCCTTCAGCACTGATCGCCAGAAATGGCGTCGAATCCTCCCCCTGCGGCATCACCTTGGATAGCGTCCGATGACGCCGCCGAACACGGTGACCGCGTCGCTAGAGCGCTTCACCATCAAACTCCCATTCACAGTCCTGCAGGAGCGGCTTGCCCGCGTCCGGTCCGCTCTCGCCGAGCAGGGTCTGGATGCGGTGGTCGCCTTCGGCTCCCCGCGCCTGCTCGGCTCGCGCACCAAGACCAGCGGATACATCCAGTACCTGGCCGGGTTCGCCGCCAAGCACACCCCCTCCACCGTCGTCCTCACGGCGTCGGACGCCGCGGTGCTGACCTTCGGCCCGCACGAGACCCGCGAGTGCACCGAGCGCTCCGGCTGGCTGGGCGACGTCATCCAGAGCGGCGAGCAGCGGCTGCATCCCGCGGCCGCCGTCCGGTTCCTCTCCGACGCCGGCCTCGGCGCCGGGTCGCGGATCGGCGTCATCGGCGTCGAGGAGCTCAGCCACGCGACCCACGTCGCGCTAGAGCAGGAGTTCGCCGCCTACGCGACCGTCACCGCCGACAGCATCCTGGACCGGCTGCGGCTGACCCGCGCGCCGGAGGAGGTGGAGATGATCCGCATCTCCGCGAAGATCTCCGATGCCATGGTCGCAGCCGCTTTCGCTGAATCGACGCGTCCTGGAGCATCCGGACCCTCCATCATGGCCGAGATCGAGCATACGGGTCGGCTTCTCGGCGCCGACCTGGCCAACTGCTGGCTCTCGGTAGGGGAGGAACCCCCCACCACGTATTTCGAGTTCATGGAGCTTCCCCCGGAGGTCACCTCGCGCGACCGTGTGCAGATGGGCACCACCACTGCCTACGAGGGATACTTTGGTCAGTGCCTCAGGATGGGAGTCCGGGGAACTCCTAGCCGAGAGCTCGCAGAGTATTCCGAAATCCTTCTGAAGATCCAGGACGCGGCCCTCGCGGTCATGCGTCCTGGGGAGCCCCTGCATCGCGTCATCGACGTCATCGAAGACCTGTACGCGAAGCACGCTCCCTTCTCTCGGGAGACGGACCCGTTCCGTTTCCAGAGCTGCCACGGGCTCGGCCTGACTTACGTCGAGCCCGGGATGGCGCGGGACCTGAACCCCCTCCGGGACAAGTCCCTCGATCCGTCCGGCGTCCTCATCGAGCCGGGAATGGTCATCGAAGTGCACCCCAACTTCACCGTTCCCGGACTCGGATGCGTTGTCGCCGGCGACATGGCCCTCGTCAACGACGACGGAGCCGAATGGATCACCGAGTCACCCAGAGGCGTCTGGGAACTCTGATCCCTCACCCGCGGGGTGAGCGTTGCACGACACCCCCGCCGCAGGCCATTCAGGCCGAGCGGTGACAACTACACAGCGACACCGGAGGCACTCCAAAAGAGCCTTCGATTAGCAAGACCCCCACCCTCAAGGGTCTGCTGAGCGGAGATGCCTGAACCGGACAGGGCGCTGCCCGCGCCCTGAGAAATCACCGATTCTCATTCACAGGAGTACTCCATGTCCTTTCAGCATCCTCACCGCGGGTTCGCCCTCGGTGCTGCAATCCTCGCGATCCCTCTCGTTGTCGCGTCCCTGAGCGGCTGTACCGCCGGCAGGGCCTCCGACGGCAGCGCGACCTCCGGGTCCTCGTCGGTCGTCGTCGGCTTCAAGCACGAGTTCAATACCATGGATCCGCTGCACGCCGACTACGCCCAGACCAACATGGTCGACAACATCGTCTACGAGCCGCTCGTGCAGTTCGACGCCGCCAACGACAACAAGATGGTCGGGATGCTCGCGACCGCCAACAGGGTCTCGCCCGACGCGAAGTCGATCGAGTTCACGCTACGCGAGAATGTCGTGTTCCACGACGGCACCCCGTTCACGGCCAAGGACGTCAAGTTCAGCCTCGACCGCTACGTTCGTCTCGGTCAGGGCATCGCGTCGCAGCTCGCCGGCTACAAGTCGACGACCATCGTGGACGACTCGCACGTCGTGGTGAACCTCAGCGCACCGAACGCGTTCTTCATCAGCGGCCTGGCCGACGTCTACATCATGGAGGCCGCCGCCGTGTCCGCGCACGCGGGCACCGACGACAGCCAGGGCTGGCTGCAGTCGCACGAGGCCGGCACCGGCCCGTACGAGGGCTCCAGCACCTCCTCGCCCGACGGCACGACGGCGACGCGCTTCGACAAATACTGGAACTTCGACGCCACGCGTCCGAAGCAGCTGGTCTTCCGCCGCATCGATGAGAGCGCGACCGAGCACGACGAGCTGAAGGCCGGCAACATCGACGTCGCCCTCGGCCTGACCGCGAGCGATGCGGAGAGCCTGAAGGGCACCTCCGGCCTCGCCGTCAACTTCGTGAAGACCCCGGGCCAGACGGAGCTGTTCTTCAACAACTCGACCGGTCCCACCGCCGACCCGAAGATCCGCGAGGGTCTCAAGCTGGCGTTCGACTACGCCGGCGGCTACAGCCGGATCCTCGCCGGCGAGGGTACAATCTCCAACGGCATCCTCTCGCCCGCCTTCACCTGCCTCCCGGCCCCGACGCCGTCGGTGCAGGACAAGGCCAAGGCCAAGCAGCTGCTCGCCGGCCTCGGCTCGACGTCGCTGGACCTGCGCTACCAGTCCGTCGACGACACGCAGACCCAGCTGGCGACGCTGTTCCAGTCCAACCTGAAGGACCTGGGCGTGAACATCAACCTCGTGCCGATCGCGTTCCCGGACTACCTGAAGACGCTGTCGAGCCCGTCGACGATCCCGTCGCTGATGCTGCTGAACGACTACATCATGACCTCGGACCCCGGCGCGGGCCTGGACAAGCTGTATAACTCGGCCAACATCGGCAGCACCAACAAGGGCGCGTACAAGAACGCGAAGGTCGATGCGCTCCTGGACCAGGCTCGGGTCACTACGGACCTCGCCCAGCGCTGCACCCAATACAAGCAAGTCGAGACCCAGGTCGAGTCCGACTCGGCGGCCGCCTACATGTACCAGGTGGCGTTCCCGGTCGGATACCGCAGTGACCTCAAGGGCATCACGGCCTCCTGGTCCGCGACGCCGATCTCGTTCCAGACCCTCCGTCTGGGGTGAGTCACATGGCCAACAACAGTCCCGCACGTCAGACAGCCGTCTTCCTCGTACGGAAGGCCGTGTCGTCGGTCATCACCCTGATCGGCTTGAGCATGTTCGTCTTCCTGATGGTCAAGCTCATCCCGGGCGACGAGGCCCGCGTGGCGGCCGGCGAGAACGCCACCCCCGCGCAGGTCGAGGCCGTCCGCAAGAGCCTGGGCCTGGATCAGCCCTTCTTCGTGCAGCTCCTCCAGTTCTTCGGGCGCCTGCTGCACGGGGACCTGGGCACGTCGATCACGACCCATCAGTCGGTCCTGCAGGGGATCGAGCAGGTGATGCCGCAGACCATCGAGCTGGTGGTCCTGGCGATCATCATCATCATCTCGGTAGTGACGCCGCTGGCCACGCTGTCGGCGCTGCGCCGTGACGGCGCGACAGACGTCGCGATCAAGCTGTTCGTGATCCTCAGCGCCGCCATGCCGACCTTCTGGCTGGCTCTGCTTCTGCAGTACCTGCTGGGCACTCAGATCGGGATCGTCCCGATCTCGGGTCGCCTTTCGCGCCAGTTCAACATCCCGACCCAGACCGGGGCGGTGGTGGTGGACTCGCTCCTGGCGGGCAACCCCCTGGCGGCCTGGGACGGTCTGCAGCATCTGATCGTCCCTGCCATCGTCCTGGCCCTCCCGTTCGGCGCCCAGCTGTACCGCATCCTGCGCGCCGAGCTCATCCAGGTCCTGTCCCGTGAGCACCTCACGGTGGCGCGCGCGAAGGGTGTGCCCCAGCGCCAGCTGGTCTGGCGGCACGTGCTGCCGAACTCCATCGGTCCGGGGATCACCCTCGTCGGCATTCAGTTCGGCGCCATGACGGGCGCCGCGGTCTTGGTCGAGGGCGTGTTCGGTCTGGTGGGAGTCGGCTCCTACCTCACCAACGCGGTCGCCCAGAAAGACACCTTCGCCGTCCTCGGCGGGGTGCTGGTGATTGGTGTCCTGGTGGTCGTGTCCAACTACGTCGTCGATGTCCTCCAGCTGATCCGCGACCCGCGTCTGCGGGCAGGGCAGCTGGGCTAGGAGCTTGAAATGAGCAACACTCTCACAAAGATCGCGCCCCTGCGGCGCAGAACCGTCCGGGCGATCACCGGTGTCTCCGGAGTCCAGGTCATCGTTCCCATCATGGTCGCGCTCCTGGTGATCCTCGCGATCGTCGGTCCGCTGATCGCGCCCTTCGACGCGGTCTACCGGTCCAACATCCTGGATTCGCTGCAGGCGCCGAGCGCGGCGCACTGGCTCGGCACCGACGGGCAGGGTCGCGACGTCTTCTGGCGCATCATCGCCGGGGCGCAGTCCTCGCTGCTGTCCTCGGTGCTGATCGTCACGGGCTTCTCGGTCCTCGGCATCCTGGTGGCGACCATCGCCACCCTGGGCGGCAAGAGGGCCGACGAGATCGTCATGCGGATCGTGGACGCCGCCCTGGCGTTCCCGCCGATCATCTTCGCCCTCGGTGTCGCCGCGGCGCTCGGCCCGAGCCTCAGCTCGGCCGTCATCGCCATGATCCTCACCGGATGGCCCGTCACGGCCCGCCTGCTGCGCGGCGTCATGAAGGAGACGATGAGCCAGCCGTTCATCGAGAACGCCCGGGTCCTGGGCGTTTCGCGGACCCGACTGATGCTCCACCACGTGCTGCCGAACTCCCTCGACGTGCTCGTGGTCAAGTGGGCCGGCGACATCGGCAACACGATCCTGATCCTCGGTGGTCTGTCGTTCGTCGGAGTCGGCGCGCAGCCGCCGAGCGCCGAATGGGGCGCCATGGTGACCGGCGCGAAGAACGTGATCGCCACGGCTCCGTGGGCGGCACTCGCCCCCGGTTTCGCGATCGCCCTGACCGCCCTCGCCTTCGGCCTCCTGGGCGACATCCTCCAGGTCCGATTCAACCCCGCGCTCCGCAGAAGGTGAGTCCCGAACAATGAACACAATCATGACTGCTCTCCCGGAGCAGACCGACACCCGTCCGGAGGTCGACGCGCTGCTCTCGGTGCGCAACCTCACCATCGATGCGGGTACCAAGCCCGACCCCATCCGGCTCGTCCAGGATTTCAGCCTCGACATGTTCCCGGGCGACCGGGTGGCACTGGTGGGCGAGTCCGGATCCGGCAAGTCGGTCACGGCCCGCTCGATCATGCGACTCGACCCGGACTTCCGGCTGTCCGGCAGCGTTCGCTTCCAGGGGCAGGATCTCCTGAAGCTCAGCGACCGGCAGATGGTCCGCGTCCGCGGGCACAAGATCGGCATGGTCTTCCAGGACCCGATGGGCGCGCTCAACCCGCTCATCACGATCGGCGAGCAGGTGATGGAGCCGCTGCGGATCGCGGGCGTGTCCCGTTCCGAGGCGGAACGCCGGGCGAAGGACGTCCTGGACGAGCTCGGCGTGGTGAACGCGGCGGCCCGCATGAAGGCATACCCGCACGAGTTCTCCGGCGGGATGCGGCAGAGGGTCGTCCTAGCGATGGCGCTCATCTCGAACCCGTCTCTCATCATCGCGGACGAGCCCACCACCGCCCTGGACGTCCGCGTCCAGGAGCAGGTGCTGACGCTGATGGACAAGGTGTCCAAGGAGCGCGGCCTGGCCGTTCTCCTGATCACCCACGACCTCGGCACCGTGGCCGGCTTCACTGACCGCGTGGCGGTCATGTACTCCGGTCGCAAGGTGGACGAGGCGACAGTGGACAACCTGTTCGAGCACCCCGCGCACCCCTACACCCAGGGCCTGCTGCAGGCGGTGCCGCGCATCGATCAGACCGTCCCGCGGCTGCTCACCATCGCCGGTGCGCCGCCGCACCCGGCGGCCCGGCCCGCGGGGTGCGCGTTCAACCCGCGCTGCCCCAAGGCCTTCGACCTCTGCCGGCAGGAGGTGCCGGAGCTGCGGCCCGCGCCCGGCGGCGGGGTCGTGGCCTGCCATCACTACCCCGAAGCCGAAGCCGAAGCCGAAGCCGAAGCAGGAGAGGAGCAGGGAGCATGAGCCTGTTGGAACTGCGCGATGTGTGCAAGACCTTCCACGCGTTCGGCCGCGAGCCCGTCAAGGCACTCCGCGACATCAACCTGACGGTCGAGGAAGGGACGATCACGGGCCTCGTGGGCGAGTCGGGATCCGGCAAGACCACGATCATCAAGAGCATCATGGGCTTGGAGAAGCCCACGAGTGGGACGATCACCTACGACGGAATCAACATCCCGGAGGCCAAGGGCGACGAGCTGCGGCGCGTGCGGCGCGAGGTGCAGTTCGTGTTCCAGGACCCGACATCCAGCCTGAATCCGCGCATGACCGTGGAGAAGCTGGTGGGCGAGGGCCTCTTGGTGCACAAGCTGGAGACCGACCGGTCCCGGCGTCGCGCCCGCGTCGCCGACCTGCTCACCATGGTGGGCCTCAGCGACCGCGACCTCGATCGCCACCCGCGGTCGTTCTCGGGCGGTCAGCGCCAGCGCATCGCCATCGCGCGTGCGCTCGCGATCGGGCCGAAGCTCCTGATCTGCGACGAGCCGGTGTCCGCGCTGGACGTTTCGGTGCAGGCGCAGGTGCTCAACCTGCTGCAGGACATGCAGGAGGAGCTGGGCTTCACGGTGCTGTTCATCGCGCACGACCTCGCGGTGGTGCGCCAGATCTGCTCGCGCGTCGCGGTCATCCAGTCCGGTCAGATCGTGGAGGAGGGACCGTCGGAGACGGTGCTGGCCAATCCGACGCATCCCTACACCCAGGCTCTGCTGCGGGCCGTGCCCAACCCGAACCCGACCGTCGCACGGCAACGGGCGCAGGAACGACTCGCAGAGGAGAAGGTGGCGTGATGATCGACACCAAGGCATCGGCCCACCGCATCCGCGTCGGCGTCGACGGCAAGAAGATCCCGGAATCGGCGAAGCGCGGACCGCTCGCCACCATCGATCACGCTCACGAGCTGGGTATGGACGGGCTGTTCTTCCGCACGGTGCTGGACATGAGTCCGACGCTGGATGTCGGGGAGCTGCACGCGCTGCGTCAGCGCGCGGACGAGCTGGACCTCTACCTCGAGACCGGCCTCGGCAAGGTGAACCCGTACGCGAATCCGGAGGCACCGGAGCTCCGGGCCATCGGCGACGGCGACATCCTGCACGGCTTCCGGCGGATGATGGAGGCCTGTGCCGCCATCGAGTGCCGGGAGCTATGGGTCGCGACGGCCAACTTCAAGGGGACGTACTTCGGCCGTCTCGCGTACGACCGGTTCCGCACCGACGTGGACTGGGCGGATCAGCTGGCCGCGACGGAGAAGTTCCTGAAGCGCCTCGCTCCCATCGCCCGGGATCTCGGCATCCACATGAACCTGGAGACCCACGAGGAGATCACCAGCTTCGAGCTGGTGCGCCTCGTGGAGGCGGTCGGGCCGGATGCCACGGGCATCGTGTTCGACACGTCCAATGTCCTCCAGCGGATGGAGCACCCCGTGTTCTCGGCGCGGCGCGTGGCGCCATACGTCCGCCAGACGCACCTGAAGGACGCCTATGTGGCGCACGACGACGGCGGACTCGCCCACCAGCTGCGGCCGTACGGCGAGGGCGTGGTCGACTTCGCGGGCGTGCTGCCGATCATCGTGGCCGCCAACCCGACCATGAACGTGACGATCGAGCCGCCGCAGTCCTACCTGGACAAGGCGCCGGCGGCGCGTCCGCGCGTGATCGAAGCGTTCGATCCCGAGTTCCTTGCCGGGCACCCCGACCTGGGAGTCGAAGAGCTAGCCGCGTACCTGGACATGGTCCACACCTACGAGGAGCGGATCGCGTCGGGCGAGGTTGCGGACTGGCGCCGGTATCTGACGGAGCCCTACGAGTACGACGAAGCGGTCCGGGCCATCCGGGGCGGCGCCCGCATGGCCCGGACCATCATCGCCGACGCTGGCTACCCGCTGCACACCCCGGTCGAGGAGTCCGTGGGCGCATTCTGAGCGGGCAGGAACACGCGAGCACCAGTCTGGTGCGCATCCCAGCGGTGCGCACCGGACCGGTGCCGGATGAGCACGAAGAACGAATGACGATTGACGAAGGACGAGACATGATCAACCCCAACCGTGAATACCGGGTCGAGGGGAGCCACTGGGTCAGCCCGGTCAACTTCGATGACGAGGTCACCCGCGACTTCGATTTCCCGCGCCCGCTGGGCCTGATCGACAGCACGCTGCGCAAGATCAACTACACCGCCGGCAACACGACCACCACGGACGGCTACCTGCGCATCGCGCAGGCGCTCGAGGACATCGGCATCCGCGACGAGAGCCTGAACCTCGACTGGTGGGGCGACGACGAGCCGAACGCCCGCGAGCTGGCGCTGGTCCGCGAGATCCTCGCCGGCGGTTTCGGGTTCACCTGCAACGTGTACGCCGACACGCTCCTCGGCAACGGCGCTGGCACGCCGCGCATCGACCCGCGTTCCACCGTCGACCTCCTGCTGTCGCTGGGCGCGAAGGTCATCGCTCCCGGGATCGTTGAGGCGCCGTCGTCGGAGGCCGAGTCCCTCCAGCTGCGTCAGCTCGCGGAGGTCACCGAATACGCCGCCTCCAACGGACTGGAGTGGACCGTCACCCTCGCCCAGGCCGGGCGACGCGGCTTCGACTCCATGCTGCGGGTGGCCAACGAGGCCGTCGCGCTCGGCGCGAAGCGGATCGACCTCATGGATTCCACCAGCAGCCTCAGCCCCGAGGCCATGCGGGTGTTCATCCGCCGCTTCCGCGCAGGGCTCGCCACCGCGGTACCGATCACGATGCACGTGCACGACGACTTCGGGCTCGGGACGGCCGCCGCGATCGCCGCGGCCGCAGCCGGTGCCGGTCCAGACGTGTCGGTCAACGGTGTCTCGTACCGGTGCGGCTTCCCGCCGCTGGAGGAGGTCGCCACGAGCCTCGAGGTGCTGTACGGCGTCGACACCGGCATCGAGCTGGAGCGCCTGCAGGCCCTTTCCGACCTCGTGTACGAGGAGACCGGCATCCCGAATCCGCCGCTTAAGCCCGTCACCGGCGGGTACGCCTTCCTGAAGAGCACGGCGGCCGACGCCCTCAGCGCTCTGCGTGACGGACTGCGAACGTTCCCGCCGATCTCCGGATGCGTGCACGCCGACGTGGTCGGTGCGGACATCCGCTGGGTGTGGGACCGCCTCAGCACGCGGTCCATGGTGCGTCAGCTGGCTGTCAACATCGGTCTCGAGCTCGACGACGACGAGGTGGAGGCCGGATACCGGGCCCTCAATGCGGCGATCGACGAGATCACGGAGTACCCGCGCTGGCTTTCCCCCGAGCAGGCGGAAGCCGTGCTGCGGGCGTCGGTCCGGGTCGGCGAACCGAGCGCCGTATGAGTTCGCCGGCCGTCGACGCATTCCGCGTCGCCATGGGCGGCCTGCGGGACGTTTCCGAGCTGGGCGCGCTCGTGGAGGACGGGAGGCTGAATCCCGACGACATCGTGGCGGTCACCGGGAAGACCGGCGGATTCGGCGACACTTACGGCTCGAGCCGGGTGGATGCCGATCACGCCGTGCGCCGGTTCCTGCTCGACCACGGCAGCCGGTCGGCGGCAGATGTTGAGGCGATCCCGATGGCGTTCAGCGCGGGTGTCGGCACGATCATGACGCCGCACCTGGTCGTGTACACACGCACCCCCGCGGAGCCCGCGGCGGACGGCCTTCCCCGGCTCGCGGTCGGCGGCGCCTCATCCGCGCCGATCCTTCCGGAGTGGTTCGGGTCGACCGCGCACGTGCAGGCGAATGCGGATGCCGTCCGGGCCGCCGCCTCCGATGCGGGGATGGCACCGGGCGACATCGAGTTCGTGATCGGCAAGTCGTACTACCCGCCGCTCGAGGACATCGCCGCCGCGCGCGCGGCGGGCGCGCCGATCCCCGACCTCGGTGCGAAGGAGGTCTTCCGGTTCTCGAGCGGCAGCATCGCCCAGGCGGTGAAAGCGGCGGTCGACGGCGAGCCGATCCCGGATCCCTCCCGCGTCGGCACGGATCCCGACCTGTGGAGCGACAAGGTGGCTGTGTCGTCGAACATCTGGGAGGGCGCGGGAGGGGCGGGTCCGCAGACCCACCTGCTGGCGCTCGGCAACAGCCGGGGCGCCGGCGGCCGGCTGCGCGTCGGACGCGCGGTCATCGAGGATCTGCTCGACATCAGCGCCGTCACCCGCGCCGTGCGCGACGCGGGCATCCCGGTCGGCGACGGGCCGCTGCCGCCCGAGGTGCAGTCGCGGATCATCACCACATACGTCAAGTACCAGGAGCCGGTGGGCGGACGCATCCGCGGTCGGCGCCTGGTGACCGAGGATCCGACCTACATCAAGAACCTGAAGACCGTCGTCGCGAGCGCGTTCTCCGCCATGCTCCAGGACAACATGATCTGGATCTCCGCGGCCGGTGTCCAGCAGGGCCCGCCCGGCGGCGGCACGATCGCCGTCGTCCTCGACGTGAGCTGAGGGGCCGCCCTCTTCTGCCAACCATCGTGGCTTCAATCCCGCACTCCGCAAACGGTGAGGACCGGAACATGAAAACAATGACCAACACCCCAGTACAGCAGGCCGGCGAACGCCGTCCTGCTCCTGGCACTCTGCTGTCTGTACCGGACCTTACTATCGAGGCGGGCTCGAAGGAGCTTTCCGTGCGCCTCGTGGACCGTTTCAGCCTGGACATGGCCCCGGGCGACCGAGTGGCCCTGGTAGGTGAATCGGGTTCAGGGAAATCTGTCACAGCCCGTGCCATCATGCGTGTGGATCCTGACTTCCGTCTCTCCGGCAGCATCGACTTCCAAGGCCAGAACCTACTGAAGCTCAGCGAGAAGGACATGGTTTCTGTCCGCGGGCACAAGATCGGCATGGTCTTCCTGGACCCGATGGGCGCGCTCAATCCGCTCATGACGATCGGCGAGCAGGTGATGGAGCCGCTGCGGATCGCGGGAGTGAAGCGCGCGGAGGCCGAGCGCCGGGCCAAGGCCGTGCTGGAGGAACTCGTCGTGGTGAACGCGGCGGCCCGCATGAAGGCGTACCCGCACGAGTTCTCCGGCGGCATGCGGCAGAGGGTCGTCCTGGCAATGGCGCTCATCTCGAACCCGTCCCTGATCATCGCGGATGGGCCCACTACAGCCTTGGACGTCCGCGTCCAGGAGCAGGTCCCTCACCCTGATGGACAAGATGTCAAAGGAACGGGGTCTGGCCGTGCTCCTGATCACCCACGACCTCGGCACAGTGGCCGGCTGGCGCAGCTACCTCACCCAGCCGTATGAATACGCCTAGGCCGTGGAATGCATCAAGACCGGCGCCCGCATGGCCCGGTCCATCATCGGCTCCGCCGGTTTCCCACTTCACACACCCCTGGCGCAGACTGCCACCGCTCGCCACTGATTTCAGCAAAGGACAAAAACATGATCAATCCCAACCGCGAATACCGGCTGGAGGGCAGCCACTGGGTAAGCCCCGTCAACTTCGATGACGAGGTCACCCGCGACTTCGACTTCCCCAACACGTTGGGCCTGATCGACAGCACGCTGCGCAAGACGAACTACACCGCCGGCGCCGAGACCACTATCGACGGCTTCCTCCGGATCGCCCAGGCCCTTGAGGACATAGGCATCAAGGATGAGAGCCTCAACTTGGATTGGTGGGGCGACGATACCCCGAACCCTCGGGAACTGGAGATGGTCCGGGAAGTCCTGGCCGGGGGCTTCGCCTTCACCTGCAACGTCTACGCGGACACCCTGCTGGGCAACGGCGACGGACCTCCGCGCATCGACCCCCGCTCCACGGTGGACCTCCTGCTGTCCATTGGCGCGAAGGTGATCGCGCCGGGGATCGTGGAGGCCTCGTCCCCGGAAAGCGAGGCCCGGCAGCTGCGCCAGCTGGCCGAGGTTGTGGAGTACGCCACCTCTTGCGGCCTGGAGTGGACCGTCACCCTGGCCCAAGCGGGACGTCGGGGCTTCGATAGCATGATGCGCGTGGCCAACGAGGCCGTGGCGCTCGGCGCCAAGAGGATCGATCTCATGGACTCCACCAGCAGCCTCAGCCCCGAGGCCATGCGCGTATTCATCCGGCGCTTCCGTTCGCGGCTCGCCACCGAGGTTCCGCTGACCATGCACGTGCACGACGACTTCGGACTCGGAACGGCAGGTGCCATCGCCGCGGCTGCCGCGGGTGCCGGCCCTGACGTTTCCGTCAACGGAGTCTCCTACCGCTGCGGCTTCCCGCCGCTGGAGGAAGTGGCCACCAGCCTGGAGGTCCTTTACGGCGTGGACACCGGCATCAAGCTGTCCGGTCTGCAAGCGCTTTCCGACCTCGTCTGTCAGGAGACCGGCATACCGAACCCGGCCCTCAAGCCGGTCACGGGAGGCTACGCGTACCTTAAGAGCACCACCGCCGATGTGCTTAGTTCCCTGCGGGACGGTGTCCGGACCTTCCCGCCGATCTCCGGATGCCTCCACGCGGACGTGGTGGGCGCCGACATCCGCTGGGTCTGGGATCGCCTCAGCACCCGCGCCATGGTACGCCAGCTCGCCGCCAACCTGGGCTTGGAGCTCAGCGGTGCGGAGGTCGAGGCAGTCTACAAAGCCCTCAACGACGCCATTGACGCCATCGAGGAGTACCCCCGCTGGCTGACCCCGGAGCAGGCAGCGGCCCTGTGCCAGGAGACGGTGGACTCTCTCACGTCGGGTGAGCCGGCGATGAGCACGGAGACCACGGTGTACGGTGGCCTGGAGGTCTTCAACGCCCTGCCGGAAACCGAGGCCCTGACGGCGGTCGCCAGCTGCTGCCCCCTGCCGGAGTGGGGCGCGATGGTGGTCTCCGCCCGGCCGTTCCGCTCGGTGGAGGAGGCCGAGGACCAGTCAGGGGTGGCCACACGGGCCATCCCCGATGGGGTCCTCCCGGACGTGCTCAACGAGTTTCCGCCCATCGCGGTGGACCGTGGCGGCGAGTCCCGGGCAGCCAACTGGTCCCGCCAGGAGGAGGCCGCAATCCACGCCTCTGCGAGTGACGTGAAGGCCCAACTCGTGGAGACGGGTCTGAAATTCAAGGAACGTTTCGGCTACACCTTCGTCATAGCGGCCACCGGGCGGACCAGCTCCGAGGTCCTCGAGGCCATGAAGGAACGGCTGCGGGCCGAGCCCGGACAAGAACTGGGCAGGTCCCGGCAGCAGCTGGAGCTGATCTGCCGGATGCGCATCGCCAAGCTGATGCAGCAATTGGCCCCCAGCGTCCAGATGAGCCTCTGATGCTTCCAACGGCGAACTCCTTGGAGACACGTTCGGTCACCATGACTGGAAGTTTGATTCGTTTGCCACGGCCCATTGGATTTGCCGTCCTAGGAAGAAGGGCAAGGAAGGAACGGTATGGCTCACGGAAATGACGGTGTGCGCCTTGGAATGCTAGTTCCGTCATCAAATACCTGCCTGGAGCCGGTCACTTACCGGCTGCTGGGCGGCGTGCCTGAGGTCACCGCGGCCTTGCCACCCCCTACACCGCGGACGTGAACGTGAGGATCGCGGCGGAGTTCGCGGTACAAGGGGTGGAAATAGTCTCCGAATCCCACATGTGAATCGAGGACAACAAGGCGTTTGCTCGCATCCCTGGAGATGCCGTTGCCGCAGGAGTCCGGGCAGCGGCATCGAACGCGCAAGCAGTGACAATCCTCTGCACGAACCTTCACGGCGCGTCAGTGGCCCCGATTCTGGAGCCAGAGTTGGGGATTCCTGTCTTCGATAGCGTTGCGGTCACCCTTTGGCAGTCGCTCCGGCTAGTGGCACCGGCGCTTACTGCAGGGTTCGGAACTCTCCTTCAAGATGACGCCTTCCGGTCACGTTTTCAAGCTCTCTGCGATTCGCTGCTGAGTGACAAATCCGCGGACCGTATTACTCTTCATCTGGTTATTGCTGAGCGTAATTTCCGAGGAGTTTTTCCGGTTGTGGAGTCTGTTGGGCCGGGAGATCCGCCAGCGCGCCGGCGTACCAGTGGTGGACGGGGTGGCGGCCGCGGTTAGCATTGCAGAATCGCCGGTCCGGCTGGGATTGTCCACCTCCAAAGTTCGGACCTACGGCACGCCGCGGCCCAAGAAAGTCATCGGTTGGCCATTCGAGCACAAGGACCTTGAAGCGGATTCCTACGCGACGGCCAATGCTTAGGGCCGTACCCTTGCACCTCGGATGAACCGGGGAAACGACATTACCAGAACTCCCGCAACTAGCGGCCCGGACTCGGATCGGGCGCAACGAAAGGAACCGCAGATCATGGTCAAAGCTATCTGGAACGGAGAAGTCATTGCCGAATCGGATGACACCATCCTGGTCGAGGGCAATCACTACTTTCCCCGCGGTGCCGTTGACGACCGGTATCTGACGGACAGCGACATATACTCGATCTGCCCGTGGAAGGGCCAAGCAAGTTACTTCAGCCTACAAGTCAACGGCCGGCGGAATGCCGACGCCGCGTGGTACTACCCCGACCCCAAGAAACGCGCGCTTTCCATCAAGGACCGCGTAGCCTTCTGGCGCGGGGTCATCATCGAGGAGTAACACCCGCGCAGTGAGTGCTTTGTACGGCTGGCATGTCTGACGGATCCGGCCTGCTGACGCAATCCAAAAGAGGGGTGTGCACAATGTGCACCCCCCGGCCGTCGGACAGGGCCGTCGGACAGGGCCGTGTCGGACTGGGCCGTACCGGTGCCGGACTGGGCCGTACCGGTGCCGGACTGCGCCGTACTCGGCATGTTTTCGGCGGTTCCCCGGGACTCCATTACCGCCTCGAGTTCCCTGCACCTTTACAGCCACGGTTGCGTCGTGGATGACCGGGCGGAGAATTCTCAGGTTGCTTGGTCACGCGCGGGACTTTCTGCGTGTTTTAGTGCAGGTTCACCAGGAGTACGTAGCTGAACGTTCCTAGTCCGACGCTGAGAAGCGTGCGGCGGCCACCGAGCAGATGGGCGGTGACGGTAACCCCGACGGCGACAACCGCGGGCAGCAGGTGCTCGGGACTGCCCAGGACTTCCCCCTTCACAGTGGAGCAAGCGAGGATCACCAGTATCCCGGCCGGCATCCAGTGGGAAAGCTGCTTGACCAGTGCCGACCGTCGAAGAGGTCCCAGGGCCGCGAAGGGAACCGCCCTGAGGGCGAAGGTGATGCTGAAGACGATGGCCAGCACCGCGACGATGTACCAAGTGTCAGGCATGGTCTTCTCCTGTCGGGGTGGATGCAGTCTTACGGCCAAAGAAGAAGTGCCGCGCCACGAGCAGGAAAACAAACATCACTAGCCCTGCGAAAAGTGCCGCGTTCGGCATGAACAGCACCGCTGCGGTGTATGAAGCAGCCCCCAACACAAGCGACGGAAGCTCCTTGCGCGACTTCACGGCGTCAAGCGTCAACGTCACGAACAACGCGCACAGCGCGAACTCAAGACCTTCGATGCGTATGGGAAGCACCGCGGCGACCGCGAGGCCGGTCAGGCCACCGCCCACCCAGTAAGCCTGGAAAGCCACTTGCATGCTGATCAGGCGCTGGCTGTTCCAGTTCCCTTTCGAAGCAGCCGTGACGGCGTACGCTTCGTCGATGAGGGCATACATTGAATATGTCTTCGCCAATGGCGACTTCACGACATGCAGCGGAAACGTGAAGCTATAGAACACATGCCGGAAGTTCACCAGCAAGGTGGTCAGGGCCACTGTGGCCAGCGGAGTCATTGCTGTCATCATGCCGATCAATAACAGCTCAAGTGAGCCGGCAAATCCCGAGATCGACAGGGCAGGGGCAACCCACCACGGCAGGCCGGATTGGACAACCAGGAGGCCGAACGCGATACCGAGGGGAAACATGCCCAAGCCGGCGGCGAACGAGTCCTTGATACCTGCCTTGATTGGGTGAGTGGGGGGCGCAGAGACAATGGCGGTGTGGTTCACGTCTTCCATGGTCCTGGAATACGGTTGCCACGCGATTGCCAATATTGCTTGACCCGTCGGTTATGGAGCAACATATGCGTATGGATCGAATTGACCGTGCAATAATCCGCGAACTCACGTTGAATGGACGCATTTCCAATGTGGACTTGGCCGACAAGGTGAACCTGACTCCAGGCCCCTGCCTGCGCAGAGTGCAGCGGCTCGAAGAGTCCGGGACCATACTCGGCTATCGCGCAGTGGTTGACACCGCGGCGCTCGGACGGGGCTTCGAAGTGATCCTCGACGTCGACCTGAAAGCATTCGATCGCGAGACGGTCTACGCTTTCGAAGCCTCCATGGCCGGATTCGACGAAGTGACCGAGATCCGCCGGATGTTCGGTTCGCCGGACTACTTTGTCCGGGTCGCCGTCAGCGACCTGCAAGCCTACGAAGCCTTCCTCAGCGAAAGCGTGATGGCCCTCCCTGGAATCCTCAAGGTGCATTCGAGGTTCACTATGAAGTCGGTCAAGTCGCCGCAATAGCTGCGCGGTGTCCGAACCGGGGCAAACCCAGCCTCGCAGAATGACGGCAACGACGTTGCAGCTTTGGTTCAGGCTGCGTAAATTCATTGCGCCGATGGGCTCTTCTGAGGGTGGATTGGCAATCGCGTGTCGCTTTGCCCTCGCTAAAG
Source organism: Arthrobacter terricola (assembly GCF_004354015.1). Lineage (GTDB taxonomy): Bacteria > Actinomycetota > Actinomycetes > Actinomycetales > Micrococcaceae > Arthrobacter > Arthrobacter terricola. The sequence goes on from NZ_SMRU01000022.1 coordinate 37,259, forward strand.
TTGGTGGATCTTCCCCAACCTGCAAGGAACAGCTGTGACGCAAAGTACTTCCACAGACCTCCACAATCCGACGACGTCATCCACTGCCGTTGGTAGTTCCACCCTCAGCGCCGAGGGCTACAAGAAGACCCTGAGTCGTCGTCATGTGACCATGATCGCGATGGGCGGCGCGATCGGCGTCGGCTTGTTCATGGGTGCCGGCGGGCGCCTGGCCTCCACCGGGCCCGCCCTGATCTTCTCCTATGCCATTGCCGGGGTCATCGCCTACCTGCTGATGCGGGCCCTCGGCGAACTGATCATGTACCGCCAGACCTCAGGCTCGTTTGTCAGCTACGCGGGGGAAATGTTCGGCAGGAAGGGCGCGTACCTGTCCGGGTGGATGTATTTCATCAACTGGGCCATGACGGGCATCGCCGAGCTGATCGCGATCGGCCTGTACTTCCAGTTCTTCTTCCCGAACGTGCCCGTGGAGGCGTCCGCGATCGCCGCGCTGGTGCTGCTGGTGGCCGTGAACCTGTTCAGCGTCAAGGCCTTCGGCGAGTTCGAATTCTGGGCCTCGTGCCTGAAGGTCGCGGCGATCCTGATCTTCCTGGCGGTGGGCACGTTCATGGTGGTCACGAACGCGCAGGTCGGTGGCGGCCACGCGTCACCCACCAACCTGTTCGCCGCGGACGGGGGGATGTTCCCCAAGGGCGGGTTGGTGATGATCCTGGTGTTGAACGCGGTGATCTTCGCGTACAACGCGATCGAACTGGTCGGCATCACCGCCGGCGAGATGCAGAACCCGGAACGTGAGGTGCCCAAGGCGATCCGCGCCGTCGTGATCCGCATCGTGGTGTTCTACGTCGGTTCGGTGACGCTGCTGGCGATGCTGCTGCCCTCGGACCAGTACCACGCGGGCACCTCGCCGTTCGTGACCGTGTTCGGGCAGATGGGCCTGCCGTGGATGGGTGATGTGATGAACATGATCGTGATCACCGCTGCGCTGTCCTCGTGCAATTCGGGGCTGTATTCGATCGGGCGGATTTTCCGCACGATGGCGAATAATGGGCATGCTCCGCAGTGGCTGACGAAGATGTCCACCCGGCACGTGCCGTACGCGGCGATCCTGGCCATCGGGGCGGTGTATCTGGTGGGGATCCTGCTGAACATCTGGCTGGGCGGTTCGCACGCGTTCGACCTGGCGCTGAACACGGCATCGATCGGGGTGATCTTCACGTGGGGTTCGATCTTCGCGAGCCAGATCGCTTTGCGGAAGAAGAAGGGCAAGGTTTCGTCCCTGCCGATGCCGGGGTCGCCGTGGACCAGCTGGGCCGGGCTGGTCGCGCTTCTGGCCATCACGGTGCTGATCGGCATGGACACGATGACGGACAAGGCCACCGGCGAGGTGTTCCTCCTGGGCCTGTGGACTCTCGCGACCATCCCGTTCTTCGCCCTGGTCCTGTGGCTGGGCTGGCAGAAGGTCAAGAACAACGAACCCAAGAGCGAACTCTTCAGCTAACCCTGTGGGAATCCCGGACGCGAACTCGCCGGAACGGTGCCGGCTCGCCCGAACCTTTCGGCGACCCGGTCGCGTTCCGGCGATCTCGACAAAGGCGCTCTGCTTAGTCCCTCAAGTACCTGGCGAAATGCGGGCTTGATGCGGCGGAGTGACTACAAGGCGGATTAAGAGTGGCGCGGCTTCAGGCGGGGTATCCGCGGAACCGGCAGACCCGACTGCCAGGGTCTTCTGTGTCGCGGCTCCACCATGCCCCGCCGTTCGCGGCTGGCCCCGACCGTGATCATGATGCCCATGATCGCCATGCCGACGATGAACGGATAGATCATGAAGCGTTCATACATGCCAGGCGCATTCGTGCCGTGCCACAGGACCCAGCCGCCGAAGCCCGCGATGATCGCTAGAAGGATAAACGCGAACACCCAGTAAGTGCGCTTGAACCACAAGACGCTCATGGAGATGAGCCACAAACACATGCCGATCCCGAGCGCGACAACGGAGCTGTCGTGCACTTGACGGATTACGTTCTCGGGAACAAGCCCGATGATAGTCAAAGACACGCCCGTTAGTGCAAGAAGCCACCTGCACAGGGCTGTCATCGTTCGCACAAATCCAGTCGGTCCTGCTGAACCCCGAAGAACCGCGTGGGGATCTGGATTCCTCCATTTTTCGTATTCATTCCGCAGGTCGCCTGAGTGTCCCCCAACCCACAGCACGGGTGAGGTGATCAGACACGAGGTCGCGAACAAGCCGATGCCGATGGAGACGAAGGCGAGATCCATGGCAACGAATGAGTGCGTGCAGTTGGAAGCCGAAGCTACTGCGCATCCGGTCGCCCCCAGGTCACTGACGACGTTCGTGCCGTAGTTGTAGGGCTGAGCGCCGGTCCAGTCATAGTGGACGGCCCACTCGAACACAAAGAACAGCGAGGCAGCCTTGGCGGCCCAGGAGCCGACCATGTGGCGTGAATCGTTGACTGTGGGGTCACCACCCTCCGACCAGCCGTCGAGCAAACCGATGGCACTCTTGAAACCACTCATGGCAGCGATTAAGGCCCGAGGCCGATCGGATTACTAGAGGAGGTGCTACGCGGAATGCTGGTAGTGACCTACTCGCAGCGCTTGCTGACTGTTCTTAGCTAATGACCGGAGCCATTTCGACGGCGATCAGCGCACCTCAGGGGGCATGACAGCGAAAATAGGCTTGCGGGTTGCCCGGCCGGCTGCGTTTCGCCTTCGCACCGGCTCAGGTGCTTAGACATGGGTCCGGGCCCGGAATGAATCCGGACCCGGCTTGATGTCTTTCCCCGGAGTGGGTGATCAGTTGCCGGAGAGGTAGTAGCCGGCCACGTCGGCGATGAATTGGGTCGGGCCGGAGGAGCGGTTGAAGAGCATGACTTTTCCGTCAGGGCCGACGGGAACCACAACGAGGTTCGGAACGATTTGCCCCGCGCTGAAGTTCACGTTCGATGCGTTCGGGGTGGCCGTTCCGGAGGGGTATGCGGTGGCAAATCCGAAGGAAGCCGCGTTGGCAACCGTCAGATTGAAGACGACAGCGGAGACTTTCGCGGGGATCCCGTTCACCCCGCCGACCTGGAAGGACACGGTCGAATCGGTCCCGACTGCTGCGGCGGTCCGGGTGTCCAGGAACCGGGCCGGAGCCATCGGCTGGAAGGAACCGGGAGTGTTCGGAGTGCCGTTCAAGTAGTAGCCGGAGACGTCGGCGAGCAATTGTGTGGCGCCCGCGGAACGGTTGTAGAGCGTGACTTTTCCGTCGGCACCGACAGGGACGGTGACAAGGTTAGGAACGATTTGCCCGGTGTTGAAGTTCACATTGGATGCATTCGGGCGGGCCGTCCCGGAGGGGTATGCGGTGATGAATCCGAAGGAGTTCGCTTCGGCCACCGTCAGGTTGAAGACGACGGCGGAGACGTTGGCCGGAACTCCGTTGACGCCGCCGACCTGGAAGGACACGCTGTTGTCGGCGGGGACTGCGGCGGCGGTTCTGGTGTCCAGGAACCGGGTGGGCGCAATGGGTTGGAACGCGCCGGGGGTGCTTGCCGTTCCTGCCAGGTAGTAGCCGGAGACGTCGGCGACCAGTTGGGTGGCGCCCGCGGAGCGGTTGTAGAGGGTGACTTTGCCGTCGGACCCGACCGGGACGGTGACAAGGTTCGGCACGATTTGCCCGGTGTCGAAGTTGACGTTGGACGCGTTCGGGCGGGCGGTGCCCGAGGGGTACGCGGTAATGAATCCGAAGGACTTGGCTTCAGCCACTGTGAGGTTGAAAACCACGGCGGAGACGTTTGCGGGTATGCCGTTCACGCCGGCGACCTGGAATGAAACGGTGGAGTCCGGGGCGACCGGCGAGGAATTCCGCGTATCGAGGAAGCGCGTGGGGGCGATCGGGATGAGGGCGCCCGGGGCCGCGGCAGTGCTGGTCGTTCCGCCGACCTTGATCACCAGATCGTCAATATACTCGTCGCCCATCTGCGTCAGATGCTCGGCCCCGAGCTGCACCGCTGAGACGCTGGTCGCGGTGGTGACCACCTGGTTGCTGGAAAAGACGGAGGTGCCGTCCAACCAGACTTCAATGGTGGAGGCAGCCCCGTTGGCTATGACATGCATTCCGACGTGCCGCCAAGCGTTCAGCGGTATCGAGCCAGGCACCAGTTCGGTGTAGTTGAAGCCCGTGGAGGACGTTACTCTGAGCCACAGTTGGCCGTTGCTGTTGTAACGGTAGATGTCCACGAACCTGGTGGTGTCGAAGAAGAACCGGAAATAAGGGACGTCGTTTCCGGCGACGCCTACTGTGGTGATGTTGAACCAGGCGTCTGCGTAGACATCATTGGAATTTGCCGGGAGCGTGGTCACCAGGTTGGCTAGGGACCCGGGGTCCGTGGTCACATGAAGGTGCGCCGAACACGTTCCTGTGTGGGCTTGTGTGTTGTCGATGGTTGCCGTCCCGGTGGTTCCGGTGTTGACGGTAAACCCGTCCAGGGTACCGGATTCGAAGTTGTTGGCCACGACGGTTGTCCCGGGGTAGGCGTTTGTAGGTGCAGGGGTACCGGCTGAACAGGCGGTCGGCGAGGGTGCCGCAATTGCCGGAGCGGAGACAAAGGCAAGCGCCATGACGGGCACGGCGAGCAAATTGATGAAGCCCAACCTCAGCAGCCGTTTCACTGATCTGTCCTCCTGTCTGGGGCCGAAAGGACTTCAATCGTGCTCCGGCCCGGACCTGCGGGTATTGCAGCTTCGGCGACCAGGCGGCCCATAACCCGTCGGCGGGCACGCGGGTTATGGGCCAGGACCCCGAATATGACATCGAAAAGCCATGGCACCATGACGGCGGTTACAACTGCGTTACCGGCTCACGGTCCGGTTGGGAGCCGGCTGCCCTGCGGTTTCAGGGGTGGACGTTGTAGACGTCCGGGCCGAAGGTGTGTTGGCCCGCTGCTCCGGCGTAGCCGAGGCGGGGCAGTGAGAAGATGTCCTCGATAGTCGCGAGCAGGCTGTAGTGGTTGTACATGGTTGACGTGCTGGTCCCGGGACTGGTGAAGGGGGAGAGCACCAGTGCTCCGACGAGGCCGCCGGCGGTGCCGCCTGGAAGGCCGGAAGGCCCGGTTGCGTTGCCGTCCGTTTCGTCGAAGGTGATGATGAGCGTGCCGTCCTGCCGGTACGCCGGGGAGTCGAGGATGGCCGGAACCTGTTCCTTCAGCCAGGCGTCGGCACTGACCAGCCCGCCCGGTTCTCCGTCGACGCAGGGGCTGTCGTGGCCGTCGTGGCAGAGGTTGGGACTGATGTAGGCCAGGTTCGGGGTCGTCGCGATGTTTTGCAGGTCCGTGGCGAGATTGCTGTAGTCCACGACGTTGTTTTGGCAGTCCGGGGAGGAAGTGATGCTGCTGAAATAAACGAACGGGTTGTGGCGGGTCGCGTACTGATCGTTGATTTTGGCGTTCTGCGCATCGTCCCGGGCTCCTGGTTCGGGGTGCCGGCAGGGGGTGCCCATGTCCTCCATGTAGGCTTTCCAGGTTTTTCCCGCAGCGCTGAGTTGTCCGGCGACGGTCGGGACGGAGGAGGGGTACAGGCAACCCGTTCCGAGGACCTGTCCGGGGGCAGCGGTTCCTGTCTGGGTGAACGGGGCGTACGTCGTACAGTCATTGCGCGTCATCGGGTTGGATCCCTGGCCGGAGATCTGCGCCAGGTAGTTGGGGTTGGAGTGGTGGGCGATCCCGTAGTACCGGGTGAGCAGGACGCCTTGGTTGCGCAGGGTTCCGGAGAGGTAGGGGGCGGCCGAATCCGGTCCCCAGGTCTTGGCGTAGCTTTCGTTTTCCAGATTGATCACGAAGACGTGCCCGATCTTGCCGGCCGCGGCTGTAGTGCCGGTGTCACCCGGCGACGTTGTTGGCAGCCCGGGGGAGGCGGATGTGGTGGCGGCGGGTTTGGAGACCGGCGCGCCCGGCCCGGCTGGGCCCTGGCAGGCCGTGGTGAGGGCGATCAGGACGGTCAAGAGCACCGGTGCAGCCCGCAGCCGGCGGGCGCCCGGGGACCTCATGCCGGATCTCATCCTGAGTTCCATCAGATCTTGTTCCCTTTCGGTCCTTTGGCACACTGTCGCATACGATGATCGGCCGGGCCACGGTACCCGGCTTCGGGTTCCCTGTGAATCCGCGGGCCAGGCTGTGAATGCGGGGGCTGCTGTCCTGCCGGGCGGCGGGGCGACCCGGCGGGAGAGCGGACCGGGCCTTGTTCCGGGGTGGATCTGCCACCACACTGGGTGCCATGCACAAGGACGGACAGCGCAGGGGCAAGGGCGCGGGGACTTCCCGCCAGGCGCGCACGGCGATCGTGCTTGTCGCGGCGTTGGCCCTGATCCTGAGCGGATGCAGTCTCGGCGGACCGGCCGCGCCGGGGCCGTCCGGGGCAAGCGGAGCGGCCGGACATACGCCGGGCGCCACGCCGTCAATGAAGGCACAGCCGGACCCACGGATGCCGGTGGGGGACTTGCCCGGATGGCGGCAGGTGTTCAGCGAGGATTTCACTGAAGGGAACGTCCCGGTGGGGAGTTTCCCCGGTCCACTGTACAGCGCGAAGTGGAGCGTCAACTATGTTGACGGGACCCCGGACACGGCCGGCCAGCAGAACGGCGGCAGATCCGGGTACTATCCGTCGAAGGTGCTCAGCGTCAAAGACGGTGTCCTCGATATGTACCTGCACAGCGAAAACGGGGTCTCGATGGGGGCGGCTCCTGCTCCGAAGCTTCTTCCCGGCAATGGCCGGCCCTATGACAGCTTGTTGTACGGGCGGTATTCTGTCCGGTTCAGGTCCGAATCGTTGCCCGGGTTCAAGACGGCGTGGCTGCTGTGGCCCGACAGCGGCGTGTGGCCGCGCGACGGGGAGATTGACTACCCCGAAGGTGATCTGTCCAAGACCTTCTACGGAGCCGTCCATCAGGCGGGGTCGAACCAGGACATTTCCCACAATATCCAATCGGGGGCACGGTTCACTTCCTGGCACATCGCGACAACCGAGTGGAGCCCGGGCAAGGTGGAGTTCTTCCTCGACGGTGTGTCGATCGGCGTCAGCACAGTCGGCATTCCCGCCGGAAGGATGCATTACATCCTCCAGACCGAATCGTGCCTGACAGGCTGCCCGGCACCCGCAACGGCCGGGCATCTGCAGGTGGATTGGGTGGCGATCTGGGCCAAGGAGTAAACGCATCATCGGCGTTCTGAGCGCAAGGATCGTTTCCAACACGATTGCACCGGGGCAGGCGTCAGGGCGTGGATCGTCGCCGGCCGGTCTGTGAAGTGACCGCGGACACCGGCCCCGTTCTCCGGAAGCGTCTTTCGGCCGCGGCCAGCGCCCCCAATGTCATCACAGCCAGGCAACAGACCGCAGCCGACGGGTACCAGAAACCGGTGAAGAGCATTGCCGTCGCGAGCAGGATCGCCATGGCAAGACTGAAGCTGACCGCTATTGCCACTGCCAGGGGGATCACGTCGATCCCGGTTCCTTTTCTGATCCGGGCGGGATTCAGGACGAGGATGAGCGCGGTCCCCGGCCCGGCGAGCAGGAACAGCCCGATGACGGTCAGGCGCAGGATCTGCGGGCCGGCGAAAGATAGCGGGATCGCCGACAGTGCCGTTGCGGCGACGAGGGCGCTGACCTTGCTGGCGTTGCTGTGCTCAGATGCCATGTGGTGCTCCCGGTAGGTGGTAGATCTCTCCGCCGGCATTGCGGAACTCCATTGACCAGCCACCCTGGAGGGCACACCTGTCGATGAGGTGTTCCAACCCCTCGGCGGGTCCGGTGTTGAGTATTTCGGCGGCGTGGATTTGGCTCGCGGTGACTATCAGGTAGGCGCCCGTGGACGGGACGAGTTCTGTAATCGATGCGCAGCTTGGAGGCGCGTCCCCCGGTTTTGCCGGTTCGGCCTGAAGGAGGGTCTCGTACCGGTATCCGGCGTAGTCGTTGAATCTCCACGCCGTGTCGTGGACTGCTTCGATGAGGACCGTACCGTGGGGGGCGATCGAGTACAGCCGGCTGGCCAGTGCGATCTCGTCAGGGGTAAAAGTCTCGATGGCGTCATTGCCGTACCGCGCGGTGACCGTGCTGGTGGCGATGACGGACCCGAGCAACAGTAGCGCGCCCATGCGGCGCGCGCCCGGCGGTTCGGGACCGCGGGGCAGGAGCGGAAGCACGACCAGGCAGGCGGCGAAGGGGAGGCTGAAAAGGTAGATGCGCAGGAGAAGTTCGCCGCCGTAGGACTGAAGCGGGAACATGACAAACGGGGCCACGGTCCCAAGGGCGGCCGCCAGCCACGGCCTGCGCGACCGCCGTCCCTGCAGGCTGCCCAGTCCTGCGAGGAACCAGATGACGGCTGCCTCGGCGAGGCGGGAGTACACGATGAACTGATGGGCCGGACTGCCACCGACCCTGTTGAGCAGCGATGCAGATGCTGCGGCGTTGATATTGCCCAGGGACCCGAAGAGAGTCTGCAAGTGACCGAGCAGGAACGGGGTGGCTGCAAAGACCAGCCAGCAGACCGGAAGGAGCAACGCCAGGACCGGCAGAAACCACAGGCGGCTGTTTCCGCTGAGGGCCAGCAACCCCAGGACAGGAATAGCCGCGAAAGGCGTGAGCTGGTGGGCGACGGTCATTCCTGCCAGCAGCACCGCGCAGACCGCGGCCAGCACGATATAGCCGGTCCTCGACAAGTCCAGTTTCACTGCTGCAGGGCGTCCGATTTCGACCCGGCGGACAAAGCCGCGGATACGGCTGGATAACTTGCCTGTCCGCTTCCAGGGCCACCCGGGGAAAACCGTCAGGACGCAGGCGAGCAGGGTCAGCAACAGCAGTAGGGCGCAGGCCTGCGGGGAGAGGTAATCCTGCCCCACCCAGCTGGCTAGATAGAACATCCACACGCCCGCCCAGGCCTGCCTGGGATTGGACGAAAGACGCAGGGCCAGCGCCAGCAAGGCGGGCAGGAGCAGGACATTCACGCCGATCGGTGCCCACGTGGCAGCCCACGTCAGGTCATGGACACCTGTGGCATCGGAAAGTATCGCGAGGAGACCGAAAAAGCCCGGCCAGTTGAAATACGCGTCCAGCTTTCTGTTCAGGCCCCCGGACTGCGAAATGTAGTCGGCGATGCCCAAATGGCGGTAGCTGGCTTCCAAGCGTGGCAAGTCGTGAATGATCGGGTCGGCCCCGTGCAACACAATGATCAGCACGAGAAGTTGAACGACGAGCAACCAGGGGCGAAGAACCTTCAGGCCCAGGGAACCGACGAAACCGGCAAGGCTCATGCCCAGGGCAACAAAGTAGGTGGGCGGCAGCACCTGGATCAGACCGGCACCCCCGATATCCTGCACGTTCACGGTCTTCAGGGCCCACACACCCAGGACCAGGGCGGCCGCCGCCATCGTTGCGAACATGACCGGGGCTCTGGGATTTCCCCGGTCCGCCAGGTGCTGGGCCGGGCGGGGCGCCGTCGGACCGGTCTCGCTGATCGTGGCAACGCCGACGTCGGACCGGTCCACCCGGCGGGTGGAGGACTTCCAGGGGCTTTGGACCACCATCACTGCGCCGGCACTCCGTGCGTGCGCGGTCCGGCTGTCCGCTCACTGGCGTGGCTGTCCGGTGCCGGCGGCCGGCGTCGGGCAAACCGGTGAAGCCGGCCCGCGGCGATCAACGCCGCGGCCAGTTGGGCCGCCAGCCAGAGCACGGAGATACCGGTCAGGCCGTACTGCTGTGCGACGGCCGGCGCCGGGGCGAGCGCAAGAATGCACGCGGTGATCGCGACGATCGAGGATTCGGCCAGTCGTCCGGTGGAGCGGCATACCCCGTAATAGACCTGGGTGACACAGGTCAACATCAAGGCGGGGACCAGGACCGGCAGAAGCACCCAGGTCGACGCGTAGCGCGGGCCCAGCAGCGGCAGCAGCAGCCACCCGGCCGCCAACAACAGCACCCCGGCAAGGGCTGTGAGGAACAGGCTCATCTGCAAGGCCCTCCGGATCAGACCCGGGCGTGAGACGGGCTGGGGACCGGAGGTGTCCGCGGCGATGGCTGCCTGGAGGGAATAGCCCGCTGACTGCGGTACGAAAAAGATCGCCGAGGAAAGCATCCACACGACATACCAGGCCGCGGCTGCCGAGGTGTTCAATGCCGCTGCCACGATCAGGGGAAGGACATAGCCGGGGGCACGATCGGCGAGCATCAAAGCATACTGGCGCAGGCCCGGACCCAGTACTTTCACCGCTTCGCGGGCGTTGAGCCGGGTCCAGTCCGGAGCTGCATCGGAGCGCCTGAGTTGGCGCACCCCGAACACGACGCTGGCCAAAGCGCCGACGGCGACCGGGGCGACGACAGCGGCCGGCTCCCGGTAGCCGGCAATCACGAAGACTGCCAAGGTGCCGAGCTGGAACAGGGCTTGCACGAGGCTGCGGATCAACGCTCGATCGGCGCGTGCCTGCGCGACGGCGATGTGGTCAAGCTGAAACGCGACGGCAGCCAGGAGCGCAGCCGCGAAGAAGGCGGCAGTCATGGCCGGATCCTGCCACGCCGTGCCAACGCCGGAACCCAGGAAGGACGTGACCAGGACCAGGCCGCCGGCACCGAGCAGCGACGAAAAGACCACCGCCGCCATGCTCGCCGGGATGAGGGTCCGGCCGCCGTCCTGCTGGGCCGGCAGCAGGTTCAAGGTTGCCGGACCGATTCCGAGCATGCCCAACTGCACAGTGAGTAAAGCAGCGGAAACCACGGCAGATGCCAGGCCCAGACGGTCCGGAGACGTAGCAAGGGCCGCCATGGCCCAAAACAGCAGCCCGGCCGCCATCGGTGCAATACGGGCTGCGGCCAGCCACACAGCGTTCCCGCCCAGGGAAAGCCCGTTCGGGGGAAGTTTGAGCAAGGTGGCGCACATCGCACGATAGTTATGAAAGGCGAAGCCGGCCCAGTACGGGAGGAACTTCGGGGCAGTGGCCAGAGAGATCACAATCCCGCGCACGGTGGCCAGCAGAGGCAGGAAAGCCAGCCATCCTGCCCGGCGTGGGTGCTTGCGCATGGTCCTCGCCAGACCGGACCCGTCCTGGAGCCACTGGTCCTGCGCGTACTCGAAGCTGTCTGCGAAGCGGTGCCTGACAAAGGTCGTGGCCGAGACCCCGATCCGGTACCCCGCGTCCTCAAGCCGGATCCGGAGCTCGATGTCCTCCCCGGACCGGAAGCTTTCATCGAAACCAGCCTCGAGCAGCACGCGACGGCGCATGAGCGATGCGCTGACCCCGAACCATGAGCGGACCCTGCTGTGATTATGGTGCCAGGCGAGGGCCGCTCCCCAGTAGCCCGCGCCGTCGGGCTCGCTGACGAGACCGAACTGCAGACCGTCGAAACCACCCGACTCGAATTCGTCCATCAGGTGTTCGAGGGCGCCGGGCGGCACAATGACGTCGGCGTCAATGAGCGCTACAAGGTCCGCGCGTGCTGCCCTGGCGCCGAGCATGCGCGCTGCGGGCAGGCCGCGTCCGTCGTCGGAGATGATGACGGCCCCCAACGAACGGGCAATCTCGACGGTGGAGTCCTGGGAGCATCCGTCAACGACTATGACTTCGCGGGGATTCTGGGCGATAACAGACCTCAGGCATCCGTCCAGCCAGTTCGCTGCGTTGCGTGCCGGGATTACGACCGAAATGTCCAGGACGCTACCGGCCTGGACATGCTTGCTCATGCCCGGCCTTCCACCATGGATACGACAGTGGCCGAGACATGATCGGACGTCCGGTCTGCCGACCATGACGCGGGCAGGCGCAGCAGGAAGCACGGCACCTCGCCCAAGCCCCGGGCAATGACGGAGGTCTTCGCCGAAAAATGGTCGCTCAGGGGTACCAGCCCCGTGGCTCCGAGTGCCTCGATGAGGCGCCGCGAGACCGATGGCAGCTCCGAATGGAAGTTTCCCACGATCCTTGATGCCATCCAGGCGTTCGAGCGCCGCTCGAGCCTGGCCTCCGAATCGTCGTAACGTTCGAGGAAGATCGCGAGCCGGAGAGGCGCTGACTGCGCGATCTTGTCCGCTCCAAACACCTCGGCAGGGTGGACCATCCGGTGTTCGGGGGACCACCGGCGGGTGAACGCGGCGGTCCGTGGATACCTGACGATCACCGGGTGGACTGCGGTGGCCAGGTTGCTCACGGTCGAGGTCAGCCAGCCAGGCGCGAGGGGCTTGCGGACACCCTGGAACAGCTCCGGGTAGATCGGCCGGTGGTGGGGTTTGATGAACATGGGTTTCGCGTAGGACAGCAGATCGCCCCGCCCGGTGAGGAATCCCCAGTCGTCCGCCATGAAGCCCACGCCGGGCATGGCCATCAGTTTCGCCACCGTACTGGTTTTCCCCACGCCGCCCCATGCCGGGAGCAGGACGCCGGATCCCCTGAAGTCCACGATGGCCGCGTGGACCATCGCGGTGTCCTGTTGGATGCACAGGTGGTCCAGCAAAGGCACAACCGCGGTCAACAGTTCTCCGGGTCCTTCGACGGCGAATCCGCGTTCCGTCCGTACGATCCGTACCCGGTCCTCCGGGAGGAACAAAGAATCGTCCGTATAGCGGTAGGCGTCCTCGGCGCGTGATTGAGCGGGAACACCGGTGATGGTGCCGCTCACTTCCAGCTGAACAGCCGAGGCAGAAGGGCCCAGGAAGGGCCCGAGCATATCGCGCAGCTGCGCCTCGCCCGGCGTGCCCGGTGCGACCTTGAGGTCGACGCGTCCGTGCACATCAAACACGGATGTCGGTAAGGCAGTGGTCTGTTGACTAGTCATTGGTCCCTGCCTCCGCGCCGTCGGTCCGGATGCGCCGATAAAGAAACACGGTCCCGGGCTGGCGCCGGCGCGGCGAAGAGGCCTGCCACAGGCTGTTCAGGTAGCCGACGGCCGTGACAGCGAGGACTGCTACCACCACTCCTGCCCGGGCGACTCCGCCGGGGTCCCCGCCCTGCCCGAACGAACGGAGCCCTCTGAAGACTGCGCGGGGCAGTACACGGCGGACATACCGGCGTTCCGGTCCAAGGATTTCGGCACGGCCCGAAAGCCGGGTGACCTGGGCCTTGGACACACCTTCGGACCATGCCCGTGCCAGGATGTAACGCAAGGTGCCACGGTTGGCCGGCACGTGATGCAGGACCACTGCCGCCGGTTCGTAGACCACCCGGGTGCCAGGGGCGTTGATGGACGCCCGGATGCACATCTCGGTCTCCTCGCAGCCAAGAGGGCGTGCCCCTTGCCTGCCAAGGGAGGCATGGAAACCTCCGACCTGTTCAAACACCTCATGACGGAAGGACATGTTCGCGCCGATGACGTTGCGGACCTGGGTAGCGACCCGTGGCAATCCCCTGTAGGTGCACCCTACGATCCAGTCGAGTTCTTCTGGAAAGTACGCCGGCCTGCCGGATTCCCAAACAGGTTCAACCCGTCCTCCCACTGCCAACACATCCGGGTCGTCATAAAGAGGAACGAGCCTGGCCAGCCAATCCGAGGTTGCTTCGGCATCGTCGTCCAGGAACACGACAATCTCGCCGGTGGCCGTCTGCACCCCGGTGTTCCGGGCGCCGGAAAGACCTGTCGGTCCGGAATTCTCAACTACTTCCACGCCCGTCACGGCTTCTGCCAGACGAAGGTACAGGCCCCTGTTATGGTCAACGACGACGATGACCTGCTCAGGCGGGAGCGATTGCTCAAGTACTGAGCCGATCCCGCGCAGCAGAAGATCCCACCGGTCCTCGGTGAAGCAACAAATCACGATGCTGACACTGGGTCCCGCCATGCTCCCGGGCATCTCAGTCATCCCCCAGGACCGTCAGGACCGTTTTCGGGTCGGTAGGTAGATGCGGAAGCCTTGAATCGGGGTAGCGGTATTTCACCCGTCGAAGGGCTTCCGGCCTCGCCCCCGCCGTCGGAGCATCCCATCCGAGGCATTCGCGGGTCAATGTGCGCAAAACCCGCCAGCCATCGTGGAACGTCTGGAGGTTGGAATTGCCCGAAATGCGCGTCAGCTCATGGCTAGGGACCTCGGCGATCAGCAGTCCGGCCTGGGCTGCCCGGGAAATCAGCTCCGTCTCTATTTCGAACCCGTCGGACTTAAGCTCGAGGATCTCCAAGCACTCCTTGCGGAACGCGATGTAGCCATAGCAAAGGTCCGAGAAATTACAGTGCAAGGCCCTGTTCGCGAGCCTGGTGAGCGCGCGGTTGCCCAGGTTCCGCAAGCGCGTCAGGTCATCCGATCCGCCGCCGGTGACATAGCGGGAGCCTTTGACGAAATCGTAGTCGTGCTGCAGGGGTGAGACGAACCACCCGATTTCCCTCGGGTCCATGCTTCCATCCGCGTCCAGCATGACGATGATATCCCCCGTGGCTGCGGCGAAACCGGCCCGCATGGCGGCGCCTTTGCCGGCCTGCAGCTCGTTCACCACGACGACGTCGAAGCGCAGCGCGCGGGCGACGTCGATAGTCAGGTCCTCGGACCGGCCATCGACGACAATCACTTCGTCAACGTACGAGGGCATTCGCCTCAGCACCCATGGAAGATTCAGCGCCTCATTCAACGTAGGGATCACCACGCTGATTGAGGCCGCCGGGAACGAAGCTCCCGCGACCGAAGATGCCGGGTTCCGCTCAGCAGCCCTCTCCAGATGCTCGATGGACAACCAGCTCACCCCCGCCCACCGGTGCAAAATGCATACCGGCAACCAGCTGATCGGTATGCCGCTTGCCGACCTGGCGGTCGCCGGGAAGACGCGTCTGCGTAGCTCATGACCGAACCTCGATCTCACTGACGATCTACGCACCAGGACAGGTGCAGTAGGCACGAGCTTGAAACCGCGCCCGTTACAGCCCCGTTACAGAAACCGCTTCAGGCAGGCGAGCAGTGGACGAGCAAAGTTCAGCACAAGAATTTCCCGATCCAAGCATCTGGACGCAAGTACCGGAATCGGGATGTCCGTAATTTTGGTTGCTCAAGACAAGTACCGATTACTCGCGCGCCGCGGGGCCGCCGACCGTAATGTCGGAGCATCGACCAATAGCGCTCCAAGCGGACCCACACGAGTAGCTCCGGGCAGCTGGCGGCTTCAAAGAGTATCCGACGTTCTACGGGGGTACAAGGGGTGGCTAAAAAGCAAAAGCCCGAGTGGTCGCTGAGCCTGCTCAACGGGTGGACCTTGACCAGGGCCGGCAAACGGCAGAAGGTTGCTCATCGTCAGCAACGCCTAATCACCGCGCTGGCCCTTTTCGGAGAGCGGCCACGCAGTTTCCTCGCCGGCCTCTTGTGGCCGGAATCCTCCGAGGCCCAGGCTGCCGTCGGCCTGCGGGTGAGTATCTGGCACATCAGCCATGAATTGCCGGGACTGCTCGATGCGGAGGGAACCGCTGATGTTTCCGTCGCCCTCAGCCCGCAGGTGCGCATCGACGTCATCAAGCTCGAGCGCAAGCTGCGCAAGCCCGCCTCGGATAGGCCGGATGCGTATCAGCGGTGGGAACGGTTGCGGAAATCGGAGTTGCTTCCTGGATGGTATGAAGACTGGATCCTCGCCGAGCAGGAACGCTTCCGCACCATGCGGACCGCGGCCTTGGACTCCCTCGCCGAGTACCACCTTCGCCAGGGAAACGCAGAGGAGACAAAGGCGGCTACTTCGCTGGCGATCGCCCTGGAGCCGTTCCGGGAATCATCGTACCGCTTGCTCATTCAGGCCCACCTCGCCACCGGGGACCTTGTCTCCGCCCTAGACATCTACCGGGGTTTTACGGCCGGATTGCGACGCGAATTCGGCGTGGATCCATCCCCGTCGCTCGCCGGCCTGATCCACCACGCGGTGGGCGTCAGCGGACGTCAGCATCCTTTCGGAAGCCTGCCGTTCAGCCAGATGTATTCCAATGTTCACACCCTGGCGACCGACCGGAGGCTGATGGAGTGAACGCCGTTAGTTATCGGTGGCGGCGCCCCACCCACAGTCCATGAAGCAAGGCAACCACTGACGCCACCATCAGCACATTGCCGAACACCATGTCGTCCGCCCGCAGGATGGCACCAGCGATGAGTAGTGCACCAAAAATCACCAACGACGCCAATCGGCGAGTCACACGGGTGAGCCGCGACACCTGTTGCTCGAGTCGGGGGTTGGCCACGGAAAGCGGGCCTTCCTCGATGCGGGCCAGTAGCCCATCGACGCGTTTGGGCAGACCAAAGGCGATCCCAACGGCGTCGAACGCTTGCCGAGCCACCTCCTGCACGACGTTGCCGCGCTCGTCTCGCATCAACTGTGCCGCATAGGGCTCGACCGAATCCCACAAATTGAACCGGGCGTCCAATGAACTGCACACGCCCGAGGTCAGCGACATCGCGCGGATGATGAGCAGGAAGTTCTCCGGCAACTGGAACGGCAACGAACGAATCACGTCGCCGAATTCCACTGCGAAATCACGGAACTCCTTCGGATCCACCTCTCGAAGCTCGGCAAAGCCCATACCACCGAACCTGGCGAAAAGTTTGGTCATCGCCCGCTCAAGCCCGGCCGAGTCAGTCGACGGCACGAGCACACCCAAGTCCTTGATCGCCGCCACAAGACCCTTGCCGTCACGCGACGCGGCTGCGATCAGCAGCTTCCGCAGGCCGCTGCGCGTCTTGGGCGGAACTTCGCCCATCATGCCGAAGTCGATGAACGTCAGCTTCCACGGATGTTCGGCGGATGAATCCTCAACCGGAGTGATGAAGATATTGCCAGGGTGCGGATCGGCGTGGAAAAAGCCATTAGTGAATAACTGGTCGAACATGACGGAAGCGAAAACCGGGGCGACCTGCACGGGGTCGATGCCGGCTGCGAGAAGCGCCTCCGAGTCAGTGATCTTGATCGCCGTGACATCTTCCAGGGTGAGCGCCCGGCGGGTGGTCCGCTCCCAAACGACGCGTGGCGCAGCTACCCTGCGGTCATCGGCGAAATCAGCGGCAAAGCGCTCAGCATTGGCCGCCTCATTCATATAGTCGATCTCTTCGAGGCTGGTCTGCGAAAACTCCTTGATCAAGGCGGGAACGTCGGCACGATTGGCGACGATGCGGATTCGGCTGAGCCAGCCGCCCACCTTGCGCAGCGCAGCCAGGTCGACGGCGACGATCGCGTCGATTCCCGGTCGTTGCACCTTTAGGACGCCGCTGTCGAGCCCGGTGTCAGCGGCGTCGTCAGGGCTCAGTTGTGCGCGGTGCGCCTGACCGAGGGACGCGGCGGCAATGGGTGTCTCCTCGACCGCTACGAACGCCGCATTAAGCGGCACCCCCAGCTCCGCCTCCGCCAAGGCCCGGATTTCCGGGAAGGGGACGGGTGGTACTTCGTCCTGCAGCCCTTCCAGCTCCGAGGTTATTTCGGGGGGAAGTACGTCGAGCCTGGATGACATGAACTGGCCGACTTTGATCATCAAGCCGCCGAGTTCAACCGCGAGTTGATGGAAGCGCTGTGCGAAGCGCCGCATTCTCCTGGTGCGGGTGCGTTCGGCAACCCTGCCCAGCCCGATTCGTGGCAGGAACAGCTCGAACCACCAGGTCACGGCTAGATGCCACGCGGCGAAACGGATGATTCGTCGGTAACGGGCACGGGACTTCCCGGCGCCGGGCACCGGGTCTGCCCGGTCGCGTTGAACCGACGTCACCCCGTCAATCCTGGGCGAGGATCGAATAGAGCCGACGACGGGCCTCGTCGAGCACCGTCACGGCCTCCTGGACCTGCTTCGGCGTGCCCGTACGAGCCACCTGGCCCACGACTTGCGCAAGCTCAACGCCGGCCTTAGGCAGAGCGGCGAACCCGACGCCTGATCCTGCTGGCTCCCACAACGATGAAGGATCAGCGCCCGCCACTTCCTCGCGACCGGCCTGGGTCAGCGAGTAGATTTTGCGGCCATTCGATTCCTCGGCAGTGAGGAGCCCCTCGTCGGCCAGCAATTGAAGGGTCGGATAGACAGAGCCAGCGCTCGGCTTCCATTTGCCACCGCTTCGCTCCTCGATTTCATGGATGACCTGATAGCCATGCATCGGCTGCTCAGCGAGCACGGCGAGCACCGCCAACCGAACTTCACCACGACCCACGCGGCTGCCCGGACGCTTCTCAAATCTTGAACGGAAATCCTCAACGGCCTGCCAGACGCCGTCAATATTTCCAGCTCCAAACCCGCCTGCCGGGAACGAATCCTGCATCACGCGTTCCTCCGTCAATCGCGAACGATTTACAACGATAGTCAACGATATGCCTGGATGTGCACGAAAACCATAGACTCGGGCCGCCGGACGATATTGAGCGATATAGACAATCAAGACCTTGTGAAAGCCGGGTCTTGGCTGGGCTCGGCGAGCAGGACGCCGACGGCGTTCCGGCCGTAAGCGCGGAAGTCACCGTTGTCGGGTGCAGGCCTTCGAACACGGGGTGCTGGGTCAGAAGGGGAGCGGGAGTTTTGCTGTCCGGCCGCCGTCGAGCACGATGATCTCACCGGCGGAATAGGCTGTGTGGCCGGGGTTGGCCGCGATTCCTTCGATGGAGCCGATGTTGATGATGCTGCCTCCGCCGCTGCGCTTCAGGTGGGGGAGGGCCGCTTGTGCTAGGAACAGCGGAGCGCGAAGGTTCAGGGCCATGATAAGGTCAAGTTCCTCCGGCTGGATTCCTGCGACGCTGCGTTCGAACATGATTCCGGCGTTGTTGACGAGGACGTCAATTCTGCCGAAGTGGGCGGCAGCTAGGTCGACGGCGCTCGCGATCGCCGAGACATCGGTGAGGTCGACCTGGATGCCGATGACATCAGTGTGCCCCTGCAGCGCACTCTGCAGGGGCCCGCGCTGCAGGATGGCGACTCGCGCCCCTTCTTCCAGGAAGCGCTGCACAATTCCTGCCCCTATTCCTTGACCTCCGCCGCTGATCAGGGCGACCTTGCCTTTTAATTCCATGGTGCTCCTTCTGGCGCCGCCAGGATCTGGCGGCGGCTTGTGCTAGTTGGTGACCCGGACGCGGTTGGTGAGCTTACCGATCCGTTCGATTTCGACGGTGACTTCGTCCCCCTCTTTGAGGCCGACTGGCGGGTTGCGGAAGATTCCGACGCCGGCCGGGGTGCCCGTGAGGATCACGTCGCCCGGTTCCAGGGTGGCGGTTTGGGAGACATAACTGATGATGTCGGCGACGCCGAAGATCATCTGCGCGGTTGATGAGTCCTGCATGAGGACACCGTTCAACCAGAGCTTGATTCCAAGGTTCTGGGGGTCGGGGATCTGGTCGCGGGGCACCAGTGTTGGGCCGATTGGGCAGAACGTGTCCAGGCTCTTGCCGCGGACCCATTGTCCGTCGTCGAACTGAAGATCGCGGGCAGAGACGTCGTTCGCGCAAAGATACCCCGCCACATAGTCCAAGGCTTCATCGACGGTGACCTTGCGCGCTCTTCGGCCGATGACGACGGCGAGTTCGGCTTCAAAGTCTGTGCGGACACCTTCGGGAACGTGGATCTCGCCGCCGTGGCCAATGAGCGTGTTGGGCCATTTAGCGAAGAGCAGCGGCATCGTAGGCGCCTCGAGGCCGGCTTCGGTGGCGTGGTCGCGGTAGTTCAGCCCAACGCAGATCATCTTCGATGGTGCGCCGATGGGCAGATCCGGTTCGCCGGAGGACTCGATGCTGGAGTTTGGTGTCATCATTTCTTGCCTTCGATCGAGGGGGTGGGGGAGATCCGGTTTCCGAGAACTGTCCGTTGCTGAGAACTGACAATATGCATATTCGATAAGATTGGCAATAGCGAATATGCATATTGTCATCAAAAGCGACACCTGCGATACTGGCCCCATGTCTGCAACCCCAACAGGATCTTTGCGCGCCACGACCATCGCCGGAGCAATAGCTGCAGAGCTGCGCGCCGAGATCGCGGCCGGCCGGATTCTTCCGGGGGAGAAGTTGCGCCAGAACGAACTGGCCAATCGTTTCGGAACCAGCACGACGCCGGTGAGGGAGGCCATTGCGATCCTTCGGCATGAAGGCCTGGTTCGTCATACCCCCCAGCGAGGGGCGACGGTCTTTTCGCCGTCAGCCGAGGAGCTGCGGGAGCAGTACGCGATCCGGACCGCGCTGGAAGCGCTCGCTGCCCGCCACGCCGCCGCCAACTTTCAGGCCGAGGACGCTGCCCCTTTGCAAGCGCTCATCGACGAGATGAGCCGGTGTGTGGATCCTGACCGATACGTGGAGTTGAACCATCAGTTCCATATGGGTCTTTACCGCCTCTCCAAGATGGATCAACTTGTTGAGCTGATAGACAATCTGCGCGGCTCATCCAATGCCTACCTGCTGATATCTGCCAAGGCCACTGCTCCGTCTCCGCAACTGGACAAAGAACACAGCGAGATCCTCGAAGCGTGCAAGGCCGGCGATCTACAGAAGGCGGATAGCGCCATCAGGCGGCACCTCGGGGCCAGTGCCCGAAACATCATCGAAGCGATCCCCTGACGGGCCAAGGGAGGTCAATGCTGACAGGGGCGGTCAAAGACCCTGTTGTGTGTTGGGCGGCGGCGGATGTTCTGCGCATACGAACGCCCGCCGCCGGGTGTTTCCAGAGAGCGAGTATGGTGCCGACCTGGCCGGCGACGGCGCGGTCGTAGAGGGCGCGGCCGACAGTGACGTCGCAGACGACCACGCCGATGTTGCTGTTGGCGATGTTCTCCTCGGAGTTCTCGCGGTCGGGCTTGACGCCGGCGACGACCCCGTCGGTCTCTGCAGCGATGGCCGGGAGGCCGTCGGGGAGTAGCCCATGCCTGCTCCAGGTCGTTGCGTGAAACACGGTGAATGTGACATGCCTAACATTCGGATGCGAATATACACGAGTAGATCCGCAACGGTAAGCTGCCTATGTGACTTTTTGTGTGTTTGCTTTCGGTTTTGGTCAGGTTGGCGGGCGTGGCTTTTGAGTCTCCCCGGTGGAGAAGGGGCATGATGGACGCGACCCGGAAGATCCAGCACCAACTGAGCGGGACCCGTTCGCTCGGTGAGGCACTGCGTGGACGGGGAAACTCGCTCAATGCCCTGCGCCTTGTTTTCGCGTCATGTGTGATTGTTTCGCATGCTTGGTGGCTTGGTGGCTACGGCCAGGAACCGGCGTTGTTCGGGATTAAACTCGGCACTGCAGGCGTCATGGGCTTCTTCGCGATCTCCGGATACCTCATCACAATCAGTGCCGAGGGGTCGACAACGCTTGAATATGTGACCGCACGGGTCCTGCGAATATACCCCGGTCTTGTTGTGTCCGCGGTGCTCGTGGCGTTCGTCGCGGCACCGATCGGCGCCCTCATGACCGGCGGACGCTACAGCCTTTCAGGGGCAATCGTCTTCCTGGAGGCGGCCCTTGCGCTCCTCATCGGAGTCATGAACACGCCACCGATCGGGACCTCCCTGCTCGGAAACAACGACCACTTCGACTGGGACGGCCCGTTGTGGACGTTGACCTGGGAGGCATTGTGCTACGTCCTCATCGGGGTCCTTGTCTTCCTCGTTCGACGGCGGTCTCCTGACCGGAATGGGACCGCCGCCGCCATCCTGTGGCTGTTCGCAGCGGCGACCGGCGCCGTTGCAGGCAAGATCATTGCTGGCGGCTTCGGAGCAAACCGGACCGAATTTGTCCTGCCCTTCATCGCACTCTTCATGGCCGGCGCTCTTCTGGCCACGATGCGGGATCGCATCAGGATGGGCCTGCTGCCGTGCCTGCTCGCAGTGGTGGCCGTGTGGGGTGCCTACCTCACGGGCTTTGGTCCGGCACTGGCACCACTACCTTTCGCCTACGTAATCCTCTCGATCGGCTCTCTTCCCGTCGCATCCAGGATCGGGTCACGCCACGACATCTCCTACGGCGTCTACATCTACGGATGGCCCCTCCAACAACTGCTGGCGACCCTCAGGCTGCCCTCCCATGTCTCTCCATTGGTGTTCGCCGCTGCCGCACTGGTTCTCGTCTGTCCGCTTGCTTACCTGAGCAGTGTCATGGTCGAGAAACCGGCACGGCGTCTCCGCGCGCGATTGCTCCGGTCAGCGCACTTTCGTCCGCCTGGCTCCAGGTCGGATAGTGTGGCGTCATGACTGTCAGCAAACCGTAACGGCGGACATTGAAACCTGGCTTTCTGGCTATCATGAAAGCCGTCGCACCCAAGCCGGGCTGACCGGCTTGGCCAATCACGGGGGGAATTAGAATGGGTGAACCGCAGCGGGATCATTTCCCGGAAATACCTGATGATCTACCCGAGTTGCTTGCTTCGCCCGGTACGAATGATGACAACCTGGTGACCCTCCGTGAGCAGGCCCAGGAGATAATCGATCAAATTCTGAGCGGTACTGATCCCGGCGGTGAGAGGGTCCGGGCGAAATTGAGGCTGTGCATCTTCCGCCATCCTGGGCGACCGGACCAGGCGCTCCTCGAGCATCTTCTGAACCGCAACAACTGACTACTATTTCATGGCATCCCTTAGTGCGACCGTCCGGGTTGCGGGATCGGTCACGAGGAACCTGGCAGCGATGACGACGGCGGCGATCAGCCCGAGCGCCGTCATGACTATCGCTTCGAGGACCAGGAAGTACAGCCCCCAGGTGAGGGCGGAGGCGTTGATGTCGTGGCCCCACGCGGTGCTGAGGTTGAGCGCGATGGCTCCAGCCGCACCCGAACAGGCGCCCAGACAGACAAACCGCCGAGCAGGTTCCCCACATCACCATCCAAGTCGAGGTGTGCTTGTGCCCGTTGTCCCGGTCATTCTATTTTCCGGTGAGTTCGGGTGGGGTGCGGCGGAGGGTTTTGGTGACGGAGAGTTTGCTGGAGTACTGGATGGATCCGTAGCGGAAGAGGTGGACGGCCAGGCGCAGGACCAGGGTGCCGAGGATGAACAGTTCGGCGATGACGATGATCGCTTCGGTGGTGTTCAGGGTTCCGAAGCCGTTGCGGAGCATGGCGGTCACGGGGGCAGAGAGGGGGAAGTAGGTGAAGGCTTGCACGACGGCGGAGTGCGGGTCGCTGAGGATGAGGCTGATCGCGTAGAACGGGACGAAGATCAGGGCCATGAGGGGTCCGAAGATGACACCGGCTTCCTTCGCGGTGGGCATGATCGCGCCGATCGCGACGAGCATGGCGGTAAACAGGGTGAACCCGCCGAGCAGAAGGAGCGCGCCAACCAAGAGCGGCCCCGGTTCGAAGACCAAGGAGGTCAGGTCGACGTCGGGCAGGGCGAGCCGGTCCCGGAAGAAGGCGTAGCCGATCGCGACCGGGGTGAGGAATACGCCGATCTGGACGAGTCCGACGAGGAAGAGGGAGATAATTTTTCCCACGATGAGGGTGGTCGGGTTCAAGGTGGTCAGGATCATCTCTGTGACCCGGTTTTCTTTCTCCTCAAGCGTGGAGTTGAGCATCTGGCTGGAGAGCAGGATGATGCTCACATAGAACAGCACCAGGAACATCAACGGCGGTAGAGCGGTGCCGAAACCGCCGGCCACCTGCCCGTTCCGAAAGGTCTGGGTGTCGACGGTGACGTTCCCGCCCGCGGCCGCGGTCAGCACGGGGGATCCGATCCTGGCTTGGGCTGCGATGGTGAGGAGTTGTTTGGCGACGGCTTCGTAGGTGTTGTCCGCGAAGATCCCCTTGTCGGCGCCGTAGACCTTCACATGCTCGGTCGCCGGGTTGGCAGGGTAGGCGAAGTACGCGTCGCTGCGCCCGGCCTTCACGTCCGCCAGTGCGGTGTCCGGGTCGGTGGATTTGTGGCCGCCCATGGCCGTGGCCACGGCGTCGGGGATGATCCCGGACGCGTCCGTGTACGTGAAGGACAGGGTCGCGTTCTTCTGCGCCTCCGAGGTGGCGCGGGTGGAGGAATTGCTGGCGAACACCAGGGTGAAGATGATGGCCATGACCACCGGGATCGCCAGGGTTGCGATCCAGAAGCGGCGTTTCTTGATGGTTCGGATGAACTCGAAACCGACGACGGTGCCGAGGTTGTGCCGGCCCAGGAAAGAGGAGGCTCTGGTTGGCGTGGTGGTCATGTCAGGTCCGCCGTTTCCTTGCCGTAGACGCGGATGAAGATTTCCTCAAGGGATACCCGTTCGGTGGTGAAGGACCGCACCGCGACCCCGGAGGTAACCAGTTCACGCAGCACCGCTGTCTCGTCCGCCCCGTTCCGCGGCGCCAGGTCCGCGCTGCCGACGTCGGCGGCCGTGACCTCGTACAGGTCCGAACCGGGCAGGGGACCGGTGTAGGTGATGCGGTAGAGGGTGCCGCCGAATTGTTCCTGAACCTCGGCAACGGTGCCGTAGGCGCGGGAGGTGCCGTCCTTGAGCAGGATTACCCGGTCACAGAGCCGTTCGACTTCCTCCATCTGGTGGGTAACCATGATGACCGTGGAACCGGCGAGCTTCTGTTCTTCGATGATGTCCATCAGCAGGCGCCGGTTCACCGGGTCGAACCCCTTCGTCGGCTCATCAAGGATCAGCAGCTCGGGATCGTTCATGATCGTCACGCCCAGCTGGATCTTCTGCTGCTCGCCCCCGGACAGCTTGTCCAACCGGGTCGACGCCTTGTCCGCGAGTTCGACGCGGTCCAAGTACTCCAAGGACCAGGACCGTGCCTGTGCTTTGGAAAGTCCTTTGAGCCGGCCGAAATAGACCATCACGTCCAGGACGGCTTCCTTCTTGTACAAGCCGCGCTCCTCGGGAAGGTACCCGAGCCGGACACCGTCGCGGGGTTCAAAGACCTTCCCGCCGATATGCAGCACCCCGGCCGTGGGCTGGTAAATCCCCAGCAACGCCCTCAGCGTGGTGGTTTTGCCCGAACCGTTGCTGCCCAGGAACCCGAATGTCTCCCCGGCCCGGACATCAAACGATAGATCCCGGATGACCCGTGTCTCCCCGAAATCCATCCTGAAATTTTCGATACGCACCAATGGCTCAATAGCCGCGCCCCCCGCAGTCATGCACACACTCTAACCGCAAGGCGGGGTCCGGAGCCCTGACAATAACTCTTCGGTGCGCCCGCGTCGCCCAAGGAGCGGGTAAGAAGGTGCGGGTTCACCGCGTCACTCCCCGTTGTCATCGGACTGTTCGTCGGTAAGACTCGGCGCATGAGATTCGAGGGAGTGCTTCCCGAGGACGCGCCCGATCCGCGCATCGAAAACGCCAAGCGTCTGAAACTGATGCCGATCCCCATCATGGGGCTGGTTCCTCAGCCCACGCTTGAAGACCCGGACATGATCGGCTTCCAGTACGGCCAGGACTCCCGCGGGTACAACGAAATGTCGGCGAGCATCACCTACATGTTGTGGCGAAACCCGGTCGATAAGTCCGACCCGATCAACCTGGCCGAGCTCGATGAGCAGACGCGGGCCTCGATCGGGTTTGTTCCTCCCTGGCCGCGGCCGCAGTGGCTGGTTGAGCAAGTTGAACGACTTCGCTACCCACAGCTCTGGGAGGCGGTGAGGACCACGTGGCATCGCGACCCGACCGGTCAGTCATCGGTGGCGTGGGTGCTGACGGACCACCTGATTCACATCTTGATGAACCGCAACCGGCGGCAGTGGATCGGGGGCAACGCCTGGGATCCTCACACCCGGAACGCCAGAAACGCGCCAGCAACCCGCGAGGTCGCCGTCCAGGTTGATGGCGCCGAAGTCCGGGGGATCGAAATCGACACGGATCCGGTCGTGTACGCCGTGGGAGCGTCTCTCGGAAACAACGGGGTAGTGACGGCCGTCCTGCCGCGCGAAGAGCTCAACTACATACGCATTGAATTCGCGAAACGCGGGAGGTCTACGGGATTTTCTTGAGCCGGAGGATGCGGATGGTCCAGACGCTGACGAGCGCGTGAACGAACGCCCATGCGACTTTCACCGGCTCGAACGGGGGACCGCTGATAAAGACCATGACGAGCACGATGGACACCGTGGAGACCACGATGGCGGCGATCAGTGGTGACCGGGCGGTGCTTTTGAGGGTGGAGAGGTTCCAGATCCCGATGATCACACCGGCGAGCGAGACCACCGTGTAGGCCACGAAGACGATGATGATGCCCGTGATCCACCCGGCCGCCGGCGGCATCCCCGAAGCGCTGTCGTCCTGCACTTGCCCGATGAGGTTCGCGGCGGACGCGAGTGTGAACAGGCCGGTGGCGCCACCCGTGAGCAGCTCGATGAGTCCCAGCCAGAACCGCCAATGCCGCGACCTTGACGCGTTACGGGGACTGAGCGCAGGCTCATCGATTGACTGTGGCGGGCGCACATGAAGCAGTTCTACCGCGTCAGACTGATCGGTCTGCGGTTGTGTTTCCTGGTTCATGTCGCGTCCCCTCGCGTGCGGTGGAGGCCGTCCCCGCGACCGCCAGAGGAAGTCTATCGTCGGCAGCTTGCCCCGACATTCTCGTCTCACCCGGCCGCACTTGGACCAGCGCATAAAGCGTTGAGCGAGGACAACCCGTTGTCCGCTCCAGGTAGTGTCCCGGTTTTGAGTCCGGCAAATGTGGCGCTGATGCCCGTTCCGGCGCAGCCAGGCGCGGCGGTGACGATCACCCCGACACGGTTCCTCGACACGAGGACGTCTTCCGGTGACGTCGGCCCGGGCGGATCGGTGTCGTTCCAGGCCGGTGGCGTGGCCGGGGTTCCGGCCGATGCTGCGGCGGTGGTGGTGAACCTGACGGTGACCGAACCGTCGTCGTACGGTTTTGTCACCGCCCATGCCTCGGGAACGGGCACCCCGAACGCCTCAAACGTGAACTACGCCGCCAACCAGACGATCCCGAACCTCGCCGTCGTCCCGGCGGCCCTGACGGGAAGGTGACGCTGACGAATACGTCCAATGGCACCGTCCAGCTCGTCGCTGACGTCTCGGGCTACTTCCTGGCCGGCACGGCCGTGGACGCGGGAGCGTTCGGCACGCTGGCTCCGACCCGTTTCCTGGACTCGCGCACGTCCTCGGGCCCGGTGGCCGGCGGCGGAGTGGTGTCCTTCCCGGTGGCCGGGGTGAACGGCGTACCGGCGAACGTGGCGGGTGTGTGGGTCAACCTGACGGTGACCGAAACCCAGGGTGACGGGTTCCTGACCGGCTTTGCCTCCGGAACGCTGGCGCCCGCGACGTCGAACCTGATCTACGGATGGAACCGGAAGACGGCGGCCAACATGGCTTACCTTCCGGTCGGGGCCGACGGGAAGGTCTCGGTCGCGAACAACTCCCTGGGCACCGCCCAGATCATCGCCGATGTTTCCGGGTACGTCCTGAAGTAACCGCCCTTGTAGTCAGACCGAACGGATGGCGGCAACCCCACGAGGGTTGCCGCCATCTGCGTTATCGCGCCGGCAACAAACGCTGTGATCCGAAAAGTTCTGGTCCGACTTGCCGGGGCCGGAACCGCGCCGCAGGTCACTTCCTCCGGCGTATTGACGGCGGCATTGCCGGTCTCCATGATGTGGATGTGGCCGGGCTGCCAGCATCCCCCGAACCGGCCGCAATGCTTGATTGCGAGTACCGCCGGCGGCCTGTCCGGTCTGGACACTGGCCAACCGGTCTCACAGCGAAGAAGGTTCAGCAATGTCGGAGCACATCACCAGCCAGGCACTCCCATCCCGCACGAGCCGGGCCCCGCAGCTTTCCCGGGCCCGGGCCAACGTTGAAAACTCCCTGGCTCCGGGAGCGATCGACTTGGCCGTTCTCGGGCCGACGATGTACACACTCATGTTCCGCAACATCGCCAGCGACGGGTTCATCTTCAGTGACCCGCAGTTCCCGGACGACATTTCCAAGGACTCGAAGCCGGGCTGCATCATCGCCGCCCCGTCCTTCCCCGCCGAGACGCCGGGCACCGACGAAGACTACGTCTTCAACTGGGTGCGTGACGGCGCCATCACGGCCATGGAGGTGGCCAAGGCCAACATGCCTACCCGCCCGGAAGCGACCGTGCAGACCCTGAACGACTACGTGGCGTTCGCCGGGCTCTGCCACTCCAACGCCCAACCGCCGGTCTCCAAGGGGCACGCCTGCTTCACCATCGCCGGGGACGTGCGCCCGTGGACCGAACAGAATGATGGACCGGCCCTGCAAACCATCACCCTCCTTGCCGCCTACAACCAACTCGCTCCCGACACCCAGCAGCGCGCGGTCGACCTGGTGAACTCGAACGTTGCCTACCTCCTCGGCGTGTACCAGGACGTCACGACAAACCTGTGGGAGGAACACACCGGATACAGTTTCTTCGCGCGGGCCGCCCAGCGACGCTGCTTCCAGGAAATCCAAGCCTCCCTCATTCCCGGGATCGACAAGCTGGCCGGGCTGAAAACCGCGATCGACTGGCTTTCGGAAGCGCTGGCCGGCCACTGGGACGGGACCCAATACGTGAGCATGATGGCTGACCCCGGCAACGGCGCCCCGCCGTCACCCCACGACCCGGTCGCCCCCGCCTATGACCCGAACATCGACGTCGTCCAGTCCGCCGTCTACGGCGCCGTTCCGGTCACTGACACCAAACTGCTGGCCACCGCTGCCAGGCTGCGGACCCAGTGGGAGGAAGGCGGCGAAGCGTTTTACCCGATCAACAAGACGGACAAGGAGAGATTCGGCATCGGGCCGCTGTTTGGCCGCTACCCAGGCGACGAGTACGACGGCGACACTTCAGACCCGGTCCTTGGCGGCCACCCCTGGGCACTCACCACATGCAACGTCGCCGAACTGCACTACAAGCTGGCCGCTGCGATCACCTCGAGCGCCAATGTGCCGTTGGACGCTCTGTCAGCCGTCTTCTTTGCCCAGTCCGGCATCGATGCGTCGACGTCCGCGGCGGATGCCGCCGTCTCGTTGACCGCGACCGGGGACGCCATGATGCGCGCCGTCGTCTACCACAGCGACAACCTGGAACTCTCCGAGCAATTCGACGGCACCACTGGGTACGAGCGCAGTGTCCGCAACCTGACCTGGAGTTACGCGGCCTTCCTCTCCGCGCTGCGGGCACGGGCCGTGGTTGCCTGACTGAGCTATTCCTCCGGTCCTGCTGTCCTTTCTCGTGTTGCCGGGGGTACGGGGGTGATCAGAGGTTCGGGGGGAAGTTGTAGCTTGAAGGGATTTTCACCGGAGCGGTGCCGTGGATCAGAGCGATTTCGTCTTTGGGGTGCAGGAAAACGGAGTACACGCTGGTGGTCTGCCCCTTGCCGTTGATGAAGACTGCCCACCCTTCGGCCGGGAGGCCTCCGATCGCCCCGGTGTTGGAGATTACGCCCCATTCCTGCAGGACCTGGCCCAAGGTGAAGCGCTGACCCGGGGTTTTGGCTTCGATGTAGAGGATTCCGGACGCATCCTGCGTGTGCAGCGGGGATCTGGCGCCGCTTTGCCCCTCGGCGATGTCGGGGTACCCGATCCCAGTCGGCACGGTCACAGCTTTGCCGTCGACAAAGACGTCAAGGTGGGAGTGGAAATGCTCAAGGATTCCTTCATCCGTGCTCACGGGCAGGCCTGCCGCGCGGATCCGGTCCGCAGCGCCAGGGTGGATGGCCCACGGGTTCTCAGGTGCCGGGTCCGCAGCGGAGCCGGTAGATCCGGCGGCTGCAGGGGAGCCGGTAGATCCGGCGGCTGCAGGGGGCGGGCCGGCCCAAAGCAGCGTGCTGGCGATCGGCCCGACCCAAAACGAGAGGGCAAGGACGACGCCGGCCAGGATCATGAACGGCAAGCCGTGGTTGCGGCCGGGACCAGTCGGTTTCACCGTGTTGCCTCGTGGCGGGGGAGCGGGCGCGGGGGTTTCCGTGCCGACGCCCGACTGCTGGAGCCGTGGTTCGTGCCGTGTGTGAACCCGGTTCAGCTTGCGTGCCGGACGGGAGTTGCTCATGGTCCCTCCTGGTCTCCGGGGCGCATTTCGCTGCGGCTGCAATGGCGTTCGGCGCGCCCGGAAATTCTCCATTTCCTGTCCCCATCTGTATCTACGCTCACCGGGTCAGTCCGCACCCGATGCGCCAGCGTAGGCTCCGCAGGATCGTCTCCACACGAGTACCGGTCACCTGACTTGAGCCACCTGGGGACCATCAAACACGCATAGATCACCTGTCCCACAAGACCACTGCCGTTCCCGTCGACCGTGAACCGCGCCGACGGGTGGATTGGTTGGCGTTAGCTCTGGTTTTGGGCGGGTGGGACGCGCAGGCTGCCATAGCGTTCCATCCGGTGCCAGCGCAGATGTACTCCGGCCAGGGCGGTGACGACTGACTGGATGACCACGAGGTACATGAGCTGGCGGTAGACGAATTGCTGCAGGGGCAGTGTCCAGAGGGGTTTGAGTGGTTCGTTGTCGAGCCGGAAGGCGTAGGCAGCCATGAAAAACTGCACGAGGAGGAAGCCCAACCATAGCGCGGCAATCCGGACCGGGTCGAGGAACACAAGGCCATAGATGGAGAACACGTCGACGATAGGCGCGAAGAGCGGCAAGAGGACCTGGAGTACGAGCAGGTAGCCGAGGCCGCGCCGGCCGAGCTTCCCGGCCTGCCCGCCCTGGAAAATTGCGCCACGGTGTTTCCACATGGCTTGGAGGGTGCCGTAGCACCAGCGGTAGCGCTGCTTCCACAGCGCGCCAAGACTCGCCGGCGCTTCGGTCCAGGCCCTGGCGTCGTCCTGATACACCACGCGCCAGCCGGCGCGGCACAGTGACATGGTCAGGTCGGTGTCCTCAGCGAGCGTGTCGTTGCTGACCCCGCCGATCTGCAGGAGGGCGTCGCGGCGGAAGGCGCCGATGGCGCCCGGGACGGTCGGCATGCACTCAGCGAGATCGAACAGCCGGCGGTCCAGGTTGAATCCGACCACGTATTCGATGTGCTGCCACGCGCCCAGGATCCCGCCGCGGTTTGCCACTTTGGTGTTTCCCGAAATCGCTCCAACGCGTGGATCGGAGAACTGCTGGATGAGCGCACGGACCGTGTCGGGCTCAAAGACGGTATCGCCGTCGACCATGACCACGATCTCGTGGGAAGCGAGGCGGAGGCCGGCGTTGAGGGCCGAGGGCTTTCCGCCGTTCTCCTGCCGTACCACCCGCACGTTCGGCAGGCCGAGGGCCTCGGCAAGATCGGCGGTGCCGTCGGTCGAGCCGTCGTCGACCACGATGATCTCCACTGGATGGGTCGACGCGGCGATGGACCGCACGGCGGCCTGGATCCCGGCCGATTCGTTGCAGGCCGGCACGATCACAGTGACGGGGTCTGTGATGTCCGGGCGGATGGGTACCTGCGTACGACGGCGGCCCCGGCCGGCGGCTTGGATGCGCCGGGCGGCGCGCCGGTGCCGGGCCGCAAAGCCGATCACCAGGACTGCGCGGACGACAGTAACGATGCCTGCCGCCACCAGGGCCCAGGAGATCGCGGTGACTGCCCATTCGCTCAGCCTCAGGCCCCACACAAACGCCGTACCGCTGATCTGCTCGGCGGCCGAGGCGCCACGCATGCTCGTGATCCCGACGGCCTCGCCCACGCTCGTGACTCGGAAACCCCGGTCCGCGAATGTCGTCAGGCTCGCGTCGAGGGCGGCGACGCTTTGCGCGCGGTCTCCTCCGCCGTCGTGCATGAGTGGTACCTGCCCTTGGGCGCCTGAGGGCGCGAGGTTCTTCTCGATCGTCGACACCCCGGGTCGTTGCCAGTCCTCACTGTCCTTCGTGGTGAGTACGGTCAGGTAGCCCTGGTTCGCCGCTGCCTGCATGGCGGCCCACGTCCCGTCCGCGACGGCGTCGTTCTCTGAGCTGTACGGCGGGCGCAGGAGCGTGGCAGCCTGGCCGGTGATTCCGGCGAGAACTTCCTGGTCGCCCTGCACCTCAAGCTGGCGGCGCCACGCCGGCGCGCTTCCGAGGTCGGCGTGGGTCAGCGTGTGCACCCCGATCTCGTCGCCGTCGGCGATGATCCGCTGCACCAGTTCGGGGTGGTCGATCGCGGCAGAGCCGACGATGAAGAAGGTTGCGTGTACGTGGTGTTTTTCGAGGACATCGAGGATTTTGGGCGTCCACACGGGGTCGGGGCCGTCGTCGAAAGTCAGGGCAAGCGTGTGGTCGGGAGGGCCGGCAGTGCGGACAACGCCTTGACGGGAGTCAACCAAGGGACCGCCGTGGGTCACGGTGTCCGGCACCGCGGCGGCAGAGTCGCTTGGAGTAACGGAGTCGTTTCCGATTCCCGCCAGGTGGTGCAAATACCCCTGTACGGTGAGGGCGAGACCGACCGCGAACAGCACGGCCGTCAGGACCACCCAATGAGCCCTGACACGAACAGGTACGGGCTCCGTGCCCTGGTTCCGGCGTGGCATGCTCACGGGTGCGCGGGTGCCGACGGATGCGCGGTCCGGCCGGGAGCGGAGCCGCTCTTACCCGGCGACGTCGACGCCGCACCCTGTGCGGTCCCCGCCCCGTTCGACGCCGCGGGAGCGGTGGGAGCTGTGTGGTCAAGGACCGGGCTGCTGAGGGACGGTGCTGCGGGGGCGCCGAGGACCGGGGCCGCAGGGGCGGGAACAGCGGCCCGTGCAAGGGGTGCCGCTGCCGCAGAGTCACCGACCCCCGGCCCGGCCGCAACGGAGGCCGGCGCGGGCACGGATGGGGGAAGATCACGCGCTGCAGGAGGAGCGGCAGGGAAGGGAAGATATGGGGCAGCCATGTTCGGGCCGCCGATCAGCGCAACCAGCAGAAGGGCAACATACCCGGCGACGACGGCCAGCGCCCCAATCCCGAAAAGCTTCAGGCGCCGCAGACGCCGGCCGGACGCATCGACAAAAACGGGTCCGTCCGAAGCCGCGGAAGTGTGGTGAGCGGGTGGTTCGTCCAAAGCTGCCATCGGGCACCAACCTTAGAGGATCCCCTCGCCCTTCCCAAAACACCGTCACCCAGGAACCCTGGGCCAGGCCTGCAGAACATGATTGCCCGTCGCCGGGAAACCCCCTGCCCTGCCGGATCGCGGGTGGGTGGTTTCCGGTTCTTTTGCGTCCTGTTAGGCAGGGTTTTCGCGGGTGGTGCCGAAGGGGACGCTTGGGTCGAGTTCGAGGGTGAAGTCCCAGGGGGAGTGGCGGGTAATGAGGATTCCGCGGTCTTGGTACCGGCTGGCCTGGTGTTGGAGTTGTGCCTCTGCCTGGCTGAGCTGGGTATCCAGGTCCGCGGGGTCGGAGACGTGGATGGTGCACCGGTCCTTTGCGGGTGCTGAGTCGTTCATGGTGCCTTCTTTATAAGGAGTGTGGGTGGCGAGTGATTGCCCGGAAGCGGACAAACGACGTGTTGCATGTATACGAAGAAGGCCGGGCGTACTGGAGCGGTTGTCGATCCCTGTGGGTCTGCCCGGGAGCTATTGCGGTCTCCGGTATCTGAAGCTGGGCGCCCGTCCTGTGGTTGTGGCTAATACGGGGGAGCCGGGGTCCGTTTGTTGGATGCGGGCTCTGGACAGGAGTTCCGGGCGGCAGGGGAGTGCGGCTTCGATGGTGCGCAGTCCGTCGAGCGTGGACGCTCGTATGTGTAGGATCGGCCCGGTGCCTCGTGATTGTCAAGGGCACCGGCCACGACATAGGCCGGTCCGGCCCCGCCCTTTCCCGGGCTCTTCGATAACCAGGAGCGCGGAAGAACACGAACGACTTACCATGATGGTCATGGATCCTGTCGAGCATATTCTTGACCTTCACGACTTGGTGACCGGCACTGCCGATATCAAGGGCATCCTGGACGGGGTGACCCGGTTCGCCTCGGCCGCGGTAACGCAGGCAGCGGGGGAAGAGATCGACTGCGCCCTGACGCTGCGCCAGCGCAAGCGTACGACCACCGTTGCGGGCAGCAGTGAGAAAGCCATCCTTTTGGACCTCATCGAACAAAACCTGGACCAGGGCCCGTGCCTGGACGCCCTGGATGCCGGACGCCCGGTCCTGCTGGCCGACGTCGGAACGGACACCGACTGGCCGCAATACAGCCGCACCTTGGCCGAGGCCGGGTGCCGGTCCGCATTGGGTGTGCCGATGGACCTGGGGGAGAGGTCCGAAGCCGTGCTGAACTTTTTCGCGCCACGGCCCGGCGTGTTCACCCCCGACGTGATTGACGCCGCCACAACGTTCTCCGACGTCGCTGGAAGTACCCTGCGGCTGGCGATCCGGATCGAGACGGTCGAACACACCAACGCCGACCTGAAAGCGGCGATGGCCAGCCGGTCCGTGATCGACACCGCGTGCGGGATCATCATGGCCCAAAATCGGTGCACCCACGCCGAAGCCGTCACGATCCTGACCACAGCTTCCAGCCACCGCAACCAGAAACTCCACGACCTCGCCGCCGACATCGTCGCAACCCTCAACGGCGGAACCGGAAGCCCGATGCGGTTCGAAGACTAGAGGCGGTGCTTAGCGGCGTGGAACTTGTCCGGGACGGCTCGCGCCTGCTGCGGAGCGTGCGGCGGCTAATTGCTGTTCAAGGTTGAAGATTTCTTCCAGGGGAACGAATGACTCATCGGGCGGGCTTTCGATGCCGTCGAACAGGTCGGCCATTTCGGCTTGCCAGCGCGTGTTGACCTCGTGGGCGGCCATGCGGTCCGCTGCGGCGGTAAGGCTGTCCGTTTCGACATAGCCGATGAGGAGTCCGTCGGGTGCGAGGAAGAGGGAGTAGTTGTGCCAGCCGGTGGCTTCGAGGGCTTCGAGCATCTCGGGCCATACGGCGGCGTGCCTGCGTTTGTATTCCTCGATGCGGTCCGGGTGGATCCGTTGCTGAAAGCAGATCCTCCGACGCGTGGGGGTCTCGCTCATGGTGCTCCTGGTGGGTGAAACGGCGTGGAGGACGCCTGGTCTGAAGAGTTCATCAAGCGCGTTT
This sequence comes from Arthrobacter terricola, assembly GCF_004354015.1. Classification (GTDB taxonomy): domain Bacteria; phylum Actinomycetota; class Actinomycetes; order Actinomycetales; family Micrococcaceae; genus Arthrobacter; species Arthrobacter terricola. The sequence continues at coordinate 72,086 of NZ_SMRU01000022.1, forward strand.
GCTCCGATCTTGAATTCGCCGAGGTTGCCTGCTTTGAAGGTCTCGCCTTCGGCACCGGTGATCTGGCCGGAGGCCAAGGCGGCACCGGCGTAGGCAGCGAGGGAGCCAAGCTTCTCAACGTCCCAGAGGGCGAAGGCCTTCCCCAAACGGTTGTGTTTGGCATCATTGCCTCATTTCTGAATCGTTTCATTCCGTAACTCGCTTCACACCTTAGGTCGTGTTCCTGTTCACGTCAACAAGGATGTCGCCGCCATGGCCGGCGTCTCAGTCGGGACCGTGTCAAACGTCCTTAAAGGGCGCGTCTCGGTGTCCTCCCAACGCCGGGCACGCGTACTCGCCGCGATCAAAGAACTCGGTTTCGTCCGCAGTGAAGCTGCAAGGACGTTCCGCGCAGGAACCACAACGACAGTCGGCATGCTCGTCCTCGATGTGCGCAACCCCTGCTTCACGGACGTCGCGCTCGGTGCCGAAGACATGGCGGCAAAGCACCACCATTCCCTCATCCTCGCCAACACCGCGGAGGACCCCAGCAGGAGGCGGCGTACCTGGACCTTTTCGAAGAGCAGCGCGTGCGCGGTGTGTTCATTAGCCCGATCGGCGACGTTTTCGCCCGCCTGGAGCGGATGCGGGAACCCGGGATTCCCGCCATACTCGTCGACCGCTTTTCCGCACGGACACTTCTGCTCGGTTTTACTCGACGACGTCGTCGGGGGCCGTCTCGCCGCCCGGCACGCCGGTGCCGCAACCGCCGTCGACGAAACGGAGGCCACGCTTCAAAGGCTCCAGACGCCGGACCGTCTTCGCCGCGAATGACCGGCTTGCCTAGGCCTCCTGCAAGCATCCGCCGCGAAGGAATCAGAGTAACGAATGACATCGCGCTGGTCGGCTTCGACGACATCGACTTCGCAGCCTAATCAAGCATTCCGCTGACGTCAATAAGACAACCCCGGGAACTCCTGGGACGCCGGGCGGCCGAATTATTGAAGTGTCGTCGTGCGGTTGTGGGGATTTAGGCGGAATTGCCTTGGGTCAGGCCATTGTCATGCTTTCGCGTGCGTCGGTTGCAGGTGTGGATTCCTGCTCGTGGTCGGATGTGCTGGGTTCTGCCTTTGACAGTTTGGCCAGCCACAGGACGCCGATGAGGCACGATGCGAGCGTCGTGGTGACAAGGAAGATGAACAGCACTTGGACGCCGCCGTTGATGATGGCTGGGGTGAAGAGTGCGATTGCGGCGGCAACGACGCGGGTGAAGCCGATGGTGATGCCTTGGGCGGTGCTCCGGTAGATGGTGGGGAATAGTTCCTGGGACCAGACTTTGTACATTGGTTCCCCGGCGACGGCGCCCCCGAGAGAGTAGAGGACAGCCATGATCGCCAGGGTGGGTGTGGTGGTGCCCATGATGGCAGGGACGAGGAAGGCGATGGTGGAAACCGCCGTCGCTGCGATGAAGACGGGCATGCGCCAGCGGGTGTCGGCGAACTTCATGGTTGCCAGGAGTCCGAGGAAGCTGCAGCCGAAAGCGATGAGCCCTATTGTCGATGCGGTGGTGACACTGGCGCCGGCGACGTTGACGTATAGGTAGGTGCTGAATTGGCCGTTGGTGTTGGCGGCCACGTTCGCGATCGCGTAGAACAGGCCGGTGGCGATCAGCGGGACCACGTAACTGGAGTGGAAGAGCGTTTTCAGTGAGCTCATTGCGATAGTGTCGGAGTTCTCGGCGCGGGTCCGGGAGGTGGCCCATTCCGGGGATTCAGGCAGTCCTGCGCGCAGGACCAGGACGATGAGCGACATGACCAGCAAATGTCCGAAAAGGATCCGTCCGCCGGTGGTTCCCATCTCGCCGACGATGATGCCGATGAGCTGGACGGCCAGGACTCCGACCATCCACAGGATGTGCGAGAAGGTGATCATCTTGCCCTTCTTGCCCGGGGGTGCCGTTTCGGCGATCATTGCCATCGACACCGGCAGGTCTGCGCCGGCTGCGAAGCCGAGCAGGATGATGCCGAGGAAAAGCATCCACGGGGCGGTGGCGAACACCAGGGCCAGTGCGCCTGCGGCGAAGATGCCCATGGTCGTAGAGAAGACTTTGCGGCGCCCGTATTTGTCGCCTAGTCGCCCGCCCACGAGCGCGCCGATGGCGATCATGACGGTCAGGAGGGCCGATAGCTGGCCCAAAGCGGCGGGGCCAAGGTCAAACTCCTTTTCAAACAGGACCATGCCCATGCCGGTGCTGACGATGGCTGCAGCGTCAAGGTAGGACGCCATGCCTGCGATCGTGGCCGTCCACCACGGATTTTTCGCGGTCGTCTCTCGTGCATTGGGGGTCAAGGAAGGCTCCTTTGATCTGGTTCGGTGTGGATGGGGGTTGTCCTGCGCCGGGCTAGCGGATCCGGCGCAGGACGTGTGTTACAGGACGGGCGCTGTGAAGTGGTGGTTGCCCGGGCCAACTTCCCTGGATGCAGTGCCCGGGAGTTGAACGGTTGCGGTGGTTCCTGTGGGCACGTTGGCGAACAGCCGGATCTGGCCGTTCTCGATGCGCCAGCTGACTTCGGCCAGGCCGTACGGGGTCAGGTGCTTTGTGGACGCGTGGGTGATCCCTCCGCCGGGGCGGGGTTTGATGGCGATCTTCTTGTAGCCGGGTTCCAGGGGTGCGAGGCCGCCGATGGTTCGGTGCATCCAGTCAGCCACGGCGCCCAAGGCGTAATGGTTGAAGGAGGTCATTTCTCCCGGGTTGATTGAGCCGTCCGGGAGCATGGAGTCCCAGCGTTCCCAGATGGTTGTGCCTCCCTGTTTTACGGCGTAGAGCCAGGAAGGGCATTCTTCTTCATTGAGCAGGTTATAGGCGGTATCGAGGTGGCCGCCGAGGGTCAGTGCGTCGCTGATGACCGGGGTTCCCGCAAATCCGGTGGCAATGCGGTTCCCTTCCCCGGCAACGAGCTCGGCCAGCCGGTCCGCTGCCCCGTCCTTTTGCCGGGTGGTGGGCAGGAGGTCGAAGACAAGGGCGAGAGCGTAAGCGGTCTGCGCGTCGCTGGTCATGGTTCCGTCGTCGTGGACGTAGCGCTGCGCGAATGCGGCACGTACTTTCCCGGCCAGATCCGCGTAGCGTGCCTCGTCGTCGGTCTTTCCCAGGACGCCGGCGGTGCGGGAGAGCTGGCGGGTGGACCAGGCGAAGTAGGCCGTGGCGACGAGGTATCGGTCGGTGCGGGCATCGGCGGGGTCGTGCGGGGGAGCGGCGGGGTCAAGCCAGTCCCCGAGCTGGAAACCTTCGTCCCAGAGGTGGGTGTCGCCGGCGCGTTCTGCCATGAGGTCCACCCAGGCTTTGGCGCTGGAGTATTGCGCAGCGAGCACGCCTTTGTCGTTGAACCGCTCGTACAGGGTCCACGGGGTGAGCACGGCAACATCGCCCCAGACCGCGCCCGGGACGGTTTCATCCCAGGACCCTGCCTGGACCCAGGGGATGTACCAGGGGACGGTTCCGTCGGGGAGCTGTTCGTCAGCGACGTCCTTGAGCCAGCCTGCGAGCATGCCTGAGCAGTCATAGAGGTAGGACGCGGTGGGGGCGAAGACCTGGATGTCGCCGGTCCAGCCGAGGCGCTCGTCGCGTTGCGGACAGTCGGTGGGGATGCTGACGAAGTTCCCGCGCATGCTCCATCGGACGTTTTCGTGCAGGCGGTTGATCAGCGGGTCCGAGCATTCGAACCAGCCGGTGCGTTCCATGTCGGTGTGGTGCACCCGGGCGGTGAGCGTCTCGAGGTTGACGGCTTCCACCGCCCCGGTGATTTCGGCGTAGCGGAAGCCGTGCATGGCGAACTTCGGTTCCCAGGTGTGCTCGGATCCGTCGGCGAGGATGTAGGTGTCGGTGGATGCGGCCAGCCGCAGCGGCCGGGTGCACAGCTCGCCGTCCTGGAGGACTTCGGCATGGCGTAGGGTCACGGTGTCACCGGCCTTGCCCTGGACTGTCAGCCGAAGCCGGCCGACGAGGTTCTGGCCGAAATCGATGAGGGTCTTGCCCGCCGGCGATGTCCAGATCCGTTGCGGCGCGAGCTCTTCGGTGCACCGTACGGGCGGTCCCGCAGGGGCTTCGAGAATGCCCTTATCCAGGTCGACCGTGCGCGTGCCCGACCATGTGCCGTCGTCGAAGCCCGGGGCGGACCAGCCGGGCTGTTCGAGGCGCGCGTCGTGGGTTTCGCCGTCGTAAAAGCCGGCGAAGGTGATGGGTCCGCGGGAGGCCTTCCACTGCTCATCGGTGCCGATCACGGTCCGGCGGCCGTCCGTGTAGGTGACCTCGAGTTGCGCGAGCAGGGAAGTCCGGTCGCCGTAGACGTTGCGGGTTCCTCCCTGGAAGCCGATACGGCCACGGAACCAGCCGTCCGCCAGCCACACGCCGATGGCGTTCCCGCCCGGGTGCAGGAGCCCGGTGACGTCGAAGGTCGAGTAAAGCAGCCGGTTGCGGTAGCTGGTCCAGCCGGGGGCGAGGACCTCGTCACCGACGCGCCGGCCGTTGATTTCCACTTCGTAGACGCCCTGACCGGTGACGTAGAGGCGGGCCGACGCTATTCCTGCTCCCGTGTCGAAGGAGCGGCGGAGCAGCGCCGGGGGGTTGTCCGTGTTGGGGTCGTGTTCCCAGTCCGGGGTGATGGCCGACGCGGTCCAGTCCTCGGGGGACAGCAGTCCGGCTTCGATGGTGAGTGCGTCGCTCCAGGCAGACGGGTTTCCGTCGGCGCCGCTGACCCGCACCCGGACCTCGGCGCGTTCACGTGAGTGCAGCGGAGCAAACGGCCAGTCCACCAGGACCGAGTCGGAGGACACGATTTCCTCGGTGGCGTCCTGCTTCCCGGAGCGCCGGAGGGAGATTTCGTAGGTTTGCTGCTCCCACTCGGCCGGCGCCTGCGTCTGCCAGGTGAGCCGGGGCAGTGCTTCGCCGATGCCCAGCGCCGTGGGGTTGCGTTCGGCCTGGACGCGGACGACGCGGGCGGCGGGTTCGGTGGTCTGCTGTGTGTCTGTGGCGGCTGCCGGGACTGTCATGTTTTTCTTCCCAGATGTTCTCAAGTGTGGCGGCGGTGGCGGTCCCGGGGACCGCCACCGCCGGACGAGCGGATGTGTACTGCGTGGGCCTAGGAGCCTGAGGTGTAGGCGGTGTCCATTTGCTTCAGGGCACTGGCGGTGTCTGTCTTGCCGGCGAGGAGATCCTGGACTACCTGGAACAGGGTCTGCTGGACGCGGGCGTTGGGCCAGTTCTGGTCCATGAACGGGTCGGTCTTACCGGCTTTCTGGTAGTCCTGCAGCGTGCTCAGCGCTGCGTCGACCTTGAAGCTGTCGTTCGGGACCGCGGGCAGGGCCTTGTTGGTCTGCGCGTACAGGTTCATCCCGTCAGGGCTTTCGAGGAAGTTGACGAACTTGATCGCAAGGTCCTTGTTTTTCGCTTTCGCGTTGACGCCATAGGTCGAACCGGCGGCGCCGGCCATGCGGGTATCGGCCGCGTTCTCGGTCGCCGGGACGGGGAGCATGTTCAGCTCAGTGCCCTTGGGCGCCTGGGTGCTGATCGCGGCAACCGCGGAGTTGACCTGGATCACGCTGAGCGCGTCGCCCTTGGCGACGGCGGAAAGGCTGGCGTTGTAGTCCGTGCCCAGGGGGTTGGCCTGGAAGCAGCCGGCCTTTTGCATCTCAAGGTACTTGTTGAAGGCATCGGACCACTTCGAATCGCTGAACGTGGCCTTCTTGTCCGTCATGTCCTGGGCGAAGTTCGGGTTCGGACCATAGACGAGGCTGGGGGTCAGGGCATACGGGATGAGCTGGGTGACCCAGTTCGTCTGTGCGCCCAGTTCGAAGGCGGCCTTGCCCTTGGACTTGGCGTCGGAGCAGAACTGCAGGAGGCCGCTCCACGTGGTCGGCGGCGTCAGTCCGGCCTGTTTCATGGCCGTCATGTTGTAGACCGCGCCGATGCCCGAGAAAGTGACCGCGGCGCTGTAAGTCTTGCCGTTGGACTGGGTGACAGGTTTGATGCCTGCCGGGAAGCTGTTCGCCCAGGACTGGCTGGAGAGGTCCTCCAGGAATCCGGCCTTGGCGACTACGCGGGTGGCCATCGGGTTGCCGTCCCCGGGCCAGACAAATACGACGTCGGGGGCGGTGCCGGAGGAGAGCTGGGTGCGGGTGGTGGTCTGGTACTGGTCCAGGGCTGAGGTCGTGTATTTCACGTCGACGCCGGGGTTCTGCTCCTTGAACTTGGCGACGACGGCATCGAGCGCGGGTTTTTCGTTGGTGGTGGCGGCCAGGGTGAGGGTCTTGTTGTCCCCGCCCGAGCTGGCATTGGAGCTTCCGCCGCTGCAGGCGCTCAGGCCCACGGCCGCGACGACCGCGACGGACAGGGCCAGAAGGCTCTTCTTGTACATTTAGTGCTCTCCTTTGAACTGCAGCATGGCTGCATGGTGGGCGCGCCTGACCGGACGGTGCCGCGCCTGACCGGACGGTGCCGCGCCTAGGGGGTGGGGCTAGCCTTTGAGGCCGCTGGCGAAGCCCTTGATGATGGTCTTCTGCATGGCGAAGTAGGCAATCAGGATCGGTGCGATGGTGATGACCAGGCCGGCGAAGACCAGGTTCCACTGCGAGACGTACTGGCTGACGAACGAGAACAGTGCCACGGGAACGGTTTGCTGGTTGCTCCCGCTCAGGTACAGCAGCGGGGTGAGGAAGTCGTTCCAGACGTGCAGGACGTTCAGGATGATGACGGTTCCGGTGATGGGACGCACGAGCGGGAAGATCACGGAGAAGAAGCTGCGCATCGGCCCGGCACCGTCGATCGCCGCGGCCTCCTCGTAGTCGAGGGGGACCGCCCGGATGAAGCCGGTGTAGAGGAATACTGAGAACGGGACCTGCAGCCCGGCGTAGTACAGGACCAGGGAGACCGGGTTGCCGAGCAGGCCCAGGTCACGGATGGTCGTGTAGAGCGGTATCAGGGCGAGCTGGAACGGCAGGAGCAGCCCGAGCATGAAGAGGAAGAACAGCCACTTCGACCACCCCTTCGTTACCCTGGCCAAGGGGTAGGCGGCGAGGGCGGAAATGGCCACGATGACCAGGACACTGAAGACGGTGACGAAAGCGCTGGTCAGCAACGCCTGGCCGAGGTTGGCCTGGTTCCAGGCGTCCGAGAAGTTCTGGAACGTCAGGTCGGTGACCGGGGCCAGCGGCGAGGACGGATCGTCGGGCCTTTTGAGTGCCAGGTTGACCAGGATGTAGACGGGCAGGAAGAACAGGACGCCGACGAGGACCATGACGGCCTCGAGGATGAACGTCCGCCAGGAGTAGCGGTTCACTTGGTGCCTCCCTGCTTGCCGAGGAGCTTGTACTGGGCGGTGGACAGGATCGCGACGAAAGCGGTCAGGACGAGTGCCATGGCAATGCCGTAGCTGAAGTCTCCGAACTGGAACGCGTTCTTGTAGATCAGCGTGGACATGGTGTCCGTGGAGGTTCCCGGGCCACCGGAGGTCATGACCCACACCTGGTCGAACAACTTCAGGCCGCCGATGATCGAGAGCATCAAGTTGATGGTGATCGCCGGAGCGAGCTCCGGGCGGACGACGAACCAGAACCGCCGGAACGGTCCAGCCCCGTCGATCCGGGAAGCTTCAAGGACGTCCTCCGGGACACCTTGCAGGCCGGCCAGGAAGATCACCATGGAGTAGCCGGCGAACTGCCAGACAACGGTCGCGACGATCGACCACAGGGCGATGTCGGCGTCTCCAAGCCAGTCACGCTGCAGGGCGCCGAGACCGAAGAAACCCAGAAGCTGGTTGATCGCCCCGTCGGGGGTCATCAGGTACTTCCACAGGTAGCCGGTGGCCACAGGGGTGATGACCGCGGGGGTGAACAACGCGACGCGCAGAATGTTGCGGCTCTTGATCTTGGTGTTCACACCCAACGCCAGCAGCAGGCCGATCAGGTTCTGCACCACGGTGATCGCGACGGCGATCAGCAGCGTGTGGACAACGGCGCCTACGCCGCCCGGGTCCTTGAGGAGGCGTTCGAACTGGGCCAGGCCCACAAAGTCCTTCGTGGCCGAGAGGCCGTCCCAGTTGGTGAACGCATACGCCGCACCTTGCAGGCTCGGCCACAGGACCACGAACAGGTAGAACACCAAGGCTGGAACCACGAACCACCACGGGACCGCGCCGATCCGGCGTGCGGTGAATTTTTTGGTGCGGCGGCCGGCCGGGGAAACGGGGGCGGCAGCATCAGCAACGGCGAGCGACGGGCTCTTGATCGAGCTCACCGTACGCCACCAGGTAAAAGGGGCACCGTAGTGCCAATCCGTCGATTCACGGGAACCTCTCCATCGAGTTGAAACAGATTTTGAAGCGCTTCATCTGGATCAAGAGTAGGGCTGCGTGTGACGTGCGTCAATCCCTTTTTGAAACGATATAAAGCTGATTTGTCGGACTTGACCCCCATCGCCCACTCTTTTATCCTGTCTTGATAGTCATCGTGAAGCGCTTCAGCGAAGCGCGTGGGCATGATGGCCGGGACGAAGAAAGCCGAGGAACAACCGGGTGACAGCCAACACGGCCCATGGGGGCCGGGCTCCGAGCATGCAGGATGTCGCACGCCTGGCAGGCGTGTCTTTGGGCACCGTCTCGCACGCGCTCAACAAACCGGAGAAGGTCTCGGAGAGGTCTTTGCAGAAAGTCCGCACGGCTGTTGAGCAGCTGGGCTTTGTCCCGAACAGTGCCGCCCGTTCGTTGGCGGCCGGGAGCAGCACCACCGTCGGCCTGGTCTTGACCGACATCGACAATTCGCTCTTTGTCGACATTGCCCGGGGCGCTGAGGACGAGGCGCGGAAATCAGGACACGCCCTGCTGCTGGCCAACAGCGACATCGATCTCGGCCGCCAGGAATCCTACCTGGACATTTTCGACGAGGCCCGGGTGGCAGGCATTCTGTTCACGCCCATGAACGCAAGCCTGGAAGGCGTCGACCGTGTACGCCGCCACGGCCGAAGGATCGTTCTGGTCAACTACGCCGGAGGGCGCCAGGACTGCTGCGCGGTGCTCTCCGACGAGGAATACGGTGGATACTTGGCGGCCCGGCATCTGATCGGGCTCGGCCGACGGCGGCTGCTTTTCGCCGGCGGTCCGGAAGAGTTTTACGCGATCAAGGAGCGGCGCAACGGTGCGCTGCGTGCCGTGACGGAGGCCGGCAATGTCACCATGGAAGTCATCCCGTCCCGCCGTTTGAAAAGCGATGAAGGGCGAAAAATAGCCGCCGCCGTCGCTGACCGCCCCGCAGGTCAAATGCCCGACGGAATCCTCTCGCCATCGGACCGCATCGCGGCGGGTGTCATCCACGAACTCATGGCCAGGGGCTTGCAAGTGCCCGACGATGTCGCCGTTATCGGGTACGACAACAATCACTTCACCACCGAGGCCGCGATTTCCATGTCCACCGTCTCCCAGGATGGGCACCTAATGGGTGCCGAAGCCATGGCGATCCTCCTCGACGAAATCCGCAACCCGGATCACGAACACCGCGTGCTCACCCTTAAACCCCAGCTCGTGCTCCGCGAAAGCACCCTCGGCCCAAACGGGCGCCCCCGGCCCGAAGAAGATAGGCGGGCAGGCATGGCACCGGCCAATCCCGCGCCTCTTTAGGGCGCCTGCTGAGGAGCGAGGCGGGGAAGGCACTTTTTCAATCCCGACGTGCGCGTTTAGCCGCTCAGAACCCGAGCGGTGGTTCGGGTGTGGTGTTTTGCCGGGGACGCCGTTCCTGCCGTGCTTTGCCGGATGACTAGTTCGGGCGTGTAGACGACGGCGCGGTGCCGCCGGTGCCAGACGTCGAGTTCTTCCGCCAGGAGTTCGACGGCGGTCCTGCCGATGGCGTCGGTGGGCTGGCGGATGGAGGAGAATGGCACGGCAGCGGATGCTGCGAAACCGCGCCACCGTGTAATTCCCCGCAAACCCGCGAGGTCCCGACTTGAGCCAACAGCGCCCGGGCCGGGACCTTCGTGTTTTGCGCCGTCCGTGAAGGGGTCGCTGGCAGCTGCTGGTCCGGTTTACCGCCGTGGCGGTTTAGTCGGTTTCAGGGCGGTGGCAGTAGGGGCATTCATCTTCACAATCCGGCCCCATGGGCTGGGCGCTGATTGCGACGACGGATCGGCTGGTGGCCAAAGGGCGCATGCGCACTGCTGGCTGGCGATGCAGCAATGCCGTTCGGGATTTCATTGCTTCCGGTTCCTTATCTGGTTCGGCGCCAAAGGCTGGGGGTGTTTTGGGCGCTTTGGGGTAGAGCGGGAGGGTGTTGGCCTTCGGGTGTTAGTAGGCCTTGACGCGTTGTTCCACGACGAGGTGGATGAGGGCGAAAACGTTGTTGTTGTCGATGGCGTTCAGGGCGGCTTGGAGGGCGGCGGGGACGTCATTGTCCATTTCGACCCGGACGCCGAAACCGCCGAAGGCGCGCGCCATCAGTGCGAAGTCCGGGTTCTGGAGTTGCGTGCCTGAAACGCGCCCGGGGTAGTGACGTTCCTGGTGTGTGCGGATCGTGCCGTATTCCTGGTTGTCCATGACGATAATCAGCGGCGCGGCCCCATACTGTGCGGCTGTGGCGAGTTCCTGGCCATTCATGAGGAACTCCCCGTCGCCGGCGATGGTGACGATTCTCCGGCCCGGGTTGGCCAGGGAAGCTGCGATGGCCGCGGGGATGGAGTAGCCCATGGAGCCGTTCCGTGCGCTGAGCATGGAGGCGTAGCGCCGGGTCGGGAAGTAGCGGTGGGCCCAGTTGGTGTGCTCACCGGCCCCGAAGGTCACCATGGCGTCGTCGGGCAAGGTTGGAACCAGGTTTGCCATGAGGGTGTCCATGCGGGCCCGGCCGTTGCCGGGCGTTTGGGTCGGCAGCGATGCGAAGGCTACTTGTTCGCCGCGCATCCTGTTCGTCCAGGCTTTCCAGTCGTGGCGGTAGGGCAGTTCGATCTCGACGAGGTCCCGGACGAACACGTCTGGTTTGGCGACGATTTGCCAGGACACGGGGCCTGAACGGCCCCGGAGGGAGGGATCGATAGTGACGAGGAAGTTCTTCTTGTTCCAGTCCTGGCGGCAGAGAAAGCCGTCGGTGATGACATCCCCGGGCACGGTGCCGACGAAGATCAGGAGGTCCGTTTCCTCGAGCAGGTCGTAGGTCGGGCGGGGGCGTCCGTATCCGATGGGGCCGACATACGATGGGGAATCGAACGGTACCGTTCCTTGGGTGCGCCACTCTGCCGCGGCCGGGATGTGGTGCTTTTCCAGCCAGCGGGTGAGTTTGGCGGTCGCTGCTTGTGACCAGTCGTTGCCTCCGGTGACAAAGAGGGGCTTGGTCGAGTTCATGAGTGCGTCGGCTATTGCGCTGCTGTCGGCGGTGGTCATGCCTCCGGTTGCCACCGGAATGCGGGGGTGCAGTGCGGGTTTGATGTGCTGGCGGATGATGTCTTCGGGGAGGCCGACGACGACGGGTCCGGGGCGTCCGCTCGTGGCGGCGAACATGGCTTCGGCGACGATTTCGGAGGCGCGTTCCGGGTGGTCCAGGACCATGACGCGTTTGGCGCCGGTGTCGAACCAGGCTTTGATGTCGAATTCCTGGAAAGCTTCACGGTCCCGGTGGGCGAACGGGATCAGCCCCACGAAGAGGACCAGCGGCGTCGAATCCTGCCACGCTGTGTGCAGGCCGACGTGGGCGTTGGCCGCACCGGGGCCGCGGGTGACCATCGCGATGCCGGGGATCTGGTTCATTTTCCCGTCGGCTTCTGCCATGTAGGCGGCTCCGCCTTCGTGGCGGCAGACGATGGTCTCGATGGGTGAGTTGTGCAGGCCGTCCAGGACGTCGAGGAAGCTTTCGCCGGGCACGACGAACGTCCGTTCCACCCCGTGGGCTACCAGCGTGTCGACAATGACATGCCCGGCTGACTTTGTTGTGGGAGGGATCTGTTCAAGGAGTCGGGGGTGGAAGTCCGTCGACTGCGTCGTCATCGTTTTCCTGGTCTCTTAGTTAGTTTTGTGATGTCAAAAAGGATGGCCAGGTGCGGCACACGGGTTTGTGGAGGCCGCACCTGACCGTGGATGCGGCTAGGCGTGGGATGGTTCCGGGACGGCGGAGGACTTGGCGGCGGTAAAGGCGCTCAGGAGTCGTTCGGTGTCTTTCATCTGGTCTTCCCAGATGGCGCGGACGATGTCGATGCGGTCTTCGGATTCCTGGAGTCCGGAGAGATAAGCGCCGACGTTCGCGCCGCTTTCTCCGGCTTGTTCGTGGAGGGCGATCATTTTGGTGACGAGTTTCGTTTGCATGCCGTAGACCGGGATTTGGGGTCCGCGGGGTGCGATCATGCCGACGTAGTAGAGCTTTTCCAGGCCTTCGGGGATGATGCCGGCACCGTAGCGGATCGGGGCGCCTTTCCTGCGGGGGACCAGGCGGGTGTCCAGGAAGGGGACGCCGGAGTGGAATCCGGTGGCCCAGAGGATGGTGTCGTAATCGCGGGCGGTGCCGTCGGTGAAGTGGACGGTTTTCCCGTTGAAGTGTTCGATGCCCGGGACGATTCCGACGCGGCCGTGCTGGACCCAGTAGGGCAGGAGGCTGTTGACCACAGTGCTTCCCTCGGCCAGGGTGCGGTGCTTGGGTTCGGGCATGCCGGGGTAGTCGCTCCATTCGCCAATGGAGACCCGGGCGAGGAGGCGGCTGATGAGGTCTACTTCGTCGGGGGCGAATTGTTTGAGGAAGTCCAGTTCCTGGCGGGGTTTGCCGAAGTACGCTTTGGGCTGGAAGTAGGTTCCTTCGCGGATCACGATGTCTGCTTCGAGGCGGTGCTGGGCGACGTCGACGGCGAGGTCGCAGCCGGAGTTGCCGGCTCCGACCACCAGGACCCGGTTTCCGTCGATGTCCTTGACGTTGTTGTACTCGCTGGAGTGCAGTTGCTTGCCGGTGTATTCGCCCGGGAACGAAGGGACCTTCTTGTCCCAGAGGTGGCCGTTGGCGACGATCACGCCGTCGTAGACATCTGATCCGTTAGAGGTGGTGACATTCCATCCCGCAGATCCGGTGGTGCCGTCGGTGGCGACCGGGGTGACGGAGAGGACTTCGGTGTTGAACTGGATGATGTCGTAGTGGTCGTGGTGGCGTGCGTAGGACTCGATGTAGTCCCGGACCTGGTCCCGGCGCGGGAAGTGCGGGTAGTGCGCGGGCATGGGGAAGTTTTCGAAGTGGGTCATATCCCGGGCGGTGATGAGGTGCAGCGCCTCGTAGTCGGTGTGCCAGTGGCCTCCGACGCGGTCGCTCTTTTCGAAGCAGTCGACGTCGTAGCCGGCCTGGCGGAGTTGCTGGAGTGCGGAGATGCCGGCAGCACCGGCGCCGATGACGCAGTAGCGGGTCATGGTGTGTATCCGTTCAAGTATCGGGGGTGATGTGGGCGGGTGCCTGTTAGCGGATGACGTCCCCGCCGGAGAGGGTGACGGTTTCGCCGGTCATGAACCCGGCTTGGTCGCTGCCGGTCAACAGCCATGCCCAGCGGGCGATTTCCTCCGGCTGGGCCACGCGGCCAAGCGGGATGGACGCGGCCGCGGCGTCCATCCGGCCCGTCGCGGCGTTTCCAGGCGTGTTGACCCAGCCTGGAGCGATCGCGTTGACCCGGATCTTCTTGTCTGCCAGTTCCAGCGCAGTGGCCTTGGTGACCATGATGACGGCGGCCTTGGAAGCTCCATAGACGAGTTGGCCAGGAGAGACATGGTAGCCGTCCACGGAGGCGAAGTTCACGATCGCGGAGCCTTCGGGCATGGACCGCTTCGCGGCGGCCATAACGTTCAGGACTCCGAGCACATTGACGTCGAACACCAGGCGGTAGAGCTCGTCGGTGTAGCTGTCCAGGGTGGAGGGCGGGTAGACGCCGGCGATGTTGGCGACGGCGTGGATTTCGCCGCCGATCCCCGGCAGGACGCCGTCGAGCTTTTCCTCCAGTGCTGCACGGTCACGGACGTCGGCTACCAAGGGCGTCACCTGCGAGGGGTGGCCGTTGAATTCAGGGGCCGTGACGTCGACGGCGATGACGTGCCAACCTTCGTTGAGGAAGACATCGGCGGTGCTGCGGCCCATACCGCTTCCTGCTCCGGTGATGAGGGCGACGCGGGGTGAGGTGGTGTTCATGCGGATATTCCTTGGAGTCTTAGCCCTTGACCGTGGTCAGGATCTTGGTGGTCAGTGATGCGAGGGACTTGTTGCGGGTTTCTTCGGCCCAGGCGATGCTGATCACCAGGCCGAGGACGGTGAGCCCGACACCGATCAGCATGGTCGGACCGGTCCCGATCCCACTGAGGGAGAGAGGGACCATGTAGGTGCCGATGGCAGCGCCGATGCGGCTGATGGCGGTGGCGAGTCCGACGGCCGAGGCACGGATACTGGTGGGGAACAATTCATTGGGGTAGATGAACACCAGGATGGTTCCGGCGCCGCTGGCGAGCGTGAAGAGGAAGAAGAACACCATCACGAACCAGCCGGGTCCTTCCGGCCACAGTCCGAGGGGGAGCAGGAAGACTGCCGCGGCGACGAATGTCCAGATCATCAAGGGGCGACGGCCTCGGGTTTCCACCCACCGGAGGGCCGGGAGGGAACCGATGAGGAATCCCAGGTTCAGGACGATCTGGCCGAGGGTTTCTTCCGCGCCGCCGTGTCCGAGGCCGAACTGGGCCAGGATGATCGGGCCATAGGTGAACAGGGCGAACTGCGGGAGGGCGATGCACATCCACGTCAGCCCGCAGAACAAGGTGCGCTTCAGGAAGGGTGCCTTGAGCAAGGCGACGAAGTTTGCCTTGGTTTCGGGTTCGTCCGTCGCCACCAGGGCGTGTACATCCTCGAGGGAGACGGGGCGTTCGAGTGCTTTGGAAAGAGCCTGGCGGGCCTCCTCGAGCCGTCCCTTCGCCACCAGCCAGCGGGGTGACTCGTGGGCGCCGAAACGCAGCAGCATCACGATGGCTCCAAACAGTGCGCCACTGGCCAGCATCCAGCGCCAGGATCCCTGCCCGAACGTGCTGGAGAGCAGGAAGCCCACCAGGTACGCGACGATGGCGCCGACCAGCCAGATGGTGGAAAGCCAGCCGATGATCGCTCCTCGGCGCTTCTTAGGTATCCATTCGGTCAGGAGGGCGGTGGCGATCGGGTAATCCGCGCCCACGGCCAGGCCCACCACGAGGCGCAGGAGGATCAGCTGAACCCCGTTGCTGATGAAAAGGCAGGCGAGGGAACCGATGACCATGGCCAGCAGGTCCACGGTGTACATCATCTTCCGGCCGATCCGGTCGGTGATCGGGCCAAGGGCGAGGCTGCCGAGGAACAGGCCCACGAGGGACGCGGCGCCGGCCAGGCCAAGCTGCACGGAATCCAGTCGCAGTTCCGCGCTGGCGCCGGTGAGGGCGACACCGACGATGCTGAGGAGGTAGCCGTCCAGGAAGGGGCCGCCTGAGCAGGCGGCGATGAGCCGGCGGTGGTATCTCGTCAGTGGTCCATCGTCGATGAGATGGGTGCCTGAAGCAGCAGAGATCGCAGTCATGGCGTTGTCCTAATCAGTGGAGAAAGTGTGCCGGAATCGGCTGGATGTGATTGCCGTCACCGGCGTGGGAACAACGTTACGGAAGATTTGGCTCGAGGTGTAGACTCAAATTCTTACCCTTCCTCAAGGAAAAGCCTATGCCTAGTTTGACGCTCCAGCAGCTCCGCTATTTTCTGTCGGCGGCGAAGCACAAGACGCTGTCGGCGGCCGCCGAGGCCGAGCACATCGCGCAGCCAAGCCTGTCCGAACAGATTCGCCGGCTGGAAAGCAGCCTCGGAGTGAAGCTGTTCACCCGTACCAACAGGGAGTTGCAACTCACCGAAGCAGCCCGGCTGCTATTGCCCAGTGCCCAGCGGGCGCTCGATGAAGTCGACAGCCTGTCCGACCTTGTGCGCGAGGTCCGCACTCTCCAAGGCGGGACCGTCTCCTTCGGGACGTTCAACAGTGCCCACCTTTACCTGTTGACCGGACTCATCCGTGATTTCCATGAGCAGTACCCCATGGTGAAAATCAGGGTTGTCGGCCTGAATTCCTCCGAGGTGGCCGATGCCGTCCGTGACGGTGAGCTGGAGGCCGGCCTCGTGCAACTGCCGGTCGATGACCGGGGATTGTCCGTCGGTCCTCCCGTGCTCAGTGACGAGGTGGTTTACGTCAGTGCGGATCCTGAACGGTTGACCGGTCCGGTTTCGATTGAACAGATGGCCGCTGCGCCGTTGATCCTTTCGGAGGCGCGCTGGTCCAATTCAGACCCTTTGCGGTTGTCGATGACCGAGCGCGCCCAGCATGCGGGAGTGACCTTGAACCCGATCGCAGAGGTGGAGTTTCAGACCCACGCTGTTGAGTTGGCCGCCCAAGGCGTTGGCGACTCGCTGGTTTCGTACCACGTTGCCAAATCCATGATTGAAAGGCAGGGGCTGGGATACGTATCCCTCGCCCCTGCCTTTCATGAGCATTTCGCCTTCATCACCCGGGTCAATGGTTCACTTTCACCGGCGACCCGCGAGTTCATCAAGTACGCCCACCAGCACATCGCTTTGCTGCAGGACGTCACGCCCGACTAGCCCGCGCGTGCCTGGTTACTCCCGTACCTTGTGCTTGCCCTGTGCAGCGAAGCGAGGGTGGCCGCGATTGCGGGCCGGTCTTTGGACGCTTCCCTGCACGCGGCGAGCACCGTGCGGCTCTGGATTCCCGTGGACGTGGGGTAGCGGCGGATGTTCGGCGCGGCGTGTTCCAGCGCGAGGCCGGGGAGGACGGCAACGGCGAGTCCGGCCTCAACGAAACGCAGTTGCACGGCCAGGTCCTCCGAGGAGCATACGATGCGGGGTTCGAATCCTGTGGCGCGGCACTGGTTGATGACCCAAGTGCGGGGTGCGGAGTCCATCGCTTCGACGGCCCAGCCTGCTTCGGAGAGTTGTCCGATGATGTCCTGCCCGGGGTTGATCCCGGCGGCTGTGGCCGCGTCCATGGCCAGCCTAAGTGGGTCTTGAAACAAGCTCTCATAGACGATGCCGGTCAGGGACGGTGCCGGCAGGCCTGGGTAGGACTCGGCAATGACGAGGTCGTATTCGCCCGATTGGAGGGCAGGGAGGGTTTCCTCCGGTTCGCCCTGATGGAATTCGATGGTCAGGTCCGGATGCAGCTCGCGCAGGTCCAGGGCGACCCGTGGCAGGAAGGTCAGGGCGGCCGTTTGGAAGGCCGCGATTTTGACTGTTCCGCGTGGCTGTTCCAGCGAGGTGGATACGTCTGCTTCTGCGCGCTCGAGCATGGCGAGGATGGTTTCCGCGTGGGCGACCAAGGTCAGTCCTTGAGGCGTCAGCTTCAGCCGCCGCCCGGCGGGCTCAACCAGGGCCACGCCGACTTCCTTTTCCAGCAGGCGGACCTGTTGGGACACGGCCGAGGTGCTGTAGGAAAGGGCTTCGGCCACGGCGGAAAGGGTCTTGCGCTGATGCAGTTCCCGCAAGACCCTCAGCCTGCCGACATTGAGCATGTGCGGCCCTTCCGCTAATGGTTTTCGCTGGCCGTGGAGGCCATGGCTAGGAAAACTCTACGATGAGTTCCACTTCCACCGGTGCGTTCAGGGGCAGTTCGGCGACCCCGACGGCGGAACGTGCGTGGTCGAGGTCGGCGCCGACTTTGCCGGTGGCGGCCAGGACTCCGTTTTCATGGGGGAGCTGTCCGGAGGTATAAACGGTGTTTCCGATCCGGGTGGCGGCCACGTAGCTGGCCACGGCAGTTGAAGGCGTGGGCAGTTCCATTCCGAGTTCCTGCAGTCGATGCTTCGTCTGTTCGTGCAGTCCGG
Organism: Arthrobacter terricola; assembly: GCF_004354015.1. Classification (GTDB taxonomy): domain Bacteria; phylum Actinomycetota; class Actinomycetes; order Actinomycetales; family Micrococcaceae; genus Arthrobacter; species Arthrobacter terricola. The sequence goes on from NZ_SMRU01000022.1 coordinate 89,932, forward strand.
TGTGGTGGGTTGTCTGTGTCATGGGTTCCTTCACTGGCAATAGTTGAGGGTGGTCTGGGTCAGGACCGAGGTAACGCGGCGGAGTGAAGCCAGTTCGATCCATTCGGTCGCCGCGTGGGCGCCGCCGCCGTCGACGCCGAAGAGGAGGCCGGGAATGCCGGAGTCGAGCATGAGCGCGGCGTCGGTCCAGAACGGTTCGCCGCGCAGCGCCAGGTCCTGGCCGGTGCTGTTCTTGGCGGCGGTGAGCAGCGCCTGCACGATGGGTTCTTCGGGGGAGACTTCGAAAGGTTGGCGTTCGAGTCCGCGGGTGATGGTGTACTGGAATTCCGCGTCGGTGGCGGCTATATCGTCAAGGATCGCACGCAGTTCGGCTTCGACGGTGTCGGCGGTTTCCCCGGGGATGGTGCGGCGTTCCAGGGAGATGGTGCATTCGGCTGGGTAGCTGGAGATTTCTTCGCCGCCGCGGATCAGCGAGGCGTGGATGTTTCCTGCTTTCAGGGTGGGGTGTTGTGTCCCTTCGGCGAGCTTGCGGGTGAGCTGGTCCATGCCCGTGAGGAAGCGTCCGGCTTTCGCGATCGCATCGATGCCGAGGTCCGGGCGGGAGCCGTGGGCTGCCACGCCGTGGATGGTGACGTCAAACCAGGCGAAGCCGCGGTGGGCTATGACAACGTCTTCGTGTGTGGGTTCGGAGATGATGGCGGCGTCGGCGGTGAAGTGGCGGAGTACTTCTTCGGTTCCCGCGCTGGCGTATTCTTCGTCGGATACCAGGGCGACGATGATGTCACCGCGGTGGGGCTGTGCCGCGGCGGTGGCTGCGGCGACCATGATGGCCGCGATGCCGGCCTTCATGTCGAACGTTCCCCGGCCGAACATCTTCCCGTCCTCCACCCGCGGATCGAGGGGGTCGCCGTCGTACCCTGCGAGGGTTACGGTGTCCAGGTGGCCGTTGAACATCAGGCTGTTGCCGCCGCCGCTGCCGGCGGCAACGCCGACGACGGACGGGCGGCCCGGCTCTGCTTCAAGCCGCGTTACCTCGAAGCCGTGACATTCAAGCCACGCTGAGGTGTAGTCGGCGATTCCGGTCTCGCCGGCGGAGCCGGCGACGAGGCCGGGGTTGACCGAGTCGATGCGGACCAGGTCTTTGAGAAGTTCGGCAGGGTCCATGACGGGCCGGGCCGCGGGTGTGGTTTCTGATTGTGTCGACATTGTTGTTGGTCCTTAGCGGAGGGGGTTGGCGTCCAGGCCTTCGGTGCTGACGAGGACAAGGATGGATTCCGGTCCGATGTTGAGATCACGACGGCGGCCCTCGCCTTGGAGTGCGGTGCGCACCCCTGCCAGCGTGGCCGCTCCGCACGGTCCGGCGTCCTGGCCCAGGGCATTGAGGTCCACTACTGCCTGCCGGCACTCGTCCTCCGAGACGCTGATGGCCGCATCGAGTCCGGCGAGCAGCGAGGGCCAGCCAAGCTCGGAGGGGGTGCCGCAATTCAGGCCGGACATGATGGTCGGGAAGCTGGTGTCCACGGTGATGGGCTCGCCGGCAAGCAATGACCGGGCGATGCATGCGGCGGTTTCCGGCTCGACGCTTAGCAGCGAAGGGTGCGGGTGGCCGTTGCTGCGGTAATGGTCCACCAATGAGTGGGCCAGGGAACCGACCCCGACGGGGCAGGCCACCAGGTCGGGGCCGTCGTAGCCTAGGACGGCAAGCTGCTGGTCGATTTCGGTGAAAAGGGTGGTGTACCCGTCCACGATCCAGCGGGGGATGTCTTCGTAGCCGGGCCAGGAGGTGTCTTGGACCAGCAGGTCCAGCGGGTTGCCTTCTGCCGATTCCGCCGCGGCTTGGACGACGTCGTCGTATGTCAGTTCCAGCGGGATCAATTCGGCGCCTTCGCCCTTGATTCCTTCGATAGCGGCATCGCTGAGTCCCTTCGGAATGTAGATGCGGGCTTTCAGTCCGAGGAGTCTAGCCATGCGTGACACGGCGCGGCCGTGGTTGCCGTCGGTGGCTGTCACGAGGATCGGAACCTGGCCGGCCGGAACATTTGCGGTCAGGTAGTCGCGCAGCTCCGGCACGGTGATTCCGCTGGCGTCGAGGCTGAACCGTTCGCAGATCGCGCGGCAGACCGCACAGGAGGCGCCGAGGATTTTGAAAGCCGGCAAGCCGAGACGGTCCGACTCATTCTTGAGGAATACCTGCCCGACGCCGAGTTCGGCCGCCAGCTGTGGGAGCGGAGTCAAAGGGGTCGGGGCGTACCCCTCCAGCGTTTGGTGGTAGGCGAGTGCGGACGATGGTGCGGCCGTCCGCCACGTGCGGGCAGCGGGGTTGGCGTACCAGGAAGTTGTGTCAGTCGATGGCATGTATCCAGAGTGAACCGGCTTAGGTTCAAATAAAAGCGGTAGTTTCGGGACCTTTTGTTGAAGTATTTCTTCAAGTTCAGCGGTCTCGCCGTTCGGGGTGCATAGCGGGCGAATGGCCGTTTTCCCTTCACTTTCATGTCCGGCTATCCGCGCTTTTTCTTTTCGCCGGAGTCCTTGAGGATTGACCGGACAGTGAGCGGCGCCACAGGGCTGCGCCGAAATCACGCCACGTTTTGTGGCCACCCCCTTCCACGAAAGCGACCTTCATGACCGTGCAACGCAGCACCCGGGAAACCCACGACATAAAGCAAACAGGCCCGGATTCCCCGGCCGCAGGTCCGGGATTCCAGGAGGACGAGCAGGGCTACCACAAGGGCCTCTCGGCCCGTCAGATACAGATGATCGGAATCGGCGGAGCAATAGGAACCGGGCTCTTCATGGGCGCGGGCGGCAGGCTGGCCGCGGCGGGACCCGGGCTGGTAATGGTTTACGCCGTTTGCGGGTTCTTCGCGTTCCTGATCCTCCGAGCCCTTGGCGAACTCGTCCTACACAGGCCCACCTCGGGCTCGTTCGTTTCCTACGCCCGCGAATTCTTCGGCGAAAAGGCGGCCTTCGCCGTCGGCTGGTTGTACTGGCTCAACTGGTCCATGATCGCGATCGTGGACGTCACCGCCGTCGCTCTTTACATAAACTTCTTCAAGAAATACGTTCCGGTCCTGGCGGACGTACCGCAATGGGTGTTTGCCCTGGCCGCACTGGCCCTCGTCGTTGGCCTGAACCTGCTCTCGGTGAAAGTCTTCGGGGAACTTGAGTTCTGGTTCTCCCTTATCAAGGTTGCAGCGCTGGTGACCTTCGTCGTCGTCGGCGTCTGCTTTGTCCTGTTCGGCACCCCGATTGCGGGCCACAGCGCGGGCTTCAGCATTATCTCCGACAACGGGGGCATGTTTCCCAACGGCGTCCTCCCGGCCCTGGTCGTGATTCAAGGTGTCATCTTCGCGTACGGTGCGATCGAGCTGGTCGGGACCGCAGCGGGGGAGACCGACAACCCGGAACGGATCATGCCCAAGGCGATCAACGCCGTCGTTGTCCGTATTGGCGTGTTCTACGTTGGTTCCGTCCTGCTGCTGTCCTGCCTGCTGCCGTTCACCGCCTATAAGGCCGGCGAAAGCCCGTTCGTGACCTTCTTCGGGTCCATCGGCATCGCCGGCGGAGACGCCGTCATGAACCTCATTGTTCTGACAGCGGCGTTGTCGTCCCTGAACGCGGGACTTTACTCAACCGGCCGCATCATGCGCTCCCTCTCGGTGGCCGGCTCTGCCCCGAAGTTCGCGGGGCGCATGAGCCGCAACGGCGTACCGTACGGAGGCATCCTGATGACCGGCGCCGTGGCTCTGCTCGGCGTCGGCCTCAACGCTGTGGTGCCCGGGGCGGCTTTCGAAATTGTCCTCAACATCTCATCGCTCTGCCTGATCGTCGCCTGGGCAACCATTGTGCTGTGCCAGTTGCGCCTCTGGTCATGGGCCCGGAAAGGAAAACTCAACCGTCCCGCCTTCCGGATGTTCGGCGCACCCTGGACCGGAATCATCACCCTGGTCTTCCTGGTGGCAGTGCTTGTCCTTATGGCGATGGACTACCCGGTAGGCACCTACACCATCGCATCGATCGCCTTGATCGTCCCGCTGCTGGTCATCGGCTGGTACCTCGCACGCAGCAACATCCGGGCCCAGGCTGACGCGAAGACAGCCACCAGGGAGGAACGCTCCGGGGCGTAATGCAAATAGGACGTCCGGGTGCCGTAGCACCCGGACGTTCTCATCGCGAAGCCTATGCCCCCTTGTTTGATGCGACGGCGTCAACTGCCAGTGCATCCGGAATCTCGTTGGTTATGTCGGCAGATGCCACGCCAACGCCATGCCGGACAGGATCCGGCGCAAGCTGCGCCGTTTCCGAGTCATCGCTCCGGGCGGAGTCACCGGTTGGATTGACTGGTGCCATGGCGGCGTGCTCGGCGAGGACTCCGGTCTGGTGCCCGATCTTGAAGCGGTACAGCATGACCCCGCCTGCCGTGACTACGGCGACGAAGATGACCCCGCCCCACTGCAGGTACCACTCGAACGGCGGCACCGAGTTGTAGATTTCCGTGCGCGGCCAGATCAGGTTCAGGGTCATCGCACCACCCCACAGGACTGCCAGGATGTTCACGGGCAGCCCCCATTTGCCCATGCTGAATCCGGCTTTCGAACCATCATCGAGCAGCGGCCATTTCCGGGAGAGCCGCTTGCGCAACATGGGAACGGTGACCAGCAGGTACGACAGGTAGATCAGGACGATGCTGATGCTGGACAGAATCGTGAAAATCGCAGGCTGCGTAATGTTGACCAGCAGCGGAATCACGGCCAGGATACCGATCACGATTGCTGCAATCGTAGGGGTCTTGCGGACCGGGTCTACCTTGCTGAGCTGCCGGCTGAAGGGCAGGTTGTTGTCACGCGCCATGGCGAACATCATGCGGATGGCCGCGGCGTGGACGGCCAGCGTGCAGACCACCACGGCCACCACGATGCACACAAGGAACGCCTTGCCGAAGGGTCCCCCGAGGACGGAGAGAACGATGTGCTGCAGGCCGCCGTCGGCAGCTCCCAGCTTGGGGTCGCTGAGGTCCGGCGCCGCCAGGATGCCGAAGAGCAGGATCAGCCCGCCCAGCAAGAAGGAAGCTGTGACGGCCCGCAGGATGGCTTTCGGAGCCGTGCGCTTGGGATCCTTTGTTTCCTCCCCGAGCGAGCTTGCGGTATCGAACCCGTACATGACATAGCCGGAAGCCATGGCGCCAATGAGGAACACGCCGAAGAAGCCGAGGTCGTGGCCTTGGCCGAATCCGGCAGTGTTGAAGAAAACTTCCGGGCCCCGCACTACATGCCAGCCCAGCGCGAGGACCAGCAGCACGGCCGCGATCAGCTCGACGAAGACGCCGATGCTGTTGATCCGGGTCATGAGCTTCACGCCGAACGCGTTGATGAGGGTCGAGATGGTGATCATGATGGTGGCGAGCAGAACCCCGTTAAGGGCGAAGTCGTAGGTGCCGGTGCCGTCGCCTACGATCTGGAAGCCGGACCAGAGCTGCGGCAGGGTGATCTGCAGGGCCAGTGCCACCGACCCCAGCGTCATGATGGACGACAACAGCAGCAGCCAGCCGGCCAGCCACGCGGATGTCCCGGAGGCGAGCCGTTTGGCCCAGTTGTAGACCGAGCCGGCAACGGGGTAGCGGCCTGCCAGTTCGGCAAAGCACAGCGCCACCATTAGCTGGCCGACGAAAACGACGGGCCAGGACCAGGCATAAGCCGGTCCGGCCATGGAAAAACCAAAGTAGAACAGTTGAAATACACCGGTGAGGATGGAGATGTAGCTGACGCCGGCGGCGAAGCTGGCGAACTTGCCGATACTCCGGTCCAGGGTCTGGGCATAGCCGAATTCGTCCATGCCACTTGAATCAGTACTCTTGCTGGGTTCCAACATCTGACCTCCTAAGTCAGAAAAGCATGTTGGTGATTTCCCTGCGGCCCCCATTGGACGCACGGAAATCACACTGCTGAATCGACGGGCCGGCAGCGCGTTGCAGTGCCCGGCCAGTCGCCCCCATTGCTGATGACTAGCCGCTGAAAAGTCATGGACACACGCCGCCTGACTCCGTTGTGTGCGGCGTGGTTCCTATGTACGGGCTAGTTGGTGATGAACCTGTGTTCAAGGCTTGTGAATGAACAGATGTTCAATGGTAATCGCGCCTGGTTGTGGCGATTGAAGTGAAGCCGGCAGCCGATCAGGCAAAGACGGCGCGGAGTTCTGCCTCCGCTGTCGCGGATTCGCAGGCTTGGCTGGAGCGGATGAGGTCCGCGCAGCGTTCCCCGATCATCATGACGGTGATGTTGGGGTTGACCGTGACGTGCTCCGGCATGACCGAGGCGTCCGCGACACGCAGGCCGGTGACTCCCTTGACCCGCAGTTCGGAGTCGAGCGGCGACATGATGTCCTCGTCCGGGCCCATGCGCACAGTGCCGACGGGGTGGTACACGGTGTTGTGCGTCTTGCGGATGTAGTCCTGCAGTTCCTCGTCGGTCTGGGCCTCAATGCCCGGGGACAGCTCACGGCCGGTCCATCCGGTCATTGCCGGCTGGGCAGCGATTTCGCGGGCCTTGCGGATGCCGGCAACCATGACGCGCATGTCGTGGCCCTCAGGATCGGTGAAGTACCGTGGGTCGACCATGGGCTTGTCGCGGAAGTCGCGGCTGCGCAGCCTGACGGTCCCGCGGGAGCGGGCATGGGTGACATTCGGGGTAAGGCTGAACCCGTTCGCCGTGGTGGGGTAGCCGTGCCGCAGGGTGTTCATGTCGAACGGGACGGAGCCGTAGTGCATCATCAGGTCCGGGCGGTCCAGGCCGTCTTCGGTGGGGGTGAAGATGCCGATTTCCCACCACTGGGTCGATGCCTGCACCATCGGCTGCTTGGCTTCGAACTGCACCACGCCTTCGGGGTGGTCCTGCAGGTGCTCGCCGACGCCGGGGGAGTCGACCAGGACTTCGATGCCATGTTCGGCCAGGTGCGCGGCAGGGCCGATGCCCGAGAGCATGAGCAGCTTGGGCGAATCGATGGCGCCGGTGGACAGGACCACCTCGCGGCGCACAGCGAGCCGGTGGGTCCGGCCGAACGCCGAATCTACGACGTCGACGCCGGTGCACCGCTTGTCCGCGTCGAACACGAGCTGGCGGGCACGGAGTCCGGTCAGCAGGGTGAAATTCGCGCGCTCGATGATCGGGTGGATGTAGGAAACCGAGCTGGAGGATCGGGTGCCGTCCGCGCGGCGGTTGATCTGGAAGAAGTTGGCGCCGTTGACCACTGTGGTGCCGTTGTTGAATTTCGCGCGCGGAATGCCGGCTTGTTCGCAGGCGTCCAGGAGCGCCACGCCAGCCGGGTCCGCCGGGGGAACGTTCATGAGGTGCACGGGGCCGGAGTCACCATGGTGCGGCGCGTCCGGGCCGGCGTCCTCGTTCATTTCCAGTCGCTGGTACAACGGCCAGGCGGCCTCTGCGTTCCAGCCTTTGGCGCCGTATTTGGACTCCCACTCGTCCAGGTCTTCGCGCGGGGCCCAGAAAGCGATGCAGGAGTTGTGGCTGGAGCAGCCGCCCATGACCTTCGCTCGGGCGTGCCGCATGAAGGAGTTGCCGTTCTCCTGCGGTTCGATCGGGTAGTCCCAGTCGTAGCCGGATTCCAGCAGTTCCATCCAGCGGTCGAGCTGCAGGATTTCGGGTTTGCCACGGTCATCCGGCCCGGCCTCCACCAGCGCCACGGACACGGCCGGATCTTCGCTTAGCCTCGCGGCGACCGCGGCGCCGGCGGATCCGCCGCCGATGACGATGTAGTCGAACTCCCGGTCGTTGAGGGTCTCGACGTTGTCGGTGTGCATCTAGTTCTCCTTGCTGTGGTCAGCGAACCAGCCGGTGACCTGCGGGCTGGTGTTCTGGTAGATGTGTTTGGCTTCCTGGTATTCAGCCAGCCCGCTTGGGCCGAGCTCGCGGCCGACGCCGGACTGGCCGAAGCCACCCCACTCGGCCTGCGGAAGGTAGGGGTGGTAGTCATTGATCCAGACGGTGCCGTGCCGCAGCCGGCCCGCCACACGCTGTGCCTTGCCCGCATCCTGGGTCCAGACGGCGCCCGCAAGCCCGTAGACGGTGTCGTTGGCGGTTGCCACGGCCTCGTCCTCGCTTAGAAACGTCTCGACGGTCACTACCGGGCCGAACGCTTCATCCACGACGACGGACATTCCCCGGCGCACGCGGTCCAGGACGGTCGGCTGGTAGTAGAACCCGGCGTCGTACTTCTGCGCGGCGGGTGCCGCGCCGCCGCACCGCAACCGCGCCCCTTCCTCCACGCCGCGCCGGACGTAGGCGTCGACCTTTTGGCGGTGGGCCGCGGAAATGAGCGGCCCGGTTTCGGCTGCTTCATCGAAGGGGCCGCCAAGGCGGATCTCCTGCGCGCGCCGGACCAGCTCGTCGACGAAGCGTTCGGCGATCGATTCCTCGACCACCAGCCGCGCACCTGCGGAACAGACCTGCCCGGAGTGGACGAAGGCGCCGTTGAGCGCATTGTCGACGGCGGCGTCGAAGTCCGCGTCGGCGAACACCACGTTGGGGTTCTTGCCGCCGAGTTCCAACGCGATCTTCTTGACAGTGCAGGCGGCCGCGGCGGCGATCCGCTTGCCGGTCTCCAGCCCGCCAGTGAAGGAGACAAGGTCGACGGCGGGGTGTTCGGAGAGCGGTGCGCCCGCCTCCGCGCCGGGCCCGGTGACGAGGTTCGCAACGCCGTCGGGAAGGCCGAGGTCCTGCAGCAGCTGCATGGCCAGGATGCTGGTGGACGGAGTCAGTTCGGAGGGCTTAAGGACGAAGGTACAGCCAGCCGCCAGCGCGGGCGCGATCTTCCAGGCTGCCTGGAGTAGCGGGTAGTTCCATGGCGTGATCAGGCCGCAGACGCCTACCGGCTCGAAGGCGATCCTGCTGACGACGGCGGCGTCGCCGGCGTCCACAATGCGGCCCGCCTGCTGTCCGGTGAGCCTGCCGAAGTATTCGAAGCAGGCTGCGACATCGTCCATGTCGATCCGGCTTTCGATGATCCGCTTTCCGGTATCCAGCGACTCGGCACGGGCAAATTTCTCGCGGCGTTCGCGCAGTTCCGCGGCCACCTTGAGCAGGAAGGCGCCTCGCTGGGGCGCCGGTACTGCAGCCCAGACGCCGGAGTCGAAGGCAGTGCGGGCAGCAGCTATGGCGCGCTCGGCATCTTCCCGGCCTGCCTCGGAGACGGTGGCGACCAGTTCGCCGTCGGCGGGGTTCCGGATTTGGCGCACTGCGCCGGATCCGGCCGGCTCCCACGAGCCGTTGATGAACAGGGTGGATGCGGTATCGGTCATAGGGTCTCCTCCAGTAGGACGGCGAGGGGATGGCTGTCGGTCTCCCACCCGGCGTTGGGCGGGACGGCTTCGACGGCCCGGCTCGATGAGCTTGGCCATCCGGAACCGGTCCGGTGTGGCGTAAGTCATACAGGCAGGTTAGTGGAGTTTGTACAAGTGTTCAAGGGTTAGCCTGAACAAATGTTCAAACTTTGCGCCCGGTTTCTGCGGAAGGGCAGGGGCGTCAGGAGGGAGGAATCGGAAATGGGCCGTCCGCCGCGCCGGTGATGGTGGTTCGGCGCAGGTGAGCTCTATTCTGCAGGAGCGAAGGCGATTTGCTCCGTGCGGGCGATGCTTCTTTGGATGGCGGCTTGATCTATGCCGAGGAGCGAAGTCAGCCACATGCCGTTTTGTATGACGACGATGTCGTCCGCGCGCTGCCTGCATTCATCCCGGGACAGCTCGGGTTTGGCGCTTCCGATGAGCGCCGCGAGCCCGTCCAGGTATCGGTCGAACGCGGCCGCGTTGATCAGTGCAAAATCCTCGTCGGCTTGCGCGAGGGCCCAGAGATGGAGTCGCAAGGACAAGTATCGCGTGGTCAGAAGTTCCGCGGCGGCAACCCGCTTGAGGGCCTTGCGCAGCTGTTCGTCCGGGGTCGAAGCGGGGTCGGGTGCGACGAGCATGAGGTCATGTTCGTCCATTCGTCGCAGGGCAGCCCGGATGAGACTCGACTTGTCCTCGTAGTAGTAATTCACCAGGCCAAGGGCGACGCCGGCCTCCCGCGCCACAGCGCGCATATTGACACCGGAAATGCCGTGGCGTGACAGCAGGTCCAGCACGGCTTCGAGAATGCGCGACTGCCTGCCGAGTTGTTCGCCGGAATTAACGGTGTTTGTATCCACTCGGCCAGACTATTGGGAAACCCGGGCAGGTGCATCTCGCTGACCGGCGAAGTCACGGAGCCAGGACAATTTGGGCAGCATTCATGAAGCCAGCACGGCCGTGGCACCGCGCAGGCTTGCTGCGAGGGCGAAGGCGATGGCTTTTAGTTGCTCCTTGCTTCGTCGGGGGAGCCCGTCAAGATCGGAAAGCCTGTCGTCGGTAGCGGAGGAAAAGATGGCACTGACCCAGGCGGTAGCGCAGGCCTTGATCCGTTCAGCATCTGCGATGTCGGGAAGGCATTTGCGCAACACCGCGGCGGTATCGCGTTCCAGGCCCGTTTGGAATTTCCTTAGTTGGGCACGCACGGTCGGGTGCGTGTCGGCCTCGCGCCAGAGGATCACACGAAGAACGATGGATTTGTGATCGCTAAGGTTCAATGCGTCCAAAGTGCCGATTAGTCCGGCTGCGGGGTCTCCGGGAATTGCCAGCCGATCGGTGTCCAATGGCATGGCGGGCAAACGCTCGGCCATGAGGGCCACCAGCAGATCGGACTTGACCGGAAAATAATAGAAAAGCAGGCCCTTCGCGACGCCGGCGGATTTGGCGATCAAGGCCGTCGAAGTGCCCTTGAATCCGTGTTCGGCAATGAGGTCCTCGGCGGAATCCAAGATCAGTGTCCGGGCATCGCCGCGGGTATCAAGGATTTCCGGTCCCTGAACGGTTTTCACTGTGGCCTCCGTTGTTTGCAATGCGGTCTAAGGGGTCGGAGGAATCCAGGCCCCTTAAACGGATTGCTGTGGGCATGGCACTCGGACAAACCCGGTGTCATGCCATTTTTATGCGGCTGCTGGCCGGTGGCCGTGGCCTTCGTGCATCTTCATGACCGAAGGCAATGCCCATGCCGTGGCAATGATCGTGACGGCGCCGCACACAAAGGCGGTGATGGCCATTCCGGTCATGCCGGTGAATCCAAGCACCCACGGTGCGACAAAGAGCAAGATACCCAGAACTCCTTGGGCATATTCCACCGAAAGCAGTCTCGGCATTGCCAGATCGGCCAATCCGGCAAGGAGTGTGAGAACACCCAGCACGATCAGTGTTGCTGTTGTCTTTCCAGTGGTCGGTGTCCAGATCGGCGATAAGGCGGCGTACAAACCAGCGGCCACAGCCACCCAGTTCTGCCATTTGGTCCACGGCTTCATCAAACTCATCTCCCTATGAATAGTTCATTGGCAATTCCGGTCTACGCCTGATTGACCGCCCGGTCAATAGGCCGGGCCGGGACGGCAGATCGCGCGGGCGGGCCTCACTGGATCGGTGCATCGTCTGGCCGCTTTGGTGTCTCGACGAACAGGACCAAGGACATGTAACCGACGAACATGATGGACGCGGCGGTGATTCCCAGGAATTGTCGCTGGCCCGCTGTCGAGGGCAGATAGAGGATCACCGCAATGACGATGACCCCGAGCGTCAGCCACCTCCATGGCCGTCTGGTCAGGGCCAGGTCTTTATGGCGGCCGGAGAAACCCACGATCCATGCCCGGCGCAGTGTGATGACGGCGGCCACGGCTTCGGCGACCGTCGTCAAGATGAACTCGCCCCGATACAGGACGGCCTCGATGACGACAAGGACCCAGGCGATCGCGACCATCAACGCAGAAGCGATTGCGAGAATCCTGCGCGTCCTCGTCCCGGGGGCACTGGCGGACGATGAAAGCTCTGTCATGGGATCCGGTCCTGGTGCCGTGCCCGCGATGTGTCGACGGTCAGTGGACTGGCTCGGTCCGAAGCCAGATGAATTCCTGCGGGGGGAGCGTGATGCCGTCTGTAAGGTGGACTGTCCGCCCCGTGAGAAGGTCGACGGCGCCGCTTTCGAACCCGGAGAGCGTCGCGGTCCCGATGTGCTGTGGGGTATCGGCGAAGTTCGCAAGGATGAGGACGGTGCAAGCGTCACCGGGTCGCTGGTAGCCCAGGACATGACGGTTGTGGGTGTTGAACCCGACGAGCCGGTTCCCCGAGAGTTCGGGCGTCTTCGCGCGGACTTCGAGCATTGTCGACAGTCCTTCGAAGATTTTCCCTGCCATGGTGGTCGGGTCATGGCGGTGTTCATAAGGTTCGGCGGGGTATCGGGGCCTGTGGACCCAGCGGCTGTCGGCCTCATGTCCGGGTTCCAGCGCATAGTCGGCGTCGTTGAGTTGGCCGACCTCGTCGCCGAGGTAGATGAGCGGGATMCCTCCTGTGGTGAGGGTGATCGAATGGAGCAGCAGGATCCGGCGGATCGCCTCGGCGGGGTCGACCTCGAGCCCGCACAGGGATGCCGTTGTGCCCGAAATCCGGCAGTCTCCCGTGCGAGGGTTGTCCTGGAAGGGGACACCGCGGGCGAAGCTTCCCGGAAACCGGTTCGTGTAGAAGGCGTTGAGGAAGCGCCGGTGGTCGAAACCGTTGATCCCAAGCTCCGCGGCGTCCTCGTCCGCGAAGGTCCAGCCAATGTCGTCGTGGCTGCGCACGTAGTTCACCCACGCGGTGCCGGCAGGGAGATTGTGGCGGCGCTCGAGCGCTTGGGAAAGTAGCGACGTGTCACGGGTGGCCAGTGCCTCCCAGCCGAGCGCCATTTCAAGTGGATTGTAGGAAAGCTGGCATTCGGCGGGATCGATGTACTGGATGACTTCGTCCGGATGGACGATGGCCTCGGATTTGAATAGCAGCGACGGCGCGGCSATACGGCACACGGCATTGAACGCCTTGAGCAGCACGTGCGCTTCAGGCAGGCTCTCGCAGACGGTGCCCAGTTGTTTCCAGATGAACGCCACGGCATCCATGCGCAGGACCTCGACACCCTGGTTTGCCAGGAAGAGCATTTCGCCGGCCATGGCGCGGAACACTGCCGGGTTCGAATAGTTCAGATCCCATTGGAACGTGTGGAAAGTGCACCAGACCCACCGCCCGTCCGGCTGCTGCACGAAGGATCCCGGGTGRTCGTCCGGAAAGATCTCCCGCACGGTGCGTTCGAACGCATCAGGCATGGTCCGGTCGGGGAAGATCCAGTAGTAGTCAGAGAACCCGGGGTCTCCCTCGGCGGCACGCCGGGCCCATTCGTGCTCGTTCGAGGTGTGGTTGAAGATGAAGTCCACCACAAGGCTCACTCCGTTGGCCCGCAGTTCCGCYGCCACCTCCCGCAGCTCGGCCATTGTCCCGATTTTAGGGTCCGTTTGGCGGTAGCTGGAGACGGCATAACCGCCGTCGGAGTTCGGTTCCGGAGCGAGGAACACAGGCATGAGGTGAAGGTAATTGAGGCCGAGCTCCCTGAGGTAGGGAATGCGGGACTTCAGGCCCGGGAGATTTCCGGCATAGCGGTCCACATAGCAGACTCCGCCCAGCATCCCTTGCGCCTGGAACCAGTCCGGATCCGCCTCCCGCCGGGCATCGAGGTCCTTCAGGTCCGCGGGCCGGTCCTGCCAAGACAA
>NZ_SMRU01000023.1 GCF_004354015.1 Arthrobacter terricola
GGTCCTGATCATGCAGCCCGGCAATCCCTGCGGACTCGTACCGGCTGCGCCACCCTATGACCGTCGTCCGTGTCGCCCCGACACGCTCGGCGATCACGGTGTTCGACAGCCCCTCCGCGGCCAGCAGCACGATCCGCGCCCGCTGGGCGAGTCCCGCCCGTCCCGCCGAGGACCTGGACAGACGATTCAACGCCTCAAAATCACCATCACGAAGACCCAGGGCAGCAGCAGGACGATTGGCCATAACCAATCCTCCCAAACACCCAAACGTCTAGCTATTAACGACACGCGACACTAGGCCAGTACGGTCCTCGCACTCCGCGTGGACCGTACCGTTGTAACGGAACAGGATTGCGATTAGTCGACCCCGTTGAGGGTGGAACATCAACCGCCACGTCGAGGCATAGGCTAACGAGAATGGAAGAAGACGCAGAAGTGCAGGGGCACCGCCTCTGGGTCGGCATGACCTCTGAGGGGGAAGCTGCTGTAGGGCGGATAGCCATCTGGGCCGCGTCCGTGGAAGACAACCTCGTGGAACTGTGTGTGTCACTGATTAACCACCTCGATCGTGAGGTTGGCTATGCCGTGGTTGCAAACATGAATGCGTCATCGATGATCCAGCTTGCAAGGCAACTGTCGGCTGACTCAGATGCGGTCAGGGACGGGGACAGGGCGGAGGTCCAGGCAATGCTCACGGAAGCGAAAGCAGCCCTAGAGCAACGCAATAAGATCCTCCACGCAAGCGTGGGCGAACTCATACTTGAGGGCAAAACGGCCTTCCGTCACCGGAGAAAAAAGGGGGTCCGTAGCGTCCGGGCAGCAGCCGCGGTGGGAGACCACCTTGCGTGGAGTGGAAGAGCTTGACGAGATCGGCGCACGTCTTTTCAGGGTGTCGGAAGACCTCTGGGGATACGTAAACCTGCCACCGGAAGAATTTCTGTCTGACCTCCCCTGAACCTGAGCTGTCCCCCGATTAGTCATGGCCTTACGTAATAGGGTCCGCTAAACGCGCCATCCTGTTGCGTTACTACTCAGACCCCAGCCCCGTCGATCGAATCGCGCTCTACCACCCACGCGTGTTACATGAAACAATGGGGGTATGAGTGTGAAGGATCGAGTCAGTGAGCACAGGCGCCGGATGCGTGAAGCAGGCTTCCGGCCGATTCAGGTGTGGGTCCCGGACACCCGCTCCAAGTCCTTCGCTGAGGAGGCGAAGCGGCAGAGCGCCATTGTGGCGGAGTCCGACCGACACGAGGACATTCACGAGTGGATCAACGCGGTTTCCGTGTCCTGGGATGAGGAGTGAGGGGCGAAATCTGGACGGTGGCCGGCGGCAGATACGCCTCCAAACCCCGCCCGGCGCTGGTCATCCAGGATGACCGGTTCGATGACGTGGGCTCCGTGACGGTAATCCCTCTGACCTCCACCCTGAAAGATGCACCGCTGCTGCGGATCCCGGTGGAGCCTTCCCAGCGGACGGGTCTGACGGTTAAGAGCCAGATCATGATCGACAAGATGACCACCGTGCCCCGCGCCAACGCCCACAAGCGGGTGGGGCACCTGACGGCAACGGAACTCGTCGCGGTGGAGCGGGCACTGCTGGTCTTCCTCGGAATCGCATAGGCGGCGGAATACCCAGAAGGCCATGAGGGGAAACCTGTCTGATGCTTGCCATTTTTGCATGTCCTTCTGAAGCCCGGAGGAAGGAATCACTGTGTTGCGAATGGCAGGATTGCGGCGAAGTGAGCTTGTTGTCGTGTCCGTCGTTCGGCCCCTGTGCTGAGCTTAGGAAACTTGCTTCCATTGCCGGCTTATCCGTCTTAGATTGAGGCCATGAACGAGCGCCGCCCCCGATTGTCTTCCGTCCTCCGATTCAACATAATTGGAGCCATCGGGATCGTCCTGGTCATTCTCCTCGGCGGCTTGATATACACACTTTCCGGCTGGTCTCAATGGGTCAGCTACGGCATTCCATCGATCGCTCTAATCCTCGTAATGCTGGCCATCACTCCTGCTCTCCGCCGCTCTATCAGCAGCCAGCAGAACGAACGGCAGCAAGGAACCATTGATTCTTGACTTGCACCTTGGTTAAAACAACTGGTTTAGGCGTATTCAGGATTACCGCAATAGATCAGACCGGAGAGAAACCCACCTCCGAGTCCGTTGAAGGCGCCGCCGATCGCGCCCATGGTTCCTCCGAGGAGCGCTCCAGCTCCGCCCGTAAAGATTTCCAACCCAAATAGGAACCCCCCTGCGGCACCAACTATCCCTCCACTGATCGCGCCGATTGCTGCCTCGAGGATGACTCCAGCAACAACGCCCGATTGGCGGTAATGCCCGCGCAGCCGGGCGCATGGCGCCAGCGACCGGCTGATCATTGTTGGCAATGAACGCGAACGGCCGTATATCCGCCTGACGCTGTCCGAGGAAAGGTATGTCGCCTAAAAGGACGGGCCTGCCAAGGTCGTCGCGCTGCGGGACAGGACCCCGCGCTTGAATTCGTCGCGGGCGGCCGCCTGCCTGTCACAGGTGCCGGCTGCATCAGAGTCGAGGTCGCTGCTCGACAGCCGCCCGGCCTGGACCGGATACCGTGCATCCCGAACGGCCGTTGACGAAATGTCGCATCACGCGGACGGTGTCATCGTGCAGGGGCTGCCAATGCGCCATTGTTCAACACGGGTCCCTGATAACGGCTCTTATCCGGGCATGAGACAGGCGTGCTGTCGCGTGAGACGCTGAGGTGATGGGGACCGAATTCTTGGACCTTTGGGAGGACTGGTGCGCCGTCACGGGCACGTCTCCCGGGTGCCGCGACGACGCGGTGCTGACGCGTTTCGCCCGTCAGGCCGGAGCGTCACGGCGCCTTGTCCATGCCTTGGAACCACACGTCACCGACCGGGGCCACCGGGAAACAGCGTGGCCCCGCGGGCATGATGACCCCGGCGCGCTCCGGCGGCTGCTCCACCGCGGCTCGGTGCTTGATGGCGACCCCGGAACCTTCTGGATCGACCGACTCAGGGTCCGGAGGATGCTGTTCGCCGCGACCCTCCTCGCACCGGTTTCCATGGGCGGCCTGGGCCTCACGCGCGGCCAGGCGCTCGGCCTGACGCCAGCAGGGTGCCAGGAGATGCGCGCCCTGCTCGGGACCGCCGTCCAGGAATCATCCTGTCCCGCATGCGCCGCGTGGTCCTGGCTCGAGGTGCTCGGCACTAACGCGGGCTGGTCCGCCGCCATGGTCCGGTCACTCGCGAAGCGACCCGGCGGCGCCGCCGGGAAACACGCGCTGCACCGTCATGAACGCAATGACCCGGATACCGGCTGGGGCGACTGGGAGGACTGCCCGAACCTCCTGCCGGGCATCGACCGCTGGGGATACCTCAACAGATACGGCTCGATGCACCGGTCCTCCCTGTCCCGCGTGATCGCCGTGATGGCCCTGCTTCTGGAGGCTCCCGTCCGGCAACCTTTGCAGACACTGCCCGCGTTGGAGCCACCCGCCATCAGGCATGTGACCGCCGAAGAGGAGGCCGCTATTCTTGCCCGGGCCGACGAGCTCAACGCCCGGGTGGCGGCGCTCCTCGCCGAATTCGAATGACCAGCCACCCGGGTTTGACGGGCCCGACGGGCCGTGTAACCGCCCCAATTTGGCGGGCCAATGCAGCCAAATGCCATGTTCAAGCCAAGCATTGAGCTGAGGTTCAACCCAATGACCATGGCGGGTCGCGTGTGCTTCTGCGTATCTTCGTCGGCGCATCTTGTTACGCTCCGACCATGACATTCGAACTCCAGGCCGCGGCCGACCGCTTGACCGAGGTGTGCCGCACCATCTTCGGAGAGCCCTCCACATGGATCGAAGCAGACGGCTACCCGGACAGCCTTGCCCTGTGCATCATCGATTCCATCTTTTCCACGGGATCGCACTACACGAGCGTTTCCCATGTTGTCACTGCATACCGCAGCTACAGGAGAGCCCAAGGCGGCGACCCGGATACTGATGGCACCGCAGAGCTCCTCGCCACCTTTGGCGAGGTCGGCGGCAGCACAGCATGGGCTGAACTCGTCGTCGACAACCACAAGCCGGCACACTCCAAACCCGGCGCGCTCCTGAAAGCGGAGGTCATCTACCGGGCAGCCGCCGTGCTCGATGATTCAGGCGTCCCGACCGTTGCGGCGCTCCATCAGCTGCACCAGGCGGATGAAGACCTCACGGACGTGAAGGAAGCCTGGCTGAGGCTCCCGAGTCAGGGATCGGGGGTCACGTTCAACTACCTGCTGATCCTGGCAGGCTTGCCGTCGGTGAAGCCCGACCGCATGGTGATCCGCTTCATCGAGGAATATGCGGGCCTCACAACAGCCCTCACGCCCGCCCAGACAACCATGTTGATTACCGAGGTAGCAAAGCTCTATCCGGCTGATGCGCGACGACTGGACCACGTCATATGGCGCTACGCCTCAGGGCGGGAGTTCCGCCGGGCTGAGCCGATCGGCGTCGGCACGGTTGATTGAGCGGTAAAACACGGGCTCATTGATGATGCCGGGGTCCCTATGAATTCCAGTGGTCCCGGCCCGTGCGACGACACCATGGCACAACCGGGGCGGGACCTCCTGGGCCCGATTGCGCATCACCGGTTCTGACAGCCTCCGGTGTCCCGGGCATCATGAAGACATGCGCAGCGGAGTCATGCCGTCGCACCTCGCAGAATCGAAATGATCAGATCCCGGCGCTCGGGACTGATCGGCGGCGCTGCAGCGGCGGCCTTCCTGGCGGCTGCCTGAAGCTCGGCGTACGCACGCTCCGCTGCCGACGCTTGCCGCATCGTGTCCAGGTCGGCGAGCGTGACCATGTACTTGTGCCCGGTGATCTCATAGGGCAGCCCGCCGGACCTGACCCGACGGCGGAGGGTGTCGATTGATCCGTAGCGGCGCTCTCCGTTTTCGGTGCGGATTTCAGAGGCGCGGGCCAGATCCAGTTTGGTTGAAGGCTTCAGGATGGTAGAAGTCACGGCGACGTCCTCAAACTATTGCGCAGCACACCTTGTCCGTGGCTCCGGCTTGCACCACGGTCTCCTGACACCCGGGTCAGGTCGAGCCGGCCACCCCAGTAAGAGGCCACCTCACGTGTACGGATGAGATATGGCCACTCTATACCAGTCATCTATCAATGCCTAGTCGAATCATCATTGATTCGCGTAGGCGGGAGGGGAGGCTATTGCCAGCCGGGCTGCACCCTGTCGTAATCGATGGCTCTGCGCCCCTTCCATCCCTCCCGCATGGGACCGATGCGCGGGGTCATCAGCGCACGGATGATTCTCCTTTTGCTGGCGAGCTCGAGCCGCTCCCACGCCGCTCGCACATCCTCGGCTTTCGCGAGATCCAGCACGAGCGGATCAGTCGCGGTCAGGTGCTCCAGGCGCTTCTGCGCAGCAACGATGAGCGGTCGTATCCGATCTTCCTGGTCGAACAGCAGGTCCAGGCGCTTGCGTGCTGCAGCCTGTTTCCGCACGGCTTCCAGGTACTCACGATGCTCTTCGATCTCATCGAGCAGGGCCTGGCGTTCTGCATCCACGCCTTCACCCTGCCGGCCGACACGGGCGAGGAAGTCCGGCCGTTTCACACGTTCCAGGACCATCTCCACCACCACCAGGTCAAGATGTTCCTCCTTCATGGCCACATGGGACCCGCTCAGGCCGGGCGCCCCCTTGCAGACGTAGATGGCGTAGTGCCGGCGAGGCAGCGGATTGCCGTCGTCGTCGAATGTCTGGCTTCCTTTGTTCTGCTTGCCGGGAATCACGCCGCCGCCGCAGACCCCGCAGACGGCGATTCCTGTCAGCAGATGCCTCGCCGGCCAGTCATTTGCCTTCTTTCCGCCCCTTGCGTTCAGGAGCGGCATCAGGCGGTTCTCCCATGTATCAGCGTCCAGCAACGCAGGCCAGACAGCGTCGGAGACGATCTCCCCGTGATATTGCCTCTTCCCGGCGTACGCCGGGGTGGTCAGCATCTGCCTCACCGCCGGGGGAGTCCACCCGAGGTGTTGCCGCTGGGCCTTGTAGGACGCCCGTCTTGGTGGAATTCCGCGTTCATTGAACAGTTTTGCGATCGAATACAACGTCTCACCCGCGAGAACCCGTTCGGCAGCCTCTTTCACGACCTTCGCCTGGTCCGGATCAGGTTCGACCCGGAGCAGCTCGCGCGTGGTTTCGTGATAGACCCGCCGGTAACCGTAAAGATTCTTTCCGTGCGGCCTGCCTTTTTCGGCCGCTGCCCGGACGTCGCGCTTGACGCGGGTGGACGTCTTGGCAGACTCATATTCCGAGTCCACTGCATCCTCGAGCAAGGAACGCCGGTCACGGGGGTTGCCCGGGTCGTAGTCCCGGCCATGCGTGGTGACGAAGATGCGGATGGCGCGCTCCTCGCACAGCTCGATCAGCGTCAGCCATTCACCGACCCGGCGCGATCCCCGGCTCGACTCCCACAGCACCAGGATCGTCGCCTCAAACCGGCCGGCCTTCAGGTCGGAGATCAGCCGGTCGAAATCCTCGCGGTCGCGCTTCGCATACCGGCTGGCACTGCGATCGTCGTCCCGGTAAGCCTTCGGGTGAAGCTGCCATCCCTGGTTCTGCACAGCCTTGGCATTATCGTCGTGTTGCTGATCCGGGGACTTGCCCGTGCTGTAACGATCCTTTGAAACCCGCAGGTATTCACGGGCAACGACGTCCGCCGTGCCGGGACGCTTCCTGGGTTTCTCCATCGTTGACACACCCCCCTCTGTAACTATATCTGCCAGCAAGTTTGGATTGTTGCAGCAGTCGGGATCAGACACGACCTGTTGTTTCCGCCAACCGGACTCAAAAATCGGCCACCCGCTTCCACCAACGAGAGTTGGAATCCAGCCCATGATTCCTGAAAGGGAGTTTCGCCGGCCCCCATCCGAAGAGCCGGTCTCGCGCGTCACTGCGGTCGTTCAGCGAATTCACAGTTTCGCATCGACTTACGCTGCGTGGCCGTGGGGCTGGAGTGCGCCTACGATGAAATCCGTGAGTGAAGGATCAGAATCGTCGCGCCGCCGCTTCCTGACGATGGAGCAGGTATCGGAAGAGCTCAATGTCGGGCTCCCGCAGATCCGGGCCCTGCTGAAGAGCGGGGAGTTGCGGGGTATCCAGGTCGGCGGCCGCGGCATCTGGAGGATCGGCGTGCAGGACGTCGAGGATTTCATCGAGGGCGCCTACCGGAAGACTGCCGAACGCATCGCGGCCGGCGACGTCTGATGTGGTGTTCTGCCCGGTTGTCCGTCGATGAGGCTCTGCGACCAACCGACAACCGGGAAGGGCCCGGATGGGCGCAGCGGCTTCTTGCCTTTCGGGAATGACGGTGCGATGGACTGGCCGGACGAACTCGATGACGGCAGTATGGAGATCGTCCGCACTGCGTTGGAGGCCGCTGACGCCGCTTACTTGGAGGCTTCGTTCGACATCAAGCCCGGCACCTCGACCATGATCATCCCGGACCCGTTGGAGGACGTGGCCCGGATCCCGGTGGCGAGATAACTGCAGGAGATTGTCTTCACTCCAATGACCGACGGGTATACAGGTGGCTGCCACTCGTGCGAAAGCTGGTTCCTTGGTGTTGGCTCCAAGCAGGAACCTGGCTGCCTTTGGGGAGGACACGGGATGGATGCTGGTGTACCGCCACAGGCGGCTCCGCTGACCTTGCGGCTGGGGGCCATGCGGGCTGGGCAGGACAGGATGTCCTTCGGGTCCCTGGCAGATGGACATAACGGTTCGACGGTTGATCTGCGCCTGCACTGGAACCGTGCCGCGACCCGGCACGACCCGGACCGGCTACACCCTTGGCTTCCACGCCGCCGAGGTGCTTGAAGGAGCGCCGGTGACTGTCCGACCGTCAGGGCACCGATGACGGACAGCGACGAGGCAGACGCGGCTCGGCGGTGGGCTGCGGCAGAACGGGCGGCAGCGGGCTTGCCGCCGGAAACCGGGCCAGCACCCGGCCGGGGGCAGGCCTGGGTGCTGACCGCTGTCGTGGTCCTGGCGGCCGGGGTGTTCGCGGGTTTCGTCGCCTTCGTTCTCCTATTACCCCAATCCTTGTTTGGGGGTGCCGTCGCGGTGCCCGGTTGGCTTCAGACAACGGGCCTCATCATTGAGTGGGCCGGGATCCTCCTTGGCATCTTCGTCTGGGTCAGGGCCGGCCGAACGGGAGAGCGGCCCATCAGCATGAACCTGGTCGTGGCTCAGTTGTCCTTCACGCAGAAGCGGCGCGTCGCGAACCAGATCAAGGGCCGGGAACCCGCCCATCCCGAGGAGATGAGGGTGGTGATCGCTGCCGCACGGCAGGCTGTCGCCGTTCAACGGTTCTCGCTGCGTCTGCTGCTTGCATACGTCCTGTTCGCCCTGGGAAACCTGATGTGGACGGACTGGGTCCTCGCAAGGATCCTGTACGCCATTGCTTTGGCTGTTTTCGTCGTCGCGGTTCCCCTCTCTCTTAAGAAACTGCGACGGGTCGAGGACTTCCTTCAAAACACGGTTCCCGACGCGCCGCCGGCACCTTGAAACCAACCGTGTTTGTCAGTTGGAAACTGCCCGGCCTCCAGGAACAGCGAGGGCCCCTCCTTGTTGGACGATGCCCCGGACTGCTACTCGTCGTGTCCTTGGTCGCCGCTCATCTGGTCCTCTGCAGGCGGGGTCTCGCCCGGCGGTACGCCGCCGCCAGGCTCCAGTCCGGTGACGTTTCCCTCAAGCGGATCCGGGTTGGCCGATGCGGCGGGGTCCGGGTGCTTGTCGTCGACCCTGGAGTCTTCCGGCCGGTCCGTACCCTTCGGCTGGTCGCTACCGGGCGCTCCGAACGTCCTCGGGTCGTCTTCCGGATCAAAGCTGGTCATGGCCAATTCCCTTCCTCAGCATACGTACTATTTTGCCTGCCAGCGTAGTCCGGGCGCCCGGAGCCAACAAGTGGCCGTAGTGACCCATGAAGGCTCCGATGGGGATGGCTCAGGAGCCTCATTCTGCACTCTTTACCACATGCTGCTGGCGAGTGGGGAGGCAAGGCACATGTCGGGATCCGTCGTCGGCATCATCGGGGAAGGCATCTGGCCTGGATTGACGGGGTCGGCTGTGCTCCATGTCGATGTGCGAGTTTTCCGATGGAGCTGGGGTTCAGTTGCTGGAGGAGCGCCCGGGGACCCGAATAGACTTCGACCGCTCCGGATTCAAAAAGCTCGGCCGCACTGATACCGCCGCAGGTGACGCCGATTGTTTCGATGCCGAGCCGGGCCGCAGCCTGGACATCCCAGACGGAATCCCCGACAAACACCACATCTGCCGCATTCAATTGCAGCTTTTCAAGCGCGGCGACAAGGATGTCGGGGGAGGGCTTGCTCTCGGCGGCGTCAGCTGAACTCGTCACGCAGTCGATCCAGGGTCCGGCATCGAGAACGCTTCGGAGCACCTGAAGGTCACGCTCATGCGCCGAGGACGCCAGTGCCACGGCCAAGCCGGATTCGGCGCATGTCCGCAGGAGGGACCTTGCGGATTCGAAGGGGCGGATGGCGGGCCAGAAGGTCGAGAATATCGCCCCATGCGCGCTCTTGACGGCATCGCGGACCCCTTCATAGCACTTCACCGGCAGCAGCCGCTCAAGCAGCTTGTCGCCACCCATCCCGATGTGCCGGTGGATGAGCGCCATGGGCACCTCCAGTTCGTGTTGCCGGAAGGCCTGCCACCATGCGATGGTGTGGAAATAGGTGGAATCCACCAAGGTTCCGTCAACATCGAACAGGACTCCGGCGTGTTTGGCGCCTTTGGATTGTTCCTCCACTGGTGACGACCTTCTCTGTTCTGCTTGCCAAGCCGTGCCCGCTGGATGGTTCAGTTTTTCTCCGGGCGGTTCTGTTCGCGGAGTTCCTGTCCGCGGTGGATTTCCGTTTCTTCCTGGTCCTGCAGCTTTTTGCTGCGCTTGGTACCCCTGGGCGGCAGTTGGATGGTTTCTTCGGCGCTGATTCCCGCCTGCAGCTCACGTCCGCGTTCCATTTCTGCGTCGAATTCCGCGCCGAACAGCAGGGACATGTTCAGTATCCAGAGCCACAGCAGCGCGACGATCACGCCGCCTATGGTTCCGTAAGTTTTGTTGTAGCTGCTGAAGTTGGCCACGTAGAAGGCAAAGCCCAGGGAGGCCAGGACGAACACGAGCAGGGCTATGAACGAGCCGATGCTCATCCAGCGGAACCTGGGCTGTTTCACGTTCGGGGTGGCGTAGTACAGGACAGCGATGTTCACGATGACCAGCAGGACAATGACCGGCCATTTGGCGATGCTCCACACCGAGATGATGTCTCCGCCGAATCCGGCTGCGGTTCCGGCGGTGTCGGCTACGGGTCCGCTGATCGCCAGCATCCCGGCGATCAGTGCCACGATGGCGATTGTGAGGACGGTGACTCCGAGCATGGTTGCCCGGAGTTTGACGAAACCGCGCCCTTCGTCCACCTCGTAGACGCGGTTCATGGCCCGGCTGAAGGCCCCGACGTAACCGGACGCGGACCACAGGGCGGTGGCGAGCCCGATGACGAGGGCGAACCCGGCCGATGCCGAGGTGGTGAGCTCTTCGATGGGCTGGCGGATGGCATCAACCGTGGATCCCGGGGCGATGCTTCGGACGACATCGAGGAGCGCGCCCGTGGTCCTTCCTGCCTGACCGAAAATTCCCAGCAAGGAGACCAGTGCGAGAAGGGCAGGGAAAAGCGAGAGCACCGCATAGTAGGTCAGGCCCGCTGCGGCGTCCGGGCATTGGTCCTTGCCGAACTCGCGCAAGGTTCTTTTGGCGATGTATGTCCAGGTTGGTTTGGCGAGGTCGGCGGGACCGGCCGGTTTGCGGGCATCGTCCGCCGCGGGGGCTGTTCGGGCCTTGACGGTGCTGGTTTCCTCGGGCTCGTCCGTGGTCATCGTTGTCCCTCATTCCGATACGGCCGCAGGCGTGCTCAGCCCGCGCCCGCACAAAGGCCCCTTCGCGCGGGCACGGGTCTGTCAGCACGACTCGGCAGGGATCAGGCTGGCCGGATGCGGTCCGTTGCGTCTGCCGCGGTTTCGGTGACGTCGGAGACGGCGATCTGGCTTTCTTCTTTGACGTGTTCCGCGGCTTCCGTAGCGGCAGTCTTGACGTTCTCCAATGCCTCCCGGGCGGGCTGCTGGAGATCCTGGGCTGCGTCTTTCGCGGCCGCCGCGAGTTCGGCAGTGACGGGTTCTGCGGCTTCCTTGAGGGCGCCTGCCGCTTCCTTTTCTTTCTCACTGGCCGGAATGAGGGACGCGACCAGCAATCCTGCGCCGAAGGCTATCAGCCCTGCAGCCAGCGGGTTGCCTTGTGTTTTTCCGGTGAGCCGGCGCGGTGCGTCGCCGATCGCCGTGCCGGCGTCGTCCACCGCTCCCATGACGCTCTCCCGCACTCCGAAGACGGCGTCTTTCACTTTCTCCGTCTGGCGCCGGACAACGTGCGATGGCGTCACCTTGTCCGCTACGGCGTCGACGTTAGTGCCAAGCCGACGGCGGGTTTCTTCGATTTCTGAACGGATGTCATCCGGGTTTTCACTCATCGTTGTTCCTCGCGTGGTTTGAGTGTTTCTGGGATTTCCTGGATTGTTTCGACTGTCCGGGGAAAGCCTTTGACGGATTTGAGTTCCGAGCGGCCTTTGATTGCCAGGGCTGCGGCGATGATCGCCCAGAGGACGGCCACGACGACGGCGGACCAGCCCAAGCCGATCAGCTCTCCCAGCGCGTACCAGAGGGCCAGGGACAAAAAGAGCAGGACAAAATGTCCCGCAACGCCGGCGCCGCCAAGCATTCCGGCGCTCCTGCCGGCCCGGGTGGCGGACTGCTTCAACTCGGCCTTCGCCAGTTCCACTTCCTGGCGGATCAGGGTGGAAAGGTCCTGGGTCACCTCTCCCAACAGATCGCCCAGCGATGTCGACTCCGCCTTGAGGTGCGCCGGTGTCGGCGGGAGTTCGCTGTCGGTCATCGTGGCCCACCGCTGTCGGGAGCTGCTCCGAATCCAGGCCCGGCGTCGCGTGGTTCCTGCCCGGGCGCGCTGTAAACGGGATCGGGCGGGTACGTTCCGCCGGCGGCGCCGGCCTCGTTTGGTGGCGGGGTGGCGCCGGCATATCCGGCCGTGGTGACGTCCGGACCCGTGAGCTGGACAGCGGGAGGGGGCACTGTCATTCCTGCTCCAGGGACGAAGCGCCGGTCCGCGTCCCGGTCCGGCTGCTGCACGGCGGCGATTCTTGTGGAACCGTCTGCGCCGGCGCTCAGGCCACGGCTCAGCCTTCCGGCAAGGATCCCGGCCCCGGCGGCAAGCACGAGGAACGCGCCCGGGCGCTGCCGGGCGAAGGTCTTGACCTCGTCGAGCACTGATCCCGGCTCCCTGTCCTCCAGCCAACGTGCCACGGAGGAAGACCGCTCAGCCGCTTGCCGTACCAGATCGGTGGCAACGCCGGGGTCCTCGGAGGCGTTGGCCATGGAACGAAGTTCCTCCGAGACGGACCGTAGCCCGGAGGCGACTTTCTGCTGCTGTCTGCCGGCTTGGTCCATCAACTCCAGTCTCGCCTGGTCAAGGAGGTCCCTCGCGTTTGTCTTCACTTCCGCCGCAACGTTTGCCGCTTCGTCTTTTGCGGTTTCCACCACATCCGTCGCGGACTCTCTGGCCTGCTCGGCGGCGTTCCCTGCCCCATCCTTGATCGTGTCCGGCGTGGATGGATCCATGCCGGGCTCGGGCACGGTGGCGTGCGCCCCCGGTGCGCGTCGGCTGGTCGGGGAGGAGCCGTAGCTCCCGTCCTGCGGCCATTGGTTCTCTGTCATCTTCGCTCTCTTTCCAAAAAGGTCTGCTACGGATCAAGAACCAGAAATACTGGCCAAATAATACTAAGCATGCTTAGCATCTGAACGGAAGCCCTCTTTACGCTCCATCTGGTGACCACGAGGGCCAGCGACAAGCAAGTGGGTTCCGAGCCGCTCTCGGCGGCTGGTCACCGGCCCTCAACGCTCGACAGCGCCCACCCACGGGACGATACATTGCGACATTGTTCCAGAAAGCATGGGCAGCGAGGTGGACCCCGACTTCGTGTGGCTTGTGGTGGCCATCCGCAGGCCATGAGGAAGGGATTCAGTTTCAGTCGTGGCGTCTGATGTGGATCCTTTTTATGAGGACCCGGAACGGGTCCTCGACGTCTGACCCGAATCCATACGAATAGCTGCTGCCGCCACGACTGCAACGATGGTGATGACCCAACCGAGGAGCTCCAAGACTTCGCGCGGCATCTGACTGGCTCCTTCCTGCTCGTTGAACGTCCTGGCCTCCACTCGTTGAACCGGGATCAGCATCCCACCGGGCCACGGCTCCGTAAACAGGGGAGCGATACCGGCGAAACTTCCGCAGGAACCGTTCCTGCATTGCCCACGGGTACACGGCAAGAAGCCATTCCCCTTTGGCATTCCAGGAAAACGGCTGGACGGCGCGCCCAACCTGACCCGCGCTTAGCGAGGTCCAATCACTACTTGACGGATAAAGAAAGCATCCAAGGAAAACCCAGTTGTCATCAGAGCGCGAAGAAGACCGCGGCTCCAAGCCACAGCAGACCCATCAGCATGTAGACAAAACCCATGGCCTTGATACTTGGTACATCGGCGAAGGTGAACTGCTCAGGGGAGAGGCCCCGGCTCTCCTTGTACATACGCGACCACGAACTTGCCGTGCCTTTGAGGTCCCTGAAAACGTAGAAACCGAAGAGGGTGAGGAAAACACCAGCCATACCAAGTTCGGCGAGGCCAAGCCATCTCTGACCTGTGAGCGTATAGATCAGCGGGACCAAGAGGAACAGCGACGGGAAGAGCCACGAAAAGGCCCGCGCAGGCTGCGGCATCCCGGTGGCAAGCCGCTTAATGAGCCGGAAGGTTTTCATGATTTTTTCCCCCAGATCTGCTTAGCTCTCCGCTGTCCGGTACACAGGTTCTTGACGGCAGGATAGACCCGCCATGGCCGGTACACACCTACCGCGCCCGGAATGCAGGCGTATGAGCAGACGAGCGACATCTCGTTCCCCCACGAACAACCTCGACGGTATCCTTCATGCCCGCTCGCGATCCTCGGCCTCAACCCCGGAGCACCGAAGGTCGTGCGACGACCGTGGCACAACTTCCACACGGCCGGAAGACACAACGATCATTTCCTGGCCGAGGCCTTCCGGGACACCGCGTACTGGGGCGCGCACATGACTGACCTGCTCAGCGAGGTCAATTCGAAGTCGGCGACGCTCGATCTGAGCGACGAGACCATCCGCCGATACGTTTCGGTGCTTGTGGATCAACTGCAGGCCCTGGAGGCGGTAGACCCGCTGTTCATCTTGATCGGCGCGAAGACCGCCAAGGCGTTCACCGACCATGCCCCGGTCTTGGCGGACAGGCTCGGCCTTGCCAGGGTCCGCCCGGTCGCCGTGCCGCATTACTTAGCAGCGTACGGCAGGGTTCATGGGAACAGCCCCGGAAAGTACCGGCGATTCGTCTTGGCAGCGTTGGCGACCGCCGACGACTGATGCTGTCATCACCCTGCCCACCTCGATCATAATTTTGTCCCATTGAGCCGGAAGGCACTGTTAGACCGACACAGGCGGGTGGCCGGCGGGAACCGGCGCGATAGTAGCCTCCACGCACACCGCTGAGTGGTGAAAGACGTGACATTAGGTGGTCGGTCGGGGCAGATTGGGTGGCAAACGGCGCCTGCACAGCCTCCGCAGGCGATTCACCACCTAATGGGAAGGGCCGTGCCCGGGGTTGTGCATCCTCCGGTTGCCGTGGCGCGTCGAGCGACAAGACCAAGGACCTGTAAGCGAAGAACATGATGGACGCGGCCAGGATTCCGAGGACTTGACGCTGGCCTACTGCCGAGGCGCATAGATCGTCGCGACGCCGATGACAGCAGCGTCAACCATCTCCATGGGCGTGTGATCAGTGCAAGGTCTGGAGACGCCCACGATCCAGGCCCCGCGCCGTGTGAAACCCGCAAGCACGGCTGAGGCGATCGTCGCCATGATGAACTCACCCCGTACAGGACTGCCTGGAAGACGACAAGGACCCATGCCGTTGCAACCATGAAAACCGAAACAGAGGCAAGAATCCTACGCGTCGTCATCACGGTGCCACTGCGACAAAGCGCGCCGTCATGGGATTCTGTCGTCGTACCGGACCGGGTAGCCGAGCTCTTTCGCAGCGTCGAGGACGTCGAACGGCCGTTGGGTCAGAAACGCCCAGGGCATGATCTCCCCGGCGAGGAAGTTCACCCGTCCCCAGGGATCCAAGGCGTGCAGACGGCCCGGGTAGACGTCCCGGACGGCGGCGCGCTCGAGGCGCCAGGGACCGAAAAGCCGTGCGAGCAAACGGAATCTCATCCGGAATTCGAGGTGGGACGGCTTGATGGTGAGCACGACCCAGGCACCCATGATCCTGGTCATTACGCCTGGTCTTACCAAGCCACCATTGAACACCTTCGTCCACTCGGTCACCTTAGATCACGCTCGTTCAATCCAGCATCCTTCCGGGAATCCATGGAACGGGACAACAGAGATCAAAGCGCGCCGTCATCGGATCGGATCGTCGTACATGACCGGGTAGCCGAGCTGTTCCGCGGCGCCCAGGACGCCCTCGGGCCATTGGGTCATAAAGACCCACGGCATGTTCGTCTGGGCGAGGAAATTGATCCTGACCCACAGGAAGACGGGGTGCGTACCGCCCGGATAGACCGTGCGGACGGTCGGATGCTCGAGCCGCCAAGGGCCGAAGTGCCGTGCCCACCAACGGGATCTGGGTCGAAACTCAAGCTGCGAGGCGCTCATGGTGAGGATGGCCCACGGTCCTTCGATCCTGAACCGGCCGGGGATCGCAAAGCCGCCCCTGAATTCGTATTCGATCGGGCTACCCTCAGATCTCTGTCGGTCTGTCCCGGTGACGTCTTGCCCGCTCATTTAGCCGGTCCCCTCAGAGGCCATCGAACATGAGGATCAGAACGAGATTGGCGGCAAACAACAAGAAGATCGCGGCCACGACGAGAATGGTCGGGGCCGACAAGATCACGGCGGTGAGAGGGATACACCCAACCCTCAACTAGCAACGGCATTTCGACTCCATCGGAAGACCGCAAAGAACCAACCGAACAGCACGCATGCTGACTCCCCGGATATTCGATGTACCCCAGTTCCAGACAGAACCCGACACCGGGTCCAAGGTGATAATCGGACCTGGGAACCGTCCGTGGCAAGAGCGGGTAGTACCCGATTTTTCGCTGACGCCTCTCGCGCGTATGACAATTGGCAGCGAATCGGCTTGACGGCGCAGTCATCCCGGGAGAGGGTTGGCGCATGGCAACCCGGTGCGTTCATGTCATCGCCGCGGCGGCTGTCGTCATATCCGCGTTGAGTGGATGCGCGGAGCCGGCAGCCCCGAACAACGCCGTCCCGCAGACTCCGACACCCACCGTTTCCGCTGTCCCTTTCGCGCTGCTCACGCACTGCGGCATTCATGAGGTCAGGGTGGAGGACACTTTCTACGTGGCCGACCAGCCGTTGGACGACGGCAACGGCAATCCTCCCGCGGGATGGGGCAACCCGTTCCAGGAGGGCACCATGATGGTGGACGGCGGAAAGGCGGTTTTCCGTGACGACAGCGGCCACACCGTGACCTTCCGTGAACGGCCGGGGGCCACTTCCTTCCTTCGAACGTGTTCGTGATGATTGCAGTTCATCTCAGCGGGCAAATTGTCTGCGTCGACATGGACGAGGTGGCGTCCGTCGTCCTGCACCTCCCCAACCATGTGGCCCTGACGCGCGCCGAGCCCGGGTGCATTTCCTTCACTGTGACCCGCACCGGGAATCCGCTGGTGTGGCAGGTCGATGAGCGGTTCAGCGACGCCGAGGCCTTCTACGCCCATCAGGACCGGGCGGCGAGCAGTGAGTGGGGCCGAGCCACCGCCAGGATCGAGCGCCGCTACACGGTCGAAGGTCTCTGAGGTTTCGAACATCGCCCGCGATCCCTTTCCGGTCTCATCTCGTTGGGCAGCGATGGCTGTGACGTGGCCGGACCCCTGCCGGGTGAACCCCAAGCCAGCTCGGTTATCATCCGGGCATGGGGAAATACAGTACGGGATATTTGGCCCGGGATGAACGGCGCGAGCGTCGGAAGAGGCTGCGGCAGAAACTTGCCTACGTCGGACTTGGGGTGCTGGCAGCGGCGACGGTGCTTGTCGTCTTTCTGGCTTTGCGGCGCTGAACCGCGGTTCTGTCGGGCCCGTCGCGACAACAACCGCGCCGGGCGGGCAGAAACATGGTCGATGCAGTGGCGGGCCCCGACGACAAAATAGCCGGTGACCTCCGGTAACCCGCCAGGGAGCCGGTCAGCCTTCACATTCGATGCAGTAGGCGTGGCCGTCCTTCTCTCGCGCGATCCGGGACCGGTGCCGGACCAGGAAACAGGAGTAGCAGGTGAATTCGTCATTGGCCTGGGGGATGACGTGCACGGTCAATTCCTCCCAGATGAACTCCCCTCCAGGGCCGTCCTGGTCGAGCCCGTCAGCCTGGTCAAGGTCCAATACGACGCTCCGGGCATCCGGCGCATTCGCCGACTTCAATGCCTCCAGGGAACTCTCCTGGGACTCCTTGACGTCGGAGCGTACTTCGTCGTAATCAGCTGCCACGATGTGCTTCTCTTTCCCTGCAAACTGGTTTGTCCGACAAGCAACGTACAGGACGGCAGGCTTTGGCAACCAACTGAGTGGCAGCACTCAAGGGCGTTCGTCACTTCGTCGATGCCGCACTTCGCTGTCGTCTCAGGGAGTGCCCGAATTGCCCGCGCGCGCTTCGAGCGGGGATGCCGAGGGCGGTACCGATAACTTCCCAGGAGTCCCCGTTGGTGCGGGCGGCCCTGACGGCCGCCTCCAGCTCGGCCCCGGCTTTCGCGGCCGCCGTGCGGGCAGCGGTAATCCGGCGGAAATCCGCGGCATCCCTCTCACTATGAAGCGCCGGGTACAGGTGAAGGAGCGTGCCGTCGACCCGGACAGGTGCGGCGAGATGCCCAACGTGCAGAACGTAACCGTCGTCGGGCCCGCGCTGAACGTCGACAGTGAGAACGCTCTTTCCCGCGCCGTCCACGAAGTCCACTTTGCCGTAGCTCTCGTCCGGGCCAACCGGCCACGGCCGAGGTCGCAGCCGCTCTCCCGTTTCGTACGGCGTCTGTTCGGAGACATGGCTCCCGGGACTGAAAGCAGGGCTTTGTGCTTCGCGAGGGCTCATGCTGTCCGTTCTCCTCATTTCATTGGTTCGGAATGCCGCTGCGACGCGACACGCCGGGGCAGAGCAAAGGCGCTCGGCTGGGGATACCATGCTGCTTCATCTTCGCCCCCGTTCAGTTGCTCACTTTGCTGACCGCAGCAGGATAGCCAGCCCCCTGTAGTACCGGATACCAGTACAAGGTACCCACGGTAGACGCACACGAGTACCGGGTACCTGATCCTCGCCGTCAAGGAACGGACGACCGTGCACGGGTACTGGGATCAACGATTACCAGGCGATTTCCACGGGCCTGCCGGGTGAACTCACGGCAATAGAGACTGAAACCGCTCATCATCGCGGGCCATCAACGATCAGGTGAGCCGAAGCGCGGCTTGTCGCACCCGGTGCGTGGTTTACCGCGCTGTCATTCGCAGGATGCCCAGCGTAATCTGGACGGAATTCACTTCTGGAGAAGGCGGTGCTTGGCAGGGTGAGCCTCAAAGACGAATGGGACCGGCTCGATGCCGATACCCGGACCTGGCTTATGGAAAATCCGGCGTGTCGGGTTCTGCCGGCCGCCATGTCGGCCAAGTTCGCCCAGGACACGCACGGGGACGTTGAGTACGATCCGAACGGGCAGGTGGTCCTCTCCAGAGACGATCGGGATTTTATCCGGGAGAAAGCTGAAGCCGCCGGAAAAGCAATCAGCCTTCCCACGAGGGCGTACCGGTTCTTCGACACGGCGGAGATGCCTGTCATCAGGAAAGAGCCGCCTGAAAAGGGCTGAGCCCCGCTGCAATTTTCAGCACTCCCTCATAGGATCCGTCTCGTAGCGAACCGGAATTCCACTCATCGGAGGCCTCCCGCACCTCGCCTGACAAACCTGGCCCGCAGGTACATCTAGCGAACAGCCGCGGTGTCATCATTGGGCAGAGCGGGTGCCTTCGCCCCGCGAAGCCCCCTGCAGGCGGGCGATCAAGGCCCGACGATGGGTCTGCGGCGTGCCGGGCGTTACCGCTGTCCGGATCCCGAGGCGCACAAAACCCAGCGCAGCCGCCACCAGAATCAAACTCCTGGTTTCGTCAGCAACCTGCCCCGGAGCTACGCGGCATTCCTCACCGCGCTGCGGGCCGGGGCCGTCTTATCGAGCTATTCTTCCGGACCTGCCGTCTGGAAGTTGTGGACATCGAAGTACGACATCTCCGGCGGTTGGATGCCGAGCTCCGCGGTGACAGGCCCGAGCGTGTACTGGTAAAACGCATCGGCTTGCTCACGGGTCTGCCACACGTCAACGATCCGGGCTCCGCCCTCGGTGGCCCTCCAATGGATACCGCGGCCGGTAAATCCGACTGACAAGTGGCGTGGTACGCCGGGACAAAAAGGCGGTCAATATGCTGACCGGGGCAAGAGCATGGTTCCGGTGATTAGGCCCGGACCTGGCCGGCGCGAGGACCCGAACCTGCCCCGACCATGACAAACCCCCATCGCTCCGACTACGGAGCGTCCGAATAAAACCAACCGGGAGAGGCCAAGGATCCCCGGCGTTCAATGCAAGACCGGTGACGTGCCTTCATCCTCACGCCCGCCGTTTGCCGGTGAGGGCCTTCCCCGGCAGCAAAGACGCTGACGGTCGCGCGTTCATGCCTGCATATGCAGCAGCAAGCCGCCGTCCACAGAATCAGTCCAGGCGCACCGCCGCATCCCGGCGCGGCCATCGGTGGGTCGGGTCTGAGGAGGAAAGCCGGGGGAGTGGCTAGGATCATGCGATGGGGTTAACAGCATCGGTCAAAGAAGAGCTCTCCCGGGTGGAGATCAGGACGGTTTCGGCCCGCAAGGCCGAGATCGCGGCGATGCTGCGGTTCGCCGGCGGGCTGCACCTCGTGTCCGGTCGTGTCGTGATCCAGGCCGAGGTCGACCTTGCGTCCACGGCCGGGCGCCTGAGCGCTGCGATCGCAGAGGTTTACCGCCGCCGAAGCGAGGTCTTCGTTGTCCCCGGGGGACAGCGCGGTCCCGGCGGCCGGTACGGCGTGCGGGTCGTGCAGGACAGCGGGTCCCTGGCCCGTCAGATCGGTTTGCTGGACGGGCGGGGGAAACCTGTCCGCGGGCTGCCGCCGGCCGTCGTGAACGGCTCCATGGATGATGTTGAAGCGGTGTGGCGCGGGGCGTTCCTGGCCCAGGG
Source organism: Arthrobacter terricola (assembly GCF_004354015.1). Taxonomy (GTDB): domain Bacteria; phylum Actinomycetota; class Actinomycetes; order Actinomycetales; family Micrococcaceae; genus Arthrobacter; species Arthrobacter terricola. Next base: position 20,484 of record NZ_SMRU01000023.1, read on the forward strand.
TTCGCCTCACGGGACCTGGCCGGGGGCCCGCCTTCGGGGTCGCCTGTCCCGGCCCGGAGGCTGCGCTTGCATTGCACGGGGCGGCACGGCGGCTGGGCATCGACGCCAAGACCCGCGAGCAGCACGGCATTCAACTGGTGGTGCTGCGCGATGATCACGCCATTGCCCGGATGCTGACACGGATGGGCGCCCACAGGAGCGTTGACCGGTGGCAGGACCTGTGCCGGGCCAGGGACGCCAAAACCCGCACGGCGGACAGGGCAGTCAACTTCGACACATCCAACCAGCGCCGGAGCGAAGAAGCCGCGCGGATCGCCGTGTCCAGGGTGGAACGGGCACTGCACATCCTGGGCGAGGGGGTCCCGGACAACCTCAGACATGCCGGGGAACTCCGCCTCGCCCACCCGCAGGCCGGCCTGGAGGAACTCGGCCGGCTCGCAGATCCTCCCCTGAGCAAAGACACCATCGCCGGACGCATCCGCCGGCTCCTGAAGTCAGCAGACAAACGAACCTCCGAGCCGGACACTCCGGCCGCCGGGGCGTGAAACGGGCACGGCAGGCCCTGATGGGTCGGTGTTGACCGGCAACCCCGGGATTTTCACGGAGTCGTGGACCGGCGGAAACGACGTCGTCCGTCACGGGTCACTCCGGGGCGCCTGACCAGCACAAGAGAGACATAGTCAAGGCCGGAACGGAACAGCCCCCATGTGCTGCAGCAATGGTCCGGGAGCCCCTTCCGGCGAGCTGCACGAACCAGCGGAAGGTTTGTTCCACGCCATAGCCTAACCGCAAGCTCCGGCGCCTGGCAGGCCTAGATTTTTGGGAGCCACGACGTGTCCGAACGCGCCGTGGAGGAGCAGTCGGTGCCAGCCAACACGCGTCCGTCGTGCCGGACGGCCAAGGACGGGCCGTCGGGGCTGAACCGGACGTCGACCGCGGCATCGAGGATGTAGGGCTCACGGGTTGGTGTGGCTGTCCCGGTGCGCGGTTCTCCTGGGTCCGGCTGCGTGCCCTCGCGGCGGGTCACGTCCGACACCCCTGTCTGCAGGTCAGCGGCTGGTGCTGGTCCGTAATGTTGCCGGCCTGCGGGCGTGTTTTGCGACGGACGGGAAGACGCGCTGCGGAAAAACAGGTAGCGGCTACTCGCGCCAGGGGCAGGGGCATGGTGTCAGATGACTTCATGCGGTGACGGTGCGGCTCGCCGGAGGACGCGTCCGTGCAAGGGCCTGTTGCCGCTGCAGTCGGCGGGTGTGCCCGGTCCCAACCGGGACGCCGGCTTCTGCGCTGGAGAGGCGCCGGGCGATGCTATCGAGATGTATCGCGCGGCCTTCCAGCGGCGTCGGGCGTGAGCATGTTCCGTTGGTGAGCGGGGTATCGCCCAGCATCAAACCAGTGCACGTTGCCCATCGGATGAAGTGCAGGGCGTTGACGGTACTTCCGCCCGATCAGAAGCGAAGGACCCGGTATGTGCGCGCGGCACACCCGGACATCGCGTGCCATGGGTGAGGATGGAGCCATGGCACAGCGCATCCGCGGTCTAACAGTGGTGATTCATCAACAGACTGGGTCGGTTTCGAGGATCCAGCCCATGAGCTCATGAAGCAGATGAGGCTCCGGTTTTCCGGAGTGTGCCGGCTGTGCGGCGCCTCGCTTCCGGCCCGGACAGAAGCGATCTATGAGAGCGGGACGAAGACCGTCCGGTGCCTGGAATGCCCCAGTGGAACGGAGACCCCGCCTCGCAATCCGGAACCAGCAGGCGAGCAGCCGCTGCCCCGGGAGTCCGGAATTGCCGGCTCATCCGCCCGGCGTGAATACGAGCGCCGCAAGGCCAAGGACGAGGAAAGGCTACGCGGGAAATGGGGCCGGCTCGGCGGCCTCGCAGTTGCCCTGTCTGATGAGCGCCAAAGCACCAAGGCCTGGGACCGGGGCGCGATCGGTGAGGAACGCCTCGGCGTCGTGCTTGATGCCCTTGCCTCCGATGGCTTCGCCGTCCTTCACGACCGACGGATCCCCGGTACGAAAGCCAACATCGACCACATCGCCATCACGCCCGGCGGAATCTGGGTGATCGATGCCAAGCGGTGCAAGGGCCGGCCTGAGCTGAAAATCGAAGGCGGCATCCTCAGTCCGCGCGTCGAGAAACTCCTGGTCGGACGGCGTGACTGCACGAAACTGGTCGATGGAGTGCTCAAGCAGGTCGACGTCGTGCGCGAGTTAACCGGCGATGTGCCGGTCACCGGGGCGCTGTGCTTCATCGACGCCGACTGGCCGCTGATCGGGGGCGCCTTCCGGACCCGCGGCGTACAGGTGCTCTGGCCAAAACGGCTGGCCAAAGCACTGGTGGAGCAATCCGGTGACCTCGATGTGGCGTCGATCCGTGATCTGGTGGCCTCCCGGTTCCGGCCTGCGTGATGCCAGTCATTGATGTTCTAACGTGGTCGTTAGTGCGGATTCAACGAAACCGATGTAATGGTCCGGTCCTCACCTGGCTTGGCGGGGCGGAACCCTTCCTCCACGGCATGTCGGCGGTACTCTTCGACGGTTGCAGGCCAAGGCGGGAAACGGACCTGCTCAAGCGCGCCGGCCCGTCAGCTGACGTAGCCCACGGCCCAGGCAACCGGCGGGGCGATGATCATGAAGGCCAGGACGATGACCACTGTAAGCAATGCTGATACTTTCGGGTCAAAGACAAGCGCATCCGCACCGGCCAACGGGCTACGCGTGGTAACGAGGGCGCCGGACCGGGCCCGGTCCTGAAGCACCCCATCAATTCTTCAAAACCGTGTCCCTGCTGGCGGATGCATTTCCCGGCGGATTTGAGGTCGTTGTCGAATGGGCAACAACGACGATCGCCACTTAGGTTGAGACATCAAGCTCTGTCCAGCCGGCTTCGGACATTCAGTGCAGAACGCGTCGAAACCCGGCGGCGGGCGCTAGGCTCGTCCTGGTAACGGGTGGCAGGGACGGCTTTTCCGAGCAGCGGAACCGACCAGCGGCCCGTGAAGGAAACGGTAATGGCAACAGGCACTGTCAAGTGGTTCAACTCGGAAAAAGGTTTCGGCTTCATCGCCCCGGACGACGGGGGCCCTGACGTGTTCGCGCACTATTCGGCAGTTGCTTCGCGCGGCTACCGCTCGCTCGAGGAGAACCAGAAGGTTCAGTTCGACATCATTCAAGGACCCAAGGGGCCCCAGGCGGAGAACATCCAGCCGCTCTAACCCTCCGACAAGGGACTGGTCAGCCAATGCGCCGGCCAGTCTCTGGCTCTGTCCATCCAATGGGCATTATGTGTCCGTTCCATCATCCGGACCTAGAGGTCCACACCCCGCTGCGATCGTCCCAACACCACGCACTGGGCATAGGCAGGACGATAATGGATCCCACTGAGTCACGGCACAGATGGGTCCCCATAGTTGATGCCGATCGACCGGCCGCGCGCGAAATGGGCGTTGGCGATTTCGTTGAGTTCGCGGTGGCTCTTCCCGGGGTTGGCCAGCCGGATCCACTCGTAGTCCCACTCCTGCATGTCCCGGATACGGCGGACGTGTTTGGCAGCGCGCATCTTGTCTGCGAAATCATCAACGACGGCGGCCGGGCCGGCCGGTTGCATGATCGGTCAGGGCCGGGGCGGGGGAGCCCGCCTGGGAGCGCGCACCCCGGGCGGGCGGGGCGGGGCAGCAGCGACGCGGACCAGTACGACGGTCAGCGCAACCACACCGAGAACGATGAGGACGACCCACCAGTACTGGATGAGGAGCACGAGCACAATGAGGGCGAAAAGCGGGCCGCACCCGAGGGCACCGGCGCCCGCGCTACGTGAGCGACGACGTTTGCAAGCCATGATGCAGGATCCCACCTGGTACAGACAATGCGAAAGGGCAGAAGTGCTTGAGGGCCCTGCCGGTCCGGTTTGCTTGTTCCCGGTCGTGAGGCTCCGCATGTCGGTTAAGGTCCGTCGGATGATCTGACTTGTCTCCAAGCTGCGAACACGGATTCCGGATCGAGCAACAACTCCGGACACACCCGGCCATCCGTCGGTGATGGACCCGACGAGGGCGGTCAGTTGTGGTCGTGGTTCAGCCCGTGGCGGGCAGCGCGTCGGGGATGCGCGGTTTTCTGTTGCCGGTGAAGGTGAACCTGGCGTCGTCGCCGTCGCCCTCCACGTCGACCACCACGATATCGCCGGGGTGCAGTTCTCCGAAGAGGATCTTCTCGGAGAGCTGGTCCTCGATTTCGCGCTGGATGGTGCGGCGCAACGGCCGGGCACCCATCGCGGGATCGTAGCCGCGGGTGGCCAGGAGCACCTTGGCGGCCGTGGTGAGTTCGATGCCCATGTCCTTCTCCTTCAGGTTCTCCTCCAGACGGCGGACCATCAGGTCCACGATCTGGATGATCTCGTCCTGGGTCAGCTGCGGGAACACCACGACGTCGTCAACACGGTTCAGGAACTCAGGGCGGAACTGCTGCTTCAGTTCCTCGGTGACCCGCGCCCGCATCCGGTTGTAGCCCGTAACGGTGTCGGTGCCGGACTGGAAGCCCGTTGCCACGCTCTTGGAGATGTCACGCGTTCCCAGGTTGGTGGTCATGATAATCACCGTGTTCTTGAAGTCCACCACCCGGCCCTGGGAGTCGGTCAGGCGGCCGTCTTCGAGGATCTGCAGCAGCGAATTGAAGAGATCGGAGTGGGCTTTCTCCACTTCGTCGAACAGGACCACGGAGAACGGACGACGGCGGACCTTTTCGGTCAGCTGGCCGCCCTCTTCGTACCCGACGTAGCCCGGAGGGGCACCGAAGAGCCGGGACACCGTGTGCTTCTCGGAGTACTCGGACATGTCCAGCGTGATGAGGGCATCCTCTTCACCGAACAGGAACTCCGCGAGGGCCTTGGCGAGCTCGGTCTTTCCGACGCCGGTGGGGCCGGCGAAGATGAACGAACCGCCCGGGCGCTTCGGGTCCTTCAGGCCCGCACGCGTGCGCCGGATCGCCCGCGACACTGAACCGATCGCCTCATCCTGGCCGATGACCCGCTGGTGCAGCTCTGCTTCCATCGTCAGCAGGCGGGAAGACTCTTCCTCGGTGAGCTTGAAGACCGGTATGCCGGTGGACATTGCCAGTACCTCGGCGATCAGGTCTTCATCCACCTTGGAGAAGCCTCCCGTGCCGCGGGACTTCCAGTTCGACTCCTGGGAGGCGTGTTCGGCCATGAGTGTGCGTTCGGTGCCGCGCAGGGAGGTGGCGCGATCGATGTCTCCGGCCTCGAGCGCGGACTCCTTCTCCTTTTTGATGGCACGGATCTTTTCGGCGAGGGTCTTGAGCTCCGGCGGAGCGGTCATCCGGCGGATGCGCAGGCGCGCGCCGGCTTCGTCGATCAGGTCGATCGCCTTGTCCGGCAGGAAACGGTCCGAAACGTACCGGTCGGAGAGGGCCGCGGCGGCGTCCAGCGCGCCGTCGGTGATCCGCACCCGGTGGTGCGCCTCGTAACGGGCCCGGAGCCCTTTCAGGATCTCAACGGTCAGGGCAACCGACGGTTCCTGGACCTGGATCGGCTGGAAACGGCGCTCGAGCGCGGCATCCTTTTCAATATGCTTACGGTACTCGTCCAAGGTGGTGGCACCGATGGTCTGCAGTTCACCGCGGGCCAGCAACGGCTTCAGCATGGACGCGGCATCGATCGCCCCCTCGGCCGCACCGGCGCCCACCAGGGTGTGGATCTCGTCGATGAACAGGATGATGTCGCCACGGGTCCGGATTTCCTTCAGGACCTTCTTCAACCGCTCTTCGAAGTCACCGCGGTACCGGGAACCGGCCACGACGGATCCCAGGTCCAGGGTATAGAGCTGCTTGTCCTTCAGGGTCGCCGGCACCATGCCGCGGACGATCGCCTGGGCCAGGCCCTCGACGACGGCGGTCTTGCCGACCCCGGGCTCACCGACCAGCACGGGGTTGTTCTTGGTGCGCCGGGAGAGGACCTGCATGACGCGTTCCATCTCCAGCCCGCGGCCGATCACCGGATCAAGTCTGTTCTCCCGCGCGGCCTGCGTCAGGTTGTGGCCGAACTGGTCCAGGACCGCGGACCCTGCCGGGCCGGCCTCCAGCCGGGCCGCACCGACGCCCGCCTTCCCCTCGGATCCCGGTAACCCCTGAATGACCTGCCGGCGGACACTATCGAGGTCCGCTCCCAGCTTGGCAAGCACCTGCGCGGCAACACCTTCCCCTTCATGGATGAGGCCCAGCAGGAGGTGTTCGGTCCCGATGTAACTGTGCCCGAACTGCAACGCCTCGCGCAGGGCAAGCTCCAGGACCATTTTGGCGCGCGGGGTGAACGGAATGTGACCGGACGGGGCCTGGAGGCCTTTGCCGGCAAGGTCCTGCACCTGCTCACGGACGTCGTCGAGCGGAATATTCAGGACCTGGAGAATTTTGACGCCCGTGCCTTCACCCTCATCGATCAATCCCAGAAGGAGGTGCTCGGTACCGATGAAATTGTGGTTGAGCAGCCGCGCCTCTTCCTGGGCCAGCACCACCACACGACGGGCACGCTCACTGAACCGCTCAAACATCTCGCCACACTCCCGGCCTGGCTCCTCCTCTGATGCTACGCCCCGGGCCTGCACAGCGTTCACCAGAAGGCCCGGCATGCAGAGCAAGGGCAGCACAGGAAACAGACCGCAACGGACCGCCCGGCCCTACTCTGCCATCAACCGACTGGACGGCGCCCCTGGGTGGACCGTGGCCATCCGCCGGACCAGATGTCTTCCGGTACCCGGTGCCAGGTCAGTCGGGGATGTCGGTGATGATCTCGGTGACGGCCCACCCGAGGATTTCCAGTTCCTGGGCCGGGGGATCGTGCACGGCGTAGAGGTAGGCTTTGAATTCGGCAGGTCCGGCGCTTCCGCCGTTTCCCCAGTACCTGGCCCACAACTGGTCCAGGGTGGCCGTGCCCCGTTGAAGGTATTCCCGCGCTGTCTTCCGTGGATCATCCATGAGTATCGTGCCCGCAGTCGGTAACGTTCCATCCAAAGAGATGCTAAGCACCCTTACTTTTTACTCTAGGCCGATCCACGGTTTTGGATCAAGGAGTCAACCGCGCGGTTCCCCATCCCGGGGGGCGCCTGGCGGCGGGGTACGGTATGCGCGCGTGGGTTCTACCATGGTGGTCATGGACCCTGCTGAGCATCTTCTTGACCTTCACGAACTGGTGGCCGGTACTGCCGATATCAAGGCCGTCCTGGACGCGGTGACCGGTTTCGCCTCGGCTGCGGTGGCGCAGTCGGCGGGCGAAGGGATCGACTGCGCCTTGACGCTGCGTCGGCGCAAGCGCACGGCCACGGTGGCCGGCAGCAGTGAGAAGGCAGTCCTTTTGGATGCCATCGAGCAGAGCCTGGGGGATGGCCCGTGCCTGGAGGCCCTGGATGCCGGCCGCCCGGTGCTCCTGGCCGACGTCGGGACAGATATCCGGTGGCCGGCGTACAGCCGTGCGCTGGCTGAGGCGGGGTGCCGGTCGGCATTGGGTGTTCCGATGGATCTGGGCGCCACGTCCGAAGCGGTGCTGAACTTTTTCGGGCCGCTGCCCGGCGTGTTCACCCCCGAGGTGATCGACGCCGCGACAGGGTTCGCCGAGGTCGCCGGGAGCACCTTGCGCCTGGCGATCCGGATCGAAGCGGTCGAACACACCAACACCGACCTGAAAGCCGCGATGGCCAGCCGGTCCGTGATCGACGTCGCGTGCGGGATCATCATGGCCCAGAACCGGTGCACCCACGAGCAGGCCGTCGCGATCCTGACCGCAGCCTCAAGTCACCGGAACCAGAAAATGCATGCCGTCGCCGGTGACATCGTCATGGCCCTGAACGACGACCCCGAACATCTGATGCGATTCGAGGACTAAAACCGGATGCACGGCCTCCCAGGGGCGGAACCGGGGCAGGGTCGGGCGCGTTGGCCGCCTTGCAGCGCAGCTCGGGCCGTTGCGAAGACGCGTTGCCGGAAACAGGTGGCGACCGTTGGCTCCCGGGGCACGGGCACGGTGTCTCATGGGTTCATGCAGCCACGGGGTGGGCCGCCGGGTGGAGCGTCCGTGCATGTGCCTGTACGAGGTGGGCTCCGGCCTTGACACGATCCTGCGGTGTCTTGGCACCGGGTGCGGGCGTAGGATGTCCGGTGAAAGCCATGACTGCCGAGGAGGTAGCAATGACCGGAAAGACCAAGGCTGCCCGCGGTCCAAGGGAAGCGGCACATGCTGCCCAGGACCGTGCAGAGGAATGGCTCAAGGAGGCGGCCGGCAGGGCCTCGCCCCAGGCGCAGGCCGCCGTCCGTTGGGCTCTGTCCATGGTTGACGAAGCCCACGTACCCGATGTCGTTCACGGGGTGGTGGTTACCCTGACGGGAAACAGGAAGGTCGCCAACCGGGCCCGGAAGGCCGCGTCGCGCGCTGTACGGCGGGCCGAGCGGAAACTCAATGCCGCCGACCGCACTTTCGGAAAGACTCTGTTTGTTTCCGCCCTGGTCGCCGCCGTGGTTGCCGTTGCCGGGGTCCTGGCCTGGAGGGCCGCGAGCAGCGGTCCGGAGTCCGGGGAATCCGGGGCGGAGCGACGGTCCCGGTAGTCCGGAATCATCCATCGGATTCCCGGTTGTTTGCGCGATGCTCATGACGTCGACGACGAAAACAACACGGAAGAGGATCGCCGGCAGGCCAGGCATCGCGGGGCAGCGCTGCTGAGGACGCCGGCACGGATGGGTCTGGATCTGTGGCAGCGGATGGGACAGTGACCGGCCGGGCAGCAGACTCTGCCCGCGTGCCGGCCAGGCGTTCGTCCGTACGAACCACCCGGCTTTCCAATTGGGCCCCCTCCGGGGGCGGTGCGGAACTGTCTCCGGACGGCTCGTTCCTGATGACAGGCAAAGCTGCGGTGTCGAAAAGTCGGTATTCCCTTGTGGGAATGCGGATTGCTTTTCCGGCGGCCCCGGCTTTCTCCCGGATGAAATCCCGGTCCTCCCGGGAGAGTACGACCTGCCCGTTCGGGTCACACGGCATATCCCCGCGTGCGTCGTTGGTGACCTTGGCCGACATGGCGGGGGCAGGACCAAACACGCCGGATTCTCCAGAAGCCACGTCCGGATACCGGAATCGAGCCGCTCCCACTCATCCTTGAGGCTCACACTCGTCCATACCGCCTTGCCGGCCTGTCCGAATGAATTCCGCCCAGATTACCCCTGACCTCCGGCGGACGATAGCACGGGGACGTTGTTGCGTCTTGGCGAAAGGGAAACCGGCCCTCCCCGGTGGCTTGGCCTGCAGGCACCCCATAAACATGGAAGGCCTTTACCTGTAAGCTAAAGCCTTACCGGGGATAATCAGCATGCTTAGCATTTGACGTTCCGTTAAGAGCAGGAGAACGAGATGAGTTCCGTGCACGCCACCGGACCCGAGTCCGGAAAATCCCCGGCCGGCGTCGACAAACCCGGGGATTCCTCCGATCGGGGGAAAGCACCGTCGGGCACGAAACGATCACCGATAGTACGGTTCCTCAGCCTCCTCGGTCCGGGCCTGGTCACGGGCTCGGCCGATGATGACCCGTCCGGGATCGCGACCTACGCCCAGGTCGGCGCCACCTTCTCCAACGGGATGCTGTGGACCGCGCCGGTGACCTTGCCGATGATGATGGCAGTCCAGGAGATCTGCGACCGTACCGCCCTGGCCACCGGGGACAGCCTGGGCAGGCTGGCGCGCCGGAAGTTCTCCCGCAAACCGCGGGTGGTGATCGCGATCCTGATCGTGGCACTGCTGGGGGCGAACACCCTGAATGCGGCGGCTGACCTGATGGCGGTAGGACAGGGCATGGAACTGTTCGGCGCGGGACCGGCCCAGCTGTGGAGCGCGATCGCCGGCATCGGCATCGCCATCGTCCTGGTCGCCGGCGGGTTCGTCATCATTGCCAAGATCTTCAAGTGGCTCTGCTTGGCCCTGCTGGCCTATGTGGCGGTGCTGTTCGTGGCCAAGGTGGACTGGGCCGACGTCGTCGCCGGCCTGCTGGGACTGCAGTTCCGCTTCAGCTGGGACTACCTGGGCCTGATCGTCGCGGTCTTGGGCACCACCATCTCCCCCTACCTGTTCTTCTGGCAAAGCGCGCAACGGGTCGAGGAACTCCGGGAGGAAGACCACGGGAACGCCCGACCAGAGAGCCTCGAAGAAAGCGGCACCGCACCGGCCCACCGCAAACTCCGCAACGCCCGCGCGGACGTTTTCACCGGCATGTTCTTCTCCGTCCTGGTCATGTTCGCCATCATCGCCGCCACCGCCGCGACGCTCGGAAAGAACGGCACGGACATCAAAACCGCCGCGGATGCCGCCAAGGCCCTTGAACCCATCGCGGGCCCGGCAGCCAAGTTCCTCTTCGCCGCCGGCTTCGTCGGCTCCGGGATCCTGGCAATACCCGTCCTCGCGGCCTCCGGTTCAGCCGGGCTGGCCGGCCTGCTGGGCAAGAACTGGGGTCTGGACCGGCGGCCCAGCAAGGCACGCACGTTCTATGTGCTGCTCGGCGTGGGAACCATCGGCGGCGTCATCATCAGCCTCTTCGACTCCGACCCCATCGGACTGCTGGTCCTGAGCGCCATCATCAACGGGATTGCCGCCGCCCCGTTCCTCATCGTCACCATGCTCATCTCCCGGGACAAAGACCTCATGGGCAAATACCGCAACGGAAAACTCGCAGCCACCCTCGGCTGGTCCACCACCGCGATCATGGTCCTCGCCGGCGCCGTCGGCATCTGGACCGCGGTCACAGGGGCAGCCTAACCATCGGCAATCAGGACCGGAAGCGGCTCGAAGAGGCTCACGCAGGCCAGGAACCACCGGCCTCCGAGGGATAGCTGTTGAGGATGTAGTCCGTTTGCGGCCTGCCCGATCATGCGCAGACCCGGAAACGTCCTCGTCTTTCCGTCGGTTTCCGAACGGAGTCCCGCGTGCCGCAGCGCGGCATGGAAAGCGTGCTCGGACACGGGAACTATCCGGTTCAGGCAACACCAGCTGACGTAAAGCCCATACAACGATCCAGCGTCGATCCCAGAGTCGCTTTCATCGTCCCGGACAACGCACGCCTGGAGGAACTGGTTGATTTGTTCAGGGGTCATGTCCACACCATTTCGCCGCGTGCTCCATCGAGCAGATCGTACCCATCGCGGGCCGGTAGCTCATTGTAGATACCGTGAGGCCTCCCCGTCTCGTATGGTGGCGGTGTTTTCGTCGGAGGCTCCTGGGCTAAGGCGCGCTATGGGAATTGTCCTGTTGTTCGCCTTCGTCCACGACCTCCGCGGTGTTGTTCCGGCGTCGGCTCCTGAACCTCGGAGTGAGTCCCAAAGGCGGCAACCCCGAGGGCCTTCCGACGGCGAGGCACCCGGATGTTCGCGTAGATCAAAAAAGCAAAAGGGGGAGTTGGAGATGGCGCAGGCCGTGGTGCGCGATGGCATCGAGCAGGTCTTCCTTGCGGTCGATGTATCCGTAGATGGTCATCACACCGCAGTGCAGCCAGCGCGCCTGGGCGGGAATCGTGAGGGCTTCCAGGCCCTCGAGGTCGGCCAGTTCCAGCGCCGCCTCGACGACCTGCTCGCGGGTCAGGGACCCGCGGGGGCGGCGTTTGCGTGCGGTCTTGACAGCCCCGCTGGGGATGGCATTCGCCTTCATCGCTGTCCATATCGCCGTCTACGGCTTCTACATGGGCGCTTCCTTCGGACCGCCTGGGTCGCGGGGAATGCGAGGCCTGGAGGGGTCCATCGGTGCCATTTGTCTCCGCCCCCGGGGGCCAGCGCGCGTCAGGGATTGGAGAATTCCGTTGGTTCTGGGTTCTGGAGCTTCTCCCGCTGCTGGCCCCGTGCGGCAGCTGGCCTGCTGGCCAGGCTCATCCACCTCAGGCAGGTGGTCCTGGCCATGATTGAACAGCATCGCGGGCCCTGGCCGCGCGAGTAAGGCATGGCTGCCGGGCCCGGCTGTTGCCGTGCCAACTGGGTCATCTCATCTGATCGCCCTCTGCCGGGGGTGTTGTCCGGCGGTGTTGTTGGTCGGTGGTTTTCGTGCGCACGCGGGCATCGAACGTCAGGGCGGGTTCGTCGGGGGTTGCGAGTGTGAGGACTGCTTCTTCGATGGTGGCGTGATCCTCGAGTTCGCGTTCGACCCGGCGCAGGGCGATGGCGACCACGTGTTCCCGGAGGTCGCCTTTGATGTCGACGGCCGCGACAAGATAAAGCTTGCGGGGGCCGACGAATTCCAGGTGCAGGTAGGTCAGGCGGTCGATGTCGGGGTGTTCCAGGATCCGGGTTGCCATGGTTTGCTCAAGTTCGTCGGTGACGCCCTGGCCGACGAGGAACCGGCGGTTGCGGTCGATCAGCACGACCGCGACAGCCCCGAGGAGAAGGCCGACAAGGATGGACCCGAGCGCGTCCGGTAGCGCCGATCCTGTGGCTTGGTGCAGTAAGACGCCCAAGGAGGCGATGGCCAGGCCGAGCAGTGCGGCGCTGTCTTCGGCGAAAACGGCACGCATGGTCGGATCTGAACTCTTCAGTACCTGTTCAAGGGTGCGCCGTTCAAGCTCTCTCGCCGCGTTGCGCGCCTGCCGGAACGCCTGGATGAACGAGGCCCCTTCGAGGAGGAAGGAGACGGCCAGGACAGCGTAGGCGACGACGAAATCACCGGCAGGCTCCGGTGCGAAAAGCTGCTGGATGCCGTGCATGACCGACACCACCGCACCGGCGGTGAACAAACCGAACGCGGCAAACATCGACCAGACGTATGCTTCCCTGCCGTAGCCCATCGGATGGGTTGCGTCGCGCTGCTTCGAGGATCTCCTTTCGGCCACGAGAAGGAAAACCTGGTTTCCCGTATCAGCCCAGGAGTGGGCCGCCTCAGCGATCATGGAAGCGGACCCGGTGATCACGGCAGCAAATGTTTTTGCCGCGGCAACAAGCAGGTTGGTAGTGAAGGCCAGGATCACGGTCATGAGCGATGAGGATGGCATCCTGACCCTGCCGGTGTGAGCCATGGAACCTACCGTACCCGCCGGCGCGGGATCGGAGCACGACCGCCGGAGCTGCGGAAACATTCGTGTCGGCGACCGGGCAAGCCGGTTGCTTGCCCCGGCGCCGTCATCCCGGTCACGGGCGGAATGCACCTGCCCTGCATGGGGGCCTAACCGGTGCCGGTGATGGTGGTGAAGATGCCGATGACGCCGGCCAGGACCATGATCGCGGTGCTCGCCCAGCCGAGGGACGTGGCGAGTTTGCCGTTGCGGTACTTTCCCATGAGCTTGCTGTCGCCGGCGATGAGCATGGTCACGATGAGGAATGGCTCCGCGGCGATGCCGTTGATGATGGCGCTGAGGATCAGCAGTCCGATGGGGTCGGAGGTGAAAAAGCTGATGATGACGCCGCCGATGGTTCCCACGCCGAGAAGCGAATAGAAGATCGGGGCCTTGCGTGGATGTTTTTCAAATCCCCGCTGCCTTCCGGTCAGGCCGGCCAGCCCGGCGGATCCGGCGGCTGCCAGGACCGGGACCGCGAGGATTCCGGAGCCGATGAACCCCGCCGCGAAGAGGAATTTCGCCGCCGGCCCCACGATGGGCTCCAGCGCCCGGGCGGCGTCCGCGGCGGTCTTGACGTCCGTGCCGTTCTTGCCCAGGGTCGCGGCGGTGGCGGCCATGATGGCGAACATGACAAGGACGGAGAAGAACATGCCGATGAACACCTCGGCGCAGGCCTCGCGGAGCTTGCGTCCTGCCGGGGCAGAGTCTCTTTGCTCCAGGCCCAGTGCCTGGTCTCCTGCACGGTCATCTTCGGTCCGGAGTTCTTCGATGCGGTCCGCGCTTTGTAGACATACGACCATTGAACGGCAAGGGTTTGCGGAACCGGAATTTCCCTGGCCCGGCTACCCGGGCGGCGGAGTTCCGGGACACCTGAAACACACGACACGAGGACCGGGGGCATGGAAGTCACCGTGATCATCGAGGCCCCCGACGGCACACTCGGCGAAGTCAGCGCGACAGGGGAAAGCTACCTTCAGGCCAGGGAAGCAGCGCTTGCCCTGGCCCCCGAAGGCCACAAGGCCATTGCCATCCGCACGGGCGGTCAATGACCAGAAGACGCCATAACAAGGCAACACGGCGCTGAACGGACCCCCAACGACGATCGCAGCGGCCGGGCACTGAAATGACAATGGCCCTGCCGATGCCGGCCTCCAGGGCGAATTCATTGACGTGACCTAGCCCTCATTCTGTATCGTGGTTACAGTCAAGCAGCTGGCCTCCCGATCGAGTCGAGAGTCAGTCATGGCAGCAATTACTCCCTCGCACCCCCGCATCCGCGCCCGGGGCCGCACTCCACGCACCCGGTCCCGCAGCAAGGTCTGTCAGGACGACGCTGACGCCCGCAAACCACCCCCGGGACCTCCCCGAGGCAGGACGCTCTCCGGCGGCTCTTCCGGCGATGGCCGTTCAGGCCTTCGCGCGACCCGGACGCACCCCCACCGTCCTGCTTCTTTTGCGTTGACGTCGTCCGCCCGGCCGCACACGGCAGTGCAGGCGATGCGGCGCAGGCATGGTCGGATCGTGTTTCGGCCAGACTGCAGCCGCGTAGCGAACCGGGGAACCGCCAGCGACGACGCCGTGGCCAAACTCCGCGGGCAGGCTTCCCATCCAGCCTGTGGAGGTCCTGATGGCCGGACATTTTGAGCTGTTCACCGACAAGGACGGTTCGTGCAGGGTCAGGCTGATTGATGACTCCGGAAACGAGCTGGCAGTCTCCGGCCCGTTCCCTGACGACGGTGCTGCACTCCGCGGAATCACCGCCTTCCGCGAGATCGCCGCGAGCGGACTCATCGAAGACCACCGGTCCGGTTCCTCGCTGCCCTGACCCATCCGCTGCCAAGGGGCATGAGCGCTGCCTGTCGTCCGCTTGCCGACGGGCCTGGTCTTGACGGAATCCACCGTCGGGAATGATCGGGCAGGAACGAGCACGGGCGGGAGCCTCAAGGACGAGTGGGGCCGGCTGGATGCCGCGACCCGGACATGGATCCTGGAAGACCCCGCGTGCCGGGTCCTGCCCGCTGCCATGTCGGCCAGGTTCAGCAAAGACACCTCCGGGGACTTTATGTTTTGACCCGGGCCGGCATTATTGAGGGTTGTTTGTTTTCCATGTCACGGGCCGGGAGGGCACCGGAAGCCCCGGCCGTGGCGCCGGCCCAGTGCCGGGAGCCGGCGTCAAAGCCGGGGTCCGGGGTGTTGCGTTAGGAGAAGCGTCCGGGCCGGAAGGTTGCCAGCATGGGATGCTTGTTGCCGGTCATGATCTCGCCTGCGAGGAGTTCGCCGGCGATGAGTCCGAGGGTTGCTCCGGAGTGGGTGAAGGCCACGTAGCAGCCGGGCACTTGGCCGAGTTCGCCAATGACGGGTTCGCCGTCTCCGGGGATGGGTTTGTAGCCGATTTTCCAGGAAGCGGGTTTGAGTTCGGGGGTGTCGGCGAGGAGTTTGGATGCCTCGTCGGCGAGTTCCTGGACGATGTCTTCGGGGATGCTGAAGGAGCCGTCGGCGTGTTCGGTGATGTGTTCTTCGTACCAGTCGTGGTCCAGTGCGAGGGTATTTCCGGGGTTGGGGCGGACGGCTGCGCGGGGAGTGTTGAGCACGGCCTTGACCGGGTGGTCCACGGGTTTGGTCAGTACGAGCATGGAGACGGGGGAGCCGTTGGGGATGGTGACTCCGAGGGGCGCTACGACGGCGGGTGTTGCGGCTCCGCAGGCCACCAGGACGGTGTCGGCTTCGTAGATGCCGCCCGCGGGGGTTTCGACGCCGGTGGCGCGGCCGTCGGTGATGATGACGGAGGCTTTGCCGGCGTTGAGGACGAGTTCGCCGCCGCGGGAGTGGAATTCTTCCATGAGGAAGTCCACCAGGTCCGGAAGGCTGACCCAGCCTTCGCCGGGGTTGAAGATGGCGTTCTCCGGCACGGAGCCGGCATCGATGCCGGGGGTGACCGCTGCGATGTCCTCGGGCGAGAGCAGTTTCGAGTCATAGCCAACGGACTGTTCATAGGCGTGGCGGGCTTCGGTGACGGCCCGTTCCCCGGCGGCGTTCCACATGATGCCGCCGCCAAACTGCAGCCATTCCCGGCTGGGATCCGTGGCGAAAAGAGTCCGGTAGCGGTCGATGCCGGCGATGCGCAATTGGTGGTAGGCGGTGGAGCGTTCGCCGGCGGAGTTCAGCCAGGAGAGCGAGCGTCCGGTGGCCTCGCTGGCGAGGCCCCGTTCGGTCAGCAGGATCACGGAGGCGCCTTCGCGGAGCAGGTGGACGGCGGTGGAGACGCCGAGGATGCCGCCGCCGATGACGGCGACGCGCTTGGTGGAAGCAATGGAGGACATGGGTGTCCCTTTCTAAGTGTCTGTAACCGTGTTGGGTGCCTGGCTCGCGTGCGGCATGGCTGGCTAGGCGAAGGCGTGGATTTTTTCGATGATCCCGAAGACTTTCAGCGATTGCGCCGGATCAACGGGCAGGGGTCCTTGGCCTTGGAGGGCTGCGGCCAGTTCCGTGTAGAACCGGGGATAGGAGCCGCGTGCGGCAGGAACGGGGGTGCCAGGTCCGCTGGTTCCCAGGACTCCCCAGGAATTCCGTGGTTCGACGCCGTAGGCCGGATCCGTCGGGGACATTCCGGCCGCGAGTGCCGGCTCCT
This sequence comes from Arthrobacter terricola, assembly GCF_004354015.1. GTDB lineage: Bacteria > Actinomycetota > Actinomycetes > Actinomycetales > Micrococcaceae > Arthrobacter > Arthrobacter terricola. The sequence continues at coordinate 37,182 of NZ_SMRU01000023.1, forward strand.
GGCTGTCCAGGCCCCATTTGGTGTAACCGGCCGCGGAACCGAGGACGTGGAAGCGCGGGCCGGCCTGGGCTGCCATGCCGTTCATCCACAACCTGGAGCGGACGCCGGATTCATGCAGCAAGGAGACGAAGGCCTCGGTGTCAGCGCCTTCGGGTGACGGGCCATAGTTGGCGGTCTCACCGTAGCTTTCCGTTACGGCACCGAAGAGCTGGATGGCCTGGTCGATCAGGTGGGCGCCGAGGTCATGGAGGATGCCGCCGCCTTCGGCCAGGGACGCGGTGTCCCGCCAGTTTCCGAAGCCGTCGGGCCGCCACCACTCAAACCGCGATTCGAAGCTCCGGACCTGCCCTAGGGCACCCGCCCGAATGAGCTTCTGGAGGGTCAGGAAATCGGCGTCCCACCGGCGGTTCTGGAAGACTGTCAGGTGCGCTCCGGCGTCGGCGGCCCTGGAAACGAGCTCTTCACCGTGAGCCGTTGTTGTGACAAACGGCTTGTCCACGACAACGTTGAGCCCGTGTGCGATCGCGGTTGCGGCAAGGTCGAAGTGCGTGAGGGGAGGTGTGCCGAGGACCACGAGGTCAAGGTCCTCTGCCAGCTCGAACATCGCCTCGGGCGTGGGCAGGATCTGTGCGCTGGGGTAGAGCGTGGCCGCTTGCGCGGCCCGCTGTGGGTCGGCCGTCACGATGACATCGAGGGAATAGCCCGGGTCAGCGGCGAGCAGCGGGGCATGGAAGACCTTGCCGGAGATTCCGAACCCGACGACGGCGGTGCGGATGGGCGTCGATACGGCGCCCATCAGAGCACTTCCGACAGGAAGCGCTGGAGGCGTTTGCTTTGTGGATTGTCGAAGAGTTCGGTGGGGGTGCCGGACTCGACGACTTCGCCTTCGTCCATGAAGACCACCTGGTCGGCGACTTTGCGGGCGAAGCCCATTTCGTGGGTGACGACCAGCATGGTCATGCCGCGCCGGCCCAGTCCTGCCATGAGGTTCAGCACGCCTTTGACGAGTTCGGGGTCCAGGGCGCTGGTGGCTTCGTCGAAGAGCATGACTTCCGGTTCCATGGCCAGGGCCCGGGCGATGGCGACGCGTTGCTGCTGGCCGCCGGAAAGGTCCCTGGGCCGGTGTTCGGCGCGTTCGGCCAATCCTACTTCGGCGAGGCTGCGGCGGGCGCGTTCCCTGGCCGCGGTCTTGGACATTCCCTTCACGCTCCACAGTGCCAGGGCCACGTTGTCCAGGGCGGTGTGGTCCGGGAAGAGGTTGAAGTGTTGGAAGACCATGCCGATGCGGGCGCGCAGGATGTCCGGTTTGACCATGAGCGCGCTTTCCCCGGCGAGGAGCACGTCGCCGCTTTTGGGTTCGTGGAGGCGGTTGACACCCCGGAGCAGCGTCGACTTGCCTGATCCGGATGGTCCGATGATGCAGGTCGTGGTGCCCGGTGCCACGTTCAGGCTGACGTTGCGCAGCACCTCGATGTCTCCGTAGGCCATGGTCAGGTTTTTCAGTTCCAGGCTGGAACCGTGGAAGGTGTGGACACCGGTTGAAGCGGTGTTGCTTGCCAGGCTCATGTGTTGCTCCCGGTGATCAGCGGCGAGGCCGCGTCGAGTTCTGTGACTTCCTTCAGCCCGCTGGTGGGCGGGGCCGGCCGGCGGCGGCCGGTACGGAAGCGGCTGTCAAAGTAGTTCACGAGGTGGGTCAGGGGCACGGTGATGACCAGGTAGAAGACCCCGGCCAGGACCAGTGGTGAGAGGTTCCCGGAGAGCACGGCGGCGTCCTGTCCGACCCGGAAGAGTTCGCGTTCACCGACCAGCAGTCCCAGGAAGTACACCAGGGAGGAGTCTTTGACGATGGCGATGAACTGGTTCACCAAGGCCGGAAGCACGCGGCGGACGCCTTGGGGGATGACCACCAGGCGCATGGATTTGGCGTAGCTCATGCCCAGGGCGCGGCACGCCTCGCCCTGGCCTTTGTCCACGCTCTGGATGCCGGCGCGGAAGATCTCGCCGATGTAGGCGCTGGCGATCAGGCTCAACGCGATGATCCCCAGCGGATAGGGGGAGGGGCCGAAAATGGTCTGGCTCAGCCGTGCGAAGCCTTGGCCGATCAGCAAGATGGTCAGGATCGCCGGCAGGCCGCGGAAAAGGTCGGTGTAGATCCGGGCAGGGACCCGCAGCCATCTGGACGGGGAGATGCCCATGACCGCGACGATCATGCCCAGGGCCACACCGATGATGGTCGCGGCGACGGAGATGATGAGGGTGTTCAGGAGCCCGACACCGAGGAGTTGGGGCAGGACTTCGGCCATGGCGCCGAAATCAAAAAAGGTACGGATGATGGTGCTTAACCAATCCATGGTTTGCTCTCAGACTTAGTTGGCCCTCGGGCGGGCGGACCGGCTGGGTCCGCCCGCCCCGTTGGGCTGGTGGTTTATTTGCTCGGCGCCGGGCTGGCGGTTTGCTGGGCCTTGGGCAGGTATTGAGTGGGCATCGGGGAGCCCGGGAACCACTTCTGGTAAAGCTTCTCCCAGGTCCCGTCTTCCATTGCCGCGGCAAGGCCTTTGTTCAGCGCGTCCTTCAGGGCGGTCTTGCCCTTGGCCAGGGCGAAACCGGCCGGTGCGTCGAAGGAGGGAATGTCAGCGGCGCTGACCAGGCCGAACTGCTGTTCGTAAGACTTCGCGGCCTCATAGTCCAGGAAGTGCGCGTCCACCGAGCCGCTGTTCAAAGCCGAGACCGCGGAGTTGTTGTCAGGGAACCGCACGAGGTTGGCGGAGGGGAAATTCTTCACCGCATAGGCTTCCTGCAAGGTGCCCTGCACGACGCCAAGCCGCTTGCCGGCCAGGTCGTTGGCGCTCTTGATTCCGGAGGTCTTGGTGGTCAGGACGGTCAGGTAGCCGGCGAGGTAGCCGTTGGAGAAGTCCACGGTCTGCTTGCGCTTGTCTGTAATGCCAATGGCTGCGACACCGACGTCGAATTGACCGTTGGCGACCGCGGGCAGGATCGCGGAGAAGTCCTGACCGGTGAAGACGACATTGTCCACTCCGGCGCGGTGTGCGACATCCTTGAACAATTCGACGTCGAAGCCGGTGAAGTTTCCGCTCGCGTCCGTGAACGTGTAGGGCTTGGCATCGCCCAGGCTGGCCACCCGGATGGTCCCGGGTTCGATGAGGCCGTACGGGTTCCCGGCCGTCGATGACGAGGCGGGGGTCGATCCGCCGCACCCGCTAAGCGCAAGCAGGGCCGCGACAGCGGCCGCGACGAGCCCCGTCGTGCGGAAGTTCAGTCGTTTAATCACAGCAGATTTTCCAATCATCAGATGGAGAAAGAGGTCTAAGACCATTCACGAATTCCCTTGCTGAGTCCGGTCTCAGTGACTAGGATTGAGACCGGACTCACAATGGGGTTGCCAAAAATGTAACCCAAGCCACAGCGGCCGTCAAGGCCCCATCGGAAGGTATCCATGAGCAGCAACGGTTCCAGGCGGCGCGAGATTACCGTCGCTGATGTCGCGAAGGCGGCGCAGGTCTCCAAGGCGCAGGCGGCAAGGGCACTGGGCAATTACGGGGCAGTCAGCGACGACGTGCGCAGCCGTGTTCTGGCCGCGGCCGAAGAGCTTTCGTACCGGCCCAATGAACTCGCGCGCAGCATGAACACGGGGAAATCGAACACCATCGGGGTGATCGTCGGTGACATCGAAAACCCCCATTTCGGCCTGGCCACCAGGGGCATCACGGACACCGCGAAGAAGAGCGGATTCAACGTCATCCTGATCAACACCGATGAGGAACTCGCAGCGGAAATCGAGGCAGTGCAGGTGCTGCTCGACAAGCGGGTGGACGGCCTGATTGTGGCACCGGCATCCTCGGTGGAAACACACCACCTGCAACGCGTTCAGGATTCCGGTCGCCCCCTGGTGCTGCTGGACCGGCATGCCGGAGGGATGGAGGTCGAAACCATGGCCGTAGACATGGTTGACATTTCACGCGAATCCACCCGACACCTCCTTCAGTCCGGACACCAGCGGATCGCCTTCATCTCCACCCTCAAGACGGAAACTCCATACCGTGCCGGAATGGTCCTGGATTCCTCGCAGATCGCAGACCGCCTCGACGGCATGCAGCAGGCATACCAGGAGCGGGAACTGGTCTTCCCGGCTGACCTCGTACGGCTCAACGCCGGAGACGCGGAATCCATCCGCCGCATCACGCGCGAGGTGCTCCTCATGCCGGACCCCGCAACCGCCATCGTCGCCTCCGACGGGCTCATTGCGCTCAGCATCGTGGAGGCGATCCAGGAACTGGGCCTGGCCATCCCGGCGGACGTCTCGTTCCTCATGTATGACGACTTCGCCTGGACGCGCCTGACCACCCCGCCCCTGACAGTCGTCGCCCAGCCCGTATACAACATGGGCCTGGCCGCGGCGAAGGCACTGATCCGCCAGATCGACGGCCTGCCCCCCTCGACCCCCGCACCCCAATTCACCGCCACGCTGGTCCGCCGCGGCTCGGTCGGGACCCGCAAATGCGCGGAGACCCCCGCCGGCACCACCGTCCCGTGAGAACCTGCGGGCACCGCACCCACCAACGGGAAAGCCCGGCGACGCCACAGCGGGCTCAAGGAGCTGCTCGAGCGCTTGCCGGCAACAAGGCGCGCCGCATCGGCATGATCGCGGCCAGCCAGCACCTTCCTGTCCGGGAGCGCTGTGAGCCCTGAACGGGAAGCGGGGACGGACCCCGGACATGTCGGGCTCCTCGGCCCCGGACCCACGGATGACAGATGCGGATACCACGTCTAAGTGCAGGTAAATGGGGCAGGTGAACGGCCATGTTTTCATGGCCAGGGGCTGGTGCCGCCCGTATCGCGAATCAAGGCAGCCGAACGCCGAATTGCCGCCGGACCCGGGTGGCGCTCCGGTGGATCTTGCCGCACGGAGCGCTGGCCACCTTTGCGGGATCGTACCGTGATGACGGACTGGGAGCGGTCCGGGGACGTTGTCGCTGCGCAGCACCTAGGAAAGGTGTCTTCCGCCGGTGACGCCGATGACCGAACCGGACATGTAGCTTGCTTCGGACGTTGCCAGCAGGACAAATGTTGCGGCAAGTTCTGCCGGTTGCCCGGCCCTCCCCAGTGGCGTGTTTTCGCCGAAGTGGGCGATTTTTTCGCTCGGCTGGGTGGGGGGTTGCAGGGGTGTCCAGATCGGCCCGGGAGCCACGGCGTTTACCCTGATTCCTTGTGGGCCCAGGGACTCCGCGAGCGAGTAGGTCAGGTTGATAATGGCGGCCTTGGTGGCCGCGTAATCGATGAGCGAGGGGCTCGGGTCGTATCCCTGGATGGACGAGACGTTGATGATCGATGAACCCGGTTGCAGGTGCGGCAGGCCTGCCTTGCTGAGCCAGAACAGCGCGTAGACGTTCGTCTTGAAGGTCCGGTCGAATTGTTCGCTGCTCAGGTCTTCAATGCCCTTGCCGGTGCTCATCTGGAAGCCGGCGTTGTTGACCAGGACATCCAGCCCGCCGAACTCACGGACGGTTCGGGCGATGACTTCCCGGCAGAAGTGTTCGTCCTGAAGGTCGCCGGGGAGGGCCAGCACCCTGGATCCGGCGTCTTCGATCAGCTGGACGGTGTGCGCGGCGTCCTGTTCCTCTTCGGGGAGGTAGGTGAAGGCGACGTCGGCTCCTTCCCTGGAGTACGCGATGGCGGCAGCCCTGCCGATTCCCGAGTCCGCCCCGGTGATCAGTGTCCGGTAACCTGTCATCCGGTGGTGTCCGACATAGCTGTGTTCCCCGTGGTCCGGACGCGGGCGCATCGCTGCGGTGAAGCCGGGATAGTCCTGGCTCCGGGGTTCGAACTCTTCGTCGGGATACAGGCTCCGGGGATCCTTGAGGCCGGCAGGACCGTCCGCACCGCCCACGACCTGGTTTTCCAGGGCGAGGACGATGTCCTCATCCAGTTCGCCCGCCTCCTCAAACGGAGGGACGTTTGCTTTTTGTTCGTCCTGTTCGAAATCGCTGTCGGTCATGACTTTCCTCCCTGGGTTTCCGGAGACTTCAGCGAGCGGATCCCCTGCCATCTTCAACGGCAGCTGATTGGCGCTGTCGTCCTTGACTTGCTTCACGTCCGGGCCGAAGACCGGGTTGCCTTTCCACACCCCGCGGATCCGGCATGACGCACCATCGGGCCGTACGACCGGGCCGGAATCAGTCGCCGGGGGATGGCTCGGTGGTCGGGCCCCGGTCATCCGATGAAGCATCATCGTGTTCCTCTGCCAGCCCGGTGGGGGCCATCGCCTCAGCATCCCGGGCTGAAGGCGGCTCCTGCGCAAACCCGCCGGATGCACCGGCGCTCTGCTCGTTCCCGGCCGTGGTCTCCGGTTCCTTGGGAACCGGCTGGCTGCCGTCCTGCACGCCGTCGCGGACAATCCGGTCCCGGTGTTTCGCTTCGCCGCCCATGGCCGGCCCCTTTCCTGTTTCTTCGCTGGATACTGGTTCGGGATCAAACATCACCCCTGGCCGCCCGGGCCGATTACGTTGTAGAGGGCAATCCGGCACAGCCCGGGCGTCAGATCATCGATGTCAGATGTTCGGCGCCCCGTCTTCCATGGCTCCGCCCTCCAAAGGTGTCCCGGGCATCGTCCCGCCTTCCGCAGCGTCCCGGCGGACCGGGCCGCTGCCGTCGGCCGCTGCGCCTCCAACGGTCCCGCGCCAGGCACCGGTTTCGCGTTGACGGTCCTCGATGAAGTCCTTGAATTTGTCCAAGTCGGCGGCCACTTGCATCTCGTCCGCGGAAAGCGCGGCACCGGCTTTTTCGGTAAGGGTTTCCGGCTCCCACTCGAGGGTCACGCTCACTCCTGAGCGGTCCGGACCGAGGGCGTCAAAACGGACCGATCCTGCATTGCGGGGCTGATCCAGGCTCTCCCAGCTGATGACCGTATCCGGGACCTGCTCGGTGATCCGGGCGTTGTACTCGCGCTTGACGCCCGAAATCTTGGTGGAGAAATGCAGCGTGGCATCGTCGATCTGGCGGACGTCTTCCACTCCGCTCATGAAACGCGGAAAGGATTCGAATTGCGTCCATTGGTTGTACGCGACCGAGACAGGGACCTCGACCTCAATGGCCTTGGTGACGGTATGCATTTGTGTGCCTCCTGCGGATTGTTGGTGAATACCGGCCCGACCCGGCCCTGACTTTCCCAGACCCCGGAAGGTCGAGGAAGCGGACCTGAGTATCGGATGGTGCAGCGTGAGACCGCGCGCACAGTGGATCTTCCATGGGTTCTCCGATCCCGGGACGAGTGTGCCCTTCGAGCCTAGCCCGATTCAAGGTGAATAGTAAGTGTACTTACTATTCTGGTGGTAGGATTCCCTTAATCCATTCCACGCCCGGACGCGGGGCCGGATCATTCCAACGCTTCCAGCCCGCGCGTCGGGCCGCCTCTTCCAGGAGGCCGCCAGCCGGCCTCCGACATCCAGCGCCTGAGGGGGCAGGCCCTAGCTGTAAGAAACCGGTGACCCATGAGCACCTCAACACCGCACGAACGACGGAACCGGCCTTCACCGGCAAACTTCCAGACCCTGCCGTACTGCGACTCCTGCCGGACGGACGCCCATCTGAGCTATGACGACTTCGTCCCGGCCTACTACAGCGGGGGACAGGGACTGGAACCCTCCACCGTCAGATACACGTGCAAACGCTGCGGGAACCACTACTCCCACCACGCGCCCCAGGGGTGGGCCCCGCCGGGTTGGCAGTGGTACGACTGACGCCCCACCGCGAAGACCGGCACATCCGAGAACGTCGAGCCGGACCCGCGGCTTGCCCGGATCCGGTAGGCGACCTTGTCACCGTCAGGATCTTGCCTGCCCGGGAAGGGAATGCGCTGCCCGGGTTGATGCGGGAGGCGTGGAGGACGCCCATGGTCGCGAACAGGTCTGTCACGTGCTCTGAATGTACACCGGTCACATTGTCGTGTCGTCCCCGCCGCCGAAACCGACGGATCCCCGGCAGGTCGCCGGCCACGCACGGTCCGGGAGGAGTACTTCGTCGGGGAACGGGGCCGGGGTTGAATCAGTGCATTGAGATAAGTCGGCCAGAGGTTGGGTCCAGGCAAGTGTTCCGGTGATCATGAGGGTGCCGCCGGTGGCCAGGCACGCCGGCCCGTGGGCCGGCCCGTGGGCCGGGCCGCTGATGGAAGGGGTGCAGCTCAGGAGGGTAACGAGAAGACCCCGTGATCTACGTCGAACGGCCCTTGTTCCGGAGGCGGCTTTTGCTGCGGAATCCGCCGATCAGGTATCCGATGCCGAACATCATAAAGAGGACGCCTACGGCAATCTGCCAAGGCAGCGTCGGGCCGTTCGTGATAACTGTGATCAGCCAGACGATGCCGAGGGCGAGCCAGCCGCAGCCCATGTACACAAAGAGTTTCCGTCCGGGCCGCGGCACGGCCCTGCCCGGCACTTCGGTTCCGGTGTGGTCATCGGATCGGTCTTCCTCCATGCCGTCAGCCTACTGATCCGTCATCGGCGCCGTCCATGACTGCAGACGAACACCCGCCGGGGTAGCGCCTGGTCATGCGGATCGCCTACGGGTTTGGCCCTAGGGGAGGTATTCGCGTTTCATTCGCCAAGACTGGACGGGATGCACAACAACTGTGCCTGAGTCGGGGCCGGATCGCCTCAAATGGCAGCTTGGAGTGGCCGTCCTCGACACCGGCGGCACAGTGAGCGGGCGAGGTTGGTCGCCGCAGACCTTGGCTTTACTACTCCCGGCAGCTCAGCAGATAGGCGCGATTTTGCCTAGGAAATCCTTGAGATTCTGCCTAATTTTCACCCATACATGTTTTTGACAATCACTGGTGCGAATTGCAGTCTGATTCTCGGTGGTTTGGTGCTGCTCGCGAGATGGTTGCGGCTTCCGCGGGCTTTGGCCGCCGCAGGGGCCCTTGCAGGGCTTGGGGTCTTCGTGGTGATGGTCGGCCCCGATGCGAGCGTCCTCAGGGCCGCAACAATGGGTGCCATCGGGCTTGCATCCTTGAGTGCCGGCAGGCGTGGCCGAAGCCTTGGCTTCCTCTCCATCGCGATCACCTCACTGCTCATCCTGGATCCGTCGCTGGGGATTAACGTGGGCTTCCTCTTATCAGTCCTGGCGACACTGGGGATCATCCTGCTGGCACGGCCGATCGCTTCGTGGGCTCCGGCATGGGTACCACCCTGGCTGTCCACGGCCTTTGCGGTGCCCTTGGCAGCCCAACTCCTCTGCGGCCCGGTCATCGTTGCCCTGCAGCCCACGTTCTCCACCTACGCCCTGATCACCAATGTGGTGGTTGCCCCGTTCGTCGCACCTGTCACGATCCTGGGCACCATTGCGCTTCCATTGGTCCCCGTGCTGCCGTGGCTGGCAGCTGTTCCGCTAGCCATAGCCGGGGCAAGCGCGGGAATCGTCGCTGCCGTCGCGAGGTTCTTCGCCGGACTTCCCGGCTCAGCACTGCCGTGGCCCGAGGGCGCCACGGGAACCATCACCATGACGCTGACCTCGGCCCTCACAACGGGACTGATTTGGATGGCATTCCACCCGGACCGGGTCCGCGGATCCGCCGTTGCAATGCATGCGCGGATTGTCCTCCTGATAGCGGCAACCGAAACAACCAAGCGCCGGGGGAGAGCATGACTCCCAGGCCTTGGATCCTGAACCAACCGGGCATCTCAAACCACCGAGGTGATGGAAGAACTACCACGGCGTCCATGGCTGCAGGCACCTGAATTGACAGGCTCCGGCTCATCCGCCACCGGCACCCGACCATCGGCTGGATCGACAGGTACGGCGAATCTACCGATTCGCCCGGTTGCAGACCCGGAAGCGGCAGAATCAGGCCATGCAGGTCAACTCCGAAGACAGACACGCGCGGCCAGCGCACGATCGTTGCCAGGCCTTCCACGGCGTTTCCGGGGATGTTCCAGTCCACGAGGTAGCCGTGGGTGGCGGCGACCACGATTCCGATGGCCGGATACAGGATGCCGAACCAGCTGATCCGGCGCCTGCCGAACGGGCGTACCATCACCTGGCTCCTTGCCGGGATGCGGCCCCGAACCGGCGACACGAGCCACGAGAACAGCCCCGCGCCGCAGCCCGGCCGCTGGTGTTCACATCCGACTGACTTGCTTCACGTCACCGGGCATGCACAGCCACCGGTCACGGAACAGGGCCGCCGGATCCGGTGGCGCCCTCCGCGGAAGACACGACCACGCCCGCTTCCTTCTGCCGTGCTTCGAGCAGGTGCCGTGCAAGCATCTCTTCGGCCGCACTGCGACACCGGCCGATGGCCCGCAACTGGTCCCTGGTAGGAACCGGCTGGCTCCGGCCGTGCCCGGCGCCGCCGGGCTACGGTGCTGACACGGGGGAGTTGGCTGGACTCATGCGCATCTCGCCTCACGGTGTTTACCTCAGGACCAGAGGAGTTACCTCGTTCGCAGGTCGCGAGGGCGGAGGCGCGTTCACCCGTGGCTGCGCCATTCCAGTCCGGGTGCTTTCCAGGCAGTTTCACGGCATCACTGTCACAGATGGGGCGCGGCCGGTGTCTTCATGTCGTAGGCCCCGGAACCGACCCGCAGGAGGAGTCATGACCACCAGGATCCCGGCCGTAGAAATCACCGGTTTCTACGGCGCACTCGTCAAGAAGTTCAGCACGAAGTTGTTCGGCAAAGTCCCGGAATCGCTGGGTGTCATGTGGCACAACCGGCCCGTTCTTAAGGCATCCATGGGTTTCGGACAGAAGCTGCAGAGGTGGAATAGCTGCGATCAGTCGCTGAAGTCCTACGCTCACATGGCCGTGGCCTCTTTCATCGGCTGCAGTTGGTGCCTGGACTACAACTACTTCATGGCGCACAACCGCGGCCTTGATCTGGAGAAGGCCCGGCAGGTCCCTTGCTGGCGCGAGTCCGGCGTCTTCACTCCGCTCGAGCGGGACGTCCTGGAGTATGCCGAGTCCATGAGCGCCACGCCAGTAGCGGTGACAGACACCCTGTCGGCCCGGCTGCTTAGGCAATTGGGCGCGCCGGCACTCATTGAACTGACCAGCGTCATCGGCTTTGCCAACCTCACGACCCGCGGCAACGTGGCCCTCGGCATCGAGTCCGAGGGATTCGCGGATTCCTGTGAGCTGAAGCCGCTCGCAACACGCAGCGGCCATGCGTAGCCTGAATCGCATGAGCAGCCCCGACGCCGTTGACCTGCCGGACCCGTTCGTCGCCCACCGCAGTCTGCTCTTCACTGTTGCCTACGAGATCCTAGGCTCCGCCGCGGATGCCGAGGACGTGGTGCAGGAGGCCTGGATCCGGTGGGCTGGGCTGGACCCCCACGTCCGCTCCGGGGTCCGCGAACCGCGGGCCTACCTCGTTCGCACCGTCACCCGCCTGGCGCTCAACAGCCTCCGCACGCTGTCACGACGGCGGGAGGATTACGTCGGGGAATGGCTGCCTGAGCCCCTGCTTACCGTGCCGGATATCGCCGAGGACGTGGAACTGGCCGAAAGCGTCTCGATCGCCATGCTCACGGTCCTCGAATCGCTCTCTCCGGTGGAGCGGGCGGTCTTTGTACTGCGGGAGGTTTTCGACGTGCCTTACGAGGAGATTGCCGAGGCCGTGGGCAAGTCAGCGGCCGCCGTGCGCCAGATCGTCAGCCGGGCGCGCTCTCATGTGGCCGCCCGGCGGCCCCGGATGCGGGTGGACCGTGGCGAGCAGCAGGAAGTCGTCGAACGGTTCCTCGCCGCGGTCACCAGCGGGGATGTGCAGGGTCTGATGGACGTGTTGGCCCCTGATGTCGTACTGATCGCCGACGGCGGCGGCGTCGCGCAGGCGGTTCGCGTGCCGGTATATGGTGCGAAGAAGGTGACAAATCTGCTGCGGTCCTTCCCGCAGGCCGCGCTCAACCCTAAAACCGCCTTGCTCTGGCTCAACGGCAGCCTCGGCATCCGGATCGACGACGAAACAGGCGGTCCCTCACTCATCAGCCTGGTGGTGGAGGACGGCAGGATCGCGCGGATCTTCGCCATGCGGAACCCGGACAAGCTCGGCCACATGGAGGAGGAAACCCGGCTCGCGCGTTAGACGCACGGACCTCTGCAGCGGTCCGGGTGCTGAAGGGCACGCCTGCGTCGCGAAGGGTGTGCACGGTTGCCGCGAGGTCTGCCACCTCCAGCGCGAAACGGTTCCAGCCTCCCGGCGCGGGACTGCGCCCGTCAGGCATGCTCCGGCCTCCTCCGCCTTGGCCGCCCGGAGCGCTCAGCAGCAACCTCAGATCAGCACGGTCGAGCATGGCAAAAGGCGAAGCAGGATGCATGACAAGCGTGAATCCCAGATGTTGACAGTAGAAGTCAATCGCGGCATCGACATCATCGACGATGTAGCGCACGCTCACGGTGGGCATGAGACGGCCTCCTTGCTCTCACGTCAGGAATACGCGCCACGTGATTGCCTGTCAACGCGACGAGGCCCGCTGCGACAGTGCATTCGGGAGGAGCAGGAATTCTGCTTGGGACGGCTGAATCTGACGTCACCGCAACCACAAAGCAAACCTCTACATATGTTCATTTCTAGCTGCCGTTGTCTCTCCTTCGCGCAATGCCGGGCGCTAGACTCGATGCATGACCCAAGCTCAACTTTCAAGCCGCCTTCCCTACGGCAATGGGCCCGACGCATTGCTGTCAGCAGTGATTGCCGTCGCGGGCGATACGGCTCTCAGGGGCGTTGCTTACCATGCAGTCGCGGCGCGGGCAGGAATGAAGGGCACCCTTGTGACGCATTATTTCGGTTCTTCGGAGTAGAACGTGGGGTACGGATCAGGGCGTGACGCCCTCGTGCGGGCGACCATTGAAATTGTGGCCGAAAAGGGGCTCCAAGGCCTGTCCCACCGGTCGGTTGCCGCCCGGGCGGGCGTGCACCATGCGCTCGTGGGGCAGCACTTCGGCTCGCTGGATGCCCTGGTGGCTGCCGCCACCGAGGTTGCAGTGGAACGCTCGATCCGGGAGACGGGGCTTGCCGGCACCGCTGATTTCGATGAGGCCTTCGCTGACACGATGCTGGAGTCGCTCACGTCAGATCCCGAGATAGAGATGTTCCAGGCGCAGATGGTGCTCGAGGCGCCACGGAGGCCGGAGATCCGCGCCCTGGTTGAACGTCTTTACGACAACTACATCACCGCCGTCGAGCACCGGCTCCGGGCGCGGGGCATCAACACTTCCGACGGCTCCCACCGGGAACTGGGCCGGGTCGTCTTCGGCGCCCTCAACGGGCTGGTCCTGCAATTCCTCGCCGTCGGCAGCACCGAACCGGTCCGGGAGGCCATCGTCGAGGTGGGCCGCCTGCTCACGAACATCCTCCCGGACGACAAGCGCCCGGGCGAGGACACCGGCCCAGCCGATAACGCCGAATAAATAGCGGGCGCTGCGGTGCTGAGCACACCCCGGCCGAACTTTTCAAACGGGTCCCGTCCGCGGGTGCACAGGCTGGTGCCACTGCAGGTACGAGGGCCCGGCCGCCACGGGCCGGCGGCACCACGCCAAAGGCCGCCATGGCCGGGCCGGCGGCGGTACTGCCCGGCAACGCCGCCAACCTTGCAAATCTAAAACTCCCGCCGTGGCGGGATCACACCGACGAACACCAGTGCACGCTCCGCCTCAAGCCCCTTCCGCTAGAAGTGCCAGATCGACAAGACCTTGGCGGCCGTGATGCGGAACGCGCATCTCCGGGACTCGCAGATACCGGCGGACGTGCGTGGCGGAGGTTTTGGCGCCCGTCAAGGAGCGCGGTCCGCAGGTCGGTCCTTTCTGCATTCCTGCGGAAAATAAGCCACCGCGCATCCCAGGCGGTCATGATCAGGTCGGCAGATTCAACAAAACTCTACGTTTGTCTAGTCTAGCTATTGACACCCGAAACTAGACAAACGTATATTTTTGGAAAACGTGCTGACCGTCACAGAAACAGAGGGCGGCCGTCCAGCTCAATTCCCCCTTCGATACCCCGGCTGATACTGCGCCGTCCAATGGCGGACCGCTGTGTTCATTGCGCACGTGCCCGGGGCGTCCACGAATCCGTCGTCGTCAAATTTTGAGGAGTCCCATGAAAGTCACCGCACTGATCCGAGCCGCTGCCTTTGCGACGGCAGCCGCCGCCCTGCTGTCCGGCTGCGCCTCTTCCGGAGGCAGCGCAGCCTCAGGTGGCGCCACGAGCAAAGGAGCTCTGGCCATGAGTTTTCCCACCCAGGATGTGAATATCTGGAAGCAGCAGCTCGACCTGATGCAGCCGATCGTCAAGAAGGCCGGTTATGAGTTGCTTTCCGATAACCCGAACTGGGACATCCAGACCCAGGTGAACGACTGGACCAGCTGGATCCAGCGGGGAGATGTCAAGGCCATCATGGGCTTCCCGGTGCAGGCGGACTCGATGGTCTCCGTCACTGCCCAAGCGAAATCAGCCGATATTCCCGTGATCGGCTACGCCGGATCCTGGGACGGCACGTCCGCCAAGCTCGTCCTTGACGTCAAGGGCGCCGGCGCGGAGGTTGGCGAAGCGGCAGGAAAATGGATCAAAGGCAAGTTCGGCAGCCAGACTGTGGAGGTCGGGCTCCTGGCCGACACGAGGGCCGATCTGGGCCGGCTGCAGGCAGCGGGCATCACCGAAGGACTGAAGGCCAGCGGCGCCAACACCTCCGTTTACAACCTGGAAGCTTCTTCCCGGGATGATGGCTACAAGGCCGCACAGACGCAACTGGTGGCGCACCCCCAGACCAAGGTCTGGCTCGGCATCGGCGCGGACATGACGCTCGGAGCACGGCAGGCCGTCATTGACAGCGGGGTCAGCCCGAGCGATCCGAGCCGGTATGTCTCTGCCACGGACGGCAACGACGAGGTCTACAAACTCATTCAGTCCGGAAACGACATCTGGCGCGAGACACAGGTCTGGTCTCCCGAGGACCTCGCGGAAGCCGACGCCAAGCTTCTAATTTCCGCCGCCGAGGGCACCCCCAGCGGTGACATCAACGTTCCCACCAGGCATGTCACGAAGGACACCGCGGCCGGGATGATGTCAAAATGATCGGCGCGGCGCCTGCGATGGACCCGGCGCTTCCTGCCGGCGCGCCCGCGCTTGAACGCGTGCACTTCCAGGACATGACGGTGGACTTCGGTGCCACCCGCGCCGTGGACAACTTTTCGCTGGCCATGCTCCCCGGGGAAATCGTGGGGCTTCTGGGCCACAACGGCGCCGGGAAATCCACGGTGCTCAATGTCGCGACAGGTGCTGTGGCGCCGACCGGAGGGTCGTTCGCCGTCGACGGGGTCGAGGTCCCGCGGGGAAGCTCGCCCCGGGCATTCGCGGAACTTGGCGTCACCGTCGTTCACCAGGAGCCCGCCCTGGCGAAGAACCTGAGCGTTTTCGACAACCTGGAATTGGGCCGCAGCAGAAAGGGCGGACGCGACGCCCGGCGGCACACTGCCCGGGCCGTCCTGTCCAAAGTGGGGGCCGGAATCGACCTTGACCGTCCCGTCTCCACGCTGTCACTGGGCCAACGGCAGCTTGTGGACCTGGCACGCGGGGTAATGGAGGGAGAAATCAAGGTCCTGCTGCTCGATGAGCCGACCGCAGCTCTCGGAGCCCAGGAAACCGCAGCCCTGCACGGTCTCATCCGCGAGTTCGCTGCCGCAGGTACCGCCGTCATCTACGTGTCCCACAGGTTGCCGGACATCCTGGATGTCTGCACCCGAATCGTTGTGATGAGCGGCGGGCGGCAAATCATTGACCGTCCGGCCGCCGGGATCACCGCCCGCGACCTGGCCCAGGCACTGGCGCCGGGGATATCCAAGCCGGAACTCACCGACACATCAAAAGATAAGACCGCGATCGAGCTGCCGTTCGGCAGCTCCCGGATCCAGGCACGGACCGGGGAAGTGGTGGGCCTTTTCGGCATGGCTTCCGGTGAGCAGTTCTCGCTCCTCGAAGACCTTTACGGGGTCGGCAGGCCGATGACCGGTGTCCTCCTGGACGGGGAGGCCTATCAACCGGCCAAGCCCCTGGATGCGCTGCGCCGCGGGATCCACTACGTCCCCGCAGACCGGGAACGGGACGGTCTCCTGCCGACAGTTTCGGCGAAAATGAACGTTTTGCTCCCGTGGCTTTCCCACATGGGAGCGGGATGGTGGGTGGGTGGTGCCGGGAAGGGCATGTATTCCGGTTCCCGGAACGAACTGAATGTCCACGGGCCGACGGGCGAGGAGCCCATCGCGGAATTCAGCGGAGGAAACCGGCAAAAGCACCTCCTGGCGCGCTGGATGTTCCCGAAGCGGCCCCGGTTGTTGCTGCTCGCCCAACCCACCCAAGGGGTCGACTTCGGCGCCAAGGTCGACATCGTCCGTGCACTGCGCCGCTTGGCCGCCGAAGGTACCACCGCGCTCGTCGCGTCGGCAGAATCCGACGAAATCGCGAGCATGTGCGACCGGAGCTACGTCATCTACAAGGACAGGCTCCGTGAACTCCGCGGACAAAAGGTCAGCGACGAGAACCTGCTGGAAAGCCTGCTCTCCCTGGCTGCCGGAAACGAACCCGACCCAACAACCGTCCCCTTCAAAGATTCCGATAGAAAGCAACTCCCGTGAGCATTGAGAAAATCAAGATTGTTCTGGCCCGGAACGGCGTTTTCGGCGCTCTGATCCTCATGGCGTTGATTTTCGGCGCCATCAACCCCCGGTTCCTGTCCTTTAACAACGGCTCGACCATCCTGCAACAAATCGCCGAACTGGGGATCATCTCGCTCCCGGTAGCGTTCGTCGTCATGATGGGATGCGCAGACCTCTCGGTCGGGGCAATCGCCTCATGCTCGGCGGTCATCGCCGGATACGCACTGCTGGGCAGCCACAATGTCATCATCGGAATGCTGGCGGGGCTGGCGTTCGGGGTCCTCGCCGGGGCGATCAACGGATTCCTGGTGGCTTATCTGCGACTGAACACCTTCGTCGTGACGTTGGGGTTCCTGAACGTCTGGAACGGTCTGGCGTTCCTGCTCAGTGGCGGAAAAACGCTCACCGGATTACCTGCCGGGTTCACCCGGCTCGGCACCTTCTTCATCGGCTTCGTGCCGCTGCAGATCGCCGTCCTGATCGTCGCCGTCGCAGCCGCCTGGTACATCCTTAACCACACGGCCAAGGGAAAGCAGATCCTTGCGGTGGGCGGCAACAACCGGGCCGCCCACCTGATGGGGGTCCGGGTCGAAGCGACGAAGTTCCGGGTTTTCGTCGTCACCGGGGCCCTCTCTGCCCTGGCCGGCATGATGCTGTCCGCCAAACTTGCCGCCGTCAGCCCCTCTGTCGGCAACGGCATGGAACTCACCGCCCTGATCGTCGTGCTGCTGGGCGGGATCGCGTTCGAAGGCGGAACCGGGCGGATCAGCGGGGTGGTCGCCGGACTGCTGTTCGTCGGGGTCCTGCGAAACGGTCTCGTGATTCTTGGCGTATCGGCCTACCTCCAGACCATCCTGGTAGGACTGACACTCGTTGTGGCCGTCGCGCTGGACAAATCGATCCAACGAATCATCCGCTCGGCGTGGCAATCCAGGGCCAGAAAGCTCGTCCAACAGGACAGCGCCGGAGCACGCAGCCTGGAACTTGTCTCCCCGGGCAAATAGTTCCACCATCGGGCAACAGCAAATACGACCGCCGACGGTGCACAACCGTGGGCTGACACGTGCGGGACACCAACAACAGGCTTTCCGCACACGGCTCCCCGGAGCCCGGGCATTGAACAACAAGGAGTATTGATGTCGACCGTTTTTCTCAACGGGGAAATCTACACAGGGAACAGAAACCAGCCGTGGGCCGAGGCACTGATGGTCAGGGACGGCAAGATCGAGGCCGTGGGTGCCAGTACGGATGTCCTTGCTGCCGCGGGGCCTGGACCGGAAGTGGTCGACCTGAAAGGACGCATGGTCATGCCCGGCATCCACGATGCGCACCTGCATCTGTTGTTCAGTGGCCTGAAATTCAAATACGAGGCCCGGCTCTCGCCCGATGCCGACGCCGAACGGATCATTGCGGAACTCAAAAGCTGCTCCTGCACCGGACCAAAAGACCAGCACGGGAACCAATGGATTATCGGCGGCGAGTTCGTACCCGCCAACTTCACCCACGGCGTCGACAACACCCTCCTCAGCGAGGCATTCCCCGACACCCCCGTGTACCTCTTCGACTATTCGATCCATCACGGACTGGCGAACGCCAAGGCCCTTGAACTGGCAGGGCTGGCCACCGATCCGGTGCAGGACAATCCCGGCGGCCGGCTCATGCGTGACTCCACGACCGGCCACCTCACCGGCGAGCTGGTCGAGCAGGCAACCTGGCCGGTGCAAAGCGCCATCCCGGACTACCCGCAGGAGGTCTACCTCGACGCGGTCCGCTGGGCTGTGGGCCGGTGCCACGAGTTCGGCATCACCTCCGTCCAGGAAGCCTCAGCCTCGCCCCAGACCCTGGCAGCGCTGAGGACCCTGGACACCGGCGGAGAACTCAAGCTCCGGGTAGCCGCCCACCTGGTATGGCGCGAGGAAGGCTTCGGCATGGCCACCGCCGCCGAACTGGAAGCACTCATCTCGGATCGGCGTGCCTGGGCGAGCCCCCACGTGGACACCTCCTTCATCAAAATCTGGCTGGACGGCGCTCCGCTGCCCCCGCACTACACGCAGTCGGACCTGCTCGAGGACGAAATCGATGACTCAAAAATCCTCGTCCCGCCGGATGAACTGGTCGAAGCCCTGGCCAAATTCGACGCAGACGGCCTGCAGGTAAAGATCCACTGCGCAGGAGAAGGCGCCATCCGCGCTGCGCTGGATGCCATAGAACACGTACGCCGGATCAACGGAACAGACGGACCCACCCATGAACTCGCCCACGCCGGCTTCATCAGCGAAGCGGACTACTCCAGGCTTGCCGCACTGGACGTGATCGCTGAAATGTCACCTGCCCTCTGGCACATTCCGGAGTTCGGCCTTCAGGACGGTTTCCGGTTCAAGTCCGTCCTGGCCCATCAACGTAAGCTCACGGTCGGCTCGGACTGGATCGTGCTTCCCAGCCCGAACCTGTTCCCTGGCATCCAGGGCATGCTTGAACACGGTCAGGAGTCCGTCGACCTCGCCACCGCGCTTGAAGCCGTGACCCTGGCCGGCGCCAAAGCCGTGGGCAAAGAAGACATCCAAGGAACCCTCGAGACCGGAAAATCAGCAGACTTCATCGTGCTTGACCGGAATCTGTTCGCCATCCCCACGTCAGAGATCGGCGCCACGGTTGTCGGCATGACCGTCTTCGAAGGCGACATCGTTTACCAAGCCTGATCACCCAAATCGACCACCCCGCTTTTGCATCCACCGGCACAACAACACCCCTAGCAAGGAAGAAACATGAGCCCTGAACACACGTCAAAACCCGTCGCCATCGTCACCGGAGGCGGGACCGGGATCGGATCCGCCACCGCGGCCCAGCTCCGGCAAACCGGCTGGAATGTCGCAATCTGCGGCCGCCGTCCACAGCTTCTGGAGGAGACAGCTGCAGCCACCGGCGCCCTTCCCATCGCCCTGGACATGAGCGACGAAGACAGCGCCGGCGACCTCGTAAACGCCGTCATCGGAAAATTCGGACGCGTGGACGGACTCGTGCTCAATGCCGCCGTCGCACACGCCGGCCGCTTCATGGACACCACGGATTCCTTGTGGCGCGACATGCTGGAAACGAACCTCCTGGGCGCTGCCCGGCTGACCAGGGCCGTCCTGCCCCACTTCGACAAAACAGGGGGCTCCATCGTCGGTGTCGCATCCCTCGCCGCGCTGCGGGCAAGTTCCTTCATGAGCGGCTATGCAGCCTCCAAAGCCGGTCTGGGCCTCATGCTCCAATCGGTCGCCGTCGAATTCGGGCACAAGGGCGTCCGCGCCAACCTGGTGTGCCCCGGGCTGATCAAAACCCAGATGTCCGCCACGGCACTGATGACCGTCGCGCAACAACGCGACATTACCCTCGATGCCGCTTACGAGACGGCCACCCAGCATGTGCCGGCCCGACGGGCCGGGCATCCCTCCGAAATCGCTTCAGTCATCGCCTTCCTCCTCTCCGAAGGCGCCTCGTACCTCACCGGCGCGATCATCCCCATCGACGGGGGAGCGTCCGCCGTGGATGTCGCCGCCCTGTTGTACGAACAAGACCACAAAACCGCCAGCATAGTGTGAAAGCCGAGGGTTCCGGAGCCGCCCGAACAGGCGCGCGGCTCCGGAACCCTGGCCGAACCTCAAGAACAGCCGATACCACGGGAAGGCATCTCCATCCGGAACCGGCCAACCACGGCACGAATCCTGAACGATTGAGGAATCACCGCCCCAAAGATAAGCCGGGGCGGGTCCACGCATCCATACCGCCGGCGCTCGAGAGCTGGTCCGGCTACCCTCTGACATTCAGTGACCTTGGCCAAGCCCATTGCAGGACAGAAAATGACGTGTTCCACGTTTACGTGGTTGCCGACGCAGTGGGGTGCTTATGCAGTCCTTGGCCCGGTGGCCGGCTGCCCGGCGGCCACCGGGCGCATCGATCCGGGCTTCCCGGACTTGATCCAACCACTAGGAACATGGGACTAGCGTTCGCTTGCTTTGAGGTCACTTTCCGTCGGCTCGAACCAAGAACCAGTGGGTGGTGGCGGCTTCGATGGCGCTGCGGCTGTAGAGAAGCGGGAAGGATTCGCCGTTGGCCCAGGTGGACAGCAGATCAGCGTAGTGCGGGGAGCGAGGGTCACCGGACTGGCCGGGAGCAAGACAGGAAATGCCCATAAAGCGTGCCCGCGGGACACCAGGCTTGAGTGCGTTATGCGCGGCGGCAACACGGAGGGCGGGCGGCCCCGCCGTTGGAACCGAGGAACGGCCGGGATGGCGCGTGAGGGCCAGCCCGTGAGTGCAGTCTGAAGCTGCGTTCACGAACCCGTGGGCGGGTCCCGGATCCCTTCAAGCCTGGGTGATGTGCCGGTAGGAGAGGAGCGCGAAGGCACCGCCTACAAACGCTCCGGCGATAGTCGCGACCGCCCACGGATTGCCCGTGTGGCCGAGGCCGGCTAGCCAGAACGCCGGACCCACCCGAAACCATGAAGGCCACGACGCCGGTGACCAGTGCCCGGTTCCTGGACGTGACCTCTTCCGCAACCGCCAGCTTGGCGACGATCACCGCGTAGGCAACCACAAGGCCAAGAACCGACAACACGATCAGTTCAAGGACCAGGTAGACGGCGTAGTAAACGACGAAGACGGGACGGTGGGTCGGCAGTGTCCAGCTCGGCGGATGGATCGGCGCCGCGATGGGAGATTGCGATCGCGGCATGGTGAAGCCCGATCCCGGTCCACTAGGCGGGGTCATTGGACATTAGTCCGTCGACAAACCGGCGGAGCATGGTTCTTGTGTAGTTGATATGCCGGGACATTTCCTGGCAAGCTCTGGGAGCATCCCCGTCCCTGATGGCTTCATAGATTGCCATGTGCTGTTGGGCGTCTGCTTCAACGGGGTCCTCGTATTTACCGATTTCGACGGGCACAAAGAATTCGCCGCGTGCCTGTCTGGCCGCTTGTGCCAGCCGGACGCTGCCGGATGCGCCCCCGATGATCTCATGGAAGGCTGAGTCGGCCTGGCGGAATTCTCCGCGGTTTGCTGCTTGGCTCTGTTGAGTGATGGCGGCTTTCAATTTCTTCAGGTCATCATCGGAGCGCCGTTCAGCTGCGAGCGCTGCCGCATGGGTCTCGATTGCCAGACGAAGCTCGGTGATGTCGTCGAGTTCCCCCACCCTCGCCACCATTTGTTTTCGCCACTCCGCCATCGGCTTATCGAGGTCCGTGACAAACGTGCCACCCGTCTTTCCCCGGCGGACTTCCAGATAGCCGTCTTCCTGAAGTTTCCTCAAGGCTTCGCGCAGGCTCACCCTGCCCACACCCAGGCTCTCAGCGAGTTGCCGCTCCGGCGCTAATCGGTCTCCGGGATTGAGCTCCCCGCGACCGATGCGGCCTTTGAGGTGGTCGATGATTCCTTCCGGCACGGAGGTTGATGAGGGAACTTCCACAGTCATAGGTTCTATTTTAAGGCCAAATGGCGCAAGGGCTTGACGTCGCAAACGTGTGCTGATTCACTGTTAATGGTTTTAGGTTCGGACTTCATACCTTTAGGGGCAAAGAGGCCCCCGGAAGTTCGACGCATCTTCGGCCCTGTCGCGCATGCTTCGTCTGCCGGTCAGCGCCCGTTCCCCATTCCCCGCTCACGTTTCTTCAGATTGGCTGCAATGATGGCGACCAAATTATCCGCCCCCACAGGCACAACAGTAAGTGCCGGATTTCAACGACGATTGGGCTACTGGTCCCTGGTAGGAATCGGCATCGGAAGTGTCATCGGCTCAGGCTGGCTGTTCTCCGCAATGTACGCGGCACAAGGAGCCGGACCCTCAGCGCTCATCTCCTGGGTTATCGGCGGCACCGTCATGCTCGCCTTGTCCTTGGTAGTAGCGGAACTCGGCATGACGTTCCCCGAATCGGGAGGCACGATCCGTTATCCCCTTTATTCCAACGGGAAACTGGCGGCAGGCATCATTGGCTGGTGCACCAACGTCGGCGTCATCGGGGTTCCTGCCTTGGAGGCCTCAGGCGTGATGCAGTACGCCAGTTCCTATGTCCCCGGGCTCTATGCACATGGAAGCCTGACCCTTCAAGGAATCATCGGCTCCGCTCTGCTATTGGCTGTTTTCACAGCATTGAACTACTTCGGCGTCACTCTTTTCGCCCGCAGCAACAACATCGTGACAACCATCAAGATCGTCATCCCGATCTTGACCCTGCTTGTCCTCATCATCAGCGGATTGACCAGCCATGGATCGGCAGGCGGAATCAATAACTTCGCCGACGGGGGAGGCTTTGCCCCCTATGGCCTCTCAGCAAGCTTGGGCGTCATTGCTACTGCCGGCATCCTCTTCGCCTACAACGGCGCACAAGCGATCGTCGTGCTCTCAGGTGAAGCGCGTAACCCACGCAAGGACATTCCTGCTGCGATGATCACCACCATCGTTTTCACCATCGTCCTCTATCTGGGGCTTCAGCTGGCCTTCATCATCGCCGCGCCTCACGCGAGTGTGCTGAAGGGATGGGGCAGCGCGATGTTCGATTCTCCTTTCGGCAACCTTGCGCTCATTGCCGGGATCCAATGGCTCTACTGGATCCTGGTCGCCGACGCGGCCGTATCACCATCAGGATCGGCCATCGTTGCCGTGGCAGCCCTCGGACGGACAGTCGCTGCCATGGCAAAGAACGGCTTCCTGCCAAGCGGCCTTCAGAAAATCGACGAAAAATGGGGCATTCCGCGCCGCGCACTGGCCTTGAATTTCGTTGTCGGCTTGGCATTTCTCCTGCCACTGCCCAGCTGGCATGCCATGATCGGCATCATCGGAGTAATGATTGCCTTCACCTTCGGCATAGCGTCCGTTTCAGTGGGCGTATTCCGACGGGCAGGCATTACCCGGTCGGCCGATCGCATTTGCGGCGTAGGCATACTGGCGCCGATCACGTTCTCCGCCGGCGGATTGATCGTCTCCTGGGTCCCTTGGGCGCAGGTATCCAACACCTTCCCCATACTTGCAATCGGCATTGTCTTGTATGCAGTCAACCATCTCACGCAAAAACACGGCCGTTCCGAAATACAGGGGGGCGCCTGGCTGCTTGTCTTCTTCGGATTCCTCTACGCCGCAACCTACCTTGGCAGCACCGGCATCGGGGTTCTCCCCGCCCCCTGGGATACCGTCGTCGTTTTTCTTGGCGGACTGGCTTTCTACCGCTGGGGAACCATTGAAGGGCTCCGCTACATGAAAGCAAACCCCGACATTGCCGACGAACTTGAAGCCAAACGAACCAACCCCGAACCAGGGACCGGCTTCCCGGTCCACGGCTGACCGCCGAAAATCCACGCTCCGGAACCCATTCAGGCAGGCTTTCAGCCCCCACATACCGTTGCTCGATCAGCGCCCCGTGGACCCCATGTATCCACAGGAACCATGCCGGCTTCGGAGTCACGACGCCCAGAACCTTCGAGCAGTTCCCACATAGTCCGAAAGGAAACAACAACCCCATGGTTGAGAAGCCGACCAGCCCGTCCCCAGGGTCATCACCTCCAGACAAAGATCACGCCCCCATCGTCGCCATGACATACAGCTCCATTGAATTGGACGAACTCGAAGCCGGAGTTGAGTGGCAGCTGATGTTCCGGGCCGTGGTCGCGGCCGGAGGTGTCCCCTTGGCGATCGACTGCGCCACCGCCCAACCCCGGATACGTGAACTGGTTCAGCTCGCCGATGCCTTGATCGTGCTCGGGGGCGGAGACGTTGATCCTGAACTCTACGACGCCGAAAAGCATGATCCCGCTATTTCCGGAGTGAACCCGGTCAGAGACCGCAACGAAATGAGCGCCATTGCGACCGCCCGTGAAAACGGTCAACCAATCCTGGCCATCTGCCGTGGATTCCAGCTCCTCAACGTTGTCTACGGAGGAGGGCTGATCGCGGATCTCGTTCGCGACAGGCCCGGTGACGTCGAGCATCGGTTCGGAGCGCCCAAGATCACACGTAACCAACATACGGTGACCGTGGAATCTGACTCCAAGCTGGCTCAATGGATGTCAACAAGCGGACCAATCGACGTCAACAGCGAGCACCATCAAGGCATCTTGACGGTGGGCGCCGGGTTAAGAGCAACTGCTCATGCACCTGATGGACTGGTCGAGGCAGTAGAAGACACGGGCGGCCACGTTGTCGGCATACAGTGGCACCCCGAGTTCACCTGGCCATCTGACGGGAACGCCGCGGCGCTGCTCTCAGGATTCATCCAAGAATGTGCGGGACTGCGCCGCCCCGCTCCGGCCCCGGCACTGTCCCCTCTGACCGCAGCCATCTGACCATCTTCAGTACAAAAGCCAGGTTCTCCTAGCCTTTTGTGGCCGTTCCCACCGTGATTGCGCTAGTGGGAACGGCTGCGCTGACTCATTAGCCTGGCGTTTCCGCTGTGTCCTGAGCCACCCCTCCCTTTGCGGCGCGTTTGGCGCCAACGATGAACCGCCTGGAGGAGATCACGACGAAATGCACGCCTCCCCGCACCTTCCAACACCACTGATGCCGGCACTCCCGAGAGTGCCTGGCGCACTCGAAGGGATGCCTGGGAATATCTCAGCTACGCCCTGACCGAGAGGATCACGGATCACAACCGACATCAACAAGGCCCTGGAGCGGATCAGGAAACCAGACGTGTCATCGAACTTCTCGGATCAGTGGAACCATACTGGGCTGTTCCAGGGGCTGTCAGCGTGCGGGACCGCAGCCAATACAGCCTGGCCGTCCGGGAGTACCTGATGGGCATTGACGCCCGGCTCAGTGCGCCCGTCAGCGTGCTGGTGCTTGGCCGGTATGACCGCGTCAGGGAGGATGTCGCCTCAGCTCTTAATGCCGGATACGCCCAACTGAGGGTCGAATTCAACACCGTGCACGCTTCGAAGGGAAAGGAAGCCGATTACGTCGTCGTGCTCGGCCTGGAGCGGAGAGGGTTTCCCAGCATTATCGAGGATGATCCGCTGCTGCAGCTGGCCATGGCGGAACCCGACCCGTACCGTACGCCGAGGAACGACGCCTGTTCTATGTCTCCTTGACCCACGCCAGGCGGTCGGTGCTCCTGGTCACCCGTGCCGGCACAGAATCAGCGTTCCTCCTCGAATTGGTCAGGGACGGTATGGTCAGGATCCGGTCCGTCCGAGGTGAGGACATCATCACCGTGGTCTGCCCGAAATGCGGAAGCGCACCATGAAGGAAAAAGCAGGGCGCTACGGCCGGTTCTTCGGCTGCGCGGGCTATCCGGTCTGCACCGGAACGATGAAATCCGGTGGAGGCTAGGGGCAGGGAAGGCTTCGATGCGGCAAGGACTTCGTTCGTCGGACGGCTCGAAGTGTGGCGTCCGGCATGCCACACTCCGTCCATGGATATGGCTCAGTGGTGGCCGAGGCTGAAGCCCTCGACCCGGGAATGGCTGATCGGGAACAACGGTGATGTGGTTCCCGCGGAGGTGATCGCGGAGATTGCAGACGTTGGCGGACAGCCCGATTCTGACGCTTCGTGGGTGGGACGGAGCGGACCATCGGGGTTCTATCTTTCGGACGAAGCGGTCGATTGGATCGAGGCCGTCGGAAACGGCGAAGACGCCGGACAGGCCTGAACCACCCTCCCAACGGATCGTCCTGACGTCGAAGCGGATGCGTTGCGGAGAGGTGCCAACGGGGACTTCTGGAGGGGCTTCCTCCCCGGCATCTCCCGCAGGTACCGCCTACATCGAGTGCCGGTCGTCAGGCGGAAGCGGCCGTCACAGACCTTCAGGAAGCATCACGATCGCAGGCAGTTCCGCCGTGGGTGTGAATCGCAGCGATAAATGGCGCCCTTTCAGCAGCGCTAAATGTCACCCCCTGGTCGAATACGGAGCAGCCGGGAACCGGGCTATCCGGTGATGGACGTCAGGTCCGCTGTTCCGTAGGCAACGTGCGTCTGCCAGTCCACGATCGTGACGCTTCGAACCGTGAAGGGCGGAAACGGCGGCAACTGGAAGGACTGCGAGCCGGGACCGGGTTTCAGCTGCGCGCCGATGTCCACGGATTTCGGGTCTTCGACGACCATGTTCCCTGACGGGTCCTTGGACAATGCGCCCTCGTTGAGCATGACCTTTAAACCCGGGTCAGAAGTAATCGAGACGCCTTCCAAGGTCAGGGTGGCCCCGGCAGCGGTTCCCGTGATGCTGACGCTGCCGCTGGTCCGGGCCGCCTGGCTGATGAACCGCCCGGACAACGGGGCACCCCATGACTCGGCCACCGAGGTCGGCGTCGGGCTCGGACGAGGAATCGACGCAGATGCCTCCGGAGTTTGTGCGTCCGGCACGGCAGCCGGTGTGGCATAGGTGCAGCCGGCCAGCGTCAGCGCAACAGCGGCGACCGGGAGGATTCGACCAACGGGCATTGCCCGTGCTTTTCGATAGGCCGGCATCGCTATGTCCCGTCGGCGTTGATCTTGAAGCTGGCGATGACTTTGTTGGTGCTGGTGTCGATGACGACGACTGAATGCCTGGGCCAGGCGGGGTCGGGGACGACGGCGTAGGCGATGTTGGTGCTTTTTGTCGTGCGGTTGTATCCGTCGATCACTTCGTTGGTATCGGTGTTGACCTGGACGGTTTCCACCGGCAGTCCGGCCGTGTTGCCGTCAGCGGGGGTGGCGTTCCACCAGCCTTCATAGCCACCGGTCTTTACCGGGAGTGTCGACTTGTTGGTGGGGTTCCCTTTCGCATCGATGGCGAAGGTTCCGGCGATGGTGTTAGTGGCAGGGTCCATGACGATGATGACGTTTTTCGCCCACTTCGGGCTCTGCAGGAACTCCATATTCTTGGCACTGAGCGCTGTTGGGGAACCGACGGTTTGGACGACCTGGTTCATTTTGGTGCTGTAGAGAACCAGGTTCGTGGGCTGCCCGGGCAACGGAGCCTTGTCCCACCAGCCGGTGTACACGCCGCCTGCATAGGAGATCGAATCGGCCGGGGTTTTCGGTACGACGCCCGAAACGTCCAGCGGGGTCAGGGTTTCGTTGGCGCACCCGGAAAGGGCCGCAGCCAAGAGAATTGTCGCGACGGCGGTACGCAGAATCCGATGACGAGGGACGTTCACCGGACGTGCGCAGCGATGAAGGAGCACGTCAGGATTCGAGTTAGGGCTCATCTTCCGCTCCCGTAGAGGCTGGTCAGGTAAGGGCTCGAGCAGTGCTCCGGTGCTCCGCGGTCCAGGGAATACGGGCGGTAGAGCAGGACGATGTTGTCCTGACGGTAGACCTCCTGGAACCCTTGGTCCTGCTTGTACCGCAGGCCGGTGAAGGGCGTGAAATTGCCGTCCCCGCCACCGCCGGTATTCTCCTGGTCGAAGTCGATGATGGCCCAGCTGGCGTAGTCCACCTGCCGGCCGATCAACCCGACGACGGTCCTGTTGGTCAGGTGGGGCACGAGCCGGTCATCGGCTTCCACGCAGACCCCGGAGGGGATCATGTTCACGATCCGCTGCTGGGCGGCCATGTGCGTGGTGTACGTGAAGGCCTCGCCTGTGACCAGTTTGTTCAGCGGGAAGACCGCCGGAACGAAGGCGATCCCGGCAACGACGGTGGCCGCGAAAAGCCCCGGGGCCCAGAACCGTGCGGACCCAAGCCGGGGGAAGCGGTTCATGACCTTGAAAAGGACATCGACGGCGGCCATCACCAGCACGGGGGCCAGGACCGCGTTGTATTGGAACCCGGTGGACCAGGTTCCCGGTCTGTCGCTGAGCAACCTGCTCAGCAGGATGGGGGCAGCGGGAAGAACGTAGACGGACCCGAGTGGAAGCAGTCCCACCGGCAGGAACAAAGATGCCCAAAGGACCTGCTTCGTGTCGTGGTCAAAGAGGATCGCCAGGGTTTTCAGCGGGTGGAAGACGATGAAAATGATCGCGGCCCCCATGGTGGGACCCAGGCCCGAGTACACCCAGTACCCGAAGTTTCCGGAGAGGTTGTAGTGCGGGATGACCTTTCCGGTCACCACCAGGTAGGTGCACAGACCGAGCAGGAACAGGCCAAGGGCAAGCTTCCACCTCCGGCGCAGCAGCAGGACAAGGGCGATCGCCATGACCGCGAATCCCTTGTCTTCCCGGACCCCGAGCAGGACCACGGACAGGACCGTAACAGCCGCGTAGCGGCGTCGGTCCAGCGCAAGGATGATCCAGGCGAGCAGCGGCACGCCGAAGGCGATCTCGTGAAAGTCGAAGTCCACAAGTCCTTGGACGGGCCACCAGAAAATGTACCCGGCCGCGATGACGAATGCCGGCCAATGGCCCAGCCGTGGTCTGCAGAAAAGGTAGACCGGGTACACGGACGCGGCCATGAGCAACGCCATGGCGATGCCAAGCATCCGCGGATCGTTCCAAATCCAGTACAAGGGAGCCAGGGAAGCGATGACCGGGTGGAAGTGGTCCCCGAAGATGTTGTAGTCAAGACCCTTGATCTCGCTGTACGGGGCCATGAAGGCCGAATACTGGCGCACCACCTGATCGAAGATCCCCAGATCGTAGCCCGCGGAGCCGAACCGCCTGAACCGCAGCAAGGAAACCGTCGAATACACGACCGCGGCGACCGCAGCAAGCACCGTGACCCACCGCGACTCCGGTCCGAACGTCCTCCGGGCCGCGCGGCCGATGCGTTGACGCAACGGAAGCCGGCCCGCTCCAGCGGTGATACCGGCGTCCGGTCTGGCGGCAAGGTCCAATGCCATGTGTCTATCCCCCTCATCGACTTTCCCACAATACCCGTCAGATCCGCTTGGACAACGGCGCCGGCCGCGGCGTAGCGGTGCAGTTCAGCCACCGGCTCAGGCAAAGGGACGATCCACAAGGATTCTTATTCGCGGTCGTCCGCGAGAGCGGTGAAGCAGGGCACGTGCGGGTCTGCTATGGCCCCATGGAGGCTCACGGCGAGGGCCAGATCCGCAATCCGGCTATGGCGCCTGTTCCGTAGAGCGGGCCTTCGATGGGTCGCATGACACCTGCTGTGACGGGGCCG
This sequence comes from Arthrobacter terricola, assembly GCF_004354015.1. Taxonomy (GTDB): domain Bacteria; phylum Actinomycetota; class Actinomycetes; order Actinomycetales; family Micrococcaceae; genus Arthrobacter; species Arthrobacter terricola. Next base: position 66,848 of record NZ_SMRU01000023.1, read on the forward strand.
GCGTCGAGTTGGAAGTCCCGTGTGGCCCTGGTACCGCAGGCGAAGGTGATATTCCAACTTTCGCCGCTCTGCCGGACCAAGAGTTGTGCGCTCGGCGCACCGACACAGACAGCAGTCAGGGTGTAACGCCCGGCGCTGGGCACAAGGGTACTTTTCGTGAGATTGACGGTCGCGGCGCTGATTCTGCCGGAGTCCTGCAGGATCGTTCCTTCGGGTGCGGGGCCAAGAATCCTGGACACTTCAGCCCGGTTCTTCGCTTCGAGGGCCTCGATGGCCGCCTCCGGCGTGGGCAGAGGCTTGGAAGCCGGCCAGGTGCTGACCGGGCTTTGCCCAGGAGGCGGACCCGAATCCGGGTAGGAGTACGCACACCCCGCCAGTAGCCCCGCAAGGAGGCCAACTCCCGTCACGGGCATAAGCCAGTGCCGCCTGTGCCCACTACGCTTGTTCCCCCACATGTGGAGCAGGCTACCCGCCCGCGGATCGATACGCCTCCGACGCGGCAGGCACTCCGACCTTATAAACCTCGGTTCAACACCTGCAGATTCCACGTGGCTCACCCAGGCCCAAGCGCAGCATGCGCGTTGAGAACCGGCTAACGGACATCCTCTCCCGCACCCGATTGTTCATCTTGCATTCCCTTGGTCGTCCTGTCGATCCGCTCATAATGCAGCTTCACTCCGATTCCAACGGCTACGAGAATGACGAGGAGACCGCCCACCGCAATACGCCAAGGATCGAACTCCGGTCGGAAAATGATCGTCCCTGCTATGAACAGGAACCCCACCGCTTGAGGCCAGGAAAGTATGAAGTTCTTCCGCATGATTCCCCTTCCTGCGGGACAGCCGACGGCATCCAACGATGGCGCTCCCGACGGCAAGGCATCACGGTTGCGCCGTCACCCGGACTACTAATTCTTCCGTCGGCCGAAGCCCCATCCAGGCGCCAATGGCCCTCCATCTGCAAATAAGTTCCTCAGCGCTTGCAGGACCCGTCGCCACAAACCGCCTTCTGAGGTCACCTTGCTCATAGCGATAGCGTACACATCGGGTCCGGCCCGGCTCCGGGCTTGCGGGATATCCCGCTGAGGGGATCGGCGAGACACCATGGGTGACATTTAGCGCCGCGAAAGCCTGCCACTTATCGCTGTGATTCACAGCCGTAGGCGACGGGTCCGGCCCAATCCGAGTGTGCCGGACAAGGTGACCGTCCTCATGATCGCCCGCTGACAGGCGGTAACAGGGCTTCCGTGACGAAACCTTCGGGCATGTGATTACGAACACAGCTATGGTGGAACGGGTGCCGTTCAACGGCGATCGGCGCACCCAAAGGGGACTCATCGGTCCGCCCGCCGCAGATGGGTGTCGAGGAAGGACAATGCGTCGAGATATTCGGCACCGGGAACATGCTCCCGGTGCCGAGGTATCAAAGGCCTTCCCTCCGATATGCAGGATCCCGGCCGTGGTCTGGTGAATCCCCAAATGCGCCCGCAGCGTGGTCGTCCTGCCCGAGCCGTTGCTGCCCACGAATCCGAACGTTTCCCCGGCCCGGACATCAAACGATAGATCCCGGACGACCTGTGTACTCTCCGAAATTCGTCCTGAAATTTTCGATATGCATCAATGGATTAGTCACTCCCTCAATAGAAGTTCCTGGGAGTTTCGCGTCATGATCCAGTGCGGCCCCGCACTGTTCCTGAAAGGGATCAATAAACGGGTGGTTCTCCCGGTTTCCGGCGTCGGCTGCCAGTAGGATGCATGAACAACATCGGAGTTGGTAGGAGGGGGAGATGTCTCGATGCTCAAGCATCATAAGGATCCGGGTCGTTTCAACCCGGCACTTCGGAAACGGGATATTGTCCTCGACCCGGCCCGTATCGAAGCCTTGATTGAGGAACACGCCCCTGAACGCAGAGGGGCAGGCTTTGTGGCCGCTCTGGTGGACACGCTCCGGGGTCACGTGAATGTTTTAGGCACGGCTTTGGAAGATGGCGACCTGGCCGCTGCAGGGGAGTCCGTGGTTCCCCTTGCGACATTCGCGGCGAAGTCCGGAGCCAGACAGCTTGAACGGGATGCCCGGCTGATCCAAGCGTCATTGAACACGGGCCGGCCGGAACGGGCGCGAAGACTATGGCATCGTCTTCACTGCGGCCTCGCCACCCTGGAGAACGCTCTGCGGCAGTTCATCAGCGCGCTGGAGCGCGACGAGGCGGATGCCCGGCCGTTACACGAATAGCATTTGGCACGCATCTATCTGACAATTCCGGCTATACGCCGCGTTCAGTTTGGCATTGTCGCCCTTCCCCCCGTGCACCAACCGTGGCCAGCTCAATGACATGAAGGCCTCCGGTGTCGTTGTTCCGTTTGCCGGCCACAACCCGGCACCAGAGCGGGTGGTAAACAGTTCCGGTGGCCCGATGGCCAAACCGGCCCCGCCGAGCAGGCCGCTCCATGACATGCCGCCCCGCCCGCACTACGCGGGAGCGCACCTTGTCCATAGTTCCGGAGGCACCGGCTTTCCAACGTTCCCGGAGGATGTCAGTGCTGCCGGGTGGGACGGTAAAGGAGTTCCCGGGGGCGGCCGTCGAGGGTATGACCCTCGATCAGTTCCAGGTCGAAGTCGGCGGCACCGGCGAAGATAGGTGCGCCTCCGGTCTGGCCGCTGATCACCCGGAAGATCGTCCATCAACGGGGTGAACCCGGTACCAGCTCAGCGCGCTGTCAGCGTGGCGAGGCGCTTGAGTTCGGATCCGGTTGCCCTGTCAGCTCCGCGTTTCAGTTTTTCGATGTCCACACCCGGCCAGCCATGGAGGACCGGGGGTTCACCATGGTGATGCTTGTCGTTGTGCTTCCGGGCATGAGCCATCGCAGCCTCAAGCGTGATGAAGAGACGCTCCCGGGCCCGATCTCCACACTGGACCAAGTAAGCGACGCCGGTCAGGCCGTAGCACTCTGTTACATGGGCTGCTCGGGTCATCACGCCCCCCAACGTCGTTGCCTGGACTCCACTTACAGGAATCCAAACTACACGACGCGTGTTTCGGGCATGGAACCATGAAGCCGAAGCGGATCATTCCCGTTCGGTGCTCTGAAACCACTAACTCCGTGGCGCGGAACGACCGCCGGGTCGCGGCACTCCTCCGTCCTAGTGAAGCTCGTCTGCGTTGACACGGTCGAGGTGGCAGCCGTCGTCCGGCACCTCCCGAACCATTTGGCCCTGACGCTCCCCGGTGCCGGGTGCGCCCTTTCACAGTCCCCGGCCCCGGGAATACACTGGCGTGGCAGGTCGATGAGCGATGCAGGGCTCCGGTGCGTTCCATTCCCACCAGGAGCGGGCAGCGAACAGTGACCGGCTCCGCGCCACCGCCAGGATCGAACGCCGCTGCACGGTCGCAGGGCTCAGGGTCTTCGCACCTCGCCGCCGGTCCCGGGCTGCTGCCTGGCTTCGGGCTGTGACCTCATGCCGGCGTGAGCTGCGCCGACGCGGCGTGTTCCTTGGCCTGAGGGTAAGATGGACTGACGACGTGAGGCAGACCACAGTGCAATGACGCGCTGGCGGTGGCAGACCGCACATTGAGGGGGACATCAAAGATGGCTGGACGTTTCGAAGTTCTGCAGGACGGCACGGACTACTATTTCCGGTTGACGGCGGCCGACGGCTCGCTCGTCGCCGAATCACCGAAGTTCAATCACCTGAAGGCAGTGGTCGACGGCATCAACGCGGTCCGCGAGAACGCAGCGACGGGAATCGTCGTCGATCATTCCAGAAAATCCAGGACCGCAGCCTAGCCCGGTGCCCGTCTGAATATCACTGGTCCGCTTCGCCGCGCACCGTCCTTTATCCGTCTCCGGTGAAGACGAGACGCCATGAACCTGAACCGTGACCGGGGAGAAGGTCCATGGTCCGAAGCTCGTGCGTTGCGCTGTTGCGTGCCCGGACACGCCAACCGGGCGGTTCACCCAGGGCGTCCGGAAGTCTTGTCGCGGAACCGGGCTCGATCATCCAGATGGAGCCTGATATGAGACGCGTCCGGATCCTCCGTCGGCTCCTACTTTGGGGGCTGCTGCCCGGCGAGCAACCCCCGGGTCAATCCTGCCGCCGCGGCCCGACCACGAAAGCCGAACGGCTGCTGCGGCAACTCGAGCTGGTCGGCCAGGCCACCCGAATCCGGGCCGTGGAAGGCAAACCAACCAACGCACAGTGGCTCCCGGCATCCAAAGCCGGGAGCCACTCACCGCTGCCTCATGACAGCCTCTTCTACATATCAGTTGGCGATGTGCATCTCCTCGCTTGATGCGGTGAGGTCTTCCACGGCTTTTTGCATATGCCGTTTGATCGCTTTGTGAAGTTCCTCTCTGTCACCTGCCTCGAGCAGGTCAAGAATGTTCTGATGTTCCTCTACCAGGACGTCGATTCGGGGGTAGGAGACTTCAAGGTTGAGGATACACATCCTGGATTCGGCTGCGAGGGTCTGGTAAATACGGATGAGGCGGGTGTTGCCGGCGCCGGCGACGAACGTTGTATGGAATTCCATGTCCAACCGTGCAATCGCCTGCCAGTCGGACAGGGCAACCTGCTTCGCCATGTCGCGGATGATTTTCTTCAAGAGCTGACACGTGTCTTTGACGCGCTTGGCACCGGCATCCAGCAATGCGTCGGCTGCAGTAGATTCCACTGCCTCCCGGACGGCGTAGATCTCCCTGATATCCTGGATCGAAAGTTCGTGTACGAACACTCCCCGGTTGCGGTGGCTGACCAGGATCCCTTCCTGGCAGAGTCGCTGAAGGGCTTCGCGGAGCGGGCCTCTTGACGTGCGCAGTTGACCCGCAATGACAGATTCATTGATCTGTTGTCCTGGACGGAAGATTCCTTGGACGATTTGTTCCCGCAGCTGATCCGCGATCAGTTGTGCCGTGGGTCGTCCTTCCAGTACGAACGGTCCATCCGGTGCCGTCATTGACATCCCCTCATTTCACTCTTCGGCTTACTACAGTACTTTCTAGACCGCTATTGCCGTGTACTTGTACTCAAGGAATTCTTCGATTCCGATCTTTCCGCCTTCGCGTCCCAGCCCGGACTGCTTGACGCCACCAAACGGCGCCGCCGGGTTGGACACGATGCCGGTGTTGAGGCCTACCATTCCCACTTCCAGCTCCGTTGAGAACCGCATGGCTTTGTCCATGCTCTCCGTGAAGACGTACCCCACGAGGCCCCAGGCGGTGTCGTTGGCCATCTGCAGGACGTCGTCCTCGCTGTCGAACGGCGTAATGGCGGCTACCGGACCGAAGATTTCCGTAGTCATCAGCTCGGATTCCGGCGCGACATCCACCAGGACGGTGGGGGAGTAGAAGTATCCGGGTCCCTCCGGCCGGCTACCGCCCGTCAGTACCCGTGCGCCCTTGGAGACCGCATCGGCGACGAGGGATTCCACCTTGTCCAGGCCGGCCTGCTCTATCAGCGGTCCTACTTCCGTGCCGGCCAAGGCACCGTCGCCCACCTGCAACTCCGACATTTTTTTGGAGAACTTCCCGCCGAATTCCTCCACGACCGAGCGGTGGACGAAGAAGCGGTTCGCAGCCGTGCACGCCTCGCCCATGTTCCGCATCTTTGCCTTCATGGCTCCATCCACGGCCTTCTCGATGTCGGCATCGGCGAGCACGATGAACGGTGCGTTCCCGCCGAGCTCCATGGAGGAGCGCATGACGTTGTCCGCGGCCTGCCTGAGGAGGATCTTGCCCACCTCGGTGGAACCGGTGAAGCTGATCTTGCGGGCGATGCCGCTGTCCGTCCAGGTTCGTACCACGGCGGAAGCGCTCGACGTCGTCACCACGTTCAGCACGCCGTCGGGAAGTCCGGCTTCCTTGAAAATGGCAACCAAAGCCAAAGAGGTCAAGGGCGTCAGTTCGGCCGGCTTGAACACCATGGTGCACCCTGCCGCGACTGCGGGAGCGATTTTGCGCGCTCCCATGGCGAGCGGGAAGTTCCAGGGGGTGACCAATACCGAGGGCCCGACAGGTTCCTTGGTGATGAGGATGCGTGTATTTCCGTCCACGGAAGTGGTGCTGTCGCCACCGATCCTCACGGCCTCTTCCGAGAACCAGCGAAGGAACTCGGCGCCATAGGCTACTTCGCCTCTTGCTTCGGCAAGGGGCTTTCCCATTTCGGCGGTCATGATCGCCGCGAGCCGGTCGGTGTTGGCAATGACCAGATCGAAGGCGCGCCGCAGGATGTCGGCCCGCTGACGCGGAGTGGATTTGCTCCACTCTGCTTGCGCGCGGCCTGCGGCCTCGATGGCCCGGGCGGCGTCGTCGGGACTGCCGTCGGCAACGTGGGCAATGACTTCGTTCGTGGCCGGGTTCTCTACCGGGAAGGTGGCGCCGCCGGCGGCACTTTGCCACGTTCCGTCAATGAACAAGCCTGTTTGGAGGGTGGTGGGATCAAAGGAGGGGAACATGTTCGCTCTTTTCAGTGATCAGGGGACTAGGAGGTGGCCGACTTGAGGGCCTGTGTGAACTTGGAAAGGCCTGCCTGGATTTCATCGCTGCTGACGTTCAGGGCGGGGATGAGGCGAATGACGTTGCCGTGCGGGCCGCAGGTGAGGAGCAGGAGCTCTTCCTTGATGGCAGCCTGTTGGACCGCGAGTGCCGTTTCCGGGTCCGGGGTCTTGTCTGCTGCGGAGAATTCGACGCCCTGCATCAGGCCTCGCCCGCGGACGTTGCCGATGTCCGTGAATTCCGCCTGCAGGGCGTCCAGCCCCGCCCGCAGTTCGGCGCCGCGGAGCAGGGCGTTTTCCACCAGGTTCTCCCGTTCGATGACCCCCAAGGTGGCGACTGCTGCTGCGGCCGCGACTGCGTTTCCTCCATATGTACCGCCTTGGGAGCCGGGCCAGGCCTTGCCCATCAAATCCGCCGGGGCGGCAATTGCTGAAATCGGGAAGCCGCTTGCGAGGCCCTTTGCCGTGATGACGACGTCGGGGCGCACCCCGGCCCAGTCGTGCCCCCAGAACTTGCCTGTCCGGCCGACTCCGGCCTGGACTTCATCGATGATGAGCACGATGCCGTGCCGGTCTGCCCGTTCCCGAAGCCCTTGGAGGAAGGCGGCAGGCGTGGGGATGTATCCGCCGTCACCGAGGACGGGTTCGATGATGAATCCGGCCGTATCGTCCGGGGTGCTGACGGTCAGAAGCAGGTGGTCCAGTTCCTTCAGCGCAAACTCGACAGCCGTGGCTTCGTCCCATCCGTACCGGTACCAATGCGGGAAGGGAGCTACGTGCACGCCACTCATCAGGGGGGAGAATCCTGACCGGAACCTGGTCCCGGCAGTGGTCAAGGATGCTGCAGCCACCGTCCGCCCGTGAAAGCCTCCCTGGAAGGAAATGATGTTGGGGCGCCCGGTTGCCATGCGGGCCAAGCGGATGGATGCTTCCACGGCTTCGGAACCTGACGTCGCGTAAAAAACGCTGTCCAATCCTTCGGGCAGGACCTCGCCAAGAAGTCCGGTCAATTCCAGAAGGGGCCTGTGCAGCACCGTCGTGTACTGGGCGTGGACGATCTTGCCCACCTGTTCGCGGGCTGCCGCCACCACGTCCGGGTGGCAATGGCCCGTACTGGTGACGCCTATCCCGGTGGTGAAATCGAGGTACTTTTTGCCATCGGTCGCGTGGATCCAGCTCCCGAGTGCGTGGTCGACGACTACGGGAGTTGCCTGCTTGAGGATCGGGCTGAGAGTTGCCATGGCTTCATACTTTCTTAGGAACTGTAGATTGTCAACAATAGGCGATGTCGGGTGCGTCACCCGGGGCCAATCGTTTTGGGTCAACGGGTCTTGAAGCGTCCGGGGCGGACAAAGTCGAGACCCGCGAATGAGCGCTTGCCCAGGGCCTCGTTGGCGGCGATTTCGCCGTAGCCGGAGGCCATTTTGAACCCCGCTCCGGAGAAGCCGGTGGCGCAGTAGATCCTGCGTGTTTCCGCGGGATGGCCGAGCAGCGGATTCCCGTCCTTTGTGTAAAGGTCCGGGAAGGCATCCGACCGGACGATGTTGGGGAACAGCCCGGGGAAAAACTCCAAGACAGTGTCCGTCGTCTCGGCGATTTCCGCTGGCGTCAAGCTTCGAGCGACTGTATCCGGAGCCGGGGTCGGCGCTCCGCGGCCATCCAGGGTCGCTTTGACGGTCACGCCGTCGACGCTCGGTGCGCCGTACATGGAGCGGTCCCCGGAGATCCTGATGAAGACAGGGAATTTCTCCGGTGAGAATTCCGCCGCGTCCTTGGCAACGAACCAGGAAAGGAAGATCCTCCGGGTCTCCGTTGCCGCCTTCAGGTAATCGGGCATGAGCCGTTGGGACCAGCCGCCGGACGCGACGATCACGTTTTCGAAGGTCCAGGTCTTGTCGCGGGAGGTGAGGACCACGCCGTCCTCGGTTTCCAGAATGCTCGCGATCGGGGTGTCGGTGACCACCGTTGCCCCATTTGCCTGTGCGGCGGCAACGGCGGCCGTCACTGCGCGGTCAGTGCGCAGTGCGCCGGCATGCGGATCGAACACGGCGCAGTCATCGGGCCGGAGGTTATGCTGCGGATACCGTTCCGCCATGGCGTCGCGGCTCAGGATCTCATGCTCGGCCCCGTTGATCCGGGTCGTTTCGAGCAGGGCGGAGATGTAGGGGCCCTCAACCGTCCCGATCGATAGCCCGCCGCAGCGCGTCAGGATATCCTGGCCGGATTCCGCCTCGAGTTCGGCCCACAGCCTGCGTGATCGTTGCAGGATGGGGTAGTAGTCGCGTCTTCCGCGATAGAGCATGCGGAAGAGCCGGGTGTCGCCGCCTACGGCGCTTCGGGCATGACCCGGTGACTGGGCCTCGAACCCGACGACGGAACCGGTCAAGCGGGATGCCTGCCACAGTGCCATGCTGCCGATGCTGCCCAGGCCGATGACGGCCAGTTTTCCGTCCATGGCCTAAAGCACCTGCTTCAGGAAGGCTTGGGTGCGGGGTTCCTTCGGGCTGGCCAGGACTTCCCTCGGGGCGCCGCGTTCAACGATGACGCCTTCGTCCATGAAGAGCAGGGTGTCCGAGACCTCCCTGGCGAAGCCCATTTCGTGGGTCACGACCACCATCGTCATGCCCTTCCTGGCCAGGTCCTGCATGACGGCAAGGACTTCGCCGACCTTTTCGGGGTCCAGGGCGCTGGTGGGTTCATCGAACAGCATGATCTCCGGATCCATGGCCAGGGAGCGTGCGATGGCTACGCGTTGCTGTTGTCCGCCGGAGAGTTGGGCAGGATAGCGGTCGCCGAAAGCGCCGAGGCCGACGCTGGCCAGCAGCTCCTGGGCTCGCTTGGCTGCCTGCTTCTTGTCGGTGCCTTTGACCAGAACAGGCCCGGACATGACGTTCTCCTGGGCCGTCATGTTGGGAAAGAGGTTGAACTGCTGGAAAACCATGCCGATCCTGGTACGCTGCGCGGCGAGCTTCTTCGGGCTCAGGGCATGGTAGGCGGCGTCGGTTTCGTAATAGCCGAAGTCTTCACCATTTACTTTCAGGACCCCCGAGTCGACCGTCTCGAGACCGTTGATGCAGCGGAGGAGAGTGGATTTGCCGGAGCCGGACGGGCCGATGATGCAACAGACTTCGCCGCTGGCGACGTCAAGATCGATGTTCTGCAGCACGGTCTTGTAGCCGAAGGACTTGCGGATTCCGCGGGCGTGAATGGTGCCGTCGGTACTCATCGGGCAACACCTTCCTGTTCTGTCAGTACAACCTTCTTCGCCTTCCGGGGAAGCCTGGAGGTCGCGCGGGAGTATTTTTTCTCGAGCAGGGATTGCGGGTAGCTCAGCAGCAGCGTCATCACGAGGTACCACAGGCTGGCGACGATCAGCAGCGGGATGGTCTCGTACGTGCGGGCATAGATCAGTTGTGCGCTCTGCAGAAGCTCCGCGACACCCAGCACGCTGACGAGGGAGGTTTCCTTGAACATGCCGATGAACTGGTTGCCGGTGGCGGGAATGATCGAGGGCATGGCCTGGGGGATGATGACCTTGCGCATTTTCATCGCGCCGCTCATGCCGAGGGAGTCTGCGGCCTCGATCTGGCCCTTGCCGACGGCCGAGAAACCGCCGCGGATGATTTCGGCCATGTAAGCGGCTTGATTGAGGCTCAGGCCGATCAGGGCTGCCGTGATCGGCCCCATCACGGAGTTCACATCCACAGCCATGCCGATGTTGGTGAAAGGAATGCCGATGGTCAGGTCCGGGTACAGGGCCGAGATGTTGAACCAGAAGATCAGCTGCACCAGGACCGGGGTGCCACGGAACAACGTGATGTAGACGCCCGCCGTGACGGCGACCGGTTTGATCCGTGAAGACCTCATGATCGCCAGCCCCAGGCCCAGAAGGGTGCCAAGGAACATGCTGGCGACGGTGAGGAAGATCGTGAGCACCAGCCCGTTGATGATCGTTTCATAGGTGAAGTACCTGGCGACGACGTCCCATTTGAAATTGGGGTTGGTTGATACGGAGAACAGGATGCCTGCGCCGATCAGGCTGCACACTACCCAAGCCAGGTATTCGAAGACGCTCCGGCGCCTCAGCCTGGGCTTGAGCGCCGGGTCGGTCCCGTTGATCTTGTTCCCGCTTCCGTGACTGATGGTCTGCACCATGGGAGCACCCCTCCTAGTTGAGCTTCGCATCCGTGATGGCACCCGATTCAAGGCCCCAGTTCGAGAGCGACTGTTTGTACTCCGGGCTGTTCAGGACCGATTGGACGGCGGCCTGAAGGGCGGGCGTCAACGGCGAGCCCTTCTTAAGGCCGATGGCCGTCAGGTCGCTGGAGCCGACGTTGATCTGGGGGGTGAGGATGGTGAACGCGCCCGGCTGCTGCTTCCCGGCCCACGCAAGGGAGGTGGTGTCGTAGAGGATGCCGTCGACGCGCTTGGACGCCAGCTGCGTCAGCGCCTCCTGGACGTTCGGAAGCGTCACGGCGTTGATGGCCGGCTGTCCTTTGGAGGTGCAGCTTTGCTCCGAGAGGGCCGGGAGGCGCTTCAGCTGGCCCGTCGAACCGGCGGTGACGGCAATGTTCTTCCCGCACAGGGTCTCGTTGGTGAGCTTCAGCGGATTGCCTGCACTGACGGCTATTGAATTGCCGGCCTTGAAGTAGTTGATCATGTCCAGGACCTTCAGCCGCTCGGGTGTGGGGGCCATCGTGGTGACTGTGAAGTCGTAACGGCCACCGTCAATACCGGGAATGATGGTGTCGAACACGGTGTTCTCAAATTTCAGCTTCAGCCCGAGCTTCTTGGCCACCAGGCGGGCAACATCCGGATTCAGGCCGATAGGGGTCTTGTTGTCATCCGAGAGGAACGTGGTGGGCGGGTAGTGAAGGTCCATTGCGACGGTCAGCTCACCCTTGTCCTTGTAGGACTGCGGCAGCAACTTGACCGCGGCCGCATCGGGTTGGACACCCTGGGAAATATCAGCGGTGTTCGACGTCGTGGAGCTGCCCGGGGCCGGGGTACTTGTGGCGGTGCCTCCGCATGCGGTCAGTGCGAGCAGCACGGCAAACCCCGCGGCTGCAGTTTGTGCCTTGGTTCGGGTCTTCATAATGCTTCCCTTCGAAGGGGTAGTCAGTTGGTGGTTGTCACCGGGGAGGGGGAGTGGATTGACCAGTGTGATCCGGATCTCTCTGTCATCTAAGACAATGCAACTCCCTCGCCGCCAGATTGTCAACAATTGACGATAAATGTCCGCAGCGCCGGGGGCAAGGCGGCCCGAAACTGCCGCCGATGAACTGTTGACAATTTACAATTCAGGAGCCTAATGTCGAGTTATCGGGCAGGATCTTCCAGCCTGCCGGGGACCCGTTCCCCGCTCACCGCGCGCTTCCCGAAACCCGCAAGACGCAGGGACGGCGACCGCTCCCAATTCCTGACAAAGAACGGAACCGAACATGGCAGACACCAATTTCCGGCCGAAGTACATCTCCTTCGACTGCTACGGCACCCTGATCAACTTCGACATCGATCCCACCACCCGTCGCCTGCTGGACGGCCGCTTGCCGGAAGAGCAGTGGTCTACGTTCAAGCCAGTGTTCCGTGGTTACCGCTTCGACGAGGTCTGCGGCGACTACAAGCCCTACGAGCAGATCCTTCAGGACTCCTTTGACCGGGTGTGCAAGCGGTGGGGCATTGGGCCGACACCCGGTGCCGGCGCGGAATTCGCCGAGGCTGTCCGCGGTTGGGTTGCCCACGAGGACGTGCCCGCCCCGCTGAAGACGATGGGGGACAACTACCAGCTGGTGATCCTGTCCAACGCGGACGACAGCTTCCTGGACATCAGTGTTCCCAAACTGGGTGCGGACTTCCACGCCGTCTACACCGCCGAACAGGCCCAGGCCTACAAGCCGAGGTACCAGGCATTCGAGTACATGCTGGACTCCCTGAACGCCAAGCCCGAGGATTTCCTGCACGTCTCTTCGCACACCCGCTACGACATGATGCCGATGCACGACATGGGTTTCCGGAACCTTGTGATGCTGGACCGCGGCTATGACCCCATCACCCACGGTTACGACTACACCACCGTGAACTCCCTCGACGAGCTCAACAAGCACCTCGGTCTCTAAACCGACTCCCTGAGGCGAAAGGCCATCCCCGTGAAACTCATCCCTTACTGGCTGGACACAGCCGAACCATCCGGTGACTACCGCAGCACGCCGGTGCCGGAAAATGTCGACGTCGCGATCATCGGTGCCGGTTTCACCGGCTTATCGGCCGCGCTGGAGTTCGCGCAGCAGGGCGCCAGCGTCGCGGTCCTCGAACGCCACACTGTGGGCTGGGGGGCATCCGGCCGCAACGGCGGGATGGCGACGACGGGTCTGGCCATCGGCTTCAGCACCGCAGTCAAGCGCTATGGCGAAGAACGGGCCGTGGAATACTTCCGCGAGTACAACGACGCCATCGACAGCATCGAGAAGCTGGTCCATGACCACGCCATCGACTGTGACTTCAATCGCTTCGGCAAGCTCTCGTTGGCCTACCACGAGTCGCACAACGCGGGCTTCCGGAAATCCCAGGAACTGCTGGCCAAGCTCGTGGACCACCACGTCACACTGATCCCGAAGTCCGAGATCCACAGCGAGATCGGCACCGACTTCTATCAAGGCGCCATGATGGATCCCCTGGGCGCCGGTCTCCACGTGGGCAAGTTCGTTCACGGCCTCGCCGGTGCTGCAGCCAACGCCGGAGCGCAGATCTGCGAGAACGCGGGCGTGACCGAACTCAAGAAGGTCAGCGGCACGGTCCACGACCTGCACACAACGCGTGGCATCACCAGGGCCAAGCAGGTTCTGGTCGCAACCAGCGGGTACACGGGCAGAATCACTCCATGGATGCAGCGCCGGGTGATCCCGGTAGGCAGCTTCATCATCGTCACCGAACAACTGCCCGAAGACGTGGTCAACCGGATCCTGCCAAACCGCCGCCAGGCCTCGGACAGCAAGATGCTGACCTACTACTTCCGCATCACCCCCGATAACAGGCTGCTCTTCGGGGGCCGGGCGCGGTTCGCCCTCTCCAGCCCGGATTCCGACGTCAAGAGCGCCGAGATCCTGCGCAAGGCCATGATTGAACTGTTCCCGTACCTGTCCAACGCCAAGGTTGACTACATCTGGGGCGGCCTGGTGGACCTGTCCATGGACCAGATGGTTCACGCCGGAGTACACAACGGTCTCTACTACTCACTTAACTACAGCGGACACGGCGTGCAGATGGCCGCGCACATGGGCAAGAAGATGGCCCGCTACATGGGCGGAGACAAACAGGCGAACGTCTGGGAAGACCTTAAGAACCCGGCCGTGCCCGGCCACTTCGGCCCGCCATGGTTCCTGCCCTTCATCGGCGGAGCTGCGAAGATCATCGACCGAATCAGCTAGGCAAGGTAAGCGTCTCTATGAATTCATCAACAACCGTCGCTGACGCGCGCCCGAAAACAGGGGAGGAAACGGCCTACAGACGGGCAAACCTGGCCGCACTTCCGGGTGGCGCATTCCTGGAAGGCCGTTGGGAGAGAGCCGAAATGATCCTGGAGGTCCGGGATCCGGAAGACGGCGTCCTGCTGGGCAACGTGTGTACCTCGACCCCCCAGGACGTACGGCGTGCCGTCGCGTACATTCACCGGCACCTTCAGGACGGTGAATGGGCCCTCCGGGACCGCCGTGAAGCTTTGGAACGCGCGGCAGTGCTCCTTGCGGAGCAGTCCGTGCGGTTCGCGGAAATCATTGCCGCGGAAAGCAGCAAGACCATCAACGAGGCCGAACGTGAAGTGGGCCGATGCATCGAAACGTTGCGGCTTTCCGCTGCCGCGTCGAGTGAGCTCACCGGAGAGACCATCGCTTTTGATGACAGCAAGGCCGGAGCCAACAAGATCGGCTGGTACAACCGGAAGCCGGTGGGAATCATTGCCGCCATCACGCCCTTCAACGATCCACTGAACCTGGTGGCGCACAAGCTGGGGCCAGCACTCATCGGGGGCAACGGCGTCGTACTTAAACCCTCAGGCCGCACGCCCCTGACCGGGCTGGCCTTCATCCAGCTGTTGCTGGAGGCCGGTGTCCCTGCCGGACGTCTCGCCGCGATCGTTTCCGGGCCAGGTGTCTCCGAGGCGATCGTGACGGACCCGCAGGTGGACCTCATTTCCTTCACCGGTGGCCCAAAAACGGCTGACCGCATCGCCGCGGCAGCGGGCGCCAAGAAGATCCTCTCGGAACTCGGCGGCAACAACGCCACGATCGTCTGCCCGGATGCCGAACCGGCGAAAGCCGCAGAGGCGATCGTGGCCGGTGCCTTCGGAGTGGCCGGCCAGAACTGCCTGTCCGTTCAGCGCGTCTATGTCCACATTTCGCTGTTCGACGAGGTTCTCGAACGCGTGATCCGGGGGACCGGCTCGCTCCGTGTCGGGCCGAAACTGGACCGGGACACGGACGTCGGCCCCCTTATTTCCGAAGCAGAGGCCCGCCGGGTGGAGGAATGGGTGGACGAGGCCAAGGCTGCCGGCGCTACCGTGCACGTTGGCGGGCAGCGCCGCAATGCCTTCTACGAGCCAACGGTCCTCACGGACGTGCCGGCGGACTGCCGGGTTATCCGCGAGGAAGTATTCGGTCCGGTGGTCAGCATTCTGCCGTTTATCCAGGTCGCGGACGCCATCCACGCAGCCAACGATTCCGAGTACGGGCTGCAAGCCGGTGTTTTCACTGAATCACTTGAGCTGGCTTTGGCGATTGCCGACAAGCTGCAGGTGGGCGCCGTGGTGATCAACGAGACCAGCGACGTCCGGATCGACTCGATGCCCTTCGGCGGGTTCAAGAAATCCGGTGTCGGGCGTGAAGGCGTCAAGCACGCAGTCCGTGAGATGAGCGAACCCAAAAGCACCATCATCAAACTGGCGGAACCGTCCACAGGGTGGCAGCAGCTGACGACCGCAGAACGGAATGCTTCATGAGTACCCACAAGATCGCGGTCATCGCGGGCGACGGGATCGGCAAGGAGGTTGTCCCGGCGGCCATCGAATGCCTGGAACGTATCGCTGAACTCCACCCGGTGAGCCTTGAATTTAACCATTTCGGCTGGGGATCGCACTACTACGCCGAGCACGGGCGGATGATGCCCCGTGACGGGCTCGAACAGCTGGCGGAGCACGAAGCGATCTTCCTGGGCGCTGTGGGCTCACCCTCCGTCCCGGACGCTGAATCCCTCTGGGGACTGTTGATCCCCATCCGCCGCGAATTCCAGCAGTACATCAACCTCCGTCCGGTGAAAACGCTCGACGGCGTGAAGTCGCCTCTCGCGTCCAAGGAACCTATCGATATTCTCATCGTCCGTGAAAACAACGAAGGGGAATACTCGGAAGTCGGCGGCCGCGCCTACCGCGGGCTGCCGCATGAAACCGCGGTCCAGGAAACCATTTTCACCCGGCTGGGAGTAGCGCGGGCCGCGCATTACGCAGCATCGCTCGCAGCCTCCCGGAAGGGCAGGCTGACCTCGGCAACCAAGAGCAACGGCATCATCCACACCATGCCGTTCTGGGACGAAGTGGTGGAAGAAACCACCCGCCTCTACCCCGACGTGACGCTCACCAGCGAACTCGTGGACGCGTTGGCCGCGCACCTGGTCCTGAAACCCTGGACCTTTGATGTCATTGTTGCCTCCAACCTCCTCGGCGACATCCTCTCGGATCTGGGCAGCTCCGTCACCGGCTCCATCGGCGTCGCCCCGAGCGCCAACCTGAATCCCGAAGGCGACTTTCCGTCCCTCTTCGAACCCGTCCACGGATCGGCCCCGGATATCGCCGGCAAGGGCTTGGCGAATCCCGTAGGCCAGATGTGGTCCGGAGCCATGATGCTCCGGCACCTCGGGCACCCGGAAGCTGCCGAGCACCTCCAATTGGCCTTCGAATCCGCCCTACGCGAAGGCCACGGCACCCGCGACGTCGGAGGACCGTCGTCGACGTCCGAATTCACTGCCGCTGTCGTGGCCGCCATTGACGTCATTGATGCCGTTGGCGCGAAGGACGCCACCGCAGAAGACAAGCCGGCAGCAGCGGCGTCGTCATGACGGCTACGGAACGCAAGCGGCCCGTCGTCGCCGCACTGTACCGGGATGATTTGCCGCCCCGGCTGCGGGAGATCGAGGAACTGGCGGAGCTCCGCCTTACCAAGGCCGACGGGCTCGCTGAGGCGATGGACGGCGCGGATGTGTTGTACCAGTGGCATTCGTTCTCACCCGCCTTGAAGGAGAATTGGGCTGCAGCCGCGTCGCTTCAGTGGATCCATGTCTCGGCGGCGGGCGTCAGCCAGCTCCTCTTCGACGAGCTGATCCGCAGCGACGTGACCTACACGAACTCCCGGGGTGTGCTCAGCCGGGCTATCGCGGAATTCGCACTCGGTTTCGTTTTGGATCTGGCCAAGGACGCGCAGGGTTCCTTCCGGCTTCAGCAGCAACAACGCTGGCAGCACAGAGTCACGCAAAAGGTCCAGGGCCAAAGTGCGCTGGTGGTGGGCACCGGATCGATCGGACGTGAAATCGCGCGCCTGTTCCGGGCCGTGGGAATGGAGGTCAGTGGTGCTGGCCGAACAAGCCGTCCCGGGGACGATCAGTTCGACTGGATCTACTGCTCCCAAGACCTGCCCGGCGTCGTCCATGACTTCGATTACCTTGTGCTCGCCGCTCCGTTGACCGGGCAGACCAGGGGACTGGTGAACTCAGATGTGCTTGCCTCGATGAAACCGTCAGCGCACCTGATCAATGTCGGCCGCGGCGAAATTGTGCACACCGGCGCGCTGACCGAAGCGCTGGCGTCCGGTTCCATCGCCGGTGCCGCCCTCGACGTCGTGCACCCGGAGCCCCTGCCTGAGGGACATGCGCTTTGGAGGATGGAGAACGTGATCATTACCCCTCACATGAGCGGTGACACTGAAGACTACCTCGATGACCTCGGCAAGCTGTTTGTGGAAAATCTGGGACGGTTCGTCAACGGCGAACCATTATTGAACGTGGTGGACAAGGCCCTCGGGTTTGTCCCCGTTTCCTGATCCCGGAAGCGTCCAAGGAGCCGCAAACATGCCCTCTATTGCCAAGGCGTATATCGCCACTTCGGCTACGTCCGCTCTGCAGCCCGGCGTCATTGAGCGTCGCGATCCAGAGGAGTTCGACGTCAGGATTGCCATCAAGTTCACCGGCATCTGCCATTCCGACATCCATACTGCGCGAGGAGATTGGGCAAGTGTCAACTTCCCTGTTGTTTTAGGGCATGAGATCTCCGGAATTGTGGAAGCCGTCGGAGCCAAGGTGACGCGTCATGCGGTGGGCGACCGGGTAGGTGTGGGTTGCTTCGTGGACTCCTGCCGTGAATGTGTCAATTGTCTGTCGGGTGAGGAGCAGTATTGCCTGGCCGGATCGGTGAGCACTTATAACTCCGTGGGCCGCGACGGCCGGCCAACGGCAGGAGGCTACTGCACGAGCATCGTTGTGGACGAGAATTATGTTCTGCGGATTCCCGAGGGCATTCCGCTCGAAGCCGCCGCACCGCTGCTGTGCGCCGGGATAACCGTGTACTCGCCCCTCCGCAACCGGGGCGAGGGTCCGGGAAAGCGGGTAGCCATCATCGGCATGGGCGGGCTCGGCCACATGGGCGTCAAGATCGCAACGGCACTGGGAGCGGAGGTGACGGTGCTGAGCCAATCGCTCAGAAAGCAGGAGGACGCCCTCCGCTTCGGGGCGGTTGCCTGCCACGCGACGTCGGATCCCGCCACTTTTTCGCGCCACCAAGGCTATTTCGATGTGATCATCAATACGGTCTCCGCGGACATCGACGTCGATCAGTACCTTTCCCTGCTCGCCCTGGACGGCACCCTGGTCATCGTGGGGCTGCCCTCGAAACCGCTGACGCAACGGGCCTGGTCGCTTGCCGGTTTCAGGCGCAATCTGGCTGGTTCAAAGATGGGCGGCATCAGGCAGACGCAGGAAATGCTGGACTTCTGCGCCGCGCATGGGCTCGGCGCCGAGGTGGAGGTCATTCCGGCCAGCAAAATAGACGAGGCATTCGACCGGGTCGTTGACAGTGCCGTGCGTTACCGCTTCGTCATCGATGCAGCGACATTCTGATTTTCCGTAGTTGGAGCGTCCTGGCGAGTCGCGAAGGGCCGGGTTCTGTCCGCTCTGGGGTTTGCGAGGCAAAGCACAGACGCACTGCGTTCCCAAACTGTCTGATCACAGAAGGTGCCGCGGCAGGGATGAATGCCACGCCGTTTTGCAGAGCCGGTTCGGAGAGTGGGTCTTGACCCTTGATCTTGGACACGCTGAGTCCAGCACTGTGCTGGAGAAGCGAGAATTCAAGGGATGGCAAAGAAGAGTTACACGGACGAGTTTCGTCGGCGGGCGGTGGACTTGTATGAGTCGACGCCGGGTGCGACGTTGCAGGGCATTGCGGCTGATCTGGGGATCTCCCGTGGCGCGTTGAAGGAGTGGGTGGACCGGCTTGGCTCCGGGGCGACCACTGCGGGCCTCGCCAGGACCGCCCCGCAGGCGCGGTCCGAGTCGCAGGCGGCGCGGATCGTGCGCCTGGAGGCGGAGCTGGCCGCGTCGCGTGCCGAACAGCGCAAGCTCGAGACGGAGCGGGACATCCTCCGACAGGCTGCGAAGTATTTCGCCGGGGAGACGAACTGGTGAACCGCTTCCAGTTCGTTGAGGACCACATGGACGCCTACGGCGTGAAGCGGTTGTGCGAGATCGTCGGAATCGCCCGGTCCTCGTTCTACGCGTGGGTCGCAGCGGCGCCCGCACGGGCGGCACGGGCAGCGGCGGATGCGGCACTGGCCAGGCGGATTCGGGTGCTGCAGGACCCGCAGCAGGGCGGGGACCGTGCGTACGGGGCTCCGAGGATCACCAGTGATCTCAACGACGGCGTCCCCGCCGGTGAGCGGGTCAACCACAAGCGGGTCGCCAGGGTGATGCGGGAGCACCTGCTCACCGGGATCCGGCTGCGCCGGCGGGTGCGCACCACGGTCCCGGACCAGTCCGGGCGCCGGTTCCCCGACCTGATAGGGCGGGACTTCAGCACGGGCGAGCCGAACCGCAGGTACGTGGGCGACATCACCTACCTGCCCATCGCGGACGGCACGAACCTGTACCTCGCGTCCGTGATCGACCTGGGCTCCCGCAAGCTTGCCGGCTGGCAGGTCGCCGACCACATGCGCACCGAACTCGTCGAAGACGCCCTCACGGCCGCAGCGCGGGAGCGTGGTTCACTGGCCCGGGCGGGTTCCATAGCGATCACGGGTCGGTCTACACCTCGAGAGCCTACGTGAAGCTCTGCCAGGACCTGTTGGTCACGCAGTCCATAGGCGGAATCGGCTCCAGTGCCGACAACTCGCTGGCGGAGAGCTTCAACGCGACCCTGAAACGCGAGCTCCTCGAAGGCCGGGCGGCGTTCCCCGACCAGGCCACCGCGTACCGGGCCGTGTTCCGCTGGGCGAACCGGTACAACACCCGCAGGTGCCACTCCGCGATCGGCAACATCTCACCCAACGCCTACGAAGCGGAGCGCACCGCTACGCTTGCAGAAGCGGCATAACCGAAATGACACCGTGTCCACGATCCGGGGTCAAGGCCCAGTTTCGACGTCAATGTGATCGCCCAGCGTGAGCCATAGGAAAAATCCTCCCTGGGGATTGGTCCATGTCGCGTCTGCGCTTGGGTGCCGCTGCAGGGGAGGTATGCATGGCCTTCATCCCCGCAGGTATTCACTCCGGAGTCGCTTTGGATGCGGCTCAAGGTTGCCCCGTCGAAGGAACCCGGCGACCAAGAGTTGGTTGGACCATTGGTGCAGGTGCCCATTGTCTGTCTGGCATCGATGAGTTTGGCTATGACCGAGGGATCGGCGTCCACGGTCCAGGCCCTGCATTCCTCCGCTCATCATGAGCAGCCGGTCCCCGGACGTGCGCTCGGTGGTCGTTTCGAGGTATTCAAGGAGTTCATCGCGGAGCGTCATTCGCCCCGGCGGCCCCATATGCGAATGCTGTGGCCCGGGCGCCGTCGTCACGCTCCGAGTTGCATGTGGACGGACAGGAGGACTGCGCACAGGGCAACGATTCCTACGCAGATCCGGGACGAGGAGTTGGTCCCAAATAGCCTCCTGCGCCTTCCGGTTTCATTGGACGGCCGGTTCTGCAAAAGGGTACTTGTGCTAGTCAGGAACCCCGCTGCGATGAGCATGACCAGGCTGACCATCAGACCTCCCGGTTGAAGGCTCCGGGATGGCCAGCACGTCCCGCTGCTGCCAGAGCCTCCCGGGCAGGTGCAGACAATGTCATGACGAGCAGCTCGTAGTCGTCCTCGATGTGGAAGAGCCGACGATCACCGATGGCGTCGGTCACCCAGATCATCCGGCCGTCTTCGGTCCGTTCGTCAATGGTGCCCATGTGGCACTGCACCCCGTGCCGGAGCAGGGTGACGATGTCTCCGCGCTGGAGGGATGTCCACTCGGATACCTGACTGGACGCAGGACCGCTTTGTCGCATCTTCATCTGCCTTTCCAGTTCGGCGGGGGATGAGGGATCACGAACAGTCTATCGTCGATTGTTGACAATTGCTAGACCATTGGAGTCCATAGTTTCAACCGGTGCGAACGCATTGTCGACAAGCGACCCGACGCCCTTCGCGAGAACGTCCAGCTGGGGCGAAAGTGACATCCAATGCTTTGAGTTCCGCTAATTGTAGGGGATTTCGGGAACCCTCCTGGAAGAGCCACGACCCTATCTTGCCGGCTCGGGACGAGCGGGGAAGCGGCGCGCGCCAAGGTTGTCGACAATTCCTAGTAAAAAAATCGTTGACAATCGACTATTTTCGGTGGCAATGTGTTCCACACCACGTCAATGTGTGTTTCGCATCACTTCTTGGATCAACTCCACCGCATCCCCTGACTAAAGGCAGTTTGCATCATGCGAAAAAACAAAGCAGTCCTCCTCGGCGCAGCAGGCGCCACCCTTGCGCTCACCATCAGCGCATGCTCGTTCTCCGGTGGAAACGGCAATGGCGCCGCCACCGGCAGCGCGAACGCCATCATCGACATGCAGTTCACACCCAGGGCGAACTTCGCCCTGGAGACCGACGACGCCTTCATCCTCAGCCAGATCGGTTGCCTTGAGACCCTCGTTCGCTACGACGAAGGCACCGGCAAGCTGCAGCCCTCCCTCGCCACGGCGTGGAAGCAGACGACTCCGACCACGTGGGACTTCACGATCAGGGACGGCGTCACCTTCCAGAACGGCACGAGGCTGACCGCGGCGAACGTCGCGGGCGCGCTCTCGCGCGCACTCCATGTCGAGACCCCTGCCCGGTCATTCAAGCCCAGCGTCGTCAGCGACGTCAAAGCACTCGACTCCAGCACCGTGCGCGTGACTTCACCGGCACCCAACGCCCTGATACCGTTCAACCTGGCCAGCGTGAACACCGGCATTCTTGCGCCGGAGGCATTCAAGGCCAACAGCGTCGACCCGATCGGCGCGTGCACCGGCCCGTTCAAGCCGACGGCCTACACCCCGGGGCAGTCGATGAAACTCGTCCGCAACGACCAATATTGGGGCACGAAGCCGGCCCTGGGCAGCGTCGAGGCCAAGTTCGTGCCGGACGGAGCGACGCGGGCGACCCAGGTGAGGACCGGCGAGGCCGACATCGCCCTGGGCATTCCGGCCTCGAGCCTGGCGGACCTCAAGGGTGACAAGAACGTCGTCGTGACCCAGACGGGCGCCCCCAAAACCAACGGGCTGTACCTGAACACATCCAAGGCGCCGTTCAACAACCCCGATGTCCGCCGCGCCATTCAACTCGCCATCGACACCTCGGCTATCTCCTCCCAGGTGTACGACGACACCGCACAGCCCGCCATCGGCCCCTTTGCCCCCAACGAGCCGTGGTCGCCCAAGGACCCAGCGGCGAAGCAGAACCTGGACCAGGCCAAGGCGCTGCTGAAATCCGCCGGGGTCGATCCCGGCAAGCTCAGCCTCGAGTTGCTCGGCTATACCGAGCACCCCGAGTTCCCTGACCTCGCGACGGTGATCCAGTCCGACCTTGCCAAGATCGGCGTGACCGTGAAGGTGCGGATCGCCAACTACGCTGCCATCGAGCCCAACCTCCTCTCGGGTCAGTACGACATGGCGCTGCTGTCGCGGAACCACCTGATCGACATCCCGGACCCTCTCGGGTTCCTCGCATCCGATTACACCTGCAAGGGCTCGTTCAACATCAGCCACTACTGCAGCCCGGAGATGGACAAGCTCATCGCCGACGCCGGCAGCAAGCCGGACGTGCAGGACCGGGACGCCATCTACGCCCGCATCGCCCGGAAGCTTCAGGATGATGCGGTCACGGTCTTCCTCGTGCACGAGCAGAGCACCGCCGTGGTGCGCGCCAATGTAAAGAACTTCACCATCGATCCGTTGGCGAGGGACGCCATCACCCCGACGCTCACAGTCGGCGGCTGAACGAAAGGAGAGCAAGGTGATCTTCTTGCTGAGACGCGTCGTCGTCCTCCTCGGCACGCTCGCCTCGGTGTCGTTCCTCGTGTTCCTGATCCCCTACATGACCCCCGGGGATCCCGCCCGGAAAATCCTCCAGGCCCGGACAGGGGAGCCGAACCTGGACCCCTCCGCGGTGGAGGCCGCCCGGGTCCGGTATGGCCTGGACAAGTCCGTGATCGAGCAGTACTGGAACTGGGTGCAGAATGCGCTCCACGGCGACTTGGGTCTGTCGTACACGAGCCGCACCGAGGTCTCCGGGCTGGTGGGCAGCGCGCTTGCGGTGACGACCTCCCTGGCCGTCACGGCACTCTTCATCGCACTGCTGGCGGCACTTCCCCTCGGGTCGCTGGCCGCGATCAGGCGCGGAAAGGCCTCCGACATCGCCATCACGACTGTCACCCAGGGCTTCGTCGCGCTCCCCGAGTACTGGGTGGCCCCCGTGCTCGTGCTCGTGTTCGCCCTCAAGTTCGGGATCCTGCCTTCCGCCGGATGGACAGGCCCGGTGTCGATGGTCCTCCCTGCACTGACCCTCTCGCTGCGCCCGATGAGCTACTTCACCCAGGTGACCCGCGCGTCGATGGTGGATGTGCTGGAGTCACCACACCTCACGGCCGCGCGCAGCCGGGGCCTGAGCTTCGCCCAAGCGATGCTCAGGCACGGGCTGCGAAACGGCCTCCTGCCCGTGGTGACGCTGTTCTCCATCTGGCTCGCCGGACTGCTGGGCGGCTCGGTCGTCATCGAGGTCATCTTCGCCGTCCCCGGAATGGGGAGGCTCCTCTACCAGGCCGTGACCGACGGCGACGTCCCGGTCATCCAGGCAGGAATCGTCTGCATCGTTGCACTCACTGTCCTGATCACCACGCTGACCGACCTGCTCTACGCGCTCATTAACCCGACGGTGAGGTCCTCGAATGTCCCGCGTTGAAAACCCTGCAGTTGATAATCCCGCAGTTGATAACCGCGCATCCGGGGCACTGGATGGCACTGTTGGCGCCGTGCCGTCGCCTGGCGCCTCGCGGATCCGGGGCTTGCGGCGCCTTCGGGCCTGGCCGTGGAGCCTGC
This sequence comes from Arthrobacter terricola, assembly GCF_004354015.1. Lineage (GTDB taxonomy): Bacteria > Actinomycetota > Actinomycetes > Actinomycetales > Micrococcaceae > Arthrobacter > Arthrobacter terricola. Next base: position 90,962 of record NZ_SMRU01000023.1, read on the forward strand.
GCCTGGGCCTGTTCGGAGTCCTCGCCGTGGTCCTCGTGCTCCTCGCCACGCCGTGGAGCGCCCCGTTCGACCCGGCACTCCAGGACCTGTCCAACCGGCTGGCGCCGCCCGGCGTCGTCCACTGGCTCGGCACTGACCAGCTCGGGCGCGATGTGCTGAGCCGGCTCATGTGGGGCGGCCGGTTCTCAGTCACCATCGCGGCCATCACCTTAACCATTTCCGCCGTGTTCGGCACCCTCTTGGGAATCGTCTGCGCCCGGACCAAGGGCGCGCTTGACGAGTTTGTCATGCGCGTATCGGACGTCCTGCTGGCCTTCCCCGAGATGATCGTCGCGATGTTCCTCGTGTCGATCCTCGGTGCCGGGTACGGCACCCTGATCCTGGCGCTGGCCGTCGCCGGATGGACGCCGTTCGCCCGCCTGGCACGCGCGCTCGCACTGGAGATCGACTCGCGCGACTTCATCGAGGCTGCCGGGAGCCTGGGCTTCCCGCGGACCTTCATCATCCTGCGCCACCTCCTCCCGAACGCGTTCAGCCCTCTCCTGGCCCATGCCTCGGTGCGCTTCGGGCACACACTCATCACGGTGGGTGCACTGTCTTTCCTTGGACTCGGCGTCGCGCCGCCGGACTCCGACTGGGGTTCGATGCTGGCCGATGGGCTGCCCTATATGTCACGCGCCGCGGGGCTGGTCATCTACCCGGGTCTGGCGATTTTCCTCACCGCCCTCGCAGTGACGCTGGCGGGCAGGGGCATCAATGTCCGGCCGAGGCGGCAGGGGCGAAGCTGACATGAACGCACTTTCAAAAAACACAGGAAGGGCAGGAACGACGGTGACAACGAGCTACGGGCGTGAAAACGTTAAATCCGAGGTGCCCAAGCGGACCCTCTCGTCAGTGGTCGCCTCCCAAATGCGGCGCCGGATCGTCGACGGGACCTACCCGCCGGGTATGCAGCTGAACGAGCAGGAGCTCGCCGCGTACTTTGAGACGAGCCGCGCTCCGGTGCGGGAAGGCATCCAGCGACTCGTCCAGGAGGGGCTGCTGGTGAGCGAGCCGCACCGCGGCGTCTTCGTGCCGGAACTGACCGTCGAGGACCTCGACGACATCTACTTCTCCCGCGCGGCAATCGAGCGGGCCGCGATGGTGAGAATCTCCGAACGCGGCCTGTCCGCCGCCGATATCGCGGCCCTGGAACAGTCGCTTGGCCAGATGGCAGTCGCGACCCGGCGACAGGAATGGCGGGACGTTGTCGCTGCCGACCTGCGTTTCCACGAACTTATCGTCAGTGCCGCCCGAAGTCCCCGCCTGTCGCGCATGTACGCCTCGCTCTTGGGCGAGTCGCGGCTCGGCCTGAACATGCTCGTCGGCAGCTTCGAGGGACGGGCGGACTACCTCGAGGAGCACCAGCGGATCTTCGACTACCTGGTCTCAGGAGATCGGTCCCTGCTGGTCGAGGAACTCGAGTCCCACCTGGGAACAGCCCTGAACACGCTGCACAGACACTACGCCGAGGCCGCCGAACCACCGCAAACCCCGTTCGGCGCCGCGGCCACATCGAATGTGCGTGCTGCCGGGGCGCGCCGAAAGCCAGGAGGAAGTAATGACTGACACCCTTACAATCAGCGGTCTCACGGTCGAACTCGGCCCGTTCGGCTCGCCGCCGATTTTGGACCGGGTCTCGCTCACGGTCGGGCCGGGGGAGATCGTGGCCCTCGTCGGCGAATCCGGGTCCGGGAAGAGCATGACCGCGATGTCCTTGATGCGCCTGCTGCCACCCGGGGCGCGCATGCGCGCCGACGCTATCAGGCTGGGAGACATCGACGTGCTCCACGCCAGCGAGCACGAGATGAACCACATCCGCGGCGCACGGATCAGCATGCTGTTCCAGCAGCCCAAACGGATGCTCGACCCCACCGCCACCGTGGGCGCCCAGGTCGCCGAACCGCTGCGCCTGTGCCTGGGCCTGAGCCGGTCGCAGGCGCACGCCCGGGTCATCGAGCTCCTCGCCGACGTCGGCATCGCCGAGCCGGAGCGGCGCGCGCACTCATACGCCCACCAGCTTTCCGGCGGCATCGCGCAGCGCGTCATGATCGCCATGGCCTTGGCCGGACAGCCCGACGTCCTGATCGCCGATGAGCCCACGACGGCGCTGGACGTCACCGTGGAGGCCCAGATCCTGCAGCTCATCGCGGCGAAGCGGGCGAAGCTGGGCATGTCTGCGCTCTTCGTCTCCCACGACCTCGGAGTCGTCTCATCCATCGCGGACCGCATCGCGGTCATGTACGCCGGCCGCATCGTCGAGGAGGGGACCACCCGGGAGATCCTCCATTCCCCGCAGCACCCGTACACCAAGGCACTCGTCAAGTGCGCGATGCTCGAGCCGGAGGAAGACGGGTCCCTGTACACGATCCCGGGCGACGCGAACGCTGCCCGGGCAGTATCGCACGGATGCCGGTTCCGCTCACGGTGCCTCGTCTGCACGGACGAGCATCTTGAGCAGAAGTGCGAGAACGAGGAACCCGAGCTCGCCGGGTGCGGCAGGGCCGGGCACAGCTCACGCTGCTGGTCGACGATCGAGACGAGGACGGCGGGATGAGCATGCTCCGCACGGCATCGGCCAAGAACACGGCTCAGCCACCCGCCGTCGACATGGTGGTGCTGGACAACGTGGTCAAGCACTTCCGCCTCGCCCGGAAAAAACTGTTCGGCAGGCCCGAGTCCGTCCGTTCAGTCGACGGGATCAGCCTGCGGGTGCGCGCCGGCGAAGTGCTCGGCCTGGTCGGGGAATCGGGCTCAGGCAAGAGCACACTGGCCCGGGTGATTTTGCGGTTGCTCCCCACCGACTCGGGAACCGTGGGCATCGACGGCCAGGACGCCTCCCAAGGGGGCAGGGTCTTTCTCAAAAGCCTTCGAGCCAAGGCACAGCTGGTCTTCCAGGATCCCCACGCCGCGATGGATCCCTGCATGACCATCGGGGTGGGCCTGGCTGCGGTCCTGCATGACCATCGGGGTGGGCCTGGCTGCGGTCCTGCGTACCCACGGGATCGGCACGAGGGCAGACCGGCGCGCGCGGGTCGTGGCAGCCCTGGCGGAGGTGGGACTCGATGCTTCCTACCTGGACCGGTATCCGGGCGATTGCTCGGGCGGCCAGCTCCAGCGCGTCGTCATCGCGCGTGCGCTCCTCACCAACCCCACGCTCCTGATCTGTGATGAGCCGACGTCGGCCCTGGACGCGTCCGTCCAGGCCAAGGTGCTCAACCTGCTCGCCCGGCTGCGCAGGGACCACCGGTTGACGATGGTCGTGATCTCCCACGACCTGCGGGTCGTCCAGTACGTCAGCGACCGCGTCGCAGTGATGTACCTCGGCCAGATCGTGGAGACCGCGGACCGGGAGGACCTGTTCCACGGAACGCTGCACCCCTACACCATCGCGCTGCTCTCCGCCGCGCTGGTCGCCGACGAGAAGCACCCCGAGCAACTTGTGGCGGCCGGGGAGCCCCCATCGCCGATCAACCCACCGACAGGATGCCGGTTCAACACCCGATGCCCGCTTGCCACCGATAAGTGCCGCACGGACATGCCGGCGCTGCTCGAAGTCGCCCCTGGCCATGAGGTCCGGTGCCACCGATGGACCGAGTCGCGTGCACTGCTTATCCAGAGAAATTCCTAGACCCAACACAAATCCCTAGAACGGAGAACCAAGAACATGAGCATTGAAACTGTCATCGTGCATCACGAGCCTCAGGGAACAGGCCTTGCGGCTAAATTGAACTGGCTACGGGCCGGCATACTTGGTGCAAACGACGGCATCGTCTCAGTTGCCGCGGTCGTCGTCGGCGTCGCAGGCCTTACAAGGGAGACTGGTCCCATCCTTGCTGCGGGCATGGCCGCCGTTGTGGGCGGCGCCATTTCGATGGCCCTCGGTGAGTACGTTTCCGTCAGCAGCCAGAGCGACAGCCAGAAGCAACTCATCGCGAAGGAGACCCGGGAACTGCGTGAGAAGCCGGAGGAGGAATTCGCCGAGCTTGTGGGGATGTACCGGTCAAAGGGGCTGTCCGAAGAGACAGCGTCGAGGGTCGCCTTGGAGCTTACGGAGTCGGACCCGCTGCGTGCACACCTCGATATCGAACTTGGCATCGATCCCGACGAGATCGTGAGCCCGTGGCATGCCGCCATCGCATCGGCGGTCTCGTTCCTCTTTGGCTCGATCCTCCCGATACTTTCGATCCTCCTGGCCCCCGCACCGATCCGCGTCCCTCTGACATTCGCGATGGTCCTCATCGCCCTCTTCCTCACCGGCTGGGTCGGCGCGTGGATCGGCGGCGGCTCGAGGCTCAGGGCCTCCGGCCGGGTCGTCGTCGGAGGCGCTCTTGCACTGGCCACGACGTTCGCGATCGGAAGCCTGCTGGGCACCACGGGCATTGCCTAGCATCGCCTGTGCAGGCGTTGCCGGCTGACAAACAAGAGGAGCGCGGATGAAGCAGGAAGACCGGGTCGTGGTGGTCGGCTCCGGGATAGCCGGTGCGGCATGCGCCGCGACGCTGCGGGAGAGGGGGTACGACGGCGGCGTCACGGTAGTGCGCGGGGAGGACGCCTTGCCGTACAACCGCACGGCCGTGAACACGACGATGTTGTCCGCGGGGCACTCCCACGTCGAGCTCACCCTGCCTGAGGCGCAAACGCCCGACGTCGAGTGGCTCGCCCGGGACGAGGCCGAGGCATTGGACCCCGCGCGCCGGGAAGTCCGGCTGGCCAGCGGCAAGCTGCTTCGATACCGCGCCCTGGTGATAGCCACCGGCGTGCGCGCCCGGCCCTGGCCAGGGAGCGCCTGCCCGGTGCCGGAGCGAGTGGTGACCTTGCGCACCTCGGCGGACGCAGCACGCATGAGGTCGCTGCTCGGTTGGTCCGGGAAGCCCCTTGGGCGCCATGGGCGCGTGATCATCATGGGTGCAGGGTTCATCGGAGGTGAAACGGCAAGCCTGCTCAGCGGGGCAGAAGTGGAAGTGGACCTGGTTGCAAGGCAGCCGGTACCCATGTCGGACCGGCTCGGCCGCAATGCCGCCTCATGGCTCCTCGAGCGCCACAACGAACATGCGCACCCGCACGTGGGGCGCACGGTCGCCGGCTGGACCAGCGGCGAGGACCGGGTCATGGTCCGTCTTGACGACGGACGCCGGCTGGCCGGCGACCTGCTCCTGGTGGCTGCGGGCAGCCTCCCCAACACCGAGTGGCTCCAGGGCAGCGGGCTTGACGTGGAGGACGGGGTCGCCGTCGACCCTTCGCTGCGGGCGATCGGGGCCGACGGGGTCTACGCGGCTGGGGATGTGGCCAGGGTCGCGACAACTCCGCGAGCCCGACGCACCGAGAACTGGGCCAGCGCTCGGGCCCAGGGCCGGCACGCCGCCCGTTCGGTCCTCCACGACCTCGGCCTGGGCGAGGCGCCCGGGCCGTTCTCGGAACTGCCCGTCTACACCAGCAAGATGTACGGGACAAAGCTGACATTGCTTGGGGAGACCGGCGCCGGCCTGCGCCAGACCGCCATCCCCGGAGATGTTCCCGGGCCGCCGACGACGGTCTTTACCGACGAGCGGGAACGACTCCGGGGTGCCGTCGCAATGGGCGTCCCCCAGTTCGAGGACTCGCTTGTCGAGGCCGTGCGGCACAGGATTCCGCTCAGCGGCCTGCTTCCCGCGGCCGCTGTCGGCAAGGTTCACAACTAGGCCCCGCCGCGCAGCCGGCCTTCAGAAGTCCGGAGGCCGGCTTGCGCCACGAGTTCGGCCAGCCATGGCCGATGCCCTTGATGAAAAAGCATCCCCGGCGGAAGTCCCTGCACGGTGGGAACCGAATCTGCGATGTCAATGGTTACCCGGCCGCCCGCCATCGGGGCGTTGGTGATGTGCAGGTCGCCGTAGGAAGGCGGCAGCTTCGGGTCCATCCAAAACCCGCCGCGGGAAACATGGGTGTCGTACCTCATCAGGCTCGTGATTAGCTGGATGGGCGAAGCGGCTGCCCATGCCTGAGGCGAGCACGCAGTGGGATAGGGCACGGGCTCCCTGTACTGGTCCCGGCTGAATCCGCAGAAAAGCTCCGGGAGGCGGCCTTGCGAGTAGTCGGCAGCTTCAAACAGGGCAGTCGCAATCCGTTGAGCCTCCTCGACGAATCCGTAGCGCATCAGGCCGGCGGCGATGACGGCGTTATCGTGCGGCCAAACCGAGCCATTGTGGTAGCTGGCAGGATTGTAGGCGCCCATGTCGCTGGCAAGGGTCCGCACGCCCCAGCCGCTGAACATCTCAGGGGACATCAACCGTTCGGCGACCAGTGGCGCTTTGTCCTCGTCTACGAGGCCGACCCAAAGGCAGTGCCCCATGTTCGAGGCGCAGGCATCCACCTGCCGTTTGTTGCCATCCAAGGCTATGGCGTAGTAACCGCGGTCGGGCATCCAGAACTGCTCGTTGAACCGTTCCTTCAAGCGGGCAGCCCGGCCGGCGAGTTCGGTCGCCAAGGCGCCGTCACCGGCGTCGTAGGCCATCCAGGCCCGTGCCATGTAGGCGTCATAGACGTAAGCCTGGACTTCGCAGAGCGCGATGGGCGGTTCTGCGAGAGTCCCGTCGGCGAAGTTGATCCCGTCCCAGGAGTCCTTCCAGCCCTGGTTGATCAAACCCCGGTCGTTGAGGCGCTCGTACTCGACGAAGCCGTCGCCGTCCCTGTCGCCGTAGTCCCGGATCCAGTTCAAAGCCCTGTCCGCGTGGGGGAGCAGGGCGGCGATGGTGTCCTGGGCAAAGCCCCAACGGCTGACCGAGCCCAAGACCGTCACGAAAAGGGGAGTCGCATCGATGCTTCCGTAGTAGATGGCCTTGCCTCCCAGGGCCAGGCTGCTGGAGACGTCCAGCCTCACCTCATGCAGGATCTTGCCCGGTTCCTCCTCGGTAACGGGGTCGACCACCGTCCCTTGCCGGTCCGCCAAAGTCTGCAGCGTGCCCAGTGCCAAGGATGGATCAACCGACATGGCCATCTCCGAGGCCCACAACGAGTCACGGCCGAACAGCGTCATGAACCACGGAGCGCCGGCTGCCACCACGATCCTCTCCGGGTGGGCCGGGTCCTCGATGCGAAGCGCGCCCAGATCGTCGTAACTGCGCCGCAGCGTCCGTTCGATGGCGTGGTTTCCCATATGGAGAACGGGAATCCTGGCCACCCATTCTTCCCGGCGGCGGTCGCTGCTTGAGAGTTCGCCGGCTGCGGGATGAACCACCGTCGTCGCCGGTACCATTCCGTCAAGCACCGGCGTCACGGTGAGCACCGTTTTCCATTGGCCTCGCGGCGGGATGGTCGTTCGGTACGTCAGCGACCCGGGGGCGACATCGGCACCGTCGGATTTGATGACGACAGCCTTCCTGATGTCCTGCCAACTGGCGCGGATGAAAAGTTCATCCTCGCCCGGCTGGCGGGACTCGTTCCATTGGCGCTGGATCCGCGCTTCCTTCACCTCGAACACGTCCGCGAAATCGCAAGCTACGCTGACCGAGATCAGGCATTCCTTTGGCTCCGTGGAGTGGTTATGCACCGTAAGGTATTCCAGGAGTCCGACGCCGACTTCACGAATGCGTTCCACGATCAGGGGACTGTCCGAGTATCCCTCCGCCCGGGTCACGCGGCCTGCGAACACTGCCCGGTAAGGCTCCCTGGTTTGGGCCGTCAGCGGTTCCAGCGACTGGCCGTTGATGGTCAGGTTCCAACGCGACAGGACACGTGTGTCCTGGACGAAAAACCCATGCGGTGAATCCGGATGGATATCCCCGTTGGGCAACGAGATGCAAAACGACGTACCTTCCACCAGGGTGACCGTCCCGGCCCCGAGCGGGCCGGCCGCCGTGTCAGCATTCCATCCAGCCATTGTCGGCTCTCCTTCAAGAACCCGTCCCAGGCGGCCTCGGCCTCTCATCAGCCGCGCTGACCGTTCCTGCTGGATCCTCACACCGACGCTACTCCTGCCCGCGATTGCAGGACAGGGAGAGGCCGGTCCGGGATTCAGGCGCCGTTCTAATCAAAAATTTTCCTCGCGGCACTATCGTCGATTGTTGACAATTGTTAGGATCAAAGGCGTGCTTTCCCAAAGGCGGGAGCACTTTCGAAGGGCGCAGCCCAGAAGGAGCAACAATGGTCAAGGCCACTGTCATGAGTGACGCAAACACAACGAACCCGGGCGAGCACAGTCCCAAAGCAACTTCCAGCACCGCAGGCCAGACGGAGGTGTCCCTGCGGCTTTGGGCCCGCGAAGGGCTGAAGACGGGCATCTGGGAGGTAACTCCGGGAACGTTCACCAGCACCCGCCCAGGCTATGACGAGATCTGCCAGATCCTGAGCGGAACAGCAACAATCACGGAAGAAGACGGAAGCAGTTTTGACGTCGGCCCGGGTTCCTTGTTCGTAACGCCCGAAGGGTGGCGGGGCACCTGGACGATTCACGAAACCCTCCGGAAGATGTGGGTTGTGAGCGATCTTCCCGCCCGGTAACAGCGGCCTGGTCGGATGGAGAAGCGGTCCCGGGACAAGGAGCAATTGTTCCGGGGCCGCTTGTTCACACATCAAGGCCGGCACGACGTGGTTTCATGGCCAAATGTTTGTGAAAACAACAACTGTAGACAATGCGATGGACATCATGACCCCGACCCCGCTGCGTCAGCAACAGTCCATACCCTCCCTCGGCCGTGGCGGATGCTGTCCCTGTTCGGCTACTTCGCCGGCCTCTCCGCGGCCATCGGCACCACCGTGGCGTACGCAGCGGTGGTACGCCCGGCGCTGCGAATACCGGGCAACGAGGGTGGCGATGTCGAGATCCTCCGTCGCCGGACTGCGATTTCCTTGGCCTGGGACGGGTATCCTCGCGGATCTTTCCATTAGCCGGTCCTTGTCTGAAAATTTCATCGGTCCGCTTCGCTGCGCACCGTCCTTCATCCGTCACCGGTGAAGACGAGACGCCATGAACCTGAACCGTGACCGGGGAGAAGGTCCATGACCCGAAGCTCGTGTGTTGCGCTGTTGCGTGCCCGGACACGCCAACCGGGCGGTTCACCCAGGGCGTCCGGAAGACTTGTTGCGGAACCGGGCTCAATCATCCAGATGGAGCCTTCGTAGCGGACCGCAAGGGGCTGCGCGCAGGAGTCGAAACGGACCCGCACGTCGGCGCCCGGGCCGTCCGCCCCTGTCGGGATGATCATCATGCGGAGCTAGTTTCCGGGTTTCGCGGTGACGATGCGGTTCCGGCCCAGGCTTTTCGCCTCGTACAGCGCCCGGTCCGCGGCTTCCACCATCGGTGCGAGGTCGCCGCCGGCGGTGGAACTGGTGGCGATGCCGTAGCTCACGGTCGGGAAAGTGACACCCTGCGGGGGCTTGGCCGCTGCGAGGTGGCTATTGATGGTCTCGGCGATGATCCAGGCGCTTTCCTGCTGCGCGCCGGGGAGCAGGATGATGACTTCTTCCCCGCCGTACCGGCCGGCAAGGTCCGTGTGCCGGATCGAGGCACTGCACGCGTCGGCGAATGCCTGAATCGCCGCGTCCCCGGCGGCGTGGCCGTGGGTGTCGTTGATGGCCTTGAAGTGGTCCAGGTCGGCGATGATGAGCGTTGACACCGATCCCGCGGCGTGCTGCCGGCGTACTTCCCGCCCGGCCTGTTCCTCGAAGGTGGTGCGGTTAAGCAGCCCGGTCAGTCCGTCCCGGCTGGCACGGTCGTTGAGGGCGTTGATGAGCTGTTCGTTGCTCAGCGCCGTCATGCTGAAGGACACGGTGACGAGCATGACGATGGTGAGCATAGAGGTGAACGCGGAACTGAAATAGGTGGTGAACTCCGGCCCGTCGGGCCCTTCCCTGACATAGACAAAGGTGCGCACCGCGAAGTACAGGGCCAGCAGCCCGGCGGAGGCGGCCAAGGGCTGGTGCGCCCTGGACTCCGAGGGCTTGAGCAGTGCCAGTTCCCTGGCTGCGAGACCCATCACGACTGCCATCAGTGCCAAGTACACCACGCCTCCTGACCAGGCATCGGAGGCCGGATTTTCCAGTRCCGAGGCGACGGCGGTGACCACGGGACCGGACAGGAGCAGCCACGCCCGTGTCCGGCGCAGGTGCAGGGACCGCGACCCGGCCCAGATACTGGAGGCACCGGCCACGATCAGGGCGTTGCCCAGCGGGTCCGCCCAGACCTGCTGGGTGGTGCCGGTCAGCAGGTAGGCGATGTTCCCGGCCATCAGGAAACCCAGAGACAGGCACCACCACCCGCTGTACGCCGACCCGGTGCGCCGGTACGAGTTGTAAAACAGCGCGCCCRACGTCAGTGCCACCACACCGAGCGTGAGCTTCAGACTTTCAACGTCGAGAACCATTGGCGTTCCTCCCCGGATGGAAACAGGGTATATGCCGCGCGGCCGGCGCGGCGGGTGAACCGGTCGGCACGTTCAGTCATGTTTCCGGCCGGCACGGAACCCGAGGACGGCGGACGCGGCCACGGCAAGGAGGCATGTTGCCGCCGGGATAAAGAACGCGTCGGTGATCCCGGCGGTCTGGGCGGCCAGGCCGAGCAGGAGGGGGAAGAGGACGACGGAGAGCCCGGCGGCGAGGGAGACACGGGACATGGCGAGCGTGGACAGGGACCGGGGGAGTGCCAGGGCCGCGGCGGTTGCGAGCTGGGTCGTGCCGGAAATGCCGAACCCGAACACCATCAGTGCCGCGAGGGGAACAACCGGCGGCCATCCTGACCGTGCGGAGAYGATCAACGCCGTGATCCCGAGGAGCGCGGCAAGGGTGCAGGCCGTCATGAGCCGTTCCACCGGGGCCCGGCGGCTCAGGAACGACCAGAGGGCCTTGCCCAGGATCTCGACGCCAAGGAACAMACCGAGGGCCATGGYCGCCCACTGCACSGGGATCCCGGCGGCTCCATGGAGGAAGGACGCTCCCCAGTAGATGACCGCCCATTCCGTGGCGCTGCAMAGGAACARCAGTCCCACCCAGGCCCGGAACACGCGCGGGAGGTTCCCGCCGTGACGGGGTGCGTCCGGGTCCTGGTGGCTGCCCTTCTCCGGCATCGGTGTTGTTCGCAGCAGCGGGAGGARGCAAGCCAGCAGCAAGAGCGGCAGGACGAGTCCGGAACGCCAGCCAAGGAAGGGAACTCTCGAGCAGGCGGCGATGGCGAACGGGGCGAGGGCTCCGAAGAGGCTGCTGACGACGGCCGCCTCGCCGAGGGCGATCCGCCGGTTCGCACCGTGCCGGTCCGACAGGGCCGACTGCAGCGTGATGTTCAGAACACTTCCCGCCGCTCCGAGCAGGAACGCCGCGGCAAAGCTCACGGCAAGGACCGTGGCGCCGAGTCCCAGCGCCCCGAGAGCCAGCAGCAGCGCGGCAACGGGTACGGTCGTGCGGCGGGAGTAGCCGGCGCCGAGCCGGTTCCAGAACATGCCGGCCGCGATGATCCCTGCGGCCGCGATGCTCACGTGGACCCCGAGAAGACCTGCCGCCCCCGGGTCTTCTGCCGAGCGGTAGGCGATGAACGGTGCCAGGACGGAGCGGCTGAGCATGAAGAACCCGAGGGCCAGGTAGGCCGTGAGGGTGAAGCGGTCCCTGGCCCAAGGGGGTGCTGCTGTTTTCTGTTCGACGCTCAGAGCGACTCCCACCCCGCGGTGGCGGCGGCCCTGACACGCGCGCCTTTCGCGGCGGCCGCGTCCCGCCAGCCAGGGGTGGTGTCGGCGAAGAATTCCCAGACTTCGCTCAGGGTGGAGGGTTCCTCCCAGGGCTTGGGTTTCCAGACGAAGTGGAGCACGGCCAGTGTCCCGCCGACGCCGTTCAGTCGGACCTTCATGCCGGGGTCGAGGCGGGCCGTCTCGAGGTTGGTGAGCAGCCTCGGGGACGCGATCCGGTATCCGCTGGTCCCGAAATGTTCGTTGAAGTAGGAGTATTCGGCGCGGCTGTTGAA
>NZ_SMRU01000024.1 GCF_004354015.1 Arthrobacter terricola
CGGGACCTCCCAAACCTCACATGTGGCACTACCATTGCACCCCCAAGGACCCTCGCAGGCCACAGGAGCCGCCAATGGCAACCCACGGACCTGTGAAACAGAAGGCCCCGGCCCCTCATCCTCCCGGCTGAAACTGGCCGTCCGGGATAAGGGCCGCCACCGCCGGGACCAGGTCCGGCAGCGCCAGTATGCGCGTCGGGGCGGCCGAATCACCTCAAAGCCGGCGCTGCAGGACCGCCCGGCGATAATGGACCGCTCCGGACGGGCAGGTAACCCGTCCCACTTCATATCGTCTAAGGCGCGGCCTGCGCCGGCGCGACCCCGCAAGCGCATCCCCGCAAGCGCGCCACCGGCCTGCGCAAAAACCCCGGATAATCCTGCAAATCCACGGGAGTAGGCTGAGGGTATGACACATGTCAACGATCCGGCAGTCATTGACCGGCTGATGCGGACCAAGGGCCGTTGGGCCATCGTGGGCCTCAGCACGAACGAGTGGCGCTCAGCGTACGAGGTATCCCTTTACATTCGCGACAAGATGGGCATGGACATCATCCCCATCAATCCGCGGGGTGAAGACGTGCACGGCGAAACTGGCTACAAATTCCTCGCGGACGTGCCGTTCGAGAAGCAGCCCATCGACGTTGTCGATTGTTTCGTGAATTCCGCTCGCGTAGGCGCGGTGGTGGACGAAGCGATCGCCGTCGGCGCGAAAGCCGTGTGGCTGCAACTCGGGGTCATCGATGAAGAAGCGGCGGCACGCGCCAAAGCTGCGGGCCTCGACGTCGTAATGAACGCTTGCCCGGCACAGGTCGGCTGGCGGATCGGGATCTAGCAGCGTCCTGCAGCGAGGCTTTGGCGCTAGTCTCGCTACATGGACGCTTCGACGCTTCGCGATATTTGCCTGAGTTTCCCGGGAACCTACGAAGACTTCCCTTTCGGTCCCGAGACGTCAGTGTTCAAGGTGCGGCCCAGTGGCGCATCGGGCGGGAAGATGTTCGCCGCGTCGGCCATGGATCCGGCGAACTGGTATGTAAGCCTCAAATGCGATCCCCTCTTGGCTGTCCAGTTGCGATCGGCACATCCGGAGATCACCGGGGCGTGGCACATGAACAAGACGCATTGGAACGGCGTTCGACTTGATGGCGGCTTGCCGGATGCGATGGTCCGGGACATGGTGGAGGATTCCTACGACCTGGTGGTGTCGTCATTGACGCGGAAACAGCAGGAACAATTGGGCTGGTCACGCCTCGCCCGGGAATGAAACGCTGAGCCTGTCTGCCGCTTCGGTTAGATTGTGAGTGCACAGACACCTTCCAACGCCTCGACGCAGTCAGGAGGAGCCAGATGCTGGAACAACAAACCCTTGATGAGCTGTGGGCTTTTGAAGATCCCGCGCTGTCCGAAGCCCGTTTCCGGGACGCTTTGACGGACCCGGCCTACGACTCCTTCGAACGCGCGGAGCTTGCCACCCAGCTTGGCCGGGCGATCGGCCTGCAGGGGCGTTTCGAGGAAGCGGACGCGCTCCTGGACAGTATCGACGCCGAAGAGGAGCCAACCGTCGCAGTGCGGATCCTCATTGAGCGGGGACGCCTGCTCAATTCCGCGGGCCACCCGGCCATGGCAGTCCCGCTTTTCGAGCAGGCAGCCGAGCTGGGGGACTTGCTCGGCGAGGCTTTCCTCGCCGTCGACGCCCTCCACATGCTCGCCATTTCGGACTCCGGCCACCAGGAATCGTGGACCCGCAGCGCGCTTGAGTACGCGTCCGCCGTCGACGATCCGCGCACCAAGCGGTGGATGGTTTCGCTGCACAACAACCTTGGGTGGGCGATGTACGACGACGGTCGCCGCACCGAGGCTTTGGTGGAGTTCCAGTTGGCTGAGCAGTGGGCGGAACGAGTGGGTACTGAACAACAGCGGCAGTGGGCGCGCGAAGCCGTCACGAAGTGCGCGGAAGCCTTGAATTTGCGCGGCTAGGAGCCTGAAAACACACCTCTGGCAGTGCCTCGTTGGCACATCACATTTTGACAAAAGTTGATTGAAACTGCCCTGAAATATTGCATTTCAATCATTCGTAGTGAAGTATGTCACACGAAGGGTGCGTCCTAGCGGCGGTGCCCGGACCGATTGATTGCCGGCAGAGACGCCGTCAGCGTCGGCACTACGAGTCTCTGGAGGGTTTTAGGATGAACATTCAGCAGCAGTCCTTCGCACGCCGTGGTTTCCTCCGCGGCGCGCTCGCCGCAGCAGTTCTTGTTCCCATCGCGGGATCGATGTCCTCTTGCGCGGGCGGTGGCGGCGGAACCACTACCGGCCCCACGGGAACGGTCTCCGACACGAACCCCTTCGGCATGGCTGACAAGTCCACGGTGGATGCTGTGATCTTCAAGGGCGGCTACGGAATCGACTACGTCGAGTTCGCGGGCAAGGGCTTCGAAAGCGCGCATTCCGGTTCGACGGCCAAGATTTCCCCGTCCACGGACATTGCCCAGGAACTGCAGCCGCGGTTCGTCGGCGGCAACCCGCCGGACCTGATCGACAACTCGGGCGCCAAGGCGATTGGTTTCAGCACCATCCTGTCCCAGCTTGAAGACCTCACGAGCGTCGTCAACGCCAAGAACCTCGAAGGCAAGGTCATCAAGGACACCTTGTATGGCGGCGTGCTGGCTCCGGGAACTTTCGACGGCAAGCTGGCTGCCTTGAACTACGTCCTCACCGTCTATGCAATGTGGTACTCCGACTCACTTCTCAAGGCGAACGGCTGGTCCGTGCCTAAGACGTGGGACGAGATGTACGCGCTCGGCGAGCAGGCCAAGGCAAAAGGCTTGTATCTTTTCGTGTGGGGCAAGGAAGCTGCCACGTATTATCAAGAGATGGCCATCGCCTCCGCAATCAAGGAAGGCGGGCAGGACGTCCGGCTAGGGCTCGAGAACCTCAAGGCGGATTCTTGGTCCCACCCGGCCATCCAGAGCGTCTTCACTGCCTTGGACAAGATCGTCAAAGCGGGTCATTTCAAGCCGGGTGGCTCCGGCACCCAGTTCACGGCAGCACAGGCGCAATGGAGCAACGCGCAACAGGCGGTGTTCTACCCGTCCGGCTCGTGGATCGAAAACGAGATGAAAGACCAGACGAAGTCCGGCTTCCAGATGACCGGAGCTCCCGTCCCTTCCGTGACTACCAGTCCCAAGCTGCCCTACACCTCGCTGCACAGCGCGGCTGGCGAGCCATACGTGGTTCCTTCCCAAGGCAAGAACGTGCCCGGTGGCAAGGAACTGCTCCGCATCATGTTGTCCAAGGACGCAGCCACCAACTTCGCCAAGACCAAGCTGGCCCCCACTATCGTGAAGGACACTGTCCCGGCCGATGGCTTCGGGTCCACCGCTCTGGTCTCGCAGACCAAGCTGCTCAGCGACGCCGCGGACAACATCTATACCTGGAACTTCATCGACCTCTATGGCACCAACAAGGACCAGTTGGTCGTGTGGAACACGTTCCTCGACGGAAAGTCGGACGTCGCCACGCTGACGTCGGACTTGCAGAAGATCACCGACAAGGTCCGCAACGACAGCTCGGTCAAGAAGATTGAAGTGAAGTGACTTTAGTGAAGCAAAAGACACTCCGGCTCGACGGCGGCCTTCCCGCCGTCGTCGTTCCGGACGCACCACCACTCGCCTCGAAGAGGCGGCGCAAGCCCCTGACGCTCGACAAAGTCAGTTTTTTCGCGGTATTCCTCGGAGTTCCGTTGGCCATCTACCTCTTGTTCGTGATCTGGCCATTCCTGCAGGCCTTCGCCTATTCCTTGACCGACTGGAGTGGATTCTCGCCCGATCAGAACTTCATCGGGCTGGAGAACTACCGGCGGATCTTCACGGACGATATCTTCATGAAGGCCATGGGGAACAACATCCTCCTGGTCATTTGCCTGCCGATCATCACCATCATCCTGAGCCTGGTCCTGGCGACGTTCGTCACCGTGGGCGGAAGCAGCAAAGGGCAGATCAAAGGCCTGCGGAACTCAAGCTTCTACCGCGTTGTCTCCTTCTTCCCGTACACCATCCCGGCGATCGCCATCGGCATCATGTGGGGCCAGATCTACGATCCCTCCGGCGGCCTCCTCAACGGCATTCTCACATCCCTCGGGTTTGACCAGTTCAAGTCCTACCCTTGGCTCGGCGACAAGAGCACCGCCATGATCGCCACCATGTTCGTGATCGTCTGGGGCTTCGTTGGTTTCTACATGGTGCTTTTCGTCGCGGGCATCAAGGGCATCCCGGCCGAGCTGTTCGAAGCGGCCAGGATCGACGGCGCCGGGCGTTTCCGTACCGCCGTCTCCATCACCATTCCCTTGATCAGGGACAACATCCAGACCGCCTACATCTACATGGGAATCCTCGCCTTGGACGCATTCGTCTACATGTCCGCACTCAATTCCGGCGGCGGCCCGGACAACTCCACCCTGGTAATGTCCCAACAGCTCTTCTTCACCGCTTTCAGCAAAGGCCAGTTCGGACTCGCCAGCGCCATGGGCGTCGTTCTCGCCATCACCACCCTGATCTTCTCCGGCCTCGTGTTCCTGGTTAACCGGCTCACGGGCGGCGGAAAGGATGTGTCCCTCTGATGACTACCAAGCTCGCCTCGCCTGAGATGAAGTCCTTGCACTTCAATCCCCGCAAACCCGCCACGACCCCTGGAGACAAAGTTGTGGGCGCGGTATCGCACACGGCTTTGACCATTTGGTCGCTCATCGTGATCCTGCCCTTGTTGTGGACCTTCATGTCCTCTTTCAAGACGTCCAGCGAGATCTTCGCTTCGCCGTTCGCCTTGCCCTCGCAATGGCGCTTCGACAACTATGTCAAAGCGTGGACCGAAGCCGGCATAGGAAGCTACTTCCTGAATTCCGTCATCGTGGTGGGCTCCGCGCTCGTGATCGTCATGGTGCTCGGTGCCATGTGCGCCTACGTCCTGGCCCGCTTCAAGTTCTTCGGCAGCCGGGCTGTCTACTACCTCATGCTGGCCGGCTTGACCTTCCCGATCTTCCTCGCCATGGTGCCGCTGTTCTTCGTCATGAAGAAGATCGGCCTGCTGAACACACTGCCTGGACTGACCCTGGTGTACGTGGGCTTCGCCCTTCCGTTCACCGTGTTCTTCCTCTTCTCCTTCTTCAAGTCCCTCCCGTACGAAATCGGCGAGGCTGCTTCCTTGGATGGAGCGGGCGAATGGCGGACGTTCTTCCAGGTCATGTTGCCCATGGCCAAGCCAGGACTCGCTTCCGTGGCCATCTTCAACTTCCTGGGCTTGTGGAACCAGTTCCTGATTCCGGTGGCCATCAACGCGGCCGGCCCGCGCGTCTTGTCGCAAGGGCTCGCGGCCTTCGCGGGGCAGATGGGCTATGCCGTGGACTTCGGTGCCTTGTTCGCGGCTGTCACCGTCACCGTGGTTCCGGTCCTCATCGTCTACGTGATCTTCCAGCGCCAGCTCCAGGGCTCGGTGTCGCAAGGCACTTCTAGATAGCACAAGCAAGCTAAATAAAAGCCCGACGGCGACTGCCCCCTTCCGGTGGGTGCCGCCGTCGGGCTCTTGCGTGTTAAAGCGGCGCTACAAGCGCTGGTATCGCGAGCGGAAGAGCGAAAAAATACCGTACGCGATCAGTCCGACGCCCACTCCCGCTAGCACCACCACGCCGAAGGGCTGGGCACGGAACGCTTTCAGGGCCGCGTCGAGGCCCCCTTGTTGGGAGGGGTCGTGGGCGAAGGTTGCAACCAAAATCAGCAAACCGACGGCCCCCAGGGCGACCCCCTTGGCGCAATAGCCCACCACCCCGAGCACGGTGAACGTATTACCGAGGGCCCCATGCGGCCGTCCGCGAAGGTTCTTTTCGTACTTCCGGGTGATTCCCAAGATCCCGTAGGTCACGGCGGCGCCGATCAGGGCCGCACCAATGACCACCAGGAGTACCGCGCCCACAGGGTTGGACATCAGTCCGGCGCTGACCGTCCGGGATTTTTCGCTGCTGTTGCTTGGGTGTCCTACCGCGAAACTGCCGAAGGTCACCGCGGCTACCGCGAACACCACTGCTTGGCCGGCTGCCCGAATCCTCTTTCCAAGTTTCTTGGAGGTACGGCTTCCGCTCCACCCCATCACGGCATCGCTCGCCATGTAGAGCGCCAGCGCCCCACAAGCTATCAAACCGGCCCACAACAGGACGCCGCCCACCGGCGTCGCCGCCATTTGGCCCACCGCGCCGCTCTGGTCGGCCTGCCCCGATTCGCCCAGCGCAATCCGAAGGGCGATGATCCCGATGAGCACATGGATGGTGCCCACAGCAACGAAGCCGGCCCGCGCGACCGCCCGGACGGCCGTGGATTCCCTGGCGTCGTCAACAGCATCGCCAACGGCATGGGCGCTGTCCGACGCGGCCTCCGAAATCTTGTCCGTACGATCCCCTTCGCCCACGGCTCTCCTTCGTTTGCCCCCATCTTGCCACCGTCCTTGACGGCTCCGTAAGGGCGGAATTCAAGCGCTCGCGGGCCCGACGGTTGATAATGGGCGAATGTGGATCGGGTGGATCGAATTCGACATCCTCCTCGGCGACGTACACAGCCTGAAGGAGAAACGTTCCTTCGTGCGGCCGCTCATCGCCGAGCTGAAAAGGCGCTTCGAGGTGTCAGCCGCGGAGGTTGGCGACCAGGACCAGTACCGCCGGGTCCGGCTCGGCGCAGGCCTTGTTGCAGCGGACCGGGCGCACCTCGTCGAGGTGCTCGACGCCGTCGAACGCTTCGTCGCCGCCCGCCCCGAACTGGAATTGCTCAGCGCCCGGCGTCGGGACCTCCACAGCGAAGACTAAAAAACACAACGCGGGGTCACTTACGGCCCATCCCGAGGGGATTTTTGGGCCGTAAGTGACCCCGCGTTGGGGTACGAGCGTTAGCCGAAGTACTTCGGCAGCGTGCCTTCGTAGGCTTCGTTGAGGGCATCCAGGGACAAGGTGTCCACGCCGTTGATCTCCAACGTTCCACCGGCTGCGTCCACGACGCCGATCCGGAGGTGCGCGAAGCCGCGGGCGGTGCACATGTCCTTGAAGCGGACTTCCTCGGAGCGCGGAACGGACACGATGGCCCGGGCCTGGGACTCAGAGAACAAAGCTGTGAAAAGGTCCACGCCGTCGCGCTCCAGGAGTTCCTCCAGCGCGATCCGGGCGCCGACGCCGTAGCGCAGCGAGGATTCCACCAGAGCCGCGGCGAGGCCGCCCTCGGAGAGGTCGTGAGCGGTGTCGATCATGCCGTCGCGCGAAGCGTTGATGAGGATCTCGCCCAGCTGGCGCTCCAGCGAAAGGTCAACCTTCGGCGGCAAGCCACCGAGGTGCCCACGCAGGTTGGACCATTCCGAACCGTCCAGCTCAGCGGCGGTGGTGCCGAGCAGGTAGATGGCCTGGCCGTCTTCCTTCCAGCCCGACGGCGTGCGGCGCGCGACGTCGTCGAGCTTGCCCAACACTGCCACAACGGGGGAGGGGTGGATCGGAACGGTGCCGGTCTGGTTGTACAGCGAAACGTTGCCGCCCGTGACCGGGACACCCAACACCATGCAGGCGTCCGAGAGACCGCGAATGGCCTCGGCGAGCTGCCACATGACGTCCGGGTCTTCGGGGGAACCGAAGTTCAGGCAGTCGCTGACGGCCATCGGCACCGCGCCGGAAGTGGCGACGTTGCGGTAAGCCTCCGCCAGTGCGAGCTGGGCGCCCTGGTAAGGATCGAGGTAGGTGTAGCGGCCGTTGGCATCGGTGGCCAAAGCAACGCCAAGGCCGGATTCCTCGTCAACGCGGACAACGCCGGCGTCGTCCGGGAACGCCATGGCAGTGTTGCCGCCGACGTAGCGGTCGTACTGCTTGGTGATCCAGGCCTTGCTGCACATGTTCGGCGAAGCAATGAGCTCGGTGACAGCGGCGGCAAGTTCCCCGGAGGTGGAAGGACGGCCGGCGTCCTGCACGGAACCCGTGAACGTGTCCGCCTGAACGGAGTCCTGCCAGGCGGGACGCGCGAACGGGCGGTCGTAGACCGGGCCGTCGTGGGCAACGGTACGCGGGTCGACGTCGACAATGACTTCGCCTTCCCACGTGATGATCAGGCGGCCGGAATCGGTCACCTCGCCGAGCCAGGAGTATTCCACGGCCCACTTGTCCATCACAGCTTCGAAAGCGGCGACGTTTTCGGGCGTGACCACGGCCATCATGCGTTCCTGCGACTCCGACATCAGGATTTCGCCCGGGGTCAGGGTGGGGTCGCGCAGCAGGACGGAGGTCAGTTCGACCTGCATGCCGCCGTCGCCGTTGGACGCGAGTTCGGACGTCGCGCAAGAGATACCCGCGGCACCGAGGTCCTGGATACCCTCAACCAGCGAACCCTTGAAGAGCTCCAGGCAGCACTCAATGAGCACCTTTTCGGCGAACGGGTCGCCCACC
This sequence comes from Arthrobacter terricola, assembly GCF_004354015.1. Classification (GTDB taxonomy): domain Bacteria; phylum Actinomycetota; class Actinomycetes; order Actinomycetales; family Micrococcaceae; genus Arthrobacter; species Arthrobacter terricola. The sequence continues at coordinate 8,453 of NZ_SMRU01000024.1, forward strand.
TGGACGGCGGGACGCTTGGACGGCTTGGTGTCGTCGAAGGACTCCGAGGCCAGCACCGAGGCGCCGCCAATGCCGTCGCCACCGGTGCGCGCACCGAAGAGGACCACCTTGTTGCCCTTGCCGGAAGCGTTCGCGAGGCGGATGTCCTCGTGGCGCATGACGCCGACTGCCAAGGCGTTGACCAGCGGGTTGCCCTGGTACACGGAATCGAAGACCATTTCGCCGCCGATGTTCGGCAGGCCGAGCGAGTTGCCGTAGCCACCGATGCCGGCCACGGCACCGTGCATGACGCGGGCGGTGTCCGGGTGGTCGATCGCACCGAAACGCAGCGGATCCATCACGGCAACCGGACGGGCGCCCATGGAGATGATGTCGCGGACAATGCCGCCGATGCCGGTCGCGGCGCCCTGGTAGGGCTCCACGAACGACGGCGAGTTGTGGGACTCGATCTTGAACGTCACGGCCCAGCCGTCGCCCAGGTTGGTCACACCGGCGTTTTCGCCGATGCCCACCAGCATGTCCTTCTTCATCTCGTCGGTCACCTTCTCGCCGAACTGGCGCAGGTGGTTCTTCGAGGACTTGTAGGAGCAGTGCTCGCTCCACATGACGGAGTACATGGCGAGTTCGGCGCCGGTGGGGCGACGGCCCAGGACCTTGATGATTTCCTCGAACTCGTTCTGCTTCAGGCCGAGTTCGGCCCAGGGGAGTTCGGTGTCCGGCGTCTTGGCTGCGTTCTCGACGGTGTCGATGTTGAACTTCTTGCCGACGGTTTCAGCTGAGGTGGTCACTGTGCGCCTCCCACGATCTTGTTCAGGACGGAGGTGAAGAAGCCCAGGCCATCAGTGCCGGCGTTGGTCTCCGGACCGAATCCGGGCTCCACCGCGTGCTCGGGGTGCGGCATGAGGCCCACCACGTTGCCCGCGGCGTTGGTGATGCCGGCGATGTCGCGGCGCGAACCGTTCGGGTTGAAGCCGACGTACCGGAACGCCACGCGGCCTTCCGCTTCCAGCGCGTCGAGGGTCTTCTCGTCCGCGATGTACTGGCCGTCCTGGTTCTTCAACGGAACGGTGATTTCCTGGCCGGCCTCGTAATCGGAGGTCCACAGGGTGGTGTTGTTCTCAACGCGCAGCACCTGGTCGCGGCAGAGGAACTTCAAATGGTCGTTCTTGATCATGGAACCGGGCAGCAGGTGCGATTCAGTCAGGATCTGGAAGCCGTTGCAGATGCCCAGGACAGGCAGCTTGGCGTCCGAGTTGGCGGCATCGATGATCTTGGACATCAGCGGAGCGAAGCGCGAGATCGCACCGGCGCGCAGGTAGTCGCCGTAGGAGAATCCACCCGGAATGACCACGGCGTCGACGTCGCCGAGTTCGGTATCGCCGTGCCACAGTGCGACGGCGGTGCCGCCTGCGAGGCGGACGGCACGGGCGGCGTCGCGGTCGTCAAGCGTGCCCGGGAAAGTGACGACGCCAATCTTGGCCCCGCTCAATTGGGGTTCGACGGCCACAGGGGCTCCGCCGATCAAGGGAAGTTCAGTCATGTCAGGCCTCGACGACCTCGACGTTGACGACGTCTTCGATTACCGGGTTGGACAGGAGGGTCTCCGCGGCTTCGCGGGCTTGGGCGAGGATGGCGTCGGTCACCTCACCGTCGACGGTCAGTTCGAAGCGCTTGCCTTGGCGGACTGCGCTAAAGCTGGTGAAGCCGAGCCGGGGCAGCGCACCCACGATGGCTTTCCCCTGCGGGTCCAGAATCTCGGGCTTGGGCATGACGTCGACGACGATCCGGGGCATCCGGTAACTCCTGTGCGTGAGCGTTGGTTGAACCTTGGTTAAAAGGCTGCCGCGGAGTGGTGCCGTCTCACGCCGGAACTGCTGTTAAACAAGGTTCAGCGACAGTGCTTAACAGCAGGGTTTACGGAATGGTTGGGCGCTCCGCGAGCTTGCAAGCCCATTCTACCGGCCATCACGCTACATACCCTATTTGGCGGGAGCCTGTGAAGAGGCCGCGCCGGTTCGGCGCAATTCGCGGCAGCCGCCCGCCGTCGTCGGGGTTTCAGCGCCCGACGGCGGTACTCGCCCAAGCGCCCGACGCCGGCTCTGGGCAGCGCCCGACGCCGGCTCTGGCCGGGGGTGCCTCCCGTCACTAAGATTGCCGCATGGCCGAGAACGCTAAGTCGATGGTGTTGCCCGTGGTGCTTGCCGCCGTGGTCGCGGGCGTGGGGAGGGCAGTCTTCCTCAGGATCATGGCGGAACGTGCCGCGAGGGAGAACCGGATCACCGTGACGCTCGACGAATCGACACTGGCCAGGATCAGCGAGGCATTGCGGGGGACCAAGCTATAGCGGCAGTGCGCTGATGTTCGCATTCGTCCAATACGGTACGGACAAATGCTCTAATCAGCCGGGTTAAAAGCGTTGCTGCGGGAGTAGTTTGGAAATTGCCGTGAAGGAAATTCCCCGTCCTGCAGGAGGAGCAATGACCGAACATGTAGCCGAAGTATCCGCGTGCAGCGTTGGCAGTTGCGGATTCAACCATGACGGCTGTACCGCTTTTGGAATCACGATCGGCGGAACCAGGGACCACGCATCCTGTGCAACGTTCATCGATACCACGCACATGGGCGGGCTGCCTAAAGTCCTGGCCCATGTAGGTGCTTGCCAACGCGAGGAATGCAAGCACAACAACAACCTGATGTGCGAGGCCCACGACGTCCGTGTCGGCCCCGGCGCCGAGGCTGCGGACTGCTTGACCTACGAACGCGCCTGAGTCCAAGACCGTATTTCTCAGGAAAACTCCGAAATATTCAGTACAAAACCAAGACGCTGGGCGCGTTCCCTTCCCGGGAACGCGCCCGGCGTCTTTTGGCCGGTATGGTGACAGCGCGCGACAAGTAATAGAACGCGAAAAGTGTCCTATGTCATATTCTGCTATCGATCTGTACGCTATGAATCGGCTGGACTTTACCGCATTAGAAGGTCTGTTAATCGGTTGCCAACCTGAATTTTGTTCCCGTCACGATCGCTACGACCGCCGGAAAGGTGCAATCACTCGTGAATTTGCAAGGAAAGAGCTTCATGGGAAGCGGGGGGCTTCGAAAAGCTGCGGCATTAGCCGTCGGGCTACCGGTCCTGCTCTCCTCCGTGGTCTTGGCTCCTGCCCAAGCCGCACCCTCGTCTGGATCGACGGTTGCCGGGATTGCCCGGAAAAGTTTGGACACCAAGACATACCAAGATGGCCGCTATGTAGTTGTCCTGGCAGAGAAGCCGGTGGCTACGTACGACGGCGGAACTCCCGGCTATGCGGCGACGAAGCCGGAAACCGGTAAGAAACTGGACGTCGGCAAGGCAGAAGTGAAGCAGTACCAGGCGCACTTGCAGCAGGGCCAGCAAGACGTGGCCAAGCAGCAAAACGTGAGCATCAAGCAGGACTATACGACTGCCATCAATGGCTTCAGCGCTTCCCTTACCGCAGCGCAGGCCACCAACCTGGCGAAGAACCCTAAGGTCCTCCTCGTTGCTCCGGACACGCAGTTCTCACCTGATTACTCCACTACCGACTTCCTCAAGCTGAGCGGTCCGAACGGTCTCTGGAACACCCAGTTCGGCGGCCAGGACCAGGCTGGCAAGGGCACGGTTGTCGGCGTCATCGACACCGGTTACACACCCGGCAGCAAGTACTTCGCAGGCGATCCCGTCCAGCCGCTGCAAGGCCAACCGCAAGTAGGCGTCCCTTACCGCACAAGTGACGGACAGATCGCCATGCTGAAGGCCAACGGCGACACCTTCGTTGGCGAGTGCCAGAAGGGCGTCGACACGGGGGCATCCTTTGACGGCAGTGCCTGCAACTCGAAGGTCCTCAGCGCCCACTACTTCCCTGATGCGTTCCTCGAGAGCGTCCCTCCGGCGCATCGGTTGCCGCAGGAACAGCTCTCACCGGTAGACGTGCAGAGCCACGGCACCCACACGGCAAGCACCGCTGCCGGTAACTCCGGCGTGGACGCCGTGGTTGACGGCCGTAGCTTCGGCACCACGAGCGGCATCGCACCGGCCGCCAAACTGTCGATCTACAAAATCTGCTGGGAAGACGATAATCCCAACTCCGGCGGTTGCTACGGCTCGTCCGCCATCGAGGCCATTGACCAGGCCATTGCCGACGGCGTTGACGTCCTGAACTACTCCATCTCCGGATCTACGGACACCACCACTGATCCCGTCTCGCTGGCGTTCCTTTCCGCGGCTTCCGCCGGCATCTTTGTCGCAGCCTCCGCCGGCAACTCGGGTCCGCAGGCCAGCACCGTCAACCACGGCGCGCCATGGATGACCACTGTCGCCGCGACGTCGTTCTCCCAGGAACTCCAGGGAACCGTCGAATTCTCCGACGGCAGTAAGTACCGCGGCGCCAGCATCATGAACCACCAGGTGATCGGGGCCGGCGTCGTACTTTCCGCGAACGTAGCCTCGGGCACCGGCAACGCGGCGCTGTGCGCGCCGGGGTCCTTGGACCCGGCGAAGATCGCCGGCAAGGTCGTGGTGTGTGACCGCGGCGTGGTTGACCGCGTGGCCAAGAGCGCCGAAGTGGCGCGGGGTGGCGGTGTCGGCATGATCCTGGTGAACCTCACCGATTCCTCGTTGGACACGGACAAGCATGCCGTCCCCACCGTGCACGTGAACCCGCCGGCCAGCCAGGCGATCAAGGACAAGGTGGCGGCGAACCCGACCATCACGGTTTCCTTGATTGACCACGACACCACGGGCCTTCCGCTCGAGGCACAGCCGCAGATCGCCGGATTCTCCTCGCGGGGTCCGCTCCTCGCCACCGATTCGGACCTGCTCAAGCCGGACATTTCCGCTCCGGGCGTTGCCGTGTTGGCCGGTGTCTCGCCCATTGGCAGCCAAGGTGACCAGTACGGATTCCTGTCCGGTACATCCATGGCTTCCCCGCACATCGCCGGTTTCGCGGCCTTGATCAAGTCGAAGAACCCCGATTGGTCTCCTGCGGCCGTCAAATCGGCCATGATGACCACTGCGAGCGATGTGAAGATGGCGGATGGAACCAAGAACCAGGACGTCTTCGCTACGGGTGCCGGGGAAATGAACCCGGCGAACGTGAATGACCCGGGCCTGATCTACGACGCAACAACCGAGGATTACCTCAAGTTCATCCAGGGGACCGGCGTCGACCTCGGCATTCCGGGCCTTGGCTCCACGTTGCCGCGCGACATGAACCTTCCCTCGTTCGCCCTCGGAAACCTGGCGGGCAAGATCGAAGTGACCCGCACGGTCACGGCCCTCACCCCGGGCCTGTACCGCGCAACCGCCACGGTCCCTGGCGTCGACGTCAAGGTCACCCCGTCCGTGCTCAACTTCAGCAAGGCCGGGCAGTCGAGGACCTTCACGGTGACTTTCGAAAACAAGACTGCCGCGCTGGGCGCGTTCGCTATGGGATCGCTGAAGTGGGAAGGCGCCGGCAAGTCGGTGGTCTCGCCCATCGCGGTCCGCCCGCAGTCCGTCGTGGCCTCGCAGAACGTCGCCTTCTCGACGCAGCAGTCGAACGGTTCCGCGGGTATCGACTTCGTCTCCGGTACCGATTCGTCGACTGCCGTGACGATAGATGGCCTCTCCAAGGCGGACTCGTCGCCCGCCCAGCTCGTTCCCGGGCCGGTCTCCATTACGAGTGACGCTTCGAACTTCGTCAAGACGGCAACTGTTCCCGCCGGGACGTCGTTCGCGAAGTTCGCGGTGATTTCTTCCGACCCCGCCGCCGACTTCGACCTCTACGTGTTGTCGCCGAGCGGTCAGTTGTTTACCGCGGCAACACCGAGCGCCAGCGAGTCCCTCTCGCTGGACAACCCGGAGCCGGGGGTATACACGATCATCGCGAACCTGTTCGCCAGCCCGAACAACCAGCCCACCAAGGCCAGCGTCGATGCCGCGATCCTTGGCCCGAACCAAGGCAATGCGACGGTCACGCCTAATCCGATCACCCTGAAGAACGGCAAGGACGGGACCCTGAAGTTCGCGTGGAAGGGCCTGACCCCGGGCTCGTACATCGGACGGTTGACGTTTGCCGGAACCAGCTCACCCACGTTCGTCTCGGTACTGGTTTCCGACGCCGGTTCCGTCTCGGTTGCTCCGCAGGACGACCAGGGCAGCGGGCACGGCAAGAAAGGCAAGCTCCGGGACGAAGGGGACGATCAGTCGAATAACGCCCAGTGACGAACTGATTGGTTGACGCGAAAGCAGGGCCGGCGGGATTCCCGCCGGCCCTGCTTTTCTGCTTTTGTGCGGGTCAGGTGTTTCCCGTGGAGCCGGCGACGCCACCCAGAAGTGCCGCCATGGTGTGCCAGCGGGCAATCTCGCAGCCATCGGTCCGGCTGAACCGGCTGTTGACCGCCCGCCCGCGGAACATGCCCCTGACGACGGCCACTTGTGGTCCGCCGTATTGCTGGGTGCAGATCCGGTCCGGGCGCGGTACCGGAAAGAAGATTTCCTCACCGAAGCGTTCGACGGCGGCCAGCGCGGAACGCGCGTCCGGAAGGGTCGAGCCCGGGGAGACTTCGCCGCCCGAGCCGCGCAGGACAAACTCGTAGTCGCCCGCGCCAGGTGCCTCCGTCAGCGTGATGGTGAGTTCGACGTCGTAATCTCCAGTGGTTTCGTGCGTATCTCCGGCCATGGGATCCCTTCGCTTCAGCTAGGCGGGGCGGGCCGATTCCAGGAGTGGCCGCACGTGGTCCAGGACCCGGGTCCGGAGTTCCTGGGCTTCTGCGGCGAAGGCCCGCTGGTACTCAACGTACTCCGCTTTGCCCTTCGGCGTCTCGATCTTGATGGCCGGATAGCCCCATTCTTCGAGGTCGTAGGGCGAGGCCTTCATGTCCATGGCACGGATCCGCCAGGACAGCTCGAAGCAGTCCATCATCAATTCGCTCGGGAGCGCCGGCGCCAGTTTGTAGGCCCACTTGTAGAGGTCCATGTTGGCGTGGAGGCAACCGGGCTGTTCCATGGTGCGCTGGTTCTCGCGCGTCGGCTCGAGCTCGTTGAGGGGGACCGCGTCAGGAGTGTAGAAGCGGAAGGCGTCGAAATGCGAGCAGCGGATCCGGTTCTCTTCCACCACAGCATCCGTGCCCTCCGAACCCAGCCGCAACTGGAGGTATTCGTGGCGGAGGTGGAACTTGTCCTGCCGGTAAACCATCGCCCATTCGTGCAATCCGAAACAGCCGAACTGGGCCGGTCGGGCGATAGTGCCGCCGAGGATGATTCCCGCGAAGCGGATGGCTTCGGTGCGCTCTGCCGCGAACTTGCGGCGATCGAAGGTGACCGCAACGGTTCCCGGAGGCAGGCCGACGTCGGCCAGCTCGCCGTCGTCGAGCGTCCGGTAGTACTTCCACCCGGCCCGCTCGGCCGCTTTCGGCCCTGAAAGAACGACGCCGTTGCCCGGGTGCCAGCGCAGCAGCTGGCCGGGCTTTTGGGTGTAGTAGGTGAAGAGGAAGTCCTCCACAGGGTGCTTCCGGCCCGCGGACCGGCGCTCCAGGTAGGGGCCCGCATACCGGTCAACGCGGGCATGATGGGCGGCTTCGAGCTTGATCCAACTCTCTTGCGGGAGGTGTGTGGGACTAGGAACCGGCACCACTGGATCCCAGGACATCGGCGGCGGCGGCCCAAGCGGCGATTTCACAGCCGTCGGTGAGTTTGTACGTGGAGTCGATGTTTACGCCGTCCACGGTTCCCGTGACAGTGGCCGTTTGGGGGCCGCCGTATCGCTGGTCGCACACTTGGTCGGCCGGGCGAGGGGTGCGCGTCAAGAGGCCGGGGTTCTTCTGGAGGGCCGCGCAGGCGGCGGCAGCCGTTGGATGGTGGCTCTCCGGCGCGGGTACGCCGCCCTTGCACACGAGGGTGTAGCTCAGGGCAGCCGCGGTTGCGGACGGCTTGACGATGATCGAGAGTTCAGCGTCGCCGCGGCCGGGCGTCGGCTGGGGGACCGAAGGCGTCGGCTTCGCGGTGGCTGACCCCGTGCCGCCGGGGCCGGACGGGCTGGGGCTTGTCGATGCGCTGCCGCTGGGAGACGGGCTGCTTCCCGGGCCGGGGGTGCACGCGGCAAGTCCGGCGACGGCGAGGACAGCCAGCACTATTCGCACACGCATGGGGATCTCCTTGATTTCTGCCAGTTTATCGCCCTTGGCTGGCTGCGTCCTTGCTGGCGTTTTGGATTGGGCCGGTGCCTTGGGTCGCCGCGATGAGGCCGGTCATCGCCCGGTGGAGTTCGGCCACCTCGTCCCGTGTGAGGTGGAGCCGTTCCATGATGGTTCCGGGGACGGCGGTGGCCTGCTGCCGGAGGGCGGCGCCGGCTTCCGTGAGGGTGATGGCGAGGGCGCGCTCGTTTCCGTGGATGCGTTTGCGCGTGATGAAACCAGCCTCCTCGAGCCGCTTCAAGAGCGGCGAAAGGGTGGCCGGTTCGTGCAGGAGGGCTTCGCTGATGTCCTTGAGGGTCCGCGGGCTGCGCTCCCAAAGGGCCAGCATGACCAGGTACTGCGGATGGGTCAGCCCCATCTTTTCCAGCACAGGCTTGTAGACACCAACGACGCTTCGCGAAGCGACCGTCAGCGCGAAGCACAATTGGCGCTCGAGCAGCAGGTCGTCATCAACATCGGCCATGGCTTCCTCCATTCCGGGCTTGTCGGGCAGGCTGAACTCGCCCAATAGTTAGCACACTAATTGTTAGTGTACTCTTAATCGACGAGATCCTTTTGAGAGAGGGCGGACCAGGTGGCCAAAGAGACCATGACCGAGAAATTCATGCGGGCAACGGGTAGGCTGCGGATTATTTTCGGACCTGCCCACAGCAGTTCCCTGGACCACGAAATGACCGAGGAAAACCGCCGTCTCCTCGTGCGCCGCCAGGCCGAAGCGCAGCAATGGGAAACCATTCGCCGCGCCGACGGCAGCACCTACGTGGTCCCGAAGGACCCGAACGACCAGTCCCTTCGCTAGCCTCTTATTCCGGGCCATTTCGGCCTTGCGGGCGTAAAATTGCCTCACTGAACCACACAGGTTCGGCCACACAACTGGACCTGGCAGCGGGGAAGGAGGTGGAAATTGTGGGACATGCACTCGATAACTTTATGAAGGTAACTGATCGACTGCGCTTCTGGTTCGGCCCGGCGACCCAAGGTGACGTAGAAGCGCCCGTAATCCACAAGCATGACGACTTCGAACACGCGTCGGAGGAAGACCTCGGTCACTTCGTGGTCGAATCCGATGACGAGGGCCGCCACTATGGAGTCCGGAAGGAAGGGACTTAGGCGGCCGCAGGAAACACGAAAGGACCGGAGCGCGAGCCCCGGTCCTTTTGCATGTAATCTCTGAGATCACGACGGCGGGTGGCCGCCGTCGTGATCTCCGCGGTGCGGCTAGCGGCCGGTGCCGCCGTAGACGGTAGCCTCGGCATCGCCGTCGAGCTCGAAAGCCTTGTGGATCGCGCGCACGGCGTCATCCAGCAGGTCCGCGTGGGTGACCACGGAGATGCGGATTTCCGAGGTGGAGATCATGTTGATGTTGATCCCGGCGTCGGAGAGCGCTTTGAAGAACGTGGCCGAAACGCCCGGGTGCGAACGCATGCCCGCGCCAATCAGGGACAGCTTGCCGACGTTCTCGTTGTACTCGATGCTTTCGAAGCCGATTTCAGGCTGCGCGTCACGGAGGGCAGCAAGGGCGTCGGCGCCTTCCACGATGGGGAGCGTGAAGGAGATATCCGTGCGGCCGGTGCCGTGGGTGGAGACGTTCTGAACGATCATGTCGATGTTCGAGTGCGCCTTCGCGATGACCTGGAAAATCGCGGCGGCCTTGCCGGGGATGTCCGGAACGCCGACAACCGTGACCTTGGCTTCGGAACGGTCGTGCGCAACGCCGGAGATGATTGGCTGCTCCAAGGCAACTCCCTCTTGAATCGTGATCTTGTCATCGGCGCCGGGCAGGACCCAGGTGCCTTCGTGCTGGCTGAATGAGGAGCGGACGTGCAGGGGCACACCGAAGCGGCGGGCGTACTCCACGCAGCGCAAGTGCAGGATCTTGGCGCCGGAGGCCGCCAGTTCCAGCATTTCCTCGCTGGAGATGCGGTCGATCTTCTGGGCGGTCGGAACAACCCGCGGGTCGGCGGTGAAGATACCGTCCACGTCCGTGTAGATTTCGCACACATCGGCGTCCAGCGCCGCGGCCAAAGCGACAGCCGTGGTGTCCGAACCGCCGCGGCCGAGCGTGGTGATTTCCTTGGTGGCGTGGCTCATGCCCTGGAAACCGGCGACGATGGCGATGTGTCCCTTGTCCAGCGCCGTGCGGATGCGGTGCGGGTCGACGTCGATAATGCGCGCCTTGCCGTGGATACCGTCAGTGATCATGCCGGCCTGCGAGCCCGTGAACGACTGGGCGGAAGCGCCGAACTTGTTTATGGCCATGGCGAGCAAGGCCATGGAAATACGCTCGCCCGCAGAGAGGAGCATGTCCATCTCACGGGCGGGGGCGGAATCAGTCACCTGGGCTGCGAGGTCCAGGAGTTCGTCGGTGGTGTCGCCCATTGCGGAAACCACCACGACAACCTCGTTGCCGGCTTTCTGCGCGTCCACCACACGGCGGGCAACACGCTTGATGCCTTCGGCGTCGGACACCGAGGAACCACCGAACTTCTGAACGATCAGCTGCGTGGTCTTGGCAGCCGGCGCGGTCAGGTCTTCGGTTTTCACATCGGTAGTGGGCAAACTCATGCGCGCACCCTCACTGCATCATTGGGAATCGTACGTTGCGTGCCCGGAAAACGGCACGACGACGTGGCTTATTGGGCCAGTTTATCGCCGGGCGCGGCGGGCCGTGGAATTGTGACCACATGGCGGCCATTGCGGGGGACACCCGCCGGTTCCATTTGGCGTACTATCAGGAAATACACAGCTTGGGGGCGCATAGGCCCGCAGGCGTTGCTTGTTCTTTGGGGGAAACAGGTGGGTAGGACATGTCCATAGCTACAACTTCGAACACTCCGAATCCAGGGGCCTTGAGCGGCGCCCTCGGTGTATCCGCGAAAGGTGTCTCGCGCCACTTCGGTGCGGTCCACGCCGTCGAGCACGTTGATTTCCGGGCGCCTGCAGGGAAGGTGACGGCGCTCATCGGACCCAACGGGGCCGGAAAGACCACGCTCCTCCTCATGCTCGCTTCCCTCCTGAAGCCAGACAGCGGAACCATCACGATCGACGGCCTCGATCCAGCCCAGGACAGGGCCGCGGTCCGGCTACGGATTGGCTGGATGCCGGACACCCTCGGAGTGTGGGAGTCACTGACTGCCCGCGAGATCCTGGTCCAGATGGCGCGCTTCTACCGGCTGCCTGCCGCCCGGATCCCGCAACGCGTCGCGGACCTCCTCGAACTCGTCCGGCTCGACACCCTGGCCGATCAACCGGCGCGCGTACTCTCCAGGGGGCAACAACAGCGGCTCAGCCTCGCCCGGGCCCTCGTCCACGACCCCTCCGTGCTCCTGCTCGACGAACCGGCCTCAGGGCTGGACCCCGGATCCCGGGTCGAGCTTCGCAAGCTGCTAAGGAGCCTCGCCGGCGAAGGTAAAGCCGTGGTGGTCTCCTCCCACGTCCTCAGTGAACTCGACGAAATCGCCGACGGCGCTGTGTTCGTCAACCAAGGCCGCACCGTAAAACAGCAGACCATCGAGGAAGCAGCCCTCGCAGGCCGGCGATACGCCGTCACGGCACTGGACAGCGAGGCCCTCATGGCGAAACTCCGCGAACTCGGCGTGGAATTCAGGGTGGAGGCAGGGCGCCGCCCGGCGGTCACACTGCTGTTAACGCACGACGCCGGTGCTGCCGCGCTCCTCAGCGAACTCGTCACCTCAGGTATCGGTGTCGTCTCGTTCGCTCCGGCCACCGGCGCCCTCGAAGAAACCTACATGAACCTTGAAACGGAGCAGCGATGAGCCACGTCACCGAAGCCACGCCCGGCCCCGCACGACCGCAGGGGACAGTGGGCGGCGGGAACGCCGTCGTCGGCTATCTTGGCGGGATCCGCGACGTCGTGGTCCTCGAAATGAAACAACGGCTGCGTTCTCGCGGCTGGTACATCATGCTGGGCATCTGGTTCGTGGTGATCGCCATCGTGACCTGGCTGACGTGGCTCGCTTGGAACGCCAGCATGGAATCTCGTCGCTCCTTCGGGGAACCGACGCAAGACGCGGCCGGGTCCATGGTTTTTGAAGTGGTGCTTGCCTTTGTGCTGCTGTTCGGGCTGTTGGTGGCGCCGGCGCTATCCGCGAACGCCATCAACGGAGACCGCGCGGGCGGCACCCTCGCCATCCTGCAGATCACTTTGCTGACACCGGGCCAGATCCTCTGGGGCAAGTTCTGCGCTGGATGGCTGGCTGCGCTCGCCTTTCTGGGGACAAGTGCCCCGTTCCTGGTCTTCGGCATGTTCCAAGGCGGGCTGACTCCCGGACACGTGCTGGTTTCCCTGCTGATGCTTGCAGTGGAGCTGGCTGCTATTTGCGGGCTCGGCGTCGGAATATCGGCGCTCGCGGGACGGCCCTTGTTCTCGATCGTGGTGACGTACCTGGTTGTTGCGGCGCTGGTGGTCGGATCGCTGATTTCGTTCGCGCTGGGGTCTCAACTCGCCCAGGGAACCGTGCTAGCCAATTCGCCGGTCTCCCACTCGGTTCCGTACGCGCCGCTAACCCCTGATGGCTCCGAGCCGGTTGTTCCGGTTACCCCGGTTGAACCGGGCTTCACGTGCGAGGGTCCGCTAGTTGAGCAACGCGCCTTCCGGACCGAACGAGTGGCGTGGATGCTGGCGTTGAACCCATACGTGGTGGTGGCCGATGCCATTCCGTACCCGGACCGCAGCGGAGCCGCTTTCTACTCAGTCGGACTGCTCGAAGGCATCAGCCAGTCCGCCAGGACTGCACTCGCGGGGCCGGAGCACAGTTACCAATGCGCGAACGGGGTGGTCCAGCCCCAATACCTCAAGCAGACCACGCCACTGTGGCCGTTGGGGCTCACCCTGCAGGTAGTCCTGACCAGTCTGCTGATGTGGCTTGGCTGGCGGGCACTGCGGACGCCGGCACGCGGATTGGCGAGGGGCACGCGGATCGCGTAGGGGTGGTTGGCCGCCGGGTTGGCTCAGGGCGTGGTTGCCGGGGCATGGCTGCCGGGCACGGGCTCGCCGGGGCGGCTGCCGGGCGCGCGTTGGCTGTAGCGCGTGCGCTACAGCGCGTTGCGGCGACCCTCGAAGGCCCTGCCCAGCGTCACTTCGTCCGCGTATTCCAGGTCCCCGCCGACGGGAAGACCGGAGGCCAGTCTCGTGACGGCGACTCCGATCGTCTTCAGCATGCGGGCTAGGTAAGTCGCCGTCGCTTCGCCTTCAAGGTTGGGGTCCGTGGCGATGATGATTTCCTGGATGGCGCCGTCGTTGAGCCGCGTCAGGAGTTCGCGGATACGCAATTGCTCCGGACCGACCCCTGCGATGGGATTGATGGCGCCGCCCAGGACGTGATATCGGCCGCGGAATGACCGCGTGCGCTCAACTGCCAAAACGTCCTTGGATTCCTCGACGACGCAAATCACGGACGGGTCGCGGCGCGGGTCGCGGCAGATGTTGCACAGTTCCTGCTCGGTGACGTTTCCGCAGACGGTGCAGAATTTCACGCGTTCCTTGACCGTGGTGATGGCCGCGACCAGCCGCTTCATGTCCTCGGGATCGGCCTCGAGGATGTGGAAGGCAAGCCGCTGGGCCGACTTGGGCCCGACGCCGGGAAGCCGGCCGAGCTCGTCGATCAGCTCTTGTACTGCGCCTTCGTACACTTCGTCCTCGCTTGTTCTGTTTCGACGCTCGCCCTATTCGCTCGGCGTCGCGTATTGGTGGCACTTCGATGAGGGCCGTCTGGGTTGTAACGGGTGCTGGTCTGTTTAGTTGGTACTGGGCGCTGGGGGAGCGGTGAGCCTAGCGGCGCATCAGGGGAGTGCCGTCCAGGGACCGTTCCTCCAGTAGCTTTCCGCCCAGAATACGCTCGACGGCGGCGCGCCCAAACACGCCCGATTCCTCGATGGTCTCGTCGTCGGCACTCGGGATGTCTTCCACCATGGTGCTGGCGCCGGCAGCCATCCGTGCAGGTGCTTTTTCGCGACCGGCCAGGGCCTCGGGGCTGTTCGATAGCCGCTGGTAGAGGCTCTGTTTCACGGCCGTGGGGGCAGCCGACTGTATGCCTGCGGGGGCTTGGGCCGGCACCGGGGCTGGCGCGGGTGCCGGCGCTGGAGCTTGGGTGGGCACCGGGGCTGGCGCGGGTACCGGCGCTGGAGCTTGGGTGGGCACCGGGGCTGGCGCGGGTGCTTGGGCGGGGGCTTGCGAAGGCGCCGCTGCTTGTTGGCTTGGAATCTGTGCCGCTGCTGGTTCATAAGCAGGGCTCGACGCAGACGGTGCAATGGAAGCGCGTTGGTTGGCAGAGTCGGCGGGTGCCCCCGACGCCAAAGTACCCACGTTCGATTCGGTGCCGACAACCCACGACCCGGGAGCATGCTCGACTGCCCTGGACCAAGGATCATCCGAGGTATCGGCTTTCTTCGAGTCGGACCCGCCTTGGGACTGGGTGACGGACGACGCGGACGGTTCGGTGGCTGCCGGCATGGCGCCGCGGTCCGAAGTCGCGGGCGCGGCCGAGTAGCTGGCGGCCTGCTGGCCGGACGGCGCCGGTGTGGCATAGCTGGATGCGGCCGGGGGCATCCAATCCATGGGCGGTTCCTCGTCGAGCGGCGGGGCATCTTCGTCGCGGGGAGGACCCCAGTCGTCGTCCGAGTAGGAGTAATCCGGGCTGGTTGCTGCGGCCGGGCCTCGGGAAGACGCCGGTGTCGACACTCCTGCGCTCGCCGGCGGAACTGCGGAAGCCTCGTGCGCCGGCGCAGGTGCGTTTGCCGGCACGGTTGGGGTTGCCTGCGCTTGATCCGGGACCGTGTACGAAGAAGAAGCCCTTTGCGTCGGCACATTGTGCCCCGGAGGTTGCTCGGTGGACGTTGCGTCCGCGAAGCCCGGAGCTGCCCCCGAGAGCGGGCTGCCGACAGAATCCTTGGCCGCATTGAAGTCACGCGTAGCCGGCGATGGACTGTTCGGCTGCTGGGCGGCGTTCGACTGGGCTGCGTTGTTTGACTGCTCGGCGTTGTCCTGCTGCGGCGTATTGTCCGGGCGGGGCGTGGCCAGGGCCGCGGCCTGCGAAGGCTGTGCCTCGTTTGCCTGCGCGGCTGTTGACACCGAGCTTTGGCGGCTCTGTGCCGACGGCTCGGCTGGTTCCGCAGGGCCGGAGTGGCCTTGCGTCGCCGAAGCGGGGTGCTGTTCCGCAGGCGCGAAACCTTGGCTTGTCGGGGTAGGGCCCGGGGTGGCGGGGGCGAGACCCCAAGCGGCGTCGACGTCGGACGACACGGTCTGGGAAGCGCCCTCGCTGGCGGAGGGCGCTGGTTCAGCCGGTGCTTTTGGGTTTGGTTCAGAGCTACCTGAGCTGTTGCCGCCGCCGACGACGGAGGTGATTTGGCAGTCGATGCCGATTGTCTTGTGGATGGCTTGCCGAAGGTTCTCAGCATGGTCCGCGCGACTGAATGCGCTAGCGAGGCCATCGGTGCTGAACGCCAGAGTCAGCTGGTGGCCATCGAATTTGGCAACCTGCGCATTGGCTCCGACCAAAGCCCACGTGCTGCGCTTGATCTTGGTCAGCGTCTGGAGGATCTCCGGCCAGGCACGGCGAACAACCTCGACGTCGCCGCCGACACCGGACGCCGCGGGAGCCTGCACGGGTGCAGGTTGCTGGACCGGTGCCTGCCGTTGTGCACGTGCGGGTTCTTGAGCCTGCGCTGGTTGTTGCATGCTTGTGGGTTGTTGCGCTGGTGTGGGGTTAGGTGCCCCGACCGACTGGGTGTGTTCCTGCCCGAGGGATGGCGGCGCTGACGGAACCCCTCCGGCGCCTTGCCCGGGGTCTTCCTTGGGCCAATCATTTGTGCTGACACGCGGCGGGGTCAGCTGTTCCCGCGCGGCGGCGGCCGGGGCGGACGGCGTCCCCGACATTGGCGCGGTCTCTGATGCGGGCTGTGCCTCGGAGACCGGCTGTGCTTGAGAAACCGGCTGTGCGTTGGAAACCGCATGCGCTTCGGAAGTCGGTTGGTGGCTGGAAACGGGAATTTCCACGGCGGACGGAGCCGAAGCGGGAGGTGCGGTGGGCGCGGGGCCGGCTGCCGCCGTCGTACGCTCTGCTGGCCGGTCCGCCGGAAGGGTGGCAACGTGCGGTGCCTCTGCTGCCGGGAGCGCCCCGGCGTAGTTGAGGCGGCGTTCGACGCGGTCGATCCGGGCCGCGATCCCGCGCTCCGTTTGCTCGGAACTGGGCAGCAGGATCCGGGCGCACAGAAGCTCAAGGTGCAGCCGCGGCGAGGTGGCGCCGGTCATTTCGGTGAGGGCGGTGTTGGTGACGTCGGCGGCGCGGGAGAGCTCGGCGGCCCCGAGGTTGCTGGCCTGGCTGCGCATGCGCGCGATTTGGTCCGCCGGCATGCCACGGAGGATGGCTTGGGCGCTCTCCGGCATGGCCTGCACGATGATGAGGTCGCGGAACCGCTCGAGGAGGTCCTCCACGAAGCGCCGGGGATCATGCCCCGTCTGGATGACGCGGTCCACAGCGCGGAACACGGTGGCAGAATCCGCGGCGGCGACTGCTTCCACGACGTCGTCAAGCAGCGAGGCGTGGGTGTACCCGAGCAGGGCGACCGCGAGCTCGTAATCCAGGCCGTTCGGTCCGGCACCCGCCATGAGCTGGTCCAGGACGGAGAGCGAGTCGCGAACCGAGCCGCCTCCGGCGCGGATGACAAGGGAGAGGACGCCGGGAGCAACCGGAACATTCTCCTGCTGGCAGAGGAGTTCCAGGTACTTCATGAGGGGCTCGGGCGGCACCAGGCGGAAGGGATAGTGGTGGGTGCGGGAGCGGATAGTCCCGATCACCTTGTCCGGCTCAGTGGTGGCGAAGATGAACTTGATGTGTTCCGGCGGTTCTTCGACGATTTTCAGCAGGGCGTTGAAGCCGGCCGAGGTGACCATGTGGGCTTCGTCGATGATGAAGATCTTGTAGCGGTCCCGAACCGGGGCAAACGTGGCGCGCTCGCGGAGATCGCGCGCATCATCCACGCCACCGTGGCTGGCGGCGTCGATCTCGATGACATCCAGGGAACCCGAGCCTCCGCGGGCCAGCTCAACGCAACTGTTGCACTTTCCGCATGGAGTGTCCGTGGGACCCTCCGCGCAGTTGAGGCAGCGGGCGAGGATGCGGGCCGAGGTGGTCTTACCGCAGCCGCGCGGTCCCGAAAAAAGGTAGGCGTGATTGACGCGGTTTTTGCGAAGTGCCGTCATGAGCGGCTCCGTGACATGTTCCTGCCCGATAACGTCCGCGAAAGAATCGGGCCGATACCTACGGTAAAGAGCAGTAGTAACAGTCACAGGGAAAAACCTACCTATAGGGACTGACATTTAAATAAGAGACCCCTCATGCACCCGCCAGAGCCCATCTACCCTTGCTACCTTCCGGTCCTGGGGGAGTTCAACAGGATGACGCCACATGAGGGGCCGACGACAAGCTTACCCGAAGTTACGGTGCCCTCCGAATCAGGGGACATGTCCATTCTTTGGGGTGTTCTTTGAGGTTGGGTGRGGGGGTGGGGGTGCGGTTGGTGAAGTTGGTTGGGTTGGCCCGGTTGAGTGGGGTGCTGTTGGCTGGGGTGGGTTTGGGTGCTGCTGGCTAGGGCGGTTGGTTGGGTTGGTCGTGGAGGTCCGACTTGTATTGCTCGGTCCAACTGACCCTTCGTCTTCGCACGTGGGCATGCCCAGTGCGGCCCTTCCCCAAGGAGCATGCTCATCGTGAGGGTCGAGGAGTGGACATAGTGGCCTTATGTCCACTCCTTGAGGGCAGCGGAGAGCATGTCCCGTCGCTAGCCAAGCCCGCTGTTAGCCGATGTCGCTGATGGACCGATGCCACGTGTTAGCCGATACCGCAACGGGCCTTGCGCTTCGGGGATGGATCAGCGCCAGCCGTTTACTGGCCAGGTCATGAACGCCGGTTCTTCGTAGGGATGGCTCGAGCGCAGCGCCCCAATAACGGCGTGGAGCATTTGCTCTTCAACCACGCACTCGATCCTGATCTCCGGCACCGTTTCACCGTGTCCCACGGTTCCAAGGAAGGGGTGTGCGCCGGGTAAAGGTGTGAATCGTCCGGTGCCCGCTGTGGTGAAGAAACAATGCGAATAGTCGCCGATTTTCCCGGCCCCGGCATCGCCGATCGCGGCCAAAAGGGCCTCGCTGTGAGAGTCGGGAACGTAGACCACAAGAGCATGAAGTTGGCTCATGGTTCCATCCTGCCAGTGGCCAGGAAAAACAGGTCAGCGGATTGTTTAAAAACAGGTCAAAGGATGGTTTTTGATCTCCATTGCCAAACTGCAAATCCCAGCGGACGATGGGTATGTACACCGATTGGGGCAATCTCAAGATTGTGAGCCGCTGGGCCTGGTTTCGGGGCTGGACCCAGCAGTTCAACGGTGTGCCGGAGGAATGGGCGCATTGGGGGCGTCCATTTTTACGTTAAAGGCCAAGAAGGTCCGGGTTGACGTCATGGATCGGTCGATTGGGCGATGCCGAAAATCTCGGGTACAGTGGAGTCTGCTTTTGATTCAGAAGCAATGGAGAATTCGCCTAGCGGCCTATGGCGCACGCCTGGAACGCGTGTTGGGTTAACGCCCTCGGGGGTTCAAATCCCCCATTCTCCGCGTTTTGGCCCCGGTCCTCGGACCGGGGCCTTTTGCGTTCCGGTGTACATCTTTCCTTGTGACTTGGGCTTGTTTCTGAAACCGGCGCTTGAAGCGAGGGGATGTGAAACAAGCGCCGCGAACTACCCTTACATCCGCTCCGCAGCAACCCGTTCCAGTACTTCACGGCAGGCACGGATTGCCGGATGGATGCGGCCGGCGGTGCGCGTCGACGTGAACACGGTCCGCTCTGGAAGTCCAGGCAGGTCCAGCAAGCGTACGGGCGCGACACCGCCAGCCCAGACGAGGTCCGGCAAGAGGCCGACTGCATTGCCGGACGAGATCAGGCGGATCTGGGCCTGGAGATCGGCGGTTTCATAACGTACATCAGGCTCGAAACCGGCGGAGCGGCAGGCTTGTTCGGCCCAGTGCCTCGACGCCGCGCCATGTGGTTCCATTACCCACGCCATCGAGGCTGTATCTGCGAGGGAAGAGATCGGTTTGCCGCCGAGATCAGTGCGCGGAGCAGCTAGCCGGATGGGATCCTTGGCCAGGATGGCGCGGTCGAGTCCGGGGTGGTGCGGCGCCGCATGGCCGGGGTATTGCTCGGCCACCACGATGTCGAAATCGCGTGCCCACGTTTCGTATAGGGCTGTCTCGGGTTCTCGCTGGGTCATTTCCACGCGGACCTCGGGATACTCGATCGACATGATGGTGAGGAAGTCCGGCATCAGTGCCAGTGCGGCGGTTTGGAAAACGGCCAGCCTGACCGTGCCCGTCACCGTGGTCAGCGACGCGGCCAGGTCCGTCTCTGCACGTTCCAGCGTCGCCAACAAGGCGGCCGCGTGCTCCGCGAGGATCTCGGCCTGTGGAGTGAGCTGCACCCGACGCCCGGATTTGCGAAGGAGCTTCACCCCGGCTTCCTTCTCCAGCAAAGTGAGCTGCTGCGAGACCGACGACGGGCTGTACTTCATCGCGTCCGCCACTTCGGCGAGGGTTCCCCTGATCTTCAACTCGTGCAGCAACCGCAGCCTGCGCACATCCAGCATTCCGGCCCCTCCAGAAGGATCGATTTTTCTAATGAATATTCTTAAGGAAAGATCACTTTTCCTAATCTGATTCTAGATCCATACTGATGGAAGCAAGGCTCTCTGCACCAAAAGGAATGAAGCGCATGAGTACATCAACCAGGGATTCAAGCATCGACGCAAAAGTCTCCCCGGACTCCGAACACCTCCAGGAACTGGCCCACGAAGCCATCCGCCTGGTCCGCCACTGGCTCACCGAAGCCTCGAAAGTGCCGGTGGACATTTCCGCCCAGCGACTCGCCGGAGTCCTGAAGGACCCGAACGGCCTGGACTTCACCGTGGGATTCGTCGACGGCGTCATCCGCCCTGAGGACCTGTCTGTCGCCGCCCGGAACCTCGCCAAGCTGGCGCCGAAGGTCCCGACCTTCCTGCCCTGGTACATGCGCGCAGCTGTGCGGACCGGCGGGATCATGGCTCCGGTGCTGCCGCAGGTAGTGATCCCGATCGCCCGAAAAGTGCTCCGTGACATGGTGGGGCACCTGATCGTGGATGCGACGGACGCCAAGCTCGGCCCGGCCATCGCCAAGATCAAGCAAAACGGCGTCCACCTGAACGTGAACCTCCTTGGCGAAGCAGTCCTGGGCGAACACGAAGCCAACCGCAGGCTCGAGGGGACCCTGAAGCTCCTGGCGCGTGACGACGTCGACTACGTCTCCATCAAGGAATCCTCCACGGTGGCGCCGCACTCGCTCTGGGCGTTCGACGAAGCCGTGGAGCACGTCGTGGAGAAGCTCACCCCGCTCTATGAGCTCGCCGCGTCGTTCCCGAAGCCCAAGTTCATCAACCTGGACATGGAGGAATACAAGGACCTCAGCCTCACCATGGCTGTGTTCACCCGGATCTTGGACAAGCCGGAGTTCAAGAACCTGGAGGCCGGCATCGTGCTTCAGGCCTACCTTCCCGACGCCTTGTCCGCCATGCAGGAATTGCAGGCCTGGGCCGCGGCCCGGCGGGCGAGCGGCGGCGCACCCATCAAGGTGCGCGTCGTAAAGGGCGCCAACCTTCCGATGGAACATGTCCAGTCCTCCATCCAAGGCTGGCCGCTCGCGACGTGGGGAACCAAGCAGGATTCGGACACCAACTACAAACGTGTCCTCAACTACGCTTTGACGCCGGAACACATTGACGGTGTCCGGATCGGCGTCGCCGGCCACAACCTTTTCGACGTCGCGCTCGCGTGGCTGCTCGCGAAGGAGCGCAACGTCACGGACGGCATCGAGTTCGAGATGCTCCTTGGCATGGCTACCGGCCAGGCGACAGCCGTCCGCAAGGACGTCGGCAGCCTTTTGCTGTACACGCCGGTTGTGCACCCGGGCGAGTTCGACGTCGCGATCGCCTACTTGATCCGCCGGCTTGAAGAAGGCGCGAGCCAGGACAACTTCATGTCCGCGGTCTTCGAACTCAGCCAGAACGAAGCGCTATTCGAACGCGAAAAGGAGCGCTTCCTTGCCTCCCTCGCGCAGTTGGACCACGCAGTCCCGGCGCCTAACCGCACGCAGGATCGCAGCAAGCCGGCGGCAGCGGCCCCGAACCAACGCTTCGCGAACACCCCGGACACGGACCCCGCTTTGCCCGCCAACCGGGCCTGGGGCCGCGCTATCCTTGATCGCGTCCCCGGATCCACGGCAGGCGACGTCATCGTGGAAGCCAGCAAAGTCCACGACTCCCTGGAACTCGAACGCATCATCACGGCTACTGTCGAAGCCGGCGAAAAATGGGGTGCCATGCCCGCCGCTGAGCGGGCCGCCATCCTGCACCGCGCCGGGGATGTCCTCGAATCCCGCAGGGCCGAGCTCCTCGAGGTCATGGCTTCGGAGACGGGCAAGACCATCGAGCAAGGCGACCCTGAAGTCAGCGAAGCAATCGACTTCGCGCACTTCTACGCCGAACGCGCCAAGGACCTGGAAACGGTCGACGGCGCCACGTTCGTCCCAGCCAAACTCACCGTTGTGACTCCGCCGTGGAACTTCCCGGTGGCGATTCCCGCGGGGTCCACGCTCGCGGCACTCGCGGCGGGTTCCGGCGTCGTGATCAAGCCTGCAAAGCAAGCCCGACGCTCCGGCTCCGTCATGGTCGAGGCACTGTGGGAAGCCGGGGTGCCTCGAGAGGTGCTGGCCTTGGTGCAGTTGGAGGAACGCGAGCTGGGGACGCAGCTGGTGTCGCACCCGAGCGTCGATCGCGTGATCCTCACGGGCGGTTACGAGACCGCGGAATTGTTCCGTTCGTTCCGGCAAGACCTGCCGCTGCTCGCGGAAACGTCTGGCAAGAACGCCATTATCGTGACGCCTCACGCGGACCTCGACCTGGCCGCGAAGGATGTAGTGAACTCGGCCTTCGGGCATGCCGGTCAAAAATGTTCCGCGGCATCGCTCGTAATCCTGGTGGGCTCAGTGGCTACCTCCGCGCGTTTCCACAACCAGCTGATCGACGCGACCCGCTCGCTCAAAGTGGGCTACCCCGAACAGGCCACCACCCAAATGGGCCCGATCATTGAACCGGCCAACGGCAAGCTCCTCAACGCGCTGACCACGCTCGGCGAGGGCGAAACCTGGGCAGTGAAACCCGAAAAGCTCGACGAAACCGGGCGCTTGTGGTCGCCCGGCATCCGTCACGGGGTCAAGCGCGGCTCGTACTTCCACCTGACCGAGTTCTTCGGTCCGGTCCTGGGCGTCATGACGGCAGCAACCCTGGAAGAAGCGATCGCCATCCAGAACGAGATCGAATACGGCCTCACCGCTGGGCTGCATTCGCTTGATTCCGCCGAAATGGGCGTCTGGCTGGACACCATCCAGGCCGGAAACCTGTACGTGAACCGAGGTATTACCGGCGCAATCGTGCAGCGCCAACCGTTCGGTGGCTGGAAGAAATCCGCTGTGGGCGCCGGAACCAAGGCCGGCGGTCCCAACTACCTGGTCGGTTTGGGTAGCTGGCTGCCGGGCGAACCCGGTGCCAAGCCCGGCGCCACGCTCAAGGGGAGTGCGGCATCAATCCTCGCTGCGGCCAAGGCCTCCGGTGTTGAGGCGCACGACGCCGACACACTGCAGAAAGCCCTCTTCAGCGATGCCGCGGCCTGGGCCACGGAATTCGGCACGCGCAAGGACGTCTCCGGCTTGACCGCCGAGCGCAACGTCTTTAGGTACCGCGCGGTTCCGGTCACGATCCGCCTGTCCGAGGGGGAGAAACTCGTGGACCTGCTTCGAGTCGTGGCAGCCGGGGCTGTGGCGGGGTCGGCACTCACGGTGTCCTCCGCCGTCGAACTCCCCGAAGCGGTTGTTGCGGCGTTCGCAGGACTGGGGGTTACCACCCGCATCCAGTCCGACGCCGAATGGCTGGCTTATGCCGCCGGGCTCGGCGGCGGCCGAATCAGGCTCATTGGTGGCGATAGCCGCGAGTTGAGTGCAGCAACCGACGGCCGTCCCGACGTCGCGATCTACCACGGTACGGTGACTCCGGCCGGCCGCATCGAGATGCTGCCGTTCCTGCACGAACAGGCGATCAGCATCACCGCCCACCGCTTCGGCACTCCGAACCACCTTTCGGATGCCCTGATCTAAGCCCTTCCACCTAGAGTTTGTGTACAGATCTTGACCCCTAAGGGCCATCTTTAAGGGCGTTATCTGTACACAAACTCCGGGGTCAGGCTTCGTAGCCGAGGCGCTTCAGGCGGTCGCGGGCGGATTGCTCGCTTGGGCCGACGCGGCCCAAAGACAAACGCACAAAGGCCAGCACGACCCGCGCCGCAAACACTGACGGCAGGGGGATCGGGCCAAAATGGGCCTTCTCCAACCCCAGCAACTCCCGGTAGCGCGGCTCAATGCTCGCGACCGCCGCCGCGAACAAGATCCGGTAACCGGGCAGCAAGGACGGCTTCAGCGGCGGATTCCTAATGAACTCGACCGTTTCCCTCAATCGATGGTCCGCACGAAGCTGCCCGGAGTCGAACCACTTATCCATCTCGGCCGACACTTCCGCGAGGCTCAACGGCGGATCCTCGACCCCCATAAGCCGACCGGCCTGCGCCCATTCGCGGATGTATGCGTCGGCACCTCCGGGGACCGCTCCGCCCCAGATCCGATGGGCGGCCGTGAATGAATCCGCATAAGCCACATGCACCCAGCGAAGAAGCTCCGGATCATTCGCCCAGTAGTCCCGCGTGTGGCCGTTGGTGTCCACGTAGCTGCCCTTGACGGAATCGTGGACCTTCCGCACAAAGTGGGTGGCTGTGTGGGCTGCGTCCATCGAGCCATACGTCACCGTGAAAATCCAACGAATCGTATTGGCCAGCCGGCCGAGCGGATCCCGCTTGAATCCCGAATGGTCGTAAACCCCCGCCAATGCGCCTGGGTGCAAGGACTGCATGAGGAGCACGCGGATCCCGGCGACCATCGTGGACATCGACCCGTGCACCGCCCAGACGGCCGAACCGGGAAGGTGATAGCCGGCGTCGTTCCCGTCCGCGAGGCGGAGCACCCAGTCAGGCGTGGACTGCGGATGACCCGTAAAAGTCATCCGCAGTTCGGTTTGCCACTTCTTGGTGAAGCCGACCATGAAGATATTGGACCTTGCTTCGGCGTTTGTGTACAGATGATGCCCTGTAAAAGCCGCTTTAAGGGTGTGATCTGTACACAAACTCCGGGGCGCGGGCGGGGTTAGGGAGGGTGAGGCTCCGGGTTAGGGGGTACGACGGCGGCGGGCCGGGGACGCTGCCACCAGCAGGGCGGCGATTGCCACCGCCGCGCTCAGGACCAGCCCGGGCCGGTATTGATCGAGCATTGCCGCGGCGCTGACCGTGCCACCGGACCCGCCAGCGTTGCCGCCGCTCACGATGGCGGTTGTCACGGCAAGGACCAAGGCAGCACCCACCTGCGTGCTGGTCTGGATAAGCCCGGCAGCCAGTCCTTGCTCCGAATCCCGGATGCCTGCGGTGGCCTGGACGTTGATGGACGGGAAGGCCAAAGCGAACCCGATGCCCAGGAGGATGACCGACGGCAGGATATCCAGCACGTAGTTCGGTGAGGTACCGACGCGCAGGAACAGGACGTACCCCAATCCCAGGGCGGTGAGTCCGGTGAGGATCAGCTTGGGCGCACCGAACTTGTCGATGAACCGGTCCGCGAACGGGGCACTGCTCGCAACCAGAAGGCCTGTGGGGAGCAAGGCCAACGCCATTGCCAGCGGAGACCAGCCGAGCACCGACTGCAGGAACATCGTCAGGATGAACTGGAAGCTCAAGTAGGACCCGAAGAGACCGATAGCGCTCAAATTGGCGCGGGCCACCCATCCTTCGCGCAGGATGCCGAAACGGATAAGCGGGTGCTTGACGCGGTTCTCGATGACGGCAAAGGTTGCCAGCACGGCTGCGGAGATGGCGAATCCGGCGATTGTTGCCACAGATCCCCAACCCTTTTCCGGAGCTGAAACCAGTGTGTATACGAGGCCGAGCATGCCGAGCGCGAGGGTGACGGCGCCCCAGATATCGTGCCCGCTGTTGTGCGCGGACGGCTTGTCCTTGGGGATAAACCTCATGCCAAGCAACACGACTGCCACCGCGATCGGCACCGAAACCAGGAAGGTCCAGCGCCAGCTCAGGCTGGTCATGAGTCCGCCCACCACGAGGCCGAGCGAGAACCCGCTGGCACCGAAGGTGGTGAAGATGGACAAGGCCTTGTTGCGCTCGCGGCCTTCGGCGAAGTTGGTGGTGATGATCGAGAACCCGGTGGGGGCCGTGAATGCGGCCGCCAGTCCCTTGACGAAGCGTGTTGCGATCAGGAGGGTGGGGTCATCCACCAGCCCGCCCAAGAGTGAGGCGGCGGCGAAGATTGTCAGTGCGATCAGGAAGATCCGACGCCGGCCCAGCAGGTCCGCGAGCCGGCCGCCGAGCAGGAGGAGGCTACCGTAGCCGAGGACGTAGGCGGAGACAATCCACTGCAGGGAATCGGTTCCGAGGTGCAGTTCGTGGCCGATGGAGGGGAGGGCGACCCCGACCATGGAGACATCGAGGCCATCCAGGGCCAGGACCGTGCAGACCACCATGAGGAGCAGCCACTGGGCACGGGTCCAGCGGACGGCTGCGTGAAGCTGTTCGGCAGATCTAGTGAGGGTGCTTGGTGAAGTCATGGCATCAATCTATATGACGCGTCATTCAATGACAAGGAATATGACTGGGAATCTTATGACGTGGACTTTAATTGGCCTGTCGACTAGAATGGGGCCATGGCAACAACGCAAGACCGCCAGCTGGTTGAGCAATGGCGCGGCATCCAGAACTCGTATTTCCGCACAGCGTCGGCCCTTGAGCGCGCCCTCGAAGCAAGGTTCCACATAGGCCTGAATGAGTTCGAAATCCTGGACCTCGTTGCTGAATGTGCCGATGCCGAGTGCCGCATGAAGGCCTTGGGCGAACGCACTCCCATGACCCAGAGCGCCGTTTCCAAGGTGGTGGACCGCCTTGAAAAGGCCGGGCTTGTTTCACGCCAGACCTGCACGGACGATCGCCGCTCGCTGTACCTCGAACTCACCGACGCCGGCCGTATCCTTCACGCGGATGCCGCCGTCGAGCACCGCTCGCTCCTGAAGGAAAACCTCGGCGAGTAGCCCGGCATGGCCTGACGAGTGTGGCCGCGAGGCGGCTAGGTAAAAAGTCGAGTGTTCCCATTCAACTTGGCTGTTGCCACAATGGGACGAGCGCGCCCGGATTGGGGAGGTGCGCCTGTCCCGGGAGTTGTTGTGGGTAAGCATCACGAGTCCGGCCAGGTTGTTGACCTGGTTCTTTCAAGAAAATTCCGTCGAGTCGTGTCGGCATGCTTTCTCGCTGTCATGGTGATGCTCGCATTCGGCTTCCAGGGGCCCGCTTCGGGCCGATCCGTAGATGGAACGTTGGCCGCCGATCCGTCGCTCGCCATGGGACAAGTCGGACCCGGCATGCTTCCTACGGACGGTGCCACGGGCAGTGCGGGCGTGCCGTCCAGCCAATCCGCTGCCCCGGTGCCGGCCAGTGGCGGCGCCACCGTCTCGTTTGAACGGTCCCCGGTGCAGACCCTGGACAAGAACGGCGTGGGCACGCTCAACGTTGCCTCCAGCTCCCTTGACCGACCCGGCGCCGGGAAGCTTTACGCCCCGCTTGTAACGCTGGTCCCAAGCTCGCCCTTCGGGCTGAGGATCGACCCCATTACCGGCTTGCCCGGCGAATTCCACTGGGGCCAGGACTTCGCCGCGGCCTGCGGAACGCTTGTCTACGCCGCCGACTCCGGAGTGGTCCGCGCTGTCGGCTGGCACCCCTGGGGCGGCGGCAACCGCGTGGAAATCGATCACGGCAACGGCCTGGTCACCACGTACAACCACCTACAGGGGATCGCCGTCACCAGGGGGGAATCGATACGGGTTGGCCAAGTGATCGCCCGGGTAGGAACCACCGGTTCTTCCACCGGCTGCCATCTGCACTTCGAAACAATCCTTAACGGCGTGTACACCAACCCGATGAACTGGACGTTCCTGCCGACAAAGCAAGTGGATCCGCTCGGCGACATTCCCATGGTCAGCTACCAGCCCGGTTCCGCAACAGCCACCTCGCCCGGATCAGTCTGGTCCGTCCCGGGGGCCATCCCCACCGATCCGGGTGCGGTGCCTGCACAACAAGCCGTGACCGGCGGGGTGCAGGAGGCAACAGTTGCGCCGCCGAGTGCGACGACGGCACCGCCTTCAGCAAGCACCAGCCCGACGGCGACTGCGAGCCCAAGTGCGACGCCGAAGCCGAGTACGACGGCGACCCCGTCGCCGACCGTGACTCCGACGCCAACCGTTACCCCAACGCCTACGGTGACGCCGACCCCCACCAATACGGCGACGCCCACCCCGAGCGCGACGACGGCCGAGCCCACCGTCACACCGAGCCCGACGCCAAGCGCGACCGAGGCAACAACATCCGGCCAACCGACGTCGCAAGCGCCCGTGGTCACGCAAGCGCCGGTAACCCAAGCTCCCGTGGTGACTGTCCCGATGCCAACCGTGACTCAAACGCAAGCGGTCCCGACCGCTCACGCCACTTCCAGCCCGACCATTTCCAGTCCGGCGCCGACTACGCCGGCGAGCCCACCGCCGGCGAGCCCATCACCGACCAGCTCGGCCACGACCGCTGCCAGCACGAAACCATCGACGCCGGGCGCGAAACCTTAGGCGAGGCCGTGCTTCCCCGCGCCACGTAGACTCGAAGATGGCAATGTGCCGAGTTCGACGTCGTAAGGAAGCGTTTCAATGTCCCCGCTCTACAGCATCCCGCTCACGTTCAATGACGGCTCCGAGGGTGATTTCGGCCGTTTCGAGGGGAAGGCCGTGCTGGTGGTCAACGTTGCGTCCGCCTGCGGTTACACTCGCCAATACGCGGGACTCGAAGACCTTTACCGGAAATATCACGACCAGGGGCTCGAGATCCTCGGAGTGCCGTGCAACCAGTTCGGCGGCCAGGAGCAGGGTTCCGACGCCGAAATCGCCGAGTTCTGCCAGCGCAACTTCGGGGTGTCGTTCCCGCTGACGAGCAAGACCAACGTCCTCGGCAAGGAGCAGCATCCGCTGTATGCCGAAATGACGCGCACGGAAGACGGTTCCGCGCCGCAAAGAGTGAAGTGGAACTTCGAGAAATTCCTCGTGAGCCGCGAAGGAGAGGTGCTCGCCCGCTTCCCGTCCGCCGTCGAGCCCGATTCCGAAGAGTTGATCGGCGCGATCGAAACCGCCCTCGAAGGGGCGAGCAACTAAAGCGCTCGGCACTATAGCCGCGTGCTCGATCCCCGAATGATGAAGCGGCCGTCGGTTCCGGCTTGCCCGGACGCGGGTTCTCCGCCCAATTGCTTGACGAGGGCGGCGACGGCGGCCCTCGCCAAGACCTCGGGTTCGAGGTCCACTGCGCTGATGGGGGGAACGCTGTTGCGGGTCTGCTCGGAGTCCGAGCCTGCGACGAGGAGCATGTCGTCAGGGGTTCCGACGCCGGATTCCGCCAAGCGGGCCATAAGCCCGGCCGCGTGTCGGCCGGTAAGGCAGTATACGGCGTCGGGCCTGTCCGCCATGCCGAGGAGTTCTTCGCCGATCGCCCTTCCGCCGGCGGTGCCGCTAGTCTCCCGCTGGGCCAGGATGAGGGGTTCCTGGCCGCGCTCCGAACACCATTCCCGGTAGCTGGCTTCCGAACTGATGTTCCAGGAGTTGCGGTCTGTCCCGACGGCGATCGCCACCCGCCGTGCACCGTTTTCCTCGAGGTGGTGGAGGACTTGGCGGGTGATTTTGGCGGTGTTGGGCTCAATCCACGCGTCGTAGGAGGGCCGGCCGAGATCCTTGCCGACTGTGAGCAGTGGGATTCCTTCAGTTTGGAGGAGGTCGATGACGGGATCGTTTTCCACGGGTTCGGTGATGATGAACCCGTCGGCCGCCAATGCGACGCTCGGGGTTTCGGGCAGGGTGGGATCGCTGAGGAGCATGAGTCCGTAGCCGTGTTCCAGGGCGCTGAGCGAAGCGGCGCCGGCGAAGCGCAGGAAGTAGTCGACGCCTTCGGGCTGGAACGATTCGAGGGTGTCCAGCGGACGGAGCACCAGGGCGAGGATGCCCAGGCGATTGCTCCGGAGGCCGCTCGCGACGGCGTTGGGACGGTAGCGTAGCCGCCTCGCCGTATCGATGACCCGCGCCCGCGTGGATTCGGCGACGATCCCCTTTCCGCTCAACGCGTGGGAAACCGTGGTCACGGAAACTCCCGCTTCCCGGGCTACCTCGCGGATGGTGGAGCGTCCAATTCGCTGCGTCATAGCTGCAAGGGTAAGCCTTCCAAACGCTTCACCGAAATCGTTTTGTTTATTTTCCCGGAACTCTTGCCCAAAACGTTTTGGGTGATTACCGTCACTTCCACGACCAGCCGATGGGGCGGCTCTTACCCAAAGAATTACGGGAGAACCTTTGAACAAGAAAATCATCAGTGCGGGAGCCGCTGGCCTGTTGCTCCTCCTCACCGGATGCCACGGCGGCGCGGCCGCAAAAGCCCCGGATCCGAGCAACCAGAAGGACCTGCTCGTCACCACCCCGGCACCCACAACCAACCTCGACAAGATCGTGTGGAACAACAACTTCGGCGAACCGCCGTCGATCGATCCCATCAAGAGCGCCGACTATCCCGCGAGCGGAGTAGTTTCCAACCTCTGCGAGAGCCTCTTCCAGATCCAGCCGGATTTCTCCATCAAGCCGAACCTGGCCAAGAGTGTCAAGAACATCGACAACACCACCTACGTCTACCAACTCCAGGAGGGAGTGACCTTCTGGGACGGCCAGCCCATGACCGCGGATGACGTCGTCTTCAGCCTCAAACGGCACCTCGATCCCAACGAAATCAGCTACTGGGCCTCCGACGTCACCGCCAACATTGCCGCCGTCGAGAAGACCGGACCGAACGAGGTGACCGTCAAGCTCAAGAGCCCCGACGCCACCTTCGACAACCAGCTCGCGACGCCGGTGGGGGCCGTCGTCGAGCAGGCGCAGCGCGAAAAGGCCGGTGCCGACTACGGAAACCCGGGAGCCGGCGTCATGTGCACGGGACCCTACTCGGTGGGCGAATGGAAGCAAGGCGTCTCCATCACCCTTGACCGTTACGACGGGTACTGGAACACAGCGAAGAAGGCCAAGACCAAGCAGGTCGAAATCCAATTCATCACCGACCCCAGCTCGATCGCCAACGCGCTCGCCACGGGTGCCATCGACGGAAGCTACGACGTTCCCCTCAGCGCCATCAACCAGCTCTCAAGCTCCACCAACGGCCAGCTCTACTACGGCAAATCCCTGCAAAACATGGCCATCATCAGCACCGGCACGGGAACCCTCGGCGATCCGGCCGTCCGCAAGGCGCTCACCCTAGCGACCGACCGCGAAGCGATCGCCAAGACCGTCTTCGAAGGGACGTCGACGGCGGCACAATCGCTGGTGCCGAACGGCGGCTGGAACTACGGTGCCCAGATTTTCGCCGATGCCCGCAAGGACCTTCCGCCCACCACCCCCAACATCGACGAAGCGAAGAAAGTCCTGAAAGAGGCCAAAGTCGACTTGAACAAGCCCATCAAGATCGTCTACCCGATTGACCGGACGTTCTACGCCGACATCATCTCGGAATTCGCCAACGCCGGGGCAAAGCTTGGGCTCAAGATCGAGCCGAGCGGCGTGCCGGGTGCGCAATTCGGCGCGTTCTTCTCCGACCCGAAAGCCCGCGCGGGAGCCGACGCCTTCGTCACCACGAACTACATGAATGTGGCCGACCCCCTCATCCACCTCGGCGCGATCGCCGGACCGAAGGGCATGCAGAACTACTCCGGGTTCTCCGATCCGCAGATCACCGAACTGCTGGCCAAGGCCAAGGCGACCTCGGACGATGACGCCCGGGCAAAACTCACCGCCCAAGTCGAAGCCCTGGTGATGGACAAGGAACCCTGGCTTCCCGTCGTCGACAGCTCAACGCGGCTCTTCATGAGCAAGCGCGTCACGGGCGTTCCCGCCTCGTTCGTCTACCTCTACTACCCCTGGGCTGCCGATCTCGGCGGCACCGGCAAATAGGAC
The DNA here is from genome assembly GCF_004354015.1 of Arthrobacter terricola. Classification (GTDB taxonomy): domain Bacteria; phylum Actinomycetota; class Actinomycetes; order Actinomycetales; family Micrococcaceae; genus Arthrobacter; species Arthrobacter terricola. The sequence continues at coordinate 39,904 of NZ_SMRU01000024.1, forward strand.
GAAAACGTGAGATTCCTTGCCCGAAGGCTCAGCGCGCTCGTGGGAGTGCTCCTTGCCTCAAGCATGATCGTGTTCGGCGCCCTGTACCTGGCGCCGGGCAGCCCCGAGCAATTCCTGGTCCAGGGACGAACTGTGAGCCCCGAAGTCCTCGCGGCGATCCGAAGCCAGTACTCCCTGGACGACCCCCTGCCGATCCGCTATTGGAAGTGGCTCAGTGGGCTTTTCACGAGTGACCTTGGCCGCTCGTTGCTCACGCAGCAAGACGTCGGAGCCCTCATCGCGAGCCGGATTCCCACAACCCTCTCGCTCGCGGCATTTGCGGCCGTGCTCATCATCGCCTTCGGGGTTGGCCTCGGCATCCTGGCCGGAACCCGTGGCGGCTTCGCCGAGCGCATCGTGATTTTCGCGTCGAACCTGGGAATTGCCGTGCCCACGTTCTTCGCGGCCCTTGTCCTCATGTCGGTCCTCAGCGTCGGATTGGGATGGTTCCCGGTGTTCGGAGCGGGCGACGGCGTCGTCGACCGGATCTGGCACCTCACCCTCCCGGCCCTTGCGTTGTCGCTGCCCGCCATCGCCGTGGTCGCCAGGATCACGCGCACGGCGATTGTCGACGAGAGCGAATCCGAGCACGTCCTCATCGCGGTCGCGCGCGGTTTGCCGAAACGGATCATCCTCTGGCGGCATACCGTCCGGAACTCGCTGCTCCCTGTTAGCACGGCTGTAGGCATGCAGATTGCCGGACTGATCGCCGGTGCGTTCGTTGTCGAATACGCGTTCACCCTGGACGGGATCGGCGCCTTGTTGGTCAATTCGGTCCAACGCAAGGACTTCGCCGTCGTGCAAGCGATCGCCCTCATCATGGTGGTGGCTTTCGGCGTGGTCAACCTCCTGGTCGACCTGCTCTACGCCATCATCGACCCCCGCGTCCGCTTGGAGAAAGGCCGGTCATGACTTCAAACGAATCAGCAGTCCTGGGCACCCAACCGGCGGCAACGCCCCAACGGTTGCCCGCCGCCGCCGGACGCCTCACCTCGCTGCGCCGCCGACTCGGTTGGGTGGGCATCGCCTGTGCCGGGATCGTCGCCGTCGTGGTCCTCGCCGCCCTGGCCGGCCAATTCCTGGTGCCGTACGACCCAACCGTCGGGTCAGTGACACAACGACACCTCGGCTACAGCGCCGAACATCTGCTGGGAACCGACCAAGCCGGGCGCGACATCTTCTCCCGGTTGCTCGCGGGGGCCAGGACGAGCCTCATCGGGCCGCTCATCGTGGTGATCACGACGGCGGTAGCCGGCTCAGCACTGGCGCTCGCCGCTGTGTGGTTCGGCGGGAAGACGGACGCCTTCATTGGCCGCGTGCTTGATGTGCTGTTCGCTTTCCCGAGCCTGCTGCTCGCGATCCTTGGCGTTGCGATCTTCGGGCCCGGAATCGTGACAGCGTCCATCGCGCTCGCCGTGGCGTATGTTCCTTACAGTGCCCGGGTGATCCGCAGCGTGGCACTCCGGGAACGGAACCTGCCGTACGTGAAAGCCGCCGAACTCCAAGGTATCAACGGGCTCACCATCACCCTCCGCCACGTGCTGCCGAACGTGTGGACGCAGATCCTCACCGGATCCACCATCAATTTCGGCTACGCGATCGTGGATCTGGCGGCACTGTCTTTCCTGGGCCTCGGCATCCAGCCACCGGCGGCGGACTGGGGCCTCATGATCTCGAACGGCCAGGAATCCCTGCAGCAAGGCTTCCCGGAACAGAGCCTCTACGCGGGCTTGTGCATCGTGGTGACGGTCGCGGCGATGGCGTACATCGGCGAACGGCTGGGTGGCCGGGCCGCGGCCGGAAGGAGCAAACAATGATCGATATCGACAACCTCGAACTCAGCATCACGGATCCGGAATCCGGCACTGTGAAACCGGTGCTCAAGGGAATTTCGCTCTCAATCCAACGCGGTGAGGCCGTGGGCTTGGTGGGCGAATCGGGCAGCGGAAAGTCCATGACGCTCCGTTGCATCCTCGGGATCGAACCGCGCAACTCCACGGTCAGTGGCGACATCGTGTTCGACGGCGAGAACCTCCGAGCCCTGCCGGCGGAGCGCATGCGCCGGCTTCGCGCCGACAAAATCGCGCTCATTTCACAGAACCCGCACGCCGCCCTCAACCCGGTCCTTCCGATCGAGACCTACTTGCTCGAAGGAATGGCCGATGCCCATCGCCGCAACGCCCAGGCCACCCGTGCCCGGGCCGCCGACATGCTTGAGCAAGTGGGAATCCGCAGCGTGGACCGCGTACTGAAGGCGTTCCCGCACCAATTGTCAGGGGGCATGCTCCAGCGTGTGGTGATTGCCGGCGCGATCTCCGGGAAGCCAGGGTTGCTGTTGGCGGACGAGCCGACGACGGCCCTAGACGTGACCACCCAAGCCGAAGTCGCGGCCATCCTCGACGAGAAACGCCGAGACCTCGGGATGTCCATGATCTTCGTAACGCACGACCTCGACCTCGCGGCCGCCGTCTCGGACAGGCTCGCCGTCATGAGGCACGGCGAAATCGTGGAAATCGGGACCCCGGAGCAGATCCGCGACAGCCCGCAGCATCCATACACCCGGATGCTGATGAGTATCCGTCCGACGCTCAGTGGCACCCCCGCAGGGGGAACAGCGTACGACGGCGGCAGCACCGCCGTCGGGATCCCCACCGGCGGCGGGACTGCAGTCGCGCGAGTCTCCGCCGCGGGAAACTCCGCCTCGAGCGTCGCCGCCGAAACCCAGATCGGGAGCACCCTCTGATGGCCAACATCATCGAAGTAGCAGGACTCAACAAGACCTTCCGGATGAGCAGCAAACACGAACCTGTCCGCGCCCTCGACGACGTGGCCGTCAGCGTACGGGAGGGAAGTTGCATGGCAGTGGTGGGCGAATCCGGCTCGGGGAAGACGACGCTGGCCCGGGTGCTGGTTGGCCTGGAGACCAAGGATTCGGGCGAGGTGGCGATCGGGGGCAATCCTGTGACGGCGTCGCTCAAACGGAAGGAGCAACGAAGCCGGGCGCGCGCCATCCAGATGGTTTTCCAGGACCCGAACGGTTCCCTGAACCGCCGCCTGCCCGTGGGGAGTGCGGTGGACGAGGTCCTTCGCGCGCATTTCCCGCTCACCGCCGTGCAACGTAGGGAACGTGTGGCGGAACTTTTCGCGAGCGTCGGCCTCAACGAGGGACATGCGCAATCTTTGCCGTCCGCGCTGTCCGGCGGCCAGAAGCAGCGCGTGGCGATCGCACGGGCCTTCGCCGCGGAGCCCAAAATCATCGTCCTGGACGAAGCGGTTTCGGCCCTCGACGTTTCCGTGCAGGCCCAAGTGCTCGAACTCCTGCACGAGCTGCGGCGGGACAAGGGCCTGACGTACCTCTTCATCACCCACGACCTGTCCGTGGTCCGCAACATCGCCGACGACGTGATCGTGATGCGGCGCGGACAAGTCCTCGAACGGGGGCCGGTGGGCGACGTGCTCGACCGGCCCCTGACCGCCTACACCCGACTCCTCCTGGAGTGCGCGCCGAAACCCGGCTGGAAACCGAGGCGCGGAGTCATAGAACACCTCAATTCAGAGATCGCGAGCTAGTAATCCATGAACCAGAAAATCGACACCCGACGAACCATCATCGCCGTCGACTCCCACAGTCCTTTCGAAAGGGGTACCCAGCGCAGTGAGGCGCTCGGGGAGGAACTCCCTGGCGGGATCGCGCTGTACGGGAAGCTGTTCCGCACGGTCGGAGTCAAGGAAGAAACCGTGCGCGCGGACGCCGAGCGGATCATCGACGCCGTTGCGGACTGGTCTCCCACGCTGGTCGACGAGATGCGCGGCGTTGCTGCCGGGGCCGGCGTCGAGCCCTGGCAGGTGGCCGCCCTCAACGCCCGGACCGAGATCCTTTCGCAAGCTCTTGGTACCCGGCCCGGGGAATGTTCGACCATTGGCAGGGTGGCCGACCACGTCTTCGGCGTCCAAACCTGGGACTGGCATGAGGAACTCGACCCCCATTGGCACCTTCAAAGTGTCGCAGGGACAAAACGCTCGTTTGTGGGGCTGACGGAGCACGGCATGCTCAGCAAGATCGGAATGAACGACGCCGGGGTGTCAGTGTTCCTCAACATCCTGGGACACCGGGACGACCACCCGAGCGGCGTACCCATTCACCTGCTCACTGCGGAAATACTCGCCAACGCGTCGTCGGTAGAAGAAGGAGTGGACATTGTGCGGTCAGCCCGCGTGACGACGTCCAGCGCGTTGACCATCATGGATGAATTCCGTGCCGTCACTGTCGAAATCAGCCCGGATTCGGTGGTCGTCATCCAGCCCGAGGACGGTACGCTGGCCCACACCAACCACTTCCTCGACGAGCTGCTCGGAGCCGGCGAGAAGCCCGGCCTTTACGATCCCGATTCCCAAGACCGCTTGGCGTTGGTGCATTCCCGGCTTCGGAGGTATCCGGTATCGACCGGGGTGGACGACATCCTGCCCTTTCTCTATTCCGACCCCGGGCAGCCAGGAATCTGCTGCGTCCCGAAGCCCGACGCGACATTCGGCAACCGCTGGGCAACCCTCGCGACCGTCACGATGGAAAACCGCAAGCGCGAAATGCGAGTGGCCAACGGGACCCCGATCGACGCCCGGACCGAGGAGTGGATGGTCATGACGCCGGGCAGGTGAGCGGGGTCGGCCGGATGGGCTCGATAGGTGAGCGGGCGTCGGCCGGATCGGCTCGATAGGTGAGCGGGGGTCGGTGGGGGAGCGGCTGGCTAGCGGCGCGGTGCTCCGGCGTATCCGGCCCCGGCTTTGACCCTGCGATCCTGTGTTTTCCGTTGCGGAATGTAGATACCGGCTTCGGCCAGCCTGCGTTTGGTCTCTTCAGGGCTGACGTACTCGCCGACGGTCGGGGAGCTGCCCAACGGAACCACCGAATGCACGATCGTTTCCTCGTAGACGTGCACCAGGTTGTAGCCTTGGGCGCCGTCCCGTCCCCGCGTGCCGCCCCGCTGGACGTTCAGGTCTTGCGTGTAGCAGGTCGCGGAAGCCACCGATACCGGGATGCCGGCGAACGTGGCCGTCGTCGAATAGTGCAGGTGGCCGCCCAGGATCGAGCGGACATCGGTATCGCGTACGACGTCGGCCAGTGCGGTTTGGTCGCGCAGCTCCACCAACACTGCGAGGTCGAGGACGCTCGGAACCGGAGGGTGGTGAAGGGCGAGGATGGTGCCTTCGGGCGCCGGGGTACCCAGTTCCGCAGCCAACCAGTCGAGCTGTTCCTCGCTGAGTTCGCCGTGATGGAATCCGGGAACGGTGGTGTCCAAGGTAATGATCCGCAGGCCGTTGAGGAAGTATCTGTGGTCGACGGGTGCGTCATTGTCCACTTGGCCGTACAGGCCGGCCCGGAAGTTGCCGCGGTCGTCGTGGTTGCCCATTGCCCAAATGACGTGCGCACCGATTGCGCGGCAAGCAGGCTCGACGATCTCCTTCAGCTTGGCGTAAGCGTCGGGTTCGCCTTGGTCGGCCAGGTCGCCGGTGAAGATCACGGCTTCGGGGCGGACCCGCGACGCGCGGATTTCCTCGAAAAGTTGTCGCAGCTTGGCTTCGCTGTCCACGGCACCGTAAAGCGGTTCCGGGCCACCCAACAGATGGGGGTCGCTCACGTGCAGAAGGACGTGGTTCGGCCGAGGATGTTCAGCCTCGATGAGCTCCATTGCTACCTTCGGGTCGGTAGGAGACGGCGCCTCCAGTGTCTGCCCCAATAAACCCCATACAACCAGACAGAAGGCTAACGCGGGGTAACTTACCGACGGAAAGTTGGATAATTACTTGCCAAACATGAGCGGGTATCGGGGCCTATTTCTCCCACGGGGCCTTGATCGGGAAGTACTTTTCGAGGAAGTCCGTGACGAGCCGTTCGCGTTCGTCTGCCTCGACCTCGGGGAAGCTGCCGTCGTTGAGGCAGAAGAAATCCATGTTGCGCTTGGACAACAGGCTGGGCAGGTAGTGGAGCCCGGACCACCACGTGGTGTCCACGTACTTGACCCTGGCCGCCGTCTGCGTCACGGCCCGTCCCGTCAGCAACGAGTAGTAGTGGTAGAACGAGTTGGTCACGGAGATGTTGTCTGCGGCGCGGAACCGGCTGGCCGCGGTCTTGGCGAATTCCGCCGGGAATTCCCGCTCCATTTCGTCGATCACGCTGCGACGCAAAGGAGCCGCCGTGTGCTCCAGGTGGCGGGTGGTGATTCGCCCGAACCGCTCCCACAGCAGTTTCCGGTTGACACGCGCGGCGTTCTCGAAGCCGCTGCGTTCGGCGTCGTTCTCCCCGAGGCCGATCCGCGTGTTGGCCTCGATGAATTTGGTGATCCCGCCCGGAGTGAAGAACATGTCCGGTGCTACAGGCCGCCCAAAGAACATGTCGTCATTCGAATACAAGAAATGCTCCGAAAGGCCGTCGATGTGGTGCAGTTGGCATTCCACGGCCTGGGAATTGTGGGTGGGCAGGACTGACGGATCTTTGAAGAATTCCTCGCTCCGCACGATCCTGACGCTCGGGTGGTCCGCGAGCCAATTCGGCACGGGGGAGTCGGTGGCGATGTAGATGCGGCGGATCCACGGCGCGTACATATATACGGAACGCAGCGCGTACTTGAGTTCGTTGATTTGCCGGAACCGGGCCTCGTTGTCATCACCCGATCCCACGACGACGTCCTTCATCTGAGCGCGCCGGGCAGCGATGTATGCGGGATCGTTGCCGTCCACCCACGAAAAGACGATGTCGACGTCGTAATCGATATCGCTCGCGTGGTCGGCGAACATGTTCTCGATGGTCGGCCAGCTCAACCCATGGCGTTCCACAGTGCCGCGCACGGCGTCCTGCCGCAGCATGGTCCGCCGGGTCAGTGAGTTTTCCACCGGCAACACGAGCTGTTCGCCGTCGAACTCCCACAATTCCAGCTGCACGCCCAAGGAAGGACCGTACGTCAGCCCGCCACCGGGTTCCACGCGCGGACGGAAGAGCCGGAAAATGCGGGCTTTCCGGTTGTTCGACAGCTCGCCATCAGCCACAAGCAGCGTGGCCTTTTTGCGGGTGTCGACGGCCATGCAATAGAACGGTTCGTTCCGGAACGCGGTGACCAACGCCTGGCGCAGCTTCTTCCGGACCTTCCAGTCCACGGCGATCACGGGCCGGTGATCGTTGCCGCGGACCAGGATGAAGTCGAGGCCAGCCGCGTCCAACGCCGCGCGGACAAGCAGAAGGTCCTCCACCATTGCTTGTTGCGGCGTCCGGTTCCTGTTCACGAGGGTGTAGCGCCTGCGGTGACGGACGACGTCGGTACGGTGCTTAAGGCGCGCATCGGCGGCTGGCGACGTCGGCTCGGGAACGACCGTATCGTCGTCGGAGGCCGGGCTGCCGAAGTAGATCGCTTGCTGGTCCATGGCGTTGATTGCTGCCTCCAAAACTCGTAGTGGAGCGTGGACTGGCGTGGGCTCAGCCCACCAGGGCTTCGCGCCAGCTGCGCAGGAAGGCGCCTCCGGCGTCGTCGTGGATGGTTTCCTCGCCGAAGCCGAGGTCGGCCGCGGTCAGGATGTCGTACGGTTTGGTCGGCACACCGTCCGCCGGGCGGACATCGATGTGCTGGACGACGTGGTCGTTGTAGTGGAGCCAATCGGCCATGGCGTAGTCGGTGCGTGAATCTCCCACGGTACGCCAAGCCTTCGGGGTGATGCCTTGGGCGGCGAGGAGTTCCACCGCGCGGCTGGCGCCGAGGTCCTTGCCGAGCCGGATGGACTCGATGTCCGTGGAGATGATGGTGGGGTCGAGGCGGTAGTCAGCGGCGTCGTCGGAACCCGGTTCGTGGCGGTCCACGAGCGCGGCGGCGAGGCCGTGCCGGGCCAAGAGCTCCAAGGCGTCGGCATCGAAGAGCTTCTGCTCGGCCAGGTAGTCTTCGCTGGTCACGTCCAACTGCTGCTCGACGGACACCATGGCCCGCTTGGTTTCGTCGAAGAACATGTGCGTTGCGTAGTCTTCGGCAACCATCCGGCGGATGTCGTCTCCGTAAGCCTTCGGCACGGCGAGCTCGTGGTCCACATGGATGGGGCCCGCGCCGACCGACGTGTAGCTGAACCAGACAGCGCCTTTTTCGCAAATCGCGTGGACCACGGTTCCCGCCGGCATACCCGCCGCGATCATGGGGGCCATGACCTGCTCACGGATGAACGCGTCCGAGCGGCCGGTGTTGAAAATGACTGGAATGCCCGCGGAGGCCAACTTGACAAGGTCCGCGATGATTTCCGGCTTCACGTCCCGGGTCACGGGACTCGCGACAGGACCGTCGACGTCGAGGAGCAGGGCGAGGGCGGGAGCAGCCGGGTGTGTGGCGGCCGGAGTGTCAACAGTCATGATTCCATTCTGTCAGTCCGGCGCCGCGCCGGCCGGGTGTGACGAACGACGGCGGCAGTCGCCTTGGGAGCCAACGGTTACCTTTTGGCCACAACCTTGGAGGGCGGCTTCTTGAAAGTTCCCTTGGACGCCTGACTTCTCTAGGCTGGCACAGTGATCTTCAAAGCTGTGGGCGAGGGACGCCCGTACCCTGACCATGGTTATGCCACGCCAAAAGACTGGGCCTCGCTGCCGCCGCGCCCGGTCCGGCTCGACGAACTCGTCACCACCAAACGCACTTTGGACCTCGAGGCTTTGCTGGCCGAGGATTCCACCTTTTTCGGCGATCTTTTCCCGCACGTCGTCCAATACCAGGGAGTCCTTTACCTCGAGGACGGGCTCCACCGGGCCGTGCGCTCCGCGCTCCACCAACGCAGCGCAATTCATGCCCGAGTGCTGGTGATAGATGGTTAACGAGACAATCCCGGAAGAGCAGGTAGAGGTGCCCGAGAACGGCAACCCGAGGAAGCAACCGAAGCGTCCCAAAGACATGACGCAGCTCCACGGGCATCATGTTGTCAGCGGTTCGGAATTGCGCGCCACGTTCACGGATATGCCCGGACCGGAAGGCCACCCCGGGTGGTTACGCCGCCGGCTCCTGCACGGAATTGTCCTGGTATTGCTGGTTGGAGTGATCGCCGCCGGGATCGTGGGCGCGATCGCCGTCATGAACGGTACCATCCGCCTTCCCTCGGCTGCCATCACCCAGACGCCGGCCACGCTTTGCCCCACCACCGTTTTCGATTACACGCCCAACAACAAGGTGAGCGTCAACGTCTTCAATGCCACGGGGAGGGCAGGCCTCGCGAAAAGCGTCGCGGACCAGTTGACCGCCCGGGGATACAAGGTGCTCGGCGTCGACAACACGACGACGAGCTACACCGGCACGGCCGTGGTTGTGTCCGGATCCAGCGGGCAGGCCGCGGCGTTCAATATCCAGCGGAACATCGCCGGGACCGACTACTACCAGGACCAGCGCTCCAACGCGTCCGTAGACATCATTCTCGCGCCGGGGTTCTCAACGCTGGTCGACGCAGGACTTGTGGACAACACCCCTGGCAAGCTGAGTTGTCCCCGCGAAGACCAGCGGATCGCGGACAACTCGAAGCAACCGATCGTCCCGACGTCGAAGTAGCCCTGAACACGAAGTAGCCCGGCGGGACCGTCAGCTGACGCGCGCGGGCCGGCCGTCGTCGTCGAACCTTGCTCCCGCGCCCAACTGGATGAAACGCACCGTCTGGACCAACCGCTCCTCCAACTCTTCCGCTTCCGCCCCGTTTCCGCGGGCGGCGCTGGACGAAAGCGTTCCGTGGATGAGGCGCGCGAGTTGTTCCACGTCGGTGGACGGAAGATAGCCTGACGCGATGCCGTCGCGCAGGATGTCCTGGAGCAGCAGGTTGAGTTCGCCCACGTGGTCGGCGAGCTTCGCGAAGGACGACGGCGAGAGGACGGCCGCCATCGCGGGCCCGGGCGGCAAATGGCGGCGGCTGAGGTCCTCCACCTGGGCGCGGACGTAGAGGGCCAGGCGGTCGACCGGATTCTCCAAGGCAGCGAGGGAATCGCGGAGGTCGTCAAGGAAGCGCTCGGTCTCGTCCAACGCGTACGCGATCAGGAGTTGCTCCATGTCCGCGTAGTAGTTGTACACGGCCGTCCGTCCGACCCCGGCATGGCGCGCGACGTCGGTCATGGTCAGGCCCGGCAAGCCGTGCGTGAAGAGCAACTCGCCAAAGGCGGTCAGGATCCGGCGTCGGGTCTCAGCGCGTTGCGCCGCATTGCTCGCGGCCGTAATCCTAGGCATACAGACACTTTACAGTGATCTGTCAGCAAAGAGGGGTTGGGTGAGGCGGAGCTTTGCATCGCGGTTCTTTGAGGATTCTCCAATTATCCGCGTCAGCATTATGGACCTAATCAGGAGAGGGGAACATCATGAAATCAGACGCGGGAATTTAGACTTCCTGAGCGGCTGGAGGCGGTCCCGCACAGTGGAGGTGTTTGGGCATGCCCGGTGAATCGGTGTCAGTGGAGCCTCCGACATCAAGCAGTTTTGCGCAGGCCGGTGATCGTTTCCTCACGACCTATTACGAGTATGTGGACCCGGAGGACCTGCTGCCCTATTCCAGTGAAACTTTGGACGGCCGGGCACGGCATCATCTTTCGCTCGCCTCGACGCTGCCTCCGGGAACGTCAAAGGTAGATGTAGTAATAGAACCGAACTGCAGCGTGGTGTTCGTCGTGGCTGCGGGCGCACTGCAAGTGGTCCGGCCCGTCACCGCGGAGCTAAACCGCCAAGGCGCCCCCGTCCGGCTGCTCGTCCATCCTTCCTTTGATGTCGTTCGGGATCCCACAACCCACGAGCTGCGTGAGCTTCGCCCTGCGGCGCAGCGCACGGGGACTGCATCCGCGCTACCGGATTCAACGTCCAGCACGGAAACATGGCTTGCGATTGAAATCGGGAGGCTGCTGGGATCATTGAACGCTGCGGACTTGATCGCGAATATCGAGAAGATACTTGGTGACGTCCGTGCAGTTACGGAAGACTCGCCGGCCTTGAAGGGGCAAGTGGCGGACGTCCTCGATTCCCTCGCCGGCTTCCCGCATAATTGCGTGCCAACAGTCCAGCAGCTTAACGAGTTCATGGCATGGCTAGACGGCGGGAATTTCATCTTATTGGGATACTGCGAATACGGCTTGACGGCAATTGAAGATGGACCGGATCTTCGTCTTCGCCCAGGTAGCGTCCTTGGTCTATTGCGTAGACAGAACCTACCGACCTCCGGTGGGTCTGCCCTGAGGGGATCGCGGGTACTCGCGCTGTACACCTCCGACCTCCGATCGTTAATAACGGAGTCCATTTACTTGGACGACATCCGTCTGCCGATGTTCGACGCCTCCGGAGTTGTTATCGGGGAACGCCGGTTTGTGGGTGTGTTCGCGCCGGGGAGGGCGGATCAGCCATTGGCGCAGATTCCGGTGATCCGGGACAAAATCGCCAGGCTGCGCGACAGGCTCGGTTTCGCCTCCGGATCAGCCGAGGAGGGGAAGATGCTGGCCGGGCTGGAGTCGTTCCCGATCGAGGAGCTTTTCCACATCGACGAGGACGAGCTGACCCGGCTGGCTGCCGACATTCTGCGGATCCATCAAGGTCATGAGACGAAGCTGCTGCTACGCTTCGACGACTTCGAACCGTTCATGACTGCCCTGGTATTTCTCCCGCGCCAACGCCTCAACGCAGCCGTTCGGCTCAGGATTGAACAGGAGCTCCAAGAAGCATCGAAGGCCTCGTCGATGGAGTTTGAGGTCCGTCTCACCGAATCGTACATGGCGCGCATCTTCTTCCGAGCACTTCTTCCGGCCGGCGCCAGGCCAGAGTCCGTCGATGCGGCCGCGCTTGAGCGGACGCTCATCAATGCCACCCGGACGTGGGCCGAAGGGCTGGACGAGGCTTTGCGCGATCGGATGCCCCCCGAACAAGCAGCAAGGCTGTCCGCGCTCTGGGGTGATGCTTTCCCGCCCAGTTACCGGGCAGACTTCGGGGTCCAAGATGCCGTTGATCACATCGGAGTGTTTGAACAATACGATCTGGAGGGCACTGGCGGTCGGCCCCTGGACCACCCTGTTCTGACCGTCCGGGCCAATGGTGGAGCCGCCGATGTCCCGGCTGAGGACACCCGGATACGGCTCTATCTCACCGCTGCCCGGAGCCTGTCGCAGATCCTGCCGCTGCTTCACAACCTGGGCCTCCAGGTACGCGACCAGCGTCCCTTCGAAATTCTGAGGGGCAACACCGTGCCGCTGTTTCTGTATGACCTGGGCGTGACATACCCGGCAGGGGTCGACCCGGTTGCAACGGGCTCCCTGCTCGCGGATGCGTTCGGTGCTGCCATGGTCGGGGACACGGAGTCCGACCGCTTCGACGCGCTCGTCCTGCAGGAAGGTACCGGGTGGCGGCAGGTCGTGATCCTTCGCAGTTATGCCAAGTACCTGCAGCAACTGGGAACGACCAACTCGTATGAGTTCGTCGCGGATACTTTCCTGGCCAATGCGACCGCGACCCGAGCCCTGCTGGGCCTCTTCCGTGCCCGCTTCTACCCCGGTATCGGCATCTCCGAGCGGCTGCGGGATACGAGGGCCGCCCGCGCAGCGGTGGCCGAGGCGATCGACGCTGTCGCGTCCTTGGACGCGGACCGGCTGCTGCGGACGTTCCTGAACCTGATCGAGGCGACGACGCGGACCAATTTCTACCGCGACCGTCCGTACCTGAGCTTCAAGCTCCAGCCCTCCCGGCTTCCCGGCGCCCCGCACCCACGTCCGAAGTTCGAGATCTGGGTGTATTCGCCCCGGGTCGAGGGCGTGCACCTTCGCTTTGGGCCCGTGGCCCGCGGAGGGATCAGATGGTCGGACCGGCGGGAGGATTTCCGCACCGAAGTCCTCGGGCTCGCGAAAGTTCAGATCGTGAAGAATTCCGTGATCGTCCCAACAGGTGCGAAAGGCGGCTTCTACCCGAAGCGGCTTCCCAACCCGGGCACCGACCGCGCGGCATGGCTTGCCGAAGGGATCGAGAGCTACAAGGACTTCCTCCGCGGGCTCCTGGACCTCACAGACAACCTCGTCCAGCCCGACGTCGCAGACTCCCGTGACACTGGCGGCATACGAGGCTCGGTGGGTCAGGTCGTCCCACCGCCCCTAGTGGTGCGGCATGACGACGATGACTACTACCTTGTGGTGGCCGCCGACAAGGGCACCGCGGCGTTTTCCGACACTGCCAATGAGGTGTCCAAGGAATACGGGTACTGGCTCGGCGACGCGTTCGCGTCGGGCGGCTCCGTGGGCTACGACCACAAACAGATGGGCATCACCGCCCGCGGTGCCTGGGCCTCCGCAGAACAGCACTTGGGCGAACTCGGCATCGACCCCGAGTCCCAGGAGTTCACGGTTGTCGGCATCGGCGACATGAGCGGGGACGTGTTCGGCAACGGGATGCTCCTCTCACCGCACATCCGCCTCGTGGCCGCCTTCGATCACCGGCATATCTTCCTTGACCCCACTCCCGACGCCGAATCTTCCTTGGAGGAACGCCGCCGCCTATTCAATCTGCCCCGCTCGTCATGGGCCGACTACGATCCAGGGCTGATCAGCCCCGGCGGCGGGGTGTACCCGCGCACCGCCAAGTCGATTGCCATCGACCCTGAGCTGTATCCGGTTTTGGGGTTGCTTCCGAGGACGACGGCGATGTCCCCGCCCGAGCTCATCCAGGCAATCCTGCGCGCCCCGGTGGACCTCATTTTCAACGGCGGGATCGGAACCTATGTGAAAGCTTCCAGTGAAACCAACACCGAGGTGGGCGATAAAGCCAACGATGCGATCCGGATCAACGCCACCGAGCTGCGGGCGAGGACCGTTGTAGAAGGCGGAAACCTCGGGATGACGCAGCGGGGGCGCGTGGAGGCTGCGTTGAACGGTGTTCTGCTGAACACCGACGCCGTCGACAACTCTGCCGGTGTGGACTGCTCCGACCACGAGGTCAACATGAAGATCTTCATTGACCGCATGATCGCGGCCGGCAAGATGGACGCCGGCGAACGGGCCGGCTTCCTCCACTCGCTCACCGATGACGTTGCACGCCTTGTGCTGAAGAACAACCGGGACCAGAACGTCCTGCTCCTGAATGACCGTGCCCTGGTCCTGAACTGGAGCCCGGGCTTCGATGTCAACTGGAGCGCAGGTTTCGAACGGACTCTGGACTGGTTGGACAAGGCGACTGACTTGGACCGAAGTCTTGAGGCGCTGCCTACAACCGAGGAACTGCGTGCGCGGGCCGCGGACGGAAGGGGGATCACGTCCCCCGAGCTGTCCGTGCTGGCCGCCTACGCCAAGATCGCCCTCGCGAAGGAACTCAACAACAGCGACGTCGTCGATGACCCGTGGTTCGATCGGGTTCTTCGTAGCTACTTCCCGCCGAAGATCGTGGACCGGTTCGGAGCCGAACTGGAAACTCACCCGCTGCGTCGGCAGATCATCTGCACTGTGCTCGCCAACGACATTATCAACCTCGGGGGAATCACCTTCGCTTTCCGGGCCATCGAGGAGACCACCGGAAGCGCAGCGGCTCTCGCGCGGGCTTTTGTGGCGGTGCGGGAGGCCTTCGACCTTCACTGGATCACGGACTGGATGTCCGCCCTTCCGCCCGAGGTTTCGGCCGCCCATGCGGCGGAACTGTCCTTGTATGTGCGCAGGATGCTGGATCGGGGGACGCGCTGGTACTTGACTCATGACCATCGGGATCAACCGGTGGAACAGGCGCTTGCCAGGATCACTCCGGCCATGGATCTGCGGCAGAACCGCAAGTCGGTTTATCTGCGCGGCGATGATATTGACCTCGGGCAGGACCTGTTGACGCGATGGGAAGCCATAAGTATTCCACCGGATATGGCGCTGCGCGCGTTCGGGGCGGTCCTGAGCTTCACGCTGCTGGATGTCTCACTAATCGCCGAGAAGGTCCATGAACCAATTGAGCGCATCGCTGATCTTTACTCCGCCGCGTTCCAGCGCATCGGGGCTCTCAGGTTGCTTCTGAGAATTACCGACCTGCCCGTGAGCAACCGGTGGGAGACGCTTTCACGGGCGGCCCTGCGGGATGACGTTTACTCGGCTGTCGCGGATATGACGCTCTTGGTCCTCCGGACAACAGACAGCGGCGGTTCTGGGCCGACCAGTTCCACGGAGCGGATTGTGGCGTGGGAACGTGGACACCAAGAGCAGCTCGCACGGATCAAAGACACGTTCGCTGAAGTCACACAGCCCGGTCCGGTCGATATCCATTCGATTTCGGTCGCGCTCAAGCTGCTAAGAAGCCTCGTGCGCACGTAGCACCTGGCGTTCGCGAACCTTAAAGGCTCAGCGGCCGAGGGCCGTGGGTGAGAGTGCTCGCGGTCCGGTAGCGTTCGAGGACTTCCGGGGTGGCCGCTTCGTTGATCGTCGTTGTCCCGGCTCGGGGCCATTCGGGCAGACGGCCGAAGAGTACACCGGCGGCCTGGCGTGCCGCACCGTCTGCAACGTATTCCCCTGGTGGAGGGACCGCTATTGGTAGCCCGAAGATCCCCGCTGCCGCTTGTTGGACGGCGGCGGAGCGTGCGGCTCCACCGACCAGGATCGTGTTCCGGCCTGTGACGCCCAGGGAGGTGAGCGCGTCCAGACAGTCAGCAAGGGAGCAGACGATTCCTTCGACGGCGGCGCGGGCCATGTTGGCTCGGTTGTAGTTTTCGAGCCTCATGCCGTGAAGGCTGGCTGTTGCTTCCGGCAAGTTGGGGGTCCGCTCACCGTCGAAGTACAGCACCAAGGTCAGGCCTCCAGCCCCGACAGGGGGCTGAGAGGGCGAGCTCCGTCAGCTGTGGGAGGGTGACGGACAGGAGCTCGGCGGTGGAGTCCAGGACCCGTGAAGCGTTGAGGGTGCTGACGAGGGGCAGATAGTTTCCTATTGCGTCCGCGAAGCCGGCGACAAGACCGGAACTATCGGAAACGGGGTGCTCGGAGACGGCAAATACCGTGCCTGATGTGCCGATCGAGACGACGACGTCGCCCACGGAGGCTCCGACGCCGAGTGCGGCGCCGGCGTTGTCTCCGGCGCGCCCCGCCGTCGGGGTCTCCTGCTCCGGCTTCTTTAACGAGCGCGGCGGCTGCCGCTGCGGAGCGGGTGTCGTTCCACAGGAGGGCGGGACGGATGACTGATCCATTGCCGTCGAGGCACACCATGCCGTGTTGCTGTCCGGCGATGGAAACCGCGGCGACGTCCTCGAGGCCGCCCGCGGCGGTGATGGCTTCTTGGAGGGCTTCCCACCACTTGTCGGGGTGGATCTCGGTGCCTGGAGGGTGGGGAGCCGAGCCGGAGCGGACGAGGGCTCCGGTCTCGGCTTCCCGAACGACGACCTTGCACGATTGGGTGGAGCTGTCGACTCCGGCAACGAGGGTCATGCCAGCCCTTGCGGCGCCGGGGGCCGGCAAATGAGGAGCTCACCGTGGCCTGTGACCGGTATGGGACCGGCGCTGTGGGGTGCGATCGCGGTGGATCCTGCGGACAGGGGGGTTCCGGCCGCGGTGACGTGCCCTTCAACGGTGAGGATGACCGCGAAACCTGGGTCCAAGGCTTGGGGGCCGTCGACTAATACCTTCTCGACGCGGAAGTATTCGTCCGCGGCGGGAGGCAGCACGGATCCCGGTTTTGTCGATCTGGCGATCAGTGCCGCGAGTTCCTCCTTGGCCAGCCCGCGGTGGGTGACGGCTTCGAGCGCCAGATCGAAGCCCAGACCAAGGTGTCCGTCGCGGAGCCCGTCCAGTTCGAAGTCCCGCCATTCCAAGAGGATGGACAGATCTTCCGGTTCCTGGACCTCGAGCAGGAAGACACCTTCGCCGATGGCGTGGAGTTGGCCCGGCGGAACGAAGACAACGTCTCCGGGTGAGACGTCCACGGGGTTCAGGAGGGCGAGCAGAGCCTCGGCATCCTGCCGATCGAGCAGGCCTCTGAGTTCAAGCGGCGACACGTCGTGGTGAAGCCCGAGATACACGGTTCCTCCGCTGAGGATGTACCACGCCTCGGCTTTGCCGTGTGCGTGTCCCAAGTGCTTCGAAGCGAATTGGCCGTCCGGGTGTGCATGGACTGGCAGGCGCTGACCCGCGTCGAGAAGCTTGACCAAAAGTTTCGTGTCGGCTCCGTAGGCGGCGACATGGTCCGTGCCGAGCCATGCGTCCGGATTCTGCTCGATTGCGGCTGGCATGGTGATGCCGTTCGGGAGGGCTGTCACGCCCACGCCTGGTTCGCCGAAGACGCTGGTCGTGGATGCGATCCAGTCCTCTGGTTCATGGCTGGGTGCCGCAGGTTCGTGCCGGAAGTCGGTTATCCGGCGGCCGCCGCGATAGAAGCGGTCGGCAGGACGGTTGGAGGGCAGGATGATCAGGTTCAAACTTTGGCTCCATTTCTGGTCAAGGCTCCGAGGAATCCGCCAACGAACGAGTCCCCGAGCCCGACGGTGGTGGGCGTCGGCACGTTCAGCGATCTGGTGGGAATGGCGTACAGCCCGGGGCCGGACAATGCTTTTGAGACGGCGTTCCCGTCTTGGTTGAGGGGCAATTGCGTTGCGTGCGCATACTGGCTGGGCGTGAAGTCGTCGCCATAGCAGTAGCGGGTGCTGGCCATTGCCACCCCGCCCGCCAGCGCTGAAGCGTATTGTTCGGCCTGGGGTCCGCGCGCGAGCACCCAGTACTTGGTGTGGATCACCAGGGTCCGGGCGGGGATGATGGTGGCAATGTCGTCCACGGCGCGTCGGATGGAGTCGGCGTCGAGAAGGTTGATCTCGCGGCCGAGATGCGTTTGCATTTCATCCTCGTTCATTCCGTAGACGTCGATGCGGTCCAGGAGGGCCGCCCGGACGTGGGCGCTGAAGCTCGGGATGTGGAAACCGGCGTCCTCGTAGTACACGAACGCGTCCTGGGGCAGGGTGTCCATGGCCCGGCGGATTTCCTTGAGCCGAACGTGCAGGAGGTGTTCGTCCTGCATGGCGTTCAGTCCCGAGATCAGGAAAATCGTGGATTTCGACAGCACCTGAGGAAGGTCGGGGCTGAGGAGCATTTGGGCGTTGGGCTGGTCGTTGACGTAGATCAGCCGGTTCGGGAAGGGGGCGATGAGATCGGTCTGGCCGACGCGGACCCGGGCGCCCTCGTTCCACTGCACAATCAGGTGGGGTTCGGTCGAGTCGTGCTCGGCGCTCGTGATCCATGCACATGTTGGAGGCAGCAGTTCGCGGATGTGGTCGTTGATGCCCACGATGTGCAGCATCACCGGGACGTTCAGCCGGGCCAGGGCAAGGCCCGCTCTGACTGCCGTTCCGCCGAGTGTGACCTTGCGGTCGAATTTGGCGGCGAAGGCTTCCAGGACGTCGGGGGAGGAGACGTGCACTTCTCCCCCGACGCCCCGTCGAAAGTGTCCGAGCACGGAGACCACGAGGGATCGCTCGTCTGTGATCTCCGGTGCACCCGTCAGCTCCCCGGCACTGATGCCGTAACGCTGCATAAGGTGCTCCATGAGCTGCGAGGACCAGGCGATTTCATAGTCCACGCTGCTGCCGAGCCCGAGCACGATCGAGGATGCCATCTCAGTACAGCTTTGCCTTGCCGGCAGCGTTGAACAGGTCGATCTTCGCAGCCGCGGTGACCTTCATGGCCTCGATGCAAGCGGGCTGGATGGCCAGCGGCTCACGCAGACGCTCGTCCGTACCGAGGATCTCGCGCATGCGGTTGTGGTAGCTGACCTTGATGTCGCTGGAGATGTTGATCTTGTTGATGCCTAGCGAGACCGCGCGGGCCAATTCCGCATCGGGGTTACCTGATCCGCCGTGCAGCACGAGCGGGATGCCGACCGCTGCCTTGATCTGTTCGAGCAGGTCGTGGCGCAGTTCGGGCTTCTTCTCAGCCGGGTACAGGCCGTGCGAGGTCCCGATCGCGATCGCGAGGCTGTCGACACCGGTCTCCTGGACAAAACGCACGGCGTCATCGACGTTGGTGTAGATGATCTCGGCCGCGCCGGACTCGCCGTAGCTGTCGTTCGCGCCGATGGTGCCGAGCTCGCCCTCGACCTGGATCCCGACGGCGTGCGCGGCCTCCACAACCTTGCGGGTGAGAGCGACGTTTTCCTCGAACGGCAGCATCGACGCGTCGATCATGACCGAGGTGAAGCCGGATTTGATCGCCGTGATGATCTGCTCGTAGGTGCCGCCGTGGTCCCAGTGGATCGCGACCGGCACGCTCGAGCGGTGAGCGCGCTCACGCATCGCGACGATGAGGTCGGTCGTGATGTGTGCGACCTCATCTGGGTGGATGGCGATGATGACGGGCGCTTCCTTCTCCTCGCTGATGTCCATGACGCCGAGAAACATCGCCCAGTCGCTGATGTTGAAGGCCGGGATGGCGAAGTTGTTCTGGTGTGCGACGTCCAGGATGGTTTTTCCGTCCACGAGCATTGGGTTTCTCCTTTTTGTTTGGTGTTAGGTTCTGGGGGCGTCAGTCTTTGACCGCGCCGGAGGTGAGTCCGCCGATGAAGCTGCGTTGGAAGAGAAGGAAGAGCAGGAGCACCGGGATCGAGCCGAGGATGCTCATGGCCATCATCTGGTTCCATTCGAAGGAGTGCTGGCCCATCAGCAGTTGAATGCCGATCGGCACGGTCCGCATGCTGTCGGTGCGGGTCAGCGTCAGTGCGAAGAGGAACTCGTTCCACGAGATCATGAAGGTGTACACCCCGACGGCCACGATTCCCGGTACCGAGATCGGCACGAGCACCCGCCACAGGGCTGTCCAGACGTTCGCTCCGTCCACCTTGGCTGCTTCATCGAGTTCGCGGGGCAGGGTATTGAAGTAGGCGGTCATCATGATGATCGCGTAAGGGAGCGTGAACACCATGTGGGTCAGGATGAGGCCCGGATAGGTGTTGTAGAGGCCCAAGGCGACCATCAGGCCGAAATAGGGGATTACCAGGGTGATCGGTGGAACGGCCTGGACGGAAACGATGACGATATTGATCAGCCGCTTGCCGGGGAACTCGTAGCGGCTGAAGCCGTACGCTGCGAGGATCGCGACCAGCAAGGTGAGCACAGTCACGGCTATGGCCACAATGTAGCTGTTCAAGAAGAACCGCAAGCGGGAGGGATCGGTGAGAATCGCCGTGTAGGCATCCAGCGAGAAGCCGGACGTAATCAATTTCGGTGGCAGCGCGAATACTTCGCCGTTTTGCTTGAACGAGGTGGAAAGCATCCACAGCACGGGCAGCCCCGCGTACAGTGCCCCGATGACCAACGCGGCAATGGCGCCGGCCTTCAGGAGGGTCTTCTTCGCGGTCCGAGGCTGCCGGGAAACGTCGATGCTGGCTTCCCTGCGTCCCCGCAATGTCACGTTGCTCATGTCAATCACGCACCTTTTGCTGGCGTACGTAGAAGAATGCGAGGGCCATCGTGAGCAGCAGAACGATGACGGCAGCCGCGGAGGCCGTCGAGAAATCGAAGTTGCTGAAGGCCTGCTTGTAGGTGTAGGTGCTCACCACTTCCGTGGCGTTGAGCGGGCCACCTCCCGTGGTCATCCAGATCAACGCGAACTGCTGGGAGGTCCAGATGAGGTCGAGCACCGCCATGCTGATAATCACCGGACGGATATGGGGCAATGTCACGTAGAGGAACCGCTGCCACCATCCCGCCCCGTCGACGCGTGCAGCTTCATGCAGCACGGTGGGCACGCCCTGCAGGGCGGCCAGGAGGCTGATCATGAAGAAGGGGTACCCGGACCAGATGTTGATGAAGGTCACCGAGCCCAGGGCCGTTTCGGGCGTGGACAACCAGTCCGCCCCCTGGATGCCGAACGTGCCGAGGAGGTAGTTCACCACACCGGACGGATCGAGCATGAGGCGCCAGACGATCGCGATCACTGCGATGGTGAACAACCACGGAAGAATGTAGATCACCCGGAAGATCGCCTTGGTGACGTTGCCAAGCAGCGGTGTGTTGAGCAGCAATGCAAAGGCCAGACCGAGCACCAAGTGTACGACCGTGCTCAACGTGATGAAGACGAAGGTGTTCCCGAGGGCCGTCAGGAAGGT
Source organism: Arthrobacter terricola (assembly GCF_004354015.1). Classification (GTDB taxonomy): domain Bacteria; phylum Actinomycetota; class Actinomycetes; order Actinomycetales; family Micrococcaceae; genus Arthrobacter; species Arthrobacter terricola. Next base: position 60,987 of record NZ_SMRU01000024.1, read on the forward strand.
CGGGTCGCTGAGCACCTTCACGTAGTTGGCGAACCCGACGAATACCGGGTTCGGTTCGACGATCACGTTGTCCATGAACGAGTAGCCGGCAACCATGAGGATCGGCACCACGGTGAGCAACGTGATCAGTGCCAGCGTTGGTGAGACGAAGGCGAACGGGACGAGCTTGCGGGCGCGGACCGCAGGGGCTTTTGGTCTGGTCGAGCGTGGGCCGGCGGACGAGCGTATCGTTCCGGGCCTATGGACGTTGGTAGAGGACAGATTCATTTCTCGAACTCCCTGGTGGGGTCGTGCCGCGGGTTTGCCGGCACGACCCCGACGAATCTTCGACGTCAGAAGATGGATTTCCATGCGGACTGGACGGTGCTGAGCGTCTGGTCGACGCTTTGGCTTCCGGTGAGCGTCTTCTGAAGGTTTTCATCGAACGTGCGTTGCAGCTGATCGGACTTCGGCAGGCCGACGAACTCATTCGCCGGGTAACCCGCCTGGTAGATATCGAACGCCTGCTTGAACAGGGGATCGCTCTTGCTGAAGTCAGGAGTGGCCGTCTTGTTGCCCGGGAAGCCGTTGGCAAGAGTGCTCAGCTGGGCGTTCGTGTCCTTGCTCATGAGGAACTCCACGAGCTTGGCCGCCTCCGCCTTGTGCTCGGACTTGGCCGAAACACCAACACCCCAGGACGCATACGGGATGCCGCGTTTGCCGGTGTAACCGTCCTCGGAAGGCACCGCCGCAATGGTGAAGTTGAGCTTGGGGTTGTTCTTCTTGATCAGGCTGATGTGGGCAAGGGAGTCAATCACCATGCCGACCTGGCCGTTGGTGAACTTCTCGACCTTGTCCTGCTCCTTCATCGTCAGCGCGCCGGGAGCCAGCACATTCGCGTCGTAGAGGCTCTTGACGTAATCGACTCCGCTCTTGACCTGGGCGTTCGTGACGTCCGGCTCCCCGTCCTTGAGCATGCTGCCACCGGATGCCCACACCCAGGACATGACGTCGTTCTGGATGCCGTTCGGCACCGCGGTATCGAGCGGCAGTGCCCAACCCTTGACGTTGCCGCCAAGTGCGCTGATCTTCTTCGCCGCGTCCAGGAACTCACCGCGCGTGCTCGGGACCGTGTCCACGCCGGCCTGCTTAAGCAGGTCATTGTTCACGAACAAGGGGTAGACGAAATTGACCGCTGGAATCATATAGGCCTTGCCATTGACCTTGACCTCGCTCGCCAGCTGATCTTCGGAGAAGTTGTCAGCCTTCAGCAACGGAGAGAGATCAGCGATCGCGCCCTGCTTGGCGAAGTCGCTCACCCAGGCACCATCCAGACCGAGAACGTCAGGCAGCTGACCCGAGGCCGCATCGGCGACCATCTGCTGCTGGTCGGAGGAGAAAGGCGAACTGAGCAGCTTCACCTTGATGTGCGGGTTCTCCTTCTGGAACTGGTCGATCAGGCTGGCCAGGGATCCCTGCGGAAGTTCAGGCTCCCACCATTGGGCGAACTCGAGGGTGACATCACCGCCTGCACTGGCACCGCCGGACGGCGAACCACTGCAACCTGAAATCGCCAGCGCCGCGGCGGACGCGATACCCACCGCGGAAAGGATTCGCCGCCCGCGACCTCTCGTCCTACTCATATGACCACTCCTTCGTGTATGACACTCAAGTAATGCGCATTGCTGCGTGATGCGCACCACATTACTCGCAACTACCGTAAAAGCAAGCAAAAAAATGCAACAAGTCAGATAAGTAGTGCGGAACATATGCAGAGTGCCGAATCTATGATTGCTATCCGGCGCGAAGATGCCATGCTTCATGGGGATGACTGCTGTTCTTTGCGGCAAAATCGGAAAAGAACGGCATATGGCTGGTAGAATCCTGAGCATGAGTGAGCTAACTGGGGCCGAAGACGACGGGCGTTCGCACCGCCATCCCGCGGGGAGGAAGGCGCAGCTCGCTGCGTATGTCACCGAGGTCGGGCAGGTGACGGTCGGTTCGCTGGCGGAACGCTTTGGTGTATCGATCGATACGATCCGTCGCGACCTTGACCACCTGGCCCTCGAGGGGCTGCTGGTACGCACATACGGAGGGGCGGTCAGCGCAGCCGTAAGCTCGAGGGTGGAGAAGGCCGTTGACGTTCGTCTCGGTCTACAGGCAGCGGAAAAAGAGAAGATCGGCCTGCTGGCGTCCCAGCTGGTCCGCGATGACACGGGGATCATCATGAACGGCGGTACGACGATGCTCTCGGTTGCCCGCGCGCTCAGCGGGCATCGCGACCTGACGATCGCGACCAACAACATTCTGGTCCCGGCCGAACTCGACCCGGCCGTGTGGCGGGAGTTGTATATCTTCGGCGGGTCCGTGCGCTCGACCACCCTGGCGACGACCGGCGCGACGACGCTGCGTGTTGCCACGGGAGGAGCGGATCTGGACATCAGATGCGAGCTGGCACTGATTGCCGTCGGGGCTGTGTCCTCCCAAGGCGGCTACACCACAAATAACGTCGGAGAGGCAGCCATGATGGCTGAAATGATGTCCAGGGCCACACGGGTGGCGATCCTCGCTGATTCCTCGAAGTTCGAAAAGCAGCTCTTTGCCCAGGTAGCCCCCCTCGCGGCCGCCGACTACCTCGTCACAAACGCGGCTCCCCCCAAGGAGCTTCGGGATGCCCTCGCTGATGCCGGGGTTCAGGTAGTCACGCCCGAATCATTCTCCGAGGTCGCCAAGGCAGGATAGTCGAACTGGGATGCTCGCCGCTGTCACCCAGTCTTTTCATATCAATCGGCCTGGACCTCAAATTCGAGATTCACCGTCCGGCTCTCGCCTGGAGCCAATACGACGCCCGCTTTGCCAAAGTCCGGTCCATCAACATGGCCCGGCCAGCACGTTCCCGGTTCCAGGCCGACGACATATGACCCGGCTGCCTTGCTTCGCCAAACGGTCAGATATGGCAATTGCTCAGGGCGGAATCGGACAGTGATGGACCGATTCGATCCTTGGATTCGAGCCGATGCCCACCCGTCCGCATCGGGTACCGCAATGAGAGCGTCCACTGTTTCCGGTTCGCCCGCCTTCGGGGCTTCGACCGTGCGCTCCCAGTTCCCGGATCCCTCGTCCTGGCCGGGTTCCTGCGCCTCAGTCTCAACGACGGCGCCTTCCTCGAGCCAGGGCCAGCCGACATTGAAGTGGTACAGCAGCCGAAGGGGAGTGCGCTCAAAGCCTTCGTTGCGCACCTCGTCCGTGATCTGTAATGCGCTGGCGCCGACGCTGGCCCGGATCGTCCGGGCCACCGACACATTCTGGTCAAAGAGGGCACCCTCGCGCATCAGTCCCCGCACCTCGACCACATAGTCGTCCCCGTCCCAGCGGCCCTCGCTCCTTGTCACGGAGGCAGGGATCAGGTGAGCCCGGCCATGCATGCCCCCGATATGCTGTTCCGCTCGGCCAACTGCAGCCAGGCCGCATGTCGTCATCAGGCCTCCCCGCCACCGCCTCGACCAGGACTCCGCCCTCGGAGAAGTCGTCGGCGCCACGAAAGAGAGTGGAACCCCCCGAAACGAGGCATCGCCAAGATCAAGAAACTGATCAACCTCGAGGTCCACGGCAAGTCCACCTAGGTGCCGCAGTTCAATCTGGCGCATTCCTCTCGCAGGACCGTCCTCCACCACCACCGACCGCGGACCCCACATCCGCTCGACGGAGGCCACACGGGCTTCCTTCCACCGCCTGGAACCGCGCCGCATTGACTCAAGATCTTCACGCATGTGCACTATTATGCTCGAGTGTCGCGAAACATGGTCTAAAAGTTGCGATAAACTGCATTTTGAAGCATTTTGGGTGGACGCCCATGTGCAGCTCTCGAAAAGACGACGACGCCGCCCACGGCTAAAGACCACGACCCGCGCCCAGAGCGGGACCCAAGACTCGAACCTGGCGCGGCATCGACTCGAACACGAGCACCGCCAGCGGCCGGCCAGTCGCCGAAAGGATTCCTGTTTACTTCTGGGCTTTTCGGGCGGACGGGGCGACTGATCGGGCGGCACAGAAGGCCGCGGTCAACAGCATCACGATGAGCCAGAAGGCGCCGAGGAGGCCGAATGATTCGGCGAGGACGCCGATGATGGGCGGGCCGGCGATACTGGCGCTGTAGCCGATCGAGGCCACAACGCTGAGGCGTGCCGCTGTGTTTTTGCCTCCTTCGGCGGCTGCCGACATGCCCAGGGGGAATCCCATCGATACTCCGACGGCCCACAAGACGGTTCCGCCGATCGTGAGCCAGACACTGGTACCCGAAATAAACAGCGCAAGGCCCGCGATACCGAGGAAGGTAGTGATCCGGATCGCGGCGACCCGTCCGATTCGGTCCACGAGCGGGCCGCCGAAAATCCGGGTGGCAGCCTCGACGCAGGCAAAGACGGTGAAGAAAACAGCCGCAACAGCCGGGGTTTGCCCATGCCCGCTTTCCGCTGCGAGTGTGAGCCAGTTGTTTGCCGATCCCTCTCCCAGTTCGACGCCGAGAAGAATGACGCCGATCAGGATCAGACGCCAGTTCATCCAGGCCTTGAACCATTGCAGAAGAAGGCCGGTGCGGCTGGTGGTGGAGTCACGCTCCTCCTCGCGCCGTCCGTCCGGTATGGCCGGTGCGGCCGCGAGGGCAACAAACGCGATGAGGAATGCCTCGCCGATGAACTGCAGGGAGGGGGAGATGCCGGCCGCGGCGCATGCTGCTCCGATCCCTGACCCTATGGCTGCCCCCCGGACCAGGCGCCGTGCATCAGCGGCATCTGGGTGCGGCCCGTTGCTGCCTCAATGGCGGCGCCCTCCACATTGATCATGATGTCCATGCTTCCTACCCCGGCGCCTGTCATGGCGAAGGCGACGGCCACGACGGACATCAGTCCCAGCATCACCGATACTCCCAGGAGTGCGATGCCCGCGGCCACAACGTAAAGGGTGGTCGCGATACTGCGCCGGCTGCCCAGCCGGTGAAGGAGAGGTCCGGCCGAAACGAGTCCGATGAGGGATCCGATGGTAGCGCAGGCCATGAGGAGCCCGATCGTTCCCGTGCCGACATCGAGTCCCTTGATGATGGCCGGAAGGCGCGGGCCCCAGGCCGATACCGTAATCCCTCCGACGGCAAACCCTGCGATGATCGCAAAGCGCCATTGATCAATCGATTTTCGGTCCTCCATCGGCTGCGCCTCAAGCATGGGGGTTTTCCTTGCTTTCTCGGCGGACCGTAATGGAAACCGGTGTGCTGCGGACGGGAAGCATGAACGACAATCTACTCGAGTAGATTCATGCCTTCAACAGATGACATTCTGAGGCGACGTTCTAGGGTTGCAAAGGCAGGCGGCGGGCATCGAAAGCGTCCCGCGGCTATGACCTTACGATCGTTTCCGGGCCGCGCGGGCTTAAAACTCTTCGCCGGCCCCGACGACCGCTGATGCCGGGCCGACGATGAGGGGGTCGGGGGTTCCGACCGTTTGATGGTCCTTGTTGTCGTAGTCGAACAGGCTTAGCACGTGGCGCATGGCCTCGATCCGCGCGCGTTTCTTGTCATTGGACTTCACCACGGTCCAGGGGGCGTGCCGGGTGTCCGTGCGCTTGAACATGCGTTCCTTGGCGCTGGTATAGGCGTCCCATTTGTCGATGGAAGCCAGGTCCATGGGGGAGAGTTTCCATTGGCGGACCGGATCGATCTGCCGGATCGTGAAGCGGGTCCGCTGCTCGGCGCGACTGACCGAGAACCAAAACTTGATCAGGTCAATGCCGTCCTCAACCAGGAGTTTCTCGAACGCCGGCGTCTGGCGGACAAAGAGGTTGTACTGGGCATCCGTGCAGAATCCCATGACCTTCTCCACGCCGGTGCGGTTGTACCAGGAGCGGTCGAACATCACGATCTCACCCGTGGTGGGAAGGTGGTTGAGGTACCGCTGGTAATACCACTGGCCTTGTTCGCGGTCGCTGGGCTTCTCCAGCGCCACCACCCGGGCCCCGCGCGGGTTCATGTGTTCCGTGAAGCGTTTGATGGTTCCGCCCTTGCCGGCGGCATCGCGTCCTTCGAAGACGATGACGATGCGGCGGCCGTTGGCCTTGACCCAGTTCTGCAGCTTGAGGAGTTCGATCTGTAGCAGCCGCTTGTCGTGCTCATAGCGGTCCCGGTCCATGCGCTCGGCGTACGGGTAGTCCTCCCGCCAGGTGTCCACCGGCGTTCCGTCAGGTCCCAGCAAGACGGGATCGTCGTCGTCGATATCAAGAACCGAATACCCGGCGTCCACAATCATGTTCACGCCGTCACAGTACAACCGCGTTGGTAACAACGGGTGAATACGGCGGGATGCTTACGCATCGGGCCCGGAACGGGCCGCTGGAATTCACTAAACACGCCGGCCGGCACAGCGCCCTTGTTGCCAGGACGAGAAAGCGCGAACATGAAATTACAGCCTCATTGGCGGATTGGACGTTCCCATGAACCTGCGCAGGAACTATTGGTACTACAGCATCGGACTTGCCGTGGCCTGGGCCATCGTACTGTCGGTCGTGTTTGCAATCCGCCCGGACCGTGCCCAGACATTCCTGTACATCTTCGCGGGGTACTGCCTCGGCTGGATATCGACGACTATTGCGCGTTACGTCTATCCGCCGCCAAAGCGCTGGACCTCAGGGGGCAGGATTTAGCGGGCTCGTGCGTGCAACTGCCCTTGCAGGACAGTTAGACATGGCGCAGGATGGCGGCGTCGGCGGGTTATGACCCGTCGGACCCGATGATCCCTTCCCGAAGGAGCAGCACCATAGCAGCACCCGCCCTTGTTACCGGAGCGTCCTCGGGCATCGGCCGCGCGTTTGCCGAACGCCTGGCCGCCGATGGCCACGACCTGATCGTCGTCGGGCGGCGGCGCGACAGGCTCGACGCCCTCGCGGCGTCCCTTCCGGGCGTTGATGTGCAGGTCATCGCAGTAGACCTCGCATCGGACGAGGGCATCGCCGAGGTGGTCGCGACACTTGCCGAGCGGCCGGTGAGCATTCTGATCAACAACGCCGGCGTCGCGCACTACATGCCGTTCTCCGACTTGCCGCCCGGGAAAGCTCGCGAAATTGTCTACGTCAAGACGCTCGCCCCCACACTGCTCAGCCGCGCCGCCCTGCCTGGAATGTTGGCGGCGGGCGCCGGGACCATCGTCAACGTCGCAGGGATGCTCGCCTTCTCGGGCCCGACCGACGCTGCGCAACCTCAGGGACAGCGAGCCGCCTACGTCGCGAGCCTCGCGGGCACGGTTGCGATGTCACAGGTGCTCGGTGCCGAACTGGCCAACACCGGTGTCACTGTCCACGCAGTCTGCCCGGGGATCGTCGCAACCGAGTTTCACGAGGTGCAGGGAATGGACCTTTCGGTCGTACTCCGGATGAGCGCCGAGGACGTCGTCACCGCCGCGCTCGCCGGCGTCGCCCTCGGAGAGACAGTCATTGCCCCCGGCGTGGAGGACGCGGGCTTGCTCGAAACGATCTTCGCCGCCGACCGGGCAGCGTTCCATGGGCAGGCCCCGACCCTGGCGACCCGCTACACGCAGGGCGATGTCTAGGTAGTGGCGAGGTGCTGGGTGAGGAAGAGCGCAGCCCGGTCCAGTGCTTGGTCGGCTTCGTCTAGTTGGCCGATGAAGGACTGGAACACGTGCGGCACGTTCGCGGTGATGTCGAGGATTACGTCGACGTCGGCGTCGCGGGCGCGCTCTGCGAGCCGGACTGAGTCGTCGAGGAGAAGTTCGTTCGTCCCGACCTGCAGCAGCAGCGGTGGAAATCCGGTCAGGTCCGCGTAGACCGCCGGGGCAAGCAGTTCCTCGTTCGGGTCCTGCCCGGCCAGATACATGTCACCCGTGTACTGCATTCCAGCCCTTGTAAAGAAGGGATCTATCCCGGCTTTGGTTTCCATGCTTGCCCCTGTGCGGGTGTGGTCGAGTCCAGGCGAGAACGCGACGATTGCGCCGGGGACGGGAAGGCCGGCAACCTTCGCGGCAATCGTCGTCGTGACCGCCAGGCCGCCGCCGGCGGAATCGCCCGCGAACGCGATGGAGTTGGCTTGGATGCCGTCTTCCAGCAGCTCCCGGTACGCCGCGAGGCAGTCCTCGATGCCGGCAGGGAACGGATGCTCAGGTGCTAGCCGGTAGTCAAGGGAGAGCGCACGCATGCCGGTCTTGGTGACCAGGCTGGCGGTCAGGCCCAGTGCGGTTTGCGGGGTGCCGAGGGCAAACGAGCCGCCGTGGAAGTACAGGATCGTGCCCGCGCGCGTCTGCTCCTGCGGTTCGAGCCGGAGTGCGGAACGTCCACCGAGGGTGGTCTCCTCGATCAGGGTCGGAGGAATCGCGAACCGGGCCATCATTGAAGCGAAGTTCTCGCGCATATTCTCTACTAATTGCGGGCCTGAACTCTGTGGTCCCCGGCGAAGCATCCGGTCGATGGCGGCCCGCTGTTCCCTGCTCATAACGTTCCCCTTCACTTAGGCACTAATTGCCGCGGACGGGCAACTTTCCTGGAGGCCCTTCGTGGCCGCGCGCCGCTGACAGTGCGGCAGCTCCGCGATGCTGAACACCATTGGATTGTAGGCCGCGATGACCGGCCGTGGCCGTGTGGCCTCGGTGGGGGCGGTCGGGTGGAACATGTTGTCCGGGGCGACATTTGCGTGCTGTATGGTGTGCGATGTCATCCAGCAAACGAACGGCCGGACATTCCAGGAGCGACCATCATGGTAAACCAACTCGTCCTCGGCGCGGGGCTTATTGGCGGGGCACTCGCGCAGCGACTGATAGCCCGCGGCGACCACGTCACGCTCGGCACCCGCAGCGGCACCACCGTCCCTGGCGCGACTGCATTGAAGGTCGATGCCAGTGATGCCGCAGCCGTCACCGAAGCCGCTCGGGGTGCCGAGACGATCTTCGTATGCACGAACCCTCCGTACACCGACTGGGCCACCGACTGGCCACCTATCTTCGACGCCGTGATCGCAGCAGCGCGGGACTCCGGGGCAGCGCTCGTGCTCATGGGAAATCTTTACGCGTACGGGGCGCCGGCTGGTGCTATGACCGAGGACTCGCCGCTTGCGACGACCGAAAAGAAAGGCCTGGTGCGCAAAGCCGGTTGGGAGAAGGCACTGGCCGCGCACCAGCGAGGCGAGATCCGGGTTACCGAGGTCCGGGCCAGCGACTATTTCGGGCCGGGGGCTGCCGGTATGTCGACGCACCTGGGCGGAGGGTTCTTTGAACCCCTTCTGGCATCAAAAACCGCACGCGTTGTCGGCGATCCTGCACTCGACCACGGATGGAGCTTCCTGCCGGACATTGCCACGACCCTCATCGCTGCCGCCGACTACACCGGAGAATGGGGGCGGCCCTGGCATGTTCCCAGTGCCTCCCTCCCGAGAACTGAGATCGTCCGGCAAATCAACGAGCGTTGGGGTGTCACAGGAAAAGTAGCGCGAACCCCGCAATGGTCCCTGAAACTCCTCGGCGCTGTCGTCCCGATCATGCGGGAAGTCTCAGCCTCCAGCTACCAATTCGAGATGCCCTTCGTGATCGACTCCGCGGAAACCCAGCAGCTGCTTGGCGTCTCGGCCACACCATGGGACGAAGCACTCGAGACCACAGTGAACAGCTTCCGGAAGAACGCAGCCGTCAAATAAGACCGGATATCCGGCAGGGGATACGCAAAGAGAATCCCCTGCCGGATATGCCCCTACCGCCTGTAAATGCCCAGTTCCGCGAGGGGGATCGTGAGGACAGACGGCCAGTCCATGAAGCGGCCGGTGTCTTCGTTAAGCGCAACGCCTTCGGGGCTTTCAAACGCAGCCGCGGCTGCGTTCTCGGTCTCGACGCCGAAGGTATGCGGAAGCTGTTCGCGGGTTACCAGGAACGAGCCTTCGCTCCGCGGACTCACACGATCGAGGAAGTACTCGGCAAGTCGGCCCGTTCCATCGAACAGTTCGCGACCGAAGTTCTCCAACCCTCTCTGTGCAAGGTAACCGCGTGACCGTCACCCCGGAAGCCTGCACTCCGGCCTGGGCGCACAACGCCGGAGTCCTTGACCTGCAAACCATTCAATCCGTCCCGGACAACCTGGGCGCGGTGGCTGACCGCCTACTCATCCAGGAGACCGCAGCACGCTACGCAGTTGCGTATGACGAGCGGCGGTTGGACGTTATCGAAAGCCTCCTGACCGAGTCGTCGACTTTCTCATACCGATTCGGTGAAGGTCCGGTGCACACGCAAACCGGGCGCGTCGCCGTGCTTGGATGGCTGGACGATGTCATGAAATCTCAACCGGACCAACGTCGGCACCTCCTAGGGAATGTCCTGGTGGAGCGGATAACGGCCGACGAAGCCCTGGTCCTCTCGTATACGGCGATCTACGGCATCGAAGGGGAGGTAAATCTCGTCACCACCGGCGTCTACATCTTTAACATGGTCAAGCGTGAAAACCGCTGGCTCATCGAAGGAGCCGTGGGCAGCGGGACGCATAGCGAGCATCGCGGATCGATGCCACGCTTCCGCCTGGTTGGTCCGGACACTATGCGGGTGGTGTGGACGATGAACGATTACGTCACCTGGGAACCCGACAGCCGCGACTACAAAAGCGTCCCGATCGCGGGTATGTACTGCATCCGCGGGTACGGGCTCTACGAAGAGGAATATGTACGCACGCCGGCAGGCTGGCGCATTTCCTTCTCGCGGCTCGTCCGCACACGCATCGACCCCCTCGTAGGCACACCGGCACCGGCGCCGTACGCGTACCCCGCTCCCGACGATGCGTGGCTCGATGCGTGACCGGCCCGATTCGGTCGCCGAAGACAGAAACTACCGTGTTCCTGCGCCGGGCGCAGGACGATTTGAAGGAGAAAATCAATGAAGAAGGCAGTGATCTTTGGAGTCACCGGCTACGCCGGCGGGTTCATCGCCCAGGAACTCCTCGACCGCGGATTCGAAGTTGCCGGAGTCGCCCGTTCCAAACCGGAAACCCTCGATCCCCGCATCGCCTTCGAAGCCGGATCGATCCACGACCTTGACATCGTCGAGAGGGCCGTCGCGGGCGCCGACGTCGTTGTGCTCGCCACTCGGGCGGGGATGATAGCGTCCGACGGCGGAACCTTCGCCCAAGCGCTGGAACGAATCCTCCCGGCGATCATCGCGCAAGGTGCCCGCCTCGGCGTCGTAGGCGGTGCCGGAAGCCTGAGGCTCGCCGGAACCGACATCAAGCACATGGACCGCCCGGAATTCAACCAGGCACAGCTGCCCGAGGCGCGCCTCCACGCAGAAGCGCTTGAGGTGCTGAAGAAGCACGACGACACCCTCGACTGGTTCTATGTGAGCCCGCCGGCGTTGTTCGGTTCCTATGCGCCGGGGGAGCGCAAAGGCACCTACCGCCTCGGCAAGGACGAGCTGCTGTTCGACGAGGAAGGCAACTCCCACATCTCGGGCCAGGATTACGCCATCGCCTTTGTCGAAGAGATCGAACACCCAGCGCACGGCCGGATGCGGTTCACCGTGGCCTACTAAGGTTCGGCGCCGGGCCGTTGGAGCACAGCGCAAACACAAGCGGACGACGGCGGTTCCACCCGCCGTCGTCCGCTTGCCTTTCTAGGTGGTTGCCGGCCTCGGTTCGGGCGCTCTCCGTCCTATTGACTACGCGGACGCGGCGAACAAGGCTGTCCCGGCAAGGGAAACCGTCGCAATGATGGCTGTGGAGAGCAGGCCCAACATCAAGGGTCGTTTCCCCGAGCGCAGGATGGTCTTGATGTGTACGCCGAGGCCGAGGGCAAACATCGCCGCCGACAGCAGCATCGTTTGGAGCGTTTGGGCAGCTCCCAGGACGCCGGCCGGGAGAATTCCCGAGGTTCGCAGGAGAACCGCTGCTGCGAATCCGATGATGAACAGGGGAACGATCGGTGGCATTTTGCCGGCGCCCTTGGGTTCGGTCCTGCGCCGGTGCAGCGAAATGCCGGCGACGATCGGGGCAAGCGTGAGCACGCGCGCCAACTTGACGGTGACAGCCACGGCCAGCGCCGGGCCGCCGACGGTTCCGGCGGCCGCCACAACCTGGGCCACCTCATGGGTCGATGCGCCGATCCACATGCCCAGGGCCTTCTGTGGCAGTCCCAACAGCCCTCCGACGAAAGGTAGGAAAGGGATCATCAGCGTCCCGAAAAGGACGACCAAGGCCACGGCGGTGGCCACTTCCTCCTCTTTTGGTTTTGTCGCATTCGCCGTGCCGGCCACCGCGGCGGCGCCGCAGATTGAAAAGCCTGACGCAATCAGCAGGGTCTGCGCGGACCCCACGTTCAACGCCTTTCCCAGCCAGAGCGTGGTCGCGAACGTGATGCCCACCGAAAGGACCACCACGAGAAGTGCTCCTGGGCCGAGCTGCAGGATCGAGGAGAGCGAGAGTTGCAGGCCCAACAACACAATGCCGGCTCGAAGCAGACTTCTGGATGATGCCGTAACGCCGGGTGATAAGCGTCCGGGCACCGGAAGGAGATTGCGCCAAAGCGCTCCCAGAACAATTGCGATCAGCAATGGACTTGTCCCAGGCGACACCGCGGCGATCGCCCACGCACCCAAACCGCCGGCCACGCACACGAAGGCCCCGGGAAGAAGGCGCCCCGCCCCGCGGCCAAAGGGTGCTGGTCCGGGATGCGCCGACGAGGTCCCGGGGTACGGTGTCTTTGTCTCGGCGAGGCGTGTTTCGTGGCTGTTGTAACCCATGAAAACAATTTCGCATGCCGCCAGGAACGGCAGTAGTCCCCGCTTCGCCATCACTGCCATATCATCAAGATATGGCCCCTGCCTCACAGATCGAACACTGGCTTCACTTGCCCTCACTGCGCCTGCTTACCGGCATCGCGGACCACGGCAGCCTCAGCGCTGCTGCCCGGGCTGTCGGCATGGAGCAATCCAATGCTTCGCGAAGCCTCAGAACCCTGGAACGGCGCCTCGGATACACCCTGATCACCAGGTCAACCCGCGGATCAACATTGACCGCGGAAGGAATACTGACCGTCGAATGGGCCAGGGACGTCTTCGACAGCCTGGGAAAACTCGTGGCCGGCGCAGCCGCCTTGGCAACTCCCGCCGATGAAGAACTGGCCATCTGCGCCAGCATGACTGTCGCCGAGCACCTTGTCCCGGGCTGGCTCACCGCCTTCCAAGCGCGCATGCCAACAGTCAAAACTGCCCTGCGCATCATGAATTCCCAACAGGTCATCGAAGCGATCACCTCCGGGCAGGCTCCGCTGGGTTTCGTGGAAACCCCGGACATCCCCGCCCATCTGCAGTCCCAGACTGCATGGACAGACCAGATAGTCGTCGTCGCGGCAACCGGGCACCCCTGGGCAAACCGTCAACAGCCCCTGACAGAAGCTGAGCTGGCCCGCACCCCGCTGGTCGAACGGGAAAAGGGGTCGGGAACACGGGCCTTTCTCGATCGCGCGATCGGCCGGCAACGCTCCCGGCCGATCGTTGAACTCAACAGCAACGCCGCCATCTGCCAAAGCGTCATCGCCGGAATGGGACCGGCTGTCCTCAGCAGGCTCGCCGTCGAGGGAGCGCTCAAAGACGGTCGCCTCCTCGAAATACCTTACGAACAGCCCTTGGAGCGGCAGCTAACCGCCATTTGGAAAGGCGCCGGACCGGCGGGAGCGGCACGTGACTTCCTTGACATAGCCGCAGGACGATAGGACCGGGCCTACGAGGCGTGTCCGCGGCTGCCGTATGGCTGCCGCGGACACGCTTGGTGTGCAATTTTGGCCAGGTGTTACATTCCGGGGATTTGCTGGGCTTCGTGGACTTCGATTTCGCAGCCGCCGGGCATGTTCAGGTGCGGGTGGACCTTGGCGAGTTCCACGGCCGCGTCAAGGCTGTCGGCCTCGATGATGCTGTATCCCGCGACCTCGCGCTGGCTCGGTGCCGTGGCTCCGCCGGCGCTAACGCGGACGCCGTTGGCCAGGGGTGTCCCGAAGTCGACCATGCCGCTGCCGACTTTTCCGGCCCAAGCGTTCCACTGGTCCATGACCGCTGCCATGTCCTCTGGTGCGGGCGGGGCGGCCTCGGCGGGGGTCATCGGGGCGTGGTAGATAAAGACGAACTTGGACATTTTGTTCCTGCTTTCCTTTGTGTGTTTGACGGGTAGTGGGTTGGAGGACTTCAGGCGGTGACGGTTCGGCCGGTGAATGCGATCAGGCGCTCGAGGCTGCCGGTAGTTTCCGTGACCGGCTGGGCAGCCGCGAAGCTGCCGCTGGCGCGGACCTGCTCGGAGATGGTCTGCTGGGCCAGGCTCTCGACATGGCCGGTGACGACGTCGGAGACGACGAGTTCCTGGCCGGTGGCCTTCGCGAAGTCCCAGGCGTGTAAGAGCAACTCGAGGTTGATGATGCCGGCGACGACGGTGGCCGGCAGTTGGGCGAAGCCCATGTCGATGGTGCCCTCGAGTCCGCGGTGGCTGAACGCCTCCAGGCGTCGCCGGTTCGGCTCTGCGGCTATCTCCAAGGCATCCCACACAAGAAATACGTTAGTGGACGCTAACGCATTCCGCAAGACCTGCCGGCGTGACGGTGCTGACGGGCCTCTGCGTCTCAGAAAGCCCGATCCGAGTTGCGTTCAGCCCTTAGGCTGGGTACATGAGTGAAGAAGGCATCGGCGCCGCGGGAGCCTGGTCTCTCACCGACGTCATCACCCGGCTCCGCAGGACCCTGCGGTCGAGCATCCGGGAGGAGCTGCCCTGGGAGTCGCTGCCGATGGCCCAGGTGGAGCTGCTGCAACGCCTCGCCGAAGAGCCAGGGTTGGGGGTCAGTGAGCTGGCCGAGCGGCAGCACCTTGCCCGAAACACCGTCAGCAACCTCGTCCAGCAGATGGTCACCGCAGGCCTGCTGGAGCGGCGGCCCCACGAAAGCGACAGGCGCGCCGTCGTGCTGCGCCTTTCCGGCGCGGGCCACGAGCGGCTAGTCGCCTGGCAGCAGGCCAATGAGCGCCGCATCCGCCGCGCCATCGAGGGCCTCGCCGACCAGCACCGGGAGGCAATCGACCTGGCCCTGCCCGCCCTGCGCGCGCTGGCCGCGCAGCTGGAGGCACAGGAAGCGGAAGCCGTCGGCGCAACGGTCGCAAGAGCAGGCCGATAACCCCTCACGCATCGGGCGCTTGCCTTTGATCTTTCAGGCAACCGCCCGTGCCAAGGTGCTTTCCATCGCTGCCAGCACCGCCGGGCCGTCGGCGGGTTTCAGCCGGTCCACCGGGCGGGATCCGTTGAGGGCCGGGCAAGGTGTCATCATCCACAGTGCGAGGTAGTTGTGGGGGATCCGCAGCTGAATCGCCCGCTGGAACAGGCGCGTCATTACGGGGTTGAGGGACAGGTCCTGTTGGAACTGGTAGCCGGGGCAGTAGGTGCCTTCACCAATGAAGACCCGCACGAGCTGCCGCATGACGGGTTCAGGATCCTGGCTGATGGCGGAGAGTCTTTCACGGACCTGGTCCAGCGCCGGCAGGCCGAATTCGTCCCGGATCCTGTCCCACAGCTGCGGCGGGACGGGGGATCGGTATAAGTCAGCCATCAGCTGACGGACTCCAGCAGCCACTGCGCGGCTCCCGGGTCGCGGTGGAGCAGGAAGGTCCGCGGCGCCGCGGTGGACGACAGCTTCCCTTGCACCTGCCAGAACTCGATGTCCGCGCCGGACCAATGCACTGGCTCGTCGGTGACCACCCACAAGTGCCCGTCGTGCCGGAGGGCCAACGGCAGGCCTGCGGGGCTGAACCGGACGTCGACGGCGACATTCAGGGTGGTGGTTTCATGGGCTGCTGTGGTTGTCACGGTGTTTCGCGCTCTCCTGGGTTCTTGCCATAAGTTCCTGCCGTCCCGCTTCCGCGGCCGCTCCGAACCAGTGTGCACGAGGGGGCTGACAATTTAGTTTCAGGCAGAAATCACCCTCAGGGGAACGCCCTGCGCCCACGCGCGGACATCCTCGAAAGCCTCGCCGTAGAAGCGGGCATAGCTTTGCGAGGTGACGTACCCCAGGTGCGGGGTCAGCACGGTGCGTGGCGCTGTGAGCAGGGGATGGTCGGCGGGGAGGGGTTCGACGTCGTACACGTCCAGGGCCGCGCCGCCGAACCACCCGTCATTGAGGCCGCGGAGGAGGGCCGCTTCGTCCACGACCGGACCACGCGAAGTGTTCACCAGGACCCCGTAGGGACCGAGGAGCCTGAGTTCGTCCTCGCCGACGAGCCCCCGGGACCTTTCCGATAAGCGCACGTGGACGCTTACGACGTCGGCCTCCCGGAACAATGCCTCTTTGCCCACCTTCCGGGCGCCCGCCGCAGCCGCGGTCTCCTCTGTGAGGTTGGGACTCCACGCGATGACGTCCATGCCGAAGGCCTGGCCGTAGCCGGCCACTTTGCTGCCGATCCTGCCCAGGCCCAGCACCCCGAGGGTCTTCCCGGACAGCTCGAAACCGACGGTGCTCTGCCAATGCCCGGCCCGCAGGCGGTTGTCTTCGAACGGCACTTTGCGGGCGAAAGCCAGGAGCAAAGCCCACGTCAATTCTGGAGCGGCGTCGGGGGAACCGCCGGTGCCGCAGACCGTGATGCCGAGGTCCTTGGCGGCGGCCAAGTCGATGGCCGCGTTGGCCATCCCCGTGGTGACCAGCAGCTTCAGCCGCGGAAGGTTCCCGAGACGCGCAGCGTCGAAGACCGTTCGCTCCCGCATGGCCATGACGGCGTCGAAATCGCGGAGGGCAGCCACGGTCTCCTGATCGCCCGCGAAAGGCTCCGTGAACACCGTGACGTCGATGCCGTCGTCGGCGAGGTCGTCCCACGGCGCATATTGGTAGGCGACTGCCTGATAGTCGTCGAGGATGGCAAGGCGCTGGCGCATGGAGGTCCCTTCCGCCCGAAGAAAGTGGTTAAGGGGAACCTAGCACGCGCCGGGATGACCGTAATTCTCCTGCAGATCACAATGCCGGTACCCTCAGGAGCGATGGGAAATCTGGGAGGCGTCGTTCTCACGGCGATCGGCGCGTTTGCGGCGACCAACCTGGATGACTTGTTGGTCTTGTCCGCCCTGTTCCTGTCGGCGAGGACACTCGCCGAACCCCGGCTCTGGAGAATTTGGACCGGTCAGTACATCGGGATCGGCATATTGATCATCGTTGCCGTAATCGGAGCGTGGGCACTGGCTCCCGTGCGCCTGGAATGGGTAGGTCTGCTCGGTTTGGTGCCCTTGTTCCTGGGTGCCTACGCCTTATTCAGGGTAGCTGTCCCATCTCCGGATCCGCCCAAGCTCCGGTCCGTGACCGTGCCCGTGGTCGCAGCCGTCACAGTGGCCAACGGTGGCGACAACATCTCCGTGTACATTCCGCTTTTTCGCTCGCTTGGCCCGGCTGAGCTGGCCGCCACGGTAGTGATTTTTCTGGGCATGGTAGCGATATGGTGCGCCGCCGGTTATTGGTTGACAGCCCATCCCAAAGTGCGCGCGTACTGCCGCCGGATAGGAGACAAGGCAATCCCGGTGGTCTATGTCCTCCTCGGAGCGGTGATCATAGCCCGGTCCGGAATCATCGCGATGCTGTTTCAGGGCTGACCCGTTTCAGAGAAAACCCGGAGCGTAGACGCCTCTGAAGAGCAGTTTGTCAAGACCGGGTTCTTGACCTATCATCAATTCGCAAGGTGCCGTTCGTTAGCTGAGGCTCCTTCGCGGATACATGCCAGCGACCCCCAACGTCGAGAGACGCCCCGGGTCAGGACAGGCTCCCCCGGTCTAAGGGGTTGCCCCGATTGGCTCCCGGAATACCGGGTTTACGCCGCGAAGTGCCAAAGGTCTTACGAGGAGGGGCAACCGCCGGGTGGGATGCCCGGCCTCCTCCCTGGCTGTGCAGAGCGCCGATTGGAGGTGGTCACTCGTGAGTGGTGATGATAGTCGATCCAGCGGTGCCGCCTCCGTGCGGTACTGATCCACATTTCCTGGCGCAGGCTCGGTCTGCGTGATTTTCCCCAGCTAGTCGCTCCGCGACCCCAACTTGCTGCCCTGCCAGTGGTCTTTTCCGCATGCCACAGGCGGAGTCGTCATGTCCGGGAAGGACACTCCCATGCCCACAAACACCCCCACGGATCCGCAGCCCGTGACGGCTGCGGCACACATCGCCCCCGCAGCCCTGGATTCGGCCCACATCGGCGATATCAAGGGCGCATTCGGAACAATCAAAGTCGATCAGGCGGCGAGCCACAGCGGTTGGAAAGCGAGGCTGAAGACCCTTCTGGCCGTCGTCGGACCCGGCCTGATCGTGATGGTCGGAGACAACGACGCCGGAGCTTTCGGCACGTACACGCAGGCCGGCCAGGATTACGGCACGGCTCTGTTGTGGACCCTGCTGCTGCTGGTTCCGGTTCTGTACGTGAACCAGGAAATGGTGCTGCGGCTGGGCATCGTGACCGGAGTGGGACATGCCCGTCTCATCCTGGAGCGGTTCGGCAAGTTCTGGGGCGCGTTCAGCGTCATCGACCTCTTCATCCTCAATGCCTTGACCATCGTTACTGAGTTCATCGGCATCAGCCTGGGCCTTGATTACCTGGGCATTCCGAAGGTCATCGGGGTCCTGGTTGCGGCCGCGGTCATCATCGGCGCGGCCTCCACGGGATCCTTCAAGCGCTTCGAACGGGTCTGCATGATCCTCGTCGCGGGGTCGCTGCTGTTGGTTCCGATCATCGTGATGGTGCACCCGGACATGGGCCAGATGGCTCACGACTTCATTGTCCCCGGGGTCCCTGCCGGTTCGGATCTGTCCACGGTGACGCTACTGATCATCGGAATCGTGGGTACCACGATCGCGCCGTGGCAGCTGTTCTTCCAGCAGTCGTACCTGATCGACAAGCGCATCACTCCGCGGTTCATCAACTACGAAAAGGCCGACCTCTGGATCGGTATCGTCATCGTCGTTGTAGGGGCCGCGGCGATCATCGGGTTCACGGCGGCAACGTTCGCCGGTCGGCCCGAGTTCGGGAACTTCACCGACGCCGGCGGCGTCGCTCAAGGCCTCGAAAAGTACGTCGGGAAAACCGCGGGCGTGCTCTTCGCCGTCGCCTTGATTGATGCCTCGATCATCGGCGCCGCGGCAGTCGGACTCTCCACCTCGTACGCGCTGGGTGACGTCCTTGGCCTGAAGCACTCCCTGCACCGCAAGTTCTCCGACGCCAAGGGCTTCTACGCCGTCTTCGCCGGAATCCTGCTCGTCTCGGCAATCGTGGTCCTGATCCCCGGAGCCCCGCTCGGGCTGCTGACGGTCGGCGTGCAGGTCCTTGCCGGCGTCCTCCTACCTTCGGCCACGGTGTTCCTGCTTTTGCTGTGCAACGACAAGCAAGTCCTGGGCCCGTGGGTCAACGGCAAGTTCCTGAACATCTTCACCGCGTTCATCATCGGCATCCTGGTGATCCTGTCCCTTGTCCTCACCTCAAGCGTCCTGTTCCCGGACATGACCGGCGAGACGATCGTCGCGATCATCCTCATCGGAAGCGGCGCGTGCCTGCTCGGCTGCATCGCCTACGCGCTCTACGGTGCCTTCCGCCCTGCCCCCGCAGCGGACGCCGTGAACCGCGCCGACCGCCGCGACTGGAGGATGCCGCCCCTGGCCCTGCTGAAAGCCCCGAAGATCTCCACGGCGCGCCGGGCCGGGCTCACCGTCCTGCGGTCCTACCTCCTGATTGCGATGATCCTGGTCATCGTCCGCGTCGTTCAACTCGCTATTGGCGGTTGAATCTCCACCGCGTAGATTCCACAACAGGACCATCAAAGACCCCTTCACCGAAAGGCTCCCACCGATGAGCACCACCAACGCACGCATGCACCGCTTCATGCTCTCAACCCTCCTGCGCCAGCCCGTCCTCGATTCCAAGGACAACCAGATCGGTGTCATGGCTGACGTCATCGTCCGGCTCCAGGACGCCGCCTACCCCGTCCTCGCCGGCATCGTCATCGATCTGGGAGACAACCAGATCTTCGTGACCTTCGAAGACGTGGCAGGCATCGAAGCCGACCGCGTCCGGCTCCGCACCGCCAAGCTTGACCTGCGCCCGTTCAGCCGACGCGAAGGCGAAGTCCTGCTCAAGGAAGACGTCCTGGGGCACCGGCTGATCGACACCGAACGCACCATCATGGTCAAGGCATACGACGTCGAACTCACCCAGGACGGCGGCTCCTGGGAAGCCACCGGACTCGACGTCCACAAACCCCGGTGGTTCCGCACGGAACGTACCCACAAGCCGCACGCCCTGCGCGATTGGAACCAGTTCCTTCCCCTCATCGGCCACAAAGACTCAAGCAAGGTACGCTCCGGCTTCGCCCGCTTCAGCAAAATGAAGCCTGCCCAGATCGCCGACCTCATCGAGGACTCATCAGACAAAGAACAGCACGAACTGCTGGCTCAGGTGCATAACGACCCTGAGCTCGAAGCCGACGTGTTTGAAGAGCTCGACGACGACCGCCAGTCCCGCATCCTGAAAGGCCTCACCGACGCGCAAGTTGCCGATGTGCTGGCCCGCATGCGCGCAGACGACGCCGCGGACGCGGTCATGGATCTTCCCCAGGAACGCCGAACAACGATCCTGGCCCTCCTGCCTGCTTCGCAGAACACAAAAGTCATGGCACTCCTTGGCTACCATGACGCAACAGCGGGCGGGCTGATGGGAACCGATTACGTGGCCGTGCCTTCAACTGCGACCGTCGCGGAGGGGATCAACGCGGTGCGGGCTGCTACCGCTCACCAGCCGGAGGCACTGACCACGATTTACACCCTCCACCCGGACGGAACACTCGCAGCCGCCATCGGCCTGGTGAAAGCACTTCAATCAGACCCCGAAAAGCCCCTCAGCGATGTCGCCGACCCTGAGCCCGTCAGCGCGCAACCTGGTGACGATATCATCGACGTGACCACCACCATGGCCGATTTCAACCTGCTCACCCTGCCCGTCATTGACGCCGAAAGGCGCATCCTGGGCGTGATCACGGTCGACGACGCCTTGGAAGCGGCGATCCCCAGCGACTGGGCGCGCCGCGAACACAACCACAGCGCCCCCGGCAGCAGCCACACAGAACCGACGAGTGAATCCAGCCGCTAGCCCTTCCAGCCCTCCCGGAAAATGAGCAACCGATGACTGAAAACAACACTCCGCGCCGGCTCTCGCTGTACGAGCAGCTCCTTAACCGTGACCGGGACCGTAAGTTCCGGCGTCGGAGGATCGTCTTGTTCTCCGCCCTCGCAGTTGCCCTGCTGGTTGCCGGGGCGATTGTGTACGTGGGCGGGACGGCCCTGAACTTCAACGCAAACCTTCACCGTTCCGGTGCGCTCAACGGCCAGAACGTTCCGAAGCTCACCAAGGACACGAACATCCTCGTGATGGGCCTGGATACAAGGGTGGACGAGCAGGGCAAGCCCCTTCCTCCGGAGATGTATGACGCTCTTCATGCGGGCGATGAAAACACCGGCGGCTACAACTCCAACGTGCTGATGCTGATCCACATCCCCGCGGACGGCTCCAAGGCCGCGGGAATCTCCATCCCGCGCGATGATTACGTCGATGTCGCCGGCATTCCCGCCGGTGGACCGGCCAAAGCGAAGATCAAGGAGGCTTACGGTTACGGTTTCGACGCCGAAAAGACATCACTGATCAACGCGGGAAAGCCCGACGACGACACCACCTACCAGGCGGCGCGCGACGGCGGGCGAAAAGCGGAAATAGCCACCGTCAGCCAGTTCCTCGGCAACAACATCCACATCGACCATTTCATCGAAGTGACCATGGCAGCCTTCTACCAGACGGCCCAGGCCATCGCCCCCATCACCGTGTGCATCAACCGTGCCACCCAGGACACCTTCTCGGGCGCGGACTTCAAGGCCGGGATCCAGCAGATCGACGCGAAGCAAGCCATGGCCTTCGTCCGGCAACGACGCGACACCACCGACCCCAACTACCAGTTCTCGGATCTGGACCGCGAACGCCGGCAGCAAGCCTTCATCACTTCGGTGTCCCACCAACTCAAACAGGCCGGAACCTTCACCGACATCGGAAAAATGCAGGGCGTCCTGTCCGCCGTCAGCAAGAACATCGTGGTTGACGCCGATCTGAACCTTATCGAACTGGCCCAGCAAGCCACAGCCTTGACTGGTGGAAACATCGCGTTCACCACGCTGCCCATCACCGGATTCGGATGGTCGCCCGAGGGCGCATCGATCAACACCATCGACCTCGACCAGGTCCAGGCCACCGTCAAGGATCTCCTCAGCCCCGCACCTGCGACAACACAAGCCCCTGCGCCGGATTCCGCCAGCGCAAGCGCCCCCGCTGACGCGGGCGGCCAAACAGGCCCGGACAGCCAAACCGCGACGGTGGACACCCCGGCACCCTCTGCGGCCGCCGCGCCTGCGGCAGCTTCCAGTGCTGCTCCGAGCCAAGGACCCGGAACCAGCACCTATGCGGACTCGACCGGAGCACTTCAAGGCGGATCCATCCCATGCGTCAAGTGACAGCTTCGCATTAAGGGTTATCCCGGCCCTGAGGTACTCTTGCCGGCGCTTCCATCCATACCTAGACTCTCTAGGTATGGGACGGAGTTCGGTGAATGGACAGCTAGACCTTTTGCTACTTGGTTCGCTCGGGGCGGGGGAGACGCACGGTTACGCGCTGATCGCACGCATTCACGAGCGCAGCGGGGAGCGGCTTGAGTTGCAGGAGGGCTCGGTTTACCCGGCGCTGCACAAGCTCGAAGCGGCCGGGTGGGTGGCGAGCCGCTGGGCTCAGGATGCCGGCGGACGGCGGCGCGTCTATGCGCTCACCACGCCAGGGCACACAGAGCTCG
The DNA here is from genome assembly GCF_004354015.1 of Arthrobacter terricola. Lineage (GTDB taxonomy): Bacteria > Actinomycetota > Actinomycetes > Actinomycetales > Micrococcaceae > Arthrobacter > Arthrobacter terricola. The sequence continues at coordinate 83,844 of NZ_SMRU01000024.1, forward strand.
CCCGGCGTACCGAGGAATGGAAGGGCTTCTCGACGGCGGTGTGGGGCGTTCTGGGGGTGGCGTCGTGAGCGTGGAGAACGGCGCCGGGGCCGACGAGGGGCCTATCGACGCTTACCTCGATGAACTTTTCGCAGCCGCGCACGACGGCGACCCGGCCGCCGCGCGCAGGCTCCTGGCCGAGACCGAAGCGCACCTGCGTGAATGTGCCGCCCGGCTCCGTGGCCAGGGCCTTGACCCGCTGGACGCCGAGCGGGAGGCTGTCAGCCGCTTCGGTCCGGTCAGTACGGTCACCCCGGTCTTGCGGCCGTCACTCCGGGACGTTGCCCGGCTGCCGCTGCGCGCGTTGGTCCGCCCGCTGGTTGGCCTGGCCGCCGTGGGCGCGATCGCTGTCGGGCTGAGCGGCGCTCTTTCCGAGCTGTTCGGCCGGGTCTGGGGCGCCGGCTTCGTGTCCGGCGATCTTCCCGGCGTCGCCTATACGGCCGCCAGGTGCGCGGTCCTGCAAGCCCCTTATCCTGGCTTGGACTGCGCCCAGGCTGCAGCGGCGCATCACTGGGGCGAGGTTGTCGAATACCGTGTTGCACTGGGTGTGCTTGGCCTTGTGTTGCTGCTCGTTTGGCGGGTGCTTCCTCGCGACACCGGGCTCCCTGCGGGCCTCGCTCCTTCGATCGCAGCCGCGGCCTTCCTCCTCGCCGCCGTAGGGACGGGATTCCTGGCACTCAACGCCGCCGTCCAAGGTTGGCAAGGCACCGGCGCGTGGCTGAGCGCCGCCGTCGTCGCCCTTCCGCTCGGCGCCGTGTTCGCGCTCACCGCCCTGCGGGCAATCCACGTGAAACCCGCACGCGCATAAGACAAAGCGAAGGCCCGGAGTGCCGGCCCCCTGGGCGGCACTCCGGGCCTTCAGGCCGCAGGATCAGACGCGGGATCTGCCGGTGACGAGGTGGACGATCAGCACGATGACGGCGATGACCAGAAGCAGGTGGATGAACCCGCCTCCAATGCTGGTGAGCAGGCCGAGAAGCCAGAGCACGGCGAGAATAATGGCTATCCAAAGCAACATGGGGTCTCCCTTGTTTGTTGGTTTTATCTGTTAAGTTCCGCTGGCCACAACATGTCCTCCACAGTTGGGGGAGGGGTAGGGTCACTGCGGGCTATAAGGGCTGCACGTTGTCCGCGTGCAGTCCTTTGCCTGGCTGGAGGATGTCGAAGGACACCCGTTGGTCACCATCCAAGGACGGGTATCCGCGTCCGGCAAGGGCTGAGGAATGGATGAATACGTCCGGGCCGTTGTTGTCCTGGGCAATGAAGCCATAGCCCTTCTCCGGATCGAACCACTTCACTCTTCCTGTGGACATCTTCGTTCCCTCCGCATCCCTGCCCGGCCTCCCGGTCCGGAGACCGCGGCGGGTTAAACGCAATTATAAGCATGCTTAGTTAATTTTGAGGGTGGTTTTTCACGGTGATCCATCCGGACCACCCAAAACGAATACAGGTGTGAGGTGTCTGTTTGCCCTAAATGCGCTCGTCTAACTAATCACTGCTGCGTGATCGACATCGGCTTTCGCCGCCCAGCGCCGGGCCAGCCCGGCGCAGACCATGAGCTGCATTTGATGAAAGAGCATCAGGGGGAGCACCATAAGCCCGACCATGGGTCCGGCGAACAGCACTGAAGCCATTGGCACGCCTGTTGCCAGGCTCTTCTTGGAACCGCAGAAGATAATCGCGATCCGGTCTGCCTTGGCAAATCCCATCCGGCGGCTCCCATAGCTGGTCGCGGCGAGCACTGCGGCCAGCAGCAGCGCGTTCACGAGGAGCAGCCCGACAAGCCGGGGCGGCGTGAGCTGGCCCCAGATTCCTCCCACGACACCTTCACTGAACGCTCCGTAGACGACGATCAGAATTGAGCCGCGATCCACGAGTGTCGTCATCCGCTTGTGTCGGCGGATCCATCCGGCAATCCAGGGCCTGGCGAGCTGACCGCCTATAAAGGGCACGAGCAGCTTCAGGACAATATCCAGCACCTGACCTGCGAAGTCGGCGCCGCTTTTCGTGACGTTCAGCAGCAGGGCGGCCAGCAGCGGGGTTGCGAGGATGCCGATCAGGTTGGAGAAGGTGGCACTGCAAATGGCCGCCGCAACATTGCCGCGGGCGATCGAGGTGAAGGCAATCGAGGACTGCACCGTCGAGGGGAGCAGGCAGAGAAAGAGCACCCCTTGGTACAGCTGCGGTCCGAGAAGGCCAGGCTCAAGCACGCGGACCAAAACGCCAAGCAAGGGGAAAAGCGCGAAAGTCACCGCGAAGACGATGCCGTGCAGCCGCCACTGGCGCAGCCCTTCAAGGGCCTCCCGTGGTGAAAGCCGGGCGCCGTACAAAAAGAACAGCAAAGCAACGGCCACCGTTTGCAGCCCGCCCACGCCGCTGGCTGCGGCGCCCCGTGCCGGGAGGAACGAGGCCAAGACGATGGTCAGGAGCAAGCACATGATGAACGGATCGACACGGCGGAAGAGGGCAGAAAAAACGCGGGGCATGTATCGATTGTCCAATCCGCCGGGTCTATTGCAAAAGTAGCTGGCTGCTCTGAATATCATCATGAATCTTGATCAATCGGGTTATGCTGGCAGGGTGTTCGATCCAGTGCAGCTGAAGTCGTTTCTCATGGTTGCCGAGACCGGCGGTTTCACGAGTGCCGGCCGGAGGCTCGGCCTGCAGCAGTCGACGGTGAGCCAGCATGTGCGCCGGCTCGAGGAAGCGGCCGGACGCCGCCTTTTTCTGCGCGACACCCGTTCAGTGGAGCTCACCGCAGAGGGAGAGGTCATGTTGGGTTTCGCGCGCAGCATCCTGGACACCAACGAGCGGGCCGCCAGATATTTCACGAACAGTCCTGTCCGGGGACGCCTGCGCTTCGGTGCGTCGGAGGATCTGGTCGTTTCCGAACTTCCCCATATCCTGCGCAGCTTCCGCCGCGCCCATCCGATGGTCGACCTCGAACTCACGGTCGAACTCAGCGGCATCCTGCACGAGCAGTTGGCGGCCGGGGCGTTGGATCTGGTGTTGGCCAAACGGCTCGGCGAGGGCGACGGCGGGCGCCTGGTTTGGCGCGAGCCGCTGGCTTGGGCGGCCGCTGAGGACTTCCGGCTTGAGCCGGGACAACCGGTCCCGATCATCGTCTATCCGCCGCCAAGCATTACCCGCGCTCGGGTCATCGAGGTGCTGGGGCGCTCCAAGCGCCCATGGCACATTGCGTGCACCAGCGGAAGCCTCAGTGGACTCACCGCGGCAGCGCTGGCCGGCCTTGGGGTCATGGCACACGTACAGGGACTTGTCCCGCAGGGCCTTCGGCCGGTCAAAGAAGATCTGCCACCACTGGGTGACACCGAGTTCGTCTTGAGCGCCGGACGAGCCGGGCAACGGGAGCCGGGACGAACCCTCGCCGAGGCCATTCTTGCAAACGGAGACCGGCTGCGCAGGGGCGGGCGTTGACGGCACCGAAATGGTCTGCGCTCCTTCTCCAAATCCGCTTTCCGTGCCCCTATGATTTCGCGTAGATGCGCCCCGCGCGTCAAGGTCCTGAGGGGCCGTTTCACCCAGTAATAACGCCTCAGGAGCGTCGACCACGCAGGTGACGCAGGCCGCCGTCGGGACACCCGCTGTGGCTCGCGGTTCAGACCATCACCATCACGGCGCCCTCAGGCGGTGTTTCGGTCCAGTACAAGGTCTATGACGGTGGTGGCTTGGGCGGGTTGTGCGATCCGAAATCGTCCGGAACCCTCGCAACTGTCTCCCACGCAGCTGTTCCCGGTTTTCCGGCGGCATCGCTCGTCGACGTCACCATGACGAACTCCACACCCGGGTCTGCGGATGCGCTGTATCGCTCCGAACTGATCCCCACTGCGGCAGCGGATGCCTTGAAGGTGGGCGATAGCGCGTGCGCGGAAACGTCGTACACAAACATCGTCAAACTCGACGCGTCGCGCGGACTCGAGCTGTACTACACCAAGATCATCGTCAATGGCGCCCAGACCTTGAACGACGTCGAAGCGGCCCAAGCGACGAGTGAATACCAACAAGCACGCCAGATCCTCCTGTCCACCACGCACTGACCCGGGCCACATTAGCCAAGCCCGGGGCGTCATCGGGGAGCTACTTCTGCAAGGAGGGGACTCCGAGCTGGGTGCAGACTTCCGGGCCTCCGGGGATAACAGCGACGGTGTCGTCCACGACGCATTCGGTGAGACGGGGGATGAAGTGCCCGAAGCTGCCGGTCACGTTCGGGTCGGCTACGAGCGTTTTCCCGTTCTGGTCCTTATATATGGACCCGCCTACGAGGCTCCCCGCGGCGGGGGAAGAGAAGTCCGCGGGAATGAGGTCGTCCGTGATCCCGTCGGGGTTCATTCTTCCCTCGCTCCAGATACGGCTGCACAGGTTTACGGGGTCGCTGACCTGCTTCATCCCGGTAACCATGTGGCCGGTGTTCGGGTCCTTCGTCGCGCTCGAAGGGGAGGTATCCATGATTCCCGTGGTCATGTAGGGAGGCATTGTGCCTTCCTGGGGTGGCTTCAGTTTGTGGGTGGTGGTGAGGTCCGCGTGGAAGTAGCAGCGGATGTCCCGCTGGTCGGCCACCGGTGCCGATGCCGCCGTCGGCGTTACCGGCGCTACTGGCGGCGAGGTTTCGTTTGGCGAGCAGCCAGCCACCGCGGCCGCCATCAGAATCGCGATGCAGAGTGCTCTTGCCGTTCCCCACGCAGCCAAAAGTGTCCCCCACTTGCGAATCTTCCCCCGGGAATCGCCTCGACCCCTGCAGCTGAGACTATCGGATCGTCAGGCCTCGTGACGGCGCTGTGACGGAGCTGCGACGGCGCTCGGTGAGTAATGGGAACCCAGGAATACTTCGCCTACTGCGTCCGGCCGACGTAGATGGCGCCAGTGGTGACGTCTTCTTCTACGGATTCAAGGGTGCGTCCGCGGGTTTCCGGGAGTTGCCGGTAGACGAAGATGAGCGCGATGAGGTTGAGTGCTGCGAGTGTGAAGAACGAGCCCGTAAGTCCGAGGTTCGCCACGAGGCTTGGGAAGAAAAGGCCAAGCACCGCGTTGGCGATCCACAGGCAGAACACGGAGACGCCGATCCCCAGGCCGCGCATGTGCAGCGGGAAGATTTCCGAGAGGATCACCCACGTGGCGACGTTGAGGAACGCGCTCAAAGCCCTGTCCACGACCCTGGACCTCCCGTTCGACATCAAGCTTGCCGCCCTGGGCGGCCGATCGCCCGAACGAACCGAAAAGGCAGCAAAGCAATGGGGGTTTGAGTCCTACACCACGGATTGGCGCCGACTGGTAGACAACCCGCAAGTCCACGTACTGGTCAACCTGACCGGAAACAGCATGCACGCCGAACCGTCCATTGCCGCACTTCAGCTGGGAAAGCATGTCCTGTGCGAAAAGCCCTTGGCCACGTCGAACGCCGATGTTGCCGCCATGGTGGACGCAGCAAGATCATCGACCGGCATCAACGCCTGTGGCTACAACTACCGGTTTGTCCCCGCTGTCCGCCTTGCCAAGCAGCTTGTCAGCTCGGGCAGGCTCGGCCCTCTTCGTGACGTGAACATCGCCTATGAGCAGGACTGGGCAAGCAAACTCCCTGCCCGGCAAGGCTGGCGCTTCGACAACCCGGTCGAGGGGAGCGCCGTTTACGACCTTTCGCACATCATCGATCTTTTCCGGTGGATCGTCGACGAACCCGACGCCGTGACGGCAACCGTCGGGTCCCTGCGCCCGGTATCCGAAAACACCGGCGTGTCCGACGCCATCATCGGGGCCGATCCCGAAGATTCCTACACTGCCCTCGTCCGAACCGACGGCGGCCTGCTGGCCACGTTCCGGGCCTCCAGAATCGCCACCGGACGGAAAGGCAGGCAGCGCCTCGAGATCACGGGCGAGCATGGCAGCCTGGTCTGGAACATGGAAGACCTGAACCGCCTGCAAGTCTTCATCGAAGACCAGGACAACACGATCTCGGGCTACCGGGACGTGCTTGTCACGGAAATGGACCATCCCTTCATGAACTATTGGTTCGCACCCGGACACATCATCGGATGGGACCACACCGTCATCCACCAATGGATCAGCGTCCTGGCCGGCATTACACAGTTCGACCCCAGCATCCCCGCCGACTTCGCAACCTTCGAGGACGGAGCCAGGGCAGTTTCAGTAGCCGACAGCATCCGTCAATCCGCTCGCGAACAACGCTGGATCAAGGTAGGTGCGTCTCAGAGTGTCCGGGCGTAGCAGAGGTCTGCCCAACGGTCCGCTGCGCTGTCGTCCGCTGGGTGGCGGCCCAGCTGGCGAGGACTTTGAGGGCGTCATCGGAGGGTGTGCCGGGGTCGGCGGTGTAGACGTTGATGCGCATGCCGGGGTCGGCGGGCAGTTCGAGGGCTTCGAAGCTGAGGTCAAGGTCTCCGACGATGGGGTGGTGGAGCCGTTTGCGTCCGGTGCGGTGGTATTTGACGTCGTGCCGGGCCCAGCGTTTGCGGAACTCTTCGCTGCGGGTTGAGAGTTCGCCGATCAGGTCGGTGAGGTCCTTGTCGTACGGGTTTTTGCCGGCGGTGGATCTGAGGACGGCGACGATATCGTCCGCGCTGCGTTCCCAATCGGCGAAGAACTCGCGTGCTTTCGGGTTCAGGAAAGTGAACCGGGCACTGTTGGGCGGGGTGGTTTCTTCGGTCATCATGTCCAGGTAGAGGGCCATGCCCAGCTCATTGGCGGCCAGGACGTCGCCGCGGTCGTTGCGGACCCAAGCGGGCGCGGTGGTGATTGCGTCGATCACGCGTTGCACGCTTGGCCGTACCGTTTGGGGGCTGCGCTTGCGCCGCACGCGGGGAGCCGCGGTAGCCGCCCGGGCCAGGTCGAAAAGGTGGGCCGTTTCGGCGTCGTCGAGTTGGAGGGCCCGGGCGAGGGCTTCCAGGACGCTGTCCGAGGCACCGGAAAGGTTTCCGCGTTCGAGCCGGATGTAGTAATCAATGCTCATCCCGGCGAGCATGGCCACTTCCTCGCGGCGCAAGCCCTTGACGCGCCGGTTCCCGCCATAGGCCGGGAGCCCGGCTTCCTCGGGCGTGATCCTGGCCCGCCGGGAGGTCAGGAATTTCTGCACGTCCTCGCTGTGTGTCATGGCATCCACGCTACGCCGCCGTCCCCGGATGGTGGGAGGGACTGGGATTACTTGGAACGAGCGTGACTCCCCGCCATCCGGACAGTGCGGTCCCATTGCTGGCCCGGCGCAGGGTTTTCGTCTTCGGCCTGGTGGTGTTCTCGCTCGCGTCGCTGCTGATTGGCGTGGCCCCGGCCGGCTGGTGGGCGATCGGCGGCCGGGCCCTGCAGGGAATCGGGGCGGCGATTGTTGCCCCGGCGTCGTTGTCGCTGCTCACCGCGAGCTTCCCCGAAGGCAAGGAACGCACCCGGGCTGTTGCTTTGTACGGTGCGACAGCGGGTATCGGCGCCAGCCTTGGCCTGGTGATCGGCGGTGCCCTGGCGCATTGGATTTCCTGGCGTGCCGGGTTCTTCGTCAACGTACCCATCGGGGCGGCCATGATCGTCCTCGCCCCGCGGTTCCTGCCGGAAACCGGCCGCCATCACGGCCGCTTCGACGTGTTCGGGGCGCTGAGCGCCACCCTTGGCGTAGGGGCCTTGGTGTTCGGCATCATCAACTCCGCTGAAGCGGGCTGGAACTCGCCGGTGACCGCAACCGCGGTGAGTGCCGGCGTCGTACTCCTCGTTGTGTTCGTCCTGATCGAACGCACGGCAGCCCAACCCATCATGCCGCTCAGGCTCTTCGCCAGCCGCCGCCGGACCGGTGCCTACATGGCAAGATTCCTTTACCTGGGCGCGATGATCGGGTTCTTTTTCTTCACCACGCAGTTCCTGCAGGAAGTCCTCGGGTTCAACCCGCTTCAAGCCGGCTTGGGCTTCTTGCCCATGACGGCGGTCAACTTCGCCGTGGCCATGAGCATCCCGCCGCTGTTGCGGCGGATCCCGGGCTCGCTTGCCCTGTTGGCCGGCATCCTGATCACCCTCGCCGGGATGTTTTGGCTCAGCCGCGCCGGCATGGACTCCGGCTATTGGACCGGCGTAGCCGCGCCGATGGTCCTCATCGGAGCCGGTCAGGGACTGGCTTTCGCGCCGCTGACCTCGTTCGGCATCATCGGCGCACCAGCGTCCGACGCCGGTGCAGCCTCCGGCCTGCTGAACACCTTCCACCAGGTGGGCACCTGCCTGGGCCTCGGCATCGCCGTCGCGGCGGCGGCCACGATACCCGCCGGTACCACCACAGCGCACCTCGCCGCGCAGGTCAGCGCCGCCCTGACCGCCGGCAGCGTCCTCCTGGTCCTCGCCCTGGCCGTCGCCGCGCTACTGATCCTGCCCGCAGACCTCGCCTCGCGGCAAAAGCAAACCCTGACGCCGTCCCCGGAACCGTTGGCGGAAGCCGCCAGGTGAGTGCCCTGACAGGCCTATTCGGCGTGGGCGTCCCGTGCCGGCACGAGCGGGATGGCGGCCAACGGCGCAATGGCCACAAGGCAGAAAGCGAGAGGGTATCCGAAGCCCGCGACGAGGGCCCCAACAGTGGGCGCGACTGCTGAGGCTACGAGGAACTGGCCCGTGTTCTGGGCACCCAAAGCCTTGCCGGACCAGGCCGGACCGGATGCCTCGGCCACTGAAGTGAAAGCCAGCCCGTTGTCGGCGACACTGACAACAGATGCCACGATGAACGCCATCGCTGCGACCGGGCGCAGCGAGGCGATGTCCGTGAGCGCGGCCAGCAACATGGTGAGGGCCGCCGCGGCAGCGACCCATCGCAGGAGCCGGACCCGGCTTCCGATCCGGTCGCTGCACACGCCAACGACGATTCGTCCAACGGCTCCGGCCACCTGCGCCACACTGACCACCAGTCCAGCGTCGAGGCTGCGCATCCCAGCCACCGCGATCAGCCAAACCAACCCGAACGTATTCAGGGTGAATTGCGGGATGACGAGCAGGACGGAGACGGCATGGATACGCCAGAGGAAAGAGCCGGTCCGGTAGGGATTCGGGGCGGAACCCTGCTTGGAGGCCGGACGCGGAGGATTGGCAATCCCGATTCCGCAGGCGATCGCGAGTACGCCGTTGAGCGCCATCGGCAGCACCATGGCCGCAGCGGCGCCATGCTCTGCCGCGATCGCGGGAACACTTAGCGCCGCGACGGTGACGCCGAGCGGTTGGGACATTTGGCGTATGCCCATGGCGAGCCCGCGGCGATGCCGCGGGAACCAGCCAACCACCACGCGTCCACTTGCCGCATTCGAGCTGGCAGCGGCAGCCCCTCCCAGCAGGCCGAAAATTCCGAGCGAGACGTAGCCAGGAACAAGGATCGCGCCAAAGGCAGCCAGGGCTGTCAACGCGAGCCCGCTGGAAATGACCCAGCGCTCGCCGAAGACATCAGCCAGCGCGCCCCAAGCGATCAGGGTGAGCACCATGCCCACGGTCGGCGCCGCAGCGAGGAAACCGGCCTGGGCCAGCGGCATACCCAGTTTCGTATGGAGTTCGGGAATCAGGAATGCGGGCACGCTGACGAATGCCGTACCGGCGGTCTGGGCACTGACTCCGAGGACAAGCATGCCCCAGGCCTTTGCCGGAGTCGTGATGCTCTCCGTCTGAACACTCATGGTCTGTCCTCCTGGGTGGCAGTTGCGCGGGGTCAAGACCATCCTGCTCCAATGTCCATATATTGAGCATTTTTGTCTTACTATTCGGACGCCATGATTGGCCCCCGACGACGGATGGCCGCGGGCGGCACTCGAATGGCGGGTGTGGCTGGGCCTTCAGTCGGGCCTCCTGCCGGGCCGCCGGGGGTGTTGCCGGTGTTCGCGGGTCGGCGCTACCGTTTGGCCATGGCGCGCATGGCGAAACCCGAGGATATTGATGCGATCTGCGGCGCACTGCCCCAAGTCGAGTTCGGCTTCTCCTGGGGCGATCGACCGACATACAAGGTGCCGCGCGGCCCTAAAGGGCGCGGCTTCGTGCTGTATCGGGCACCTCACAAGACCGCCGTGGACCCGGATACGGGGCATCTTTACGAGGACCTTCTCGTGATCGTCGTCCCGGACGCCAACGCGAAGGCTGCCCTTGTCGAGGATCCCTCCGTGCCGTTCTTCACGATCCCGCATTTCAACGGCTACAACGCCGTCCTCGTGCAGGAGTCGCGACTGGGCGAGATGCACCGGGAGCAGCTCGAGGAAATCCTCATCGAGGCCTGGGCGGCGCGGGCGCCGAAAAGGCTGGTTGCAGAGTTTTTCGCGCGTCGGTGACTGGCGGGCCCGACTAGGGGCGCTGTCCCAAGATCATGGATACTTCGCTGTTCGCTTGGAAGCGAGCGTGTGCGTCAGGGGAGAGCATCTTTACCATGTTCGTAATACGGCGTCGCTCGATTTCGCCGCCCTTGAGGATGTTCTCATGGTTGTCAGCGACTAAGTAAGTCCAAAATCCGAACATCAATTCGGCTACAATCTTCCCGGGAACAGGCATGACGCCCGGTGACGCGCAGCGTTTCCGGGCCTCTTGCGCCTTGTCGCGGGGATTCTTGTTTGCGTCCCAGCTCGTACCAGTTCTCTTGTTCGTTCGGATGGAAGCGGGGAACAACTCGAGCAGGGTCCCGGGGTCGGTCCAATGAACCTCCTCGGGGAGGACGGCTGCTGAGAGTTGACGATCACAGGCATTGCGGAGCCCGACCTCTAGATGGCTCAAATCGCGCAGGAAGGCAGCGCTGAGCTTCGAATTCCATTCGTAAAGCTCAAGTGCGCGCTGTCGGGAACCACCGGCTGCCCTCAAATAAGTTCCGAACCGGCCGGCGCTAAGCCAGTCCTCAATCCATGCGTCCCCAGCCACGATGAGGAAGAGACCGCAGGGGGGCGCGATGTCCCCGCCTGCTCACTAACCGCGGCGTCGGCGCGTTGCCGGACCGCTGCTGCCTCGAACCACCAAGCGGGGCTCGAAGAGGACCTGCACCATGGATGTTTCTTCGCCGCGCAGCCGTCGAATCAGGTCCTTCGCGGCTAGCCGGGCCATGTCCTCGGAAGAGGAGGACACGCTGGTCAGCGCAGGGTGGGCGCGTTCGGCCATTCCTTCGCTCATATTCAGCGCGACAATCGATAGCTCGCCGGGAATTGACATACCGGCCAGTTCGGCGGCGTCCATGAGCCCTACAGTCGCGCCTTCGTTGATTCCGATGACCGCCGTCACTCCCGGGGCGGTGTCCTGGATCTCCTCGAAAATCTCCCGGCCGGCAGGAATGGTCGCGGGGCACATGAAGACCCGCAGCTCCACCCCGTGCTGGGCTGCCGCGGCCACAACGGCTTCCTTGGCCCGGGAAATGGCGGCGACAAATCCCTCGGAGCGGCCAAGGAACGCTATTTCCTTGTGTCCGAGTGCTGCCAAATGTTCCACGGCGAGGATACCGCCAGCGTCAAAGTCAGCGTCGACGTAGGACAAATCGGCAGGTTCGGACGGACGGCCGATCATCGTGAACGGAATGCGCGACTCGACAAGGGCTGTAACGCGTTGGTCCTCCGGCTGGATTTCCATGAGGAGGACGCCTTCCACCAAGCCTTGGGAAACCACTTTGTGCACTTCGTCGATGTCCGTCGATGCGATGGGCCACAGCAGCAAGTGGTATCCGTCGGCACGGACTTGCTCCGCTGCCGTCTGGATGTATTCGAACTCCGTGAGGTTCAGGCCTTGTTCGCCGGGAGGATGGAGTAGGGCGATGATGCCGGTTCGTTTGCCCGCCAAGCCTTGCGCCAGAACGTTGGGGGTGTAGTCGAGTTCCCGCATGACGCGGACGATCCGCTCTCGCGTGGCCTCGGAAATGGGGCGGGCGCCGCTGAGGACGTAGGACACCGTGCTGCGGGAAACGCCTGCCGCACGAGCGACGTCGGCCATCGTAGCCACGCGTACATCCCCCTTACGTCGTTGTCGGGCAGGTGATTCGACGGCGTCGGAATGCTTCCCCGTCGACGCGCCACGTCAATCTTAGACGCCTCGCGCAGGCAAGATTTCCGCGGCTTCCTGCAGTTTTCGTCATCATCCAGCTTAGTTGGTGTGATGTTTGACACACTCTCTGGCCGGTGCCTAACATCGACTCGCGTCGACTACACGCGTCGATGCGAACGGGGATGAACTTCCGGCCTGTTACAACCCGGCGGATGTTCTCCGGTTCGTATTTAGCAGGAATACAGGGAAGACAATGCTGGCACAAAGAAGCGCTCAAGTGCTCATATTGCGGTCGCCAACAACACCCGGGACCAAGTAAACACAGCCGTCCCTCATCCTGCGCCCACCCCCGCCTCTCCGGAGCATCAGCTGATGACGATCTCCAGCTGCCGAGGAGCGAGATCCCCAACCCCGCCAGAAGGTCATGGCGAGGGCATAAAGAAGGAAAACACGATGGAAATTGTCAGCGTACCGGCCATTTGCCGGGTTCAAGCGATCGAGCCAACCGCAGGTTCACGCCGTGGCAACAAGAACGGAGGGGAAACCAAATGAAGGCCATCCGCAAGATCACGGTCCGCACGGTTCTCCCCGAAGCCATCTCTCCGCTGGCGCAGCTGGCCAAGAATCTCCGATGGTCCTGGCATTTGCCGACCCGGGAGCTCTTCGCTTCCTTGAACCCGGATGCCTGGGAAGAGAGCAACCATAATCCACTTGCGTTCCTGGGGTGCATCAGCGCCCAAGACCTTCAGGACCTGGCGGCCGATGCGGCTGTTGTGGAGCGGGTTCAGGGGGCTGCTGCGGATTTGGACCGGTACCTCAGTGAGCCGCGGTGGTATCAGGGGCTGGGCGGGGATGTTCCGTCGTGTATTGCGTATTTTTCCCCGGAGTTCGGGATCACGGAGGTGTTGCCTCAGTACTCGGGCGGTTTGGGGATCCTGGCCGGGGATCATTTGAAGGCGGCCTCGGATCTTGGGGTGCCGTTGATCGGTGTGGGTTTGTTGTATCAGGCGGGGTATTTCAAGCAGTCCTTGTCCCGGGATGCGTGGCAGCAGGAAACCTACCCGGTGCTG
>NZ_SMRU01000025.1 GCF_004354015.1 Arthrobacter terricola
GTTCGCGGCGCTGAAAGACCCTGTCTCCCGGGAGTACTACGACCGCAAACGGGCCGAGGGCAAACGGCACAACCAGGCCTTGATCGCCTTGGCCAGACGCCGCTGTGACGTCCTGTTCGCGATGCTGCGCGACGGAGTGCTTTACGAGGCGCCGCAAATCAAAGCGGCCTGACAAAACCCCCACATTAGCCGGCATCCCCGGGACGCCGGTCGATACCCCGCGACCAAAACCCGGACCGACAACCGCCAAGAAAAACTGCTCCCACCCGCTTGACAAAGAACATAGGGACACCCCCCTGCCCCGGAGCTCGCCCCCCGAGGCATAGCGCATTTTCACTCATGGCCCGTTTTCCACAGATGGCTTCACCGCGTTTCGCAGCTTGGAGGTGATCCGCATGGCTGGCAAAAAGCAGCTTTCGCCTGTGCGTCTCGCGACCGCGGACGACGTTCCGGCCCGGGCAATGACCTTGCGGGAGGCAACAGAACACGGGACGCGCCTCGATGAGTTGAAGGCGATGCGCCTGATTCTCGTGACGCACATGGAGAGCGAAAACACGCTCGCCCGCGACTTAGCTGCCCTGACTCGCCAGGTACGGGAGATCTCGAAGGAGATTGACGAGCTCTCTACCTCGGCTGAGGGCGATGACTTGACCAAGGCGGCGGATACTGATGACGAGGCGTTCAACCCCTACGCTGTTTGAGTCTGCCCGGCATGTGATTGTGCCGGAAGGAATCGTCTCGACAGGCTGGCCGGCGGTCCGTGACACTCTTGGCAAGCTTGGCATTACGTTCGATTCCTGGCAGCAGGGCGCATCGCAGCTGATTCTTTCCAAGGACGAACACGGGCTGTATGCGACCACAGTGGGCGGTGTGACGATCAGCATCCCTCGGCAGGTCGGCAAGACGTTCATGATCGGATGGATCGTGTTCGCCCTGTGCATCATCTTCCCGGGTTTGACGGTCGTTTGGACGGCTCACCGGGCGTCCACCGCTGACGAGACTTTCGACGGCATGAAGTCGATGGCAGCGACGCCGACGATGCTCCCGCACATCGACCGGACACCGGACAATGGCAGCGAGCAGAAGATCGAGTTCAAGAACGGCTCTCGGGTTGTTTTCGGTGCGCGTGAGCGCGGGTTTGGGCGCGGCTTCACGAAGCTCGACGTTGTGGTGTTCGATGAGGCGCAGATCCTCACTGAGCGGTCGATTGATGACATGGTCCCGGCGCAGAACGCCTCGCCGAACGCGCTGACGATCATGATTGGCACGCCGCCGAAGCCGGTTGACCCGTCTGAGGTTTTCGAGGATGCCCGCCGGGCAGCGCTGGACGGTGACGCGCCGGACGCGCTCTACATCGAGTTCAGTGCTGACCCTAAAGCGGATCCTGACGATCGGGCTCAGTGGCGCAAGGCGAACCCTTCGTATCCTCACAGGACGAAGGAAGCCGCGATGCTTCGTATGCGCCGGAAACTGTCCCCGGAGTCGTTCATGCGCGAGGCGATGGGCGTGTGGGACGAGATTGCCAGTCGGAAGCACGCATTTACGCGCTCCAAATGGAACGACCTGGCAATCGATAACCCCGATCCGGACTGGCAAGTTGCGTCATTTGGCGTGGACATGAATCCGGAGCGCACGAAGGTATCGATCGGGGTTTCGATGTTCCCTGACGATGGCGGTGTCCATCTCGAGTTGGCGGCCGATGCCCCGTTCGATGAGGCCGGAACGATGGCCCTTGTGGACTGGTTGTGGGAGCGCGCAAGGCGACGGATTCCGGTTGTCATTGACGCCTATTCTCCCGCCCGCGACCTTCTCGAGGCTCATCTGAAGAAGAAGGGCATGAAGGTCTTCATCCTGGGCGCGCAGGAATACACGCAGGCTTGCGCTGGACTCCACGAAGCCGTCGAGAAACACCCTGCCGTCACGCACTTCGGGCAGGAGCAACTTGATGAGTCGATCCTTCACACAGTGTTTGACCAGATCAAGAACCGTCCCGGGTCTTTCAAGTGGGACAAGGACAGTTTGGAAGCTGACCTGGCCCCGACCGTGGCCGTTACTTGCGCTCACTACGGTTCCCAAAAATTCGCTCGTCGCCGCTCTGAGCGTTCCGAAAGGAAGCCTCGCGGCGCGATTGTCGCTTAGGTGGTGATGGCTTGGCCGTCAGGGTTATGAATCGCGAGCTCACCTCCGATGAGTCCTCAGCATTTAGTCGAATGTTGAAGACGGTTCGTCAGAAGGCGAACCGTAATCGGCTTCGTGATGACTATGTGGAGGCGAAGAAGAAGCTCGAGAAGATCGGTTTTTCGATCCCGGAGAACATGAAGGATTTCCAGAATGTGATCGGGTGGGCGCACAAGGCTGTGAAGGTTCCGGCGTCCCGGATCCGGCCGGATGGCTTCATTCTTCCGAACGGCTCGAGCATGCTTGACGATCTTCATGACACGGTTGACGGCCACGTGGCCGTGCTGGAGCGCATGGCCATTGAGGCGTCTCTCCAGAATTCGGCGGCGTTTGTTTTCACGACTCCAGGCGATCCCGACCTCGGCGAACCTGACGTCGTCGTGACGGCCAGGACGGCTCTTGAGGCGACTGCCGAGATTGATCCCAGGACGTGGCGGGTCACGGCGGCGCTCGAAGTTGTTTCCCAGTCGGTGGTCTTGCTGTACAAGCCGGGGATGACGCTACAGGTCGAGCGGGCTGACGGTGGTTGGCGGGTTACGCGCGAGTCCAACGGCATCCCAGACAAGGTTCCGTGCGTGCCGTACGTCTGGGGCCGTTCCCTGAAGCGACCCTTCGGCCGTTCAAGAGTCACTCGACCGCTGATGGGGTACATCGACTCTGGCGTCAGGACGATGCTTCGGCAGGAAGTCACTGCGGAGTTCTATTCGGCCCCGCAGCGGGCGCTGCTTGGCGCTGATGAGTCGCATTTCACCGATGCTCAGGGCAATCGCATTTCCCCGTTGAAGGCTCTACTTGGCGGTATCTGGGCGCTCCCCGATGTGTGGGACGAGGATGAGGGCAAGCTTGTCCGTCCGAGCATCCAGCAACTCGCTCAGGCGTCCATGCAGCCGCATTCGGAGATGCTCCGGACTATCGGGCTGATGGTGTCGAGCGAGACGACGATTCCGGTTGGCTATCTTGGCATCATCCACGATAATCCGTCGTCGGCGGATGCGATCCTCGCTTCGGAGTCCGACCTGGTTGCGATGGTTGAAGACGAGCTGGCAAGCATCAACCTGTCCCGTGTGGATCTGGCCCGGAACATTCTTGCTGTCAAGAACGGCGAGTGGACGCCGGCCATGGAAAGGGATCTGCGCGGGCTGAAGTCTCGGTTCCTTGACCCGGGCACTCCAACCATGGCCGCGAAGGCTGATGCTGGGGTGAAGTTCGCTGGTGCGTTCCCTGACGGTGACCCGGAAGTGGCCATGGAGATCTACGGCCTGGACCGGTCCCAGATCGAGCGGATGAATATCTACCGCGCCAAGCAGGCCGCAGGGTCGAGGTTGGACACCCTGCTGGCGGCCGCTAAGTCGTCGGCTGCTCCGGTGTTTAGCGACGGTTCGACTGTATCTGGTCCGGTGGATGAGCAGTTGAAGTCGGCGCAGGTCATGAAGGCCCAGGCTGATGCGCTCGGCAGCCTTCGGCGTGCTGGTGTTGATGCTGCTGATGCCGCGGCCAAGGCCGGTCTGAACGGGGTGAAGTTCATTCCGGGTAACCCGATCACGATCCGTGAGGGCGCGTAGCTGTGGTTGATCCCGCTGAGATTGACCGGTATCGGCTGGTGACGTCGGAGCTTTCGAAAAGGGTGACAGCCGAGTTAGCCGCCTATTTCGCTGCGCTTGACCTGTCGCGCCCTGAGGCTGTCCGGGATGCTCTTCTGGAGTTCTTGCCCCATCTGGTTGCCGAGTACGGGCAGGTGGCCGATGTCTTGGCCATGGACTGGTACGAGGAGCTGCGGGGCGCGTCGGGTGCGGTCGGTCGTTTCTCGGCGACTGCGGCGCCGTCGTCCGTGACGGCTGAGCGCGTGCAGAAGAAGATCCGATTCCTGTCTGACCAGCTTTGGACACCTGATCCGTCGTCGATCTTGGGCTCTCTGAAGCTGGCCACGGACAAGTATGTGAAGCAGCACGGCCGGGACACGGTCGCTTGGAACGCCGAGCGTGAGGGCGTCCGGTGGGCGCGTGTGCCGACTGGTGCCAAGACTTGCAGTTGGTGCCTGGTGCTAGCCTCGCGCGATGCTGTCTACTCTTCGAAGCAATCGGCTGGCGACAGGCGCGGCACTGGTAAGGGCGACGCCTTTCACGGCGACTGCAACTGCGCAGTTGTCCGCATAGGCAAGGCGTCCGACTACCCGCCCGGATACCTCCCGGACAACTACTACAGCATGTACTCCGACGCGCTCAATGCTGACGATCCTGAGATCGCAGCATTCCTTGCATCGTTGCCAGCCGACGACAAAAACAAGCAGCTGAAGGCTGCAGCGTTCGCGATGCGCCGCAAGTTCCCGGATGTCGTCAACGACGGTGTCCACACCCACTAGGTTCCCTTCCGTGCGATGCGGGCAGGGTCGTTCGCCGTGCGATGCGGCACTCACTAAGGAGCTTTCCCAATGAAGACTCGGGTTCACCATGACATCGATCTTTTCGCCCCGGGCGGCCTGACGGCCCTGTTTGAATTCCACCGGAAGACCTTCGGGGATGCAGTAATGGAGGACGGCGCTGACGGCGCGCAGTCGAACGACGGCGGCAATGCCGGCCAGCAAAACGGAGACAAGGGCGGCCAGTCAAACGCGGACGGCGATAAGCCGCTCGGTGAAGCTGGCATCAAGGCACTGACCACTGAGCGCGATGCTCGGAAAGCTGCCGAGAAGCGCGCTTCCGAAGCTGAAGCTGCGCTCCAGAAGATCGAGGACGCAAAGCTCTCTGACATCGATAAGGCCAACAAGGAACGGGACGCCACGGCCGCCGAGAACGCGACGCTCAAGGCAACCAACGCGCGTCTCGCCGCACTGGCCAAGCATCCGGTTCCGGAGGAATACCAAGACCTGGTGACCGGCACTGACGAGGCAAGCTACCTCGCGTCGGCAAAGAAGATCTCCGAGCTTCACGCCAAGGCCGAAGGGAAAGCTTCGAAGCCTGACCCTGTTCCGGGTTCTGGCACGGGCGACCGAAAAGGCGTTTCTGGCCGTGACGCTGGCCTGGAGCAGGCCCGCAAGCGCGGCTTCATCAAAGACTGACCAACTCAAGCTTAGGAGCTTACGATGACCGACATTTCGGTTAGCAAGTCCACTTACGCTGTCGAGAACCTTTCGTGGATGCTCGACGAAGGCGGTTACGAGGCTGAGGGCATCACGCTCGACATTTCGACCTTTACCGCCGGCACGCACTACCCCAACGGGTTCATCCCGTCCGGCACTGCGATCGGCAAGATCACCGCGACGGGACTTTACGGCCCGTACGACGACACGGCTGTTGACGGCCGCGCAGTCGCCCGGGGGTTCACCGCCCGCTACACCAAGGTTCCTAACCCCGCGAACACCGCGATCGACGCTGGCTCGGCGCTGCGTTTTGCGGGTGTCGTCAAGGAATCCAAGCTGCCCATCACCATTGACGCCGCGGGCAAGGTTGACCTTGCCTCGTGGATCCGGTTCGTCTAAGGAGGCCCCAACATGGCTATTGTTTTCGACGGTCCGGTAACCCCGGACGCCCTCACCGCGTTTGTACGTGAGGTTCCAAGCCCGGCGAACTACGTGCTTGACCAGATCCTGCCCAACCGTCTGCTCAACAAGAACACTGTTGACCTGACCGAGCTGACCCGCACCAACCGCGCCGCAAAGTTCCGTTCGTTCGATGGCCGGATTCACCGTTCGCAGCGTGACAGCCTGACCACTTCGCAGGTCAAGCTGCCCCCGCTGTCTTCGATGAACGGCGTTGGCGAGCAGGAGACGCTCGACCTTGAGGCTGCCCGACACAATGGTGGCTCCAACGTTGCGCTGATCGACCAGATCTACGACGACGCCACGAATCTTACGGGCGAAGTGCTCACCCGTATGGAACTCGCACGCGGCGACGTCCTGGGCGACGGCAAGTTCACTCTGACCGCGGAGAACGGGCTGACCCTCGAGGCTGATTTCGGCGTCCCCGCTGAACACATCGTCTCCACGGCAACCGCATGGTCCAACACGGCGACCGCCACGGTCATCATGGACATCACCGCTTGGGTCGATGTCTACGTGGCAACGAACGGCCGCCGTCCGTCTGGCATCGCGCTGTCCAATAAGGTGCTCGGCTATATGCTGCGAAACGCGGAGGTCCGGCAGCTTGCCGCGACGCTGGCTGGCGCCCCGGGCATCGTCACCCGCGCCGCGCTTGATTCGGTGCTGGATGCATTCGGCCTCCCGCCGATCAAGCACGTGTACGACACCAAGGTTGACGTGGACGGTACGACCACCCGCGTTCTTCCCGAGGACAAGATCCTCTTCATCCCCGACACTGGCGAGCTTGGGTTCACCGCATGGGGCGTCTCCGCGACCGCCCTGAAGCTGGTCAACTCCAACGCGGTCGACTTCTCCTTCGAGCAGGCGCCCGGCATCGTTGGCGTCGTCGATCAGAAGGACAGCCCGCCGTACCGCGAGGACACCTTCGTGGACGCAGTCGGCATGCCCGTCTTGCAGAACCCGAAGCTGCTGCTCGTGGCGGACGTCTACTAAGCAAACTGCGGCCAGGCGGCGTGGATTTTGTCCACGCCGCTTGGTCCCGAGTTGAGAGGATTCTCATGAGCAAGTTTTCTGCCCGCGTCGCTGTCCATAGCGAAGACGGGTCCACTACGTGGTTCAACCCCGGAGACGAAGTGCCAGATTGGGCCGAACATATCGTCGGCAAGCACTGCCTTGAACCGGAAGTCGAGCCCGACGTCCCTGACTTCACCGCTGATGCCGCTGAAGTCAGGGAGGGTGATTCGGAAGACGCTGACAAGGGCGCCGCCGAGAGTGAAGACGAACCCGAGGGCGAAGGCGACGCTGCCGCAAGCGACGACGTCGACACCGATTCGAAGACCGACGTCCCTGACTTCACCGCACCCGCTGCCCGCCGCGGCCGTCCCCGGAAGTCCTAGTCATGGCCGCCGACTACGCGACTCTTGCGGATCTTCAGGAGCACTGGTCGGCGCTGCCGGCGGAGAAGGAAACCGAGGCTCAGCAGAAGCTGCATGAAGCGTCCGTTGAGGTCCGGGCCTTGTACTCGGACCTTGACGGCCGCATCGTCTCGGGTTCGATCGACGCGGATGTGCCGCGCCTTGTGGTTTGCCGCATGGTGAAGCGGGCCTTGGAGCCGAAGGATGATAACGCGCCGCCGGCTGGGATGGAGTCGTTCCAGTTCGGTGCCGGTCCTTTCTCGATGGGCGGCAAGATGGTCAACCCTGACGGCAGCCTGTACCTGACCGCTGCTGACAAGAGGCTTCTGGCCAAGTCGAAGCGGCGCCAGGCATGGACGATCCAACCGGGAGGCTGACATGGGCATTGTGGGCATGTTCCCGAAGGCGTGGCGTACGGACGTCGTCGTGCTTCGTGGCGGCGGCCGGGATGCCAAGGGCAACCCTTTGCCGACGTCGGAGATCCCGGTGACAGATTGCTTGGTCGGCCCGCGGGCAACTGCCGAGCCGCTGGACAGGTCTGACGTCGTTGATAGCACGGCGGCGCTGTACCGGGACAACGGGTTCACGTTCCTCTCAACGGATCGCGTTCGCGTCCCTGAGGGTACGCGCATGGCCGGGGAATGGTCGATTGACGGGCTGCCCGGTGAATGGCCGTATGGCGTCGAAGTCGGACTAAGGAGGGCCTGATGGGGCTGCAACGCGTTCCGGGTTCGAGGTCCTACCGTGCCGATGATGCCGGCCTAAGGGATTTTGGCACGTCCGCGAAGGTGGGCGAGGCGACTTTGGCGGCTGCGAAGCGGTTGGCGGGCAATGCTGAGGCGGTGGGTAGCGGAACGTATGAGGCGGCGCCCGCGACGGTCACGGCCGGTTGGGGCAATGAGACTCGCGCCGGGGCCGTGGTCCGTGAGAAGTCGCCGTCCTACAAGGACGCCCGCGATTCGATCCTGCACCGGGTGATTGAGGCGATGCGGGCTGGGGTGACGCGGTGATCGATGGTCTTGTGTTCCCGGACGCGCGCGAGTGCTTCAACGACCTTATCGATGGCACGCAGCATCTCGGCGTGACCGTCCGGGCAGTCTGGCACTTGTCGGTGGACAAGTACGGCGCGCTGCAGGGCCCGTTCCCGCTTGTGCTGATCTATTCGGGTGACGGCACAGAGGGTCACGTCGATCGTGTGGACCGGGTAACGCTCGAGTGCTATGCGCCTGGTACGCAGGCCGTGAACGTCCTTGAGTCGATCAAGACGTTCATCTGCGGCACGGACATTGAGACGGCTCATGGCTTCCTTGACGAGATCAAGCCTGATCAGGTTCCGAAGGATGTCCCGTACCAGTCCGACACGCTGAACAAGGCTTTTGCGACGTTCATGATGACGTCGCGGCCTCTCTGACCCCTACCGGGGAACCAAACAATTCCTAGCCCTTGAAAGGGGTCTATTTTCGTCATGCCTACATTCGATTCCATTCGTCAGGAAGCGGACGAGCGCGCGCTCATTCGCAAGATTCAGAAGGCGGTCGGCTTTATCGCTCCGGCGGACGTCGACCTTCCGGAAACACTCTTCGGCGTCGGCGGCGCCCTCATCGATCTCAAGGCCCTCGGCTGGATGCCCATTGGCATTGTGACCAAGGACGGCTATGAGTTCGGCCGCGATGTGTCCAAGGAGGACGTCGAAGCGCTCGGCTATGCGTCGGCTGTCCGTTCGGATACCACGGCGGTGGCCCGGTCGATCAAGATGACGCCGCTGGAAACCGGCCGCAAGCACATGCAGGAGCTCGTCAACGGCACTGACCTTTCGGCGGTGACACAGGCCGCGAACGGCGAGATCGTCTTTGACGAGCCAGACCTTCCTGCCGACAAGGAATACCGTCTGCTGGTCATCGGCTCCGATGGCCCGGCCGCGGCGAACTGGATCCTCGGCCGCGGTTATGGGCGGGTAAAGCTGGTCGCTACGGACTCCGAGAAGTGGGGTTCCGGTGACCCGGTCCAGCAGCCCTTGACCTTCGACGTCTACACGGACAGCGAGATTGGCTCTCCGGTCCGCAAGTACATGGGCGGCACCGCTGCACTGGCCAACAAGACGATCCTGGGCTTCGCCCAGGCCACTCCGTAATGACTGCGGGCCGCGCCATTTTTCCGGGTGGTGGTGGCGCGGCCTGCTTCCACTCACCACCCGGCCCTTTCTTAGGAGACCAGCATGCCCCGTTTCGTTTCCAAGGACGGCAAGCACACCGTCGAAACTTCCGTCGCTACCGAAGCTGCTGAGCTTCGCCGCGACGGCTACACCGAACAGAAGGCAAAGACGGCCGCGGTCCGTGAGACCGACGCCGAGAACGCCGCAAAGCCCACCAAGTAAATCCAACCACCATCACCCGGAGGTAACACCATGGCTTCTGACAAGCCGATTGTCCATCTGTCCCTTTCCGCGCTTGAGGCTGAGGTTTCGAAGCCGGAACCGTTTGTTCTCGCGCTGTCTGGCGGGAAGCGCATCACGTTCCCTGACCTTTTCGACATGCCGGCGGATGAGGCGACCGAGTTCTTCGAGGACTTGGAACGCACCAAGCAGACCGACTTTTCGTTCCTCGAGAAGTGGCTGCCGAAGAAGGACTTTGAGGCGTACAAGGCCGAGAAGATCTCGCTTCGCGTCCACGCCGCGCTGATTCAGAGGGTCCTTGACTACTACGAGCAGACGGTCGGGAAGCCGGGGGAAGGGCGCGCCTCCGCGAGCTGATCACCCGCTACCGCCCGGAGATCCGCGCCGATTTGCTCAGTGAGTATGGCGTGGATCTCGCGGAGTGGTATGCGGCGCGGCGGTGGGTGGCATTGCTGGAGTTGATCGACATGCTGCCCACCGCTTGCAGGCTCAACGAGGCGATTGCCAACGACCCGGAGATGGCAGCGCATCTGGCGCAGCAGCGGCTTGCCCGCAAGGACGACGACGCTGATCCCTGGTCGCCGCCGCTTTCGGAGTACGACCTGAACGTCACGCTGCTGCGGGAGATCCTTCACGCGGTCAAGGGCTTGCGCCAGGTCAGCATCGCGGCGGCAGGCGGCAAGCCTGGGCATGAGGAACCGTTCCCGGCTCCCCGAACAGAAATCGATCGCGCCTTTGAGGCCGCGGAAAAGGCGTGGGCGCAGACGCTCGTCCAGCAGTTCGGATTCTCCCCGGGGGACGTCTGACAACTTCATAGGAGGTCCTTGTGCCTGTCATCGGTGTAGCCGAAATCCTTGTTTCCCCAGTGTTCAAGGACCTCCAGAAGAAGGTTGGGCGGGAGCTCGACGGCGTCGGCGAGTCGGCTGGCGCTAGCGCTGGCAAGGGCTTCGGTTCGAAGATGGTCGGTGCCGTCGGCGGGTTCCTGTCCGGAACCATGAAGGCTGCCGGTATCGCTGGCGGGCTGACCGTTGGCGGGGCCTTTGGTGTCGCCCTGGCCAAGGGCTTCGGTCGCTTGCAGGCCATCGAGGACGCCAAGGCCAAGCTATCGGGGCTGGGGCACTCGGCGGAAACCGTGCAGGGCATCATGAACGACGCGATGGCGGCCGTGAAGGGTACCGCGTTCGGACTTGATGAAGCCGCGACCGTGGCCGCCGGCGCCGTCGCCGCAGGCGTGCAGCCGGGCAAGGAGCTCGAGCGGACCCTGAAGTTGACCGGAGACGCTGCGACCATCGCCGGGGTCGGCATGGGCGAAATGGGCGCGATCTTCAACAAGGTCGCTTCCTCGAACAAGATCCAGGGTGACGTGATTGCCCAGCTGAACGATGCGGGTATCCCGATCGTGCAGCTGCTCGGCAAGGAGCTCGGCAAGACCGCCGATGAAACCCTGAAACTTGCCTCTGACGGCAAGATCAATTTTGAGACTTTCCAGCGGGCCATGGAGAAGGGTCTTGGCGGGGCCGCGCTGAAGTCGGGTGAAACCTTGCGTGGCGCCTTCAAGAACACGATGGCCTCTGTCGGCCGTATCGGCGCGAATCTGCTGTCCGGTGTTTACCCGAAAATCCGGGAATTCTTCTCGAACGCCATCCAATGGCTGCAACCGCTTGAGGCCGGGGCGAAGATCGCTGGCGCGGCCATCGGCGACTTCCTGGATAAGGGGCTAACCGGCGCGAAGGCGATTTGGGATCTCGTCGTCGGCGGGGATTTCACTGGCAAATTCCGCGAGATCTTCCACGTCGAGGAAGATTCCAAGCTGATCGACGTCATCTTCAAGATCCGCGAGGGTGCGCAGGGCCTATATGACCTGATCGTCGGCGGTGACTACACGGGGAAGCTCCGGAAAGCGTTCGGCTGGGAAGAGGATTCCAAGCTCGTCGGATTCATCCTGACCGTCCGGGACACGGTACTGAAGATTCCTGACGCCCTTGGCAAGGTCATCTCGACGGGGGCCGACGTCGCCAAATTCCTGTGGGACATGCGCGCGCCAATCGGAATCATCGCCGGCCTAATCGCTTTTACGCTCATTCCGCACTGGATTGCGCTCGGTGTGGAGGCGATCGCATCCTCGGTCAAGCAGGCGCAGGCGTGGGCCACATCCAAGGGCGCCGCCGTCAAGGGCGCCTTCACGCATTCGTGGGCCGTGACGGTCATGGTTGCCGGCTGGATTTCCCTGGCCGCGGCCGCCGTCAATTCCGCCGCGATTACGGCCGCTATCTGGCTTATGTATCAGTGGGACTCGGTAAAGGCTGTGGCGGCAATGCTTGTCGCGAAGGCTTCGATCGTTGGCAGTTGGATTGCCATGGCCGCCCAGGCCACCGTGCAGGCTGTCAAGATGGCCGCGGCGTGGGTTATCGCGCTTGGTCCAGTTGGTTGGGCGATTGGCATCATCGCGGCGCTCGTGGCCGGATTCGTATGGGCCTACAACAACATCGGTTGGTTCCGTGACGGCGTCGATGCTGCAATGCGCTGGATCTCGKATGCCGTTTCGGTGGCTTTCCAATGGGTCCAGGGCGTCATCGCCGCAGTGGTCGACTGGTTCACAGGCACAGCTGTTCCGGCGTGGCAGTCCGCGATTCAGGCGGTCGGAGATTTCTTCGGCTACCTGTGGACGGATTGGATTAAACCGGCCCTTGACGGGATTGCCGCTGCGGTTACGTGGGTTTACGAGTCGATTATCAAACCGATTTTCGACGGAATTGTTACTGCCGTCGGTGTCGCTGGCGCGATTTTCGGTTGGTTGTATACGAATATCCTGAAACCCGTTTTCGATAGCACGGCTGTTGTGCTCGGCGGTTTTTATCTGCTGTTCCGCGGCATTTTTCAGGTCATCGTCTCGGTAATCAAAAACATTATCGTCCCGCTGATCCAGTGGTGGTGGAACACGATTTTCGTTCCGGCTTTCGTCGGAATGGGTCGGGCCGTTGCGGATTGGTGGAACGGCGCCGTCTCGATTTTCAATTCGTTCGTCGGGTTCATCCGTGACACGCTCGCCACGGCCGTGAACTGGCTGTACGACTCGGTCATCAAGCCGGTGTTCGATGCGATCGGTTCGGCCATCAACTGGGTCTGGGTGAACGTCATCAAGGCGACCTTCGATTCGTGGGTCTGGATCTTCACGAAGGTCGTTCCCGATGCGCTGAACTGGCTCTACGCGAACGCTGTGCAGCCGGTCTTCACCGCTATCGGGGACGCGGTCAATTGGGTGTGGCTGAATGTTCTGAAACCCGTTTTCGATACCTGGGTCTGGGTGTTCACGAAAGTCATCCCTGATGCGGCGAACTGGCTGTATGCGAACGCGATCAAACCTGTTTTTGATGCGATTGGCACTGCAGCTAATTGGGTATGGCTGAACGTCATCAAACCGGTGTTTGACACGTGGGTTTGGTTCTTCACGAAAGTCATCCCCGACGCAGCGAACTGGCTCTACCAGAACGCAATCAAGCCCGTCTTCGACGGAATTGGAAGCGCGATCAAGTGGACCTGGGACAACGTCATCAAACCCGTTTTCGATTTCCTGTCGAAGGCGATCAACGAGGACATCCCGAAAGCCTTCCAAACGGGCGTGGATGCCATCAAGAAAATCTGGGACACGATTCTGGATATCGCGAAGGCACCCGTGAAATTCGTCGTCAACACGGTCATCAATGATGGCCTGATCGGCGCATTCAACACGGTTGCCGGCATCCTCCCGGGCGTGGACAAGCTGCCCCGAGTGGCACTGCCGGACGGGTTCGCCCGCGGCGGTGTACTGCCCGGCCGTTCGTCCTGGCGGAACGGTGATGACCAGCTAGTGCCCATGCGTAAGGGCGAGGGCGTCTACGTGTCCGAGGTTATGCAGGACCCGTTCGAGCGTGCGCGTCTGTACTTCATGAACAAGGCCGCGATCATGGGCCGGAAGGCATCCGAAGCGCGCGCGATGTTCGGTGATGGTTTCGCGAAGGGCGGCATCGTCAACCCGCTCCGCTCGATGGTGGAAACGCAGGGGTACAACCGGGTCCACAAGGGCATTGACCTTGCGGCTTCGGAGGGCACTCCGGTGTTCGCCACGGAAGGCGGCCGGGTCAGCTGGTCCGGCCCTGGCGTCATGGCGCCGGGCGTGTGGGGCGGCAATGAAATCCACATCGACGGCGGGTCCGGCATTCAGACGTGGTTCGCTCACATGTCCTCAATGGCCGTGAAGGTCGGCGAGATGGTGCGCGGCGGGCAGCAGATCGGTTTGTCCGGCAACACCGGCATCACGTCCGGGCCTCACCTGCACTTCGGGACGTTCGCGGGCGGCTGGCCGAACGACATCGACCCGCACGGCTACCTTGGCGGTGCCGGGTTGCCGTCGGGCGGCGGCTTCAACCCGCTCGCCGGGATCATCGATGGGCTGTTGTCGCAGTTCAAGCAGGCGTTCCCGGCCGCGGGCATCATGGCGGACATTGCCATCGGCATCGGCAAGAAGCTGTTCAACACGGTCTCGGACGTCATCACAGGCGGCGGCAAGGGCTCAGCAGTTGGCGACCCTGCCTTGTATGACCTCGGTGGGATTCTTCCGCCAGGTGTTTCGCAGGTGGTCAACCGTACGGGCAAGCCGGAGGCGATCTTGAACCCGCAGCAGTGGGACGACATTCACCGGTTGGCGCTGCGGCGTGACGCTGGCGGCCGCGGTGACGTGTACTTCAACGGCCCAGTCGGTTGGGATCCGGATGAGGTCGCGAACCGTATCGAGACGAAGCGGCGGGATACTTTCTCCGCTTTCGGCATTTAGGAGGCACCCTTGGGGATTGCTTACGCGGCACCCTACCTTCCGCCGCCGCCCCCGGTGAGTCCATGGCGTGGCGTGAAGCTGACATGGACGGGCTGGGACGACAGTGAATGGGAGCTCACGAACCCGGCTTCAGGTTTGTTCCTGAAGCCGGGCGTGCGCGGCCTTGGCCTGCCCGAGTATGAGCGGCAGTCGAGCGAGTCCCCGGCGGTCGCTGGTTCCCGGCATCTGGGGACGACGACGAAGGACCGGACGGTGTTCTGGCCGCTGTACCTGTACTCGGATGCTGGATCGGCCGAGTACATGGCCCGTGACCGTGCATTCTGGGACAGCCTGGACACGGACGCTGAGGGCACGTGGACGGCGCTGCTCCCGGATGGGACGAAGCGTTTCCTCCGGTGCCGGCTGATCAGCGCTGAAGACGAATGGACACATGACCCTGTGCAACGGGGTTGGGCGGCGTACGCGATCATCCTGCTCGCCGACAGCACTTACTGGCTGGGTGAGACGGTCAAGCGCTCGTGGGCGAAGGAAGACCTCCGGAACTACTACGTGACCGAGGCCGACCGGACAACCTACGGTTACGCCCCGGACGTGATCCACTACCTTTCGCCCGGCGGCTCGCTGGACTCGGCAACGTTCTCGAACGACGGCGACGTGCCCAGCTATCCGGTGTGGACGGTGGTCGGCCCGGTCACTGCTGTGTCGTTCGGGGTCGCAGGCAAGAACATCATTGTCCCGTTCGAGATCCCGGCCGGGTACGCAGTGCAGATCGACACTAACCCGGTTGACGGGCAGGTCCTCTGGTACGGGCATTGGGACGACGTCGCGAAGGTCATCACGGACCCGGTTGACCGGACGACGGACCTTGACCCGACGTCAGCGTTTGTTCCGATTCCTCGAGGGCAGGACCGGCCGTTGAGCTTCACGATGACCGGCACGGGGGCGATTGAAGTGGCCGTGACGAACAAGTATCGGAGGGCTACCTGATGGCGTCCGATATGCCGTACGAAATCCTGGTCTACAAAGGCTGGGAGTTCAAGGGCTGGGTCGGCCGACCGCTCGATCTGAAGCCGACGATCCGGCACAACCTGAAGTCGACGGCCACGTTCGACATCGACGCTGACCATCTACGCGCCGCGGACCTCATGGAACCGGGCGCCAGGGTGAAGATCTACCGGCACGGCGAATACCAAATGTCCGGCCCGGTGCGCCTCGTGGGCGGCGACTTCAGCCAGGCGGCGAAGTTGACGTTCTCGGTTGAGGACGATTTCCGGATCCTGAACAACTGGTTGGCGTGGCCGAAACCGACGGCGCCGCTCACCGGACAGGACGTCGAGTACCGGACCATCACGGGCCCGGCCGAGACTGTCGTGAAGACGGTCATGGCCGAGGCCGCTGCGAGGCTCGGATTCCCGCTGACCGTGGCGCCGTCGCTCGGCCGGGGCGCGTCCGGGACGTACACGTTCCGATTCCACCCCGCCTACGACCGACTGTTCCCGGCCGTGGATCAGGCTGGCATCGGCGTGACGGTCCGGCAAGAAGGCGCCGGGCTGCTGCTGGACTGCTACACGCCCCGCGTCTACGCACACCACCTCTCAGCGGAGAGCGGAACCCTGATCGGCGGCACGTACTCGCTGGCCGCCCCGAACGCGACAAGGGTTGTTGTCGGCGGGCAAGGCGAGGGCGTCGCGCGCGAGTTCAAGGGCTTCTCCGACGGCGCCCGGGAATCGGACTGGACAGACATCATCGAGGTCTTCCAAGACGCCCGGGATTCATCGGTGGGCGACGTCTACGCGACCCGGGCCGCCGAGACGCTGGCCGACGGCGCAGCACTTGCCGGGCTGTCCCTCGAACTGTCCGAGACGAAGCACTTCCGCTACGGCGGATCCGGTTTGCGAGTCGGTGACTGGGTGACGGCGAACATCCGCGGCCAGCTCTACACCGACGTCCTGCGCGAGGCCCAACTGTCCTGGGACAAGGGCGGCGACAAGGCAACGCCGGTCATTGGTGAGCGCAAGGACGATTCCGACGCGAAGTTGGCAAAGAGTATCCGCGCCCTGAAGCGCGACAACACAGACAGGATGACCCGCTGATGGCACTGACGAGCGTCTATTACGACGGCCCGGTCACGGAGACGGACCGGGCCGCGAACCGAGGCAGTGATCCGGACTACCTCGTGTATGGGGTCGATGACTTCAAGGTCACGGCTCATCCGTCGATCCCGTACGCGGTGCTGGTGAAGGCCGGCCGGGCCGAGGGATTCGGCGTCACGGACACGGCTGCGATTGATCAGGTCGTGAACTGCGATGCTCTCCCGTCCGGAACGCGCTGGGATTTGATCGTTGTGCGGCGCAACTGGCAGCCGTTGGGCGGGGGCCCGTCCACGCTGGCCGCGATCTCGGTTGGCGCTGATCCGACGATTCCCGGCGCCCCGACTCGCAAGGTCGGCCCGGGTGTGGAGGATGACCAGCCTATCGCTTTGGTGAAGTGGCAGGGCGGCACTTCCGCTCCGGTGCAGTTCATCGATCTTCGGATGTGGGCCGGGAATGGCGGCCTGTTCGCCAAGGACAACCTGGTCCGGACCTTCATGAACAAGATCGGGACGGTCATCAACATTGCCGGGGCGATCTGGTCGTACCAGCTTGGCGCGAACGACGTCCCGGGCTGGGTCAAGCTTGGCGAGATCGGCAAGGTCGAGCTCTTCGGCGTCGGGACGGCCGTCTTCGGGACGCCGCCGCCCGGGACTTCCTTCCTTGAGCAGGAGGGAACGATCGTGCAGAAGACGAACGACGTCGGCGCTCAACGGCTGGTGTGGCCTGTCCCGTTCCCGAATGGGCTTCAAAGCCTTCGGTTGGACTCCGGGGACAGCTTCGGTAATGGCCGCGGCGTGGTCATCGCCCCGGCTGGCGGCAGCGGCGACTACGGAACCGCGGGCTGGGGCGACAAGCAAAGCGTCGTCTATGAGGTCGTGGACGCGGCCGGGAACCTGCTGAAAAACAAAACCGTCCGGATCAGCTGGTCGGCGAAGGGATGGTGACGGCCGTGAAGAACCGTCTCATGAATCTGTGGCTCAAGGTCCAAGAGCCGCGGGCGCTGTCAGCGATCTACTTCTTTGCCTACCAAGTCGTGGCCGTCGCCGGAGCGGCAGTGATCATTGACCCGCCGCATTCCATTCAAAGCGGAATCGGCGCGGTTCTGATGTTCTCGTGGGCCGGCCTGCTGGTGTTCGGCGGAATCCTTGGGGCGCTGACAACGCTGCCCGGCATTTGGTGGCTGGAACGGGCAGCGGCCCTGGCGTGCATGTTCGCGATCGTCATCTACGGCGTTGTCGTCATCTCATTGCCGCTGACTCAAGTGAGCGTCCGTGTCCTATCCATTTGCTTCGTCATCTTCGCCATCCTCGCCTTCGCTGTCCGTCTCGTGAAAATAAGGCATTCCGCCTACGACCCTGAACAGTAGAGGCGGCCCATGGACTCCACACAACAGTTCGTCTTGGCGCTGCTGAGTATCGGCGGCGGCATGGCCACGCTGGAAATCATCAAGGGCCTGATCAAGCTCGCGAATGGCACGGCCGGCCGGGAACGCATCCGAAACGTCACTTTGAAGGATCAGCGAAACGAAGCCTGGGCGGACGCCGAGAAGGAACGCACCCGGGCCGACCGCATGCAGGCGCGCGCTGACCGTGAAGCCCGCAATCGTAACCGACTGGCCGATTATGCGTCCTCGCTCCGGAGGGACTGCACAGAGCACGGCATGGACCTCGACAAACTCCGGGCATGGCCTGTTCTTGAGGCCGAACCCGTGCAAGACGAAGAAAGGGGATGACATGGTCGCTCCCATTACCGAGGATCTGATGCGCGGCATCGGCGCCCGGCTTGCTGGGACGTACGTGGATCTTGACGGCGGCGCCGGTAACCAGTGCTGGGATTCCGCGATGTGGATCAACGAGAAGTTCTTCGGGCTTCCGAGGATCAACACGTGGAACCCGCCTGGTAAGGCCGGTCGCTGGCCGGGCTGGGCAGGGAACCTCGTTGACTGCTTCCCGCAGTCAGACTCGATCGGCGCGGCCTATCAACTGCTGCCACCGGGTACGCCGGGCCTGCCCGGCGACACGGTCGTTTGGGGAACTGACAACCAGCTTTGGTACCCGAAAACACACGTTGCCACGCTCGTCTCTGACGGCGGCAACGGCTGGGGCTATTTCCTGTCCCAGAACTCTTCAATGGCGCGCCCGGACCTGCCGGGGTACAGCCCGGACAGCACGGGCCCCGTCATCTTCCAAACACTGCCCTTCGCTGGCTGCATCGGCATCATCCGGCCACGGACCACTGGCGGCTCGGGCTCCATCAATTTCGACAGCATCACCACTACCTCAGCAGAAGAGGACGACATGGCACTCACAGATGAACAACTCACCAGGCTCGCCAACGTTGTTGCCGACACCATCATGACCCGGCCGATCACGCAGCCCAACGGCGTGGTCACCAACCTGAAGTCCGTTGTGTCCGAATTCAGGGGGCACGTTACCGACACGATCCCGGCGAGCATCCTGAACCGTGAGATTCCCCGCGGCGGCACGATGGGCGGCAAGACGAGCCTCGGCGCGATGGTCGGCTGGAACGACGAGCACGTCATCCAGACGATCGCCGCCGTCGCAGCATCCGCGGCGAATGACAGCGCAAGCATCGACCAAATCAAGGAAGCGGTCAAGCAGGCCGTCAGCGAGTCCGTCGTGAAGGTGGACGTTCACATTGAAGGAGCAGCCAACTAATGGGCACTCATCTCGCCATCCCCGCCAGCACGCAGGAGAAGAACCCGCGGTCGGCGGTTCTCCGCACGGTCCTCGCTGCCGTCATCGCGTTGTTCCCGCTGCTGAACCTCGTTCTGGCGGTTGTCATCGACCAGCTAAAGCCTTACCAAGTGAACCTGCCCGGATGGGTGTTCTTGTGGCTAAACGGAGCCCTCGCCGTCGTCACCGTCATTACCGCACTGGCGACACGCATCCTCGCCATTCCCGGCGTCAATGATTGGCTCCGTAAGTATGCCCCGGCTTTCGCGCCCGAAGACAAGATCACGGTTCCTACCTCTGTCGCTTCGACCTCTGCAATCGCTACCGGCCCGGGATCATCCATTCAGTCCGAGGCTGTGGCAAATACGCCGGTCAATCCGACGCCGCCGGCCGCCGACAACTAACAGGAAGGGGCAGCCCGCATGACTGATTACCCGTACGACATGGACCTTGTCGTTGACCCGCTCAACCCGGCCAACGTCGTGGCCAACGGGCAGGTGTTCATCTATGACCCATCCGACACGGCCGGGACAACGCCGATCGCGCTGAAGGATCCGTCCGGACTGCCCCTCCCGAACCCTCTGACGTCGAACTCGCACGGGTTCCTACCTCCGCGCTCGGCGACAATCCCGCAAGTCATGTGGAAGTCCGGCGGATTCATCGGGTATTTCAACTCATACAAGGGCCTGCGGAATGAAGCTGTCGCGGCACGGACGGCAGCAGAGACTGCGCAGAACGGCGCAGCGACGGCGGCCGCCAACGCGGCCACTGCTGCTGCAGCAGCCGAAGTAGCAGCGGCAGCAGCCAAGGCTGGATGGGTCGCTATTGACCCACTTGAGCCAGATGTCTTGATCTTCACCACCAACACGGATGGATCAGTTGTCGTTGACCCGTCTGACGCTGACGCACTGATCATTTCTACCTAAGGAGGCGCCGGCATGGCTTCTCAGAAAGTACCTACGCTAGACGGCAGCGGAAAAGTCCGTGACAAGCACCTCCCAGACCGGCTTGGTGCGCCGTCGCTTTCGGCGACATTCATTCCCTTCTGGCGGCCGAACACCGACTACGCGGCGGCGGCGCGCGTCATCAATCCGAACGGCGACGTCGTTACCGCAAAGACTGACCACAACTCGGGCGAGAGCTATGCCGCATCAAAATGGAACTTGAGCTCAAGCTACCCGAATGTGGTCACCAGCGGCACCGGGGTTTACATGGTGAACGACCCAACCGGTACGCACAAACCCACCCCCATTTTTGGCGACGCCGGAAGCATGGGCTTCGCGGGTACGGGCGCTCCTGCTGGCATCGCTGGCGGCCTCGGATGGTACAAGAAGTTCGGTTCATCCTCCCCAGGGGCTCCGGTCCTCAAGACCACTCAGGGCTTGTTCGGGAATACGCTCTACTATGGCCCAACAACCGATGACAGCGCCGAGGGTGGCTCATCCTCTACGTTCCTAAAGGACGACGGCAATATCGGTTGGGCGCAGACCAAGCCGGTGATTAGCTGGGAAGCGAACACTCGGGTAGAGGGTTCGGTTCAGGCGATGGGCGGCGACATGGCACCCGTCGGAGGCATGGGAGCTCGCCTCAATGTCCTGGGTGCTGCTCACGTCGCCTCGGGTTTCGGTTTCAAAACATCGGTCCAGAACGATCTGGGCGCGACGGGAACGATCGACAAATACGTTGCCTACTGGCAGCAGGTCCCTTCTGGCGCTGCCAATGCCTACGGCTTGTACGTAGCGGACGCAGCCAATTCCGAGAGTCAGGTGAGCGTTGGGCGCTCGGCTGGAACAGCGTTCAAAGCCAAGTACGGCGGCGACGCCGATGGCTCCACCTCGCTGGTTCAAATCGGCCAGCCAACCACAGCTTTGGCGACCGTTGCGAGTGGGCCGTACACGCTGACCACTAGTCCGCAGAACCTCACCGTCAATGCGGGCGCGACCCTTGCCGCGGGCGGCGGTACGTTCATTTTGGACTCGGCATCCCGCACCATTGTCTCCTACACGTCGTTCTCGGGCACCACCATCACCGGGGCGACCGTCGCCAGCGGCTCCGCCACGGCGACTACTGGGCAAGCGCTACTTGACCCGTCTACGCCGAACACGACGGCGCTGCGCATCAACGCCCAGAAGGGGCAAGCAAAGAACCTCACGGAGTGGTTTGACTCTGGCAGTAACTTGCGCGTCCGCGTCAATGCTCAGGGAAACCTTGTCACGCAGGGAACGAGCTTCTTTGCTGCCAACGGCAGCGCGACCACGCTCGCATCAATGAACGGCGCCACTGGAGCTGTTACCCCTGGCTCGACTGCTGGCCTCGGTTCAGCGATCTATTCCGGCAACGGCGCACCGAACATCGCGGCTTCCGTTTCTGGTGACTACTACTACCGCAAAGACACGCCTTTGGTTCCCAACCAGCGAATTTATGTCGCTACGGCTGCCAACACGTGGACCGCAATCGCCTAAAGAAAGGATCCCCCAATGGACCCCCTCGTTATCCTTGCCCTACTCTGCGATATGCGCCAACAGAGCGCTGTGCTGCACCAGCAGAACGAAGAGTTGCGCCAGCTTGTCGCACATCGAGACCGCGAGATTGACCAGTTGCGCCTGCAATTGCTGCCGGAATCAGCTAAAGAATCGCTTGTACCTTGAGCGTTTCCTGAACGGCCCCCGCGATGTGATGACCATAGTCCTGGGTCATGTGGTTGCGGTCGAGTTTCGTCGGAATCGATCCGACGAAGCTCGGACAGCGCCCGTTCGAGTCACAGAACCACGGGCGGGAATCCACCCATGTGCCGCCGAGAGATACGGCTACGGCCTGTTCAGTCTGGGCGATGGATTGCCACTGACTGGTTACGGTGCTTACGCAGGAATCCGGCTTGCTGACTTTGGTGTAGCACTCGCCAATGTTCACCTCAGCTGGGGGAGCGGACAAGTAGACGATTTTTCCTGTCGCGCCCTTGATGCGGTTAGCGATACCAGCCGCGCTCTTGGCCCACTCGTCAGGTGTCATTGGCGTGTTGCTGCCGTTGACGGCGCGGGGCAGGTAGTTGTTGGCGATGATGACCATGTCAGGGTGCTGAGCATTGATCGCAGCAACTGCTTGTTCGTTGCGGGCCGTGCATTTGTCGGTGATCGAGCCAGTAGCGATCAGGTCCGCGGCGAACACGCACCCGAAAGTGGCGTAGCCCTTGATCTTCCAATCACCTCCAGCGTTCACGATGTCCCGCAGTACTCCGGTGTATGTCGCGGCGATGGAGTCACCAACGATGAAGGCCGTCTTAGTCGCCCCAGGCTGGCCCCATGTGCACGCAGCATCGTTGACCGGGCCGGAACCGCCGCAGCTCTTGATATCCGGTGATGCTTCCTGCGATGCAATGGCCTGATCCATCGTCGGGTTCAATGCAGGCCAGTCGGTCGCGGCGAGAGCGGTTGTGATCTGGGCTTGGAGGGCGGTCACGGCGGGGCCGTACTTCGGACCGTCCGCTGCTGCCGTAGCCGCTGGCTTGGGTGCCGCTACAGGGGTGCTCTGAGTCGATGTGGTTCTTGCCAGAGCCGCCCCACTCACGGTCAATGCAGCCACTGCGAGCAGGGAAAGGGCCTTGTACTTGTAGCCTGGGGAAACAATGCGCTCTTTCTTGCGGCGGGAGCGGTTCAGCGTGGTCAACCACGAGTTCGTGCGAATTGGATCTTCAACGAGCTCGTACGAGAAGTACGACATGATGAGGATCGCGGCTGCCGCTCCCGGGTAGAAGTATGGGCTGTCGCCAAATATCGCAGCACCGATAACAATGATCGGGAAGTGCCACAGGTACAGCGAATAAGAGATGTCGCCAAGGTAACGGCTGATCGGGTTAGTCAGGACGGACAGCCCACGGTGGCGACTCGTGCCGGTCCCGGCAGCGATGACAACGGCAGCCGAGACGACGGGAAGCGCGGCGCCCGGGGCCGGGAAGTTCACGCCGGCCTCAGTGACGAACAGCGCAGCGACCATGCCAGCGATGCCAATCCATGCGAGGACTGGGCGCAGCTTTCCAGGGATCGTGGTGAAGAACGGGGCAGCAATCGCCAGCCCCGCGCCGACAGCCAGTTCCCAGCCTCGGGAGAACGTCGAGAAGTAGGCGGTTGCTGGGCTGTTTGCCGTCTCATGCAGTGCCCACGCGAACGAGCCGAGGGCTATAACCCCGATCGCGATTCCGGTCACGGTTCGCGTTGCGCCGCCCTGAGCCTTACGCCGTCCGAAAACCACAAGCACGGCAGCCATGACGGCTGGCCAGACGAAGTAATACTGCTCTTCCACGGCCAGGGACCAGAAGTGCTGTAGCGGCGACACAGGCCCATCGGCTTGGAAGTAGTCGGTACCGATGGCGGCAAACCGCCAGTTCGCACTGAACAGGAACGCGCTCAGGCCGTCCCAAAGCGTGGACATGAACCGCGTGCTGCTGAAAGTCGCATAGGCAACGGCAACGGTTGTGATAAGCACGAGTACCGCGGCTGGCATGATGCGGTTGATGCGGCGCTTGTAGAAGCCCCAGAAGGAAATCCCGCCCGTCCGTTCATACTCCCGCAGGAGTGACGCGGTGATCACGAAACCGGAGATGACGAAGAAGATGTCCACGCCGACGAAGCCGCCCTTGGGCCAGCTCAGCAGATGGTCGAGGATCACGGCGATGACAGCGAAGGCGCGAAGGCCCTGAATGTCAGGACGTTGTCCAACTTTCCCTGTTCGCACTCCGCTCCGCTTGAATCGCGATCCGATTACGGGCAGGCGTTCGAGTAGTGAAGACAAAGATTTCCCCCATTATTGAGACCTGAGACTGAGCAGATTCTACCTGTCAGGTGTCGTAATCCTGCATTTCGATGGCTAGATCAAATCTCCCATTGCGCAGTGTTTTCGTGCAGCGGGAACCTTATCGGATTCCGTTTCCCGTTCTCGTCATACTCCGGATATTCCGCTGGCTTGTTTGTTTCGGGCAGTAGGGTGTTGGATGAAGTTCCCTCGCTGTCCCCCGGCGAGGGAACTTTTCGTGTTTAACGAAATCAGGGCTTTGGTGGTTCGCTCGAAGGCAGCTAGGGCGTGAGGGCGGCGACAATACGCCGAGCGATCTCGGTATGACCGGCATCGTTTGGGTGATTGCCGTCCGCAGCGTCCGGGTAACCTGAGCTGCCCTTCACGGCGACCATGGCCGGGTTCTCGCGAATGTCACCGATCTTCACGAAGCGACCACCGCGGGCCTCGCAGGCGGACTCGATCACAGAGTCAAAACCCATCGTCGTTCCGAACTGCCACGTCCCGACGCAGACGAGGACGGGCTTCGTCGCGTTCAAAGAGTCCAGGAGCGCGGCATAATCGGTACCAAACTTGCCGATGTCAGTTTTGTTCACATCGTTGGTTCCAAGCTCAACGATTACGAGGCCTGGCGAAGCGGGCGGCGTTGACATCGCTGCTACGGTGGCGGTGTTTGCGCCAGCTTTGTACACGGCTGTTGCGTCAACGGGGCCGCCCTTCTGTAGCGCCTGCACGACACGCGGCCGGAACGCCTGAGGCTGGGTCGTTGCGTTCCAGCCGTCTGTCAGCGAGTCGCCGATGAAATAAACTGACAGACTCCCATTGGCGCGGCCCTTCGCCAACGGATCGACCGGCGGCGATTGTGGCGTGAGCGTCTTATTCGCGTCATACGCCTGCTGCACCTTCTCGGAAACAGGCGGCGGCGTCTGAGCGCACCCAGAAAGGGCGAGAGCAGCAACGGCGGCAGTGATCAGGGCAAGGCGTTTCAAGGAATCCCCCAAAGAGTCAGATGGCCTAATAATACCCGCACGTGAGTGACAGTCGGAGACGAACACAGGTCGTCAGCAAGACACGACGCCAGCCCGGTCGTGCAAATAAAGAAGCCCCGGGCCTAGACCAAAGTCTGGACCCGGGGCTTCTACCTAATCAATCGGGCAGGTCGTTACTGCTGACCGTTCCACTGTTTCACCCAGCGGGAATTGTTGGATCCCCAAATAATCTTGGTGACCGGAGTCTGTTCCATGAGGATCGTCATCCGGTGGTATGCCGTCAGGACCGCGTCTTGCAGCACAGGGTCAGCTTCCAGCCGTGTCACCTTTAGGCCTTGTTCTTCGGCTTCTTCGAAGCCGATCCTCTTCCCGTGACTCTTATGCGTGGCAGCATCGTTGAAGTGCTGTGCCACTTCCGTTCCCTTGGCCTTGGGATCGGACTCGCCCTTGAACATGTAGCGCGAAAGCCAGTCGCCAACAATCTGTTCAGAGTAATCCAGCGCAGACTGGGCTTCATGAAGCACAGACGGCCCCAGGACAGCATTCACCGGAGCCCATGCATGAGCAAGGACCGGATTCTTCTGGATCTCATCCTGTGCAACTTGAAACTGCTCCACTATTGAGCGCGCCGAGTGGCTCCGCCCGGCGGAGAACTGCATCTGCGGGTCGATCGGACCAAGCTGTCCGTGCTTTGCCATGGTTATGTGATCAGACGCGAGGCTAATCATCGTTCCGGCGGACATAGCGAACGCCGGCACTACAACTTCAAAATCAGCGTACATGTGGCGAAGATAAGCAACGATGCTCTCTGCCGCATTGGTCACGCCGCCGGGCGTGTGGAGGATCAGCGTCAGACCCTTGCTGCGGTCGAAGCCGCTGATCGTGCTCATAAAGCCGTTGATGTCTTCATGAGTGATGATCAGGAATTCTTGTGGCACCTGCATCTTTTGCAGGAAGGCTGAACCATAAAATATTACGTTCCGATCGCCCTTCAACGCCGCAACATGCTGGAGAGACCGCGTGAAGCCGTCGATCATCCAAGCGTTCTTGTCTGCGACATCTTGGATGCTATCTAGCTCATCAACGAGTGCGTTCCAATTCGCCAAAGCCCTACCTACCGAAGGAGAGAGTCAGGGGCGCTGGCTTTGGCGCGAAGAACTCGGGAAAAATGGAGGTCTGCGAAAACGGCGATGCTTGCCTCACCAGCTCGGCGTACTCCGCGAACTTGCTTGTCTCTATTTCTTGCACATCCTCAAGGTTTTTGAGGTCGCCAAAATCACTCATCATAGTGCCCTTTTCTCCTGAAGCGCTTCGCGCGCTCTGTACCGTGATGATAGCCGACTTTGCTATGAGCTCAAGCACTCATCGACTTCTTGTGTCCGGTCGATCTGGGCCTGACAGGCCAGAATTCTGCCTAACGCACCCTGCGATCGATCTGCCGCCGCCTTACGCCAGTTGCTGGCACCCAGGAGTCTCGGTGGCCATCGTAATACTCTTCCGGCCACGGGATCTGCACAAGGACGTGGGCGCGCGTCCATGCGAGCGCGAAACCCGGCACCTCGTGCACGGCACCGTCGGTATACGTGAGCCGTACCCATACCGCCGGTGAGTTCGCCGGCGTGAACTTCCGCGACATGTCGACGTCGGACTCAGGCACCACGAGCGGCGGCACCCGCTGACTACGGATAGGCTCCATCAGCCGATCGTCCCATCAGGCACAGACAAAGAGGCCGCCACCCGGAGAATGGGGGAAACTCGGGATGACGGCGCTCGCTCAAAGGTACCGGCACGGATGATGCCGAACCCGGGATTTTTACGAAACCTTTACGGGCAAACCCGTCCGCGACCCCGGCAGCTAGTGGAGGATCGACGGCATGACTATGCAGAAACTCGCCTACACGCTCGAGGAAGCAGCGATGCAATGCGGATGCAGTGCTAGTACGCTCGCGTCCCAGATGGCCGATGGCAAGCTAATGGCCAGGTATGCAAACGGAGAACTGCTCATCCGGCACGAAGACCTTGCCAAATGGCTTCAAGGACTTCCGACTGGGGCTAGCGACGGCCCTGCATCCCCGAATGCCCGAATCGGTAAGAAGGAAGTCATCTCAAAATCGGAACGACCCCGGCCAGTCTTCCGAACCCCTGAAGAGGTCGCCCCAGAGCTGGGGATGAGCAAGACGGAACTCCGACGTTACTGTCGGGAGTCCGGAATCAACACCCGGCTAAGCAGCAACCGCATCATGCTCAGCCAGGACGACGTCGAACGATTGATGGAATGGGTAAGGACGCGGGGCGAAAGTGTGGGGGCGTGGGACGAAGAGGATTCTGAGCCGGATGCGTTTGCCTAGCCCTACTCCCCCAAACAGTCCCCCCACTGGGGGGATGACCAATCGAACTCCCCCCAATCAAGCGGTTTTTGCGGGTTCGATAATCCGGGCCAAAAACCCTTGCTTCCCTTTATTCATGCGGTATTATCGCCGTTGTAGCCGTTCTGGAAATGGGGTTCAAATCCCCCCGTCTCCGCGTTTTGGCCCCGGTCCTCGGACCGGGGCCTTCTTGCGTTTTGGCCGCGGCTCGCTCCCATGGGGCCCGCCCGCGGGGCTCCCGCCTACTGGCGCGAATTCATGTTGATGACTCTCGGAATTTATTTCACCCCCATACCCTCGTTGCGGTATCCGACCAAAAACGAGGGGAATTCCATGCGGTCAATGTCCAAATTCGCAATCGCGACAGCGGGGGCGGTCCTGCTGTCAGCAACCTTGCTGACCTCGCCGGCACTCGCGGCCGGAGACAACCAGGGCGGTGGGCAGTCCTCCAACGGCAACGGGCATGTTGGCAACACCGACAGCTTCAGCTTTGGAGTCATCGGCGACGTTCCCTACGGCGACGCCGAAATCCAAGCGTTCCCTTCCTACATCCAGGATCTGAACGCGCACAAGGAATTGAGTTTCGTAGCGCACGTCGGCGATATCAAAAACGGATCGTCAAAGTGCACGGACGAATACTTCAACGCCATTAAGCAGAATTTCGACAGTTTCACTTTGCCGTTGGTTTACACCCCGGGTGACAACGAATGGACCGACTGCCACCGGCCGAACAACGGAGCATATAACCCGCTGGAAAGGCTCGCCAAGGTACGCGAGGTGTTCTTCCCGAAGCCCGGATTCACGCTTGGAGCGCCCATGAAGGTGAAGTCACAGGTCCAGGAAGGTTTCCCCGAGAACGTCACTTTCCGAAAGCATCAGGTAGCCTTCACGGCCGTCAACATCCCTGGAAGCAACAACTCGACGCTGCCGTGGACAGGCCTGGGCCAGACCCAGCCCACTGCCGCCCAACTGGATGAAGTGCAAAAGCGGACCGATGCTGATATCCAGGAATTGAAAGATACTTTCCGAAAGGCACGCAACAACGGCGACCGGGCCGTCGTCGTGATGACTCAAGCGGACATGTTCGACCCCACAATCGCAGCTCCATCCCAGGCGGATTTTGGCGCATTCAAGCCCTTGGTCCAGACCCTGATCGAGGAATCGAATGCCTTCGGCGGACCCGTCTACCTGATCAACGGCGACAGCCACGTCTTCAACGAGGACTACCCCCTCGCCGCTGGCTCACCCTGGCTGTCCTTCTACGGTCAGTCCACCGCGGTGAAGAACCTGACGCGCGTCACGGTTGACGGATCGAATAATGCCAAGGACTGGCTCAAAGTCACGGTGAATCCGGAAGGCTCGGCCAACGTGATGTCGTTCGACCGGGTGCCGTTCACGCACCCGGCTTCGTAAGCTCGCGCCGAGGTCGGCTCGTTCCGGGTCGCGACGTAGGCTCGTTTCGCAGGTGCCGGAATCTCCACGGGCGGAGGTTCCGGCACCTGCGCTGTTTCCTGGCCCTATCCCTCGCTTTTCGCCGGATTTGTGACAACCCGGCGGCTGACTTCGGCCCCGGCATGGCGGTGGAGGGTGAGGCTGTCCACCGTGCTCAGGAGCATCGCAACCGCCATGGCAAGGAAGGCTCCGCGATAGGCGGACGACTGACCGCCGCCGAAGAGGGCTACATGATCAAAGAGCCGAAGGAAAAGCGCGCCCACGGCAATCCCGCCGCCAGCTGCCAATTGCACCAAGGTGGCCGAAACTGCGTTCGCTGACGGGAGTTCAGCCGGAACGATATCCGCGTACTGCACAGACGCATACGCCGAGAATCCGATCGATCGGAAGGCGCCACTCGCCAGCAGCAGGGCAAAAATCAGGGGCTCCGGAGTTGTTGCGCTAAGCATGCCGCACGCAGCAAAAGTAGCCGCGGAAGCCAAAGACGCGAAGACGAGGACGGCTTTAAACCCGAACCGCCGGATGATGGGCGTAGTAGCCGGCTTGATGCCGATGTTGCCGATGAAGACAGCGGCCACCATGGCACCGGATTTGAGGGGATCCCACCCGAAGCCGTCTTGGAACAGGAGGGGCAGCAAAAACGGCACGGAACTGATCGTCAACCGATAGACGAATCCGCCCGTCGACGTCGCACGGAAGGTGCGCGTCGCGAACACCCTGAGGTCGAAGAGCGGGGCCCTGGCCTTGAGCAGCCACCAGCTCGCGCCGGCCAGGGCCAAAGCCCCGGCCACCAAAATAAGAGTCGGGACAACACCTGAACCGTGTCCGCCGATTCCTTCCAAACCCACCACTAGGGAACCGACGCCAAAGGTTGTCAGTGTGAGACCGACCCAGTCAAGTCGCCTGGCTGCATCAGCGCCGGCGCGTGGAACGAGCTTCAGGGCTGCCAAGAAAGCGGCAACTCCCAGCGGCACGTTGACAAGAAAGATCCAGTGCCAGGAAAGGTACGTCGTGAAGGCTCCGCCGACCAAAGGCGCAAGGACCGGGGCCAGCAAACCGGGCCAAACAAGGAACGCAGTTGCCCGCAGGAGTTCCGACTTCGGCGTGCCCCGCAGCACTACGAGGGTTCCGACGGGCACCATCATTGCCCCGCCGACCCCTTGGGCTACCCGGCTTAGCGTCAACAGCGTAAGGTCCGGGCTGACGGCGCACAGCAAGGACGCCACAGTGAACACGGCGATCGCCAAACAGAAGATTCGCCGCGCCCCAAAACGTTCCGCGAGCCAACTGCTCAACGGAATTCCCATTGCCACGGTCACCAAGTACGCGGTCATGGTGATGTTGACATCCGCCGAGGCCACCCTGAAGTCCGCAGCGATGCTCGGGATGGCCGTGGTAAGGACGGTGCCATCCAGGAATTCCATGAAGAAAGTGGCCGCAACAAGCAACGCCAGGCGAGGCTGCCACCGGGACTCGGGCTGATCCACCAACTGTGCTCCGCTCATGCCGCTTGACCAAGGACGAGGGGCAGCACCCAGCCCGCTCCGGATTGCCTGAGGGCGCGCCCTGCCACTGTCATAGTCCATCGGCTGTCTGCCAGGTCATCGACGAGAAGAACACCCTGCCCGCCAATCGACGCAAGGTTCTGTTTCAGCTCAGGGTCCACTACGAGCCTGTCCCACACGCCAGCGAGCCGGTAGGCACTGTTGCCACCCCGGCTTCCCGTGGGTCCCCCGTGTTGGAGCTGAAGCGGACCAAGATAGGGCATGCGCCCAATGGAAGCGATTCCGCGAGCCAGGGAGTCCACAAGAACCGGCTTGTCTCGCGACGGAATGCTCACCACGGCCACAGGACGTCCTTGTCCGCTCCAACCAGCGGACCTACCGTCCCCGGCTGACCATTCGCGCAAAACCTGTACGCAGGCCTGAAGCATGGCGGGGTCGACTTCGCGGTCCCCAGCACCTGCAGCGAAGACCTCGCGGAGCGCGCCGCCCCACCCAAGATCTGTCAGTCGGGCGAGGACACGTCCTTCAGCCAGCAACTCGTCGAGCTTGATCTTCCCTTTGACTGGCACGCCAAGCCTGTCCATCCCACTGGGCCATTGCAACCGCGGCTCGAGGACAACACCCGCGCGCCGGAGAGTCTGGCCCGCCGCGTCGGCCGCGGCAGCAGCAACGTCCGCTGGAAACCACTGCCCCGCGCAATTGTCACAGCGGCCACAGGCCCGGGCAGACTCGTCGTCGAGGACGGCTGTGATGTATTCCATCCGACACCCGGCGGTGTCCTCGTAGATCACCATGGAGTCTTGCTCGTTCATGCGGGCCTCGGCAATCCGGGCATAACGTTCGGCATCGTAGGTCCATGGCTGTCCGGTGGACTTCCACCCTCCACCCACTCGCTCTACAGCTCCATCAACCGCAAGGACTTTCAAGAGAAGTTCCAGCGGCGTCCGGCGAAGATCCACCCGGGCCTCCAGCGCCACCGTGGACAAAGCGGAGCCAGCCTCAGCGAGGACCTGGAGGACCGTGCCCGCCTTTTCCTCCGAGGGCATGGACGCCGTAGCGAAATACTGCCAAATCTCGCGGTCCTCCGTGCCGGGCAGAAGGAGGACGTCGGCGTTGGCCGCGCCACGGCCAGCGCGGCCCACTTGCTGGTAGTAAGCCACGGGCGATGACGGCGCACCGAGGTGGATGACGAAGCCCAGATCCGGTTTGTCGAACCCCATGCCCAGCGCAGAGGTGGCAACCAGCGCCTTCACCTGGTTGTCCTTGAGGAGTTGCTCGGCCCGTTCACGATC
This sequence comes from Arthrobacter terricola, assembly GCF_004354015.1. Taxonomy (GTDB): domain Bacteria; phylum Actinomycetota; class Actinomycetes; order Actinomycetales; family Micrococcaceae; genus Arthrobacter; species Arthrobacter terricola. The sequence continues at coordinate 31,509 of NZ_SMRU01000025.1, forward strand.
CCCCGGATCAGTGCGGCCGGTATAGGACAGAACATTGTGGCCCGCCTCTGACAGCAATCGCGCGGTATCTTCCGCAGCAGACACGGTCAGGGTGTAAATGATCCCGCTGCCAGGCATGTCAGCCAAATGGGTCAGCAGCCAGCCAAGACGATCCCGCGAATCCGCAAGATTCAGTACCCCGAGCCGGAGCGATTCGCGGCCAAGGGCACCGCGAATGGTCAGCACGCCAGTGCCAAGCTGCTCCTCGATGTCATGGACAACGCGGGAGTTAGCCGTGGCCGTGGTTGCGAGAACCGGGACAGCCTGCGGCAGCTGTTCGATGAGATCGGCGATTCGGCGATAGTCCGGGCGGAAGTCATGACCCCAGTCCGAAATACAGTGTGCCTCGTCAATCACCAAAAGGCCGGTACGGCGAATGAGCTCCGGAAGCTGGTGCTCCCGAAACGAGGGATTGGTGAGGCGCTCCGGCGAAACCAACAGGACATCCACCTTGTCAGCGGCAAGTTGTGCCCTGACGTCGTCCCACTCGAGCTGGTTGGCCGAATTGATGGCGACGGCCCGCACGCCGGCGCGTGCGGCTGCCGCCACTTGGTCCCGCATGAGGGCGAGAAGCGGGGAGACGATAAGGGTAGGTCCCGCTCCGCGCCTCCTCAGCAACAAAGACGAAACGAAGTAGACTGCCGACTTCCCCCAGCCTGTCCGCTGAACCACCAAGGCACGCCGCCCTGCGTCGACGAGGGCCTCGATCGCTTCATACTGCCCTTCGTGAAACTGCGCCTCCGGGTTTCCCACCAATTCCCTAAGGACTTCAAGGGCTTGCCCTTGCGTGGTGGACTGCTCCGTTATCAGAGCTGCTGGGAAGGCTGCATGCGGGGTGTTGGGCATGGACTCAGTATTCCAGCACCGGCAGACAGCCAGAACCCGGGACTTCATCTATGTGGACAATTCCGTGTGGCCAAGGGTTTTCCACATAGCCGGGCCTTGGCGTAGTGCGGGTGCCGCCCCACAGTAAGATTGAGCCCGTGACTAGCGAGCAGAACAAGACATTTGACCTCTCGGCTTCTTTCAAGGCCTATGACGTTCGGGGGATCGTCGGCGAATCCATCACGGCCCCCATCGTCGAATCCGTCGGCGCTGCGTTCGTCGACGTCCTCGGCCTCGCGGGCGAGACAGTATTGGTGGGCGGAGATATGCGTCCGTCCTCCCCTGAATTCACCCATGCTTTCGCCGATGGCGCCGCCCGCCGCGGTGCGAATGTCCAACTCCTTGGCCTCATTTCCACGGACGAGCTCTACTACGCCTGCGGCGCCCTCAATGCAGCGGGTGCCACATTCACCGCGAGCCACAACCCGGCCGAATACAACGGCATCAAGATGTCCAAGGCCGGTGCACAGCCAATTTCCTCCGAGACTGGCCTCAAGGACATCCAGGCGCTCGCGGAGAGTTACCTCGACGAGGGCACCATCCCGGCCGCCGCTGTCCAAGGAACCATCGGCGCCCGTGACGTCCTCAAGGACTACTCCGAGTACCTGCGCAGTCTCGTCGACCTCAAGGGTTCCCGCCCCCTGAAGGTAGTGGTGGACGCCGGCAATGGCATGGCCGGCCTGACCACTCCAGCAGTCCTTGGGGACGAACTGCTTCCTGCCCTTCCGTTCGAGATTGTCCCCTTGTACTTCGAATTGGATGGTTCTTTCCCGAACCACCCCGCCAATCCCCTCGAGCCCGAAAACCTGCGCGACCTGCAGGCCGCGGTCGTCGAGCACGGTGCCGATATCGGCCTGGCCTTCGACGGGGACGCGGACCGGTGCTTCGTCATCGACGAGAAGGGCGAACCCGTTTCGCCATCTGCCATCACGGGCATGGTGGCACGTCGGGAAATATCCCGCGCCCGCGCCGCAGGCGAAGAAACGCCTGTCATCATCCACAACCTGCTGACCTCGCGCGCTGTTCCTGAACTCGTCGCCGAGGATGGGGGCCGCGCTGTCCGGACCCGCGTTGGCCACTCCTTCATCAAGGCAGTCATGGCCGAAGAAGGCGCCGTGTTCGGCGGAGAACATTCGGCCCACTTCTACTTCCGCGATTTCTGGAACGCAGACACCGGCATGCTCGCAGCCATGCACGTACTCGCAGCGCTTGGTGAGCAGGACGGCCCGCTGTCCGAGCTCGGCCGCCAATACGAGCCCTATGTTTCCTCCGGTGAAATCAATTCCGAAATCGAAGACAAGGCCGGTGCGATTGAGCGTGTGCAGGCCGACTTCGCCGGCGAAGACATCGACGTTGACACCATGGACGGAAGCACTTTCACGGCACGGGACGGTGGCTGGTGGTTCAACCTTCGCCCCTCCAACACCGAGCCGTTCCTGCGCTTGAATGCCGAGGCCAAGGATGTAGCCACCATGGAAAAGATCCGGGACCGCGTCCTGGCATTGGTTCGGGCTTAGCCCACGGATGGCAGGCGTGAGTTGGCGCGATTCTGTTCCTGAAGAATCTGCGAATGATCTCGAGACCTTGCTGGGATCCGGCATTGGCACGGCCCGCGAGCACCTTGAACAGCACGGTGGCTTCCTCCCGTTCGCCCTGACCGTCCTGAACGACGGCGAGGTGCGGCTCTTAATGGTTGCCCCCGACACATCGGATGCGGTCGACTCCACAACCCCCACCGCGGAAACAGCGTCCGAGGCCGAATTTGACGCGGATGCCATGTTGAACGACCTCACCGAGCTGCTGCGCCAGAACCGCGAGGAATGCCGGGCGGCAGCCTTGGTCTGCGATATCACATTGCCGGAGGAAGGGTCCGATGCCATCCACGTCGCGGCCGAACACAAGGATGGATCGGTTTTCGCCGCGCTCCTCCCTTATCGGCCGAGGCCAGGCTCTCAGTGGGAGTTCGGCGACCTTACGGCGGACACCAACAAGGCCGTGGTCTGGGTGGGCTAGACTAACCCCCTTATCCTTGATGGCATGAAGATCAACGCCTTCTCGGATGTCAGCCTGCGTGCGCTCTTGGTCTTGTCCTCCGCGCCGGCAGGTGAACTCCTGACCACCCAGAACATCGCCGACGCCGTGGGCACTCCGTACCACCACGTCAGCAAGGCTATTGTTCGACTTCGGGAACTAGGCTTGATCGACGTCGAACGCGGCCGCAACGGCGGGTCCAGGCTGAGCGCGGCCGGAAAGAAAGCCACCGTCGGCCAGATCCTGCGCAACTTGGATACCCGATCCGACCCCGCGGAATGCCAGTCTGCAAACGGCGATTGCCCGCTCATCGCGGAGTGCGGACTTCGCAGCGCCTTGGCCCGCGCGCGCGAAGCCTTCTATCAGGAACTCGACGGCGTCGTAGTCTCCTCTTTGCCAAGGCTCCGGCAAATGACGCCCGTCTTCCAAGCCATCGGGTTACGTCCCGGTTTGTAACATCTTCGTCGACTGGCAAAAACTTTCTACAGAGTGTAGAAATGACGTATAGATACTTGCATTCCAAATACAAGTATTGATTCCGGTCCGCAGGTAACCAACGGGCCACTACGACAGGAGTACCTATGCTCTCGGACAAGTCCTTCCCCGTCATCGAGGCCACGCTGCCGCTCGTCGGCTCCAGGATCGGCGACATCACCCCCAAGTTCTACGCCCGCCTCTTCGCCGCGCACCCCGAACTGCTCGACGGCCTCTTCAGCCGCTCGAACCAGCGCTCCGGCGACCAGCAGCAGGCCCTCGCCGGGAGCATCGCCGCGTTTGCGAGCCACTTGGTGAACAACCCCGGGACCTTGCCCGAGACCGTTCTGTCCCGCATCGCGCACCGCCACGCTTCACTCGGCATCACCGAGCCGCAGTACCAAGTGGTCTACGAACACCTCTTCGCCGCTATTGCCGAGGACTTGGCCGAAGTCATTACCCCCGAAATCGCCGAAGCCTGGACCGAGGTTTACTGGCTCATGGCAGACGCCTTGATCAAGCTCGAAAAAGGACTTTACGCAGCCCAGGCGAACGGCAAGATGTGGACTCCCTGGAGGGTCGCGGCGAAAACTCCAGCCGGCATCGGCTCCATGACCTTCACCTTGGCACCCGCGGACGACACTCCGGTCACAGAAGCACTGCCCGGCCAGTACGTCAGCGTCAAGGTCACCCTCCCGGACGGCTTGCGCCAGGTCCGCCAATACTCGCTTTCCGGCGACGCCGGCACCCGCCGCAGCTTCACCACCAAGATCGACGACGGCGGCGAGGTCTCCCCGGTGCTTCACAACACCGTGCAGGTCGGCGACATCCTTGAAATTTCCAACCCCTACGGCGAAATCGTCCTCAAGGAAGGCAACAACCCGGTCATCCTTGCCTCCGCCGGCATCGGCTGCACGCCTACCGCATCAATCCTGCGCTCACTCGCCGAAACCGGAACGGACCGCCAGGTGCTTGTCCTTCACGCCGAGAGCACCCTGGACAGCTGGGCCCTGCGCAGCCAGATGACGGACGACGTCGAACGCTTGGACGGCGCGGAACTCCAGCTCTGGCTGGAGGAACCGCAGTCCGGTTCCAAAGCAGGGTTCATGTCGCTTCGCGAAGTGGACCTGCCCGCCGACGCCTCGCTCTACTTGTGCGGACCTCTCCCGTTCATGAAGCACATCCGCAATGAGGCCATCAACGCCGGAATCCCGGCCACGAAGATCCACTACGAAGTCTTCGGCCCGGACATCTGGCTGGCTAACTAATACAGCCCGTACGACGACGGTCCCGCACCCTTTCGCAAAAAGGTGCGGGACCGTCGTCGTACTTTAACCCTAGAGGCCTGGTGGTCTAGGCCAGGCGGGCCTTCAGCCCTTCAAGCTCGGCCAGCAAAGCGGCCGGGATGGACTCGCCGAACTTTGCGTACCATTCCTCGATGGACGCCAGTTCGGTCTCCCACTCGGCGGCGTCGACGCGGACTGCGGCTTCCACCTCGGCGGGCGTCATGTCGAGGCCCTCGAGGTCGATCGACTCACCGGTCGGAACAAATCCGATGGGGGTCTCGACGGCGTCGGCCTTGCCTTCGAGGCGCTCGATAGCCCACTTGAGGACGCGGGAGTTGTCGCCGAAACCGGGCCACGCAAAGCCACCCTCAGCCGTGCGGCGGAACCAGTTGACCAGGAAAATCTTGGGCAGCTTGGCCGGGTTGGCCTTCGCCGACAGGTTGACCCAGTGGTTCAGGTAGTCGCCTGCGTCGTAGCCGATGAACGGCAGCATGGCCATGGGGTCGCGACGCACAACGCCGACGGCGCCGGCTGCAGCAGCGGTGGTTTCGGAGGAGAGCGTGGAGCCCATGAAGATGCCGTTGGACCAGTCGCGGGCCTCGGTAACCAGCGGGATGGTGGTCTTGCGGCGACCGCCGAACAGGATCGCGGAAAGTTCCACGCCTTCCGGGCTGAAGTACTCTTCGGCCAGCATGTCGATCTGGTCGATCGGGGTGCAGAAGCGGGAGTTCGGGTGCGCGGCCGGCTTGCCGGACTCGGGGGTCCACTCGTTGCCCTGCCAGTCGGTCAGGTGCGCCGGCGTTTCCTCGGTCATGCCTTCCCACCAGACGCCGCCGTCGTCGGTCAGCGCGACGTTGGTGAAGATGCTGTTGCCCTTGGCGATGGCGCGCATCGCGTTCGGGTTGGTGCCCCAACCGGTACCCGGTGCGACGCCGAACAGGCCGGCTTCAGGGTTGACGGCCCGGAGTTCGCCTTCCTTGCCGAAGCGCATCCACGTGATGTCGTCGCCGAGGGTCTCGACCTTCCAGCCCTTGATGGTGGGATCAAGGAGGGCCAGGTTGGTCTTGCCGCAAGCCGAGGGGAACGCCGCGGAGACGTAGTAGGTCTTCTGCTCGGGCGAGGTCAGCTTGAGGATGAGCATGTGCTCTGCCAGCCAACCTTCGTCGCGCGCCATGACGGATGCGATGCGCAGCGCGTAGCACTTCTTGCCCAGGAGCGCGTTGCCGCCGTAGCCCGAACCGAAGGACCAGATGGAACGCTCTTCCGGGAAATGCACGATCCACTTGTCCGGGTTGCACGGCCAAGCCACATCTTCCTGGCCTGCTTCGAGCGGTGCGCCGAGGGAGTGCAGGGCGGGAACGAAGAACGCGTCAGTCTGGGTAATGCGGTCCAGGACGTCGCTGCCGATGCGGGCCATGATGCGCATCGAGGCAACGACGTAGGCGGAGTCGGTAATCTCGACGCCGAACTTGGGATCCTCGGCATCCAGGTGGCCCATGACGAACGGGATGACGTACATGGTGCGGCCGCGCATCGAACCGGCGAAGAGCCCGCGAAGCTTCTTCTTCATCTCGGCCGGAGCCATCCAGTTGTTGGTGAAGCCGGCGTCGTGCTCTTTCTCGGAGCAGATGAAAGTCTGCTCTTCGACGCGGGCAACGTCCGCGGGGTCGGAGAACGCCGCGAAGGAATTCGGGAACGTCTCCGGGTTCAGCCGCTTCAGCGTTCCCGCCTCAACGAGCTCGTCAGTCAGCTTCTTGTTTTCTGCTTCGCTGCCGTCAACCCAGTGGATGCGGTCCGGCTGTGTCAGCTCGGCTACTTCCTCGACCCAGGCCAAGAGGCGTGCGTGCGTAGTAGGTGCCTTCTCAAGCAACGGCAGTCGCGCCAGATCGCCCATCGTAGTTCCCTTCCTCGGGTTCAGTGGTGTGTCCTAAATGCTAGGGGTCGCGGAGTAGACCAATCTGGGTTGGGACGTGGGATCTCTAGACCATTTCTGAGCAAAACCGCTAAAAATCAAGGATCTTGTGCAGAGCGGCGCCAAATTTAGTGACCAAGGTCACATAGACCGGTATAGTTAGGGAGATTACATCCCGTCGATTTGGCAGGGGCGGGGATCTCGCGTAAAGTTTATTGAGGTTCGAGGGGGAACGAGTTTGGAACTCTCGAGAATCGCCAAGATGCGCCCATAGCTCAGCTGGATAGAGCGTCTGTCTACGGAACAGAAGGTCAGGGGTTCGAATCCCTTTGGGCGCACAAAATGAAAGACCCGCACCGACTTGGTGCGGGTCTTTTTTCGTTAAGTTTCGGAGTTGGCGGGGTTATCGGGGAGGGGTTATAGGACAAAACGGGCGCGGACCAAGCCCGCTCCTGACCCTGTTTGGCCCGGCCAAGACCCCAAAAGCCGGCGAGTCCCCGTGTCGCAGAGGCCTATCAAATCCAAAGAGGGTCAGGACCACGCCCGCGACAAGGCAACACCCAAGGCAAACACCCGCTCAGCTCGCGACGGCCTCGCTGATCCGGCGGCGGATTCCGTCGAAGTGGCGGTTGAGCAGCTCGGAGGCCGAGGGTTTGTCGCCCGCGGCGACGGCGGTGTAGATCTTTCGGTGCATGGCCGCGGTGGCTACCAGGTCCTCGTTGGCGGAGCCGATTTCCACGTGGATCTTCCGGTAAACCTTCCAGAAAACGCCCATGAGGTTGATGAGGAGTTCGTTGTTCAAGGGTTCGAACAGGCGACGGTGGAACTCGGCATCGGCCGCCACGAAGTTCTCGCCCTCGCCGGCAAGCTCTTCCATTTGCTTGACGCATTCCTCGATGGAGACGAGCTGCTCGGCCGTCATGACGTCCATGGATGAGCCGATCAGGCCGGATTCGAGGGCTTGGCGCACGTCTACGAGCTGCAAAGCCTCAAGGCCCTGGTGGCGGAGGGACAAGCGGCCGCGGAACGTCAAGCCGTCGGCGAGCGCATCGAAGTTGCTGGGTGCGACGAACATGCCGAATCCATGGCGGATCTCGATTACGCCCAGCGCCTGCAGCACCTTGAGGGATTCGCGAAGGGTATTGCGTCCCACTCCCAAGGCCACGGAGAGTTCGTTTTCGGTGGGCAGCGGGTCCCCGGCTTCGAGCTCGCGCTCGAGGATCAGTTCCATAATGTCCGATTGGAGGGCCCTGAGCCGGGCCTGTGCGCTGAACCGCGCCTGCGGTACGACACCGGAAGTGGTCATGGCTCTCCTTGCAACGTGCGGTGTTAATGTTGTGGTGAGCCTACGCCCACCGCGCTTAGTCTGCTTCGCAACATACAATATCGGATGTCCCATCTCCCAGATAGATGCTGGCGCCGATTTTACGTAAACCGCTCAGGACGGGCGGCCCACGCAACCCATATCTCGCTTGACGACTCCATGTGACCACCCTTACAGTTCTTTTACGAGCATCGGATGTCCTACGTCCGATAACCTGGAAACTTGAATGGTGAGGCATCTCTTATGAGCAACACGATTAACAAACTGCCGCTGGTCAATGACGCCAGCCGCCGCAACTTCCTCAAACTGAGCGGAGCAGTGGGCGCTGCGGCAGCATTCACTGCCAGCCTTTCCGCCTGCGGTGGACCTGCCGCGACCAGCACCAGCGGAGCGAGCAACACGGCGTCCGTGAACAAGGACCTCACCATTGAAGCCGGCATCTCCTACGCCCTTTCCACCGGCTTCGACCCCCTCACGTCCTCGGGCGCCACCCCCTTGGCTGCCAACCTGCACGTCTTCGAAGGACTCGTGGAGCTGCACCCGGCCACCCGCGAGCCGTACAACGCCTTGGCGGCCAGCGACCCCAAGAAGGTCAACGACACCACGTACCAAGTGACCATCCGGGACGGCGCCAAGTTCCATAACGGCTCCCCCGTCACCACGGATGACGTGGTCTACTCCTTCACCAGGGTGATGGATCCGGCCAACAAGTCGTTGTTCTCGCAATTCATTCCGTTCATCAAAGACGTCAAGGCCGTGGACGCGAAGACCGTGGAGTTCGCCTTGAAGTACCCGTTCCCGGGCTTCGGACCGCGAATCTCCGTGGTCAAGGTGGTCCCGAAGGCCCTGGCTTCGACGGACCAGAAGGGATTCGATGCGAAGCCCGTGGGTTCCGGCCCTTACAAGTTGGTCTCGGCGGCCAAGGACGACAAGATCGTCTTCGAGGCCTTCGCCGACTACAACGGCCCGAAGCCCGCCCTCGCGAAGGGCATGACCTGGCTGCTGCTTTCCGACGCCGCTGCCCGCGTCACGGCTGCCCAGTCCGGCCGTGTCCAGGCGATCGAAGACGTCCCCTACCTGGACATGGATGGCCTCAAGTCCAAGACACGGGTTGAATCCGTTCAGTCGTTCGGGCACTTGTTCCTGATGTTCAACTGTGCCAAAGCACCGTTCGACAACAAGCTGGTCCGCCAGGCCCTCCACTATGGGCTGGACAAGGACGCGATCATCAAGAAGGCCCTGTTTGGCAACGCCAAGGCCGCGTCGTCGTACTTCCAAGAAGGCCACCCGGACTACGTCAAAGCCAAGAATGTCTACGGCTACGACGCCCAGAAAGCCGCAGACCTCCTCAAGCAGGCGGGTGTAAGCAACCTGGAGTTCGAGCTCCTCACCACGGATACCGCGTGGGTCAAGGACGTCGCTCCGCTGATGCTCGAGTCCTGGAACAAGATCCCGGGCGTGAAAGTCACGGCAAAGAACCTCCAGTCCGGCGCTTTGTACTCCGACAGGGTCGGCAAGGCCGATTTCACCGTAGTCGCGGCCCCCGGCGATCCTTCCGTTTTCGGAAACGACGCCGATCTGCTCTTGAGCTGGTTCTACTCCGGCCCCACGTGGATGGCCAAGCGCGCGTACTGGACCACTCCGGAAAGCACCACCCTTCAGAACCTCATGGACAAGGGCTCACAGGCCGCACCGGCCGAGGCCAAGCAGATCACCGGCCAGATTGTCGACCTCGTTTCCGAGGAACTCCCGCTGTACCCGATCTTCCACCGCCAGCTCCCCAGTGCATGGGACGAAAAGAAACTTTCAGGTTTCAAGCCGCTGCCCACCACGGGCCTGTCCTTCATCGGCGTCGGCCGCACAGCCTAGCCCGGAGAACACGGAGAACACATTGGTCATGATATTGCGCCTGCTCGGGCGCAGGCTCGCGGCATTGCCCTTGATGATCCTGGGCATCACGCTGCTGGTCTTCCTCGTCCTTCAAGCTGCCCCGGGCGACCAAGCAAGCTCGGCCCTCGGGGATGCCGCGAGCGAGGAAGCCAAGCAGCAGTACCGCCAGGAAAACGGACTGAACGATCCCCTTTTCATCCAGTACTTCCGCTTCCTCGGCAGGCTCCTCCACTTGGACCTCGGGGTCACCACTCCGCCGTCCAAATCGGTAGCGGCGATGATCGCTTCGGCGTTCCCGCTGACACTTGAGCTGACCTTCCTCGGCGTGATCATCGCCGTCGTCCTCTCCCTGGTGTTCGGCATCATCGGTGCGCTCTACCGGGACAAATGGCCGGACCAGCTCGTCCGGATCTTCTCCATCGCCGCCATCGCGACCCCGTCGTTCTGGCTAGGCATCCTGCTCATCCAATGGTTCGCGCTCGGCGACAACCCGATGTTCCCCTCGGGCGGCATCGCGACGCCGGAATCCGGCTTCGGCGGTTGGCTCAACTCCATGGCGCTGCCGGCCCTCGCGCTCGGCATCCCGGTCTCCGCGTCACTGATCCGCGTGGTCCGCACTTCCATGGTCGAAGAGCTGGACCGCGACTACGTCCGGACAGCCATCGGCAATGGCGTCCCCTACCGCGAGGTGGTTTCCCGGAACGTCCTCCGCAACGCGCTCGTCACTCCGGTGACCGTGCTGGGACTCCGCGTCGGCTACCTCCTGGGTGGCGCCGTCGTGATTGAAATGATTTTCGCCCTTCCGGGAATGGGCCAGTTGATCCTCAACGGCATCACCAACCTGGACGTCAACCTGGTCCAGGGCGTGGTCCTCACCATCTCGGTCACGTTTGTCCTGGTGAACATCGTGGTGGACCTCCTGTACTTGCTTATCAACCCCCGAATCAGGACGGTATAGCCATGCGCAGCAAACTTGCTGAACGGCTCAGCGCCCCGGGCCTCCGCTTCAAATCCCTTCCGTGGGGATCTCGCTTTGCCCTGTTGTTCCTCGTTCTCATTGGACTGGCGGCGATCTTCGCACCTGTGATCGCACCGCACGATCCCTTGGAAACCTTCATTCCGGCACAGGCGCCGGACTCCGACCACTTCTTCGGCACCGACCGCCTTGGCCGCGATGTGTTCTCCCGCCTGCTTTACGGCTCGCAGTCCTCCCTCATGATCGGCCTTGGTGCCGTGGGGCTCGCGATCGTCCTTGGCGCCGTGCTCGGCTCGCTCGCCGCGACCTCCAGCAAGGCAGTCAACGAGGTCATCATGCGCGTCATGGACATCCTGATGGCGTTCCCCGGCATCGCCCTCGCGGCAGTGTTGCTGGCCGCGTTCGGCAACTCGGTTCCCACCATCATTGTCGCGATCGCGATCATCTACACCCCGCAGCTCGCCCGGGTGGTCCGCGCAAACGTGCTCTCCCAATACGGCGAAGACTACGTCCGCGCCGAACGGGTCATGGGTGCCGGCCGCGCGTACATCCTGCTCAAGCACATCGTCCGCAACACCGCCGCCCCGGTCCTCGTTTTCGCCACAGTCATGGTGGCCGACGCCATCATCCTCGAAGCCTCGCTGTCCTTCCTGGGAGCGGGCGTGCAGGATCCCGCGCCGTCGTGGGGCAACGTCATCTCCTACGGCCGCAACCTGGTCCTGTCCGGAGGCTGGTGGGCCACCACGTTCGCCGGCCTCACCATCCTGCTGACCGTCCTGGCGCTCAACATCCTCGCCGAAGGCCTCACCGACGCCATGGTGAACCCCAAGCTGCGCAAGGCACCGATCGTGAAGGACGACGACGGCTCAGCCGCTGTTGTGGCGGGCGCCGCGGTGGCGGGCGCCGCCGTCGACACCGAAATCGCGACGTCGGTGGCCCAGCCTTCCGTCGTGGAACAGCACGAGCTCGACGGCGTCCGGCCCGCCAGCGGCGACGCGCCCACCGAGTATTCAACACTGGTACTGGACGAGCCGCAGGGTCCAAATTCCTTGCTCGACCGTGAATTGGCGCTGCTCGCATCCATCGAAGCAAAACGCACGGACCGACTACCCCAGGTCCCGGCGAGCGCCCGCAACGTGCTGGAAGTCAGGAACTTGTCCATCCGTTTCCCCGGCCGTTTCGGCAGTACGGCGATCGTGGACAACGTCTCCTTCACCGTCCGCGAAGGCGAAACCATGGGCCTCGTGGGCGAGTCCGGTTGCGGCAAGTCCATCACGTCCCTGGCCATCATGGGCCTCCTGCCCAAGACCGCCGAAATCACCGGATCCATCATGTTCGACGGCAAGGAACTCCTCGATTCGAGGTCCAAGCACAGCAACCCCAAGGCGTACCAGGGCGTCCGCGGCGAACAAATCGCCATGGTCTACCAGGACGCGTTGAGCTCGCTCAATCCGTCCATGAAGATCAAGGAGCAAATGACCCAGCTGACCAAGCGCGGCGGCCGCAAGACACCCGCCGAACTGCTCGAAATGGTCAAACTGGATCCCGTCCGCACCCTCGCCAGCTACCCGCACGAACTCTCCGGCGGCCAACGGCAAAGGGTCCTCATCGCCATGGCGCTCTCCCGGTCGCCCAAGATCGTGGTGGCCGACGAACCCACCACCGCCCTGGACGTCACCGTCCAGAAGCAAGTGGTGGAGCTGCTCAACGAACTGCGCGAACAGCTCGGATTCGCCATGGTCTTCGTCAGCCACGACCTCGCACTGGTAGCCTCCCTGGCCCACCGGATCACGGTGATGTACGCCGGACAAGTCGTGGAATCCGCGCAAGCATCCCAGCTCCTGCAGAACCCGCGCCACGAGTACACGCGCGGCCTGCTGGGCGCCGTCCTTTCCATCGAGGCCGACGCCGCCCGGCTCCACCAGATCCCCGGCACCGTTCCGTCCCCTCGCGACTTCGCCGCCGGCGACCGTTTTGCGGCGCGCTCGTTGAGGCCCGACGCCGACCCGAACCAACAATTGGTCCTCACCGCCGTCGACCCCTCGGGTAACGGCGCCGGAAGCGACCACTACTGGGCGAGCCACCTGAAGGAGGACGCAAAGTGACTGATTCCCGACGGGACCTCCCGGGCACGCCGGTCATCGAACTCAAGGACGTCAAGGTCTACCACCGCGCCCGCACCGGCGGCCTGTTCCGGCCCAACATCGTCAAAGCGGTCAACGGCGTGGACTTCAGCATCAGCCGCGGCGAAACCGTGGGCATCGTCGGCGAGTCCGGCTGCGGGAAGTCCACCCTCGCGTCCGTCCTCGTGGGACTGCAAGCGCCGACGTCGGGCCAAGTGCTGTTCCACGGGAAACCTGCCATCAAACGCAATGCCCGCATGCGGAAGGAATTCGGCCGGGCCGTGTCCGTCGTGTTTCAGGACCCGTCGACGGCCCTCAACCCGCGCATGACCATCGAGGACATCCTTACCGATCCCCTGCAGGTCCACGGCATCGGCACCGCGGCGTCCCGCTCGTCCAAAGTGAAGGAACTGCTGGCACTCGTCGGTTTGCCGCAATCGGCAGCCGAGGTAACGCCGTCGCACGTTTCCGGCGGCCAGCGCCAGCGCGTGGCGATCGCCCGGGCCCTCGCGCTCGAACCGGACATCATCGTGGCGGACGAGCCGACCTCGGCCCTCGACGTCTCCGTCCGGGCCCAAGTCCTCAACCTCCTGTCCGACCTGAAAACCCAACTGAATCTCGGCATGGTGTTCATCTCTCACGACATCCAGACCGTCCGCTACGTCTCCGACCGCATCTGCGTCATGTACTTCGGACAAATCGTGGAAGAAGGCCCTGCCGCCCAAGTGTTCGACAACCCCGGCAACGACTACACCAAGAAGCTGCTCGGCGCCGCGCCCAGCCTGCTCCAGACCTAAGTTTTTCCCTTCCAGATCCAAACAACGGAGATTTCTGTGTCTACTCAGTTCCAGGGCGTCATCCCCCCGGTCATCACTCCCCGCCACACCGACGGCCGCATCGACACCACGTCCCTGAAGAACGTCACCCAACACCTGCTCGACGGCGGCGTGACAGGCCTTTTCGTGCTGGGCTCCTCCGGCGAAGTCCCCTACATGACCAACGAAGAACGCGAACTCGTAGTCACGACGGTCGCCGACGCCAACGCCGGCGCGGTGCCGCTCATCGTCGGAGCCAACGAACAAACCACCAACCGTGTCATCGAAGAAGCCAAGAAGGTCATCGACCTCGGAGCCGATGCGATCGTGGTCACCTCGATGTACTACGCCATCGGCAACGTCCAGGAAACCGACACCCACTTCCGCAGCATCCACGCCGCCGTCGACAAGCCGATCTTCGCCTACGACGTCCCCGTCCGCACCCACTTCAAACTCCCCGCCGACCTCCTCGCCCGCCTCGGCCGCGACGGCGTCATCACAGGCGTCAAAGACTCCTCCGGCGACGACGTCTCCTTCCGCCAACTCCTCCTCGCAGCCAAGGACATCCCCGACTTCGACATCTTCACAGGCCACGAAGTCGTCGTGGACGGAGCCCTCCTCGGCGGCGCCCAGGGCGTAGTCCCCGGCCTCGGCAACGTAGACCCCGCCGGCTACCGCCGCCTCTACGACGCCGCCCAAGCCGGAGACTGGACCACCGCCGCCGCCGAACAGGACCGCCTCGCCGACCTCTTCGAGATCGTCTACACCCCTAAAGGCCGCGTCTCCGGCGGCGCAGCAGGACTGGGCGCCTTCAAGACCGCCCTCCAACTCATGGGCGTCATCGAATCCAACACCATGAGCGCCCCGATGCCCTCCCTGAACCCCGAAGAAACGGAAGCGATCCGCGCGATCCTGAAGCGGAACGGCCTGGTTTAGCTACCTCGCGTTAGGCGCCTTGGTTGGGTTGCCGTGGAGGGGTCGTTCAGCGGGTCGCCTTGGTTGGGTTGCCGTGGCCGGGTCGTGTCACAGGACCAGTTTTGCCGTCCCTTAGACACCTCCCGCCATGCAGCTCCGGTCGCTGGGCGACCTGCACAGCATTCTGGTCGGCGATGCGGGACTACACAAAACCGTCCCTGCGACCCTCGGCTCGGAATGTCACCTTGCGGATCGGGAGCCCCTTCGGGTCGGTCAGTCGGCGCGGCGGCCGTTCGCGGACGTCGGAAAACCGCGCCCGCGGTGACCCGACCGCAAAAGTGCCGAGTGGGTTGTTTTGCGTAGGCCCGCATCGCCGACCAGAGCCGCATGGACGTCGCTCAGCGACGGGAATGCGGCGTCGGGAGGTGTCTAAGTGCCGGCAAAATGACCCGCCCGGCACGCCGCGACCACAACTAACCTAGCCAGAAACGAACCGCAGCATGGACGAAATCTGGCCACACGTACCGCAGCAAGCGAACGACTTGGAGGACAAAGCGTGATGCACGTGATTGGTGTTGATCTTGGGGGGACCAAGACTGCGGCCGGGGTTGTTTCGGGGGCCGGGGAAGTGTTGTTTGAGGAGCGGATACCTACGCTGAGTCGGGAGGGTGGACACTCCATTGTTGCGGCGACAGCCGAGCTCGTGGGGCGTCTCCTGCGTCGGGCGGCGGGTGAGGGTATCGACGTCGGGCGTGTTGGCGTGGGGTCGGCCGGGGTGATCGATGCCGTGAACGGGACGGTGGTCTCGGCGACCGACGCGATCCTGGGGTGGGCTGGGACGGAGTTGGCTTCGGGGTTGGCCGATCGGCTGGGGTTGGACCGGGCGGCGGTCCGGGTGGTCAACGATGTGCATGCCCACGGCTTGGGTGAGGCGTGGCTCGGGGCTGCTGCGGGGTCGTCGAGTTCGCTTTTGGTGGCGTTCGGGACTGGCGTGGGCGGGAGCTTCGTGGTGGATGGTGCGCCTGTGCTGGGGCATCGCTTTGTGGGCGGGCATGTGGGGCATTTCGCGTCGCCGTATGCGTATCACGAGGGGAAAGCCCTGCCTTGCGTGTGCGGGGGTTCGGGCCACGTGGAGGCGATCGCTTCGGGCCCGGCCATCCGGGAGGCGTTCATCCGTTTCGGGGGTTCGGCCGACGTCCCGGACACCCGTGCGGTATTCGCCTTGGCGCACGACGGCGATGCTGCCGCCCTCAAGGCTGTCGGCGTTGGGGCGGGCGCGGCCGGGCAGGCGATCGGCGGGCTCATCAACATCCTCGATCCTGAGACGGTAGTGGTGTCCGGCGGATTGGCGGACTCCGGCGATTTCTGGTGGACGCCCATGGAGTGGGCGCTGCGCCGCGAACTCATGGCCCCTCTCGCCGACATCCCTGTGCGCCGCGCAGCCTTAGGCAACTCCGCGGCCATTGTGGGCGCGGCCAAGCTCGTCCTGAACTAATCTACGAACCCCCAACCACGCACAGACACTGCAGGAGATAACCCGTGATTCTGACCCCCGAGGGACTGGATGCCCTCCATTCACAATTGATCGTGTCCTGCCAGGCGTACCCCGGCGAGCCGATGCGCGATCCTCGGACGACCGGCCAGGTGGCGGCGTCGGCGGTGATCGGGGGTGCCGCGGCGGTGCGGGTCCAAGGCCTCGCGGATGTCCAGTTCACCCGTTCGGCGGTGGAGGTTCCGGTGATCGGGCTCTGGAAGGACGGGCACGACGGCGTCTTCATCACCCCCACGCTGCGGCACGCCCTGGCTGTCGCGAATGCCGGCGCTCATATTGTGGCGATCGACGGCACGCGGCGGCCGCGGCCCGATTCCTTGACCCTCAAGCAGACGGTGAGCGGAATCCGCGCCGAATCGCATGCGCTGGTCATGGCCGATTGCGGCTCCTTTGCGGATGCCGTGGCCGCCGTCGAAGCCGGAGCGGACCTGATCGGCACCACACTTGCCGGATACACCGATGAGCGTCCCAAGACCGCCGGCCCGGACCTTGGGCTCCTGGCCGAGATCGCGGGCGCCGGGCTGGGAAAGCCGGTCGTCGCCGAAGGCCGGATCCATACTCCCGCCCAGGCGCGCCAAGCCCTCGACGCCGGTGCGTTCGCCGTCGTCGTTGGAACGGCCATCACGCACCCGGCCAGTATCACCGGCTGGTTCAAGGACGCGTTGGAGAACTGAAACGTATTTCCCCTGATTCGGGCGATGGTGCAGGCGTAGGCTTCTCCCATGGCTGAGGATATGGCTGACAATAACGTCCGGGAATTCGATGTCATTGTGATCGGCGCTGGAGCCGTGGGGGAAAACGTCGCGGACAGGGTGGTCCGGGGTGGGCTGACAGCGGCCATTGTGGAGGCGGAACTCGTCGGCGGCGAATGTTCCTATTGGGCCTGCATCCCCTCCAAGGCGCTCTTGCGGCCGGGAACAGCCCTGCACACGGCCCAGTCCGTGCCGGGCGCCGCCGATTCCGTCACGAAGGTCCTGGATCCGGTTCCGGTCTTTAAGAACCGCGACTACTTCACCAACAAGTGGCAGGACGACTCCGCCGTGGAGTGGCTCGACAGCGCGGGAATCGAACTCGTGCGGGGCCGCGCCCACATCACGGGACCGCGCGAAGTCCATGTAGACGGCAAGGACGGTACAAGCTATTCGCTCAAGGCCCACCACGCAGTGGTGGTGGCCACGGGTTCCACCCCCGTCATCCCGCCCATCGAAGGCCTGCGCTCCGTCCCTTACTGGACAACCCGCGGCGCTACGTCCGCGAAGCACGTTCCGGGTCGGTTGGTGGTGCTGGGAGGCGGCGTTGCCGGCGTCGAAATCGCCCAGGCGTTCGCGAGGCTCGGTTCGAAAGTGACCATCATTGCCCGCGGCCGCCTGCTGAGCTCTTTCCACGAAGAGGCCGCTTCGCTCGTAGCGGCGGGGCTTCGAGCGGACGGCATCCATCTCCGCCTCGGTACGGACGTCGCGAGCGTCGAGCACAAAGACCGTTCCTTCAACGTCACGCTGGGAGACGGAACAGTCGTGTCCTGCGACGAGCTTTTGGTGACCACGGGCCGCCGTCCTTCCCTGGACAACCTGGGCCTCGAGAACGTGGGGCTCGACGCCGAGGACGGCAAGCACTTGCGCCTCACCACGGATCCGAGCGGCTTGGTCGAGGGGGCCGCGAGCGACGGAACGAGCGGGCTCTGGCTCTATGCTTCGGGCGACGCCGCGGGCGCGGCCTTCCTCACCCATCAAGGCAAGTACGAGGCCAGGGCCACGGGTGACGCGATCGTGGCGAGGGCGAAGGGAACGCTGCACGGGACGCCGAAACCGTGGAGTTCCTTGGCCAAGACGGCAGACGAGTATGCGATCCCCAGCGTGGTGTTCACGGATCCTGAAGTGGCGAGCGTCGGGTGGAGCTTCAAGCAGGCGGTTGAGAAGGGCATCAACGCGAGCTCGGTGGAGCTCCCCATCAACGTCTCCGGTTCCCAATTGCATTCGGAGAACTACCGTGGCTGGGCTCAGCTTGTAGTGGACGAGGACCGGAAGGTTGTGGTGGGAGCTACCTTTGCCGGTCCGGGCGTGTCCGAGTTGCTGCATGGCGCCACCATCGCGATCGTCGGCCAGGTCCCCCTGGACAGGCTGTGGCATGCGGTGCCATCATTCCCCACGATCAGTGAAGTTTGGCTGCGGTTACTGGAAAAGTACGGACTGTGAAGGTGAGGGTTCATGGAAGTCACCCCGGATAGGCGCGCACTACTCAAAACGATCGGGCTCGGGGCGGCCGGCGTAGCCAGCGTCTCGCTCTTGACATCCTGTACCGGCGGCGTAGCTGCACAGTCGTCGTCAGCCCAGCCGTCGCCATCGTTGCTTCCAGCCCCTCCTGGGCAAATCGAACCGCTCCTGGACCACGCGAAAGTCACGAGCGCCTTGGACCAGCTCGACGGTTTGGTCAACGATTCGATGGAAAAGACCGGGCTGCCGGGAATGGCGGTGGCAGTGGTCTACCAGGACGAAGTGGTGTATTCGAAAGGCTTTGGCGTCCGGGAGGTCGGGAAGCCGGACAAGATCGGTCCGGACACCGTGTTCAAGCTCGCGTCTGTATCCAAGCCCCTGGCGTCGACCGTGGTGGCGGGGGTCGTGGGACGCAAGCTCATCCAGTGGACCGACCCCGTCATCAAATACGACACGGGTTTTGCACTCAAAGACGATTACGTCACGAAGAACGCCAGTTTCGCCGACCTCTTGTCGCACCGGAGCGGACTGAAAACGGCGTCCGGTGATCTTCTGGAAGACCTCGGATTCGACCGCACCTACATCCTGGGGCACATCAACCAGGAGCCACTGGATACCTTCCGGGCCAGTTACAACTACAGCAATTTCGGCTACACGGCCGGCGGGGAGGCAGCAGCCAAAGCCATGAAGATGTCCTGGGAGGACCTCGCCGACGCCGTCTTGTTCAAGCCGCTTGGCATGTCGGCGAGCAGCTACCGCAACGCGGACTACGAGAAAGCCTCGGACAAAGCGATCATCCACGTACCGGTCGGAAACAAGCAGTGGGCAGCGAAATACCATCGCGACGCCGATTCCGAGGCCCCGGCCGGCGGAGCGAGTTCCACCATACGGGACCTGGCCCAATGGCTCCGGCTGCAGCTCGGCGGCGGCACCTACGAGAGCAGGCCCGTGATAGATCCAGCGGCGCTGCAGGAAACCCATGTTCCACAGTCGATTTCCGGACCTGCGTCTGCTCCGGCCGCCCGTTCGCGCTTCTACGGGCTGGGATGGAACGTCTCCTACGACGACCAAGCCCGCGTTCAATTGGGACATTCCGGCGCTTTC
Source organism: Arthrobacter terricola (assembly GCF_004354015.1). Taxonomy (GTDB): domain Bacteria; phylum Actinomycetota; class Actinomycetes; order Actinomycetales; family Micrococcaceae; genus Arthrobacter; species Arthrobacter terricola. The sequence continues at coordinate 51,045 of NZ_SMRU01000025.1, forward strand.
AATCTTGGCACTGCGACCTCCGTTGCCATGTTGCCCGGCGAACAGCTCGCCATTGTTGCCCTGACCAACGGACGCCCCCAGGGCATTCCCGAGGCGATAACGGCAGGTTTCCTGGACGCGGTGCAACACGGAAAGCCCACGGTCGATTGGCTCTCCTTCACCGCGGATGTTTTCCACAAGCTCGATGAGTCCGAGAAGCCAAAGGTCGACTACACCAAGGCTCCAGCCAACCCGGCTCCGGCCAAATCCAACGAAAACTACACGGGCACGTATGACAACCCCTACTACGGCCCGCTCGTGGTTCTCGACAGTGACGGAAAACTGGCCATGAAGATGGGACCGGCCGACAACCCCACTACGTTCCCGCTGACCCATTTCGACGGCGACACCTTCAGCTTCGAATCCATCGGTGAGAACGCCAATGGATTGGCCGGCGCCTTGTTCGCAGCAAGCAAGGACGGCACATCGCCAAGCGTCACCCTGGATTTTTATGACCGGACGGGGCTGGGTACCTTCACACGGGCCTCATAACGAGGCTATTTGAACTGACCGGTCAGTTCAGTTACGATTGGAGCAGACAACAGTTCTGCGAAAGGTCCAATTGTGCTGTCCGCACAGCAACTCCAGATCAACGGCCGCCGGGACCCGCTCCTCCCTCCCACTTCCTTGCAAACCAAACGGGGAGAGCTCCTCCTCGTTACCGGTGACGGCCAGGACCAGCGCACGGCCCTAGCGTTGGCCCTCAGCGGCCGGATGAAACCGAGCAACGGCACGGTGAGCTGGGATGATTCCGCCAAGACCAAGAAGGTCCGATCCGCGAGCGCCTTGGTCGACTCTCCGGGCGTCAACGAGCCAGAACAGCACCTGAGCGTCCGGGACCTGGTCACCGAAGACCTCGCGCTCATCCCCCGCCGCTACCGCGGAGCCCTCCTCAGCACGCCCTGGCTCAAGGTCAACCGCTTCGAAGACATCGCCGGCTTGTGGGTCGAGCAGCTTCCCGCCCGCCGTCGGCTCGAGCTGTTGACCACGCTGGCCCTCGCGGATCCCTCCCTCGACCTCCTGGTGCTCGATTCACCGGATCGTCACAGCGCGGAACCTGCGGACTGGCTCCCGCGGCTTGAGCAGTTGGCGTACGACGCCGGGCGGCCGCTCGCCGTCGTCGCGGTGGTTTCGTCCCTCCCGGACGGATGGGACGGCCCGTACGCCGAGATCGGCAATGCGGCGGAACGCGACGAACCTGCTGAACCCAGCACAGAAGACCTCTCCGAAACCCTGCAAAGGACCGTAAAGTGACCGTTCTGCGGCTGGCCCGCTCCGAACTCAAGCGCATGACCGGCGGCCTCCTGCCGAAGCTGACCATCATCGCCCTGACGATGGTCCCTTTGCTGTATGGCGCCGTGTACCTGTACGCGAACTGGGATCCTTACGGCAACCTCAACCAGATCGACGCCGCATTGGTGGTCGAGGACACGGGAGCCCAGCCGGCCAACGGACCCGAACTGCAGGCAGGCAAGAAGGTGGCCGACAGCCTGGTGGAAGCCCATGTCTTCAATTGGCAGCGGGTAGCCACCACGGCCGAAGCGGACGCAGGCGTGGAATCGGGCAAGTACGCCTTTGCCTTGAAGATCCCGAAGGATTTCTCCGCGAACCTCGTTTCCCCGGGAAGCTTCGACGCCGCCAACCAGGCAATGCTCAACGTCACTACGAACGACGCCAACAACTACCTCCTGAGCACCATCGTGGACAAGCTCACCACGGCCGTTCACTCCACCGTAGCCAAGGAGGTTGGCGAGGAAACCGCCAACCAGCTCCTCACGGGCTTTGGCACCATCCACGCTTCGATCGTCAAAGCCTCTGACGGCGCGGCGCAGTTGGCTGACGGCGTCGGGAAACTCGGCGACGGCGCAGCCACCCTCCACGATGGCACCGCCAAGCTCAGCAGCGGCGCCAACGACCTTCTCTCGGGCCAAGGCAAACTCCGTGACGGCGCCACCCAGCTGAACAGCGGTGCCGGGCAACTCAGCGCGGGACTCGCCGAGCTGAAGGGCAAGACCGCTTCGCTGCCGTCGGACACCCAGAAGCTCGCCGACGGCGCAGCTCAAGTAGCCGCCGGAAACGCCCAGCTGAACACGAAAGTCCAGGACGTCGTCGGGCAGCTTTCAGCGCTCGACGCCGGTGCCCGCGACCGCGTGGCAGCCTCGATGGCGCGTCTCGTCTCAGGCGGGATCATCACCCAGGACCAGGCCAATAAGATCCTGGCCGACTTCGATTCCGCCGCGGCGTCCAGCGCGGTCACTGACGCGAAGTCGAAGATCGCTTCGGATGCCGCCCAGGTCCAGCAGCTTTCCGATGGGTCGGCCGCGGTGAGTGCCGGTGCCGCGAAACTCGCGGCGGCCACGCCAACGCTCACGGGCGCCATCGGCCAGGCGTCGGCCGGGGCGGATCAGCTCAGTTCGGGCGCTTCGGCGTTGGCGGCGGGCGAACAGTCCGCAGTGAACGGCACCGCTGCCCTCGCGGACGGAGCGGCAAAACTCGACGACGGCGCGGCGCAGCTAGCGAGCGGCGCGTCGAGTGCCGCGGACGGATCGCGCACGCTGGCGAGTGAACTCGCCAAGGGCGCCGGCCAGGTCCCCAACCCGAACGGTGCCCAAAAGAGCTCCGTCTCGAAAGTGATGGCCGATCCCGTGGCCGTCAACAACGTTTCGCAAGCCAAGGCGGGATCCTACGGCGCGGGCCTGGCACCGTTCTTCCTGACGCTTGCCCTCTGGATCGGCGTGTTCATGCTGGTCCAGGCCATGCGCCCCATCACGCAGCGGGCTTTGGCATCAAATGCGCCGTCGTGGAAGATCGCGGTGGGCGGCTGGCTCCCGTTCTTCGCGGTGTCCGTGCTGCAGGCCAGCGTGCTTACCCTGGTGGTGAACCTCGGCCTGGGCCTCCACCCGGCGCACCCCGTGGCCATGTGGCTGTTCATGCTCGCGGCCGCCATGGCGTTCACGGCCCTCATCCAAGGAATCGTGGCCCTGCTGGGGACTCCCGGTAAGTTCGTTGTTCTGATCCTGCTGGTCTTGCAACTGGTTTCCTCCGGCGGCACGTTCCCCTGGCAGACCACCCCGATGCCCTTGCATGTGGTCCACCAAATCATGCCCATGGGATATGTGGTCACCGGCATGCGTCACTTGATCTACGGCGGCGAGCTGTCGATGATCTGGCCGACTGTCCTGGGCCTGCTTGGCTACACTGTGCTGGGGGCGGCGCTTTCCACGCTGGCCGTCCGCAAGAACAAGTTCTGGACCCTCAAGACCCTGAAGCCGGAGATCGCGGTATGAGCATGAACGACCCCGGACTCACCGAAAAGAAGCTGCGCCCGGCCCGGACGAACGCCACCAAGCAACGGCTCTTCGAGGCCTCCATGGAGCTCATCGGCGTGCGCGGCGCAAGCGGCGTCACGGTGGACGAGATCGCGGCCGCCGCCGGGGTCTCCAAAGGCACGGTCTATTACAACTTCGGCAGCAAGTCCGATCTCATCGCCCAATTGCTGCGGCACGGCGTCGACATCATGCTGGACCGCCTGCGGACCATCGAGGGGTTGCACGAGGATCCGCTCGAGGCCATGGAAGCGATGCTCGGCCAGGCCATGGAATTCATGGACGACTACCCTTCCTTCGCGCGCCTTTGGGTCAGCGAGAACTGGCGGACTCCCAGCGAGTGGGGAACCCTGTTCGTGGAACTCCGCAGCGAGCTGTTGGGCGTGATCGGCGCGGCGATCGGGAAGGTGGCGGCCGCGTACCCCGTGGACGCCGGGATTTCGCGCGGCAGCCTCGAAGCCGCGATGTTCGGAGCGATTTTCGTGGTGGGCCTGGACCGCCAGACGTACAACCCGGAACGCAGCCGCGAACAAGGCGTCGCGGCCATCATGACCATCATGCGCGGTTACGTAGTGCGATGAAGGAGGTACCGGCAGTACCCGGATAAGCAGGGCCCTCGCTGCGGAAGGCCCGCCGGGTTCTCATTGGAGGTGAACCCACACCCCTCCCGAAGGAGACCCCATGACTGCCGTCAGCACGACGTCGCCCGCGAAGGAAAGGACGGTCGGCCGCCCGCTGGCGGTTGTCCTTGGCCTCCTGACGATTTTCGGGCCCATTTCCATGGACCTGTATTTGCCGGTCCTTCCGGCGTTGACGGCGGAACTCAAGAGTGCGACGTCGTCCGCCCAGTTGACCATCACAGCTTGCCTGCTTGGGCTCGCAATCGGCCAATTGATCGCGGGCCCGCTCTCGGACCGCTTCGGCCGGCGGTTGCCGCTGCTCATCGGGGTCCTGGCGTACACGGCCATGTCGGTTTTGTGCGCCATCAGCCCCTCGATCGAAGCACTGATCGCCGCGAGGTTTGTCCAAGGGTTGGCGGGCGCAGTGGGCATCGTGATCGCCCAGGCAGCGGGCCGCGACGTGTATTCGGGCGGCAAGCTGTTGCGCTACTACGGCCACTTGACCGTGCTGGGCGGATTGGCCGCGATCGTGGGTCCCGTGATCGGCGGCCAATTGGCCGCGGTGACGGACTGGCGCGGAGTGTTCCTGTTCCTTGCCGCCGTCGGCGTGGCCATCCTCGTGGCTTGCCTGGTGATTTTCCGCGAGACCTTGCCACAGGAACGCCGCGCCACCGGCGGCCTGGTCCATACGCTCCGCGACTTCCGCCGACTGGTTGGTGACCGCGTGTTCGTCGGCGCGGTCCTCATCACGGGATTCACCTACTCCGCGATCTTCGCCTACCTCAGCGGAGCTACCTACATCCTCCAGGGCATGTACGGCCTCACCCCGCAGCAATATTCGTTCGCCTTCGGCCTTAATTCCTTGGGCTTCATGACCTTCGGTTTCATTTCCGGACGTTTGACCGAAGCCTGGTCCGAACGCCGAACCCTCACCGCCGGCCTGGCCCTCACCGTGTGCGGAGCCCTCGGACTGCTGGCCACTGCGCTCCTGCACCTGCCCTTGATCGCGATCATCATTTCCCTGTTCACCATGGTCAGCGGCGCGGCCGTCACCAGTCCTCCTGCCACCTCCCTCGCACTGAAGGGCTACCCGGACATCGCCGGAACCGCCTCCTCGCTCCTCGGACTTGCCCGCTTCGCTTTCGGCGGCATCGCGGCGCCGTTGGTTGGCATTGCCGGTGCGGAAAACCCTGTTCCATTCGGCATCGTCGCCTTCGTTTCGACTGCCGCCGCGGCCGTTTGCTTGACCTTGGTGGTGCGACGCCGGAGCCGGCGCTGACGCCGATGCGGTAACGGTATGGCAACTGCGGTGCCTCCTGGCGTGGCGACACCGTCCGGTCGGGAATGATTAGTCCCATGCGTCAGATGGGGAACAGTGGAAAGCTCGCGATCATCGCTGCCGTAGTGTCCGCCGGCCTGTTGGTCCTGTTGGCCATCACGCTTGAAGAATCCGTGATGTACATGTTACTGGCCGTCTTGGCGATCGGCTACTTGGCGTGCATCGCCGAAGTCTTCGTTCGCCGCCGCTACCTCATGATGGTGCTCGGCGCCGTCGCGTCTACCCTGTTCGTAGCCTTCGGAATCGCGTTCCTGCGCATGTGGGGCCTCGCGTTCAACCAGGACGAGAATTCCATGGGCAGTGCGGTGAGCACCAAGGATTCGGACATCTACTTCTACCTCGCCGTGGTGGCGGGCTGCAGTGCATTGCTGGTGCTGTTCCTTGGCGCAGTCTGGCCGTCCCGCCGGGCTGTCGCCAAGAAGCGCCCGACGCCGGCCTCCCGCCCTGCCGCTCGTCCGGCCGCCCGCGGGGGCCAGCGACCGGCGTCGAACGCGCCCCGCACTGTCCAACGCCCGGTCCCCCGGGCCAATCAGGCAACCGTCCAACGCCCCACCCAGCGGAAACCCGCCCCCGCAGCCAAGCGTCCGACGTCGGGATCGCCGTCCAGTCAGCGCAAGGCCGCGCCCAAGCGCTGATCTTTCGCTTTCTTCGGCGCCTCTTTCCCCGATGCCGGCGCGGGCGGGACAGCGCGCCGCTGCAACACCGCGGTTGCGACGCCGCCCAGCAGGAGCAGCCCGCCCGCCAGTTCCGCCGTCGTCGGGACCTCCGAGATAAGCAGCCACGCCGCGGTCATCCCGACTACCGGGACCAACAGCGTGAAGGGCACCACCGCGGAGCTGGGGTAGAGGCTCAGCAGCCGGTTCCAGATGCCGTAACCGATAAGCGAGGCGAATACCGCCGTGTAAAGCGCGCTCAGGATGGTGGCCGGCTGCAGGTTCGAGAGGGTTCCCACGACGGCGGCTGGCCCGTCGACGATGAGCGACAAGCCGGCCAGCGGAATGGGGACCACAGCGCCCGACCAGACCACGAGCCCCAGGCCGGAAGCCGCTTTCGCCTTGCGGACGATGACGTTGCCCACGGCCCAGGACAAGGCCGCAGCAAGCACAATCATGAGCGGCACCACCGGCGCGACCAGGCTGCGTCCCACGGCCACAAGGGCGAGACCGGCAACGCCCAGCACCACTCCCGTGAGTTGGCGCTTGCTGGGCCGCTCCCCGAGGAATCGCGCCGCGAGCAGCACGGTGAGGAGCACTTGCGCCTGGAGCACTAGCGAGGCGAGCCCGGCCGGCATGCCAAGCGCCATGCCGAGGTACAGCAAGCCGAACTGCCCGGCGCTCATGAAGAGCCCGACGCCGACAATTACCTTCCAGCCGACGTCCGGCTTGCGGACGAAGAAGATGGCGGGGAAAACCACAAGCACGAAGCGGATGGCGACGAAGAGCAGGGGCGGGACCTGGGGTGCTTGGCCGTCGGGGCCTTGACCGGGGTGCAGGCCGAAATCGATGGCTACGAAGTTCAAGCCCCACAGGACGGCGACGAGGGCGGCGAGCGCGGAATGGCGGATGTTCACCATTCCACTGTCGCAGCAAACCGGATGAAGCTCCAGCGTTGAATTCTGCAGCAAACCATGTACGTTTGCTTCATGATTGAAATCGCGGCACTGCGCGCCCTTGTGGCGGTGGAACAGCAAGGCTCGGTGGTGGCGGCGTCGGAGGCCATGGGTTTCAGCCCTTCCGCCGTCTCCCAACAAATCAAGAAGCTCGAGAAGCAAAGCGGAGTCACGGTACTCGAACGCCACGGCCGCGGCGTCCTCCTGACGGACCGCGGCATGGCGTTGGCCGAATACGGGCGGCGCATCCTGGGTGAGCTCGAGGAACTGCAGTCGACGTTGCTGGCCGATCCGGCGAAGCCAAGCGGGGTGCTACGGCTCGTGGCGTTCTCCACGGCATGCCGGGGACTCGTGGGGCCGATGCTCGCCAGGGTCGCGGCGTCTTCGCCCTCAGGCCGCGGAGGCGACGGCCCGCGCCGGGGAGGCGACGGCCCGGGGCTCGAGATCCGCGTGGTGGCCGAGGACCCGCGCGAAGCCGTGCAGGCGGTAGCAAGCGGCGAATCCGATCTCGGCGTGGTCCATAACTGGCACTCGGTACCCCTGGTGATCCCCGAGAACATGGTGCACGAGGACCTCTGCATGGACACCGCCGACGTCCTCCTGAACGCCGACCACCCCCTGGCCGGCCGGACCGCCGTCGAACCTTCCGACCTCGTGGACGAAAGCTGGATCAGCACCCCGGCTGGCGCTATCTGCAACGAGGCCTTGCTGGCGATCCTCGCCGGCCTGGGCCGCGTACCGGACATCCGCATCTACGATCCCGATTTTTCGACCCACATCGCAATGGTCCAGATGGGCGTCGCGGTGGCGCTCGTTCCCAGGCTCGGGCGGCCCGAGCTCCCCGCCGGCGTGGTGGCGGTACCGGTGGTCAACCCGATGCAGCAGCGGCAGGTGGGGATCGTCTATCGCAAGACGATGACGGCGAGCCCCAGCATCCGCCACGTGGTCCGGCTGCTCCGGGAAGTGGCTGCGGGCCTCGATGCGTGAATTATTTGTGACGGGGAACGGCGAAGTGGGTGAGGCGGGCATCCTGCCCGTCCAGTTCGGCCCACGGCTTCTCTAGTTCCATGACAGTCATGGCGCTTGTCGGGTAGCGGGTGGCGGCGTCCATATAGGCGTCATGGTCCGAATCGCGCGAAGCGAGGTGCATCGCGAGGTCCTGGACGCCCGGCATATGCGAGAAGATCATGAGCGTCGTGACTGTCTCGGGCACGTGGTTGATGACGGAAAGCATGCGAAGCGCCGAGGCGGCGTACAAATCGTCCTCGAGTTTCGGCGTCGGGGCCTTGTCACCCAGCTCGCTGCACACCCACGTGCAGGTCTGCCGCGTCCTCAACGCCGACGAGCACAGGATGAAGTCCGGAACCACGTGGTGCTTCAGGAGCCACTTCCCGGCGAGGGGTGCTTCCTTGTGGCCGCGTTCCGCGAGTGGCCGCTCGTGGTCCGGCACCCCCACGGGCCAATCCGACTTCGCGTGCCGCATAATGACCAGCCGCTTGATGTGATGCTCACTCATGCCCCCACCCTATAGCCGCGGAGGCACATGCTCACTGAACCAGGTAAGCCAAAAGGCGGCACATCCCGAAAGCGCCGGCCCTACTGGAAGGGCGCTGTAGCGTGAGCGGAATATCCCGACAGCGCCGTTGTTGCGTGAGGGACGAGCGCAGGCGCCGAGGGATGTTCCGCGGAAGCGAAAGCGCCCGCCCCCAAGGTAACGGGAACGGGCGCCTTCGACGCGTGAAACTAGATCGAGTATTCCGGAGCGGCCCAGACGATGACCTCCGGGTGCTCGTAGAATCGGTAGCCTTGGCCGCGCACAGTGCGGACGGTGTTCGCGAGGCGGCCGAGCTTGGAGCGGAGGCGCCGGATGTGGACGTCGATGGTGCGCTCGTTGGGGACCTCTTCGGCGTTGCGCCACAGGCCTTCGAGGAGTTCATCGCGGCCCACGGTGCGCGTGCCGTTTTCCACGAGGTAGTTGAGGAGCTCGAATTCCTTGAAGGTGAGGTTCAGGGATTCGCCGTCGAGGTGCACTTCGCGGCGGGCGAGGTCGATGAGGACGCCTGACGGGCGGGCTTCCTGGGCCGGCTGCGGGCGGAGCGCCTCGGAGCGCTGGCGGTTGCCGACGGTGGGGTCGCCGAAGGTGGAACGGACGACGTCGAGGGCGGAACCGGGGGCGTTGGCCGGGGCTACTGCGACGGCGGCGTAGCTTTCGGCACCGGAAACCAGGGACTGCGCGTAGGCGCGGATTTCCTGGGCAAGCTTGGCAATGGAGGTTCCAGCTGCTGCGGCCGTGTCCTCGTCAATGCCCATGTAGAGCACGAATCCCCGCGCAACGGTGTCGTTGGCTACCGGGCGGATGGCGCGGTCCGCGGGAGGCAGGACGGGGGTGGGCGCGGTCATCGGTGACGCCTCGGCGGGCGCGACGGCCCGGAGCTGTCCGTAGGAGTTGGGGTTGTAGCCCTGGGGCACGTATCCGGGAGCCTGGCCGGCGCCTTGGGGGGCGGGCTGGGCGTAGGCCGGACGGTTGCCGAAGCCGGGGCGGAGGCCCGCGTTCGACGCCGCTTTATTGGCGTTACGGACGGAGATGTGGACGTATCCTGATGCAACTGACATGGATTGCTTACCTCAAGGTGAATGGCCGTCATCGCGGCTTCGAATGCTGGTGGTGTCCCCGCAATGATTTGGGGAGGGGCGCCCGACGCTGGGCAGGGGGCGAATGCCTGAAACTTCTTGGGGTCCTAAGTTAGGCATGCATTCGACAACAGCTCATCGCAAAACCAGCGGGTACGCTGGGCTCGATCGCTGCGGCTGCAGATGCTGTTGAGTTCTTGTTCACATTTGAAGTGTGCAACGTAATAAAGGGAACTTGCAAGTAACAAAGGGCCTATCCGTCCACATCTTGAGACAAGTCGGACTATTGTGCTGCAAATCACAATTCAAGGATGTCCAAATGTGACCCATTCTCGTTCGTCACAATGGTCAATTTTCTCGTCGTATTCGAAGATAATTCGAGCAAGCGGCCATACTTTGAATCTCAAGTCACGTCATGCGCTTGCCCTTGAATCTCGAGATATGAAACAACTCTTGTCCAATCGGAAAACGGCGTCTCGTGGAATTTTTTGACTTGATCGTCTGGTAGAAGCCCATTTGCAGGCTTAAAGGGCCGTACCTTCCTGCCCCCCTTTGCCGCTGGAAAGCGCTTGCGGGAGGGTTGGCAGCGTCTTTCGCGGTCAAGAGGGTCAGGAAGGACGTGGAGACGGCATCAATTGCTGGTGCCGGAACTCGAACCGCTCGAACTGCCTGAACCGCTGGAGCCGTTCGCGGAAGTGGCGGAAACGATCTGGATGGACTGGGCGGTGTACGTGTTGGTGTCCTTCGTCGCGGTGACGCGGACATTCGAGCCGGACTTCACGTCAGAGAGGGAGAGGGTGCTGCCGCTGCCCGATCCGCTCCCCCGCTGGCGCATCCCCTCAGCCACCACCACATCCGAGCCCAGCACGTAGGTGCGGGTGAATCCGTCCTCGCTCTTGACGGTCATGGAAGTCGCCGAGATGTCGGTGACCGTCCCGATCTGCCCGGCCATGGTGACGTAATTGCCGTTCTGGGCTTCCACATACTCGGAATGGATGGCTGCGTTCAGCCCGCCCATGCCGACGCCGAGGCCACCCGGGCCCATATTCGCGCCACCGCCTGCTCCGCCGAAGCCACCCTGGCCAGCCTGGCCGTTCAGCCCGGCTTGGCCGCCCGAGCCGGGCCCCGCCGCGGTGCTGTTGTCCGACGTCGTGCTGTTTCCGGCTGCATAAGCACCCGCGCCGGCCGCGGCGGCGACAACGACAGCGATGCCTCCTACCAGCAGCCCCTTCTTCACCGTCCAGTTCTTGAAGAACGAAGGGCGGCCCTGAGCGCCGGCAGAGTACGGCTGCGGAGCGCCCCATCCTCCGCCAAGTTGACCGGGCTGCCCGGGCTGGCCCGGTTGCTGAGGGTACTGCGCGTGCTGTCCCGACGGCGGAGCGCCCCAACCGGCGGCGGGCTGCGCGGGCTGGTCTGGCTGCGGGGAAGCCCAAGAGGCGGCTTGCCCCTGTTGCGGAGCACCCCACCCGGCGGATTGGGCTACAGGAGGCTCGCCGGCAACAGGCGGAGCGGAATCGTCCAGCGGCCGGATCACAGGTTGCGGCGGTTGGTTTCCGGACCCGTATTCAGGTGTTGAGGGGTTGTTGCGCTCTTCCATGGTTCTCTCCATCGGATTAAAGGCTGCTGTTTGTTCTTGTCCCCAACAGCGTCTGTCCCTTTGCTGTGCGCTGGCTGTGTCGAACAGCAGGCCCGCCTGTGACCTCAAACCATCGAGTTTGTGTACACCTCGCACCCCTTAAGACGGCTTTTAAGGGGCTTTTAAGGGGGTCGAGCTGTACACAAACTCGGGGGAAGCGGGGGTGCGTGGGCCACTCAGGTGGCTAGGCTGGGAGTCACAGCATGCTCACAGCATCGGCAAAGCACCGGCAAACCGGCAGATTGGAGAGTTGTCCCATGGCATCCTCGCACTCCATGACCAACAACCTTCCCCAGCTCAGCCACCCGGACGGCTCCCCCATCCGTGCCCTCGTGGTTGACGACGAACCCAGCCTCTCCGAGCTCATGAGCATGGGCCTGCGTATGGCTGGCTGGTCGGTCGCCATAGCCGGTGATGGCCCGGCCGCCGTCAAGCTGGCTAAGGACTTCCGCCCGGACGTGCTGGTGCTGGACGTCATGCTTCCAGGGTTCGACGGCGTTGAGCTGCTGGGCAGGATCCGTGCCTTCGCGCCTGAGGTGCCCGCGTTGTTCCTCACCGCGAAGGACGACGTACAGGACCGCATTGTGGGCCTCGCGGCCGGCGGCGACGACTACGTCACCAAGCCGTTCAGCATGGAGGAGGTCCTGCTGCGACTGCACAGGCTGGTCCAGCGCTCGGGCGTCGCGGCGATGGACACGGCCGAACTAGTGGTGGGCGACCTCACCCTCAACGTCGATACACGCGAAGTCACCCGCGCGGGCGAAGACATCCAACTGACGGCCACCCAGTTCGAACTCCTGCGCTACCTCATGGAGAACCCGAAGCGCGTGGTCAGCAAGGCCCAGATCCTGGACCGCGTGTGGGACTACGATTTCGGCGGCCAGGCCAACATCGTGGAGCTCTACATTTCCTACCTGCGCAAGAAGATCGAAGCCAACCACCCGCCCATGATCCACACGGTGCGCGGGGCCGGCTACGTCATCAAGCCTGCCGAATAGCCGGGCCGAAGCATGTCCGCACTCTCCGGGATCCCGCGCCAGACGGAACACAGCTGGCTCAACCCATCGACCTGGCACCTGCGCACCCGGCTCATCCTGGTGTCCATGGCCCTCCTGGTGGCTATCTGCAGCGCCGTGGGCATTGTCAGCTACGCCTCCATGGATGTGTTCCTCAACAAGCAACTGGACGAGCAATTGGCCCAGGCTTCCCACGGCCGTCCGCCTATCGGCGATCCCACCGGAAGGCCGGACCCGTTGGATGCCCGCGGCCAAAGCATCGGAACCCTGAATGCCCGGGTCCTTGACGGCCAGGTAAGCAGTGCGGGGTTCCTGTCATCGGACGCGTCGCGCAGCGCTTTGTCTCCGAGCGACGCGTCGATCCTCCTGGCCCTCCCTGCCAACGGGCGCCCCGTTGACAGGACGCTTTCCAACGGCGGCTACCGGCTTGTGGCCACCCCGACGCCGTACGGCGACGTGAGCATCACGGGCCTGCCCCTCGCGGCGAAGGAAAGTACCGAAGCCTCCCTCGTGTGGACCATGGTCATCGTGTCCCTGGCCGGACTCATGCTGATCGGGCTTGCCGGAACCGTGCTGATCCGGCGCACCATGCGTCCCCTTGAGCAGCTTTCCGACGTCGCCACGAAGGTATCGAAACTGCCCCTCGACGCCGGTGAGGTGGCCCTCGCGGTCCGCGTTCCGCCGTCGGCTGCCCACCCGGGCACCGAAGTGGGCAGCGTTGGCCACGCTTTGAACCTCATGCTGGACAACGTCTCGAATGCTTTGGAGGCGCGCCAGCAAAGCGAGACGAAAGTTCGCCAGTTCGTGGCCGACGCTTCGCACGAACTGCGCACGCCACTCACGGCCATTCGCGGTTACACCGAGTTGCTGCGGATGACCGAGACCTTCACCGAGGACGGGCGTAAATCACTGGGCCGCGTCCAAAGCCAGTCCGAACGCATGACCACGCTGGTGGAGGATCTCCTTCTGCTGGCCAGGCTGGATGAAGGAAAGGCCCCGGAATTCACCGAGGTGGACCTCACCCAACTGGTGATAGAAACGGTCAGCGACGAAAAAGTCATGGCGCCGGAGCACGTGTGGCAACTGAAGCTGCCCGACGAGCCCATCACGGTCCGCGGCGACACCACGCAATTGCACCAGGTCCTGGCCAACTTGCTCTCCAACGCCCGCAAGCACACGGAGTCCGGGACAACGGTTGTCACCGGTGTGATGCGCTCGGCCGATGGCAGCGCGGTGGTCACCGTGACCGATAACGGACCCGGTATCCCGCCCGAATTCCTCGGCAGGATCTTCTCGCGCTTCGCCCGCGCCGACGCCGCGCGTTCGGGTTCCGAGGGCACGTCCGGCCTTGGGCTGTCCATTGTGGAATCGATCGTCCAAGCCCACGGGGGTACCGTGGAAGTGGTCTCGCGACCCGGGCGGACCGAGTTCGCGGTGCGCCTTCCGGCACTGAGGACCGCCATGGCCTGAAGTGCCGTCAAGAAAGTACGACGGCGGTGCGCGTCGCGCGCAACTCGACGCACCGGCGTCGTGATCTCTCGTTACCTAAATGTGACTTAAGCGGAAACCTCCTGTACCGTCGAATAGGTGCGCCGGTTACATACGGCCACCGCCGGGCAGGCGCCGAGCTCTGCCCCTCTCCGGCGCTCCAACACTGCAGGCAGAGACGGGGGACCCAGGTCTCCGGGCAAGCGCTCTTGTTGAGCCGGCCCTAGGGGTGAAGCCGCGGCGCCACGATTCTCGATGGCCACGGCCGGATGACCTCATCCGAATCCGACAGCTAACTCCGCAGGCGTCGAGAGGCAATCAACCATGTCTGGTTCCAGGAATCAGTCGCGCTCTGTTGCGCGCCACCGCGGCGAATATGCCCGGAATAACAAGTCACGTTCCACCCTGAAGCGAGCTGCCGCCAACCTCGGTCCGGGCCAGCGCATGGCCGTCGTCGCCAGCGTTGTCGCGGTATTCCTCGGTGCCGGCGCCGCAAGCCAAGCGGGAGCGTTCGGTGGCCAGGACATCAACCGCACCGCCGAATCGCAAACGGCCACGGCAACAGCAAGCCCAAGCGCCTCGCCTAGCGCCACCGCGAGCGCGAAGCCGAGCCCTTCCGCGTCGCCGAGCAAGGCTCCCACTCCGTCGAAGTCGGCTGCCGCACCGGCGCCCGCCGCACCGGCGCCCGCCGCACCGGCGCCCGCCGCACCTGCACCAGCAGCCCCTGCCCCGGCAGCTCCCGCTGCACCTGCCGCCCCCGCTGTTCCGGTTGCCGTCGACGATCCCGCAGGTGCCCAGGCTTACGCTGCAAGCATCCTGCCCTCCTACGGGTGGGGCCCGGGCGAAATGTCGGCCTTGATCACCCTGTGGAACAAGGAATCGGACTGGCGCACCACGGCTGTCAACGCTTCGAGCGGCGCTTACGGCATTGGGCAGTCTCTGCCCGGCGACAAGATGGCTTCGGAGGGCGCCGATTGGCAGACCAACTACCAGACCCAGATCCGCTGGGGCCTGAATTACATCAAGGAACGGTACGGCTCGCCGTCCGCGGCGTGGGCATTCCACCTCGTCAACAACTGGTACTGAAACGGCTTTGCGTTGAGGTTCGTCCCTCCCGGGATGGACCTCAACGTGGTTAACGGGTATCCCCCGACTTCCACAGGTGCGTCACAGGTTCCGCCTAAAGCCTTCAAATTCGGACGCGCGAACCTTGATACATGACGCTCATCGAACCCACCACAGGAACCCATAAGGACCCCGCGGTGGTGCCGCCGGGCCTTCCCGACAACCGGACCATGACCAGCGTGCGCCGCGGACCCGTAGACATCCGCAGTGCCGTACCCGTCCTCGATGTCACCATCCCGGTCTTCAACGAGGAACGCGACCTCGAAGAATGCGTGCGAAGGCTCCACGGCCATTTGCGCGATTCCTTCCCGCATGGTTTCCGCATCACGGTGGCGGACAACGCCAGCACGGACAACACCCTGAAGATCGCCGAGCGCGTGGCCCGGGAATTGCCGGAGCTCGTGGTTGTCCACTTGGCGGAAAAGGGGCGCGGCAATGCCTTGCGCAAGGTGTGGCTCGCTTCGCCGTCGCCCGTCCTGGCCTATATGGACGTGGATCTTTCCACCGACCTCGCAGCTCTCGCGCCGCTCCTGGCGCCCCTGATTTCCGGCCATTCGGACCTCGCGATCGGCACGCGGCTGACGCGTAACTCGCGGGTTGTCCGCGGGCCGAAGCGCGAATTCATCTCGCGAAGCTACAACCTGATGCTGCACTCCTTCATGGGTGCCCGGTTCAGCGACGCGCAGTGCGGCTTCAAGGCGATCCGCGCCGATGTGGCCCAGCGGATCCTCCCGCACACCATGGACAACTCGTGGTTCTTCGACACCGAACTCCTGGTCCTCGCCGAACGGTGCGGGCTGCGCGTCCACGAAGTGCCGGTTGACTGGATCGACGATCCCAACTCGAGCGTCGACGTCGTGCGGACCGCCTTGGCGGACATCCGCGGCATGGTCCGGCTCACACGGGACCTCGTGTCCGGGCGGATCCCGGTTCCGGAGCTCCGGGCGGCCCTCGCGCGCGGTCCGCTCCCGGCGTCGTCCCGCACCGCGGAACAAACTCCGCGGAGCAGCCTCTTCGGGCAATTGGTCCGCTTCGGCGCTATCGGTGCCGCCTCGACCCTCGCGTACGTTCTCATCTTCGTGCTCTTCCGCACTTTCCTTGACCCGCAGTTTGCCAATTTCCTGGCCCTGCTCATCACGGCCATCGCCAACACCGGCGCAAACCGGCGCTTCACGTTCGGCATCCAGGGCGGCAATCCGGTCCGCCACCACTTCGAGGGCCTGATCGTCTTCGGCATCGGCCTTGCGCTCACCTCCGGGGCACTCGCCTGGGTGCACAGTACGACGACGCCGGAACGCTGGGGTGAACTCCTCGCCGTCGTGGGGGCGAACCTCGTGGCGACCGCGGTACGGTTCCTCTTGTTCCGTTTGTGGGTCTTCCGGCTCCCGGCGAACGTCCCAGCGCAACCGGGCAGCCCAGCGCAACCGAACACAAACCAGCCCGCGACTACTGAAGAATCCACCACAGAAGCCAGCACGCTCACAGAAACGGCAGCATCATGACTTCCACGATCACTCCCGCAGGCACGGGTTCCGACGCTGCGGAGACACCCGAATCGACCCACGGCCGACGCTCCACCGGTTCCTCGAACCCCGGCGCTGGAAGTTCCCGCTGGACACGGATCGCGTTCGGCAAGCAACCCCGCTGGGTGCGCCCCTCGGCCGCCGGCCTCCTCGTAGCCACCGCCTTCTTGTACCTCTGGAACCTCGCTGCGACGGGGTATGGAAACTCCTTCTATGCCGCGGCCATCCAGGCTGGCACGAAGAGCTGGACGGCGCTCCTGTTCGGTTCGCTCGACGCCGGCAACGCCATCACCGTGGACAAGCCGCCTGCCGCTTTCTGGATTCCGGGTCTCGTGGGCCGGATCTTTGGCTTCTCATCATTGAGCATGCTCATTCCCGAGGCACTCATGGGCGTGGCCGCCGTCGGGATCCTTTACCTGACTATCAAGCGCGTGTCCGGACCGGCCGCGGGCCTGTTGGCTGGCGGCGCCTTGGCGCTGACTCCCGTTGCCGCCCTCATGTTCCGCTTCAACAACCCCGACGCGATGCTCACCCTGTGCTTGGTGCTCGCGGCCTACTTCACAACCCGTGCCATTGAGCGCGCGGGCTGGAAGTGGCTTGTTGCGGCCGGCGCGATTGTTGGTCTCGCGTTCCTGAGCAAGATGTTGCAGGGCTTCCTGATTGTGCCGGGACTGGGCCTCGCCTATCTTTGGGCCGCGCCCACTACGCTGCGCCGGAGGCTGCTCCACTTGCTCGGAGCGCTGGGCGGCATCGTCGTCGTGGCAGGCAGCTACGTCGCGCTCTTCCAATTGACGCCGGCATCTGCACGGCCCTACATGGCGGGTTCCACCACCAACAGCTTCCTTGAACTCACGTTCGGCTACAACGGCTTGTCCCGCATCACGGGCTCGGGCGAAGGCATGCCCGGAGGTGGCCGTGCAGGAGCCCCGGCCGGCGGTACGCTCGGCGACTTCAGTGGTGCCGGATTCGCAGGCGGCGGCTTCGGCGGTGGAGGTGGCGGCTTTGGCGGCGGCAACTCCGGATTCGGCGGAAGCGCCGGACTCGCCCGCATGTTCGGCACCAGCTTCGGTGGCGAAGTCTCGTGGCTGCTTCCTGCCGCACTGATCCTCCTCGTGGCCGGCTTGTGGTTCACGCGCCGGGAACTGCGCACCTCGCGGACCCGGGCATCGCTCCTCCTGTGGGGCGGCTGGCTCCTGGTCACGGCCGGGATCTTCAGCTTCATGAGCGGAATCGTGCACCCCTACTATTCAGTAGCGCTCGCTCCGGCCATCGCGGCCCTGGTTGGCATGGGCGCCGTCGAGTTGTGGCGCGGCCGGTCATATTGGCCCGCCAGGATCGTCCTGGCCGTGGTGGTGCTCGGCAGTTCGCTCTGGTCGGCTGTGCTCCTTGGCCGCGACGCCTCGTGGCTTCCCTGGCTGCGCATCGTCGTCGTTGTCCTCGGGGTCATCGCCGCCGCGGCGATCTTGCTCCGGCTCGATTCCCTGCGCCTGGCAGGCCGGTTGCGTCCCGCGGCTGCCGCGGCAGTCGTCGTCGTATCCCTCCTGGCAGGGGGCCTCGGCACCGCGGCATGGACGCTCGCGACGGCGGCTACCGCGCACTCCGGTTCCATACCGACGTCGGGCCCTTCCGGTGCCGGCATGGGCGGTTTCGGCAACCGAGCCGGGGCGTTCGCCGGACGCGACTTCCGTACTGACGGCACGGACACGTCCGGAACGGCGGCGCAGAACCAAGCCGGCCCCGGTGGCGGTTTCGGCGGCCCCGGCGCGGAGGGCACCACCGACTCGGCACTGACCTCGTTGCTGCAATCCACCACCACGAAATGGTCGGCGATTGTCTCCGGCGCAACCCAGGCGGCCAGCCTCGAGCTCGCCACGAACACCAACGTCATCGCCCTGGGCGGCTGGAACGGCGGCGATCCCTACCCGACGCTCGCGGAATTCCAGGACATGGTTTCGAAGGGCCAGATCGGCTACTTCATCGAAGGTGGCGGAATGGGCGGCGGCATAGGCGGACGCGGCGGCAACTCCGAGGTAGCTTCCTGGGTCCAGGCCAACTTCCAAGCGCAGACGGTGGGGAACTCCACGGTCTACAAACTGACGAAATAGCCCGCTATGTCCAGCTACTACTACTCCACGGACCTCGGGTCCAGGCAGGAACGGCACGCTCCGCCGTCGAACGCGGAGCGGCCGGAAGCGCCGAAGCCGGCAGCGGCAATCAGGACCTTCCCGCAGGCCTTGCGGCACCGCATTGAGCTGGCCCTGGTGCTCCTCGCCACGGCGGTACTGTACTTGTGGAACCTCGGTGCATCCGGCTGGGCCAACGCGTTCTATTCCGCCGCGGCCCAGGCCGGTTCGCAGAACTGGACCGCCTGGTTCTTCGGATCCTCCGACGCCGCCAATTCCATCACGGTGGACAAGCCGCCCGCGTCCTTGTGGATCATGGGCCTTTCCGTGCGGCTCTTCGGGCTGAACGCCTGGAGCATCCTGGTTCCCGAGGCCCTGATGGGCGTTGCCACGGCTTGGTTGCTGTACCTCGCGGTTCGCCGCGCGGCGGCCCCGGCCACGGGAGATCCGAGGCTCGCGCACCGGGCCGGACTGCTCGCAGCAATCGTCATGGCGATCACCCCGGTGGCCACCCTGATGTTCCGGTTCAACAACCCGGACGCATTGCTGGTGCTGCTCATGACGGCCGCCGGCTACGCCACGCTCCGCTCCATCCAACAGGAGCGCTTGCGCTGGCTCCTGCTGGCGGGCGTGTTCCTGGGGTTCGGCTTCCTCACGAAGCAACTCCAGGTGCTCCTGGTGGTTCCGGGATTTGCCGCAGCGTACTTGTTGGCCGCGCCTGGTGGAATCGGACGCCGGTTCCTTCGCCTGTTGGGGGCGGGCGCGGCCATGGTGGTTTCGGCTGGTTGGTGGCTCGCCGTCGTCGAGTTCGTTCCGGCGAACATGCGGCCGTACATCGGCGGTTCGCAAAACAATTCGATCCTGGAGCTCACGCTCGGCTACAACGGACTTGGTCGGCTGAGCGGCGACGAGACAGGCAGCGTGGGCGGCGGAAACGGCTGGGGCGTTCCAGGCCTGTTCCGGATGTTCAACAGCGAATTCGGCGGGCAGATCGCCTGGCTGCTGCCGTCCGTGCTGATTCTCGGCGCAGGATTGTTGTGGCTGGGGCGGTTCGCTCCGCGCAACGATTCCGTTCGTGCTTCCGTGGTTGTGTGGGGTTCCTGGGTGCTCGTGACGGGGCTGGTGTTCAGTTTCATGGCCGGCATCATCCACCCCTACTACGCGGTAGCGCTGGCTCCGGGGATCGCGGGACTGGCCGGGCTTGGTGGCGTGCTTTTGTGGCAGCATCGGCGGCAGCCGGTCGCCTCGGTGCTGCTCGCCATCGCCGTTGCGGCTGCCGGGTACACGGCCTTCGACCTCCTGGGCCAGTCCCCGTCGTTCGTTCCTTGGCTTCGTTGGACCGTCCTGCTCGGTTCGCTCGTGGCCGCCGTCGGGCTACTGCTCCCGGGACGGTTCACCTCGCGCTTCCTGACGCGTACGACGGCGGTACTCGCCCTCGCTGCCTCCCTCGCCGGTCCGCTGGCGTACTCGGTCGCCACCGCCTCGGTGCCGCACAGCGGGGCGATCGTCAGCGCCGGTCCATCGACCAGTTTCGGTGGCTTCGGCCCGGGCGGATTCGGTGGCCGGTTCGGACAGAATGGCCAGAACAACGTGCCCCAATCCATCCAACGGCCGGGAGCCCAAGGCGGCTTTGGCGGGAACCGGCAAGGTGGCGGCATGGGTGGACTGCTCGGGGCCACCACGCCGTCGTCGGACCTGGTGACCGCACTGAAAACCGACGCGTCGAAGTACACGTGGGCGGCCGCCGTCGTCGGTTCCAACAACGCGGCAGGCTACCAATTGGCGACTGAACTGCCGGTCATGGCTGTCGGCGGATTCAACGGAACCGACCCCTCCCCCACCCTTGCGCAATTCAAGGAGCTCGTGGCCCAAGGCAAGATCCACTACTTCATCACGGCAGGAATGATGCAGGGCAGCAGCGGATCGGACGATCCTGCGCAGATCGCCCAATGGGTAGCGGCGAACTTCCAGGCGCAGACCATCGGAGGGACCACGGTCTACTCGCTCGCCGGGTGACGCTAAAACCGGAGTTCGATGACCCGGCGGCCCGAGCCGTCCAAAGCGGCTGTGGCGGTAACCGATGAGTAATCGGGGATCTGCCACAGCCCTTCGGCCGCGTCTCCCCCGTTTTCGCCGACCACCACGGTAGCCATGCCTGCAGCCCTGGCCGAAGCGATTCCAGCCGGCGCGTCTTCGAAGACAACAACTTCGGAAGGCTCGACGCCAAGGAGCGCGGCGGCCTTGAGGTAGCCTTCGGGATCCGGTTTTCCGTGGGTCACGGCTTCGGCCGTGACCGCCGTGGCCGGGAATTCAAGGCCGGCAGCGTGCATCCGCAAGCCCGCGAGGACCCGGTCGGCGGACGTGACCATCGCGACGGCGTCGGCCGGCAAGGACTGCAGCAACTGCTCCGCTCCGGGCAGCGCGATGATGCCGTCCGTCCGGGTCCGCTCCATTTCGCCAAGTTCCTCGGTCAACGCGTCAACGTCCGCGTCGGCAGGGGCAAAGCGGCGAACCGTGTCCCGCGCCTGGACGCCGTGGGAGGTCCGCAGGATCTCCTCGAAGTCCAGGCCGTACCGCCGCGAAAATTCGCCCCACACTTGTTCCACGATCGCGGTGGAGTCAACCAAGGTGCCGTCCATGTCGAACAGGACAGCGCGAACGGTCAGGGTTTTCACGGTTTCAGTTGGCAGGCTCATCTATCCATGGTGCCCGGACGGACGGTCCATTGCACAAATTTTACGGGCAGCCCGGGTTTACGGCGGCCGGGCTTTTACGGCGGAAGTCCTAGCCGTTGGGCCGGTGCGGGATGTACTGGACGGCCCATTTGTTGCCGTCAGGATCCGCGAAGTACACGAAGTGGCCCCAGTCCTGGACGTCGATATCGCTGACGTCCACGCCGTTCGCCTTGAGCTGGTCGTGGGCCTCCTGGATGTTGGATACCACCATTTGGAGGCTGGGAGCCGTGCCCGGAGGGGCGTCGTTGAGGCCTTCGCCGATGCAGATGGAGCAAGCCGAGCCGGGCGGAGTCAATTGGACAAAGCGGATGCCGTCCATGGGCCGCTCGTCGTAGTCGGCGTTGAAGCCCACCCTGTTGACGTAGAAATCCTTGGCGCGGTCCACATCGGACACGGGGACAAACACAAGTTCAAGTTTCCAGTCCATGCGCCACAGGCTATCGGCGGAGCCGGCAAACCGGTAGGGGGTTAATCTTGGCAACGCGGGGTCACCTACGGCCCGTTTTTAGCGGCAACATGGGCCGTAGGTGACCCCACGTTTACTCAGGCACCTTGCAGGGAAGGCTCGACGACGGCGCCGGCCGGGGTGCCGGCGCCGTCTTGGCTTGCGGAAAGCTGCGCTGCCAGAACGCGGGCGCGGGCGCGGGATGGGAGGAGCCAAGCCACCAAAGTGGCCAGGACCAGCACGGACGCACCAACGTAGATCGCCGGAATGGCGGCGTCGACATAGCCGGTGGGCGTGAGTTTTCCACCGGCTCCCGTGAACACTGCAGTCAGGACAGCAACGCCTAGGGCAACCCCGATTTCACGGAGCGTGGAGTTGGTTCCGCTCGCTTTCGCGTGGTCCTCGGCACGCACGTTGGCGAGCACCGCCGTCGACATCGGGGCGAAAACCAAGCCCATGCCGATTCCGGCCGCAATGAAGCCTGGTATCAAGGACTCGTACGGAACGCTCGCGGAAAGGACCCCCGCGAGCCAGAACATGCCAGCCGCGAGCAAGGCGAGACCCGTGATCATCAAAGTCCTGGTGCCGAGCCGTGGTGCAAGCAGACCCGCCAGCGGTGCCACGAACATGGGAGCCAGAGTCCAGGGCATGGTCATGACGCCTGCTGCGAGCGGTCCGTGACCCTGCACCACTTGCAGGAACTGGATGAGGATGAAGACGGAACCGAAGATCCCGAAGCTAAACGTCAGACCGATCAGGTTGGCCATCGTGAAGCTCCGATCGCGGAAGAGTCGAAGGGGCAGCAGCGGCGCAGACACTCGGGATTCCCACAATAGGAAGGCGAGCAACAGGACTCCGCCACCGATCAATGCGCCTAGCACCTGGGCGCTGGACCATCCGGCGTCGTTCCCGCGGACGATGCCGAACACGAGCGCCAGGAGGCCCAGACCGGAAAGCAGCAGGCCGACGACGTCGGCCCGGACGCGGGCACCGAAGCTGTTCGGCAAGGCCACGAGCGCGAGCGGAACAGAGACGATTCCAATGGGGACGTTGAGCCAGAAGATGGCTTCCCAGTTCCATCCCTCCACCACGGCGCCGCCGATCAGGGGACCGAGAGCTACGCCAAGGCCGGAGACTCCACCCCAGATGCCGATTGCAAGCGGACGAAGCTTGTCAGTCACGGAGCCGACCAACAGGGTGAGCGAGAGCGGCATGAGGGCCGCGGAGCCGACGCCTTGCACGGCGCGGGCGGCGATAAGCTGCCACGATTCCGTGCTGAGGGCGGCGGCTGCGGATGCCACGGTGAAGATCGCCAGGCCCGCGATGAAAACGTGCCGGCGGCCGAAGCGGTCTCCCAGGCCGACCGCCAGCAGCATGAACGCCGCGAAGCTCAAGGAGTATGCGTTGACGATCCACTGGAGTTCTTCGACGCTGGCGCCGAGGGCCTTGTGCATCACGGGCAAAGCGTTGGTGACCACGAGGTTGTCCAGGGTGGCCATGAAGACAGGAAGCGAGGCCGCCACGATGGCGAGCCAGACGGGAATGGTGCGTTTCATGATGACTCCACGGGTCTCTGTTGGTGCCACAGTCGTTCTTGTTGTAATCGAATGATTACTTATCAGGAAAAGTTAGTTATCGACTGATAACATGTCAAGTGTGGCGAAGAAAATAGTGGGCACAGACGCCCCGGAATCCCCGGCAATCCAGGCAACCGCCGAACGCATTCCCGCTGCGCGGCGCCGCGAACTCATCCTTGAAGCCGCCACCGGAGTCTTTGCCGAGCGCGGCTACGCCGGATCAACCACCGACCAGGTAGCCAAAGCTGCGGGCATCAGCCAGCCATACGTCGTGCGCATGTTCGGCACCAAGGAAGCCCTCTTCCTGGAAGCCCTTGACCGGGCCCATGGAAAATTGCTGAGTGCGTTCCGCTCCGTGATTGCCGCTTACGACGCCGGAGAACTGGCCGAACAGCTTGGGCAACTTGATCCGGACCAGGGCAACGCCCGGCCACAACAGCTCAAACAGCTCATGGCGATCGCGTATGCGGACCTCGTGGAGGACCGTGGGATCCTCATGATGCTGATGCAGGCCTTCGTGGCGGGCCACGAGCCGGCCATCGGAGCACGCGCCAGGGAAGGATTCCTCGACATCTACCGGCTCGTCCGCGACGAAGCCGGACTGCCGCCGGAAGCAGCCCGCGATTTCCTCGCGCAGGGAATGCTAATGAACACCCTGATCGGCATCCGCCTGCCGGACATCTATCAGCAGGACTCCACAGCGGAGGAACTACTGGAATGCACGCTGCGGGCCAAGCTGCCCCTCGTTCTCAAGGCAAGCCAGGCGCAGCGTCAGGCGGTGTGAGGCTGAGGGGTGCCGTCGCGTCCAAATGCGGGGTCACTTACGGCCCGTTTTTGGCGGCAACTTAGGCCGTAGGTGACCCCGCGTTGCCGCTGAGCTACCCAGTCACCCCGTAGAGACGGTCTCCGGCATCGCCAAGGCCCGGGACGATGTAGGCCTTCTCGTTGAGCTTCTCGTCAATCGACGCGAGCACGATCTTCACGTTGGCATCGGACAGTTCGTCCTCGAGCTTGGCCAGGCCTTCCGGCGCAGCCAGGAGGCAAATGCAAGTAACATCCGAGGCACCGCGCCTGAAGAGGAACTTGATGGCTTCGCGCAAGGTTCCGCCGGTGGCGAGCATGGGGTCCAGGACGAAAACCTGACGGCCCGTGAGGTCGTCCGGCAAGCGCTCGGCGTACGTGATGATGTCCAGGGTTTCTTCGTCACGGGCCATGCCCAGGAACCCGACCTCGGCGGTGGGAACCAGCTTGGTCATGCCCTCGAGCATTCCCAGGCCTGCGCGCAGGATGGGGACCACGAGCGGCGTCGGCTTGGTGAAGGCCGTACCCACGGTCCTGGTTACGGGAGTTTCGATCTCCACGGGTTCGGTCCTGACCTCGCGGGTGGCCTCGTAGGCCAGGAGCGTGACGAGTTCTTCCGTCAGGCGCCGGAAGACCGGGGAAGGGGTGTTCTTGTCCCGCAGTACGGTGAGCTTGTGAGCGACCAGCGGGTGGTCCACGACGAATGTGCGCATGGTTCCAAAACTATCATTGAGGCATGATCCCCACCGAGCCTTATCACGCGGAACACAGGGCCTGGATGGGCCTCGCCCTGGACGAGGCCCGGCGCGCGCTGGACACCGAGGACGTGCCGATCGGCGCCGTCGTACTAGGGCCCGACGGCGGCGTGCTGGGTGCCGGTCGGAACGAACGGGAAGCGCACGGCGACCCCACCGCGCACGCCGAGATCGTCGCTATCCGCCAAGCAGCTGCCGCCCTGCAACGCCACGCGTTGGAGCTCGGCGAAGGCGGCGACGGCTGGCGCCTCGAGGACTGCACGCTCGTGGTGACGCTCGAGCCGTGCGCCATGTGCGCGGGAGCCATTGTCCTGGCCAGGATCCCGCGTGTTGTCTTCGGAGCATGGGACGAGAAAGCCGGAGCCGTGGGATCGGTGTTCGACATCCTCCGGGAACGCAGGCTCAACCACTGGGTAGAGGTCTACCCCGGGGTGCGGGAAGAGGAATGCTCGGCGTTGTTGCGCGATTTCTTCGCCGCCCATCGCAAGTAGCGCCTGCGGGACCCGAGGCCCTTGCAATCCGCGGGGCGTTCGGCGTCAGATGGTGTCAGGCGGCACACCCTAGGAGGACGCCATGACGGTTTCTTTCAACCACACCATCGTTTACGCAACGGACAAGCGCCGTTCCGCGGAGTTCCTGGCCAACGTGCTCGGACTGCCGGAACCGCAAGCCTTGTGGTCTTTCATGACGGTATCGCTCGAGGACGGAGTGGCGCTGGATTTCGCCACGGCGAGCGGCCCGATCTCCCCGCAGCATTACGCCTTCCTGGTGACCGAGGACGAATTCGACGGAATTTTCGCGCGTATCCAAAGGGACGGCATCCCTTATTGGGCGGACCCCGCACGCTCGCGGTCCCAGCAAATCAACCACAACGACGGCGGACGCGGCGTGTACTTCGCCGATCCGGACGGGCATTTCCTCGAGGCGATCACGCGGCCGTACGGTTCGGGGGCGTCATGACTTCCCGGATGCGGGTCACCGCGACCATCACCGGCCAGGTTCAAGGCGTGGGATTCCGCTATTCAACCCTGCACGAAGCCCGGCGCCTGGGATTGACGGGCGAGGCGTACAACAACCTGGACGGCTCGGTGCAGGTGGTTGCCGAAGGCGATCGCGAGTCCCTTGAGTCCCTGGTGGAATGGTTGAAATCCCGACACACCCCTGGCCGCGTGCGAGACGTTGAAGCGATGTTCACGCCGGCCACCGGGGAGTTCCCGGGGTTTGGAGTGGGCTGAGCCTAGGAACCCGCCGCTTCCAGCGCGTCGATGCGTTTTTGCCGCGACGCCGGCGAGTCCAGGCTGAAGGAACGGAAGTCGCCCAGGTCTTGGCGGATCCAGTCCTGCACTTCGGCGATCCTTGTTGTCACCGCGGCAGTGGGCTTCGCGAAGGTCCACGCCGCGATCCTTTCCTTCGCGGGATCGTACTGCCACAATCCGATGATCCGTCCGCGGTCGAGGATCGGGTGGTCCGAAAGGTCGGCTTGCAACGCCACCGTCGTATCCATGACCTTCCGGCCGCGGTCCTCGTCAGCGAACATGTCCCCCGAGTTCCGGCGCAACAGCACCAGGGAATCCGTCCCGGCCAGGAGTTGGATTTGTTCCTCCCGCGGCGGCGTGAACGCGGAAAGGCGCTCGACGTCGTCGGGCAGCATCCACAGCGCATCGCCCGATGCGGTGGACACCTCGGCGGCACCGACGGCGGCCAGGGCCGCCTTGCTCTGCGCCACTGTGAACCCGGTGAACCATTGGCTTTGCTTGAGCGTCGCCCCGCCGGTCCACCGAAGGTACCGCTCGACCAGGCGGGCGCGCGCGGCGTCGTCGTCGAGGGTGCTCTGCGGCAAGGACCAGGCTGTGTAGGCGTAGCGCTGCTGGTCGAGCCGTCCGTTGAGGGGCACGCGACGGATGCGGCCATCGGCTTGCAGGAGGCCCAAGGCTGTGGGGAGGGTGGTGGCGGCGCCCTTTTTCTTGCCTTCTTCGCCGAGGCTTCGGACGGATTCACCCAGTTCATCCTTGAGCTGCTTGGGGTCCATGGGCTCGCTGGATTCCTTGAGCGTGTGCAGCACCTGCTCTTCGAGCAAAGTGATCTCACCGCGTTCGACGCCGAGCCGCGCCAATACCTTGAACGGCGCCACGGCGGCGTCCCTGCCGATCTGGAGGCCCCACGCGAAGTCATCCTGGCCGAGGACGTAGGTGCAGCCGCGGGCTGTGGGAAGCTCGTGGATCCTGAGCCCGGCGACATCTCTGTCAACTTGCCCGCGCCGGATCCCGGCCCGGGCGAACAGGGTCAAGTAGGGGTTGGCGCCGCCCACGGAACGGGCCCAACCGGCATGGTCCAGGACGTCCTCGGAGCTTTTGCCGGAGAGCGATCCATCCAGGCCTTGCCTGTGCCATGCCCAGGCGCGGAGCAGTTCCGGAGTCAACGTTTGGGTGGAAAGCACGGCGGGCGTCATGGCCCCATTCTCCACCCCAAGCCGCCCTTCGGCGCGCGCTACAGCGGAACCGCACACGCGTCGAGCACGATCGACGCCGTTGAGTCCCAGCCGGGGAGTCCATCCCGCGCGCGGAGGGCCGCAGTCCGCCATTTCCGCCGCAGCGCCGCATCGCGGAGCCAGCCGTCGAGTGCTTGCACGAGTGGTTCCGGGTCATCGCCGATAGCGATTGCCTTGCCCGCCCCCGAACCGCCGAGTGCCTCCACCGCCCCGGTTCCATCCCGGACGAGCGCCGGAACGGCATGGGCAAGCGACTCAACCACTACCATTCCGAACGATTCGGACCGTGAAACCAACACGCTGAGGTCAGCCGCGCGCCACTGCTCCTCAAGCGCCGGTCCGCTTAGTTCCCCGGTGACGGTAATGCGGTGCTCCAGTCCGGAGCGTACGACGGCGGCCCTCACCTTCGCCGCGTAGGCCGGGTCGGCGTCGTCGCTGCCAACGAAGGCGGCGGTCCACGGCAAGGCACGAAGCCTTCCCAACGCCTCCACGAGCAGCAGTTGTTCCTTGTTGGGCAAGAGCGCGGCGACGCAGACGATCCGCAACGGATCGGACCCATGGGCTACAGCTACGTGTTCCGTGCCGGGCCTGGCCACCACCACCTTGCCGCTGCCCTCTTCCGGATGCCGTTCTGCCAGGTCCGCGGCCGCGAAGGAACTCGTGCAGATCACCCCGGTGGCGGCCTTGAGTGCTTGCGATTCCAGTTCGTGGTGTTCCGGCAGGCCCATGTGGGACAAGATCCACACGCGAACCGAGCGCCGCGTCGCCTCGGCGATCTCGGCGGGGGCTCCCCACGCCACCAGGCCGTCGGCAATTACTGTTGTGGCGCCGTCGAAGGCTCCGGCCAAGCGGCGGCGGTCCGCCGGCCGCCCGACCGGCCAGTCGCCGTCGACGGCTCGCATTTCCACCGAGGCACCCAAGGCGGTGAGGCCGCGGGCGAGTTTGGCGTTGTAAGTATTGCCGCCCGAACCGTGCCTGACGTTGCCGGGGACGATGAAGCGGATGGCAACCATGCTGCCGCGCTAGTCGCCGCCGAGTTGGAGGGAGTAGCCGGCCCAGGCGTCCGGATTCTCGCGGAGGACCACGTCCAGTCCGGTGATTGCCTGGCCATCCGGGATGCTGCCGAGTTCGTGTGCGACGGCGTCCGCGATGTGTTTCGCGAGCGCCTCCGTGGTGCTCAGCTTGCCTTCGAAGGCGGGGTGCTCGTCAAGGTTCCGGTAGTTCAGCTCGCCAAGGACCCCCTCCAGGATCGTCCCGGCCGCCCCGATGTCCAGGACGATGGCGTCGTCGTTGAGCCCAAGGCGGCGAAACGTCACTTCGGCAACAAACGTTGCCCCGTGCAGTCCTTGGGCAGGACCGAATGCTTCGCGCGGAAGGCTGTGAGCAACCATGAAATGGCGGCGGACGGTGAGGCTGAACAATCCAGTTACTCCTTGTTATAGGTGACCAAGCGGCAGAGCTCGTCCCGTTCGCCGTTGGCCAACTCGTCGAACGCCTCCGGAAGGTCCTCGAATCGCGACTCACCGGTCAGGAAAGCATCGAACACCGGATCCCGCAAAAGGGACACTGCCAAATCCAGGCGTTCGCCTGTGGTCCGGCGGTGCCTGCGTGGACGGGCCACCACCCCCACTTGGCTGGCACGGATGGTGAGGCGCCGGGCGTGGAAGTCCTCGCCGAGCGGCAAGGAAACTGCCCGGTCCCCATACCAGGACATCTCGATGATCTCGCCCTCGTCGCCGGCCAAACGGAGGCTCTTTGCGAGGCCTTCATCCGTGGCCGAACAGTGGAAGACGATGTCGCAATCGCGGGCCGCGTCCTCGGGAAGGACAAAGTCCAGGCCCAGGGATTCGACGAACCCGCGCTTCCTGGGATTGGACTCAAGCAATTGCAGACGCTCCAAGGGGAAGCGGCGCAACAGCGCCGCCGTCATCCCGCCTACCAAGCCACCCCCGACGACGGCGATCCTGTCGCCGAGGCGAGGCCCGGCATCCCAGAGGGCATTGAGGGCGATTTCCACGATGCCGGTGAGGACCGCGCGTCGGGCGGGAACGTCGTCGGGCACCCGGGTCAGGGCAGAAAGCGGCACCACGTAGCGGTCCTGGTGCGGGTGGAGGCAAAACACCGTCTGGCCGGCCCAGTCCTCCGGGCCCTCTTCAACGACGCCAACCGACAAGTACCCGAACTTCACCGGCGCCGGAAACTCACCCTCCTGGTGAGGCGCACGCATCTCCTTCGCGATCCGCGGAGGAACATGCGACTCGTGGACCACGAGTTCCGTGCCCCGGCTAATACCCGAATAGAGAGTCCGGACCATGGCTTCATGCTCCGCGGGCCGTGGAAGTTCCTCCCGGCGCAGCTCCCCTTGGCACGGGCCTACCGTCCAGTAGGCCAAGGCGGTGGTTTGGCTGGTGGGTGCGGGTTCGCCTGGGGGCGTTTGCCCGGTGTTTTGCGACTTCTTCGGGATAGTCATCCTGCTTAGGAATCTAGCGTGGCTGCCGCGATTCCGGAAGTGTGCCATCGCCGTTTTGGGGAACCGGGCCTCACTCCGGTACCCTATTTCAGTTGGTGACGTGTCCGAGCGGCCGAAGGTGCAACACTCGAAATGTTGTTTGGTGTAAAAGCCAACGTGGGTTCAAATCCCACCGTCACCGCCAAGTAGCGAGGCCCCTGGTTCCCTTTGTTTACAAGGGATCGGGGGCCTTTTGCTTTGCCGGAGTTACGGGTTTGCCCACATTTTGCCCACACCCGCTTTTGAGACGGCGTTATCCAGGGCGTCTGAAACTGAGTCAAGGTCGCCGTCAAACAGGTCCGCGTAGGTGTCCAGCGTCATGGCCGCGGAGCTATGCCCGAGCATCTTCTGGACTGCCTTGACGTTCGCGCCGGCAGATACGGCAAAACTCGCCGCCGAGTGCCGGAGGTCATGCGGCGTCACCCGCGGCACCCCGGCCCGCTTCACTGCGCCGGCAAACCAGCTCATGTTGTCCTCGTGCACTCTTGCCAGCCGAAGGTGGTGCCCGTTTTCGCCAGGGAACACCAAATCATCCCGCCTTTTTCCCTCACACTGCCGCGCAAGCTGCTCCTCCAGGAACCGCGGGAAGGGCACTGTCCGTTTCTTGTGGTTCTTTGGCGTGCCTACCTCGATCAAGGAACCAACCTGGACGGCGTTCTCTTCGATCATGAAGCGTCGCCGCAGCATATCAACGTGCTTGACCCGGAGGCCTGTAGCCTCACCCCATCTCAGCCCGCAGTAGGCGAGTACCAGGACCAATGCCGGGTACTTGCTGGCGGCCGCGAGCGCATGCACCTGCTCATGGCTCAGGTAGACGTGTGGCTTCTTCACCTTCCGCGGGAGGGAAACCCCTCGCGCAGGGTTACTCAGTGTGCGCCTGTCACTCACGGCGTCATCCAGAATGGCGGCCAGCACCCCGTAGGCCCGGATAACAAGCGTTGCCCCTTTGGGCTTTCGCGCCGGCGCCGCGTCGAGATCCCCGAGAGTCATTTCCGATACCCACTGCTGCACGGCCGTCTTCCGTACATCGGCCACGGCCACACTGCCCCAACGAGGCTCCACATGGTTCCGCCAGGCGGATTCCACAGGCCGATAGGACGACGGCTTGAGATGCGTCTGACGGGCAAGCCACGCAGCCCCCAGCGGCCCAATCAGCGCCCTGGCTGCCGTGGCATCGATGAACTCGCCGCGAGCCTTTGAGACTTCCACGCTCGCCAGAAATAGCTCAGCATCCCGCTTGGTTCGGAACCCGCGCTTATCCGTCTGGCTCCGGTCGGGCTTCCTATACCGCACCCGATAGCGACGGCCGGCCTTTGTCTCATAGGACTCAATCGTTGCCATCGCCGGACTGTTCTTTCGCGGCGTTCTGATCAACCAGGGTCTTGATAATCGCTTCGAGCTCGTCCACTCGTGAATTGAGGCCCTTGAACGTCAACGTACTAATTTTGGTGTTCCCTGCCTGGACGAAGTCCGGGCGGATCCCCAGCACGTAGTCATCGCTGCGTACGCCGCTGTCGATCGGGGTTATCCCGTCCGCCCACTCCCAAACCTTCATCAGGTCAGCTGGGTCGGCTCCGGTCACGGCCACCGGTTCATCGAGCGACTTTGGAAACAACAGTGCGTTTGGGTTGACGCCCAGGACGACCGCCAGGGCCACGAGATCATCAACATCGACCCGCCTGACGCCGGCTTCGATCTTCTGTATTCCGCTCGCGGAAATTTCGTGCCCGACGCCTCTAAGCCTTTGTTGAAGTTCCCGCAGGGTGATATTCCCCCGCAAACGCTTCAGGTTCCGGGCGACGGTCTTGCCGGTCGGGCCAATGTCATGTCCTCGCAGCCGTTCTCCGCTATGTACCATATAAGAAACGATACACGCTACATTGACAACAAACGTCTAATTTGACGTGGCGTCCTCCCAAGGGAATGAGGCTTCATGGAATCGGAACTGCTGACCGCAGCAGAGCTCGCAGCCAAGCTCCACAAGACGGCACCCGCACTGGCACAATGGCGCTACAAAGGGATAGGCCCTAAATTCGTGAAAATCGGCAGCGGCGTCCGCTATCGCGCCAGCGATGTAGAGGCATGGCTTGACGCACAGACGCGCACGCAGACAGGCCAGGTAGTCCCGAGCGTCTAGGGCGTGTCTAATCGCCACCGTTTCTGACGCTTGATCACAACGTCGTGCTGCCCCGAGCTGCCGTGCCCATGAATGACCAAATGCATCTTTGCTGGTTGTCATTCTGATAGTCCATCGTCGCTGGGGCAGATCCTCCGCGCAACCAGGGCGCGTTGCGCCGACGGCTACCGAAAATTTCGTTCGGCGCTCCTTCGTCGCTTATCTCCTCGCGAAGTTTTCGGTGTCCGCCGGTTCCCCAAGTTGCACTCCGGAACCCTTGCCCAGCGTTGGGTCCCCTATCCGAAGGACGCCCGAATCTAATGGCCACTTTGGATCACCAAAAGACAATGGGCTGCCTGACTATTCCGTGCTCAGTCGGACCATCCAGGCCCGGGCCGCCATCTCCCTCGCTCGCGTGAGCCGTTAAGCAGCGGATTGAGGCAGATCCCGACGTGCTCCAGGGCCGCGTCGATGGTGTGGAGCGTCTTGGCTATCTTGGTCTTGCGCGCAGTGGCGCTGTAGCCGGCCGACCACTGTGGCCCAGGGGACACCATCTCCGCGGGGAGCTGCATGCGTCGCCGACTGCTTTCCGAGTGCAGGGCCCTCGAGACCGGCACGGCGTCAAACTCGCAGGTCGAGATGATCAGCGCCAGGTCGACCAGGTCGCGGTAGCGCGAGGACGGGTTCTGAAGGTCGCCATGGAGCTCGTACATCGCGCACACCTTGTCGGCCACCTGATCGGTGAGCGGGTACAGCACGACCTCCGGGAGTTCAGCCAGGCCAGGAACGTCGACCACAGGCTTCGGCCGAACCCGCTCGGGCGCGGCCAGGAGGTGCAGCTCGCGCGCCAGGTCGATCGGGAAACTGTCGTACTTGGCGCCGATGTAGGCATTGACACGGATCTCGACGACCGGGTTGGTCCGGCTGTACGAGACCCCGTCCTCGATGACGAAGGTCAGGTGGTCTCCCTCGCGTGGAGCCGTGAGATCCCGGAGCTCGGCGATTGCCTCCCCGGCTGACAACTCACCCAGATGAAGCAGGTCTAGATCCTTGGAAAATCGTGCCTCCGCAAGGCGCATCAGCAGGCTCGCCCCGCCCTTAAGAACCCATTTACCATCGGGGGCAAAGAAGATCAGCGCAAGGAACCGCTGGAACAAAAACTCCCGTCGCAGCTCCCCGAGGGCCCGCCCGCGGGCTTTGGCCTCGCTCTTGAGCCGGTCCTCCAGCGCCCGTCGGAAGGCATTCGCGCTGGCGTAGTGGGTTGAGCCGTTGACCATACTCACTCGCTGTTCTCCTGCTTCCCGGGTTCGAAATCTGGCAGCTTGATGGACTCACTGATCGTTCGGGCAAGCCGGGACATCTCGGCGATCTCCGCGCTCTGCTTGGCAAGCCGCTGCACGGCTGGAGAGTTGGCGAGGGCGGCCTGCTGCCTGACGAGCTCTGCGGCCGCCTTCATCGCTGGCGAGTTGGCGAAAGCGCCCTGCTGCCTGACGAGCTCCGCAGCCGCCTTCATCGCTGGCGAGTTGACAATCTGTTCACTGAGCCGCGCAGCGGGCGCGATCGCGCTCTGGATCGAAGCAAGCTGCTCCGAGAGGCGCTGCAGATTTCTGGAGCTCTCGAGCATCTCGAGAACCGCCGGACTGATCGGCATCGCACCAGCAAGTTCGACAGCTCGACCGATAGGCACGGAAACACCGGACTCCTGGAGGAATCGCGCGAGGAGAGCCTCACCATCACCCACCCGTACGCCGTAGTGGTGCGCGTAGGGTCGGAGCGCAGCGGCGAGCTGCTGGTCATCGACCTGCCGTCGAGTGAGCGCATCTCGCACCACGCTCGCCAGGTGCCCGCCGTCAACATGATCCGCGGCGAGGTCGGCCACGGTCCGGAGGACCGAGGTCACCGGAAGGCCTTCCACAGTGGTCCATTCGCCCGGGCCGATCTGGCCGCGGTGGAGCCGGACATCCGGCCGCCGGGTCTGTTTGCGCGTGCCGATGATGAACTCCAACCGATCCGCCTCGAGATCCCCGAGCTCGTGGAGTACCGCTGCAGAACGGTAGGCGACCGCGATCGGGTCCTTGTCGCGAAGGCGTTCGCTGGCGCGGCGAGTCGGGTCCAGGGCAAGCCAGGCCGCACGGAGGTCATCGAGAGGCGACGGCGGAGTTCCCGCAACCCGGTGAACGCCGTGCGTCAGGCGCTCAAGCGCCCCCTGGTTGGTGAGTCGAGCGACAGTCTGGGCAGACACTCCGAGGCCGCGGGCCTGCGAGGTCGTAACTAGGCCCCATTGCTCGGCAGCAAGGTCAGCAAGATCGAGCACATCAGACATCATTCCTCCTCTCGGATACTGCAATAGTATACCCATAAGATAGTTTCGCAGTATCGACTGCGTGAAATGCAGAGCAGCGGACGCCCGGGTACGGCCGCCTGAAGAATGGCTCTATACGCCCTGTCCGAATGCGGTGGCTTGCCTCGGTCCCAATGGGTCGCGTGTACCTGGGAAGAGCATGTCGCGCCTTTCATGGTCCAGTCCGGGCCGCCCTTGATTCCGGGCATGGCTGAGTCCGATAGAGCCCCTACCGTATTTGCCGAGTACCTGTTCCAGCAAGTGGCCGATGCAGCGTTCTTCCGTCCGGTTTCTCGAAGATGGCCAGGGCCTTATCGTTCCCGCTCGGCCGCAGATCGGTGACCAAAATGCCCGTGGTGGATCCTGGGGATCAGGGTGTGCGCGGCTTTGGTGAGGATGCGGTGGGCATCGGCAACGCGACGCACACGGACAGGTAGAACGTGTCGCCGGGACGGTAACAGGATGTCGCGGAATCCCACCGACACACTCGCATGTAGAGCTCGGCGGGAAGGACGCCCAAGAGACTCTCCCTGCGGGCACCTACGCGCGACCACACGCCGACTCCGCAGACAACAGTATCTATGTCCAGTATTTCTGGACATCAGCTGTTAGGGTTGTGTTATGGCAACGGCGATGGAGACGCTCAGGGCGACACTAAGTGAGATCGAGTACAGGACCCTGGAGATTCTCGCAAAAAGCACTGAACCGCTCTCAGGTCGCAAAGTCTCATCGGCGCTGGGCGTATCTCCGACAACTGCCAACGGCGCCCTGGCCAAGCTGTTAGAAGCTGGGTTCGCCACCTCAAGAAAGTCAGGCCGGGCAAGCCTGTGGCAACTCGCGGTCTCGAACCCCTCCATCAGTGCATGGTTGACGGAAGTCATTCCGGCCCAGGAAGCACCCATGACTGGTTCGAGCCCGTATTCGACAGGTGGCGGAGGAGTCCGCCTTGAGCATTCTTACGCGGCCTGTTTGATTGCCGGATTCCTCGCCGGCGACGCGGTTCCGGAGCTCGGCGACGCACTCAGTATGGACTCTATTCGGCTCCAGGCAAGCGACCTGAGCGAGGTTGACGACATCCTTATCGAGGGCCGCGACGCTCATGGCCGGATTCATCGCGCTTCGATCGCTGTCCGCAGGAACCCTGCTCTCACCAACAGCGACAGCGCGTCGGTTCCGCTGATCCGGGACTTCTTGGCGATCGTAACAAATCACTGGTCCGAAGCGTCCTTGGGACAGTGGCGGCTTGTCCTCGCGGTTTCATCCAACGCCAACGCAATTACGCAGCTGGCCGAGCTCGCGGAGCTTGCTCGCTCCCTTCCGAATGGACACGAACTTGCAGTCCGCATGACGCAGCCGGGAAGAACCAACGCTGGTGTTCGGGACAGGTACGACCACATCAAGGGACTCGTTGGCCAAGCGGCGGGTGGTCTTCCCGCAGCAAACGGACTGAGCACCGAGGAGTTGAGCTGGCGACTCCTCTCAACTCTCAGCACTCGAAGCCTGCGCTTAGAGAGGACCGATCGTGTGGATCGGGCCACCGCGGTCAACACGCTGCAGCGCATGCTTAGCAACGGCACACCCGCGGCGGCCGATGCGTTGTTCTCGCGTATCGAGGAGCTTGTTGGTGAATGGGCACCCCAAGCAGCAGTGCTGACGCAGTCAGCGATTCGGCAGAGTCTGAGCAACTACCCCCTCTCAAGTTCTGCGAGGTACTCCAGCGCCTGGGCAGTGATCGCCCGGCTCGGGGTCCGGCTGCGCGAATCGATTCGTCCGGCGTTGCGTTCGGGGTCGAAGTTGCTTGAGTTGGATCGCTCAGATGAACGAGCGCGACTCCTTGCAGGCATGCGATCAGTGGGAATGTCGGTAGGCGCCCTTGTAGTCACCGGCAACCCGGATGTCGGGAAGTCCGCTTTGTCTCTACGAGCGGTCGAGGCACTCGAAACGGAGAGCGCGGCTGTCATAAGTCTCAGCTTGCGCGACCTCCCCGCGAGCCTGGCCGAATTTGAAAGTCAGTTGGGCGGCTTTGCTCTCGACGACGTTATGGGATCCGGGCAAGTGCGACCCATCCGAGTCCTCGTTGTCGATGGCGCGGAGGCTGTTCTCGAAGCTAAGGGCCAGGTGTTCCGCACTGTCGCCGCATCAGCTCTAAGAGCCGGCTTCGGCGTCGTTGCCGTCACGCGGACCGATGGTTCGCGCCAGGTCCGAGACGAGCTGGCGCGAGCAAGTGAGCTGGCCGGATCAGACAGCGCTCCCGCCGAACACATCGTGGAACCTCTGACCCCCGACGAGCGCCAATCGCTTCCCACAACCTTCACAGCCCTTGCCCGCCTAGCTAGCGATCCGCGCGCAAGCTGGCTCCTTGGTCGACCTGGCCTGGTTGACGCGCTGCTCCGGACTGGCACGTCGTTCGATCCCAATGACCTGCTCTGCGAAGCAGACGTATTTTCAACGGTATGGCAGGGCCTTATCCGCAAGAACGAGGTG
Organism: Arthrobacter terricola; assembly: GCF_004354015.1. Lineage (GTDB taxonomy): Bacteria > Actinomycetota > Actinomycetes > Actinomycetales > Micrococcaceae > Arthrobacter > Arthrobacter terricola. Next base: position 87,771 of record NZ_SMRU01000025.1, read on the forward strand.
CATGCTCTGGGAGCTGCTTCCCCGGACGATCGTGAGCAAGCTGCCCTGCACGCGGCCAGACGAGTTCTAGGTATTCCCGCCGACGCGCCCCACGGATTCGGTGCCGCTGAACTGCGGTCCGACGGCGTACTCCAGGTCCCCAACGATCCCGCCTTCTCGTCGGGCGATGAGTTCGCAACCGACCTATTCCGCGACTTCTCGTTATGCAAGCTCTTCATTCGCGATGGATGGGATCCTCTGACCGCAGCTGGCGCTCCTCGCTGGTCAATCCGTTCCGCGCGCCTAGGTTGTCAGGCCGCCTTACTCACCTCGAACCGATTGAGGTCATGGACAAGCCTCCGTGCAAAATTCGGCGAAATTGCGAGTAGGCAAGGCGACAGATGGCTGGAAATCCCGTACGAAGCGCTCCTCACACTCGGAGATGCCGAGTCAGCCATCCGCGAACTGTGGGAGACACTGACCACCGACAACTGTGCCTCCCTGATGACGCTTCTCCGACTTGCCGAGGCCCGATATGTGAGCGGAACGGTCGGTGACGCCTTTGCGCTCGCACCGCTTGTGAAAGTCGCGTTCGCCGAAGGTCCAAAGATTGAGGGCGCGCCGCGCCATGGCCATCGGAGCATTCATGAGGTCATCCGGGAACTCGTCCTTGCCTGGCTACGCGGAATGGCGACTTCCCACCTAAGGCCAGATCCGCTCCGCCAAGAGGTCCGTGACGTCATTCTTACTAACGATCCGCCCCTCTACGACAAGTTCGCGATCGAGGCTCTGGCCACTTTGGGGCCGGATGTCGACGACCGGGCAGAAGCGTGGCTTCGAGAGGTCGCAAACGAAAGACCGGGAAGCCTCAACCCCGCCGTTGAGTCGTTCTTTGTCGCAGTGAGCATGTCGCAGACGAACCCGAAGCTGCTATTGGATCTCGCCGAGGCCTATTACATCGAGCTGCCCGATCCTGATGACAGCTGGCATAGCACCCATTCCCTGGATGACGGCATCCGGGACTACAGGCACGGACTCACTCCGGGATTCGGAGCACCCCAAGCGGCTTGGTACTACGGCCCGTTCTTCCGTCTGCTCACCACCATTCCCGCAGATGCGATCGGGTTCATCAACCGAATGCTGGACCACGCCGCGAAGTTCCGAGTCGGACAGCTGTCGACAAACCGCCGCTATTCTGTGGATCCCGAAGCTCTTGAAGGCTTGGAGCTTCAGCTTCATGGAACTGCCCGTCGGCTGTACGTTGGCGACAGTCACGTCTGGGCCTGGTACCGAGGAACCAGCGTTGGGCCATACGTATGCATGAGCGCTCTTCTTGCGCTAGAGCGCTTTGCCGACCACCTACTTGAGGTACTGAATCTGCCGGTCGAAACGATCCTCGGACTGCTTCTTCGCGACTGCCACAACCTCGCCATTCCCGGACTAATGGTCGGGTTCTTGACTCGACACCCGGACGCAGCGGGGCCCCACCTCGACCCCTTCCTCGCGTCCCCGACTGTCTGGCATCTGGAGACGGCTCGCGTCACTGGCGATTTTGGGTTCCGTGTCCGAGACGCCGATGCTGACAAGCTGACGGGGGCGGACCGTCGACGGTACACCTTCCACGAAACGGTGGGCGCAATGGTGGTCAATGCTCGGCTCGCAGGCGACGATGAGCGACTCGCCCAGTTGCAGGCCACCGGCGCCAAACTTGTCGAAACAGCACGGGCCGAACGCCGAGACACTCGGGGCGACGAGGACAGCATGGCCGTAATTGAGAGCTGGGCGGAAGAGTTCCGGATCGGGAACTATCGGGCCAGCGAGAGCGGCGACCAGATCCTCATTCAGTTCGAGCGGCCGGAACGAATCGAGCAAGTACTCGCACCACGCACCGCCGAACTCCAGGTCACGAACACTCTTTACAGCCTCCAGAATCGCTACGGGCGCTACAATGACGACCCCAAAAACTGGCCTGTCGAAAGTCTCACTGACGACCTCGGAACTGCGCGCAGAATCGCCGAGGCCGACCACGCGCCTGAGGGCATGCCGTGGCCGGAGAACTCTCTTGTGTCTGTCGCCGCGGCGGCCGTGCGAGCGCATGCCTTGGGGCTCGCGACGTTGGAGTCTTCGGATCTGGTTTGGGCCGCTAATGCCGTGATCTGGGCTGCCGAGAACCCACAGGTTGACGGCATGAGCTCCAGCGGGTCCATGTTCTCTATGGGAGCGGACCGAGCGGCTGCGGCATCCGCACCGCTACTGCTACTCGCACCGTTCGACCACGTGGACATCGACCGGCCACGGATCGAAAACGGTCTACGATCGCTCGCAACAAGCGAATTCGATGAGGTACGTGCGATCTATGTTAAGGGCTGCCAGCCAGTTTGGGACGAACCATGCAACATCGATGAGGGCACGGGTACGTGTCGTCGGCATCAATCGCCCTGGGACGCCGCAACGGCCGGACTGATCGACTGCCGCCTGGGCCCCTGGAATCAGCAATCTCAGCGGCGGGAACCGGATCCGCTACCGACGCCATTCCACAAGTCGCTACCAGTCGTCGCTGACGACGGGCTGCTCGTCAATCGTCTCCGTATGCCGCTGGCGTGCATGGTGGACGCCAGAAACGTCGAGTGCCTCCAAAGCGTGATCGGAGATCTATGGGCGCCTCTTTGGGACGCCCATCGCAGGGGTCTCGCCCACTGGTGGAAGGAGGGATACGACCACTACGCACACATCAACCACGAGCCGATCGCTAGACGAATGGTCCAGATCGCGCTAGAAGGCGACCGAGACCCTATCAAATCGCACATCGAGGCGTTCGCTGCCGACTCAAACACGCTCCACCTCCTCTTTGATGGATTCGCGACCGCCTTTACCTACTATGAAGATCTTCGTGGATCCCTGCCAGACTTCTGGCCGTGGGCGCTGGAGATCGCCCTAGAGTCCGTCGGCGACGGCACTCAACTGCGTTCCAAACACCAATGGTTCGACTACATGACGGCAGCACTGCTCCCAACGCCGAGCCCGAGGTCGTCGGATCCAGACATTGACGGAACCCTCGCTCAATGCCGCCAGAACTGGCTCCAGCCCGAAACACTCGGCGAGCTCGCCGAACGCTGGCTGGACCTCGCGCGCTGGGAACCAAAAGCAATCGACGCGGTCATAAAGTTCGCGAAGGGCACGGCGCTTGCATGGCAAACGACCGTCGCAATGACATGGATCGAAACGATCATTGACGGCCGATTTGACCTGATCGCGAACCATCTGTGGCTTCTTGAGGAGTGGCTAACTGAGCTTCGCCGAGCGGAGGTAGTCACTGGCGAGGTCAAGAACCAGTACCACCGAATCGTTGACGGACTGGCTGCGGCGGGCGATAGAGCGGCCGTCAGGCTTCAACAGTTGGATGAATAGCGTTCTGGCAATGCTTGACAGTTGCCCCGCACCGGCGGATACGGATCAGCAGCGCGAGGCTGACCGGCCCCATGATGAAGAACTTCATCGCGTTCCAGATGTCATGAGAAGGCTGAGCCAGACAGAGCCACCTTCCGCGATGATGTTCGTGCAGACGCTTGCTGCGAATAGGAAGGGGACCTCGAGCAGCGAGGCCGGGACACCCACGTCAGTTCGCGTCGAGTGCGGATCGCATCAAGGACGATGTTGGTGGGCAGGTAGCGGCGCAGGAAATGGCGGACATGGATGCTCGCGGTCCAGATGAGTCGCAACAGGGCGTGGTCCTTTCAGGTGTTGGGCGACGAGAACCTGCAAGGACCGACTCCGCGGGATGCGGGGGTCCTGCTGCCGCAATGAGCGTCAGCGACATAAAGAGGTCGCTTCAATCCTCACGGTACGACGTCGGCTGATTCTCTGGAAGGCCTACGGCTCTTAGAGATTTCGACGGCCGGCCTTCGTCGCGTATGAGCGCGCGTGCCCGAGCGAGGGCTGGGCGGGCTCGGGCCGTGACGATTACGGGGTGTGTTGTTGGCCTGGTGGCCATGTAACTGGTTCACCCAGCTGCCAGCGACCTCGGAATACCTGCCTCGCGTAGGCCTGTGACCGGAGCACTTCGCGCGCTTTGCCCTCGCCTTGGGCGACCGGCAAGGTCGGTAATGCCCGTGCAAGCTCAGCTGCACTCTGCACGCCCTTGCTGGATCGGGCAAGTTGGTACAACACCGAACGCGTCAGTACCTCCGACGGCGAGCGGTCTTCCGCGAGGATTCGCATTGTCGGCATCGGCGCGGAGACCGACTCCAGCCGCGCCGCAGCATCCTGGTGAACACCGCCCACAGCTGCGACCAGCCGGAATATTCGTTCCATGGCGTCGCGCAACCTCTGGGTTCGTTCAGCGTCTACGCGTTTCCACGCGTAGATAGCGCTCGCTGCGGTGGCGCCCGCTACGACGGCCTGCGCCCAGGACGGTAAGGCACGAACTGTGGAGAACAACCCGCTGAGACCCATCCGAATGAGTCTTGCGGTCATAATTCCGGCGTCGAGCGTCCAATAGATTGCGCCAGCGTTCCCGCCAGCGGCAAGTGCTGAACGCCATTGTTCGAGTTCTTTTAGACCTCGAGCCTCACCATAGACGGCAGTCGTCGCAGGCCTGTCCTGGCTCAGATAGAAAGCTCCGATGACAAGGGCGAGGGTAGCCGAAGGAACGTCGTCAGGATCGACTTCTCGGAGGCGGCCGATCCGATGTCGCTCGTCGTCGGATAGCAGGTCGCCCGACACCTCGGAAACCAAGCGAAGCAACGGTAAGTATTGCTCGACCCACAACGCTTCAAACTGTGCGGCATCGATGCCCTTTTGCCGGCACCACTCCTCGCGGTGCTCGGCGACTTCTTCGATGACATGCGTTGTGCAGAAAAGGCGGAGGAACCCGGCATTCGCGGCATTCACCAGGGTCGTGTATTCGCCTTCAAGCTTGCACGCGTAGAGAACGTCGTTTCGCAAAACGTTCGCGTCAACAACTATTGGTGGGACTGAAGGCACCGCAGATGCCGGGAAGCAACCAAGATCGTCGGGACCGAGGATCTCGTCTGCTGCGCGGTGGTGATGAAAGAGCCGCAGAGCCTCTTCGACTGCGGCCCGAGCAGTCCGAAGCTCGCGCTCAATTCCACCCGGAATCAGCAGCCGCACCTTTCGTAGTTCTCGTCAGCACGTTGCTCCCCGCTCGAATCCAGTGACAAGCCCGCCATGTAACAAGCATCCCAGAGGCGGTTGTCGTTCTGCCCACGGGACGCGCTCTCTCCTCGATCTGCAACAAGCGTGTCCTCGAAAATGGCCAAAGAGTTCCACCGTCTCGTTCGACAGACGTTGCGTCGAGCGCCGGGAAGCAGACCAGATCCGAGCCGCCTACAACTCACGTTCACCACTTCATGGATCGTGTTGCACTTCGGCCCCACTCGCGTGCGGCGATATCGCACCCCACCCGCAGGTTTGCTTTCCTCCTTTTGCTGACCACTCCCCCACACAGACACGCTTAGCCCACGCCCGAAAACCTACACCTCTGGCACCGAAGGTAAGACTCACGCCTATAGACGGAAAAGTGACAGCCCAGCACTGGGGCCTGGGGTCTATTCTCTTTTGTCCTGTGCGGGGCCCGCGCGGTGATTGGCCTTCCTCGATCATGGTAACTTAAAGGTGACATCGTAAGATTTACGTAGACATCATTGGGGGGTAGGAGTGGCCGAGGCTCCCGGATCGGCGCGGTTGGTCCTGGTGGACGGAATCGCGCACCTGGACGAGGAACTGGCCGTGTTCGAGGCGATGCTGACCGGGTGGGAGCGGCAGCAGAAGTCCCGCTTGCTGGCAGATACGACGATTGCTCCGCGGATGGCGTTGCTGCGGCGGTTCACGGAATTTTCCGGTTCTTATCCGTGGGAGTGGACCGCCGGCGATCTCGAGGATTTCACGGTCTCGCTGATGTCCGGCGGCGCCCGTTTGGCGCCCTCGACGATTCGCGGCTACCACTTCACCTTGCGGCTGTTCTGCGACTATCTGACCGATGGGCGCTACGGGTGGATCCAGGCATGCGCGGACCGGTTCGAGCAGATCCCCTCCCAGGTATGTCATGACTTCAATACCGTCGCGCATCTGCATGATTACGAGGGCCGGCCGGAACGGCGTCCGTTCACCTACGACGAGCTGCAGCACCTGTTCGATTTCCTGGACACCCGGGTGGAGCAGGTGGCACGCTCGGGCCGCAAGGGCGCGTTGGCCGCGTTACGGGATGCGCAGATGATCAAAACGACCTACGCGTTCGGGTTGCGCCGTAACGAGTTGTGTCAGCTCGATGTTGCCGACCTGCGGCCTAATCCGCACATGCCGCACTGGGGAACCTACGGGTCCATCCACGTCCGCCACGGCAAATCGTCCAAGGGCGGGGCCCCGAAGCGGCGCACGGTGCTGGCCGTCCCCGAGTTCGACTGGGCGATCGAGGGTCTCAAGCAGTGGGTGGAGCAGGGCCGCCCGATCGTGCGCCCGAGGAACCACGCCGCCCTCTGGGTGAGCGAGCGGCTGAGCCGGGTCTCGGCCAAGCACCTGGACAAACGGTTCAACCGGCTCCGTGCCGAGGCAGGCCTGGACGAGGCGCTGACGCTGCATTGCCTGCGGCACTCCTACGTGACGCATCTGATCGAGTTCGGCTACCCGGAACGCTTCGTCCAGGAACAGGTCGGCCATTCCTATGCCTCGACCACCGCGATCTACACCTCGGTCAGCAACGACTTCAAAAACAAGGCCCTCCAGGCCGCATTGAAACGCGTTTACACCCCGACGCCGACAAAGGAGCCGTAGATGGCACGGAAACTGAGCATGCAATGGAACCTGCGCCAGCTCATGGCCGCCAAGGGCCTGTTCCAGACCAGCGAGCTGATCCCGCTGCTGGAAGAACGGGACGTCCACCTGAGCAGGCAATACGTCCATCGGCTGGTGACCAAGCCCCCGCAACGGGTCAACATCGAGCTGCTCGCCGCGCTCTGCGACATCCTCGGATGCACCGCAGCCGACCTGCTCGAGTTCCGCATCGAGGAAGTCCGCGAGCTGCGCCACGTCGCCGGCGACACCGGCCCGGGCATCGGTGAGCTCCGACCGATCCGGGCGACGATCCGCAGGCCACACGAGCCACAGTGACCGGCCCCGCATCCAAGCCACCCGCGTGCTCCCGGTGCGGCATCAACCGGCCTGCGTCCATTACCGTGCAGGGCAAAAGCATCT
>NZ_SMRU01000026.1 GCF_004354015.1 Arthrobacter terricola
TGCCCCGAAGCAGCGCCGGGGACCGAGTCCATTCCAGCCACAAACTTTTTGTTCCCTAGTGAGGGCGTGATCCTTGTGTTCGAAATCCCCGCAGTCTCCTGGGCCCTCACGGCCGTGCTGTCCGCCGCCGGCGCCTACCACCTCTACCTCGCCGCCCGGGCCCGCCAGGCCACGGACCGCATCAACGAAGCCCTGCACGCCCTCATGCATGCCGCCATGGCCGCGATGATCTGGAACCTCGCCCCGGCCGCGCTCCTGGCCCAGATCGGCGTCCTCGCCGCCGCCGCGCTCTGGTTCACGCTCCAGGCCATCGCCCGCCCCGAATACAAACTCCTCTGCACCGGCACCCAGGGCCGGATCACCTGCGCCTACCACGCCGCGACCATGGCCGCCGCCGCCCTCATGCTCACCATGATGAACACCCCCACCAGCCAGACCGCCACCGGCACAGGAATCGGAACCACGGGCATGCCTCAGATGAACATGGGAGGCATGGACATGGGCTCCATGCCCATGAACCACCACACCACCACACCAGCAGCGGCAACAAGCACAGCCAACCCGCTCACCGCGCTCTTCGCCCATCAAAGCGCCCCCGCCCTGATCCTGGCCATCCTCTTCGGCACCGCAGCAATCACCTTCACCACCCTGCTCCTCCGCCGCCAACCCACTACCGGCCACGGCACACACCACAACAAACACAACAACCGCACCAAACACGCCCTCGAAGCCACCGGCGCCGCCACCATGGCCCTCATGTTCGCCATCGCCACCATGACCAGCTGAACAAAACCTGAGGACCCCAACGCTGCCCGCACGGACAGAGCGAGGCTGGCCGAGCTTTTCACACAGGGTCATTTCGTTGAGGAAGAACGCATCCAGACATTGACACGTAGGAGCCCGGTTGTTAAAAGTACGCAGCCAGCCCGCCTGCATGGCGGGCTGGCTGCGTCGCGGTTTGGGACGAAATGTAGCGGATCTGGAGTTCGGAATCAGAGAGCGCTGCGAAGCGCACGGGGCGAGCACACGAAGAACAGGGGCTGTTCTTCGTGTGCGAAAGGCACAACGATCCATCGACCACCGTAAAACTCGACATACGAGTCGGCGCCGCACTTTGCGAAGGCTTCTTCACGTGTCATGGCCGTTTTCTTTCTCACTCGGCATTTGCATCATCAGGGCCCCAACCCTTGCGTCACTTCGCCTCGAAGCCCGACGCTTTGATTCCGGCTGCCTGCATTCTTTTCACTTTCAAAAGTACGTCCGTCCGTACGCCAAATCGAGTCCATTATACAAAATTCCTTGAGAAATTGCGTGGGCTATTTTCCCAATTGAGTTAACATGCCGGAAACCTGCCTGAAATGTTTCTGAAATATTTTTCCAGCCTCGGTCCTGGCTCCCGCCGCTCCCTGAACCGATACCTAGACCAACTGTTCCCGTTTGGTTTCCGGAGCCCAAACTACCGTTACGAGTAGTCCGAGCAAGAGGACGCCTGCAAGCCAGAACATCGATACTGGAATCCCCCAAGCGTCCAGGCTCAAGGGAAGGAAGAAGGTTCCGATTGCGGAGGCGATCCGGCTGATCGCATTGACCAGGCCTACCCCTGAGGCACGGACTTCCGTGGGGAACAATTCAGGCGGGTAGACCTGCGTGATGTTGGAGGCTCCGGACATCACGAAGGTGTAGATGGCGAACGGCACCATGATGAACAGGGCCGGCAGGTCTGCCATGGCGCCAAGCGCTGCGAGGGATACTGCGAGGATGAGGAAGGTCCAGATGGTAAATGCCCGCCGCGGCAGCTTTTGGACGAACCATAGGCCCACCACACCGCCTGCCAGCAGGAAGAGGTTGATGACCAGATTCTGCAGGTCGGCATCGTCAATCTTCAACTGGCCCAGGATCGTCGGCACAAACGTGTAAATGGCGAAGTACGGCAAGACCTGCGCGCTGTAGAACAAGGAGCCGAAGGCGGTCCTCCGCCACATTTTCTTGCTGAAGAGTTCGCGGTAGCTCCCCGAGCCGGAACTGACCTCGAACTCCTCCGGATTGAGCTCCACTTTCAGGTGCTTGCGGACGATTTCCCGTGCTTCATCAACACGGCCCTTGCTGATCAGCCAGCCCGGCGATTCCGGAGTTCCGATCCGCACGATCAAGACGACGACGGCCGGGATGAATCCACTGGCCAGCAACCATTTCCATGCCTCGGGGTCACTATTGGCGTAGGTGCTCAGGATATTGGCGATGACATAGCCCACAGTCCACAGGACGGTGAGGGACGCGAGCATCAGCCCGCGATGGCGCCTCGGCGCAAATTCGGATAGTAGGGTCGGCCCCACGGCATAGTCGGCGCCGAGCCCGAATCCAATGAGGAGTCGAAGCACGAAGAGGATTTCAACGTTGGGTGACCAGAACTGCGCGAGGGAGGCGGCGGCAATGAGCGCGAAGTTCAGAACGTAGACGCGCTGCCTGCCAATGATGTCGCCAACACGGCCCAGGCAGAGGCTGCCGAAGAAGAGTCCGATCAGGGCGGAACTGGCAAGCATGCCCTGCCAAAAACCGTCCAGGTGCATCTGGGTCGAAATCGCAGGCAGGACTCCGCTGATGATGCCCAGAGCATAGCCGTCGGAGAAGTTCGCCCCAAAAGTCATAGCTGTGACTTTGAGGTGGAATCGGTTGAGGGGGACTTCGTCGAGATTCGGATATAGCTTGTTTGTCCTGGTAGTCGACATGGTTAGTCCTCCGATCCCGTCAACAAGTTGATGTGCTGTATGGCGCGTTCAAGGTCTCCGCCGAGCGATCGGTCCTTTGGATCTTCGATTGCCAGCAACAGCCGGGCTCGTTCGAACTGATCTCCCAAGGGCGTCCCCGGTATTGGTGGCCTGCCTTGGAGGAGCACAGCGCGCGTGGCGGCCAACAGTTCACAAGCGAGGACTACCGTCGCGGCCTCGAAGGATGCTTCCAGCTGTTCGACGGCCTGCGTGGAGAAGCTCGCATGGTCCTCGGTTCCGCGCGAAATGACCACCGATCCCAGCGTTGCCGGTTGGGCGGATGAACGGAGCCTCGCCAGTGCCGCCGCGGCGTTGTATTCAAGGAGCATGGTCCCGCTGCTGCCGGGCTCGCCGGCTGCGAGGAAGGTATCAAGGCCTGTCATCTCCGGGTTGGAAAGATCATTCAGCCGGGCCAACGAGAGGTGGGCCACACTGGACAGGGCAAGTTTCGTGTGGTCCAAGGCCAACGCCAGTTCGACGGTATGGAAGTTCGCATTATGGAACACATCCCGGCCCTCAACGCTGACGAGCGGATTTTCGGCAGCAGCATTCAATTCTGTGTCCAATATCCCGGTCAACAGCTCCAGCGCGTGTTTTAGTGCGCCCGCTACCTGCGGCATCGCGCGGAAACCGTAGGAGTCCTGGACCCGTTGCCCGTCCCAAGCGTGCCCTGACAACAAAGCGCGCATGTCCCGGGCAACGGCAACCTGTCCCGCGTGTGGACGAGCCCTGCCGACCTCCGGCGAATATGCTTCGAGGGACCCGCGCACGGCGAGCAGGGACGTCGCTGCGATGGCCTCGTAGGCTGTCAACCATTCATTCAGCCGCTCTGCGACCAAGCATGCCCGCGCGATCGTCATGGCATTGGTCGAAATGAAGGGTAGCGCGTCTCCTTCATGCGGCCACCAGGTGGACTCGGCGTGTCCATTGTCCAGTTCGGCTTCCCCCATGAGTCCCACGGCTATTTCTCCAAAGGCGCTCAAGTCGCCAGTACCGATCGAGCCATAGGAATGAACAACGGGAAGGTTTCCTGTGTTGAGGACTTCTGCGAGTGCCTGTGTTATGTCCGGGTGCATGCCGGCGCCGCCCCTCAGTAACTGGTTCAGCCTCACGAGGATCCCTGCGCGGACCTCGGTTGCCGAAAGCCGCGGGCCGGATCCGGTCGCATGGCTTCGAAGAAGGTTGACGTCCTTGTCCCCCCGGGGACCCTCGACACGGATGCTTCTATTCGCACCTACGCCCGTAGTGCGGCCGTATACAGGCCGTGTTTCGGCTGCGTTGTTGAGCGCAGCCCAGGATTGTGCGACGCGGCCGGCACCAACGCCATCGACCTGTATGTCGCCGCGGGTCCTCGCGAGCTCCACGAGTTGCTTGCAACTCAACTCCGGGCCGCCCAGCATGGTGGCACTCTTGGCGAGGCTCTGCTGACTAGTCATTTCACCAACCGTCCTTGGTTCGCTTCGAGCGTCGTTGCGTCGAAGCCTGTATTGATTGATCAGGTATTAGTAGGGATCGATCCGTCGGCGGACCCAAAGGATCGGACCACTGGCGCGCCACCCGCCGAAATGCGGTCGCCCGGCAGGGTTCGCACCCATCGGGCACCGAAAGTCAGCCGAACATCATGAGGAGAGGGCCGCCGTCGGGACGCCGGGTTCGTGGGACAGCCCGGAAGAAAGGCTCCCGGCGGTGGCTGCAAGCAATTCGCCGTACCGGGCAACCAGGACTTCATTGAGCCGGTAGCTGGGGATGACAAGGCTCAGTGCGGCCACCACGCGGCGACCGGACAAAACAGGCGCTGCGATAGCAGTCACATCTGCTTCGACGCCCTTTTCGACAACCACATAGGCTCCGGGCGCGACGCGTCCAACAAGCGCCTCGCCCGCAGCCGTGCCGGCCAGCGGGATGGTCCGCCCGACCCAACTTGTATGGCGCACGGAATGGGTGCCTTCGATAATGCTGATATAGATCGCGGTCTCGCGAAATCCAGGCACACTAAGGTAGGTGGATTCGCCCGTGTCACTGACGAGCGCTTCCATATCGGCTTTGCAGTAATCGATCAGCGATTCCTCGCTTAGCGCCGCGGCACCGAGCTGCATGATCCGGCGTCCCGGGCTGTAGAGGCCTTCCTCCGTCTTTTGGACGAAGCCCTTTGCCTCCAGCGTGCGAAGCAATCGCAAAGCCGTGCTCGCCGACAAGTCCGTGGCCCGGGCGCAATCGGCGAGCGTCATCCCCCTGGTGTCGCAAACAACCGCGAGCAGGTCGATTGCCCGGTCTACTGTGCGGGTGGATGTCTCGCCCATGCTGGTTCCTCTCGTCCTGACCGACTGATTGCTATCAAGTGTGTGTCAAGTATCACAGAGGCGTTCCATTAAGTAAAATATGGTTGCCATCTAGTGACAATGCTAGCCCTGCGGGAACGAAGGCACGGGCGACGTCGGGTGCGAACCAGGGGCGGCTCCAGCACTTAAATGCCGACGGCGGAGGACTCCGGCCATCGCCGGTCCCCCGCCGTAAAACTGCAGGAAGCGTTCGGTTCGGTGCCTCCCCGGCTCGCCGTTCGGCGTCGGGCTGGCGGCAGCCTACCCCTGGATCAGTACTGACCCTTGATCACAAAGTAGGATCCGCGGATCTCCCCTGCGAGCTTCGACTTTTGCCGGGCGAACTTGAAGCTTGACGCCAATTCCCCGGGAACCTCCATGCCTTGGGAAAGCTTGAATCCCACTGCGCGCTTCCCGCCGTCTTCGATGCCATACATCACGTTGATTGACAGACCGGATTCGTAGAAGAGGTACGCCATCCGGATCCCTTCGACCTCGAACGCGGTAGCCTCGAGCGGAGGGGAGGCTATGACGATGTCGCGCTCCTCGGACAGGATCCGTGTCACCCAATCGACCGTCTCCGGAGCCTCTTTCGCGGGTTCCACGGTAAAGACGTGGTCGTACTTGTTCTTGAAGTAACGCGCTTCATTGGCTCGCAACCCGGCCAGCGCCTCCGCAACTGGAGAAGACTCCAAGCCAATGGTGGACACGTTCGTGAAGTCAACGGCGTAACTCATGTACCCTCCTGGTCATTATTCTTCCGACGTCGTCGCAAGGTAGACGTTACGCTACGCCCCGAATGACGAGACCCAGGCACTCTGTTCCGGCGCCCGTCAACAGCGCTTGGAATCTGCACGGAATCCGTCCGCCGCCATTGTCAACGCCACCTTCGTCGCCAAGAATGAAGCATGCCGGTTTACGTGAGGTCCCTGGAAACTGCCGTACCGCCCACCGTCCTTGTCCAACCCGAGGCGCGCGACGTTTTCGCCTCTCAGCCAGGCCTGACCCGGCTCGGCTCACGGCTTGTCAGGACCTGCTTCGACTCTGCGGCCATCGACACACGCTTCACCGCCGTAGCCGAGCTGACCCTGGACAGCAAGGTCGAAAATCCCGCCTTCTTCGACCCCCATACCGGGCAGGTCTTGAGCCCCAGCACCAAAGTCCGCAACGAGATTTTCGCCGTTGAAGCCACCAAGTTGTTCATCGAAGCCGCAAAGGCTGCCATCGGCAAGTGCCCGGATATCGACCTGCTCGACATCACCCACGTCATCACCGTTTCCTGCACCGGGTTCTTCAACCCGGGTCCCGACTACAAAGTGGTCAGGGCGTTGGGCCTCAGCCCCGCAGTCCAGCGGTACCACCTCGGTTTCATGGGTTGCTACGCGGCGTTCCCGGCGCTGCGCGCGGCCCGGCAATTCTGCCAGGCCGATCCATCAGCAGTCGTCCTGGTGATTTGCGCGGAACTTTGCTCACTGCACGTACGCACCTCGAATGATCCGGACACCATCATGGGTTCGGCCATCTTCGCGGACGGCGCGGCGGCCGCCGTAGTCACGTCCCGTGAGCCGGAAGGACCGGACCCAGCGATCAGGCTGGACCATTTCGAGACCGTCCTGACCCCGGTGGGCGAAGAAGCCATGGCCTGGAACATCGGAGACGAAGGCTTCGAAATGGTGCTCGGAACATACGTACCTCACATCATTGAAGAGCACATCACCGGCGCACTGGAGCCGTTGCTCGCCCGGGCTCCCGCATTCGCCGGACGTCCGTACCAGGACATCACCCACTGGGCCATCCATCCCGGCGGCCGGAGCATCCTGGACAAAGTGGAGTCGAAACTCGGCCTCAGGGAAGAACAAATGCTCCCCGCCCGGGAGGTCCTACGGCATTTCGGAAACATGAGCAGTGCAACGGTGCTCTTCGTCTTGAAGCACATTCTCGAACAAACCCCGGTGGAACGCGAAGAACCCATTTGCTCCATGGCATTCGGCCCGGGACTCACAGTGGAGACGGGGCTCTTCACCAGGATCTCCCCTTCCTTGTGATGGTCGGGTTTCCCGGGTTCGGCGGCTTCCTCCGGGAGCGCGACGCGCTCGCCGTCGAGGACATGGACCGCCCGGACTGCGAGCCCGGGCGCCTCAACCGGAGCTACGCGCGGTTCCACCTTGTCAACGCGGTGGTTTCAGGCTGGAAGGGCACGTACGCGTCGCACATCAGGCCGCTGCTCACGACGTCGGAATCCGCCACCGTGCTCGACATCGGGTGCGGTGGCGGTGACATCGCACGAAACCTGGCTCGCCGAGCCGCCAAGGATGGATTCCGCCTGGAGATCACGGCAATCGATCCCGATGAGCGCGCCTTCCAGTTCGCAAGCTCGGCACCTCCGGTCGAGGGAGTAACGTTCCGCCAGGCGCTCAGTTCTCAGCTCGTCTCGGAAGGGCTGCGCTTCGATATCGTCATCTCCAACCACGTCCTGCACCATTTGACCCCCCAGCAACTCGACGCACTCCTTGGTGATACCGAACAACTGTGCGGACGCCTGGCCTTACACAACGACCTCAAGCGCAGCCGCATTGCGTACGCGCTGTTCTGGGCCGCGTTCTGGCCGCTCGGGTTCGGTTCGTACATCCACAGCGACGGGCTAACCTCCATCAAGCGCAGCTACACCACGGCGGAACTCCAAGCCGCCGCTCCCCCGTCCTGGACAGTGGAACGCTCCGGTTCGTGGCACAACATCCTGGTCTACCGCGTCCGTGAGGCCCCCGATGTTTGACGTGGTAGTGGTTGGAGCCGGTCCCGTCGGCCTGTACATGGCGGCCCTCCTGCTGAGCGAAGGCCACCGGGTAGCGGTCCTCGAACGACATACCTCACCGGCCCGCCAAACAAGGGCGATCGGCATCCATCCGCCGGCCTTGGCGGCACTCGACTCCGTCGGCGTCGCCGCCCCCTTGGTTTCCTCGGGAGTCCGCATTACGCGCGGGGCCGCTTACAGCGGAGGCCGCAAGGTGGCGGACATGGATTTTGCCCGCCCGGCTTCCGAATACCCGTTCATCCTTTCCGTGCCGCAGTACCTCACCATCCAAGCCCTCGAGTCGAGGGTCGCCGAGCTTGGCCCGCTGGCACTCCACCGCGGCGTGCACGTTGAGGAAGTAGCCGACGACGGCGGCACGTTGCGTTTGCGGGGCCGGTTCCGGGACGCTCCAGTGGAGTTTCGGAGCCGCTTCGTCGTCGCCGCCGACGGAGTGCATTCAGCGTTGCGCGGAGGACTCGGACTCGAACCACGTTTGCGGACCTATCCCGACTACTACGTCATGGGAGATTACCGCGATGAGTCCAGGTTCGGCGACATCGCTGTCCTCTTCCTCGAACCCGGAGGGATCGTGGAATCCTTCCCGCTGCCGGGCGGCATCAGGCGCTGGGTAGTCCGCCTTGGCACGTCCTGCCCGGAACCAACCCCCGCCAAGCTTGCTGCCCTGATCCGGAATCGGACGGCCCACGCGGTCGATTCATCGAGCAACACCATGATCAGTGCATTTGGTGTCACCTCGCGCCTGGTTTCCCGCATGGTCCACGGCCGGATCGCTTTGATCGGGGACGCAGCCCACGAAATCAGCCCGATCGGCGGCCAGGGAATGAACTTGGGCTGGTTGGACGCTGCCGCCCTCGCTCCGCTTGTCAGCACCGCCCTGCGAACCTCCGCAAACCGGCCCGTCCCCGCCGAACTTGCGCAATTCGAACGGTCCCGGCAAAGAGCTGCGAAGAAGGCGATCTGGCAGGCCAGCGTGAACATGGCGTTGGGCAGGCCTTTGCACCCTAAAGTGCTCAATGCGCGGAACGCGATGATCGGCCGCGCCATCACCTTGCCGGTCTTCTCGGAATTGGTGGCCAAACGATTCACCATGCATTAGCCGCGGGAAACGCAGCGGCCGCCTCATCAGGACCCGGGCCGCATTGAACGGCTGCAGTACAAAGCGAACTATGCTCAAGCCATGGAGTTCGCGACCCGCCCCTTGCCCGTCGGCCCGGAGACGCCTTTCACGGCGTCGCAAATCCGCGACGTCATACAGCAGATCCTGGCAACAGAAGGCCTCCCCGCCATCGTGCAGGTCGGCCATCCAGTAATTCGGCAGCACGCAGCACGTTTCGATGGCCAGATCGACGACACGGAACTCGTCCAGCTCATCGAGAGGATGCGGGACGTCATGCATGCCGCTCCGGGCGTCGGCCTGGCTGCCCCGCAATTGGGAATTCCGCTGCAGCTGGCCGTTTTGGAAGACCGCTTCGACGTCGATCCGATCGCCTCCGAAGCCCGCCAGCGCACGCCGCTCGGCTTTTTCCCGATCCTGAATCCCACGTACGAACCCACCAGCCCATCGACGGCGTCGTTCTATGAAGGCTGCCTGTCCATGCGTGGATTCCAGGCCGTTGTGACACGCCACAGGGATGTCCGCCTGAGCTACCAGCGTCCCGACGGAAGCACAGCTGCCGAGGAGTTCACCGGGTGGCAAGCCAGGATAGTCCAACACGAGACCGACCACTTGCACGGCGGCATTTACTTGGACCGGGCCGAGCTGCGCTCGCTGTCAAACGACGGCGAATACAGGACGAATTGGGCATATCCGGGAATCGAGGAAGCGCGCCACGGACTCGGCTTCCTCGACTCCTGACGGAACCCGGCCCGGCCGGCAGTTCCGCCTAAACCCCGTCCTCGGGGGCCGGATTGGCCGCAGACGGCAGATGCTTGGCCCACCAGGAAAGAACGTGCTCGAACCTTTGCTTCCGGTGGTGCGGCGTCCCCGAACGTGACAACTCGTGGTCCTCGCCGGGAAAGAGGACCAACGCCGTTTCGACGCCTTGCGCTTTGAGCGCGGCGAAATAGCGCTGCCCCTGTTCGACAGGGCAGCGAAGGTCGTTTTCGCTGTGGATCACCAAGGTTGGCGTCCGGACGTTCCCCACGTTGGCCATGGGACTCTGGGCAATCATTTGCTCCGCCGAGCCGCCCGTGTATTGGCCACCGAAGAACCAGCCAATGTCCGAGGACCCGGTGAAGCTCACGGGATCGAGGAATCCCCGCTCCACAATGGCAGCCCTAAACCGGTGCTCGTGCGCGATGACCCAAGCAGTCAAGTAGCCACCGTAAGAGCCTCCCATAATGCCCACGGCGTCCCGGTCCATGACAGGAAAGGCTTCCAACGCACGGTCAAGGAATGTCAGCACATCCGCCATGTCCACGGTGCCCATCTTTTCCTTGATGGCTCCCCCGTGTGCCTGTCCATACCCGGCGGATCCGCGTGGGTTGCACATCACGACGGCGTAGCCCGCCTCGGCGTAAACCTGGGCTTCATCGAAGAAAGCTCCGGTGTACTGTGCGAACGGACCGCCGTGGATGCTGAGGAGGACCGGGTGCGGACCGTGGCCTTCGGGAAGGACCACCCAACCGTGCACGGGGTATCCGTCGGCCCCGGCGGCGGTGAGTTCCTTCGGCTCAAATATTGCTGATTCGTCGCGAAGCTCCTTGCCGAAGCCAGTGAGCAAACGCAGTCCTTCGGGTTCCAGGACCCCGAGTTCTCCCGGACTTAGCGCATCGCCCACGGTGACAGCCATCGCGTCCCCTCCGCCTGACGCGCCCAAAACCACCCGTGACCTGTCGACGAGGACCTCGGTACCGCCGTCGGCCGTCCACTTGATCAGTTCAACGCCGCCGCGCTTGGTGTTGAACGCAAGAACCCCGTCAGGCCCGGAACGCTCAAGGCGACCGGCGGAGAAATCCTGGTTCTCGACATCACTGAGCAACTTGGCCTGGCCGCCCCGGGCCGGCATCACGTAGAGTCCGGTGTTCCTCGCAACAAAATCCAGGCCGTCGTCGCCGAGGTCCTGCGCGGTAAAGAACAGATGTTCGCCGTCGTCGGATTCGCAAACGTCGTGGACTGATTGAGCCGACGAGCCCGGCCGTACCGCGACCGGCTCGCCGCCAGTCGCCGGGACGCGATACATCCCGGAGGCGATATCGGCGTCGTGCCCTTCATGGAGGGCCGCGATGAAGTACACGCTCGCACCGTCCCGGCTAAAGGACGGAACAGCGTGGTCCGAACTGCCGAATGTCAGCTGCGCGGCCACCGGCAGCAAGCCCGGCGCATCGGAACCGGCGTCCTTCGCAGCCCGGCCCACCGGTGCCACTGGCGGCTCGGACCCCGGATCGGGAATCTCGACCACGAACAGCTGCGCGGGCTTGTCCGCCGTGTACCCGAGTCCGTTGAGCCTGTACTGGTTGTCCGTCACGAGCCGCGCGTCTTCGCTTCCAGCGCCGACGCCGTCGGTGGTCCCGTAACGGCCGTCGTCCGGAACGCGGGCCGAAAAGACAATGCGAAGCGAATCGGGGGCCCACGAAAACTCCGAGACCCCCAGCTTTTGGTCCGTCACCGCCTGCGGCTCACCGCCGTCCGCTTCCACGATATGCAACTGGGGCTTGCCGTCCGGGAGCGAACGAAGGAACGCCAATACCTTGCCGTCCGGCGAAAACCGCGGGGAGGTGTCCCGGAAGCCGCGGGTGATCCGTCTGGGCGGAACCGCGGGGTCGAAGTCGACGCTCCAAAGTTGGCCTACGTACGAGTCCGCGGCGAAGTCGGGGCGGGTAACGGAGACAACTGCGCGCGTGCCGGAGGGGTGGGCGGCTGGCGCGGAGACAGATTTCAGGAGGGGTAGCTGATCGGCTTTCACGTTCGTGAGCCTAGCTGCCGACCTTCCACGGCGGCGGGCGCCACTCCGCCCACCGTAGGATTGTCCATATGCTTTCCGACGCCGTCACTTGCCTGCGATGCCCCGTCTGCCAAGGCTCGTTCGACGTAGTCGGTACGGCTCATCTTTCGCTGAAATGCACCTCCGGCCACAGCTTCGATGCCGCCAAGCAAGGCTATTTCAACTTCCTGACGGGAAAGGGAACGGTATTCGAAGCCGACACGGCCGAGATGGTCGCCGCGCGGAGCGACTTCCTGGGCGCCGGCCACTACAAGCCCTTGGCCGACGCCCTCGCGAAGCTATCCGCACCGGCATTGGAGCATCCAGGCGCAACCATCCTGGATTCGGGCACGGGTACCGGCCATTACCTGCGCGCAGTGCTGGACCTCGCCCCTGCTGCGGCAATTGGCATCGACATTTCGAAATTCGCCCTTCGCAGGGCAGCCCGACTGAACCCCGAGGCAATCAACCTCGTCTGGGACATCTGGCGTCCGCTCCCCCTCGCCGGGCATTCGGTGGACGTCGTCACCGTGGTTTTCGCCCCGCGCCATCCCGCGGAATTTGCCCGCGTGCTCCGTCCCGCCGGTCGCGTGATCGTGGTGACCCCGCGGCCGGGCCACCTTGCCGAGATCGCAGGGCGGACGGGAATGCTGGCAATCGAGTCCGGGAAGGACGAACGCTTGAGTGAGTCAATGCGGGAGTTCTTCGTGCAGGAGGAATCCCACGGCCTCGACATCGAGTTGATGCTCGGTGCGCGCGACGTCGCCGATGCCGCCTTCATGGGCCCGGCCGGACACCACCTGGACCGTTCAACATTGCTCGCCTCAATGGACGGGGAGGGGCCCGTCCAAGCCACCGCGAAGTTCACTGTCACCGCCTTCCGGGGGCGCGGACAAGGCGCCTAACGGGAAGCGCCGCGCCGGGCTAGGATGGAGAAACAGGCACCTGTGATCTTGCCGATGCAGTCCGGATCGGACCGGCTGGCGCTGCAGGTCCGGAACAGGGGGAACGATGTTCGAATGGCTTGGCAGCAACTGGTGGGCCTTATGGCTCACGGTCTTCCTGGCGTTCGCCGTAATTGAGATGCTGACGCTGGGCCTCTTCTTCATCATGCTTGGCGGCGGCGCTTTGGCTGCCGTTGTCGCCGACCTCGCGGGCGCGGACCTGTGGCTGCAGGTGGTGGTTTTCTGCATCGTATCCCTGCTCATGATCGCTTTTGTCCGTCCCATCGCGTTGAGGCACCTCCGCAAAGGGCCGGCCGAACAGCGCACCAACGTGGATCGCCTGATCGGCCAGCCGGCACTGGTGATGGAACCGGTCAGCGCCACGGCCGGCCTCGTCAAGATCGGTGGAGACGTATGGAGCGCCCGCAGCGCGGGCGTCGTCATCGCCGCGGGCGAGACAGTCCAGGTCGCCAAGATTGAAGGTGCGACGGCGGTAGTCACCTCACTTGCCGAAAACAGCCCGCGCTGAGTCCCGCGCGATAGCTTTCCGAACCGTGCGAATACCGCGAACAGGCGGTTTCGCTCCAAAGACAACATCACATGATTAGTTGGGGAATGAAGGAGATGTATGGATAGCTTGGGAGGATCCGCAGCAGCGATCGTGCTGCTCGTTCTCGTCATATTCGTGGTTATTGTATTGGTCCGCTCGATCAGGATCATCCCGCAAGCACGCGCCGGCGTCGTGGAGCGCCTGGGCAAGTACCAGCGCACGCTCAATCCCGGACTGACCATCCTGATCCCCTTTGTCGACCGGCTGCTGCCGCTCTTGGATCTTCGCGAGCAGGTTGTTTCCTTCCCGCCGCAACCGGTGATCACCGAAGACAACCTGGTGGTGTCCATCGACACCGTGGTCTACTTCCAGGTCACGGATCCGCGCGCAGCGACGTACGAGATCGCCAACTACATCCAGGCCGTCGAGCAGTTGACCACCACTACCCTTCGTAACGTGGTGGGTGGCCTCAACCTGGAAGAAGCACTCACCTCGCGCGACCAAATCAACGGGCAACTCCGCGGCGTCTTGGACGAAGCCACCGGACGCTGGGGCATACGCGTTTCCCGGGTGGAGCTCAAGGCAATCGACCCGCCCCACTCGATCCAGGACTCGATGGAAAAGCAGATGCGGGCCGAACGTGACCGGCGCGCTGCAATCTTGACCGCCGAAGGCACCAAACAGTCCCAGATCCTCACCGCGGAAGGCCAGCGACAGGCTGCCATCCTTGCCGCCGAAGGTGACGCGAAAGCCGCCATCCTCCGGGCCGACGGTGAAGCGCAGGCCATCCAGAAGGTGTTCGACGCCATCCATAAGGGGAATCCAGACCAGAAGCTCCTGGCCTACCAATACCTGCAGACCCTGCCGAAGATCGCGGAGGGAACGTCCAACAAGCTGTGGATCATCCCGAGCGAAGTTGGTGAAGCCCTCAAGGGAATCGGAGGTGCGTTGGGCGGTGTCGAGGGCGGAACGGGAGTTGCGGACCTGTTCGGTGGCGCTGGCAAGTCCTCGGCTGGGCTGACAGAATCACCTGCCGCTGTTCCGGTGACCTCGGGAGCATCAGCAACCGCGACGTCGACTTCGAGGCACGCTGAATCGCCTCCCGCTCAAGCCAGCCAGCAGGGCGAATAGCAAGGATGTCAGGAAGGGATCGGCTGCGGCCGATCCCTTCCTTTGTCCACTAACAAACCCCGCACACGCCTCCTTTTTGTCCTCTTACCTTGCCTCCGCGTATAATGGTGTATTTGTCCGGCCGGTTCAGTCCGGGCGGAACATTTACGCTTGGTCAGGCGTTTCATCTATTGATGCAACGTGTGCATACAGTAGCCCGGGCGGCGTCCAGACGACGTCCGGCTAGCGTGGAGCCTGGCTCCGCGGACAGATAGAGGGAGTAATCATGAGCGATCGCAGCCTGCGGGGCATGCGTCTTGGCGCCCAGAGCATGGAAACCGAATCCGGTGTGGAGCCGGCACCTCGTCAGCGGGTTGAATACCGTTGCGCCGACGGGGAGCAGGTCTTCGTGACATTCTCTTCCGAAGCCGAAATTCCCCCTGTCTGGGTTTCGAAAACCGGCAAGGAAGCGCTTTTGGTTGACGGTGAACGCCCGGTGGACAACAGCGAGAAAGCCGTGCGCACGCACTGGGACATGCTCCTCGAGCGCCGCAGCCTCCCCGAGCTGGAGCAGATCCTCGAAGACCGCTTGAACATCCTGCGTGAACGCCGCGGAGAGCGCCGCTCGGCCTAATCGCGAATTCGACGCATAAAACAAAGACAAGGTCCGCACCCGATCAGGGTGCGGACCTTGTCTTTTATCAAATCCAGTGCTGTGGGCTTTCCGAGGACGCCCTACTTCGAGACCGCGGACTTCTTCTTCCCGGTCAGCTTTTCCCAGCGCGCGGCCAGGCCCCATTTGGTGACGTTGATCATGGCCTCAACGACGATGTTGCCGCTCATTTTGGAAGCGCCGAGTTCGCGCTCCACGAACGTAATGGGACGTTCCACGATCGTCAATCCGAGCTTGGCGACGCGCCACGCCAGATCCACCTGGAAGCCGTATCCCACGGACTCCACGGCATCGAGGTTCAGCGCTTCAAGCGTGCTCCGCCGGAAGGCCCGGTAACCGCCTGTGATGTCCTTGACCTTCATGCCAAGCATGATCCGCGAGTAGGTGCTTCCCGTCCGGGAAATCGCCTGCCGGTACAGGGGCCAGTTCACCGTGCCGCCACCGGGAACCCAGCGCGAACCCATCGCGAGATCGGCGCCGTCGGTGATTGCTTCGAGCAACAGCGGCAACTGCTCGGGCTGGTGCGAACCATCTGCATCCATCTCCACGAGGACGTCATAGCCGGCCGCCATGCCCCACTTGAACCCGGCGATGTACGCGGCCCCGAGGCCCTCCTTGCCCTTGCGGTGCAGGACATGGACCTGGCTATCCTCGGCTGCAATGCCGTCGGCGAGTTGTCCCGTGCCGTCAGGGCTGTTGTCGTCGACAACCAGGACATCCGAAGCGGGCACGGCCGCGCGCAGGCGTCCGAGCGTCTTGGGCAGCGATTCCAGCTCGTTGTACGTGGGGATGATCGTCAGGACACGCAAGAAGAGGCCTTTCCTTAAGGGAAGCGGTCGGTGAGCCGGAGAAGCAGCGAGGCTGGCATTCAGGCGCAACTCTCCATTATAGGGTGACTTTTTCGACCATCCCGCGCGCGTGTGGCGCCGGCCACAAGCGCACTCGGCGACTCGTGGCCGCGGGCAGGTCCACCGGCCCAGGTCCAGTGCCGATCCCCGTTCCATCCCGGGACCGAACCGTTTTCTGCTGCGCGGCGGACCTGCCCACTACGAGTGCCGCGGTTCGGGAAACCGCGGCCAGACAACCGGGTACTAGCTGTGGCAGCCTGTTGAGCCTAAATGCTACGGGCTTTACAACTCCTGTCAACCGTGCCCTGACCTGCGGATTCTCCCGAAATCGCAGGTCAAGCGGCCTTCAAGGCGAGCGGTTATTTTTGTCTATGACCGCAATGCACCGCTGGCGAAGAGCTCTCGGCCCTCCCGAACAGTCTGCAAGCACACGGGATCGCTCCCCCTGTCGAGCGCGGGCAAAAGGGGCGTCCGCGCACGCGGATCCGTGGACCAGGACTGCACCCTGTCATCGGCCACCTGGACCATGAGTTCTTCGACCTCCCACACGGCAAAACTCGCCGGTGCGCCCGGAACCAATTGCCCCAGGAGCGGGTTCTGCTGCCTGCTGGCCCGCCATCCTGCACGCGTGTGGCCGAGGAAAGCGGCACGTGCTGAAATGCGTTGCGCAGGGTTGCTGTGCTCCAAGCAGGCCCTGACGCTTGACCAAGGCCGCAGGGGGGTCACGGGGCTATCGCTTCCAAAGCACACCGGTACGCCCTCCGAATAGTAGGAAGCGAAGGGATTCATGGTGGTGCTCCGGGAGCCCAGCCGTTGCTCGTAGAGCTTGCCCGCTCCACCCCAGGCGGCGTCGAAGGCAGGCTGCGCGCTCACCGTGATCGAGTATTTGGCAAGCCGGGCGCGATCCTCGGCGTCCGCCATCTCAACGTGCTCGAGGCGATGCCCGGCGGCACGAACGCGTTGCTCACCCACTTCCGCGGCGGCCTGGTCCAAGGCGTCCAATGCAGCCTTCAGTCCGGCGTCGCCAATCACATGGAAGCCGGCTTGGATGCCGAGCGTCGAACAAGCCGCAATATGGCGCGCTGCTTCATCCGCTGACAAGTACAGCCCGCCGCGCTCACCAGGCGCATCCGCGTAGTCCTCGCTGAGAGCCGCCGTCCTGGATCCGATGGAGCCGTCGATGTTCAGGTCCCCGGCCAGGCCGAGGACGGGAACTCCCAGGCGTCCGAGGATCTCCGCTGCGTGCTCGGCCGATGAAGCCAGCTCGCCCCAGTACGGCAAGACCTCAGGCAGTGCCTCCGGCCCCGAATTCCATGTTGCCGAGAGCCGTAGGTCATCGATGCTGCACAGGTGTGGGGCCGCCATTTCGGCCAGAGCGACATAACCATTCGCCGCTGCCTCACGGAGGGCGAGTTCCTGATAGCGTCGACGCTCGCCTTGGGGCATCTGCCGGGCCGCCAGGCGCGACGCGTTGTGGGCGGCCCGCAGGACCCTCGCTCCGCCGTCGTACCCGTCCATCCCCACGATGCCCGCCGCGGTCGCGAGCGACGACGACACCAGGCCGGAATGGGCGTCGACGCGCGCGAGGTACACCTTGCGGCCACCTGCGGCGCGTTCGAGTTCATCCTGCGTGGGCAGGGTCGCATCGTCCCACAGTGATTCGTCCCAACCGTTCCCGAGCACCGTTCCTTCGGCGCCAACGGCTGCGGCGGCGCGGGCGACGGCGTCAAGCAGCTCACGGGCGGAACGCACCTCGGCCAGTTGCAAAGAATCAGCCGCAATCCCCGTCTCGCTGAGGTGCACATGGGAATCGACGAATCCGGGGGCGAGCAATGCGCCGCGGAGGTCGATGATGTCCATCGAGGAATCGGCGATCGAGCTCGCGGCCTGCTCCGAACCAACCCATGCGACCGTGTCGCCGTCCACCAGCATGGCGGTCGCGAACGGATCCGCTGCGGTATAGACGGAGCCGTTTCGGTACATCGTGACCTTGCGCTGAGGCATGTCGGCGGGAAGGCCTGGAAGGGTCATGGAATTACTCCTAGGTGGAAGCTGGAATGGATCAGGCGACGTTGGAATAGGCCACGACGCCGCGCCGGACGAGGTCGATCGCCTCACGGCAGATTTTGGCCAGGCGCCGTTCGAGCCCGGGAATCTTGGCCATCTGGTCCAGCAAATCAATCACTTGCTTCGCCCAGCGCACAAAATCGCCCGCTGCGAGGTCGGTTCCGCTCAGGACCTCCTGGAGGTGGCGGCCCTTGGCCCATTTGAAGATCGGCCACACCAACCCGAGCTCGGGCTCCGCCGTGAGGGGAAGGCGGTTTTTGTCTTCGATGTCTTCCAGGACGGACCACTCCTGGACCACAATGTCCACCGCGGTCTCGAGTGAAACAGACGGCATCTTTGGACGCAGGCCGCGGTCGTCCCGCTTGGCTTGGTAAACCATCGTGCTCGCTAGCGCGGCAAGCTCCGCGGCGTCGAGGTCCTTGATGGCTCCTTGCCGAATGGCTTGGGAAATCAGGAGGTCCTTCTCGCCGTAGATGCGCCGAAGGCGCTGGCCGTCCGCACTGATGGTGACGTTGCCGCCGTCGGACGCCTGGATGTAACCGTAGCCGGCGAGGACGTCGCATACGCGGTCGAAGGTCTTCGCGATCGTATTGGTGCGTCCTTGGATCTGCCGTGCGAGGCCATCGGTTTCATGCCGGAGTTTCCACCAGCGTTCGGCCCACCGGGCATGGTCTTCGCGTTCGCTGCAACCATGGCAGGGGTGGGCACGCAAGGCCCTCCGCAGGTCGGCGATCCTCTTTTCCTGATCCGGCAGATATTGGGCACGGCCGAAGTCCTCGTTCCGGCTGGACCCGCGCGCGGGCGGGCGGCCCTCGCGCACGGCATTCCGCATGGCTGAGGCGAGGTCCCGGCGGGACTTTGGCAGCTTGGCGTTGAATGACTTCGGGATGCGCACCCATGACACCGGAGCGACCGGTCCTTCGACCTCATACACGCCGATCCTGTGCATCTGGTTGTCTTCGGAGAGCACCGCCGGGCGCGGTTCACGCGAGTTTGAATCGCCATTGAGTACGACGGCGTAACCCGGCGTCCGTCCGCCGCTGACCTTGACGATGTCCCCCGGCATGAGCCGTGCGAGCGAGTCGACGGTGAGGGATTTGCGCGCCCGGGATGTGCTCCTGGAAGCCATTTGCTCGGCATCGCTGAGATCGCGGCGGAGCTTGGCGTATTCAGTGAAGTCGCCGAGGTGGCACTTCATGGATTCCGCGTATCCCGCCAACGATTCCTCGCGACTGCGGACTTGCCGGGCCAAGCCCACCACGGAACGGTCAGCCTGGAACTGGGCGAACGAGGATTCCAGGATCTGGCGCGCCCGCGTCCGGCCGAATTGGGCTATCAGGTTGATGCTCATGTTGTACGTGGGCCGGAAGCTTGAATTCAGCGGATAGGTCCGCCTGGACGCCAGGCCGGCTACGGCGGTCGGATCGGTTCCCGGTTGCCACAAGACCACGGCATGGCCTTCGACGTCGATTCCACGCCTGCCCGCGCGGCCCGTCAGCTGGGTGTACTCCCCCGCAGTGATGTTCACGTGGGCCTCGCCGTTGAACTTGTCGAGCTTCTCCAAGACAACGCACCGAGCCGGCATGTTGACCCCAAGCGCGAGGGTCTCCGTGGCGAACACGGCCTTCACCAAGCCATCGGCGAAGAGGTTCTCGACCACTTCCTTGAAGGTAGGCAAGAGACCGGCGTGGTGGGCGGCGAGGCCTCGAAGGAGGCCGTCGCGCCAACTCCAGAAGCCCAGCACGTCGAGGTCGTCTGCCGGAATCTCGCGGCTTGCCTCGTCCACCCTCGAGGCGATGATCCGCTGTTCACGCTCGGTGGTGAGCCATAGGCCCGCAGCGGCACACTGCGCCACCGCGCCGTCGCAACCAGCGCGGGAAAAGATGAAGGTGATTGCGGGGAGGAGTCCTTGCCGGTCCAGGCTGGCGATGATCTGGGGACGGCTGGCCTTCCGCACGGGACTGCGCTGTTCCCCGGAACCGGAATTGCGCTGCCGGTCCTGCCCGCGGCGGTTGCGGCCGCCGTGTCCGTACCGGGCCCGGGAGTTCATTTGGCTCTCCGCCCTGGCCATGGACAACAATTCGGGGTTGACCTCGAATTCCTTCTGGCGAGAACTCCGGTCCTTCCCGGCGGACACCACCGGCACGCTTGAACCAGGCTCCGGGGCGCCGGGCGCGATCTCGTCAAAGCTCGTGTCCCCGGCAAAGAGGTCCACGATTTCACGGCCGACCATGACGTGCTGCCACAAGGGAACTGGGCGGTGCTCTGAAACGATGACGTCAGTGTGCCCGCGCACGGTGTCCAGCCAGGCACCAAACTCCTCGGCGTTCGAGACAGTAGCGCTGAGGGAAACCACTTGGACCTCGCTGGGCAAGTGGATGATGACTTCTTCCCACACAGCACCACGGAACCGGTCCGCGAGGTAGTGCACCTCGTCCATCACCACGTAGCCGAGGTCGCCGAGTGTATCCGAGTCAGCGTAGAGCATGTTCCGCAGGACTTCGGTGGTCATCACCACCACGGGCGCTTCACCGTTGATCGTTGTATCCCCGGTCAGCAACCCTACGTTCGAAGCACCGTACTTCGCGGACAGCTCGGAGAACTTCTGGTTGCTCAACGCCTTGATCGGCGTGGTGTAGAAAGCCTTCAAGCCCCGTTCGAGCGCAAGGTAGATGGCGAACTCGCCGACGATCGTCTTCCCGGCACCTGTAGGTGCCGCGACCAGCACTCCCTTGCCTTCCTGGAGGGAGCGGCAGGCCTCACGCTGGAAATCGTCAAGCTCGAACTCCAGGGACCGGACGAAAGTGCCGAGGTACGTTTTGGCTTCGGCACTCCGCTCCGCTGCGGCTTGGAACGCTTCTGAGGGCGAGAGTGCCCCGGAATTGGAAGACATGCTTCAAGCCTAGTGGCCGGGAGGCTACAGGTTCTCCAGATCCGAGGCAGGAGTGGCGACGTCTGCCGTGGCCTCCGTCTCAGCAGAGACCTTTGCCTGGCGGCGCACACGGCGCTTGTCGTTGACGAGGCAGACTCCAATGGCAGCAAAGAAGAGCACCAGCATGGGTACAGCCAGATAGAACATGCTCATCGCATCAGCACCGGGTGCGGCCATGGCCGCAAACAGGCATACGAGGAAGACGGTGATTCGCCAGCTCTTGAGCAGCCGCGCGCCTTTGACGATGCCGGCCATATTCAGACCGACCAAGATGACCGGAATCAGGAAGGCAACACCAAACGCCAATAGCAACCGGATGACAAAGGCAAGGTACACATCCGCGCTGATGAAGTTCGAGCCGCCCTGCGGAGTGAACTCGGTCAGGACCCGGACAGCATTCGGAAGGACGAGCCAAGCCAGTAAGACGCCACCGATGAAAAGGGGCACGGCAGCGGCAACGAAAGACAAGGCAAGCCGGCGTTCGTTCTTATGGAGTCCGGGCACGATGAATGCCCACAATTGGTAGATCCACACCGGGCTGGCGATGATGACGCCGAGGAACACCGAGACCTGGATCATCAGGTCGAAGGAACTCGCGACCCCGTCGAAGTTCAGTGCAGCTTGCCTGCCATGCTGCTCGTTGAGGTCCTTGATGGGCTTTACCAACGCTGCAAGAAGCGGCTGGTAGACGATAAAGCCGACAATGGTCCCGAGGATGACGGCGATCGCAGCTTTGAAGAGCCTGTTCTTCAATTCCTTCAGGTGATCGAGCAGCGCCATCCTTCCTTCAGGATTGGCTTTTCGATTATTCACTTGCACCACGTGTTCGCATGCACCACTTGTCAGAGACGAGTGCCAGGCGGAACGTCAGTCTCGCCGGCGTTCCTGGTCTTTTGGTCCGGGTGACCGACTACCTTGCCCTCGACCGGGTCGGTATCTCCGCTCGCGTCCGTTGATCCGTCCTTCTTCATCTCGCGAACCTCGGACCGGAAAATGCGCATCGACTGGCCGAGGCTCCGCGCCATGGAAGGCAGCTTAGGCGCCGCGAAGAGCACCAGGGCCAATACGACGATAACGACGATATGCCAGCCTTCAAGCCTCATGTTGGGAAGTCCTTTCGTTGGAATACATCCTACGTCTAACTGAATTCAATGTCGTGCAGGGACTGGGGTTGGCCCCGTTCTGCTTTGCGCTTGACGCGCCTTTGGCGACGAACTTCCCGGCGGGAGGCCTTGGCCGTCACGTAATCATGACGCATCTGCTCCGGTGAGGCAAAAACGGCCGCACCGAACACCTTGGACGACGGAACGCCGTCGTCCTCTACCGACAGGGAGGGATGCAGGGGGCGCCCCAGCTCCTCCCCCGCGGCACTGAACTCATGAAGCATCGCCATGAACTTCCGGAACAACCGGATGCCCATGAAAACGTAGCAAAGCAACGTCACAGCAATCAGGGCGACCCACAAAAGGATCCAAGTCCACCAAGGCATTTGTGTAGTCTATCCAGCCTTCATCCCGTACTGGCCAAGCGCCGCTTCCAACCACGCAAGCGAAGCATGGGTCAGTTCCTGCGGCGAGAGGATCCGCACGGCACCGCCATGCTGGGCGACGAACATGGGCAGCCAGTCCGCGTTGCCGAACCTGACCTCGGCGAGCAACCCGCCGTCGGGAAGCGCTGCCGTACGTTCGGCGTAGTAGTCATCCGCCAGGCCGGCGCCTTGGCGGGTCAGTTGCAGGACCACGACGACGTCGTCGTCGTTCGGCGTGTAGAGCTTCGCCGGGGTGTTCGCTTGGGCTTCCGCGCTCGTGGAAACCCGTTGTCCGTTGGGCGCGATTTTCTCGATCCGGTCCAAGCGGAAATTGCGGAGGCCGGCTTTGCTGTGGCAATACGCTTCGAAGTACCACGTGCTGTCCAGCGAGTAGAGGCGCAGGGGGTCGACGTCCCGTTCGGAGACGGAGTCGCGTTGCTGCGACAAGTAGCTCAAGTGCAGCTGGCTCCCCTCATGGAGTGCCGTGGTGATGACGTCAAAAGCTGAGGCGTCAGCCGGAGCCACCGGCGGCACGGCCACGGCGGCCGCTAATCGTCCCGCTTCGCCGGCCGCGCCCGTGAGCTTCAACGTCACGGATTCCAGGGCCCCGCTTTGCTCGTCCTCAGACAAGCCGCCCTGGGCGGGCAGGCCATTCAGCGTAGCGAGGCCGGTCAGCAACGCGCACGCTTCGTCCACGCTGAAGCGAATGGGCCGGTTGAGTTCGAGGTGCTCCCGGATGTAAACGTGCTCGTTTTCCCAATCAATATCGAACAAATCGTCCGGGTAGCCCTCGGGCCGTCCCGAGCAGATCAGGATTTTCAGGTCCTCGATGAGCTCTTTGCGGCTGATCCCGAAGCGGTCCGCCACTTCCTGGATGGGCAGGCCCTGGTTATGGACCAGGAATGGGACCAATTGCAGCATGCGGCTGAGCTGGTCCTCGGACGTGCGCTTGCGCGCCCGGGGCGCGGGACCGGCGTCGGGAAAAAGGATTTCGACGCCGGGAGCCGCCGCGAATGCGGCCGCCCCTTCAAGGCGGCGTACGACGGCGTCCCGCAACTCGGGAGGGCCGACGACCCGGACGTGGGGACCGTAGGAAGCGAGTTCCTCGGCGAGCGACTCGGTGTCCCGGAACAGCACCGGGAGTCCCTCCCTGCCCGGTCCGGAGGCAAGACCGGTAGTGTCTACTGCGCGCTTCCGCAGCCCAAGCAGCCGACCTTCGGCAACTTCGAGGGAAGCCTCCTGCAAGGGAAGCTCGTTGAGGCTGTCCAGCTCGGCCCGGGTATCGAACCCGGAGGGGATCTCGCAATGGTCCCGCGCCTCGACGTGGACGTCAGTGGTCATGCGGGATAAACGGAAGAAGCGTTTCGCTTTCCGCTCCCGGTCGAAACCGACGAGGTACCACTGGCCGAAACGGCTCCCGAGCCCCCAAGGCTCCACGATTCGGCGTTCTTCCCGGCCGGTACTGGCGGCCCGGTAACCGAAACTGACGGGATGCTTGCCGTTCATTGCCCCAATGATGTCGTCGAACGCCTGGCCAGCCGGCTTGATGCGAGGCTGGACGCCGGCAGGAAGTTCGACGTCGGCCAGGCCCCCGGATGCCTGCAACTTACGCAGCGCGCTGGCGGCGGCGGAGCCGAGGGCGGCACGTTCCCACAACTGTGCCGCGAGGAGGAGGACCGTTCCCTCAGCGGGAGTCAGGTGCACGTCCGGAAGGGTGTTGGATTCCTTGCCGATGCGGTAACGCGTGGACGCGGGATCGTCGGAGCCGAGGCCTTGCTCGAGGATCGTCTCGATCTCGAAGCCGAACTGCTTCAAGTCCGCCTTGTCCCGCTCAAACATGCGGCCGAAAGCGGCGTCGCCGTCTCCGGCCGAATGGTAGACCTTCTCCCTCAGGACGGCCCGGGATAGCCCGTATTTGGTGTCGAGCAGCGCAATGAGCAGGTTCAGGAGTCGTTCGGTACGGGAAGCGGACACGATGGCAACGTTACTAAACTCCGCGGTTAAAGGCAGAAAGCACGTCTGCAGGCGGATTTCTCCGGCTGTGGACGTGCTTTCCAGCGGTGCGGAATCTAGCGGACTGCGACGAGGTCCACGACGAAGATCAAGGCCTCGTTGGGCTTGATGGAGGCACCGGCACCACGGGTGCCGTAAGCGAGCTCGGAAGGGATTTCCAGTCGGCGGCGGCCGCCCACCTTCATGCCGAGCAGCCCTTGGTCCCAACCCTGGATGACCTGGCCGACGCCGACGCGGAAGTCCAGCGGAGCGCCGCGGCCCCAGGAGGCGTCGAATTCTTCGCCGGTGGACCATGCAACGCCCACGTAGTGCGTGGAAACGGTGTCGCCAGCCTGGGCTTCCTGCCCGTCACCGACGATGATGTCCTTGATGACGAGCTCAGTGGGAACGTCACCCTCGGGGAAGTCGATCTCCGGCTTCGTGCGGTCATAGTCACGCTGACCAAATGACATGGATACTCCTCAAATAGTTTGAAACGCGTTGGCGATGCTCAGAACAGGCTAGTAGGCGCCAAGGATGTCGACAACAAAGACGAGGTCTCCCACCGGCTGTCCACTGCCGGGCGTCGCATCCGGGTAGGCCAAGGCCTTCGGAATGACGAGGAGCACGCGGGAGCCGACTGTCTTGCCCGTGAGGCCCTGGGTCCAGCCCTTAACCACGTTGGTGAGCGGGAAAGTAGCAACGCCCTTGTGGCCGAAGCTGTCATCGTAGCTCGAATCGAACGGCTTGCCATCAGACAAGGTCACGCCGACATAGTTGGCCATGACGGTGCTCGTTGCCTTGACGACATCGCCCTTGCCCTTGATCAGGTCCTGGGAAATCAGGTCCGTGGGCGGCTTCACGCCAGCGACGGAAATCTGCGGAACCCCGTTGTTATCCACCTTCACGGTAGGAAGTCCGGCGGGAGGAGTGACGACGTCGCCCTCAGGCTTGTCCAAAGCCTTGGGCGCATCCTTCGCCGACTCGATCTTGAGCACGGCCAATTGGGCCGAAGTGGCCGGCGTCTCACCGGAAGCTGCGGTGCCGGGAGCCGCGAACGCCAAGTACGCGCCTACCTTCGCACCGACGAGGGCGTTGTAGATGATCTGGTTGCCGCTCTTGAAGGTGTCGTTGAGTTCGAGGGGCTGCGGACCGCTCGGGAAGGAATCGTCGATGGTCTTGCCATCCTTGCCGTCAACAGTCACGTAAGACATGCCGACAATCTGCCCGGCCTTTACTTTGTCGCCGGTACCGTCGTTGATCAACTTGATGGTCGGTTGGGAGACGTCCAACGGCTTGGTGAAGTCCAGGCCCGGCGCCTTGTTGTCGCCGTTGTCGGTGATTTTGAGGGAATCCAGCTTGGCCACATCGCCGGAGGACTGGCTGGTCGGTTCGGCGGATGGTGCCGGTGCCGGGCTTCCTCCGCAAGCCGTGAGCAGCAAGATGGCAGGGATGAGAATTGCTAGAAGACGTCGCACACACTGAACTTTCGTCGGGGCAAAAGGAGAGCATGGCCGTGCATTGCCCGGCCATGCGCGTAAAGGCCTGTTTAAGGCCAACCTCCAGAATAGCGGGTGAAGCTGGGAGTCAGCCCATCGAGTCCAGCAGGGCATCCACCCGTTCGTCGACACTACGGAATGGATCCTTGCACAGGATTGTCTGGTGGGCGCGATCGTTCAGCTTCAAATGGACCCAATCCACCGTGTAGTCGCGTCCGAGTTCCTGTGCCCGGCGGACAAAGTCGCCGCGGAGCTTCGCCCTGGTTGTCTGGGGCGGCGCGTCAACCGCGTCCTTGATGTCGGTATCGGCCACGAGCCGGCGGGCCGCGCCCCTGGATTGAAGCAGGAAGAAAAGGCCGCGCTTTCGGGAGATGTCGTGGTACGTCAGATCCAATTGGGCGATCCTCGGGGAATCCAAGCCGATTCCATGGCGGCGCATGTAGGCGTCCATCAGCTTCTTCTTGATGGCCCAGTCGACCTCGGTATCAACTCCGCTGGAGTCGCCGCTCTCAATGGCGTCCAGCGTCCGCTCCCACAAGTCCAGGATGAGCGGGACGTGCTGGTTATGGGCACCGTTCGACGCCACAAAAGCGCTGACTTTGGCCAGATACTCCCTCTGGATATCCAGGGCCGTCAACTGCCGCCCGTTCGCCAGCCGTACCAACGCCTTGCCGCTCAGGTCATGGGAGATCTCACGGATGCTGCGGATCGGATTCTCCATGCGCATGTCGCGCATGATCACCCCGGCCTCGATCATGCGCAGGAGCAGGTCCACGGTTCCCACTTTCAAGAGGGCCGTGGTTTCGGACATGTTGGAATCGCCCACAATCACATGCAGGCGCCGGAAGAACTCGGCATCAGCGTGTGGTTCGTCCCTGGTGTTGATGATCGGCCGGGACCGGGTCGTGGCCGAGGACACGCCTTCCCAGATGTGGTCTGCCCGCTGGGAAAAAGCGAAGGTGGCTCCATGGGGAGTCTTGAGGACCTTGCCCGCACCCGCGATCAATTGACGGGTGACGAGGAAGGGAATCAGGATCTCCGCGAGCCGGGAAAACTCGCCGCGCCGCGGGATGAGGTAGTTCTCGTGGCTGCCATAGGAGTTTCCGGCCGAGTCGGTGTTGTTCTTGAACAGGTACACCGTCCCGTTGAAACCTTCCGCCGCCAGGCGTCCCTGCGCCTCCTCGACGAGGTCGTCGAGAATCAGCTCGCCCGCCCGGTCATGGGCTATCAACTGGGCAAGGTCATCGCACTCCGCCGTCGCGTACTCCGGGTGCGAGCCCACGTCGAGGTACAACCGGGAGCCGTTGGTGAGGAAGACATTCGAAGACCGGCCCCAGCTCACCACCTTGCGGAAGAGGTACCTGGCAACTTCTTCCGGGGCGAGGGGCCGGGAGTCCGGACTCGAATAGGAAATGCCGAATTCGGTCTCGATGCCGAAGATCCTTTTGTCCATGTCAGGCCTCCCCTGTCAGCAGCTGCGTGATTTCTTCCGCCCGAAGACGCCGGAAGGCCCGCCGCGATCCGCGGCCGCTCTCGGAGCTTCGATCCAGGACAGCGGCCTCGACGGCGGTACCCGGCAAAGCGTCCACTTCCTTGTCCGTGGCCAGCGCCTTGACGGCCAGCCGCAATACATCCGCGAGGCCAAGATCCGCGTGCCAACCGGCCGCAACTACACCCGCGACCTGCTCGGCCACGCCACCCATCACCACGAAGCCTTTTTCGTCGGCGATGGAACCGTCAAACGTCAAGCGGTAGAGATGGTCCTGCTCTTGGGTGCGCCCCACCTCCGCGACGGCCAGTTCCACTTCGAACGGCTTCTGCTCGGCGGTGAACACCGCGCCCAGGCTTTGGGCGTAGACGCTCGCCAATCCGCGGGCGGTGACGTCCTCACGGTCATAGGAGTAGCCGCGGACATCCGCGTAGCGCACGCCCGCTTGACGAAGGCTTTCGAACTCGTTGTACTTGCCGACGGCCGCGAAGGCGATTTTGTCGTAGATTTCCCCGATTTTATGCAGGGAGGGCGAGGGATTCTCCGCGACCAGGGCAATTCCGTCCGCGCCGCTGATCACGACGACGGAACGGCCCCGGGCGATGCCCTTCCGCGCGAAATCCGCACGGTCCTTCATAAGCTGCTCGGGCGATACGTAGAACTGCTGTGTCATCTCAGGCCTCCCGTCCGGCAACTGCACGCGACTCGACAATGGATCCGGCAACCGCAGCCAATTCCCGTTCGGAGATCCGGCGGGCACCGGCGCGGTTGACCGTGTAGACAACTGGCCAGAGTTGGCGGACCGGATCCGGGCCGCCCGTGGCGGAGTCGTCGTCGGCGGCGTCGTAGAGGGCTTCCATCGCGACCGCGACAGCTTCGTCCTCGGTGAGGTTTGGCCGCCAGAGCTTCTTGAGCGCGCCTCGCGCGAATACGGAGCCGGAACCGACTGAATGATGCTCTATTTCCTCGTATCTTCCGCCCGTGACGTCGTACGAGAACAACCGGCCCACGCCGGACACCAGATCGAATCCCGCAAAGAGCGGGATCACTGCGAGGCCCTGCATTGCCATGCCGAGGTTGCCGCGGATCATGGCTCCCAAGCGGTTGGCTTTGCCGTCCAAGCTGAGGAGTGTTCCTTCGATCTTCTCGTAGTGCTCCAGCTCCACTTGGAACAAACGGATGATGTCAATAGCGAGGCCTGCGGTGCCGGCGATCCCGAGGACCGAGTATTCGTCGGCCGGGAACACCTTCTCGATGTGCCTGCTGGCGATGACGTTCCCCATCGTGGCGCGGCGATCGCCCGCTACCAGGACGCCGCCGGGATAACTGAGCGCCACGATGGTGGTCCCATGCGGCACCGGCGGGATATGTCCCGCCGGCAGCGTTTGGTTGAAGGGAAGGAGTTCAGGTCGGGAGCGTTGCAGATGCTCGGTAAACGAAGACGTTGCCTGGGTGGCCAGATGGCCGGCTGCTGGATCCTGCATAGCTGCGCTCCTTCGACTCTGACGTCCGATGCCCGGCGGCCTCGCGCCGACCGGGCCCTTGGATTAGCTGGGGTTTGTTACTGGCCGCCTTTTTGCACGAATGCCCGCACGAACTCTTCTGCGTTGGACTCGAGGACGCCGTCGATTTCGTCCAGGAGGTCATCAACGCCCTGCGTGGCTACTGACGCCTGTGCTTCCGGTGCCGCGGGCGGCGCCTCGGGGGCGTCGGTTTCGACCTCAACGTCCCGCGATTGCGGTTGCTGCTGCTCCTGAGCTGCCATTTCCTTCTCCATTCTGTCCATCCCCGGCCGAGGGGACTTCCTGTAATGCCATACTGCCACGCAGAAGGCTGCGCCGCTGCGGTTTTTGCGGTTTGCTTGCGAGCCGTAGTAACGGCCCGCCCGCCTCACCGGTTCAGGCCGGCGGAGCTGGATCCAAACCGAGCAATTCACGAAGAAAAGCCCCCGCGGTGTCGTGCTTCCGGAAGAGCCGGCCCGTCAGCGCCTCGGTGCCCCGGAGGGGTTCACGGGTGGGAACCCGCTGGAGCTTTCCGATTCCCGGGACGTCGAAAATGACCGAATCCCAGCTCGCGCCGACGACGTCCTTGCCGAAGGTCGAGACGCACTTCCCGCGGAAGTACGCCCTGGTGTCCGACGGCGGTTCGAAGACTGCCCGGGCGATATCGGCGTCGTCGACGATTGACTGCATGCGGCCGCGCGAAAGCAGGCGGTAGTACAGACCCTTCTCGGGCCTGACGTCGGACCATTGCAGGTCCACAAGGCCCAATCGTGCGTCGTTCCACTCAAGCCCGTCACGGTTCCGATAGCCGTTCAGCAAGGACATTTTGGCGAGCCATTCGACCGACGACGCCGCAGCCGCGGGATTGCTCCCCAACAGCGCCAAGGTGGATTCCCACCTGTCCAGGACCTCACGTGTATGCCCGTCGCCGGTGAAGGCGTCCGAGACGCCCGTCTCCTGGGCAAGCTTGGCCGCGGCCTCGTAGTACATCCACTGGATGTCCAACGCCGTGACCCGCCTGCCGTCGAGCAGCTTGACGGTCGCCGTCAAAGATGTGTCGTGGCTGATGGCCTGAAGGGCGCCCACCGGCTCGTGGACCTCGATCTTTGGCGCCTTCCCGGCTTCGATGAGGCTCAGCACCAAGGCCGTGGTGCCGAACTTCAGATAGTTGGAGACTTGGCTCAGGTTGGCGTCGCCGATGATGACGTGCAAGCGCCGGTACTTGTCCGCGGTGGCGTGCGGTTCGTCCCGGGTGTTGATGATCGGGCGCCTGATGGTGGTTTCCAGCCCGACCTCGGCCTCAAAGAAGTCGGCCCGCTGGCTGACCTGGAAGCCGGCGCCGGAGCCGTCCTGGCCACGCCCGAGCCTGCCCGCGCCGCAAATGACCTGCCGTGTGACGAAGAACGGAGTCAGGCCCCGGACGATCTCCCCGAACGGGACCGAGCGAGGCATGAGGTAATTCTCGTGCGAGCCGTAGGACACTGACTTGTTGTCGGTGTTGTTCTTGTACAGGTTGATTGCCGGCAAATCAGGATCGGCCGCGACCTTCCGTACTGTGGCCAAGGCGACGAGATCGCCGGCGGCATCCCACGCAACTGCATCGCGGGGATTCGTGACCTCGGGGCTGGAGTATTCCGGGTGGGCGTGATCCACGTACAGGCGGGCCCCGTTGCCGAGGACCATGTTCATCAGGAGCGAGCCCGATTCGTCGCCGCCGTCAGCTTCGAGTTCCTGCCGGCCGTACGCCAACGCGACGGCTTCGGCGTCGAGCACGGGCGGCCTGTCCGTCAATTGGCTGGGATCCGCCGCGCTGCGCTCGAGGGTCCAGCCGCGGGCATCGTGCAGCGGTTCCTCGTCCGTATAGTCCCAGCGGGTTTCGGCGCCGCCAGCTGCCCGTTGGCGGGTGAGGTTGGCATAGGCCTGGATGATGCGCGCAGACATCATCGTGGCGTTCGCCCCCGGAGCCGAGGGCGCGTGGATGCCGTATTCGGTTTCCGAACCCATGACCCGCATGGCCCCGCCCGCGGGGAGTTTCTCCGAGGGCAGGGCTTCCGGCCGGGCCGTCACAGGTATTGGCCGGTGTTGGGAGTCGTTTCAATCGACTTCCCGGGCTCCTGGCCGGCTTTGCCCTGGACGATGGTGCGGATATAGGTGATGCGTTCACCCTTCTTGCCGGAGATACGTGCCCAGTCATCCGGGTTGGTGGTGTTCGGCATGTCCTCGTGCTCGCGGAATTCGTCGACGACGGCGCGCAGGAGGTGGTCGATCCGCAGCCCCTTCTGGTGGGTGAGCAGGAGATCCTTGATCGCGTACTTCTTGGCCCGGTCCACGACATTTTGGACAACGGCGCCGGAGTTGAAGTCCTTGAAGTAGAGCATCTCGGTGTCACCGTTGGCATAGGTCACTTCGAGGTACTCGTTCGACTTCTCCGTGGAGTACATCGCTTCCACGGTCCGTTGGATCATGGCGTCCACCGTAGCCTGGACGTCTCCGCGGTGCTCGGCGAGGTCCGTCGGATGGAACGGGAGGTCGGTGGTGATGTACTTCGCGAAGATATCCGCGGCTGCCTCGGCATCGGGCCGCTGGATCTTCACCTTCACATCCAGTCGCCCGGGGCGGAGGATCGCGGGGTCGATCATGTCTTCACGGTTCGACGCACCGATGACGATCACGTTGTCCAGCCGCTCGACGCCGTCGATCTCGCTGAGGAGCTGCGGCACGATGGTCGTTTCGACGTCGGATGAAACACCTGTGCCGCGCGTGCGGAACAGAGAGTCCATCTCGTCGAAAAACACGACTACGGGGCTACCGTCCGAGGCCTTTTCGCGTGCCCGGGCGAAGATCAAGCGGATGTGGCGCTCAGTCTCGCCAACATACTTGTCCAGGAGCTCCGGACCCTTGATGTTCAGGAAGTAGCTCTTCAGGTCCAGGTTGCCCGCCCGCTCGGATGCCCTGGCGGCCAGTGAATTGGCTACGGCCTTCGCGATGAGGGTCTTTCCGCAACCGGGAGGACCGTAGAGCAGGATGCCCTTGGGTGCCTTGAGTCCGTGCTCGCGGTACAGGTCAGGGTGCAGGAACGGCAGTTCGACGGCGTCGCGGATCTGTTCGATCTGCGGTCCCAGGCCACCGATGTCCTCATACGTTATGTCCGGAACTTCTTCGAGGACAAGGTTTTCGACTTCAGCCCTGGGCACCTTCTCGAGGGCATAGCCCGTGCGCGAATCCAGCGACAAGGCATCGCCGACGCGCAAGCGTTCCTTCTGCAGGGCGCCCGAGAGCCGGACGACCCGTTCCTCGTCTGCCCGCCCGACCACCAAGGCGCGGTCAGTGCCGAGCAGTTCCTTGAGCGTGACGAGTTCGCCGGCGCGTTCGTAGCCCAGTCCGGTCACCACGAGCAGCGCCTCGTTGAGGAGGACTTCCTGACCCACCGCGAGGTGGTTGATGTTGACCAAGGGGCTGACGCCCACCCTCATCTTCCGGCCGGCGTTGAAAATGTCCACCGATTCCTCGGTTGCCGCCTGGCCGGTGCTGCCTGCTGTGGGCTGGCGCCGGGGGTTGATCTGGAGGATGGTCCCAAAGCTATAGGGCGGTTGTCCGTCCTGTTCGAGCGCTCCTTTGAGGCGCAGGATTTCGGCTTTGGCCGTTTCCAGCATGTTTACGAGCTTGGTGTTGTTCTGCGTGGCAGTGGCCAACTGGCGGTCGATATGGCGAAGTTTGTCGCGAAGGATGTTTATTTGGCGTTCCGCGACAGTGAGTTCGCCGGAGTCCTCCACTGGTTGGACTACTCCGCCTCCATGCCCCACTTTTCCTTCAGCCACAGCCTTGTTCGATGACTCTTCAGGTGTTGAGCGCCCGAAGTCATTGTTCGACGTATCCACGAAGCATCAGCTCCTTCCGCTTTCTATAAATAGACCTTAGCCCTCAAAAGCGTTGGGAAACCTGTGACATTCGGAATACCGGCCAGTTTGTGATCTTCCGCTACTGCCCCGGCGCGGGGTCATCCTTGACATTCGTGCCGGCGATCGCGTCCCGGGCTGCGCGGCGCAGTTTCTTGTCCGACACGGACCGCTCCCCCACCGCGCCGGGCGTCCACGCGTTCAGGTCCTCTTCGCTGAACTCGGTCTTGGACGGGCGTCGCTTCACGGAAATACCCGTCACGCCGTCGGCAAGCCGCCGCGTCACGAGAAGGAAACCTGTATGGGCCACCATCCGGTGGTCTGGCCGCACGGCCAGACCCTCAAGGTGCCAACCGCGGACCATGGACTCCCAGGCGTCAGGTTCGGTGAAGCGGCCGTCGGCACGGATGGCCTCCGCGGTGCGGGAAAGCTGGGTGACGGTTGCGACGTAGTTGATCCAGACGCCGCCCGGCGCCAGTACCGTGGCTACGGCGTCGAGGCATTCCCAAGGGGCGAGCATGTCGAGGACCACACGGTCGACGGAGCCAGGCTCTTCGCTGCGGACAACTTCTTCCTGGAAGTCGCCCAGGGAAATCTTCCAGGCGGGGTGCGGGCCGCCGAAGATTGTCTCCACGTTTCCGCGGGCGATGTCCGCGAATTCTTCGCGCCGCTCGAACGAGTGCAGGTAACCGCCGTCGCCGATGGCCCGGAGCAGGGAGATCGACAGGGCGCCTGACCCGACGCCGGCCTCGACCACGCGGGCACCTGGGAAGATGTCCGCCATGGTGACGATTTGACCGGCGTCCTTGGGATACACCACCGCGGCACCACGCGGCATGGACAAGACGAAGTCGGAGAGCAGCGGCCGCAACGTCTGGTACTGCTGTCCAATGTTGTTGGCCACCACCGAGCCATCTACCTGGCCGATGATTTCATCGTGGTTCAGGAAGCCCCGGTGCGTGTGGAAGGCTCCGCCTTCTTCCAGCGTGATGGTGTTCATCCGGCCGCGTTCATCCGTGAGCTGGACCCGCTCGCCAACACGGAACGGTCCCCTGCGCCGGGCAGCGCCGGTCGGCTGGACGGCGGGGTCGGCGATGCCGGTTGCCGTGTGGTTGGCGGCGGTTTCGCTGCTCATGGGTGGTTCCTCGCTCCTGTACGGCTGGGCCGTCAATTGTTGCCGTAGTTGCTGCTTGGTGATGCGCACTGGCGGCCGGGTTAATTCGCGACCGGCAGGTAACTCTACCGGCAAGCTCCTAGGGGCGCCCGCTCCGCCGGGCTTCTTTACCTGTAATGGCTGTCACTACGGTTTGCTGCCGCAGCAGGCCCGTCACGACGCCGGTATCGTCCACCACCGCGTACTCGCCACCGTTGAGTTGGGCCAGGTATTGAATGAGTTCCTGACCGCGCGAGGTCCAGGGCACGTAGGCGCCGTCCGCGAGAGGCGTGGAAACCGCTGTGACGAAGGTCCCGTAGATCTCCGACGGCGGCACAGCGGCGATGGCGGCCGGGTCCACCACCCCTTGCGGGCGGCCATCCGGCGCGCAGATCACGACGGCGGGAAAACCGTAGGGTGCCACGCTCAGGACATCCGCAACGGTTGCTGAGTTGGGAATCCCGACGGCGGGTTCGGCCAGGGCGGCGGCGCTCACCAAATGGACGCGGCTGCGAAGGGTCGCGTTATTGATGGCCCCGGACGCCCCCATCCACAAGAAGCTGCAGACGAGGAGGGTGATAGCGAATGTGGGGAGATCTGTGCTGGTTCCACTCAGCATAGGCGGGCCTACGACCCCTACAAAGAGGACTACCGCGATGGCCCTCCCAGTCCATCCAGCAGCAATCGTTCCTTTTTCCTGGCTGCCCGTGGCTTTCCAGACGGCCGACTCCACCAGCCGGCCGCCATCAAGTGGCAGGCCCGGGAGGACATTGAAGACGCCTATCAGGAAATTTGCCCACATGAGGATATTCGTCAAGGTGTCAGCCACCCCAGTGAATACACCCGCCGCCAGCAACAGCCAAGCGGCCCCCGCGAGCACAAAGTTCGCGGCCGGCCCGGCCAGGGCAACAACCACTGAACGGCCCGGGGATGCAGTGTAGTTTTCGAACTGCGTGTGGCCGCCCCAGAGATTGAGCACAATCTTCTCGGTGGGCCAATTGAAGGCCTTGGCGCTCAGTGCATGGGCCAATTCGTGGACCAGCACGGAAATCGCAAGGAGCAACGCGTATGCGAACGCAACAAAATACGCACCGACCCCCAGGAAGTGGTTGCGCAGCAGCAACGCAGGCCCGTAAACAATCACCGTAAACGCGGCAATGATGAACCAGGAGTAGGCCAAATAGACCGGGATGCCTGCGATCCGGCCCAGGGGGATGCCGTCTTTCATACTTCCGCGGGCCCTTTGGCCGGCGTTCGGGGGAATGCTCACTTAGTTCGCCTGTCCGAGCAGGGCGCCGGCAGGAAGGCCGGCCGCTGCGCGCTCGGCAACAAGGGCCTCGAGATCTGCTACACCCTTGCCTGCGAGGGTTTTCCATGTGGTCCGCCGGGAATCTTCGGGGAGTGGCATCTGGTGCGGAATGCCCACCGTGACCACGCCTGAGGCGATCGCGGCCGCAACTCCGGGTACGGAGTCCTCCAACGCGACGCATTGTCCGAGAGCCAATTCAGGATCCGTCATGCGAAGCCGCTCCACGGCGGTGAGGTAGGCCTCCGGATCGGGCTTGCCGCGGCTGACCGTATCTCCCGTCACAAGGAATTCGAAGTATGGCTTGGGCAGGCTGGCTACCACTTCCCTGGCCATGGGGCCTTCGGACATCGTCACAAGGGCGCACCGCACCCCGGCTTCGTAAAGGGCGTCGAGCAACTCTCGGGCGCCGGGCCGCCACGGCACTTCCGTACGGATGCACTCGATGACGCGGGCACTCAGGGTGTCGACAATTTCGCGCTTGCCGAGGTTCACTCCGGCGGCCTGCAAGATGCCGGCCGAATACATCAAGGACTGGCCTACGAGTTGCATGGCTTGCTCGTGGCTCCACACGCCCCCGTACGACTCGACGAGGCTACGCTCCGCGGCGATCCAATACGGTTCGGTATCGACCAGCGTGCCATCCATGTCCCAGAGCGCGGCTTTAAGGAGGGGCTGGCTGGATGAGGCATGCATGCCATCAAGTCTACGTGGAAGGAAGGTACGCATTTGCCGGTCTACGCCGCGGCGAAGGACATCCACGCGGTTCCCTTAACGCCATGCACGGTTGCCGGACTTGGACGTAGGGTGAGTGGATGAACAGTTTGGACGGAGCCCCCGACGGACAGGCCACTTCCCCCGAACCCGAGAGCCTTCTGGTTCCCGTCCCTGAGGGACAGCGCATCACCGTGATGCTGGCGGCGTTCGAAGGCTGGAACGACGCCGGCGAAGCAGCAAGCGATTCCCTGCATTACTTGAACAAGTTGTGGCAGGGAAAGAAGGTTGCGTCCGTTGATGCCGACGACTACTACGACTTCCAGTTCACCAGGCCCACGGTGCGGCGGACTTCTACCGGAGCCCGCAAGGTGAAATGGCCCTCCACCCGCCTTTTCAAAGCCAGCGTTCCGGACAGCAACGTCGATGTAGTGATCGTGCTCGGCACTGAACCGTCCTACCGTTGGCGCGCTTACACAGCCGAGCTCCTGGTCCATGCCGAAGCATTGAAGGTGGACTATGTGGTGCTCGTCGGCGCGCTCCTGGCCGATGTTCCGCATAGCCGCCCGATCCCGGTCAGCACCACCACGGACGACAACGGCCTGCGGCAACGCTTGAACCTGGAGGCTTCCCAGTACGAGGGGCCCGTGGGCATTGTCGGTGTCCTCGCCGAGTTTGCGCTGCTCGCCGGGCTTCCCACCGTTTCGCTGTGGGCGGCCGTGCCGCACTACGTTGCCCAGGCGCCTTCACCCAAAGCGCAATTGGCCATCCTCAACAGGATCGAAGACCTGCTCCAGTTGCCGTTGGACACCCATGCCCTCAGCGAAGAATCCGAGGCATGGGAGCGCGGCGTGGACGAACTCGCCACTGAAGACCCGGAAATCGCCGCCTATGTAAGGCAGCTTGAGGAAGCCAAAGACACCGCGGACCTCCCCGAGGCGAGCGGCGAGTCGATCGCGCGCGAGTTCGAGAGGTACCTGAAGAGAAGGGGCAAGGAAAAGCCCTGACGGCTTGGCCGTCAGGGCTTGCCCAGTTCCACTGCCCTTCCCGGGACGCGCCTAGAGTTCGACGCCGAGCAGGGCGTTGATGGCGTCGTTCACCAGAGCAGCATCCAGGGCGCATTGCTTCGCGTCCGGCGAGGACAGCGCGTTTTCGGCCCAGGCGTCGACGGCGGCAAGCGCACCTGGCGCGTTGAGGTCGTCGGCGAGTTCAGTGCGCATGCGGGCAAGGAGCCCAGCGGCCGATCCTTCAGGGGCGATATTGCAAGCCGCACGCCACGTGCGCAGCCGG
This sequence comes from Arthrobacter terricola, assembly GCF_004354015.1. Classification (GTDB taxonomy): domain Bacteria; phylum Actinomycetota; class Actinomycetes; order Actinomycetales; family Micrococcaceae; genus Arthrobacter; species Arthrobacter terricola. The sequence goes on from NZ_SMRU01000026.1 coordinate 37,312, forward strand.
TCCTTTGCCTGCGCGAATCCCTCGTCGGTCCAGGACCAATCCGAGCGATAGTGGTTTGCGAGGATCGCGAGCCGGATCGCGGCCGGTTCTTCACCCGCGGCCCGGAGTTTGGACACAAGCACCAGGTTGCCCTTGGACTTGCTCATCTTTTCTCCGTCGAGGCCGACCATGCCTGCGTGGGAGTAGTGCCGCGCCAACGGAACTCCGCTAAGGGAGTACGCGTGCCCGGCGCCCATTTCATGGTGGGGGAAGATAAGGTCCGAGCCGCCGCCCTGCACCGTGAATGGCGCGGGCAGGTACTTCTGGGCGATGACCGTACATTCGATGTGCCAGCCGGGTCGTCCGTCTCCGAGGCTCTCCCCGGGCCAGCTCGGTTCGCCATCGCGGGCCACGCGCCACAGGAGCGGATCCAAGGCGTTCCGCTTGCCGGCGCGGCCGGGATCTCCGCCGCGCTCGGCGAAAAGCTCAAGCATGTCCACTTCGCCGAGTCCCGAGATGTCCCCGAGAGTCCAGGCGTCAGGGCTGTCCGATTGCTTGCTGGCGGCTTCGACGTCATAGTAGACGTCGCCGTCGGGCTCCCCGTCGGCTCCGCGGACGCGGTACGCGAGCTCGTCGGCAATGAGCTTTTCGATGGCGGGAACGATCATCGGAATCGCTTCGACGGCGCCAATGTAATAGTTCGGGGCAAGGACGTTGAGCGCGTCCATGTCCGAATGGAAGAGTTCGATCTGGCTTGCAGCCAGTGCGCGCCAATCGACGCCAGTGGCCGTCGCGCGTTCCAGGAGGGGATCGTCGACGTCGGTCACGTTCTGGACATAGGCGACCCGCTGGCCGCTGTCCCGCCAAGCACGGTTGAGGAGGTCGAAGGCCACGTAACTGGCCGCATGCCCCATGTGGGTTGCATCGTACGGAGTGATGCCGCATACGTACATCGACTGCTCACTGCGAGGTTCGATGTCCACCATCGAGTTGAGCGCCGTGTCGAAGAGCCTCAGGTTCGGCATGGTGCCGGGCAGTTCGGGAACAGGGCGGGAGATCCACGATTTCACAGCCTCAACCATAGTGCTAGGCGCTGATGACATTGAAACCGAGCAAAAGGTAGAGGGCCAGGCCAAGGAGAATCCGGTACCAGACGAAGACCCGGTAACTGTGGGTGGAAACGAACCTGAGGAACCAGCCGATGATGATGAATCCCACCACGAAAGCGATGACGGTGGCCAACAGAGTCTCGGGAAGGCCGAAGGGGCCGCTGATTCCCTCTTTCGCCACCACTTTGTATAGCTGGTACAGGCCGCTGCCGAAGACGGCGGGAATCGCCAGCAGGAAGGAATAGCGCGCAGCCGCCTCACGCGTGTAGCCCATGAGCAAGCCGGCCGTAATAGTTCCGCCCGAGCGTGAAACACCCGGGATGAGGGCCATCGCCTGGGCGAGTCCGTACAGGATGCCGTGCTTGTAGCTCAATTGCTTAAGTTCCCGTTCCTGGCGCCCGACAGCGTCGGCAACGGCGAGGATCATGCCGAAGACAATGAGCATGGTGGCCACGATCCACAAACTGCGAAGAACCGATTCGATCTGGTCCTGGAAAAGCAGCCCAAGCACGATGATAGGAAGGCTGCCGAGGATGACCAGCCATCCCATCCGGGCGTCGGGGTCGTCCCTAGAGACTTTGCCGCGCAATGAATCGAACCACGCGCCGACGATCCTGACGATGTCCCGCCAGAAAAAGACGATGACGGCCGTCTCCGTGCCAAGCTGGGTAATGGCCGTGAAAGCGGCTCCGGGATCCGCCGCGTTGGGTAGGAACGAACCGACGATGCGCAGGTGGGCGCTTGAAGAAATCGGCAGGAATTCTGTAAGGCCTTGCACGAGGCCAAGGAAGGCTGCTTCTATCCAGTTCACGTGAATAGACCCTACGTCATGAACAGGTCGTTCTCCCCGTAAGCTATCTGCTATGCAGCAGCGTTACGTCGGCAATAGCGGACTCCGGGTGTCCACCCTCACTTTGGGCACCATGTCGTGGGCGGAAGAAACAGACGAGCAGGACGCCCGCGAGTTGGTCCGTGATTTCCTGGCCGCGGGCGGCACCACGATCGACACCGCGGCCTCATACGCAGGCGGCCGGGCCGAGGCGCTCCTGGGTTCCATGGTGGGTGACATCGTGGCACGTTCGGAAGTGGTGATTTCCACCAAGGCAGGCGTCTCGACGTCGGACGGCCGCCGCAGCGTCGACGCCTCGCGGGGCGCCATGCTGTCCGCGCTCGACGCTAGCCTCGCGCGGCTGGGGACGGACTACGTCGACCTCTGGTTCGCGCATGCCTGGGACGGAAATGTCCCCCTCGATGAAACTCTTTCCGCCCTTGACCTCGCCTTGCGCTCGGGCCGGGCACGGTACGTCGGCATTTCCAATTACAACGGCTGGCAGACCGCCAAGGCCGCGGCTTCGGCCGGTTTCACCATCGTCGCCAACCAATCCGAATATTCCCTCGTCAACCGCAGCGCCGAAGGCGAGCTGATTCCAGCCGTGGAAGACGCCGGGTTGGGCCTGATGGCCTGGGGTCCGCTTGGCCGCGGCGTACTCACCGGGAAATACCGGGGGCAGATTCCAGGCGAGTCACGCGCGGCGGAGTCCCGCCTTGGCGGCTACGTCGAAAAGTACCTTGACGGCGCGTCCACCAGGATTGTTGAAGCTGTCGCCATGGCTGCCCGCGGACTTGGCCGTTCGCCGTCGGACGTCTCGCTGGGTTGGCTGTTGTCCCGCCCAGGCGTTTCTACCGCCGTCGTGGGAGCACGGACCGCAGTGCAGCTCAAGGAACTGCTCGACGCGCAACTGACACCGCTGCCCACGGAAATCGCGAGGGCGCTGGAAGACGTTTCCGCGTTCTGAGATTGTTTGGGGCATCTCGAGGACGCTACCGGCGGCCGACCTTCATTGGTCCAGGATCTCCAGTTCGTCCTCGTCGAGGAGCTCGTTGTTGTCCTCGTCCTGATCCTCTTCATCGTCGTCAAACACCTGCAGGGGTGTGACTTCCGAGTAGGCCTCGTATAGTGAGTCCTCATATACCTCGAAGGCATCGGCGACAGCGAAAAATGCTGCCTCCACTGTTGGATCGCCTTCGCCCCGGCGGGCGGATGCGGCTACCAGATGCTCTTCCAGAGCGGCTGTCAGTGACTGAAGCGCGACACGCGGATCGATGCTCATGACTTCACGTTAGCCCGAAAAAGACGAAAATGGAGAGGGATGAGAGAACAATTTCTGAGCAGTTCGGTGGAGCGCAAGAGGGACTACGCAAGGCAGTATGAGTACCTCGTACTGACGGTCAGCCCTGACGATTCCTTGCCCGAGGCCCGGCGTCGCCTCGCCGAACATTCCGAGTACGGCAAGTGGGAACTGGAGCGCAGCGTCCTCTACATCGGCGGTGGTCGACGGTTCTGGTTGCGTCGCAAGGTACTCAACGTCCAACGCACCGTTTAGCCACGTTCAAGCTCTTCAAGAGTTCAGCTTTCGAGCGGGCCAAGCCAGGCGTTGGCTACGGTCGCGTGCGCGGACTCGTCGTTGGACGGGTGGAAGATCCCCGCGAGCACATCCCGGTACAGGCGTTCAAGCTCGGAACCGTTGAAGTAGGCCGATCCCCCGGAAACCCGGATTGCCGTGTCCACCATGGTCCGCGCGTTCTCTGTTGCCCGCACTTTGAGTCCCACGAATTTCGGGAACCACTGGGCCCCATGGTCGACCAAGGCATCGACGTCGTTGGCTACCGAAGACAACTGCGCCTGGATGCCGTCCATGGCCATGGCGGCCTCGGCGATCTTCCATCGGATGTCCGGGAGTTGCGAGAGGCTCCGGCCACCGTTCTTTGCCGAGGTTCGGCCCTTTGCCGCTTCAACTGCCAGCGTCAAGGCGCGTTCGCCGATCCCCGTGTACACGGCGGCCAGCAGGGTCTCGAAACACGCGAAGATCGCGAAGATCAGCGGATCCTGGTTCGGCCCCACCGGCAGCTTGCGGAAAATCCTCTCCGGCGGAGCCACTGCCCCTTGCAGAAGGGTCGTGTTGGATTGGCTGGCCCGCATGCCCAGGGTGTTCCAGTCGCTGAGCGTCTCATGCCCCGGGGCGTCGCGGCCGATGAAGCCGAAGACCAGTTCGCCGTCCCCTTCACGCGCGGAGCCGTCCTTGCCGAAGATCCCGAGCCGGGTCCACGCCGGAGAGAGGCTCGTGAAGATCTTGCGGCCGGTGAAGCGGTAGCCACCGCCCTCCAAAGGTTCAGCGACGGTTCCTGAGTCGAAGAGCATCGAGTCGTTTCCAGGCTCGGAAATCCCGAAGGCGAAGATCTCGCCACGGCTTGCTTCATCGAGGACGTATTGGAGCGAGTCGTCTCCGCGGGCGGCGAGGATGCGTGCGACGCCCGTCCACACGAGATGCATGTTGACGGCCAGCGCGGTGGCGGGAGCAGCGGCTGCCAACCGACGCTGGAGCACCGCCGCGCCGGCAAGCCCGAGGCCCGCACCGCCGTCGGACTCCGGAACGAAGATCTTCAGGTAACCGGCCGCGGCCAGTTCCCCCAGGTCCTCATGGAAAAACGAGTTGTCCCGGTCGTAGCCGGCCGCGCGGGCGCGGATACGTTCCAGCAGCGCGTCCGGCAGGATCCCGTCAGGCACTGTTCCTCCCTGGTAGTGGTCAATAGGTCTGGTAGTTGGTCGACAGGCCTAGTAGTTGGTCAACAGGGTGTTCAGGACCTTCGCACCAAACTTTAGTGAGTCGGCCGGAACGCGCTCGTCGACGCCGTGGAACATACCGGTGAAGTCAAGTTCGTCCGGCAGCATCAGCGGGGCAAAGCCATAGCCGGCGATGCCGATCTTGCTCAAGGACTTGTTGTCGGTTCCGCCGGACAGCGTGTACGGCAGGACCTTCGCTCCCGGGTCCTCCGAGTGCAGGGCGTCGATCATCGCGTCCACCAGGTTCCCGGCAAACGGCACTTCAAGGGACACATCCTTGTTGACGTAGCTGATTTCCACCCCGTCTCCGGCAAGCTGCTTGATGGTTTCGAAAACGAGCTCCTGCTGGCCGGGCAGCGTACGGCAATCCACGAAGGCCTCGGCCGATTCGGGGATGACGTTGTGTTTGTAGCCGGAGCGAAGCAGCGTTGGGTTTGAGGTGTTTTGCAGCGTGGCGCCGACGAACCGGGCCACCGTTCCGAGCTCCTTCAGGAGGATGTCAGGGTTGTCGGCGTCGAATTCGACGCCGGTCAGTTCAGTGACGCCGTCCAGGAACTGGCGGGTTGTGGGCGTCAGTTCCACAGGCCACTTGTATTCGCCGATCCGCGTGACGGCCGCGGCGAGGCGGGTGATGGCGTTGTCCGTGTTGATCTGCGAGCCATGCCCTGCTCGCCCATGGGCGAGCAGGCGCAGCCAGGACAGGCCCTTTTCCGCGGTTTGGAGGAGGTAGGTCCGCTGGCCGCCGATGGTCGCCGAGAAGCCGCCGACTTCGGAAATCGCTTCGGTCGCGCCGTCGAAGAGTTCGCGCCGGTGTTCGACGGCGTATCGCGCACCGTAGTCTCCGCCCGCTTCCTCGTCGGCGAAGAAAGCGAAAATGATGTCCCGCTTGGGCTTGCGTCCTGTCCGGGCGAAGTCGCGCAGCACGGAAAGGATCATCGCGTCCATGTCCTTCATGTCGACGGCGCCGCGTCCCCAGATGAGCCCGTCCTTCAGTTCTCCGCTGAAGGGATCCACCGTCCACTGGTCCTTGAGCGCGGGAACCACGTCGAGGTGGCCGTGCACTACAAGGGCGTCAGCAGAAGGGTCCTCCCCCGCCAGGCGCGTAACGACGCTGGCCCTGCCCGGAGCGGACTCGAAGATCTCGGCGTCGAGTCCCACTTCGCTGATCAGTCCGGCGGTGTACTCCGCCGCCGCCCGTTCCCCAGGGCCGGAGCCGTCCCCGAAGTTCGAGGTGTCAATCCGGATGAGTTCCTGGCAGATCCGGACGACTTCGTCCTCGGGTCGGATATCAGTCATGGGGCTCTCCTTGCTAGCTGAGGTTCACGGATGCCGGCCGGCCGCGCCGCCGATTGGCGGCGTTCCCGCACACTTCCTTCAGCCTACCCACCGGGCGTCGGTTTGGGCCGCGATTTCCCGGGTTTTGGCGGCGTTCCCCAGCCGGTTGGTCACGGCGTCGCAGAACAAATTCTGCGCCGGACCACGCCGGTCGAAGCCCGATTTTTTTATTTCCCGGAAACCGTGTTAGAGTTTTTCTCGCTGCTTCGGAGGAAAGAGAAGCGCTGAAAGGCGCAGAACGAACGCTCCGAACACCACCTGCGCGGGTGGCGGAATGGCAGACGCGCTAGCTTGAGGTGCTAGTCCTCGCAAGGGGGTGGGGGTTCAAGTCCCCCTCCGCGCACAAATGCAAGGCCCGGAATCATATTGATTCCGGGCCTTGATTGTTTAATTTGAATTTCCCTCCGCAGTGAATTTGCGACGTTAGTCACATTCATTAAATTGCATTATCCGCAATTCAACTCTTTAGTGTCTTTGACCGGAAAAGTGACGGCGGTCACTCGCGCGAGCGGCCGCCGTCGTACTTTTGCTTGCGGGTCTTGACCGCCCCTACAGCCCGGTTACGGAGCCGCTGAAGTGCTTCCTGCCACTGCGCGGATTCCACGCAACGTAATCCGAACGCTGCCAACCGCCGGCCGCCGACTGGACGGTGGCGATTTCCAAAGCCACGCGGGCCGGGAGGAACACCGGCGCTTCGAAGCTCACATCCCACCGGAAGGCCTCCGACTTGACTGATCCGACGTCCGCCAGCGCCCGTGAAGCGAGGTACATGCCGTGCGCGATCGATCTCCGAAGTCCAAGCGCCTTCGCGGACAGCATGCTCAAGTGGATCGGGTTGTAGTCCCCGGACACTGTGGCGTAACTCCGGCCCGTATCGACGCCAAGCTGCCACTCGGCCGTCGGAGCAGGCGGCGTGAACTCCCACGCCGCGCTGCCCGTCCCGGGCTTGTTGATGCCCGGCAAGTACACGCCTTTGGCCAAGTAGTTCGAAACACCCCGCCAAACCAGGGTTCCGTCGTCGCTCGCGCGGACCTCCGCGACGATGTCCACCTGCGTCCCGGCGCGATGCCCGCGCATGTCCTCAGCCCAGGAGCGGATGTCGAGCAGTTCGCTGAACTGAATCGCGCGCATCTGCTCCACGCGGTTGCCCAAGTGGATCATTCCCAGCAACGGGAGCGGGAAGTCGTCACGGTTGAGGACGCTCATGGCCACGGGAAACGCGAGGGCATGGATGAATCCGGCCGGCATGGCATCGCTGGCGCTCTCGCCAATGAGGTGCTGGTAGGCCGTGAGGTTGCCTACATCTGCACGTACTCCGTGCACCTCATGCCGCCCGGGCGGGAGGCTGTTGAGGCCCTGCGTCCCGAGCAACCGCCGTCGCGCGGCCGTCGCAGCCGCATTCACATACAACTTGGACAAGGACGGCAACTCATCCAGGATCAGCGCTGGCTCCGGACTCATGCACCCACCAGGTTCTGTCCGCAGACCCGCAGCACTTCGCCAGAGATGCCGCCCGCCGCGTCCGATGCGAGGAAAGCTATGGCTTCGGCGACGTCGTCGGGCCTGCCGCCCTGCTGGAGGGAATTGAGCCGTCGCGCGACCTCCCTCGTGGCGAAGGGGATCCTGGCCGTCATCTCTGTCTCGATAAAGCCGGGCGCCACCGCGTTGATGGACCCGCCGCGCTCGGCCAGCAACGGCGCCGTGGCGCGGACCATTCCTATCACTCCGCCCTTGGACGCCGCATAGTTGGTCTGTCCCCGGTTGCCCGCGATGCCGCTCGTGGACGCGACGGAAACGATCCGGGGAGACAAGCCGTGCGGGTTTGAAGCCAAGACTGCCTCATTGATGCGCAATTGCGCTGCGATGTTCACGCCGATCACCGCGTTCCAACGGTTCTCGTCCATGTTCGCAAGGAGCTTGTCCCGGGTGATCCCGGCATTGTGAACCAGGATGTCCAGGCCCCCATGGCGCTCCAAGGCGTGGTCGATGATCCGCCTCCCGGCGTCTTCCGCCGTAATGTCCACCTGCAGGGCGGTGCCATGGACCTCGTTGGCGACCTGGGCGAGGTGGTCCCCCGCCGCCGGGATATCGACGACGACGAGCCTCGCCCCGTCCCGGTACAGCGTCCGGGCGATCGCGGCACCGATGCCTCGCGCCGCTCCCGTAACCACAGCGACCTTGCCCGCGAGTGGCCTATCGGGGTCCGGCGGCAATTGCCCCGCATCCTTGGCTACCGTCAGCAACTGTCCATCGACGAAGGCCGAGCGGCCGGAGAGGAAGAAGCGAAGCGCCCCCAAAGCACTTAGTCTGACGGCGCCAACACCGTTAGCGAGGAGGATCCCGTTGGCCGTGGCGCCCGCCCTGAGCTCCTTGGCCAGGGAGCGCAACAATCCGTCAACCGCCTGGCGCGCTGCCGCGACGGCCGGAAGGCCCGCGGAGTCAGGCGTACGGGACACCGTGACCACCCGCGCACTGGGCGCAAGGTCGCGAAGGGACTGCGCCGCCGTCAGGACGGGCTTCGCGAGGTCATCGGGATGTCCAACGTCATCAAGTACCAGGATGATCGCCCCGAGTTTTTCCTTGGGCAATGCATTGCGCCGAACGTCCAAGCCCCAAGCTGCAAGCTCGGAAGCCAGTTCGTCCGCTCCGTTCGCATCCATGCGTCCCGTGCCCAGAACCAGCACCGGTCCCGGCACGAGGGGCAATCCCGGGGCATACCGACGGAGACGTGCCGGTTGGGGCAATCCAAGCCTCTTGGCAAGGTCCTTGCCAATGCCATGACTGACGAATTGCGTGTACTTGTCCGCCATGCCCGCTACCGTCCTTCCGGCGCGGTGTACGCCTCGAGGATGGCCACCACGCCTTGTCCGCCGGCAGCGCAAATGGAAATCAGCCCGCGGGCCGGACGACCGTCAACCGGTCCACGGTCGTGAAGCAACTTGGCAAGGGACGCCACAATCCGTCCGCCCGTGGCGGCAAAAGGATGCCCGGCCGCCAGCGACGAACCGTTCACGTTCAATTTGGCGCGGTCGATCTTGCCAAGGGCGCCTCCGAGGCCCAGCCGGGTGCGGCAGAACTCGTCGTCCTCCCACGCAGCGAGCGTGCTGAGGACCGTGCCGGCGAAGGCTTCGTGGATTTCGAAGAAGTCGATGTCCTCAAACGACAGCCCGTTGCGCTCGAGGAGCCGGGGCGTGGCGAAGACGGGCGCCATCAGCAGTCCGTCCTTACCGTGGACGAAATCGACGGCGGCCGCTTCGCCGTCGACCACGACGGCAAGTTTCGGCAAACGCCGGGCATCGGCCCATTCCTCCGTGCCGAGCAGGACGGTGGATGCGCCGTCGGTCAAGGGCGTGGAGTTACCCGCGGTCATGGTGGCCTCCGTGCCGAGGCCCTTGCCGAAGACAGGTTTGAGGCTCGCGAGTTTCTCCATCGAGGTATCGGGACGGAGGTTCGAATCCCGGTTCAGCCCGCGGTACGGCGTGATGAGGTCGTCGAAGAAGCCCCGCTCGTAGGCCGCGGCGAGATTATGGTGGCTGTTGTACGCAAGTTCATCCTGCGCTTCCCGGGCGATCTCCCATTGTGCAGTGGTCAAGGCCTGGTGCTCCCCCATGGAAAGACCGGTCCGCGGTTCTCCTGTATTGGGGGCGTCCGGAGCGAGGTCCTTGGGTCGGAGCCGGGCGAGCACCTTGAGCCGCTCGGGCAACGTTTTGGACCGGTTAAGGTCCAGCAGGATTTCGCGGAGGCCTTCACTGACGGCGATGGGGGCGTCCGAAGCAGAGTCCACGCCACCGGCGATGGCTGAGTCGATCTGGCCGAGCTTGATTTTGTTGGCGAGGCCCAGGACGGTTTCCAGGCCCGTCGCGCATGCCTGCTGAAGGTCGTAGGCAGGAGTTTCAGCCGAGAGCGCGGAGCCAAGGACGGCTTCGCGGGTGAGGTTGAAATCGCGAGAGTGCTTCAGGACCGCACCGGCGGCAACTTCGCCGATCCGCTCGTCCTGAAGTCCGAAACGCGCGATCAACCCGTCCAGTGCCGCCGTCAACATGTCCTGGTTGGACGACTTCGTGTAGGCGCCGCCGGTACGGGCAAAGGGAATACGGTTGCCGCCCACCACCACTGCCCGACGCATGGGTTGATGGCCACCGGACGTCTGCTGTGGTGCGCTCGCGGATTGCTCTTCTGCGGGCATGCGCTTCTCCTCAATATTTGTTCGGGTTACCGATACCCAGCGTACTTGATACGCTGGGTATCGTGAACATTCCCAGTCCAGCGTTTTCCACCGAGCACGGCGCTGCGGTTCCACCGGTCGCGGACGGCGGGATTCCCGCCGTCGGGATTGCCGCCGTCGACGGCGAGGCTCCCACCGTCGACGGCCGAACCGCGCGCTGGCAAGTCCATCGCGAAGAACGCCGCCGCACGCTCATCAAAGCCGCACGCAAGGCCGTCCACGCCTTGGGTAGCGACGCCTCCATGGAGGACATCGCATCCGCTGCCGGCACTTCGAAGTCGGTCTATTACCGCTATTTCGGCGACAAGGCAGGACTGCAACAAGCGATGGGCGAGGTGGTCCTTGGTCAGATGCAGCGACGCATGAAAGAAGCAGTGGAAAGCGCCCGGACACCCCGGGAAGGCTTGTTGGCGATGGTGTCCGCATACTTGCAGATGGCCGAGTCCAGCCCCAACGTCTACGCCTTCATCACGCGCCTTTCACCGGCGGAACCATCTGCCCAAGATGCAATCGCCTCCTCAGGTGCCCTTGGCCACTTCTTCGAATCGATCACGGCAATGATTGCCCGGCCCATCCGCGAAAGCCTGGGAACGGACGCCCTGACGCTGGTCGACTACTGGCCGACGGCGGCAATCGGGCTCGTGCGGAATGCAGGCGAAATGTGGCTGGGCAGCCCCCCGTCACCAACCAAACCGGACCAGGAAACCATGGCGGCACGCATCACCGATTGGCTGTGCGTTGGAATCGCCCCTGAACTCACCATCCCCGCCGCCACCGGCAAATGACTCACCAGTTACACGGAACCAACGAAGGGATCACCATGACTGAAGTAGCGGACCGCACTTCCTCCGGCACTCGGGAGCCCGCCGGGACCCCGGCAGCCGCCCAGGCCGGCGGCCCTTCCGTCGATGTCGCGGAACTCGGCGAGCTGCTTCTAGGCAAATGGGCCGACGTGCGGCGCACGGCACGCGGACTCGCGGGCCGTCCCGAGGTGCACAAAATCGAAGGACTTACCCACACAGAGCACCGCAAGCGCGTCTTCGGGCAGCTGAAGTACCTCGTCGACAACCGCGCCGTGCACCGGGCGTTCCCAGAACGATTGGGGGGCTCGAGCGACCATGGCGGCAACATCGCCGGTTTCGAAGAACTGGTCACCGCGGATCCGTCACTCCAGATCAAGGCCGGGGTGCAGTGGGGGCTGTTCGGCGCCGCCGTCATGCACCTCGGCACGCAGGAACACCACGACGCCTGGCTTCCCGGAATCATGAGCCTGGACATTCCCGGCTGCTTCGCCATGACCGAAACAGGCCACGGTTCGGACGTCGCCAGCATCTCCACCACGGCCACGTACGACGCCGCGACGCAGGAATTCGTCGTCAACACCCCGTTCCGTGCGGCGTGGAAGGACTACATCGGCAACGCAGCGGAAGACGGCCTGGCCGCCGTCGTCTTCGCCCAGTTGGTGACGCAAGGCGTCAACCATGGTGTCCACGCGTTCTATGTCCCGCTGCGGGACCCGGACACCGAGGAATTCCTGCCGGGAGTGGGCGGCGAGGACGACGGCGTCAAGGGCGGCCTCAACGGCATCGACAACGGCCGCCTCCATTTCAGCGAAGTCAGGATCCCCCGGACGAACCTCCTCGACCGCTACGGCGCCGTCTCCGCCGAAGGTAAGTACAGCTCCCCGATCGCCAGTCCGGGCCGCCGGTTCTTCACAATGCTCGGCACGTTGGTCCAAGGGCGCGTTTCGCTCGACGGCGCCGCGGTCGCGGCGAGCAAAGTGGCCTTGGCGACCGCTATCCGCTACGGCTCCGAAAGGCGCCAGTTCCACGCGTCGTCAACCCAGGAAGAAGAAGTCCTCCTCGACTACCAGCGGCACCAGCGCCGTCTTTTCACGCGCCTCGCCACGACGTTCGCGGCGGGCTTCGCGCACGAGCAGCTACTCGAGAAGTTCGATGACGTCTTCTCCGGCCGCCACGATTCGGATGCCGACCGCCAAGACCTGGAGACCCTCGCCGCCGCCCTCAAGCCCTTGAGCACGTGGCATGCCCTCGACACCTTGCAGGAGTGCCGCGAGGCATGCGGCGGCGCAGGGTTCCTCATCGAAAACCGCTTCGCGTCTCTGCGCGCCGACCTCGATGTCTACGCCACTTTCGAGGGTGACAACACGGTTTTGCTTCAGCTCGTCGCCAAGCGCTTGTTGGCCGACTTCGCCAAGGAGTTCCGGAAGGTCGATTTTGGCGTCCTCGCCCGCTTCGTGGTTACCCAAGCTGCCGGGGCAGCTTTCCACCGCACCGGACTGCGGGCGGTGGCACAACTCGTGGCGGACACCGGATCCGTCCAGAAAGCCGCCGTCGCCCTGCGCGACGAGGGCGGGCAACGCACCCTGCTGGCGGACCGGGTGCAGTCGATGGTCGCGGAAGTGGGTTCGGCGCTCAAAGGGGCGAACAAGCTGCCGCAGCACCAAGCCGCCGCACTTTTCAACCAGCACCAGGACGACCTGATCGATGCCGCACAGGCCCATGCCGAACTGCTGCAGTGGGAAGCGTTCACGGAGGCCCTCGGGAGAATTTCCGATCCGGGAACCAAGCAGGTCATGACCTGGCTCCGCGACCTCTTTGGCCTCTCGCTCATCGAAAAGCACTTGTCCTGGTACCTCATGAACGGCCGCTTGTCGATGCAGCGGGGCCGGACAGTAGGGGCTTACACCAACCGCCTGCTCGCCAAGATCCGGCCGCATGCCCTGGAGCTCGTGGAATCCTTCGGCTATGGACCCGAACATTTGCGTGCGGCCATTGCCTCCGGATCGGAGAAAGAACGGCAAGACGAGGCACGCATCTACTTCGAAGCGCAGCGCGCCGAGGGAAAACTGCCTGCCCGGGAAAAACCACACCGTGCCGTTAAGGGAAGCAAATCCGCTTAAGGAATTCCCTTTATCACACTGCAGTGCTAGGTCGGTGAATATTCGGCAAATATTCGCCGCTGGCAACCGCGCCAAACAACGACGGCGACAATTCCCGCGCGGGGATCGTCGCCGTCGTCGTCGTTACTGGCTCATTGCGGGAGACTAGCCCGCCTGCGCTGAGGAGGCACCGAGGACCGAACGGTACACCTCGAGCGTGGTTTCCGTTATCGACTCCCACGAGAAATGCTGCTCGGCCCGGATACGGCCGGCGGCACCCATGGCCTTCGCACGCTCCGGATCCGAGACAACCTCATTGAGGGCCGCGGCGAAATCGGCAACGAATTTCTCCGGATTCAACGGAGTTCCCGTGCCATCGGTGACCTGTTCCAGTTCCACCAGGAGGCCGGTTTCACCGTGCTGCACCACCTCCGGAATACCGCCGGTCGCGCTGGCGACGACGGCCGCGCCACACGCCATGGCCTCAAGGTTGACGATACCGAGCGGTTCGTAAATGGAAGGGCAAGCGAAGGCCGTCGCGTGGCTGAGGACCTGGATGAGCTCGTGGCGGGGAAGCATGCGTTCGATCAGCAGCACACCTTCGCGTTTGTCTTGCAGGTCTTCGATGAGGCGAGCGGTTTCCGCGGCGAGTTCCGGCGTGTCGGCCGCGCCCAAGCAGAGAACCAACTGAACATCCGCCGGGAGGCTCGCGGCGGCCCTCAGGAGGTACGGAACGCCCTTCTGGCGGGTATTGCGACCGACGAAGACCACGCTCGGCTTGGCGGGGTCGATGCCGAGGGCGCGTACCGCGTCCTCCCCTTCGTCCCGTTGCCACATGTCGACGTCGATCCCGTTGTGGACCACGCGAACCTTGGCGGGATCGACGTTAGGGTAGCTGCGCAGGATGTCCTGGCGCATGCCGTCCGAAACCGCGATGATCGCCGCGGCGGCCTCATAGGCGGTCTTCTCCACCCAGGACGACAAGGCGTAACCGCCGCCGAGCTGCTCCGCTTTCCAAGGGCGGAGGGGCTCCAGGCTATGGGCACTGAGCACATGGGGGATGCCATGCAGCAGGGATGCCAAGTGTCCGGCCATGTTGGCATACCACGTGTGGGAGTGGACCAGGTCCGCTCCGGCGACATCCGGGACAATGCGCAAATCCACCCCGAGGGTCTGTACGGCGGCGTTGGCCGAGCCCAGATCTTCGGGGGTGGAATACGACGTCACGGTTGCCCCGTGGTAACCCGCTTCGCGGGGCGCCCCGAAGGCTCGCACCTGCAGGTCCACATGCTTTGCCAGGACGCGACTGAGCTCGGCAACATGCACTCCGGCTCCGCCATAGATTTCGGGTGGAAATTCTTTAGTCACAATGTCTACGCGCACGCTACCTAACGTAGTCCTTCCGGAGTATGTGTTCTAGTGTGAAAGAGTCCGGCAACCCCGGGCTTTTTCGGGGGGCTACAAAGACGTACAGGGAGAGCAAGCACCATGGCGTTGAAGAAAGTATTGTCAATTGTGTTGGCTGGCGGCGAAGGAAACCGCCTCATGCCATTGACGGCAGACAGGGCAAAACCTGCCGTGCCGTTCGCGGGGGGGTATCGATTGATCGATTTCGCTCTCTCGAATTTGGTCAATTCCGGGTATCTCCAACTCGTCGTGCTGACGCAGTACAAGTCGCACAGCCTTGACCGCCACATTTCCGAGACGTGGCGCATGTCCACGCAGCTTGGAAATTACGTGGCATCCGTTCCCGCGCAGCAGCGTGTCGGGAAGAGCTGGTTCCTCGGTAGCGCAAACGCCATCTACCAGTCCCTCAACCTGATCCACGACGCCAATCCGGACATCGTCGTCGTCGTCGGGGCAGACCACGTCTACCGCATGGACTTCCAGCAGATGGTCCAGCAGCACGTCGCAAGCGGCGCCAAGGCAACCGTCGCGGCCGTCCGCCAGCCGTTGAACATGGCCAACCAGTTCGGCGTGATCGAGGTCGACAAGAACGATTCCCAGAAGATCTCGGCCTTCGTCGAAAAGCCGGCCGAGACCGAAGGCCTCGCAGCCGATCCCACCCAGTTCCTCGCCTCGATGGGCAACTACGTCTTCGATGCCGATGCCCTGGTGGAAGCACTTCGCATTGACGCGGAGCGACTGGACACCAAGCACGACATGGGCGGGGACATCATCCCCTACTTCGTAGGCAAGGGCGAAGCCGGCGTGTACGACTTCACCCTCAACGACATTCCCGGCTCGACAGAACGCGATCGCACCTACTGGCGCGACGTAGGTACTATCGACTCGTTCTACGACGCCCACATGGACTTGATCTCGCCAGTGCCCGTGTTCAACCTGTACAACTCGGAATGGCCGATCTACACCCGCCAGAGCATCGCTCCGCCGGCCAAGTTCGTGCGCGGTGAAAACAACACGATCGGAACCGCCCTGGATTCGATCGTGGCCAGCGGCGCCGTGATTTCGGGGGCCATCGTGGAAGGGTCCGTCCTTTCCAACGATGTCTACGCCGGATCGGGCAGCCGAATCCAGGACTCGGTACTCATGGACAAGGTCCGGGTCGGGGAAGGCGCTGTTGTAAAGCGAGCCATCATCGACAAGAACGTCAAGATCCCGGCCGGGGCAACCATCGGCTTGGACGCCGAGTTCGACCGCTCCCGCGGTTTCAAGGTCACGGAGTCCGGCATTACGGTGCTCGCCAAGGGCCAAGTGGTACCTGAACCCGATGAGTCCGAACTCGCCATGGCTGCCGAATACCGCCGCTCCCTGCCGGACGCCATCAGGACGGCGACGGAAGGATTCGCCGGCATCCGGGACGCCGCCGAACACGCCGACCGGAGCCAGCCCGCGTCCGTAGAGGTCTGACCCCGGCGAACAACCCGCTACGCAAACTCCCCGGGCCTCCCCGGCGGCCAAGGTCACGAGCCTTGGCCGCCGGGGAGGCTTTGCCGTTTCCACACTGTAAAATCGACGCAATGAGCACCGCCGATTTGACGCCTGAAGAGATCCAGGCCTGCCTCAAGGTCTTGAACACCATCCACGCTTATGACGAGGAGCACCCCGACTACCTCGCCGTGCGGCGCGCCACGGGGAAGATGTTCAAGGCAGTCAAGCGCCATCGCCGTGTCACCAAGAGGGACTCAATCGCCGAAGCCGACCGCGCGGTACTCGCTTTGACCGCGACGGCGGCGCCGGACAGGATCGACGACGAGACCCGCGGCAACAAGCTCGAGTCGTCCGCGACGGGCGAAATTGCGGGCCATCTCCTTCGCTCAAGGCCCTGCTACATCTGCAAGCAGCATTACACGCAGGTGGATGCCTTCTACCATCAGTTGTGCCCGGAATGCGCGGCATTCAGCCACAGCAAGCGCGATGCCCGCACCGACCTCAGCGGACGCCGCGCCCTCCTCACGGGCGGCCGTGCCAAGATCGGCATGTATATCGCCCTCCGCTTGCTGCGCGACGGCGCGCACACCACCATCACCACCCGTTTCCCGAAGGACGCTGCCCGACGCTTCGCAGCGATGGAGGACAGCGCGGATTGGCTGCATCGGCTCAGGATCGTGGGCATCGACCTCCGTGATCCCGCACAGGTCATTGCGCTGACGGATACCCTCAACCAAGCGGGTCCCCTCGACATCATCATCAACAACGCCGCACAGACCGTGCGGCGCTCCGGAAACGCGTACAAGCCACTGGTCGACGCCGAAGACGAGCCCTTGCCGCAAGCTCTCCTTGCAGGCAATGGCGGACCGGAGCTCGTCACGTTCGGCCACGCGCACGACAAACATCCCCTGGCCATTGCCCACAGCGTCACCGAACACCCCGTGCTGGCCGGAGACGCCATCACTTCCCTTGCCTTGTCGACCGGTTCGGCCTCGCTTGAGCGGATCGCCTCCGGCACCGCGATCGACGCCGGCGGCCTGGTTCCGGACCTCGCGACGATCAACAGCTGGACCCAGGTAGTGGACGAAGTCGATCCCCTTGAGATGCTCGAGGTCCAGCTCTGCAACGTCACGGCCCCGTTCCTCCTGGTCAGCCGGCTCCGCGGCGCCATGAAGCGTTCCACGGCACGCCGCAAGTACATCGTGAACGTCTCGGCCATGGAAGGGCAGTTCTCCCGCGTGTACAAGGGACCGGGGCACCCGCATACCAACATGGCGAAAGCGGCGCTGAACATGATGACGCGGACCAGCGCACAGGAAATGCTGGACACCGACGGCATCCTGATGACCGCCGTCGATACCGGATGGATCACCGACGAACGTCCGCACTACACCAAAGTCCGCCTCATGGAGGAAGGCTTCCACGCACCCCTTGACCTCGTGGACGGCGCTGCGCGGGTCTACGATCCGATCGTCATGGGCGAACAGGGCGAAGACCAGTACGGCGTCTTCCTGAAGGACTACAAGCCCTCCCCCTGGTAGGAATTACTCGAGTTTGTGTACAGATGAACCCCGTTAAGATGCGTCTTAACGGGGCATCACCTGTAGACAAACTCCTAGGTCAGGTGAGGCGGGTGATCTCCACCGAGACGGTCAGGCCCGAGCCGCCGCCCCCGGACAGGATGCCCTTCAAAGGAGGAACGTCCCGGTAGTCGCGGCCGCGGGCGACAGTCACGTGGAGGTCGCCGGCCGGTTTGTGGTTGGTCGGGTCCCAGCTGCGCCATTCACCGTCCCACCATTCCAACCAGGCGTGCGATTGTCCGGCCACCGTCTCGCCGATCTCTGCCGAGGGCCGCGGGTGGATGTAGCCCGACACATAGCGGGCGGGAATCCCTCGGCTACGAAGGGATCCAATTGCCAAGTGGGCCAGGTCCTGGCAAACACCCTGGCGCTGGTTCCACGCCTGCTCGGCATTGGTGGTAACTCCCGTGGTGCCCTTCACGTAGCTCATTTCGCCACGCATCCATTCGAAAACGGCCATCGCCGTCTCGTGCGGGTTCTTGCCCTCCACGACGCCGGGAAGGATGCCGAGGACCTCGTCTCCGGGCCCGCTGAGCTGGGATTGCGGGATCCAGTCGCTGAAGCGGTCGCGCACTTCATCCGAAGCGAGCACATCCCATCCCACGATTTCCTCGTCAAGGGCCACCCTTTCCACGCGATGGACCTCGACGGTGGTGGTGGCCACGACTTCGAGGCGTTCGTGGGGAACCTGCATGTCGAAGGCTGTAACGCGGGTGCCCCAGTAGTCGCGGTAGGTGCTGACTGCAGCCTGCGAAGGCGTGATCTTCAAGGATGACTCCAGGACGACCTGTTGCGGGTCTGTCAGCGGAGTCATCCGTGCCTCGTTGTAGGACAAGGTCACTCGACGGTTGTACTTGTACGCCGTTTTGTGGATGATGCTCAGCCGGGTCATGAAACTTCTCCCACCCAGGCCAGTTCATCCGCCTGATTGAAGTACTTACGGGTAATTGCGTCGGAAGCCTGGGCCACGGCTTTCTGGACCCGGTCCATGTGTTCCGGGAGCTCGGACATGAGGTCGTCCGTGCGGTGGAACTCAAGGAATGTCCGGGCCTGGCCAACGATCCTGCGGGCGTCGTTGATGAAGCCCACGCGCTGCGCCGTGGGGTCGAGCTTGGAGAGGCACTCGTCGGCGTCGCGTAGGGCGAACACGATGGAGCGCGGGAACAGCCGGTCAAGGAGCAGGAACTCCGCCGCGTGCTGGTCACCGAACGCGGCCCTACGGGTCCGCAGGAAAGATTCGTAGGCGCCCGCACAGCGCAACATGTTCACCCAGGACATGCCCGCGGACAAGACATCGCGCGTGGAAAGCATGCGCGCAGTCATGTCGGCCCGTTCGAGGGAACGGCCCAGGACAAGGAACAGCCAGCTTTCGTCGTGGCTGACTGTGGTGTCGGCAAGACCCCTCACCATCGCTGTCCGCTCCAACACCCAGTTGCAGAAGCGGTAGGTCCCCACGACGTCCTTACGGTGCTGGTTCAGCCCGTAGTACGTGGTGTTGAGGCTCTCCCACAAGGACGAAGACACAGTCTCGCGGGCCCGGCGGGCGTTCTCGCGCGCCGCTCCCAGCGAACCCGCAATCGAGGTTGCGCTGGTCTTGTCATAGGCGAGGGCGTTCAGGAGTTCCGGCAGGCCAAAGTCCTCGCTCTGAGGGCGGGCGCCCATGACGGCGAGCAGTTGCCTTGCCACACTGCGCTGTTCCTCGAGCGGCAAATGGTTCAGGCGTTCCAGGTGGACGTCCAGGATCCTGGCGGTACCGTCGGCTCGCTCCACGTAGCGGCCGATCCAGAAAAGAGATTCAGCAATACGGCTCAGCATGGGACTGTGCCTCCTTAGGGTCCTGCGTTGTGGCGATCAAGGTATCCAGTCCGGTCACTGTCGCGTGACGGGTCACTGTTGCTGGTCCGATTGGCGGTCGCGCCAATTGCTTTCGACAGGCCAAACCGAGACTTGTTCCCGGACCGTGATGGTCGATCGCGGCAATTCGGCCGACGGGAGTTGCGGCGAATCCGACAAGACCCAGGTGTCCTTCGAACCGCCGCCCTGGGACGAATTCACAATAAGCGAGCCCTCCTTCAGCGCCACGCGCGTAAGGCCACCCGGAAGTACCCAGACGTCCTCGCCGTCGTTGACCGCGAACGGACGCAGGTCCACGTGGCGCGGCCCGAAACGGTCGCCGGAAAGCGTCGGCACGGTGGACAGTTGCAGCACCGGCTGCGCGATCCAGCCACGAGGATCGGCCAAGACCCGCTTTCGCAAGGCCTCCAGTTCCTCACGGGAAGCATCGGGACCGATCACCAGGCCTTTGCCGCCTGACCCGTCCACGGGCTTCACCACAAGTTCCTCGAGCCGGTCCAGGACCTGTTCGCGGGCTTCGTCCTCTTCCAAGCGGAACGTCTCCACGTTGGCGATCACGGGCTCTTCGTGGAGGTAGTAGCGGATCAGGTCAGGAACGTAGGAATAGACGAGCTTGTCGTCGGCGACGCCGTTGCCCACGGCATTCGCGATGGTGACGCCACCGGCACGCGCTGCATTCACGAGTCCCGGGCATCCCAGCATG
This sequence comes from Arthrobacter terricola, assembly GCF_004354015.1. Lineage (GTDB taxonomy): Bacteria > Actinomycetota > Actinomycetes > Actinomycetales > Micrococcaceae > Arthrobacter > Arthrobacter terricola. The sequence goes on from NZ_SMRU01000026.1 coordinate 57,513, forward strand.
GAATCCGAACGGAACTGCAGCGGATCCAGGAACTCGTCGTCGATCCGCTTGTAGATCACGTCAACGCGTTGCTCACCGGCAGTGGTCCGCATGTATACGCGGTTGCCCCGGCAGATGAGGTCGCGGCCCTCGACGAGCTCCACGCCCATCAAGCCGGCCAAGAGGGTGTGTTCGAAGTAGGCGCTGTTGAACACGCCGGGAGTCAACACGACGACGGTCGGGTCGTCGACTCCCGACGGCGCCGTCTTCCGAAGTGCCGACAGGAGCCTCCGCGGGTATTCCTCCACCGGGCGAACCTGCTGCTGCCCGAACGCCTCAGGCAAGCCCTTGGCCATCGCGCGCCGGTTCTCCAACACGTACGACACGCCCGAGGGAACACGGACGTTGTCTTCCAGCACCCGGAACGTCCCCGCGGCGTCGCGAACGACGTCGATACCCGAGACGTGCACGCGCACGCCGCCGGCCGGTTCGAAGCCATGCACTGCCCGGTGGAAGTGTGCGCTCGTGGTCACGAGGGCGCGCGGCACGACGCCGTCGGCGACAACGGCCATCCGGCCGTAGACGTCGTCGAGGAATGCCTCCAACGCCCGGACCCGCTGCGCTACGCCGCGCTCAAGGACATCCCATTCGTCAGCAGGAATGACACGAGGCACGATGTCCAGCGGGAACGGCCGTTCCTCCCCGGCATAGTCGAAGGTGACACCCCGGTCCAGGAAGGTCCGCGCCATCGACTCGGCGCGGGCACTCACGTCCGCTAGGGACAACTCGCGGAGAGCACCTTCCACCTGGCCGTACGGCTTCCTGGCAATGGTGCCCGGAGCGAACATTTCGTCGTAGGCGCCGGAACGGACGGCGGCCTCGGAGTAATCCCGGAATAGCTCTGACATGGGATTCAGACAATCACCTTTTCGATTACGGACGCATTTCGCGTCCTGCGTGTTGCACCAACGCTGGGTCTGTCAGCTGCAAATATACCGGGCCGCGGGGCGACGCGGCTGGAGGCAGCCGACGTCAACCTTACGCTCGGGGCCGCACCTTGCCCGTGATTAGATTGCTGAGTGTCAAATCACAACTTGTCGCGCACCGAGGCCGCCACCCGTTCAGCCCTTATCACCACCCACAGCTACGACGTCTCCCTGGATGTCCGCCAGGCAGCAGACGCCGGGGTGTCCGGATACACAAGCCAGAGCGTCATCACCTTCTCCGCGGAGCCCGGCTCCTCCACATTCCTCGACTTCATCCACGACGGCGTGCACAGCGTCTTCCTCAATGGAAAGGGCCTGGACGTCTCCGAAGTCGTGGACGGCAGCAGGATCCACCTCCACAACCTCCTGGCCGAAAACCAGGTCACGGTGACGGGAACGGCCCTCTACAGCCGATCCGGCGAAGGGATGCACCGTTTTGTCGACCCCGCCGACGGACAGTACTACCTCTACACCCAGTACGAGCCAGCGGATGCCCGCCGCGTGTTCGCGAACTTCGAACAGCCGGACCTCAAGGCCGAGTTCACGTTCCACGTCATGGCCCCCTCGGGTTGGCAGGTGGCCTCGAACGGGGCCGAGGTTTCGAAGGCCCCGCTGTCAACCGACCCGGATACGAGCCAATGGGACTTCGCGCCCACCAAGCGGATTTCGACCTACATCACCACCGTCCTCGCGGGCCCCTATTTCCGTGCGACGGACCACTGGACCAAGACGCTCGACGACGGTACGAGCCTTGAGGTCCCCCTGGCCCTCTACTGCCGCTCATCCATGCGGGAATCCTTCGATGCAGACGCGCTATTCCAACTGACGAAGAACGGCCTGGACTTCTTCAACGAGCTCTTCGACTACCCCTACCCCTGGGGAAAGTACGATCAAGCCTTCGTTCCCGAATACAACCTCGGCGCCATGGAAAATCCCGGCCTGGTGACCTTCACCGAGAAGTACGTCTTCACCTCCCGTGCCACCGACGCCCAGTACCAAGCCCGGGCCAACACCCTTATGCACGAGATGGCACACATGTGGTTCGGCGACCTCGTCACCATGGCGTGGTGGAACGATCTGTGGCTCAAGGAATCCTTCGCCGACTACATGGGAACGCTGGGAGTCGACAAAGCCACGCACTGGGACAGCGCCTGGGTCAACTTCGCGAACAAACGCAAATCCTGGGCCTATGTGCAAGACCAATTGCCCACGACGCACCCCATCGTCGCCGACATCCCGGACCTCGAAGCGGCCAAGCAGAACTTCGACGGCATCACTTATGCGAAGGGCGCGTCCGTCCTCAAGCAGTTGGTGGCCTACGTGGGACTCGAGGCGTTCATCGAAGGCTCGCGCCGTTACTTCCGGGACCACGAGTATGGCAACACATCGCTGGGCGATCTCCTTGGGGCACTCAGCGCGGCGTCCGGCCGCGACCTCGCGACGTGGGCCCGCCAATGGCTGCAAACATCGGGAATTTCAACCGTCGGCGCCAACATCAGCGGAGACGGCGAACTCATGGATTCAGTAATCCTCCACCAGGATTCACTCGACCCGATCACCGGCAAGACCGAGCACCGCCCCCACAGGCTGCGGATCGGCCTGTACAACGCCGACGATCAAGGACGGCTGCTCCGCACCGACGGCATCGAAGTGGACGTCGAAGGCGCCGAAACAACAGTCGAGGCGCTCACAGGCAAAGATCGCCCTGCCCTGCTGCTCGTCAACGATGACGACCTCAGCTATGCGAAGGTCCGCCTCGACGCTGTATCCGAGGCGACTGTGCGCTCGTCCCTGGACCGTATCGGCGATCCCATGGCACGTGCTTTGTGCTGGACAGCCCTCTGGGATTCGGCGCGGGACGCGGTGACCCCAGCGGCGCTGTACGTTGCCGCCGTCGAACACTTCGCACCGGCTGAAACGGGAATCGGTGTGCTCCTGAACGTCCTCGGGAACGCCGTGACCGCCGTCGAACGCTACGTCGCGGCACCGCAGCGCGGGCCAGTCCGTGCAAGCCTGATGGACACTGCCGCCCGGCAACTCCGTGCGTGCGAACCGGGTTCGGACCAGCAGCTCGCGTGGGCCAGGACCCTGGCAGAGCTGTCGCGGGGCGATGACGCCTATGCGGAGCTCCTCCGGGGCATCCTCTCCGGAAGCGTCACCGTGGAAGGTTTGGCGGTGGACGCGGACCTTCGCTGGAGCGTGTGGCAGGCCCTTGCCGCCAACGGGGCAGCCGAACTGGCCGAACTGGACGCGGAACTCGCCAAGGACCGCACAGCGGCCGGGGGCGTGGGCCATGCCCTTGCTGCCGCCGCGCGTCCGGACGCCGCGGTCAAGGCTGCGGCCTGGGATGCCGCGCTCAACAACACGAGCCTCTCGAACGACATCCTGGGTGCGACGATTTCCGGGTTCTCCCTTGCACCGTCGGGACTACTGGAAGGCTTCACCGAACCTTATTTCGATTCCTTGGAGAACGTGTGGCGCTCCCGGAGCATTGAAATAGCTGCCCGGATTGTCCGCGGCCTGTATCCGTCGGGGCAGGACCTTCCCGCGGGCATGGCCCCGGCGGACCAGCCGGTGCTGCGACGGACGGACGATTGGCTTTCGACCCATCCGGACGCTCCGGCCGCACTGCGCCGGATCATCATCGAACAGCGGAGCCACCTGCACCGTGCCCTGGCAGCGCAAGCAATCCAGGAAACGAAATAGTCAAACTGGGTTAGCTGCACCGGGATAGTTGTACTGGGCAAAAGCTCAGGGCACCCGGTGCAGCCATTCGCCGGTACCGAACTTTGACTGGACCCGCTCCCGTGCGATCGCCAGTTCTGCCTCGGTGACGCTGGACTCTTTGGCGCCGTAACGCTCCATGAAGACTTCCTGCATGGCCTCGATGATCTCGGCCCGCGCCAGGCCCGTTTGCCGCCGCAGCGGGTCCACGCGCTTCTTTGCGCTGCGGGTACCTTTGTCGGAGAGTTTCTCCTTGCCGATCCTCAAGACGTCCACCATCTTGTCGGCGTCGATGTCGTAGCTCATGGTGACGTGGTGCAGCATCCCGCCGTTCGCGAGGCGTTTCTGGGCGGCACCGCCGATCTTGCCTTGATCCGTCGCGATGTCGTTGAGCGGGACGTAGAAGGCAGAGATGCCCAGCTTTTCCAGGGCTGCCATGACCCAAGCGTCAAGGAACGCATAGGAATCGGCGAAACTGATGCCGTCCACAAGGCTCTGCGGGAGGTAGAGCGAATAGGTGATGCAGTTGCCTGCCTCCATGAACATCGCTCCCCCGCCGCTGATGCGCCGGACCACTGTGATGCCGTGGCGCGTGACGCCGTCGGGATCCACCTCGTTGCGGTACGACTGGAAGCTGCCGATCACCACGGACGGCTCTTCCCAGTCCCAAAAGCGCAAAGTCGGGTTGCGGAGGCCGGAGCCGACCTGTTCCGTGAGGACCTCGTCAAGTGCGACGTTGAGGTGCGTGGGAAGGACCGACGGCGGGATGACTTCCCAGTCGTGGTCCGCCCAGCCGCTGGCCTTGGAAAGGGCCCGCCGGACCGTAACCGCGACTGCGTCGGCGGAGAAGCCGAACAGGACCGCGCCGTCCGGCAACCCGGCGGTGACAGCAGCGGAAATCTCGCCCGGCGTCGAACTTTCCGGAAGGCCGGTGAGCGCCTGGTTGATGGAGAGCAGCGCTTCATCAGGTTCCAGGAAGAAGTCGCCGCTCAAGGAAACGTTCTCGAATCGCCCATCCACGACGTCGAGGTCGACCACCACCAACTTTCCGCCCGGGACCTTGTACTCGCCGTGAAGGGAACCGTTCTGTTGCTCGGAAGCCGCCCTGGATGTCATGGTCTCCATCCTGCCCGAAAACACAAAAACCCGCCCCCGCCGATCGTGGCGGGGGCGGGTTTTCGTGAAAGCTTGGAGGTGAAGTTGGTTACTTCTTGCCGCCGAAGCCCTTGAAGCGAGCGTTGAAGCGCTCGACGCGGCCTGCGGAGTCCATGATGCGCTGCTTGCCCGTGTAGAACGGGTGCGACTCCGAGGAGATTTCGACGTCGATGACCGGGTAGGTGTTGCCGTCTTCCCACTCGATGGTCTTGGAAGAGGACACGGTGGACTTGGTCAGGAACTTGACGCCGGAAGCGAGGTCGTTGAATACAACAGCTTCGTACTTCGGGTGGATATCAGACTTCATAATGGGACCTTTGTTCACGCAGCTGGATTTTGCCAGTTGCCAGGTATGAATGGATTCGGTCCGCGTGCCTGTTTGCCCTTCCATGCGACATGCCGCTCGGAAACGTTTTTCGGGTGCCGGACCAACAGTCAATCATAGCGGAAACGATGCTTCGCAACGAATTGGCGGCTCCGCACCCTCTGCCAGAGGGTTCCGAAGCGTTCGCAATCCGTCCGTGGCCTGCGAACGGAGCCCCTGAATTCCAGCCGGACGGTCAGTAGGGTTGAGGAATGGCCTCACATCACGATCCGCAGGCACGGGCATCCACCATAAATACCGGCCGTTGGATTGCCGCCGCAAGAGCGTTGGAAACTGCCCGCCCGGACCGGCTGTTCAACGATCCATGGGCCGGGCTGCTGGCCGGAGAGAGCGGCAAAGCCGCCTTGGACGCCGCCGACTACAATCCTTTCTTGCCCGTTCGGACACGGTATTTTGACGATCGCATCACCGCGGCCACCCGGAAGGACTGCCAGATTGTCCTCCTTGGCGCCGGCATGGACACCAGGGCATTCCGGCTTCCCCTGTCCGCATCCTGCACCGTGTTCGAGATCGACTATGCGGAGGCCTTGACGCAGAAAGAAGCCCTTCTGCGCGCCGAACTCCCGGTCTGTGAAAGAAGGTGCGTCCCGGCCGATTTGTCCGGCCCCTGGACCCAGGCCCTTCTGAAGGCAGGCTTTGACCGACGCAAACCAACGATCTGGGTCGCCGAAGGGCTCTTCTTTTACCTGACCGGATCCGTCGTCGAGTCCCTGCTTCGCGACACCGCGTCATTGTCTGCAGGAGGGGCCACTTTCCTGGCGGACCTCTTTGGAACGGGCTTGCTCGCATTGGAAAGCATGGCACCGCTCGTGGCGGCGCGCACAAGAACCCGCCGTCCACTGCCGTTTTGCACCGATACCCCCGAGGCCCTATTCCAGGCCGCCGGCTGGGACAACACTTCGATGGTCCAACCCGGAGAACACACGGCAAACTTCGGACGGCTTACTCAGGCGCCCACAACGGGGGACGCCTGGCAGCGAAGCAATCTGCGCACCTACCTGGTGACTGCAACCCTCTGACGCGCCGTGTGCGAACGCAGTGGCTGGTAAGGCAGTTTCAGTCAGGGTTTTCCGCCCGCGCCAACAAGGCTGCACGCTCGTCCGGGCCGGCGGGTGTCCGGGTCACGTCGACGGCCGTGAATTCGATGTCGAATTCTCCTTCCGGCCAGGTGATCACGCTGTGTACGAACGAAGAATCATCGCTTACCGTCAGCTCGTCCCGGAGTATTTCGTAGGCGGTGCGGGATCCGGTGCCGAAGCCCGGTTCGATGATTGTCAGGTGCGCGCCGCTGTACTGGAGGACGAGCCATTCGTGGCCCACCATGTTGTCGCCGATCAGGAAACGGAGCTCCACCGCATCGGGCTGGAGCTGGCGGAGGGTGTCGATCACTGCGTCCTGGATATTGATGTCCAGGACTAGTTCGGCACCGGAGTGTAAACGGGACCGGACGGCGTGCCGAGCCTCGTTCCACTGCAGCCATCGTTCGTCTTGTTCCTCCCAGGAAAGATCTCCCGCGAGTGCTTCCCGAGTCAACCACCGCATCGGCATCTCGCAAGTATACGTTCGGGCCGGCGGCAAATCCCTCCGCGGCCAGTGGCCGGTAGTGCGGCGTGGTGTGCGCGTATGGACACAAGTGAGACAGTGCAGCAGCTTAACTTTTCACAGCGTCCGATCGACCCTGGACTGAGCTGTGGGTGCGCGTCCGGAGCTTGTGGAAGAGCAATGCGATGAAGACCACCGCGCAGAGGGCTGCTCCGATCGCGAATGTTGCGTTGATGCCGGCGCCGGTGGGGTGAAGATCCAGTGCCATGTTCGCTGCGAGGACCGCGCCCGCGACAGCGGTACCGAACGAGCTTCCCACGGTACGCAGGACCTGGTTGAAACTCACCGAACTTCCGAGTTCCTCGGTGGCGACGCTGCGGGCAATCAACGCCGGCATTGCGGCATAACTGGCACCCATCCCCAGGCCGAACACCAGCATCCCCGTCAGGATCTCCCAAAGTCCTGTGTGGGCGAAGTACAGGAGCAGTCCCGCCACCGTCATCATGCCGGCCCCGGCTGGCAGGAGGCCCGTCAGGCTGATCCGGTGCGAGAGGCGGCGGACGATTCGATTGGCTCCAAAGCTTCCTACCGATAGCGGGAACATCACGAAGCCTGCCCAGAAGACAGGCAGCGCGATGCCGTAGCCGGTATCGGCAGGCGCCTGGGCGACGAGGCTCGAAATCGAAAGGCCGATGTACATCGCAGCGCCCAGCCCGACTGCCGTGCAGTTCGCCAGCAGTACTTCCCCGTTGCGCAATACCCGAAGGTTGATGAGGGGATGCTCGGTCTTCAGCTCGGCCCCGATCCAGGATGCCAGAACGGCGGCCGCGAAAATCAGGGTGCCGATAGTCCACGGTGAACCCCACCCCCAGTTCGGCCCTTCGCTGATACCCAGGAGGAAAGCGCCCAGGCCAAGACCGAGCAAACCCGCGCCGGTGTAGTCGAAGGGGACACGGGGGGCGTGTTCGTCAGGGCCTGCGGGGACGGCACGGAGGACGACCACGATGGCAGTGACCACGAACAAGGCGGCGAACCAGAACGCGAACCGGAAATCGAAGAGTCCCGCGATGATTCCGGTCAGGGGGTAGCCGATTCCGATACCGGTGGAAACGGTCACCGACAGGCTGGAGATCGAGAACTGCACCTTGTCCGCGGCGACGTAGCGGCGGGCGAGGGCGATGGTCACCGGAACAATCCCGTAGCTCAGGCCCTGAAGGGACCGGCCGATCAGGAAAATCGTGAAGTTCGGTGCCGCAGCGGCGACCACCGATCCGGCGAGGATGATCGATAGCGACCACAACAGGAGCCGCTTCTTATGCGGTCCGTCACTAAGCCGGCCCATGGCCGGCGTCGCGATTGCGCCGACCAGAAGGTTGATGGTGAGCATCCACTGTGCCGTGCTGACCGGAACATCCATCTCGCGGGAAATGGTCGGCACCAACAACATGCCCAGCGAGCTTACGATCGCCGTGGACAGCGCCGCGTAGACAAGAGCCGGGATCAATCGCGAGCGTGCCGCGGGCTCAGTCAACAGGTGCCTCCGATCCGAGCTTGCGAAGAACCGGGATCGCACTTTCGAGCGTCCTCCGCTCCTCCGGTGTGAGCCGTTCCGTGATGGCCTGGTCGAGCCACCCATGACCAGCCGCGGATTCCTGGACCAGCTTCTGGCGACCCGCGTCAGTGAGCTCGATCCAGACCCTTCGCCGATCCTCCGCGTCCGGCACACGCGCCACGAGCTCCAAACGTTCGAGTTCACGCGCGGCGAGCGAAATGGCCTGAGGACTCACGTGGACCACCGCAGCCAATTCCGTGGTCGATGTGCGCCCGTGCTCTGCCACGTGCCGGAGCACGCCCAGCTTGCCCGAGGACAGCGTTCGCTCTGCATTCAGCCTCCTCAAGAGCGGAAGCAAGGTATCAAAGAGGGAACGGGCCATCACACGGGCACCTAATGTTTCACCGGTCACCCACCAACTATACAAGCAACTTGATCAAGCAACTTGCGTACTTTCGGCAATCTCACGCGGGAATTCAATCGCCGATCTGTCACGCCCAGTCAGCGCGTCGCATAAAACGCCACAGCCGATGACGCAGCAACATTCAGGGAATCCACGCCGTTCATCATCGGAATCGTCACGCGCGCGTCGAGCAATTGATCAGTCTCCGGCTTCAGCCCATCGCCTTCGGTACCGAAAACCAGCACCAGGTTCTGGTGATCCTGGGCCACCAACTCATCCAGAGTGATGGCTCCCTCCCCCAAAGACATGCCAGCCACAAAGTAACCCGCCTCTTTCAGCTGTTCGATTCCAGCCGGCCATGCATCGATCCGCGTCCACGGCACCTGAAAAACTGTGCCCATGCTGACCCTGATCGAACGGCGGTACAACGGATCGGCACATTGCGGCGTCACCAACACGGCGTCGACGCCGATCGCTGCTGCTGACCGAAAGACAGCCCCAACGTTCGTATGGTCGGTCAAATCCTCCAACACCGCGATCCTGGACCGATGCGGAGCAGTGAGCGTCCGGGCCGCGCCGGCCAGGAGTTCCCCAAGGGGCACGGGCGCCGGGCGATGCATGGCCGCCATGGCACCGCGATGAAGGTGGAACCCCGTTATCTTCTCGAGCAACTCGGCCGTGCCGATGTAGGCAGGGACGTCGGGGAACTCCCGGAAGACGTCGTCGAGATCCTCCAGCCATTTTTCGGCGAGGAAGAAGGAGCGAGGCTGGTGCCCGGCAGCCAGGGCCCGCCGCAGCACCCGGGACGATTCAGCAATGTACATGCCTTCGGCGGGTTCACGCAGCTTGCGGAGATGCACGTCCGTCAATTGGGTGTAATCGGAGACGCGGGGGTCGTCCGCGGTTTCAAGGTAGTGGAAGGTCACGGGTTTCCTATTTCAACAGGTTGGCGATCATGAAGCCCAGAGCCACGATGCCAAGGCCGAAGATCACGATCCGCAGTGCGAGGGGCTTGAGCCGCCGGCCCACTTTGGAACCGACGAAACCACCGATCAGCGAGCTGACGGCGATGACGGCCACCACCGGCCACTCGATGCGGCCGAAGGCGAACAAGAGGTACGAGCACGCCGCCACAACGTTGACAGCCAGGACGAGGATGTTCTTCATGGCGTTGGCGTTCTGGATGGTGCCGGTCATGAAGACACCCAGGATGCCCACGAGCAGGATGCCTTGGGCCGCAACGAAGTAGCCGCCGTAGATACCGGCCAGGTAGACCAGCACCACCAGGGTTGCTGCATGCCGTTTGTCATGGATGGCATGCTCCGGATTTCCGGCGCGGTTCTGCACCCAGAGCTGCAGCTTGGGCTGAAAGAGCACCATGAGGAGCGCCACGACAATCAGCACTGGAGCGGCGTAGTAGAACACCCTCTCCGGAAGGTGAAGCAGCAGCCAGGCACCGGTAATCCCGCCCAGGAGAGAAGCAGGCAAGAGCCGCAGGAGCTGCCTCCCCCGGCCCTTTAACTCATGCCGGTAGCCCCAGGCCCCGGTCATATTGCCCGCCACGAGTCCCATGGCGTTGCTGATGGTAGCAGTGACCGGTGTGTAGCCCAGCGCGATGAGGACGGGAAACGTCACGAGCGTGCCGGAGCCCACCACGCTGTTGATGGTTCCGGCCCACAAGCCTGCGAAAAAGACCAGGATGCCGCTGAGGATCTCCACTGTTGGCGGTGCCGCTTGGCGCAGCCGCGCCTAGCGGCGAGCGGTAGCGGTGTAGCGGCCTGAGTTCTCCGTCACGTCCAACGGGAGGCCGAAGGTGCTGCTCAAATGCTCCGCGGTGAGGACCTCTTCGATCGGACCGGCAGCAACCACTACGCCTTCGCGAAGCAACATGGCGTGGGTAAATCCCGGCGGCACTTCTTCGAGATGGTGCGTCACAAGCACCATGACGGGAGCGTCTTCGTCGCGGGCTAGCTCGGCGAGTTTGTGGACCAGTTCCTCGCGCCCGCCGAGATCAAGCCCGGCAGCCGGTTCGTCCAGCAGGAGCAGTTCGGGATCGGACATGAGGGCGCGGGCGATTTGCACCCGCTTCCGTTCGCCTTCCGAAAGGGAAGCGAAGGTCCGGTTGAGCAGGGGTCCCATCCCCCAGTCGTTGAGAAGGCCGAAAGCGCGGCGCTCGTCGTCGCGCTCATAGCCCTCGCGCCACCGGCCGGTTACCCCGTATGCAGCGGTGACCACGACGTTGAGGACGTTCTCGTGTTCCGGAATGTGGGTGGCCAGTGCCGCGGAGGACAGGCCGATGCGCGGACGGAGTTCGAAGACGTCAACGCGGCCGAGCGTCTCGTCAAGGATCCCGGCACGGCCGCTGCTCGGATGCATCCGGGCTGCGGCGATCTGCAGCAGAGTGGTTTTGCCTGCACCGTTGGGACCAAGGACAACCCAGCGTTCGCCCTCATTGACTTCCCAGTCAATTTTGTCCAACAGGGTCTTAGTGCCTCGGACAACGCTGACGGAAGCCAATTCAAGAACATCACTCATAGGAGTAGACACTAGGACAAAAACCGGAGCGATGGATAACCGGAACTTCGGTCACACTTGTCGGGTCCACAACGGGGCGAAACAGGAATTCTGGAGGGCGTTCCGCGCTGGCTAAGATTGCAGCCATGAGTTCGAACTTGACCGCTGTCAGCTACGGCGTGAATATGTCCCCCTCGGAGCTTGAACACCTGCGCACGACGCTCGAAGAATCAGGTGCTTCGATCACGTCCGAGTCACAATCGGGCGACGGTCGGTTCGGGGTGCACACCATGGGCCTCGCGGTGGACCGGACTACCGCGGCCGACCTGTCAGGCATCCGCCACCGGGTTGCCGAGGCTTCCACCCCCGGGATGGATACCGCCATCGTGTCCGAAGCGCTGCGCGCCGCCTCCCGAAAGCTCCTCATCATGGATGTCGATTCCACGCTGATCCAGCAGGAAGTCATCGAACTGCTCGCAGCCCACGCCGGAAAGCGCGACGAGGTAGCCGCGGTGACGGAGGCCGCCATGCGAGGAGAACTGGACTTCGCCCAAAGCCTCCACGCCCGGGTGGCGGTGCTGGCCGGGCTGCCGGCCGCCGTCGTCGACGCCGTTCGCGCCGAAGTCCGCTTGAGCGAAGGTGCGGCCGATCTCGTCGCGGCCTTCAAGTCCGGCGGTCACGCAGTTGCTGTTGTGTCCGGTGGCTTCAATCAGATCCTGCGGCCCATCGCGGAAGAACTCGGGCTGGACTACTGGATCGCGAATGAACTTGAAATCGTTGACGGCGTCCTGACCGGCAAGGTCCTGGGCGACGTGATCGATCGGGCGGCCAAGGAGAAGTACCTCCGCGAATGGGCGGCAGCGGAAGGGATCGACCTCGAGCACACCATCGCAGTGGGCGACGGCGCCAACGACCTCGACATGCTGGGCGCCGCGGGGATCGGTGTCGCTTTCAACGCCAAGCCCGCTGTCCGCGCCGTCGCGGACACCGCCATCAATATGCCGTACCTCGATGCGGTCCGTCATATCGCAGGCGTTTAGTCGACGTAGCGAATATCACAAAAACAATTGCCCTGGACCGAATAATTCAGTCCAGGGCAATTCACGTCACTTTTGACGGCTAAACGCTAAGCGCCCTTGCCGAAGTAGTCCGCGCCACCGACGTACTCGGTGTGGCCGCTTTCGACGTCCGCCGTCACCATCTTGGCTACTTCGGCCGCGAATTCTTCGACGGAATACAGCTTGCCTGCCTCGGCCCGGCGGGCTTCGATGGCCCCCGGGTTGGAACGGTCAAGAAGCGTCGCCGTGACGGTGCCCTCAATCATGTCGCCGGAAACCACCACGAGGGAGATGCCCTTCTCGGCGAGGCTCGGCAGCAAATCGCGCAGGGCATCTTCACCGGCGCGCTTGCTCCGCGCTACCGGCTCGTATTCCGGCATGGTCGGGACGGTGCCGATGAAGTGAGCCTGGTGACTGGTGACGAACACCACACGGGACCCCTCCCGCATCTGCTCGATCGCAGCCTTGAGCATGTTGACCTGCGCGTCACGGTTCAGCTTGAGGGCGTAACCCTCTTCCATGCCGGACTCCATGCCGCCGGATGCATTCAGCACCAGGACATCGAGGGAACCGAACTCCTGGGTGGCTGCGGTGGCAAGCGCCTGCACGCCTTCCTGCGTGGTGAGGTCCGCTCCGACGGCAACGGCGCGGCCGCCGGCGGCCTGGATGTCGCCAACAACCTTGTTCGCCCGGGGCGCCTTTTGGCGGTAATTCACGACGACGGCGGCACCCTCGCCTGCCAGGATCTTGGCAACTTCCGCGCCGATGCCGCGCGAAGAACCCGTGACGATCGCGGTCTTGTTGTCCAGCAGTCCCATTCGTGCTCCTTCATTCAAAACGTTCAATTTGTCCGATATGTCCAAGTTTTCTTAGCCCAGTCTCCATGATGCCAGCGGCTTTCCCTGTTCCGACTGTAGGCTTCCCACAAAGAACTGGGCATGGCTGGGGTGGCCGCCCACGATTCCCGCGGCGCAAGCGGCCTAGTGGCCCATGCCCAAGCCGCCGTCCACCGGGATGACCGCTCCGGAGATGTAGGCAGCCTCGTCGCTCGCAATCCAGCGGACGACGTTTGCCACTTCCGATGCTTCCGCGAAGCGGCCAGCGGGAACGCTCGCCAAGTACGCCTTCTGGGTGTCCTCGGAAAGTTCGGCCGTCATGTCCGTGCTGATGAAACCGGGAGCCACCACGTTGGCCGTAATGCCGCGGCTGCCCAGCTCGCGGGTCAGCGAGCGGGCGATGCCCACCATGCCTGCCTTCGAGGCCGAGTAGTTGATCTGGCCCGGCGCGCCGTAAAGGCCGGATACCGAAGAAATCAGCACCACGCGGCCCTTGCGGAGGCGGATCATTCCTTTGGAGGCGCGCTTGATGACCCGGAACGCTCCCGTCAGGTTGGTGTCGATGACGGAGGTGAAGTCCTCTTCGCTCATGCGCAGGAGGAGGGTGTCCTTGGTGATTCCAGCATTCGCCACGAGGACTTCGACGGGCCCGTGGGCAGCTTCCACTTCCTTGAACGCCGCGTCGAGCGAAGCCTCGTCAGTGACGTCGGCCTTGACGCCAAGGATGCCTTCCGGCAGGGGCGTCTCGCTGCGGTACGTCACGGCAACCTTGTCCCCGTTGGCAAGGAAGGACTCGGCGATGGCCAGGCCGATGCCGCGGTTTCCACCCGTCACGAGGACGCTCCGGCCGGCTGATACTGCTTCAGGCATGCTCTTCTCCAAGGTTCCGCGGCAGCACCTTGCCGCTTGAAAGTGGGTGATTTCCTCGATCGATCTTAGCTGCCGGTAAGCCCGCGCCCCCTGCAGCGCGCCCCGGCGCGGTTTGGGCGCCCCCGTTCCATGGTGAGAGAATTGAGGGAAGCCGTTGGAGCGTGATGAATCAGTCGTGACAAGAGACAACAGTCCCCTGGATGTGCCGGGAGATCCGGACGCCGTTTCGGGTGACCCTGTAGTACACAGCATTACCGACGCCGCTGCCGCCCACTCGGACGATATGCGCGAGCGGATGATCAAGTATGCCGTGGCCATGGGCATCCGCATGGTGTGCATCATCCTGATCTTCGTGGTGGATGGCTGGTTCAAGATCATTGCGATTGCCGGCGCGGTTTTCCTGCCGTGGATCGCCGTCGTGATCGCCAACGGCAGCGACAAAGCCGAGGTGCATAGCGACGCGTTGTTGGATTACCTGCCGTCCGGCGAGCTGGAGGCTCCCGCGGCCGAGGAATCCGAGAGTGCGGGCACCGCCGTGTTCGAGGGCGAACTGGTCGACGACGAGGCCGGCGCCGCCTCGGAGAGCCCCAAGCAGGACGACCCCAAGCAATACACCAGGAACGACGACGGTATCCGTCAGGAGAACGATTTCCCGCGGGAAGGACAACCCATTCCCGCCGGCGAAAAGCACACGTATCCGCACCGCGGAAGAGAACAGGCGGCTTCATGAACATCTTCACAATGGGCAGCCCGGGGGTCGACGGCGGGCAACAAGCCGCCGGTGAGGATTTGCCCAAGGCGATGTGTTCGCGCAAAGGCTGCCGGGCGGACGCCACGTGGCAGCTCTTGTGGAACAACCCCCGCGTCCACACGCCCGACCGCCGCAAAGTCTGGCTTTCCTGCGGCGAGCATCGGGAGTGGCTCGAGGACTACCTGCAAACGCGGGGACTCTGGAAAGAAACCATTCCGTTCGATAGTAGCGACAACGAAGCCGCTGCTGCAGGCGAGGTCCGCTGAATGTACCGTTTTCTCTTCTCCAGCAAGTGGCTGGGCTATTTCGTCCTGGCCGCGATCTTCGCCACTGGCTGCGTCTTCCTTGGCCGCTGGCAAATGGACCGGCGGGCCGAGACGTTGGCCGAGATCAACCGGGTAGTCACCAATTATTCGGCTACGCCCATTCAGTTCGCCGCTGCCAAGCAACAATTCCAATCCTTGAATCCGGACAAGGAATGGACCCAGGTGGAACTGCATGGCCATTACGAGGTTTCCGATGAACGCGTTGTCCGCAACCGTCCCCTCAACGGCCAGCCCGGCTACGAAGTCGTGGTGCCGTTCCGTCTGACGAGCGGAGAGGCAGTGATCGTCGACCGTGGATGGCTGCCTATCGGAAACAACACCCCGGGACATCCGGACAGTATCCCTGCTCCGCCCTCAGGCGAGGCGACCGTCGTCGTACGCTTGCAGGCCTCTGAACCCAATCTGGACCGTGGCGTGGTCGAAGGCCAGTTGGCGTCCATCGACCTCCCCTCCTATGCCAAAGAACTGAGTTACCCCATAATGACGGGCGCGTATGGACAGCTCGCTACGGAGTCTCCGGCGGTGCAGCCCATGCCGGCTCCTTTCGCCATGCCCTCCACCGACGAGGGGACGCACCTGTCCTACTCGCTGCAATGGTTTGCCTTCGGCGTGCTGATGTTCGTCGCGTTCGGCTATGCGGCCAAGCAACAGGCGCGCAACGCCCGGATCGATGCCGAGGACGAGGAAGAGGAGATCGGCGCCACTCCGCGTCGGAAGGTGCCAGCCCCGCGGAAGTCGAAGCGGGACACCGACGAAGATGAGGAAGACGCCATCCTGGATGCGCAAGGCTACTGACACGATTCCGGTTCCCGTCCGCAACGTGAAATCGGCGCTCGTTGCCGCCGGGGCACAAGACACAGTGCGGACATTCGAGGACAACGTTCCGACGGCGGCGGCCGCCGCCGCGATTCTCGGTTGCGACGTTGCGGCGATCGCCAACAGCCTCGTCTTCGAGCTCGACGGCGCACCCTTGCTGATCCTCGCCAGCGGAGCTGCGAAAGTGGATACGGCCTTGGTCGCTGCCACCTTGGGGTCCGCGAAGATCCGCCGCGCAAGCCCTGCCTTCGTCCTGGAGCACACCGGGCAGGCAGTAGGCGGCGTCGCACCGGTAGGCCACCCGCAACCGATCCGCACCCTCCTGGACTTATCGCTCGAAGGACACGAGCTTCTCTGGGCGGGAGCCGGCGACCATTATTCGATGTTTTCCATCACGTACAGCGAACTCCAACGCATCACGTCCGCGGAGCCCTTGCGGGTCCGCTGAGGCGCCGGCAAGTACCCGCGGTTGATGGGCCTTGCGGCACACATTGATCTCTTCGCGGCTCCCGATAGGCTGGGTGCCATGGCTGAATTCACGTACGTCACGTACATCGAAGGAACCCCTGATCGGATCTGGACGGCGCTGACGGATGCCGCACAGAGCGCCGAGTACTGGGGACACGCGAATGTTTCCGATTGGAAGTCCGGTTCCCGCTGGGAACACCAACGCACCGACGGATCCGAAACGGCCGACGTCGTCGGGACCATCCTGGAAGCCACGCCTCCCACCCGGCTCGTAAATACGTGGGAGGATCCGGCCAATCCGGGCCTCGGGAAGCCCGACGTCGTCACGTTCACCATCGAGGCCCATGACGGCGTTGCCCGGCTCACCGTCCACCACCGGAACATCGCCGACGACGAGCAACTCGCCATCGCGAGCCACGGATGGGCGGCGGTCATATCCAACTTGAAGAGCTACATAGAACTCGGCCGTCCGCTTCCCCACGCGCCGTGGGAGATGCCGTAATCGAAGAAGCTCCGACCGGCCAGGTCCCCTTAGGCGAGGGTAATGAGGTCGAGGTAGTCAGCGCTCCAATGGTCCTCGACGCCGTCCGGGAGCAGCACAACCCGTTCCGGGTTGAGCGCTTCGACGGCGCCTTCGTCGTGGCTCACAAGCACGACGGCGCCGGAGTAGTTCCGCAGGGCACCCAGGATCTCCGCGCGGCTGGCGGGGTCGAGGTTGTTGGTGGGTTCATCAAGGAGCAGCACGTTTGCGCTTGACGCCACGATGGTCGCGAGTGCCAGGCGCGTCTTCTCGCCGCCGGAGAGCACTCCCGCCGGCTTGTCGACATCGTCACCGGAGAACAGGAAGGAACCAAGGATCCCGCGGACTTCCGCGTCTTTCATGTCAGGCGCGGAGGAACGCATGTTTTCCAGGACGGTGCGCTCGTGGTCCAGGGTTTCGTGTTCCTGGGCGTAGTAGCCCACCTTGAGTCCGTGGCCGGGAAGGATATCCCCGGTATCCGGCTTGTCCACGCCGGCGAGCATCCGAAGCAGCGTCGTCTTGCCCGCGCCGTTGAGTCCAAGGATAACCACCTTGGATCCGCGGTCGATTGCGAGGTCCACATCCGTGAAGATTTCCAACGAGCCATAGGACTTGCTCAATCCCTCCGCGGTGAGCGGAGTCTTGCCGCAGGGAGCGGGATCCGGGAAGCGCAGCGCGGCCACGCGGTCGTGCTCGCGGACGGCCTCCAGCCCGCCCAACAGGCGCTCGGCACGCTTGGCCATGTTCTGCGCGGCGACTGCCTTGGTGGCCTTGGCGCGCATCTTATTGGCCTGGTCCATGAGGACCTGGGCTTTCTTTTCGGCGTTGGCCCGTTCCCGCTTGCGGGCGCGTTCGTCGGTTTCGCGCTGCTGGAGGTACCGCTTCCATCCCATGTTGTAGAAGTCGATCTGCGCGCGGTTCGCGTCCAGGTGGTACACCTTGTTGACCGTGGCTTCGAGGAGTTCGACGTCGTGGCTGATCACGATCAAGCCGCCCTGGTGGCTCTTGAGGAAGTCGCGAAGCCACGAGATGGAGTCAGCGTCCAAGTGGTTGGTGGGCTCGTCCAGGAGCAGGGTTTCAGCGTCGGAGTACAGGATCCGGGCCAATTCCACGCGTCGGCGCTGGCCACCCGACAGGGTCTTGAGTGGCTGGTTGAGGAGCCGGTCAGGCAGGGCGAGATTGGAGGAGATCGCCGCAGCCGCAGCTTCGGCAGCATAACCGCCGCCAGCCAGGAACTCGGCTTCCAAACGGTCGTAGCGGTTCATTGCCTTGCGCTGGACTGCCGGGTCTTCGCTGGACATGTCCGCTTGTGCTTGCTTCAGCTTGCCCACCACGACGTCAAGGCCGCGGGCAGAGAGAATGCGGTCGCGTGCCAGCTGCTCCATGTCCGGAGTGCGCGGGTCCTGCGGAAGGTATCCGATTTCGCCGCTGCGGGTCACCTTGCCGGCCGCGGGGAGTCCCTCGCCGGCGAGCACACGGGTAAGGGTGGTCTTGCCGGCACCGTTGCGGCCGACCAGCCCGATCTTGTCCCCTTTGTCTATCCGGAAGCTGACCTGGTCCATGAGCAGCCGGGCGCCGGCGCGCAGTTCGAGTTCCTGGACGGTAATCACTTCGGGAAATGCCTTTCAACGGGGAACACCCACCGCGCCGGAATCCACGGCGCTGCAAAGGTGGAGGGGCCGCAAGAACGGCCTGTCCAAGTCTACTGGCAGGGCGGCCGACTCGCGCCATCCGCTCCTCCACGGCCGCACATCTAAGCGGCAGCCGGGCCGATGGGCGCCTTCCCCGACGAAATTGTGGGACCGCCCCAACGGCCTTTGCCGCGCATTGTGGCACCGCGACAAAAAGCGCCTCCGGCTTCCTCAGTAACCTCGAAAAGAAGGGTTTCCCTGTGACCACCCCGGCCTACCCAGGCCACCCACCCGCACCCCCAAAAAAGAGGACTCCATGAGCAGTACCGAAGCCGCACCCGCGAAGCGATCCCCCCAACGCATTCGCTGGACCTCCACCGACATCGGCCTCATTGCAGTATTCGCGGCCTTGGTTGCCGTCTCCGCCGTTGTTCCCGGAATCCCTGTCGGTGCCCTGGGCGTCCCAATCACCATCCAGACCCTCGCTGTCATGCTCACCGGCCTCGTCCTGGGCGGCGGGAGGGCCTTCGCCGCCGTCGGGCTTTACACCCTCCTTGGTTTCGCCGGCCTTCCGATCTTCAGCGGCGGCCGCAGCGGCCTCGGTATCCTCGCGACGCCGTCCGCCGGATACATCATTGCTTTCCCGCTGGCTGCCGCCGCGGCCGGCTGGCTGGCGGCGCGCATTGTGCGCAAGACGAGCAAGTACCGCACTGTGTTGCTCTTCGCCGCGGCGATGCTCTGCAGCATCGTCCTCATCCATGGCCTCGGTGTGGTGGGCTTCATGGTCAACGGCAAGTTCGACTTCGCGAAAGCGTTCCTCGCCGACCTTCCCTACTACCCTGGCGATACCATCAAGAATGTCCTTGCTGCCGTGATCGCGGTCGCCCTCCACAAAGCGTTCCCGGACATCCTGGTCCGCCGTGCGCGCCGCACGAACAACACAACCTCGAAGTAGAACAGAAGAAGCAACACGTGGGTTCCATCATTCTCAACGCCGTCTCAGTAAGTGTCTACGAGGACGAGCACTCCTCGCCCAAGGCCTTGCTCCAGGACGTCTCGCTGGAACTCACTGAGCAGCGCATTGCCGTCATCGGGGCCAACGGCTCGGGGAAGTCCACCTTGCTGCGCTTGCTCAATGGCCTCGTGCCTCCGAGCCAGGGTACTGTCACGGTGGACGGAGCCGACACCGTTGCTGAAGCACGGAAGGTCCGCAGCCAGGTCGGGTTCGTGTTCACCGATCCGTTGTCGCAATTGGTCATGCCCACCGGGCGGGAAGACGTCGAGCTTTCCCTTCGGCGTTCCGTCAAGAACCGCAAAGAACGGGCAACCCGCGCGGAATCCGTCCTTGAGCGGTTCGGCCTCCTGCCGTTGGCCGACCAGAGCATCTACGAACTCTCCGGCGGCGAACGCCAACTGCTTGCGTTGGCTGCCGTACTTGCGGTGAATCCCGCTGTCCTGGTCCTCGACGAACCGTCAACCCTCCTGGACTTGCGCAACCGCGAACTGCTGCGGCGCACGCTCGCGGACTTGGAGCAGCAGATCATCCTGTCCACCCATGATCTCGAGCTCGCGCTGGAAGCGGAGCGGGTCCTGGTGGTGGATGGCGGAAGGATCGTGTTCGACGGCGGGGCGAGCGACGCAGTCGAACATTACCGGGCGCTGTGCTCGGCGGTGGTCGAGGCTCCCGGTCCGCGAAACCATCCGCAAAACCAGGTGCAGGCGCCATGAGGCGCCGCGGCGTCTTAATCCCGTACTACGTGCGCGGCAACTCGGTGGTGCATCGCACGCCGCTGTGGTTGAAGTTCCTGCTGGTTGCGGCCTGCGGCCTGGCGTCTTTCCTGATTGTCGACTGGCTCGTCTCGGCAGTGGTCCTGGCGATCATGTGCGCACTTTTCCTGCTGAGCGGCGCGGGCTTCAAGCGGCTCATCCGCGCTGTCTGGCTAGTGACCCCGCTCCTCGCGGCAGTCGGCGCGTTCCAGTGGTGGCAACTCGGCGGCCCTGTCGCGGCGAGGATTGTCCTCAACGTACTGGTTTGCGTTGTTGCGGCTTCGGTCCTGACGGCGACCACCCCTGTGCAGGCGTTGCTTGACGGCGTGGTGGCGCTTTCGAAGCCTTTCCGCCGTTTTGGCGCGGATCCGGAGCGCTTCGCGTTGACCATCGCCATCATGCTGCGGAGTATTCCGTTCATCGCGGGGGCGTTCAGCGATGTCCGCGACTCGGCCCGTGCCCGCGGGCTGGAACGCAATCCGCGCGCCTTGGTTCTGCCGGTATTCATCACCACCGTCGCTTATGCCCGCCAGACGGGCGATGCCTTGGCCGCGCGCGGCTTGGGCGAAGCAGAGGATTCGCCTGTCGATTGAGGTACCGCCACAATTACTGCAGTCGCGAATAGCGGAAAAGAGCCGCTGTCCCCATTCCGCCGGCGATGCTGATCATCGCCAACGCTGTGGCCACTATGCCGGGTTGCCCTTCAGCGATCCTGCGGGCTTGCGCCAGAAGCCGGGTAACCAACACAGCCCCGGAGGCCCCGTACCCGTGCCCCAAGGCCAGCGCGCCGCCGTCGAGGTTTGCCCGTTCGGAGTCCACGCCCAAGGCATCAAGGCAAGCAATGGCTTGCGCGGCAAATGCCTCATTGAATTCAATGAGGTCGAGATCAGCCGCGCCGAGCCCGCTTCCTGCAAGGAGTCGTTTCGCCGCAACAGAGGCGCCGATGCCCAGCAATTCCGGGCGGACACCCGCGGTATCGCACCCCAGCACCAACAAGCCGTCTTCGGCGCCCAATTCGCGTGCCCGCTGCAAGGACGTGATCACGACGGCGGAAGCGGCGTCCGCGTCGAAGCATGAGTTCGCCGCGGTGACGGTGCCGTCCTGCACGAACGCGGCGGGAAAACGCGCCATGAGTCGGGGGGTCAGCGACGCGCGCGGCCCATCGTCCTCCCGCACGATACTGGTACCGGCGCCGAGAGGAACGATTTCCGGTACGAACGTTCCGGCTCCCCTCGCGGCCACCGCGCGATTGTGGCTTCGCAACGCGAATTCGTCCTGCCGTTCGCGGCTGATTCCGTATTCCCGGGCCACGTTCTCGGCAGCCACGCCCATGTCCGGATCGCCGAACTCCGGCGGAACGAAGCTAGCCCTGGAATAGAAGTGCGGCCCGCCGTCGGGATCCGGATTTCGACGCGCCCGCAGTGGCGCGGTGCTGATGCTCTCCACGCCGCCGGCCAGGTAAATGCCGTTTCCCCCGGCGGCTACGAGTCGGGACGCCAAGGCGATCGCATCCAGCCCGGAACCGCACTGGCGGTCCACAGTGAGTCCCGGAATATCGACGGGAAGCCCCGCCTGTAACGCGGCGTACCTGGCCAGGTTTCCCCCACCACCCACGGCGTTTCCGATGACGACGTCGACGACGTCCGAATCGGCCACTCTTGCGTCGTCAAGGAGTGCCCGCAGGACCGGCGCGAGGAGGTCCTCCGCCCGCAGGGCCTTGAACTGTCCGTTCGCCCGGCACACAGGTGTCCGCCGGGCGGCGATGATGATCGGCTGTCTGGCCGGATCCAGCTCCAGGCTGCCGCTCGCGCCGGCGCCAGGCAAACTGCTAAGCAAGGGGTTTCGCCCGTGAATCGTTGTTCTTGATCCAGTCGAGGAAAATCTGGCGGCTCACTTTTCCACGGTCCGTCACCGGCAACTCGGACAGCGCGAAATACTGCAACGGCCGCTTATCCCGTGCGAGCAAGCCGTCCAGGCCGGTCTTCAGCTGCATCGCCGTCACGGAACCATACGCAGGAAGAATGCCCGCCACTACTTTCTGGCCACGCACATCGTCCATCATGCCGGCCGCCACGGCGGCCGAAACCCCGGGGATCGAAGCAAGCGCCAACTCCACTTCGTGGGGATACACGTTCTTGCCCGCCGTGATGATCATGTCCGATCGGCGCCCAAGGATGTGCAGGACCCCGCCATCCAGATAGCCCTGGTCCCCGACCGTAAACCAGCCATTGAAGCAACGCAGCGCCTGGCCGTCGTCACCCCAAAGGTATCCGTTGCTGACCATTCCACTGCGTACGCTGATGTTCCCGTGGGCTCCCGGCGGAAGTTCCGAGCCGCCGTCGTCCAGGATCTTGAGTTCGACGCCAGGAAACGGGCCACCGATTCCTGTTCCGCCAGCGTCGAGCGGCTCCCCCGCGGCAAGACGGGTTCCGGAAACGAAACTGAGCTCGGAGGCTCCGTAATATTCGAAGATGGCGGCGTTGGGCGCCCAGCGGCGGGCGGCTTCCAGCGTGCGGGAGTCCAGCTTCGATCCAGCGCAGATGATGCTGCGCACCCCCGAAGCATCCACTCCTCCCACCAATCCCCGCTCGCTCAAGAGGCGCAACATGGTGGGGGCCAGGACGAGGCGGGTGACGCCGTCGTGGCTGATGGCCGCGTGCGCATCACCGACGTCGAACGTCTCCAAAGTGTGGAACGCCGCGCCGGCGTAGAGGCATTCCGACAGTGCGTAAAGGTTCAAGCTGGCAGACAGCGGCCCTGGAGCCAGCGTCTTGTCCTCCTGCCCAAGCCCGAAAAACTCAATGGAGGCCTCAAAGGACACCTGCCAGGATCGCCGGGAACGGGTGAAGGCCTTGGGAATGGATGTGGTTCCGGACGTCAGGCCGATGAGGAACGTGCTGCTTGGAGCGCCATCGGCCAAATCCTCGGTTGGGCCGTCCTCTCCCGCTTCCAGGCCGGAAACGGCCGTGTGGTTGATTCGCTGCGACACTTCATCGATCATGGCCTCGGGCCACAAGGGATCGAGTACTGCGCAGCTTCTTCCGCCCGCGACGGCCGCAGTGTAGGCCGTAACGAACTCCACGGAGTTATGTTCGGCGAGGATCGTCGTCGAACCGGTTGTGGGCAGCCGCAACATCGCGGCATCCCGGAGACCGGCCCAGGTGAGCCGCTTGCCGCCGACGACGACAGCGGTGTCGTCGGGGCGTTCATCGGCCCAAAGCTGAAGTTTATCCAAGAAAGGCATCACCGAAATTTTAGCGCCCGCCCCACGATCCCGGCCTCTCTATGACGACCGCTCGAGTTTGTGTACAGCTGACACCCGTTAAAAGGCGATTTAAGGGGTGTCAGGTGTACACAAACTCCCGGAATTAACGCACGACGACGGCAGGTTGCCCTTGGGGAAGGCAGCCGGCCGTCGTCGTCATGGTGATGCGTTAGATGTTGAAGCCGAGGGCCCGCATCTGGTCGCGTCCATCCTCGGTGATCCGCTCGGGACCCCATGGCGGCATCCACACCCAATTCAGGCGCCAGTCGTCCACGATGCCGTCGAGGGCCTGGCCGACCTGCTCTTCAAGCACGTCGGTCAACGGACAAGCGGCTGTGGTCAGCGTCATATCGATGAGCAGCGCGCCGTCCTCCTCGGAGTACTTCAGACCGTACAGCAACCCAAGGTCCACCACGTTGACACCGAGTTCGGGGTCAATGACATCCTTGAGCGCCTCCTCGACATCCTCGAGGTTGGTGCGGGCCGCATTGATTTCGGTCATGGCGGGTGTCCTAACTAGGCCTGCGCTGCAGAGGCAGCAGCAACGCTTGCTGCGCCGGCGCCCTTGGCGTAACGGTCGTAGCCTTCTTCTTCGAGGCGGTCAGCCAATTCCGGGCCGCCTTCTTCAACGACCTGGCCATCAACGAACACGTGGACGAAGTCCGGCTTGATGTAGCGCAGGATGCGAGTGTAGTGGGTGATGAGCAGGGTGCCCATGTTTCCCGTCGCGTGGGCGCGGTTGACGCCTTCGGAGACAACCTTCAGGGCGTCGACGTCCAGACCGGAGTCGGTCTCGTCGAGCACCGCGAACTTCGGCTTGAATAGTTCGAGCTGGAGGATTTCCACACGCTTCTTCTCGCCACCGGAGAAGCCCTCGTTGACGTTGCGCTGTGCGAAGTCGGCGTCGATGCGCAACTGCTGCATGGCGGCCTTGACGTCCTTGGTCCAGGTGCGCAGGGCCGGTGCTTCGCCGTCGATCGCGGTCTTCGCGGTACGCAGGAAGTTGGTCATGGTGACGCCCGGAACTTCAACCGGGTACTGCATGGCGAGGAAGACACCTGCGCGGGCGCGCTCGTCGACGCTCATGGCCAGAACGTCTTCGCCGTCGAGCGTGATGCTGCCGCTCGTGACGTTGTAGCGCGGGTGGCCGGCAATGGTGGACGCCAGCGTCGACTTGCCCGAACCGTTGGGGCCCATGATTGCGTGGGTCTCGCCGGTCCTGATGGTCAGGCTGACGCCTTTCAGGATCTCCTTGGTTCCCTGCTCCGTCTCGATGCTGACGTGCAGGTCCTTGATCTCAAGAGTTGACATGCTCTTCTTTCTTTCGTAAGTCTTCAGGCACTTGGCGCTCAGTAGTTTTGTACCGAGGCGCCGTTCACAACGTTGGTCACGTCCACATAGACGTCGTCGCCGTCGAGGCTGACGGCAAAGACGGGGACGGGGTCATAAGCAGGAAGCTGCAAGGGCTGTCCGGTGCGGAGATCGAATTGGGAGCCGTGCCCCCAGCATTCGATCGCGCAGCCTTCGACTTCACCCTCGGAGAGCGAAATGTCCGCATGCGAACAGGTGTCCCCGATGGCATGGATGCCACCCATCGAGTCTTTCACGATGGCTACAGGGTAGTCATCGATCAGGATGCGCAACGCTTGCTTGACCTGGATCTCGTTGGCATTGCACACCAGTTCGCCCTGGGGCTTGTCGCTCATAGTCCGTTTCCCTGCCTGGCTCGTATTAGTTGTCGCTCGCGGCGAGTTCGCGCTCAACAGCTTCCGTCAGGCGCTCTTCGAGGGCCGGAACCTTGATCTGCTGGATGATCTCGTTGAGGAATCCGCGGACCACCAGGCGGCGGGCAACGTCTTCCGGGATTCCACGGGCCATGAGGTAGAACAAGTGCTCGTCGTCGAAGCGGCCGGTGGCGCTGGCGTGGCCGGCACCTTCGATCAAGCCGGTCTCGATTTCGAGGTTCGGCACCGAGTCGGCGCGTGCACCGTCCGTGAGGACCAGGTTGCGGTTGGCCTCGTAGGTGTCCGTGCCTTCTGCCTCCTTGCGGATCAGCACGTCGCCAACCCAGACCGTGTGTGCGTTGCGGCCCTGGAGCGCGCCCTTGTAGAGGACGTTGGACTTGCAGTTTGCTACCGCGTGGTCCACGAACAGTCGCTGCTCGAGGTGCTGGCCGGCGTCCGCGAAATACAGGCCGAACATCTCAGCCTCGGCACCGGGTGCCGTGAAGCGGGTGGACGGCGTCAGGCGCACGAGGTCGCCGCCAAGGCTGACCACGATGTGCTTGAACTTGGAGTCCCGGCCCAGCTTGGCCTGCTGCGAGGAAGCGTGGACGGTGTCGTCGTTCCATTCCTGAAGCGAGATAACTGTCAGTTCGGCGCCGTCTTCCACCAGGATTTCGACGTTTTCCGAAAGGGTCGCGGTTCCCTGGTGGTCAAGGACGATCCGCGCCTTGGAGAAACGCTCGGCCACGATCACGATGTGTTGGGCAGCTGCTTCCACGGAGGTTCCGGTGAGCACCACGGACACTTCGCCGTCGAGCTGCTGTTCGGCCTTCACGGTGATGACCGTGGCCTCAGTAAAGTGCTCCCACGCGTTGGCGGAAACGCGGTCCTCGGGAATCGCGGCAAGGCCGATGCGCTTGTCTTCGCGGCCCACCGTTTCGACGACGACGCCTTCCGGAGCGGTAACCGAGACAGACGGAGCGGTGCCGGAGAGGGCCTCCGAGTGAAGTCCGCGGAGCCGCTTGAGCGGCGTGAAGCGCCAATCCTCTTCCAAGCCGGTGAGCGGCTTGAAGTCAGCGAGCTTGTACGAAGTGAGGCGGCCGGCACGCGAGCTGTCGGGAACACCGACGCCGCCACCGTGGGAGTGGCTCTTGGCCGAGGCGCCGGCAAGGGGACCCGACGGCGGGGCCTGTTCGGCCGTCGTCGGGCTGGTGCCGGTGTTCAGCGGCGAGAGGTTCTCGCCTTCTTCGGTGAAGCCGTCGATATATGGCTGTGCCGAGGGCGCGCCGATGCGGGCCTTTTCAGTAGTGATTTCAGTCATTGCTAACCGACGGATCCTTCCATCTGCAGTTCAATCAGGCGGTTGAGTTCAAGGGCGTATTCCATCGGCAGCTCGCGGGCAATCGGCTCGATGAAGCCGCGAACGATCATTGCCATGGCTTCGTCCTCGGGCATGCCGCGGGACATCAGATAGAAGAGCTGCTCCTCGCTCACCCGGGAAACGGTGGCCTCGTGGCCCATCACAACGTCATCCTCGCGGATGTCGATGTAGGGGTACGTGTCCGAACGGGAGATGGTATCCACCAGCAGGGCGTCGCAACGCACGGTGTTGGCGGAATGCTTCGCACCCTCGCGGACCTGGACCAGGCCGCGATAAGCTGCTCGGCCACCGCCGCGGGCTACCGACTTGGAAATAATGGAGCTCTTGGTGTTCGGCGCGATGTGGACCATCTTGGAGCCGGTGTCCTGGTGCTGGCCTTCGCCGGCGAACGCGATGGACAGGGTTTCACCCTTCGCGTGCTCACCCACGAGGTAGACCGCCGGGTACTTCATGGTCACCTTGGAACCGATGTTGCCATCGATCCACTCCATGGTGCCGCCTTCTTCGCAGATGGCGCGCTTCGTCACCAGGTTGTACACGTTGGTGGACCAGTTCTGGATGGTCGTGTAGCGGACGCGGGCGCCCTTCTTCACGATGATTTCCACCACTGCGGAGTGGAGGGAGTCCGAGGTGTAGATCGGAGCCGTGCAGCCTTCGATGTAGTGGACGTACGAGTCCTCGTCGGCAATGATCAGCGTCCGCTCGAACTGGCCCATGTTCTCGGTGTTGATGCGGAAGTAGGCCTGCAGGGGGATCTCGACGTGAACGCCCTTGGGGACATACACGAAGGAACCGCCGGACCACACGGCCGTGTTTAGCGAGGCGAACTTGTTGTCGCCCACCGGAATGACGGTGCCGAAGTATTCCTGGAAGACCTCAGGATGCTCCTTGAGGGCGGTATCGGTGTCGAGGAAGATCACGCCCTGCTTTTCCAGGTCCTCGCGGATCTGGTGGTAAACAACCTCGGACTCGTACTGTGCCGCAACGCCGGCGACGAGGCGGCTGCGCTCGGCTTCCGGGATGCCCAGCTTCTCGTAGGTGTTGCGGATGTCCTCGGGAAGGTCTTCCCAGGTCGCGGCCTGCTTCTCGGTGGACCGCACAAAGTACTTGATGTTGTCGAAGTCGATACCCGAGAGGTCCGCACCCCATGTAGGCATCGGCTTGCGGTCGAAGTACTTCAAGCCCTTGAGGCGCAGGTCAAGCATCCATTCCGGCTCGCTCTTCTTGGCCGAAATGTCGCGGACAACCTCTTCATTGAGACCTCGACGCGCGTTGGCGCCAACGTCGTTCTTGTCAGCCCATCCGTATTCATAGTTGCCAATACCGTGCAGCTCGGGATTCTTTTCCAGAATCTCCGAGATCACAGCACCGTCAGCTAGCGCTTTCTCTGCTGTTCCTTCAGCTAATTGACCCGTCATCACGGCCTTTCTTACTGATTGTTGGATTCGACATGGGCACCGGCCGGACGTCCGGGGAATCCGAGGGACTCCCTGGCCGCTGGCCTGCCCGTTGGAATGTGGGTGGTGCAGACGTGTCCGCCCTGGGCAAGGGTGGAGAGCCTGCGGACGTCGACGCCGACCAAGCGGGAAAACAGCTCGGTCTCGGTGTCGCAGAAAACGGGGAATTCCGCAGCGAGTTGCTGGATGGGGCAATGGCCCTGGCACAACTGCACGCTCGAAAGCGATGCGGGCAGCGGCGCCTTGGCGGCGATTGACGCTGCCGAAGCGACGTAGCCGTCCCTTGTCAGTGCCTCGGACAACGCCATGGCACGGGCCGTGATATCGGATCCCGCGCGGTCAATCTCGGGTGCGTAGCGCTGTTCCATTTCAGCGAAGCGCTCAACGACGTAGTCCTTGACGGCGCCCTCGCCCGCGAGGTCGCGAAGACGGCGCAAGGCCGAACTTGCGATATTGAGGTAGTCGTCGCCAAGCTTGGATTGACCCTG
Source organism: Arthrobacter terricola (assembly GCF_004354015.1). Lineage (GTDB taxonomy): Bacteria > Actinomycetota > Actinomycetes > Actinomycetales > Micrococcaceae > Arthrobacter > Arthrobacter terricola. The sequence continues at coordinate 86,111 of NZ_SMRU01000026.1, forward strand.
CGAACTCAGGACGTACCTGCGCGCGGGGCGGCCTGCTCCAGCTCCGGCCCGGGCGACCCGCTTTACTTCGATGACACCCGCGCGTTGCAAGTGGTCAAGGTGGCGGCGGACCGCTGCTGGCGTGAAGCCAAGCATGTCCCCAAGTTCGGCAGCGCTGACCGGGCCGTGTTCCAACACCGCGTTCAGGACGCGGTCGCGGGTCCGGTCTTCGGCCTCGGCTACGCCTGCGGCAGGACCGCCAGGCACGTGCGCGACGGCGCCGTGCCGCATGGCGGGCACAGAAACAGAACTCCTCATGGAATACACAACACAATCATGTCGTAATTTACTCCCGCCATCCAGTAAGGCAAGGCTGACCTGCCTGCCCCACCGAACCCACCCCTACTACTTCACGTAGAATATTCTGGTGCGATCCCCCGAATCCCCCGTCCTCACCATCGAAGGACTCATCAAGGACGTCGGCCCGCTGGCTTCACTTGACGGCAAGATGCTCCGCGTCGTGAGCGGACTGTCCTTGTTCGCCGAACGCGGCCAGATTACCGCCCTGCTGGGCGCCAACGGAGCCGGCAAAACAACAACGCTCGAGTGCGCGCAAGGGCTGCAGAAGCGCACCGGAGGCCATATCGGACTCCTCGGCGAGGACCCGGATTCCGCCGGAGCCGGACTGCGCTCCCGCGTCGGCGTGATGCTGCAGGATGGCGGCTTGCCGCCGTCGGCCCGTCCCATACCGCTTCTCCGCCATATTTCCGGCATGTACGAAAACCCGTTGCCCCTTGAGCCGCTCGTCGAACGCCTGGGCATCGACACCTTCGCCCGTACCGGCGTCCGCAGGCTGTCCGGAGGACAGAAACAGCGCCTCTCACTGGCCGCCGCCCTGATCGGAAACCCGGAAGTCCTCTTCCTGGACGAGCCCAGCGCCGGCCTTGACCCCCAATCCCGGCAGATCGTCTTCGAGCTCATTGCCGAATTGCGCGACGCCGGCATGGGCATCATCCTGACCACCCACCTGATGGATGACGCCCAAAGGCTCGCCGACTACGTGTACATCATCGACGCCGGACGCAATGTTGCCGAGGGAACTGTGGCCGAATTGCTAAGCCACGGCCACGACGCCATGGACGGGATCACGGAACGCACACTGTACTTTGACGCACCGGCTGGCCTCGACATCGCCGGAGCACTTGGCAGCGAAGTGACAGTCACCGAAAGCCGCGCAGGCAGTTACTCGGTTTCCGGAACACTGACCCCGCAGCACTTGGCAAAGCTCACGGCATGGTGGGCCGAGAAGGGAATAATGCCGGTGTCGCTTCGCCTGGAAGCCCGCAGCCTCGAAGACGTTTTCCTGGACATCTCCGGAAGGGACATCCGATGACCAGCCCATTGCCCGTGCTCGAGACCAAGCACGCGGGCCCCGCTCCCCTGTTTCGCCGGATCCTCCTCCAGGGCCGCTACGAGACCATCACGATGATCCGAAACGGCGAACAGCTGATCCTCGCGATCATCCTGCCGCTCCTGGCACTCGTCGGGCTCACTGTCACACCGTTGCTGGACGGCCTGGGAAGCAGCCGCGTGGATATCGCCGTGCCGGGCATCCTCGCCTTATGCGCCATGTCCACCGCGTTCACAGGCCAAGGCATTGCCACCGGTTTCGACCGCCGCTACGGAGTGCTGCGCTTCCTCTCGACCACCCCTCTGGGGCGGACCGGCCTCATTGTCGGCAAGATCCTGGCCGTCCTTGCGGTTCTGGTCCTCCAGGTCCTCATCGTCAGCGTCGTTGCCGCCCTCCTTGGCTGGCATCCGCGTCCTGAAGGTTGGCTGCCTGGATTGTGCCTCTTGATCCTCGGCGCGGCAGCGTTCACCGCACTCGGATTGCTGGTAGCCGGCACCGTACGGCCGGAAGCCACCCTCGCCATCACCAACCTGCTGTGGATCCTGCTTGGCGCCCTCGGTGGAATAGTGGTCCCGGCAGAACGCCTGCCGGCGCTGGCCCAAAACATCGTGCACTTCCTGCCCTCGGGCTCTTTGGGTCAATCGCTCCGCGACGCTTTCCTCCACGGCACGGTCTCGCTGCCCTACGTGGTGGTATTGCTGCTGTGGACCATTATCCCGGGGGCCGCCGCCGTCCGCTGGTTCAAATGGAACTAAGAACCCGTCGCACCAGCCCGAGTCGAGACCAAGAATTGAGAAACCTGTGAGCACGGCTTTCCGCCTTCCGAAGACCTTCCAGCAACTCGTCGCCAAGCTGCCGACGGAAGTCAACAACACCGTCCGCAGGCTCGCAATGTTGTCACTCATTGGCCAGACGGTACTCGTGGTGACGGGCGGCGCCGTCCGGCTGACATCCTCCGGCCTCGGCTGCCCGACGTGGCCACGTTGTACCAGCGGTTCCCTTGTCAACACCCCGGAGATGGGCATCCACGGCTTCATCGAGTTCGGGAACAGGACCCTCACCTTCGTTTTGGCCGCCATTTCGGTGCTCACGCTGGTTTACCTTTGGAACCTCCGCAATGAGCGCCGAGACCTTTTCCTCCTGGCTCTGGGCCTTCTCGCCAGCATTCCTGCACAGGCGATCATCGGCGGCATTACCGTGCTCTCCAACCTGAACCCATGGGTGGTCGGCCTGCATTTCCTCGTCTCCATGGCCCTGATCGTGTTCTCGACCCTCCTCGTCAATCGCGCCTCCGGCCGGACCGGACGCTTCATGACCCGGCAACTGCCAACGATTCCGGGCGCCATGGCTCCCGTCATGACGGCCGTGGCGTTATTCTCAGCGGTGGCCGTGTGCCTCGGCGTCATCGTGACCGGCGCGGGACCCCACGCCGGCGACGCAAACGCACCCCGCAATGACCTCGACTGGGATCTCGTCTCGCACATTCACGCCGTTCCGGCATACCTGATCACTGCGGGAACTTTGTTCGCTTGCTACATCGCCTTCCGCAAGGGAATCAAGGGCTTGTTCCGTTCAGCCGCGCTGATGCTGCTTGGCGTGACCGTACTCCAGGCCGTCATCGGCTTCACCCAGTACTACAACGGCATTCCAGCGCTCCTCGTCGGGGCGCACATGCTGGGCGCCGCCTTGCTCATGAGCGCGGCAACCAACGCGGCCGACGTCGCACGTTTCAGCCCGAAGGGCTGAGCGCCCGAACCGCGCAAAGCCCTGAAGCGCCCGACGGCGGAAGCCGGCTTCCGCCGTCGGGCGCTCCTTTTGGGACCGGACCAGTCCGCAGTTCAGGGAGTTCAGGCCGGATCTACCGGACCAACGGAAAAAGCCCTCGTCCACATGGAACCATGTGGACGAGGGCTTTCTCTTTATGCAGTCACTCCAGGCGGCTGCACAACCGGCCCGGCGAGTGTCAGCCGCCGATGATGGGCGAACCGATAAACGGATCAACTGCCAGGGCGATGAAGAGCAGGGTCAGGTAGCTGATGGAGCCGTGGAACACCTTCATGGCACCCTTGTTCGAGACGTCGCCGCTTTGGGCACGGTTGTAGAGCGCGTGTGACTCGTACAGGAACCATCCCCCCGCCAGCACCGCCACGATGGTGTAAAGCCATCCTGCACGTCCAACCGGCACCATGAGCAGCGAGCAGGCAACCATGGCCCAGGCGTAGAGAACCACTTGAACGGACACAACTTTGGCCCCCGCAATCGCGCCCAGCATCGGGACGTTGGCGTTGCGGTAGTCCTCGCCGTAGCGCATCGAGAGAGGCCAGTAGTGCGGCGGAGTCCACAAGAAGATCACCATGAAGAGCACGACGGCGGGCAACTCGACGGTGTTGGTCACTGCTGCCCAGGCGATCAATACCGGGAAGCACCCGGCTGCTCCTCCCCAGACGATGTTCTGGGCGGTGCGGCGCTTGAGGATCATCGTGTAGATGACGACGTAGAAGACAATCGCGCCCAAACCAAGCCAGGCGGACAACGGATTGGCCCCGAACCACAGGATGGCGATGGACGCAGCGCCGAGGATCCACGCAAAGACAAGGGCTTCGCGTGGGGTGACTTCTCCCGTCACAAGGGGCCGGTTCTCGGTTCGGTGCATCAACTTGTCGATATCGCGGTCGATGTAGCAGTTGAACACCCCGGCGCTGCCGGCGGCGAATGCACCTCCCACGAGGGTCGCAAGGATCAAGCCGATGGAAGGGAACCCGCGCTGGGCAAAAATCATGGTGGGCAGGGTGCTGACCAACAGCAGTTCGATGACGCGCGGTTTGGTCAGTGCCAGATACGCCTTGAACTTACGGGACAGTCCGGGCTTCCCTGTAGTCGGGGACGCATTGAGGGGCGTATCTGTTGTGCTCACGTTGGCAGTCACTCTGTTCTTTGCTCCGGGTTCTCGCAGCGGCGGCACCCCATCGATCAAGACGCCGCGTCACTGCGCGCGCGTTGGCAACCCAATAGTCGGCAGCCCGGACGTCATGTAAATCCGGACGCGCTTGGATACCGTGGTTCGATCGAAGGCGCACTCACCGCTGGTGGCCTCCAAATATCATACCGTGGCGGATCCGGGGGCTTGGCACTCGAAACTTTCCTTTGTTTCCGAAAGTTCACCGGGGCTTTGGCGTCTCCGTGATTCATAAATCGGAATTTGCGTCCACTTTTTGAGATTCCCGCGAAAAAGGGCCGAAAATCGGGCTAAGCTGTCTGGAGATCAGCACACGCAGGTTTCTGAGAAAGCGTATTCTCAGACGTGCATGTCTGGATGATAGATCAACGTTTCAATGGTGAACGGCTGGTAGATACTTCGCAGCGGGCGCCATCTTGTGCCCCATGCCTGCCACGTCCGCATCACTAGCCGTCAGCACAGAGAGGGGCTCGGTTTACGTGCCACATTTGGAAGAGCAAGAACTGTCCTGGACCAGCCTGGACCAGCGTGCCGTGGATACGGTTCGTGTTTTGGCTGCTGACGCGGTGGAGAAGGTCGGCAACGGCCACCCGGGCACGGCGATGAGCCTCGCCCCGGCCGCGTACCTGTTGTTCCAGAAGCTGATGCGCCACGACCCGAAGAACCCGGACTGGATCGGCCGTGACCGGTTCATCCTCTCCCCGGGCCACAGCTCCCTGACCCTGTACATCCAGTTGTTCCTGGCCGGCTACGGCCTGGAGCTGAAGGACCTTCAAGCGTTGCGGACCTGGGGTTCGCTGACCCCGGGCCACCCGGAATACAAGCACACCGCGGGTGTGGAAATCACCACCGGCCCGCTGGGCCAGGGCCTGGCCTCCTCGGTCGGCTTCGCGTACTCCCAGCGCCGCCAGCGCGGCCTGTTCGACGCCGACGCCCCGGCCGGCACCTCCCCGTTCGACCACACGATCTGGGTCATCGCCTCCGACGGCGACCTGCAGGAAGGCGTGACCTCCGAAGCGTCCTCGCTGGCCGGTCACCAGGAACTGGGCAACCTCGTGGTGGTCTACGACGAGAACCACATCAGCATCGAAGAC
>NZ_SMRU01000027.1 GCF_004354015.1 Arthrobacter terricola
GAGACCCACCACAAAGGCTTTTTCCCACCATCCACGCGGCGTTGGTTGAAGTGTCTCTCCGACCACAGGGCCCCCTCGCGTTTGCCTTTGGGATCTATCTGAGTGCAGTCTCCCAGAGGATGGCACTGTCGGCATATCCCGGTAGACGCAAATACACAGATGCCTGGGCACTCTCGCCAGTAAGGAAACGATACGGGTGGTCATTCGAGCAATCCGTCTCAACGGTCCTGAATCAGGTTGACATCGGAAAAGTGGGGCCAAAAATAGCCGTCATGCCGGGGCCAAAAAGAGTTGACACAATCACCGTTAACCGATCCCTAAGCGGCACCGGGTCTCGGTATGTGGGGACGACCCTCCTCGGGCGCATTATTGCAACCGGTCAAGGCAGTCAATCAAGAATCAGGTGGGAGAATGCGTGCATGACCCAAGTCGATGATGCCGTTCCCGTTCGTCTTCGGCCCACTCTCGCCCGTCTGGTGGCTGCGTGCAGCGACGATGACCGCGTGCGCTCCGCATGGCTGGAAGGCTCCTTCGCCTCGGGCCTGGAGGATGAGTGGAGCGACATCGATCTGCATCTCCTAGTCGACGAGCCCAACGCATTCAATGCCGTCGAGTGGCTGGAATCGATCACGCCGCTGGTGCTGGCGGATTCTATTCCCGGGCTGTTCGGCGCCTTCATCTGTCTGACGCCAGAGTGGGTCCACATCGACCTCGTCGTCCATTCGAGGGCAGCCGAACTCGCCCAGGACACGCCGCGCCGGGTGCTGATCGATAAGGATTCACTCATCGGCCGTGACACCGCAAGGACATCGGATGTGGGGAGTCCATACTTTCCTGGCCGGCAGGTCCAGATCTTCCTTTACTCCATGGGAACCGCCGTCGCTTCGCTCCACCGCGGAGATCTCATCGCGGTCTCCCAGACAACCGCGATGATGCGAGACCACCTCCTGGTCCAGCTCATGCTGGCCGAGAACGGGATCGGAAACGAAGCCGGGCCGAAGAGGCTCACCGGGCGGCTGAACAGCGAGCAGATGGCCTGCCTTCGTGGCCTTCCTTCCCTCGGGGTAAACGAACCCAGCCAGCGTGAAGCGCTGGAGGCGATCGCCTCCGCGTACCTCGGGAGAGCCCACCGGCTCGCAGGGAGTTGTCATGCGGACTGGCCCGCCGAACTCGAACGGGCCACCAAGAGGCTATGGGCAGACGAACTCGGGATCGGCCTCTAACCACAGCTAGCCCGGTAATGGATCCTTCACCGGGCACTCGACGCTCCATCGAGCCCAGAAAGAGAACGAGTTCGCAGCGATCTCGACCACGACAGTTTGACCCCCGCCATCGCCGGTCAAACTGTCGGTAGTGAATTTCCGGATAGTCAGCTTCCTTAGCTGTTCTTCCCCGTGAGGTTGTGCGCGGGCTGAGGGGCTTGGCCGCCGAGTGGTCACTTCCTTCGGCGGACGACGTACAGCGCGACAAAGACCACGAACAGTGTGACAAAGACTGCGACTAAGGCGCCTGGGGTGATTCCCACTGTTGTCATCTCTCCTCAAACAAGTCGCCGAGTCTCCCCTGGGTGCGGCGAAGACTCTGGTACGTGATGTCCAGCGCCGCGGGGACTTGTTCCTGACGGTACACCTACCCTATCGATTGCGGTTGCTGCCGCAGCCGCGCGCGGAGCACGCTTCGAGGCTATCGGTCCACAACCTCACGGGTACGAATCTCAGCGCTAAATGGAGGCATTTTATTGCAGCATTGACTGTCACCTCGCCGCGCGAAAGCCGATCCCTCACCGAACAGACCAGGAAATCATCTCCCCTATGACTGTTACTGCGCGTGGAAGTTAATCGCAGCTTTAATTGGCCGCTGCGCTTAGGTTGTTGACGTTACCGCGCCAGCTAGCAAGTATGGCCCGGTCCTCGTGACTAAGCCGTGCAGCTTCGATGAAACTATCCAGATCGAAGCCTGCTAATGCGGCGCGGAATGCCCCTTCCGTGGTCGTGCCATGGCGTTCGCAGAGTTCGTTGAGCAGGGGTTCGACATTGTTCCGATTGCTGCTGGCGGCCCGCAGATCGCCTAGCCTCACTGTTTCAAGGTAGTCATCCACGATGGCCTCATCCTGGACGCCGATGGCCGAGAGCAGCAGCATGGCAATTATCCCGGTCCTGTCCCTGCCGCCCATGCAGTGAAACAGGACGCCTCCTGGTGGAGCGTTGACGATCGAGGACAGGGCGGCGCCTGCTCGTTCGGGCATGGTCGTGAGGTGAGGCAAGAAGTAGAGTGCGGTGCCTACCAGCCCGTTGTCCCAGTAGTCGGCCCAGAACTCGGTGTCCTCAAGGCCGTCGAGGTCTACGTGGATGGTGGTGAGCCAGCCGGGACGCTCCTGGGTGTCCTTATCACGCTCGCGTTGTTGGCGAAGGTCGACGACGGTGCGGATCCCGGCATCATGGAGCTGCTGCCACCCGTCCGGGGTGAGCCAGTCGACGTTTTCGCTTCGGAAAAACACTCCATGCGGTGTTACGGTCCCATCCGCCCGTCTGAGTCCACCGAGATCGCGGGCATTGACCAGGCCGTCAGCCTTCAGGGCACGGCTGTTGCCGTCAGCTGCTTCTGTTTCCATGGCCTCAAGTAAAACAAACCCGAGGTGGGCCGCCCGGCACCGAAATGCCTGCTGTCCGCGTAACGTCCGGCCAAGGATCGGCTATCGGGCGGCCATGCCGAGAATGCGCGCCACGATGCGGCTCGTCGATTCCGATGCGTTGATGCGCTCTTCTTCCACGAAAGATAGCGGCTGCCAGCCGTGGTACCAGGACCGCATCTCGGCCTCTGTGAAGTCCGTCGCTTGTGGCCGCATAGCGTGCCTGCGGACGGTTTCGTCGAACGTTAGGTCGTAGGCGTAGAACCTTGCGTCGTTGCTTTGGGCAGCGACGCGTTCGAGCATCGCCGAATATCGCTCCGCGTTGAATATCCCTTCAAGGATGACGTGATGCCCGGCGCGGAGGCAGTGAGCCGCCGCGACTTCGAGAAGGTCTGCGTGGGCGAGGCTCTCCTGTTCACGCTCCTGGTACACGATTCGCCGGAAATGATCCTGGCTGAGGACCGCAGTCGGCCAGCCCAGCGCTTCTTGTAGAGCCGCCGCGGTGGTGCTCTTACCGGAGCCGGAGTTACCACGCAGGACGACGAGCATGTTCCGAACGTAACAGAGCGAGGCCAGAAGCGGGATCCCGACCGAACGCAGACACCCTTGCACGTCTCACTTGCAATTGTGCGGCTATTGATCCCGATGGATAGGCTCACCGGTCCTGAAGTCGGTCTGTGGCTCGCCTTTCCTGATCCTCTCTAGATTTTCGACGGTATGAGCCATACGAGCCTCCCAGTCGCTGCCATCTGTTACCCCACCTGTCAGCAGGAGGTTCTTTTTCGCAATGATTCCGTTCACTTCGTCGAGAAGCGGGGCGTTTTCGTTAGCGCACTTTTCGAGAATCCAGGTCGTGTGGTCTCCCAGTGCAGTTAAGAACGGCTGCAACAACTTGCTCAGCTGGATCCCATCGCTCTGCAGCTGAATGAACTCACGCGCGGGCGACGTCCAACCATCGAATTTGAGGAGCGCGGTCGGCTCGAGCAGAACTTCTCCTGTGAGGTTGTCGTCGTTCAGCCGGAACCTGAATCCCCATGGGGCTGCGAGGTAGTGGAGGACATAGTTTCTCAGTTTCGTCAGGAACGCTGCACCTGGGATCGGGTCAATTAAGGCATTTCTGTGGTGGGCCTCTGCCTCTCGCAGTGAGGCACTTTGAAGTTTTAGTGCATTGCGAGTTTGGTCGACGACGGCACCGATCCCCGCTGCGTAGGCGATGATCGCTTGGTCGAGCGGCGTGATGATCGAAGCCCTTTGCTTCTGGTCACCGCCGCTTCGCATTGCAGCCGCAGTCGTGCCTGCATTGGTTTCGCAATTTTGGAGAATGCCTCCGAGGGTCTGCGAGAAGCGAGCCCATGCGTCGAACGTTCGAACTAGATCGTTTAGCAGCATTGTCCGACGCGCTCCCGCATGAGCATCTATCTGAGCGCTGAGTTCGTCGATCTCATCAGCATGGGGATGCCTCCAGTCGGCGTCGTCTTTGGCCTCGGTGGGGCTAGTTTCCTCCATCAGCCCAAAATACCCTGATGAGCCGACCGCTGCGAGCGAGCAGTCAACTGAATTCGCTGCCCGTAAGCCGGTCCTTTAGCGGGCGGATGGCTCGTGGGGAACAAACTGAAGCTGTGCCGCCTGTCACCAAGTGCCAGTTGTCCGGGGCGGAGCCGCGTGGTCGCCGGGGTAAACGTCAACGCGTCCATTCAATTGCGGGCAGCAGCCGTAGGTGAGGTGCTCTGTCGTTCTGCAAACCGGGCTATCACAGTCGCATCCGGTTCGTGGAAGGTGCGCCAGTCCGAGCGAACGTCAACCCAGCGCGCGGGTTGGCCGGCCTCCGGCAGGAGCTCCGTTGAGGGGTCCGAAGCGATCCTGCTGTGACCCTGCAAGCAATCGATCACAGCAACGGCTTGGTGGGAACGATTGCGAACTTCCCAATGGACGGTGACCGTGGGGTGTCATACTGGATCTCCCCACATCGATGGGGCGACGGACTGGCATCCGCGGCCCTCCGCGTGTTCCTGTACCTAGATGTACCGACCGGACAAGTTGGTTAATCGCGTGAAAGGCGGTTGTTGGCGCAGGCAGTGTGGGGCCGATGGTGGTTGTAGTGGTGCAGCCATGCCTCGAGCGCGTCCCGGCGCTCTTGCTCTGACTGGTAGCAGCGGGCGTAGGCCCAGCCGTCGGCCATCGTCCGATGGAATCTCTCGACCTTTCCGTTCGTTTGTGGCCGGTATGGGCGCGTGCGCTTCGGTTTGATGGCGAGAGCCTCGCAGGTGTCGCGCCACAGGAAGGACCGGTAGGCGCCACCGTTGTCGGACAGAACCCGTTCGATCGTGACGCCGCGTTCGGCGAACCACTCCACAGCGCGGCGCAGCACCCCGACGGCGGTGACCCCGGTCTCGTCGTCGAGTACCTCGGTGTACGCGACGCGTGAGTTGTCGTAGATGATTGTGTGTACGAAGGCGTACCCGAGCTTCCGGTTGCCCCACTTGCTCTTCGGCTTGTCGGGAGTGGCCGAGCGGTTCTTCTCGCCTTGGCGGCGGCCGACGTAGCGCCACCCGCCGCTGTCAGGGATGTTCCCAAGCTTCTTCACGTCCACGTGCACCAGCGAGCCGGGGTGAGGGTGCTCGTAAGCGCGGATGGGTTCCCCGGTGGCACGGTCGAGATAAGACAGCCGATTCAGCCGCGCCGCGGTGAGGATGCGGTGGAACGTAGAGGGTGCGATGCCAAGCCGGGATGCCAACTGGACCGGTCCTTCCCGCAACCGCATCCGTAAGCTGACGCAGCGCATCGTTACGGCTTTGGGCGTCTTGTTCGGCGAGATTTTCGGTCGTAACGAGCGGTCATGCATGGACTCGCCAGTGAGGTAGCGGTCGACCCAGCGCTTCACGGTAGGCCAGGAGACTTGGAAGCGGGCGGCGACTTCACTGATTGGCCACCCGTCGTCAACGACGAGGCGCGCGACTTTCAGGCGGTGGCGTGGGGTGAGGGCAGCGTTCGGATGTGACATGTCTGGGCACCTGGACAGGCCGAAGGGCCGACCATCGGGCGTGGCCGGCCCTTCGAGGGCGAACTATAGTGGGCGGGGTTCGTGCGGGTCAGTCCACCGGGGAGACCCGGATGAGGTTGCCGTCCGGGTCCGTGACCACGAACGTGCGGCCGAAGACGTCGTCGTGCGGCTCTTCCACGACGTGGACGCCTTTTGAGACCCAATTCGTGAAGGTCTCGTCAACTGCGGCCGCCGGTCCGGGCACCATTAGTCCGACCTCGCTCGTGCGCGGGGTGCTCGGGACTGCGTGCTCGTTGCGTCCTGTCCACAGCGCGAACAGGACGCCGGGGGCAGCCTCGAAAGCCACGTAGCGGGGACTGGTGAAGGTCGGTTCGATCTCGAACAGGTTGCTGTAGAAGGCGACGGCGGCCTCGGCGTCGCGGACGTAGATCAGGAACAGGTTGGGTGCGGGCATGGAGCGCTCCTCGAGTCAATGGGTTCTCGGTACCGCACCAGTTGACCGTCTAATCACGACAGAACCTGTCACCTTTTCTGCGAGGATTAGTCAGCATGAAGGCTTCGAGGTTGCTGCACCTGCTACTGCTCCTGCAGACGCGCCAGCGCATCACCACCACTGAGCTCGCCGAGCGTCTGGAGGTGTCACGACGGACGGTGCTGCGGGATGTCGAGGCGCTCTCGGCGGCAGGTGTGCCGGTTTATGCCGAACGGGGCCGGAACGGCGGGATCGTCCTGCTCCCCGGTGCACGGCTCAACGCCTCCAACCTGGAACCTCGGGAACTGGAGGCCCTGTCCGTCGCCGGTTTGGATAGCGAGCAGCTCGAGCGCCTGGGACTGACTTCGGTACACAAGACGGCCTCGCGCAAGATCGCCGCCAGCCAGGCCGCGGCACCCGGGGCTCCGAACCTGACGCGGCTGGCGGACCTGATCGTGGTTGACAGCACCGCGTGGCTGGCAGGTCCGAGCGCGGGGGTTGACGTCGCCGATCTTGCGTCGGCGCTGCGTCACCGACGTCGGATGCGCATCCAGTACCGGCGCAGCGTCGAGGGACAGGCGTCAACGCGGGTCGTCGACTCGTACGGGCTCGTGGCGAAGTCGGGCCGCTGGTACCTCATCGCCGACGACCAGGGCGCCGCCCGGCTGTTCGCCCTGGAACGGCTCTCGGCCTACGAGCTGCTCGATACTCCGGCCGCCCTACGGACAGGTCAGACCCTCCGCACCATGTGGGCCGCGCTGAAGGAACGCACCGAGACGCCAGGACTGGTGAGCGTGACCGCCCGCCTCCGAGAAAGCCGCCTCGACCTCGCACGACGCATCCTCGGAACCCGCATCCACGAGGTCTCCGACGCGGATAAAGGGTGGTGCACAATTGTTGTCCGCTACCCCGACGTCGAGTCAGTGCGCCAGCTCCTCCAGTTCGGCGATCACATCGAGATCCTCACCCCGGGGACAGCCCGCGAACGCGTCCGTCAGCTCGCCGTGGACCTCGCTGAGCGGCACTCGCCTCAATCTGATGACCGGTGAGCGGAGTGCTCCACCCGTCGATCAATGTCCCCGGTCAGTACACCTAGAGGTCGTTCGGCCACTTCTCGCCCGCGTAGCTGAGCACAATCTCCGATCGGCCGCGGTCCTTGGCCGCGCGGGATTCGTGGAAATCGGCTCCGAAAGGTCGTATGCCGATGGCCTCGGCCGTGATGTCGTCGAGAACATCTATCGACTCGCTCAATGACACGCCACACACGCCCCCGTCAACGTTCCCTCGCCGGACTACTGGAAGTACGGTAGGGAAGTGACTTTCCGACCACTCTCTGCAGGTGACCGGCCGCTACTGCGCCAGGCCACACTTGCGAACATGAATTGGAACACGTCCCGTTTCACCTTCGAGGATGTCGATAATTCAGACGAAATTTCGCACTACTTCCGCCATTTCCCCGGTGACCGCGACTTTGGGATCCTGGACCACGAGGCCGGTAATGTCCGGTCGGTCGCCTGGCTCGTCTTCCTCCCGGAAAGAAATCCTGGATATGGATTCGTGAACGCCGACACACCGGAATTGTCCATCACGACGTTCGATGGATTCCGAGGACAAGGCATTGGAACTGCAGTGCTCCGGGAACTCATCCATACCGCCAAGTCACGTGGAGTGAAAGACATCAGCCTCAGCGTTGAAGACGGCAACGCCGTCCGACGCCTCTACGAACGTCGAGGCTTTCGGATCGTTGGACGGAACGGCGGATCCGACACCATGCTCCTAAGCCTCACCTAATTCACGGACAGCCCGGACGCAGCCAGACTCGTCGTCAGTCGTCACGTCCAGCCACGGCGCCACCTATTGAAGTGTTCGAAGGATCCCCTAACGGCGTGCTACATACCTCTGCTAGAACAAGGCCACATAGCACTGGCGGTTCACAATGAGACGCACATCTGCTGGACCCGTCTCATGCCGAACTATCGGGCGTATCCGATCAAAGCCACGCTCAAATGTAACGCAAACGCCGTCTCTGATACAGAGATAGCGGACGCCGGTCATGAGACAAGACACGCCGAGGTTGTGAGTCGCAGCGATAAATGGCCGTCTTTTCGCAGCGCTATTTGTCACCCTCCAGCACCTAAGGGATCCTTTACCGTTACGGGCCTCTGCTTTTTCTCTAGCTAAGCTGCGGATCACCAGCAGCCACATCAAGTCGGTGGGCGCCGACTTGATAGCATCGGCTGATGGAGAAGTTGAAGCTGCCGGTGTTCTCCTGCAGCCTTGATCCGTCCAGCCGCAGCAGGGCGCTGGCACACATCAGCTCGGATCTGCTCAAGGCGGCCGGCCACGATGCGCCGGTGCTCGACCTCGCGTACCTCGAGCTTCCTCCGTTCGACAACGACCGGGTGTTCGACAGCCCCGTGTTCCGCGACCTGCACCAGATCGTGCAGGCCTCCGACGGCGTCATACTGGCCTTCCCGATCTACAACTGGGCGCCGTCGTCGACAGTGAAGTCATTCATCGAAGCGACTGGCGCGACCGGCGACAAGGGACAGACCGCCGCGTGGTTCGACAAGGTCGTCACCTTCGTCTGCGCCGCCGGGCTCACGCACAGCTACATGGCCACAGGAATACTGGCCCAATCGATGATGTACGACTTCAAATGCGTGCTGAACCCCTACACCGCCTACATCGCCGACCGAGACTGGGAGACCCAGATCGAACTCACCGCAGACAGGAAGACCCGGCTCGAGAAGACCGTCACTGTCCACGCCGAGTTAGCCACCCTGCTCCGCAACAGGAGCTACCGCTCCGACTGGGAAGTCTGACCGGCCACCCATCGGAGCCAGGTAACGCCGTGGCGGCATTGGCGGTGGGCCCTCCCGGAAGAATCGTCCCATGATCGCAGTAAGTATCGCGACGGTCACGCTCAAGACCGACCGCCCCAGGGATGTTGCACGGTTCTGGTGTGACTTGCTCGGCTACCGGGTCGCCCCGAACCACAGCGACTCCGTGATGCTCGTCGGGGACAGCGGCCCGACTCTCCTAATCCAGCCGTCGATGAGTCCGCCCACCGGCAGCGCGACACCATCTGGACCTCCGACCCGAAGACCAGCGCGCCTGCAACAAGCGCGCACTTGAGCTCGGAGCCTCCACGGCCCACATCGGTCAGTCCGGACAGGAGAGCTGGACCGTGATGGCCGATCCAGGCGGCAACCACTTCTGCATTCTCCAGTCGCGGGCCGACTACGAAGCAGCGCTGGCCAAGGACCCAGGCAGTCCAACGCCCCTGGATTGATTCCACTGGGATGCCGCCACCAGGCGATCAAAGAAGAGGTAGGAACCGAATAGGCCCGAAAGGGGCCGTGCCCGGTGTAGGTTCTGGTCAGGCGTCGTTGTCGGCGAGGGCGCGGTATCGCGAGGCGACTGAGGGGCGGTGGCCGGCGTTCTTGCCGGTTTTGATGGTCAGCTTCTCACGATGTCGGGTATCGGTGTGCCCTTGTCGCGGAGCGCGCGGGCGAAGAGCACGTCGTCCTCGTCGATCACCTTCGGGCGGCCGCCGTGGTTGCCGCGCGCGGCCGCGGCCTGCTGCCCTTCGAGAGTCTCGCGGATGTAGTCGCGGTCGAGTTGGGAGGCGACGGCAAGTACGGCGAAGAGCATGGAGCCCATGCCGTGCGGGTCGTAGACGCCGGTCAGCGGTCCGCTCAGCAACTCCAGCTGCACCCCGCCGTCATGGAGCCTTGCGGATAGGGTCATCAGCTCCGCGGCATTGCGCGCCAGGCGTTTCATCTCGTGCACGGTCAGGATCACCGGCTGTTCCGGTGCGGCGGTCTTGATCTCGTGGGCGAGGATGACTGCTTTCTCCAAGCTCGGGGCGGATCTTGATGCGGGTGCTGATCTTCTCGGCGAACATCCGCGTGCAGCGCGCGGCCGCGAGGGCGTCGAGCTGGGACTGTAGTTCCTGGGTGGCGCTGGAGCATCGGGCGTAGCCGATCCGGATCGGCGTCCCGGTCGTCTCCGACAACGCCGCAGCGATCGCGGGGCCCCGTGTCCACTTTCTGCCCGGTCCGCGGCCGGCGGGAACGGGCACGGCGAGCCCGTCGCAAGGCGGGCACGAGGATGAACCGCGCGGTGTGGTACTTTGCTGTGGTCTTCCCGGCCCGGGTCCGGCAGACGCTCCCGGCTGGCACCTCGCATTGTGGGCAGGGATGGCGTTCGACCGCTGCCGCGGCGTCGTCGGGTCCGAGTTGCATACCGACAGTCTCGCAGAACCCTGTCAAGATCCGGGTTGGTTGTGAGAGGGGATTGTGCGAATCGCGGCTTGCGGATCCTCGGCTTGGATTTGCACTGTTCGTAAAACTGTCACAACTGACCATTTATGAGAATTATCGGGAAGACCAGAGGACACGGACGGAGGATGGCGGAGTGGCCTGAGCCGCATCCAGAGCCCGTTCGGTTTCCGCTGCCGACACTGGAGATAGACTCGATGATGGCAGTTTTTGCCGTTGCTCTCTACGGGCCGAGGAGGACTCTTGCTCATCCACAGGGCGCATGTCCCAGTCCATCTCCAGCCTAAAGATCTTTCGAAGTGGCCTTTCACCGTTGCAGGTGTGAGGCAGCTCATTTCGGACGGACTGGAATTCATGGCACCGATCACGTTTCTCGTGGGCGAGAACGGCTCCGGCAAGTCCACCCTCATAGAGGCCGTGGCGGGCGCGCTCAAACTCGACTCGCACGGAGGACAGGCCGGCGGCAAGTATGCGCCGGCGCGGCCCAATACCGAGCTCGGGGAGATCCTCAGGCTCGATGCTTCGGTAGAGGGCATGAGGGAGTTCATGGGCCGGCGTCAGGCCAGAAGAGGATTCTTCCTCCGGGCCGAGACCGCCTTCAGCATGATGAATAGCTTCAGCAGGGTCCCCGGTTACTGGTCCGCGGACACGGCGACAATGAGTCATGGTGAAGGCTTCATGGCCGTCTTCAACGAGATGTTCAAACGCCCGGGCATCTATCTCATGGACGAGCCCGAGTCGGCATTGTCCTTCGTATCCACGCTCGAGCTTGCCTCGCTCCTGCAGACTCTTGCGGACACGGGGGCGCAAGTCATCTGCGCGACACACTCGCCGATACTCACGGCGATCCCGGGTTCTGAGGTCCTGGAAATCGACGAACACGGCTTCCGGTCTATGCCTTGGGAAGACCTGTCACTCGTGGGAAAGCGGCGCCGATACCTTGACAATCCAGCCAGGTTCCTCGGTGTCCGGGCTGGAGACCAAGACCGACGGCAAGCGTAAGCCGCATTAGGGTTCTGTCTGGCGACCTTTTTGCTTCGTCCGGACCTATTCCTGATCCGTATGCCGCAGCCCGGCACGCCACGCGGCATATACTTCGGTCCTGTACTCGGACGCCGGTTTGACCTCCTCATGTTCGAGTTTCGATGCGTTCCAGAGCACCGCCCCGCTATCGTGCATCAGTTGGTACAGATGGACGACATCGGCCACGGTGATTCCGAAAGTCGGTGTGGGTCTGTTGCCTGGGACCATCTCCGAGATCGAGGTGACCATGAGAGTTCCATCGTGCAAACGCAGCGGGAACCGGATGCCCGCCATGTGGTCCTCGGTTATTCCCGGGTGCTCTGCGGCGTAGTTCATGTACTCCCAGACGGGCACGGGCGGACGGTCCGGCGACACCGGTCCCGCAAGAGTGCCGAGCGGCTTAATCCGGTCCCGGGCCTCCTCCGGTATATGTTCTTCGACAGCGCGAAGCCTTGCCAGACGCGCGGTCTCGCTCATTTCGTGCGTCATGCGGGTTCTCCTGACTGGAATTCCACTTGCTGGACATAACCTATGGCTGAAATTTACGTGACGCAAAACATGACACCACGTCCGCGGGGCGAACAGTACACGCGGTTCCAGGGCGCTTCTTGGATGGTGAGATTGAGTACGAGGTCGCCCATGCGGCGGACGGTGTGCTGGATGTAGGGCGTGATGGTGGCCAGGTCATCGCTGTCGACGGGATAGCCCTCGGCGGCGAGGCCGTTGGCGACGTCTGTGATGTCCAGTGCGGTCGAGTAGATCGCGCAGTTGGCCAGCAACTCGTTGAACTTGACCACCCGCTCTTGGTGATCGGGGTCGTTGTGTTCGCCGCCTCATAGGTCATGCCCAGATACTCGCGGACGAATTGCCGGTGCCGCTTCGCGGTGCGTTCGCCCCCGTCTCGAGGGACACCTCAACCGGCAGCCCAGCACGCCGCGCATGGAATCGACAACCACGGCCGGGATGTCCGGCAACTTCGGGAAGTACCCCAGCCGCTGATACGCCTTCAGCCGCACAACCAGGGCCAGCAGGCTCTGCGTCTTCCCACGTGCCCACGCGATCTCCTCAGGCGTCGGCTTGAACGCCTCGGCCAACTCCCGTGCAGACACGACCCGCTTGAACCGCAACAGTAGGCGGTCCGATCGATCGACGCCAACCCCCGACACCCCCAGCAATATCACCACCCGGACCGCAAAACCGTACCCACAGTCCGGGATGGCCAGCCACCCTAGAGCACACCATGGACCGGGTCCCGCCGGGCCACGACCCCTTTCAGGCGTATTCGGTTCCCACCCCAAGAACACCGCCACATAGCGATCGAACCCACAAGGCGGGTCTCGAAAGCGGACGGCTCCCAGACCACCGACCTGCAACGCCACGCGCTCCTCGTCGCCGGCATCCAGACTGACCACTTGTACGAAGACAAGGCGTCCGGGAAGAAGGATGACAGACCACAACTGGCCCGCTGCCTCAAGGCGCTGCGGCACGGCGACACCCTTGTCGTCTGGAAACTGGACCTGCTCGGCCTGGACCTGCGCCACCTGGTCAACATCGTCCACGACCTGACAGAACGCGGCATCGGTCTGAAGGTTCTCACCGGCCAAGGCGCCGCCATCGACACCACCACCGCCTCCGGCAATCTCGTCTTCGGGAACTTCGCCGCCCTGGCCGAATTCGAACGCGAGCTCGTCCCCGAACGCACCAAAGCAGGGCTCGCCTCCGCCCGGGCCCGCGGACGCAACGGCGGACGCCCCTACAAAATGACCCCGGCCAAATTCGGGCTCGCCATGGCCTCCATGGGCAAGCCCGGCACCAAGATCAGCGACCTCTGAACCGACCTCGGGATCATCCGCCAGACCCTCTATAGGCATGTCTCACCCACGGGAGAACTGCGCCCAGACGGCCAAAAACTGCTGTCGAGATAGCGACTGCCGTGCGCCGGCTTCGACCTAGACCTGTCTCTGCTGTGTGCATTCGGGCGGGATTGCGGAGCCTCCCAGCGACAAACTCCAGACAGTGCTGCGGTGCCCCAGGAACGGTGAGCCCGTCAATCTGCACCGACCTGGTCGTCCCCACCGGCAAACGGAAGGACCACAGCCCAGCGCATCTAAAAGGCCCTCACCGCGCACGAGAAACGCCAGTCCTACCCCGATGCCGTTGAACAGGCACGCCCGGACTTTGGCGTGCCCTCGCCGGCATCGTGATTCGCCCGTCAGCCGGGGACTTCATCGATGCAACTTGCCTGCTTTCCGGCAGGGCTAGGCGGGCCGGCTGGATCATCATCCCCTTTCGCGACGAATTACCAGCGCCCGAAAGATGAGTCCCAGTCCTGCTCCGCAGACGGCGCCTGCACCAGCTTTGTTAAGAATCATTCCGATCCCCAAACCGAGGACGGAGACGCCAGCTGCAGCGACGGCAGCCCGCTCGTAATATGCGCGCTCATGCTCTTCGAGGATATTTACCATCTTCATTCCTTTGTCTCGTGGGATTGGATCTCAGCCCAAGTCAATTAGCGTCTCTTCACTTTGGCCCCTAGGGTTTCCGTTAGACGGGCTCTCCTGTCTTTCCTCTTTATGTATGCAGCGACGGGGCGCCGCGGTGAAGATCACGTCAGCGGCGTCTCCTCCGAGTACACCGCTCGAGATTACGAAGCCGGATCAGAGGGTCGACCGACAGCAACAATCGTGCTGACGAACGCGTCGATTCCGTTGAGGTGAAGGGCGGCATTCAAAGCGTCGTCGTTATATCCAGAAATTTCTCTCGTGGAAAGGCCTACTGCAGTAGCAACTAGAGCCAGGTTTTGCGCGATATGACCGCTCTCAAGTAACGCGAGACGAAGTGAACGCGAACTGTACTTCGAGCGAAGCACGTCCAGCCTGCTCACGAGCAGGAGGATAACGGGCGCCACCAGCCCATCGGGGTCCGAGAGGTATGGGCTCAGCTGGCCGAGTTCCTGCACACTAAGGCCACTGGGTTCCTTGATGAGTTCGTCGCCGCCGTCATACCGGAAAAGGCGAGCGGTTCCACGGCCGCCGTCGGTGACAATTACGCGGCATTCGGTTGGTTGGAGCGCCCCGGGACTTGGGTACGGGCGATGCCCGTCGGAGCGAACCCCGACAGCTTCCCTGAGCAGGGTTGCAACTGCCTCTTGGGAGACAGGTCCTTCCAGGGAACCAATCGCAGTTCGCCGATGTCTCAGCACATCGCGAAGTGCGACATTACCCAAGAAAGGCTCTGGCAGCCGGGTTCCGGATCCCGCCGTCTCTCCCCCGTCAGTTCGAATCACGGGTTGGCCGGCGATCGGCTGTCTGGCGTCGTCTCCGTAACGGCTTGCTTCAAGGAACGGAATCGTCTGCGTTTGATCGACTAAGGCCGCATTCTGGATCGTCATCAGCGACATCAGCCAGGAGAGTAGTCGCTCCTGCTCAATACTGAGACCGAGACGGTTATGGAACATGTGGATCTGCGACCAGAGGATTCGATTTACCTTATCTGGAGCTACATGATTCATAAGGCTGGCGTGATAGTCCCGAACGGCGTCGAACCAGACTGCGTAGGCGTTGTTCCGGTCATCTGCGTTGGAAGCGACCGAAATGGCCGCTTCCACACGTGCATGCCATATTTCTGCACCTGCGTCCCAGGCTTGCTGCGCAGCTTTGCGGGGAATCTCAGTGGATCCCGGCACGGCTTCGCGGGAGAAGTCCCAGCCGGCGAAGTAACCGCGGAGTTCTCGGGTCGCTTCCGCGGGCTCCCATCCGGCAGCGTTCAGTGTCAGCGCGAGGAAGTCGAAAGCAATACGGAATCGGCGGTCTGCCTGGCCGCGGGTATTCGCGATGACTGCGGCAGCCAGGCTGGCACTGACGCAGAAGAAGTCCTCGGCGAGATGGATGGCCCGTTCGCCCCCGTATCGGTCGGTTTCGGGCTCATATCCGACAAGGTCCACGTCGCCATCGTTCCGCCACTCCATGTCCGCTGATACGGAGTGGAATCGCTGGTAGAAGTCCGCCGGGTCGATGCCCAGGTTTCTTCCCCCGGAAATCATCCCGAGGAGGCGATCGCGCAGGGATTCCGTTGTCCGTCGTGAAGCTTTCACGCGCACCCTCAGGTGCGGGCCCCGGTGCCAGTAGCGCAGCCAGTACCACTCCTCAACTTTCCCGGCAGCCACAGCAGATTCGACTAGCGGAGTGATCGTGTCCAGTAGGACGGCATCGGTGCCTTCGAGTTCGCGATGAAGAAAGACTTCCAGGGTCCGCCAGATCATCTGGTTCTGGTCCTGCCGGCCTTCGGCGGTAACAGTCACGGATGGGTCCTTTCCAAGGGCGAGGGGCGGGTCTTGGTGAGCCGCAGTGCATACAGTGGTTGCTCATCGTGCGGAAGGCGAAGGCGGCTGGCGAAGTCGGCCTCGTCAAACGCACGGAAAGGGCGAGCTGACACATTCTGGGAGGCTGCGGCAAGGCACAACCATTGCGCCCACCATCCACAAAGGAGGTCGAAGTGATCCAGATCCTGTTCGTTCGCCCCCATGGCAGCCGCCGACCATACGAGGACTGTCGTTCCCCTTTCCGGCAGCACTCGGACAGTTGGTGCTGGCCGAAGGGCGGGGAAGGTCGATGCGGCGGTCATTCCGACCTCGGCTGACAATGCCAGGAGCGTCTCCACCGCGTGATGTGACGGAGGGGCTTCGTTTTCGGTCGGGGTGGGGCCACTCGTTCGCTTGTCGAAGAGCGCCCCTATCGTCCAGCCTGAAAACTGCGACAGAAACCCGGCCACCGGCTGTGGGCACCGTTGTTCCAGAACCACCCTCAGTGCAACTTCGCCGTGCTCCCACCGAGCGTGTTCCGGCCGCAGGGCAGTGTGCCCGCTCCAACTGATCAACTGGAGGTTTGCGATTAGGTGTCCTAGCTCGTGATTGACCAGAGATCGGCGGAGGGCACCGTAGGTATCGGGAAGATTGGAGCCGGTGCCCGACAAGCGCAGCGCCCGCGGGATGCCGCACCCGGCTGCCTCGGCCGCGGCCTCGGTGCTGCGTATCCCCCGGGGGCACGGATACGAGCGGTGCGGCGCGTACCACTCAGCAGGAGTCGTGCGTCTTATCCGCAGGGTCTCCCAGATGGCTGCAGCCCAGAACATGGCTGGATCAATGTCCGGGTTCTCTCCGACGGCTGTACGCCGAAGTTGTGCTGCCGCGTACTGGACCGCGTCCGCGGGCACTGGTTCAACCATCGCCGTGCGGAGCGTCGATGGTGCTGGCAGTATCCGCTTGCCCCATGTACGACACCAGACAGCATCCGACGGGTTCGCTTGTGGGTCTGTCATGGGAACGGATGCGGGACCGGGCTACCCACAGATCCGCGAACCGACGAGGATCTCTGAAGGAGCGCTCCAGCGCGGTGAATGCGTTCAATGCTGTGTGAGCGGTCATTGAGATGGCCGAAGGTCATCGGTACGGTGCCGGGGACGATCACTTTGACGCAATGGACCCCGGCGGACTCGCGGTACACGTCTGCGGTCTGGTCAACAACGATGACGTCCAGGCCCACGTCATGGAACCTTCCCAGCAGCAGGGTGAGCGCTTCAGCGGTGCTCTCAGAATCGCGCATCGCGGGATCCGTTGATGCGATTGCGTTCGGCTCCTTTTTAGCGGACCGGGATTCGCCGAGGAAGTCCCACAGCGGTCGCGATCCGTTGAGCCCGAAGACGCCGGTGTGGTCGTCGAGTGTGCGGATCTTCGTGTAATCCTCCAGCATTGGCTTGAACTGGTCGGGGGCATACTTTGAAGGAGAGATGCGCCGCCACCGCGGGTACATGAGGGCGTTGGTTGCGGCTTCCTCGACTGCCGCGCTGATGGCACGGTCCGGGTCAGGGTGGGCGCCTGCTGCGACATTCAAGGCCCTGGCTCTGTCGCGCTCCACAGCATCCCCGGAAGCCGTGACCACGGCCATCATGGCCGGTATTCCGAACTCGGTGGTCATGTCCAACACCCGGAGCCGCATGCCCCGGTCCGAGAGTCGTTCGGCCATGTTGCTGGCCAGCGGGAGGTGATTCCACCGGATTTCCTGGAGTTCGGCACCCGAATGCCAGGCCAGCAAGAAGGCGTCCCGCTCGATGACCTCGAACAAGCCGTACAACACTGCCTCGTTCAAGGATCCTCCGAGTGCGCACCCGTTCGAGGACTCGTAGAGGAACCGGGGATGTTCGTCCTGCACGTTCCAGTAGGCGACGTGGGCAGGCAGGAGAACCTGTCGCTGCTGAAGTGTCGACCACGCCCAGACCCACGATGTCTCCAGATCCGGCCGGTAGTTTGCCAGCCGGAACTGAGGATGCCGCACCGCATCCTCGTGGTGCAGGCCGAGGGAGGCCGGGTCGACGGCGTCTGCTTTCAGCAGGTCGAAGCTTCCAAGGACGTTGGTCCTGCGCCCAAGCGGGTTCGCGCTCATGGTCCGCTCAAGGCCTTCCAAGAGTGCCGGCACTTCGGATGAACTGAAGGTTGAAGAGCGCCCGAATCCCCCCTCGATTCGACCCGCACCGGGATGCAGGGTCTCGCTCATCGTCAACGACAAAGGGGAAAGCTCATCACGGGAGATGTGCAGGACCGGCCCCATACGGCGGTCAATGAGCGCGGAACGAAGAACCTTGCGGTCGAAACGGCGCACGCGCCACGAGCTTTTGTCGAGCAATTCATCGCCGTGCGGTACGGCGGGGACGTCGGGCCCGTCTTCACGCTGAATGGCGCACTGGGTGCAGAAAGGATGAACGTGGATCCTATGCCAGGTCAGCGATCCATCGACGACGTTGAGGCACGCGGCGCGCTCCAAGAACTCCGAAGGATTGCCGTGCAATCGTTCCAGGAGCGCTTGAACCAGCCCGGAAAGGTGCGCAGGCCAGGGCTGATCCCCGGTTTGAAAGCGACCGGAGCGCCCATTCAGTGCGTCCGTCGACCACCGATCGGTGCACTCGGAGCACGGACCGGACTCACGGCGCGCCGGGCCGATGACGACGGTGTTGCCGACAATGGCGGCAGAAATGCGCGTTCCATCGACCAAGGTGGAATGAGCCGTTTTTTGCGCGCGAAGCTGGTCGGACATGGTCGCCTGTACGCTTCCGGGGAGGCTTCCAACGTGTTCGCTCATGCGACCACCTCAGTGATGATCAGGCCGACCTCTTCGACCGCTTTAGCCCTTAACACCATCCCGTTCTCAATCGCGGATGCGACAAGGTCCCGGTCGGCGATCCCGGCGCTTCGCTCCGCCGGTGCGGATGTCTTCTCGTGCATGGTGCACCACTGGCGCATTCCTTCGGCGCGCGCGATGGCGATTTCCCGGGCGGAATCCTTGCCGGACGCCACCGCAGTGCTTCGCATTCCATCGAGCGTGACCGTAACCCGATGCGCAGCTACCGGGCCCCAACGGAGGACGGACTCGTCGACTTCCGGAACGCCCCATCGGTGGAGTCTGGCCAGGGCACGGCGAGGGTTAGAGCCCCAGTCTCCAAGGCCCCCATCCGGAAGCCACTCATAGTTGCCATTCAAGAGTTCGTCCACGACTGCTGCCGTCGCAGAGACCATCGGGGTCGGACCTATCGCCTTGCCCGTCGGAAGCTTGAGAGTCTGCCGAAGCAACGGTTCAAGGGCATCCCACCGGGCGTTCGGCAGCTCAGAAGCGGTCCCTCCCTGTACCCGACCGTGCGCGTCGGAGCAGACCGCGAGACTCACCGGCACTTGCGGGAGGTCCCGGGGATGAGGTTCCTTAACTGCGCCAAAGACTTCGTCCCAAACGACACTGAGTTCGTCAGGGAGAGCCTCGATTAAGCCCGTGCCATCGGCCGGGAAGTCTTCAACGGCAACAATGGGCCACGAAGAGAGCCCGTGAAGATTTTCCACATCGACCTGCCGATGGATTTCAGCTGTGATTGATCGGTCAGTGACCCACCATTTGCGCACGAGCGGGGGCTTTTCGTTTGCTTCAGCAAGAAGTGCGGCGTTATGGGCGAGGGCGATGACAACCTGGCCCGAGACGAGCGCTGCCGCGACAGGATCTGAAGCAAATGATTCGAGTCCGGGTACGGGTGTGTTCGTTTCGACCGCCGCTGCCGTCGCCAGGTCTCCTGTCACAGCCGGCACGGGACCAACCTTCACTAGGCTGCCGTCATCGCACACCAACAGATGACCGTCCTGACGGCCGGGCGTTTGCACCGTCACTGTCACCCTCGCACCCGTGGTGGTGATGCTTGCTCCTGCCAACGAGCCCCTTTGAGGCCCAACGTCGATACCTGCCGCTATCAGCGATTCTTCGATGTTCCGACGCAGGTCCGCGTCGGGTCCGCCCAGGCGAACTGTGGTCTTCGCCAACAGGCGGCTTGCGGCCAACGGTTTCTCCGTGATGCCGTCAACAATCCGAAACACATCTGCGCCAAGCAATCCGTCCACTGCCAATGGTTCTTCTGCCTCGGCAAGAAATGAAAGAGCGTCCAAGTCGGCCAGGAGAGATTCAACAGTCTTCCGTGCACCGATCGGCAGGGCTGCCACCAACCCCTCTGCAACGAATCCTGTTCGGAGTGCGGGTTCAACGGCGTCCCACAGCAGTGCAGCGTTATTCCCTTTGAAATTGATGGTTCGGTCCTGTGCGACGATCTGTACCCCGGATGCGTCCTTCCAGATGTCGACCGACGCGCGAAGCCGCTTCATTCGCCCCTCCATGGAAGGGTCGGCGCTGCGGACGGGTCGAGGGCTTGCCGCGCGACGCCGCCGGCCACCAGCGTCTTCCAGGTTGTCGCTTCCTGGTCCTCGACGGCCCGCGAGAGGAAGTAAGCCAAGGTGTACCGCTCGACCGGGTGGATGTCCATCAAGGTCAGAATGTCGAACTGACAATTGATGAGAAAGCGGAAGGCGCTGAAGGCGTCGCTGTCACCGAGTTTCGTGAAGTCAAGTTTCCGGAACTCGGTATGGAAGTCGCTGTACTTGCGGTCATCCCCGCCACCCCATCGTCGGCCGAGTTGCTCGCCCATCGACTTCGCCAACTCGAGGCGGTCGGCGTGCGGGTAGGGCAACACGAGTCCGCGCCGGGCCAGGTCAAGGGCTGGGTCCCACGCTGCGCTTACCCACCCTTCCCACCGCTCCAACATTGGATCAGGCTGGTTGCCCAACGATTTGAAGAGAGCTGCGATCGGTTCCCTCTGGTTCTCATAGCTTTTCGCCCACACTTCTTCAATGCGCTCCGAGGCAGGATTCCAGTGAAGGAACTCTTTCCAGTGCGAAAGGTAAGCGAGGTAGCCGTGCGCCGCTCCCCCATCGGGATACGCTTTGGCAAGCGCCAACATCGCATATAGCGCGATGACGGATCGCCGGTCATGCTGCTGTGTGAGGGCTTCCTGAACCATCGGAAGCGATTGGCTGATGAGCGCACCTTTGACCTTCAACACCTCCAGGTCGCGCACAAAGGTATCGGTCCCTACCGGTTGTTGCTCCCACTCGATGGTGTTGTCCTTGGCGACGGGACCGTAGGGGCCAGGGACCAGCTCTGCCTGGCCGAGAGAGATCGACGTCTTCTCCCACTCCTGGGGGTCGATCTCCCGAGTGCTCGGTCGGCGTTCGAGGGCCAGACGAGCCGCTTCCTCGATGCCCAAGCGGATGTCCTCTTGCAGCGGCGCGGCTGTGCTCATGTTGATGCGGAGATGCGGGCCGCGAAGCCAATGGCGCTGGATCCAGAGTGCATCGATCCCCGATACGCGTTCCATCTCCCGAAGGAGCGGGAGGAGATCCAGAAGGAGTTCTCGCTTGCGGTCATCGTGATGATTCAGGCGAAGCGTAGAGATCATCGGTGTTCCCCCTAAAGTCGTTCATTTCGAAGTACCATTCGCTGGCGTGGGTGCCACGAGCTGAACGGTGTTCACTGGTGTCTGGAGTCGGCAGGCATTCTTCGAAGAGGATTTGGTCGCCGAAATCTTCAAGCCGTCTGGCGAGCGTAATTCCGTGTAGCTGACTCATGAAGTCAACGAGCATGGGCTTTGGCCCGCGGCCGTCCTTCATCGGGTCCAATGGCTTTGGCAGATCCCGCACGAAAACCATTTCGGGCATCTTCTGCTCCAGCCTCCATTCATTGAGCCGGCGGAAGGCAGCCTTTCCGTCATCCAGGAGCGAGACCACCGTCGCGGTCGGCACGGCCCATCTTCTCCTGAGCACGACGAGCGATCCGACCGTAATCCTGGGGGCCGTGATGACTTCATCGCCTGTGCGTCGAGCCACCATGTCAGCGGCAATTTCGCCGAAAGACAGGTAGGGCACGCCTCCGGAGCAAGCCAAGAGGAGCTCCAAGGACGGCAGAGCGTAAGGAACCAGGAATCCGAGATACTTCACATCCACGCTGCGGCCATCCCGGCTTTCGACAAGAAGCGCGCCGTTCTCTTCGCGCAGCATCAGTTCAGCGGCCGAAACGCTCGGAGAGTGGGTCGTGTCATCGGGCGGTGCAATGTCGAGATCCAGCAACGATGGAGAGAGATTGGCATTGAATCCGAGTGTCGGGCGGAGTTGCGCCGGAATCGCGCCCGGGCCCGTGAACGAGCGGACATAGTCACTTACCATTTCCCTATAACCGTCAGGAGCCGCGGAAAGGAAACGGGATACAAACCGCCCTTCACCGCCGTAGACGTGATTCAGCACGAGGTCATTTCCGTGCCTCTGTCCGAAGATGGCAAATGACCGGGTACGGTCCTGACCCAATCCATGGAGCGACCGGCTGAGTTCGTTAAGATCGGCGGGATCGATCTCGACGATGTCGGCTTCTGATCCGTTCCATTGTGAAAACAGTTTGACTGCTGACCGTCGAAATGCCGCCAACGGATCGTCTGAAGACCTCATTATGGCCATACGCTTTGGAAGGTCGTCCCGAAGTCCTTGCGCAAACGACAAAATATCATCGCATTTTCCGCCGGGTCCAAAACGTTCACGAAATGAGTCAAGGAGGGCAGCATCGATGATGCGCTGCTCGTCCAGACCATGAAGTACTGGAAGCAAGAGAGCGAGATCCGCCGCCCAGGTCCCCTGTATTTCAGGGTCGAGGTCCGTAAATTCGTCACAGTAGGCGTCCTCATAAAAGAGGTTCGTGAAGGATCTACGCTTCTCCCCTCTGTCCTCGAGTTCGAGCAGCTCGGTCCATCGAGCCCTGATCTGTCCGATTAGCTCGGCACGGGTCGGGCCCGAGGCATCCGCAAGCCCCCGGCGCACGCCCATGGTCGCCCTGTGAGCATCGCGGTATTTTTCGGCCAAGTTTCCCGAGAGACCTTCAAGGAATCGCTGCCACTTTTCCTCGAAATCGGTTGCCTGCTCCGAAACGGGCGCAACCGGTACGAATACGCCGATACCAATGAGACGGTTGACGATCTCCTCGGCACCTGGGGCACCCGTACTCGTGCGGAGGCTCTCAACAAGGCTCTGGTATGAGTGTTCGACCGCAGGCAGCGACCGAAGGCCCATTACAAGACCTTCCCAAGCTGGCGTTGCCGGAAAGTTCACGATTTCTTCGCTGAATTCATCGACTGGACCACCGCGCCCTGACCAAACCCGCCGGGTCCAGGACAACGGTGCGCTGGAACTCCGGAAAAGATCAGACAGCCGCCATCCGATCTGTTGCTTCGTTTCGGACGATGCGGCCAGCTGACGAAGCAGCATCCGATAGAGAACCCGTGAGGTGGTGATCTCCGAGCGGATCCCGTTTGCAACCGTGTCAGGTCGCGGGCCAAGCGCGATCACAGTGTGTCTGCTGAAAGGGCTGACCTTGGCAGTGGAACGACCGAAGTAGGTCACCATGGACGGCATCGCTTTACGTGTGCGACCAGTGGGGTGCGCGGTAGCCTCGCCGGCCAGGCGATTCAGGGAATGGAGCAGGGCGTCTGACGACAGTGCGAGGCCCCGTTGTACATCAACATCGGCCGCCCAGCGACGGAGTATCGCCAACTCGTCCGACCCGCCGTCAGCCGCTTCGGTGTCGATGTGGCTCTCCAGTTCACGGATGCGGAGATCCAAGGTCTGGTAGTTCCCGATCTCACCACGCAGAGCGTCGCATCCAACAGCCACTGCCGACGGTCGAGCCTGCCTGCGGTTGTGCACATCCCGCCGAAGCTCGATGAGTGCCCGCCGCACCTTGGTGTCTTCTTCCAGGGGAATGCGCAGGGTCAAACGATCCGAAAGTATGCGGCCAAGTTCCTCACGAGACCGGCGGTGATCGACGAGTTCACCGATCAGCTGTCCTAGTTGATCTGTCCTCGGCGAAGTCAGTCGTACCCAGGGATGCGGGTTGACCCGTGCCATTCGAAACGGGCTGACGCGAGGGGTTGCACCGCGCGAAACCTTGGCTTCGCCTTCCAGTCTCGCCGGACTCATTCGGAATCGCTCGCAGGGGACGGTCGAAACGAGCGACGACGGGGGCTGCGCGGCTCTCGTTCGCTCGCCCAGCGGAACCAGCGGGCGGACACGAGCAGGCCGATGATTGTCCAGCCAAATAGGATCCCGAGTTCGTCCCAACGCTCGGGAAACGCTCCCGTCGCCAACGACCGCATGAGCAGGTCAAGGACCGGCCGGACGGGCAGCATATCCACGACGGACTTCAACCCATCGCTCAACGGCATCTCGAAGAACACCCCCGAAATGAAGGCCAAAGGGAAGTAGACGACATTCACAATCGGTACGGCGGTTTCAGCGTTGGGAGGAAGTAGCGAAAGGGCGATTCCGAGCGACATGAAGCAGATCATGCCCAAGGCCAGCGCCAGGAGCCCGGGACCGACGGCCGAGCCCGGGATCTCCACGTGAAAGACGGAGATCCCAATGGCGGCCACAACACCGATTACCAGGAGGCTCGTAATAGCTGAATTCGCCAGGAATCCAGCAATGACGACCACTGGAGACGCAGCGGAAGTTCGCAGCCTGCGATAAAGTCCGATACCGCGCCTGATGGCAAGGCCGATGGCCACGTTAGCGAAGGCGACGGCCATCAAGGCGAATACCAGAACACCGCCGAAAGTCCTGGTGCGGGCTTCCAAGGGAAGTCCGTCATAGACGACCTGGTCACCGCCCGAACTTGAGAATGAGACCCCAAACACGACGTACAGAACGACTGGCATGAGTGCGATGAACAACACCGTCACAGGCGTCGCCCAAAAAACCTTAAGTTCGCAAGCGATCTGTTGACGGAGCGCGGAGAACAAACGTCCACCACCGACAGTCTCCGTGAGTGTGCTGCTCATACGGTCCCTCCGATCAGTTCAACATAGGCATCATCCAGATTTGGTTCATGGATCGAGAGTCCAGCCAGTGGCACTTGCTCTGCTTCCGACCAAATACGCAGCGTCTGAATCAACGCTTCGGAATCGTCCGCGCTCACCTCGATACGATTGCCTGCGCGCTGAGCTCCCTCTGGGAGGGTCCTGACATCAGAGGCAACCGAGAACGTCGCCACGGTCTTGACCCCAGAGACATCGACAAGTGCCTGGGGCGCTCCCGAGAAGACAATCTCACCTGCACGAAGGACATGGATTGTGTCGGCCACCTCCTGAATCTCATCAAGCTGGTGGGACGTGAGCACCACCGTCACCCCTGCGTCCCTGAGAGATCGCAGCAGTGAGAGTGCCTCGCGCCGGGACACCGGATCGAGGCCGGCAGTCGGTTCATCGAGAAACACCACTTCGGGCGCGCCTACCAGCGCAAAAAGAATGTCAGCCCGGTGCCGGGTACCGACCGACAGACTTCCCAACTTCTTGTCCAGCTTGTCAGTAAGGCTCAGGGCTTCCGCAATGGGCTCGATCGCCCATCCCTTCGTGTAATAACTCCGTTGGCGGCGCGCCACGTCCCTGACCGTCAGGGCAGATTCGAAGCCACTGACCTGCAGGGCTACACCGATTCGCCGGCGCAGCTTTCGAAATTCTCTCGGATTCGACGGATCCAGTCCGAGTACTTGAGCCCGTCCGGTGGACGGAGTCCGGTGTCCCTCGAGCATCTCGATGGTCGTGGTCTTACCGGCCCCGTTGGGGCCCAACAGTGCCACGATCGTGCCTGGATCGACAGCAAAGCTAACATCCGCAACGGCGCTTGCGGCGCCGTAGGTCTTCCCGAGGTGCTGCGCCCATACCGCTGGCGATGCTTCCCCCTTGGCGAACGTGCGCGGCTCGCCTTGTGCTGGACGGCGCACGTGATTTTCGGTAGTCATGGGCAGACGGCTCCCTGCTGCCGGAGGCAGCGTAAATTAGATGGCCCATCCGACCCGGGAGACCCAGGGAGCCTCGACCGGGAAGGTGTTCAGATGGATGACATATTTTTGGCGCACTTGCTGTACGGAACATGTGCATGAAATTCAGTCCGGGGAGTCGAGGGGTGGAGCAGGGAGGCCCCACCCCTCAACAATGAAACGTCAGCGGCTGCTGATCATTAGGACGAGCAGCAGGAGCTGCTACCGCAGCACGAACTCGAGTTGCTGCTGCTCGAACCACTGGTTGCACCGGTTTCCGGTACAGCCACAGACTCCCGGACTGAAAGAACCTCGATGCCATCGAAGTCCAGATCCGGCAGCGTGATCGTCATGCCTTGAGTGTTTTCCAACGTTCCCCCTTGGGTTGAACCAAAACCGAC
Source organism: Arthrobacter terricola (assembly GCF_004354015.1). Taxonomy (GTDB): domain Bacteria; phylum Actinomycetota; class Actinomycetes; order Actinomycetales; family Micrococcaceae; genus Arthrobacter; species Arthrobacter terricola. Next base: position 26,023 of record NZ_SMRU01000027.1, read on the forward strand.
CGTCCGGCTTGGTAAGCAAATATCTATCATATTGATTTACTGGAAGGGCAGCAGAAAACAACCCACCAGCGAATATGACGAGGGACCCAAAAACGGGAGCGTTAGCCCACTTGGTTGAGCGTCGTCTCGATCTGCGCGAGACGTTGCTCGATGTCACGGAGGAGGCGGGCCTGCTCACGTTCCGCTTCGCCGCGCTCACGCAACAAAGACCGCACATCCTGCAGCACATTCGCTTCCCGCGTGACCGTGCGCGACCGCATGACTGTGTTGACGATCGCAAAGGAAATCCCGCCGACGATCGCGACAATCGGGATAATGAAACCCCACGTTGAATCCATCTCTTAGTCCTGTTCCTCTTTGGGCTGTTGCTTTGCCGCTGCCTCGATCAGGGCCGGCGTCACGGTGAGCTCGAAATCAACCAGACTCATGTACTTCACGGAAGAGCCGGTCACGGAAAGCTCAAGCGAACTCTCAATGAACCCGGCCGCTTCAAGCTTTGCCGCATGCATGTAAAGCAAAGCCCGTGACATACCAAGGCGCCTCGCCAATTCACTGACGTGAAGCCGACCACCGCGAAGCTCGGCGATGATCGCCAGGCGATGCTGGCTAGCCAGCGCCGCGAGGGATCCAGTTAGTTCCTCCAACGTCATGATTATCAGAGTATTGCACCTGTAATAAAAAAGCTACACCCTACCGGCGGAGTGCGTTTTTGCCTCACAATCCGCCGCCTGCAAAGGTGTACCAAATAGTGGCCAAGGACTGCTGCCACGGACTGCGGGGCGCAAGGATCAATTCCGACGATCCAACGATCGATGGTCAGACAGCCGGCAGGACACCCGTACTGCCTCGGACGGGGCGCCCGCGTCCCGCACTCGGCTCTGCAATTTGTGCCCTTATCCTTGGGGGCATGGGGAATCTGAGTGTGCTTGTGGTCAGCCATCTTGTGGCGGCGTTGTATGTCATTGCGATCGGCCCGGTCCAGATCCTGCGGCCACGCCGGGATCGCCTACACCGGACCATGGGGTATTTGTGGGTTTCGGCAATGTATTACGTGTGTCTGAGCAGCTTTTGGATTGTCAGCGAAGGGCATTTCACGTGGCTGCACGCCCTATCGGCCTTCACTCTGGTGACGGTGACCCTCGGCCTGATGGCCGCCATCAAAGGCAATATTCGCGCACACCGCGGCAACATGATTGGAAGCTTCTTTGGCACGCTCATTGCCTTCGGCTTTGCCGTCGGTGTTCCGGGCCGGTCGCTTCCGCGGCTCATGGCCTCCAATCCCGGAACCGGAATCTTCGTTGCCCTGCTTGTGATTGTGAGTGTCGGAGTGGTGTATTTGTCACTGTTCCGGGGAAGCCGGTCCAGGGCCAAGGCGGGGCCGGGCGCCCCTCGACGACGGGCCGAGGTAGGGCGGATAGTTCCCGCAGGCGAGGCAGTCAGACGGGTCCCAGTGCGGTGAATGCCTCGAACTTTCCGCGGTGCCCAACCAGCCGGGATGTCGCTGATGACACCGTTTGCGATTCAGTAGAGCACCTGTCATAGAGTGCTGAAGGGTCGAGACGGACCCTTCGGTTCGAAACGCGAAAAACCCGGGGGTACCGAGTGCTGGACATTGTCACAGCCGCATACAAATCAGTCACTATACTGGTCAGTTTTTCAGCCATAGGGTCGTTCGTTTACGGCCTGGCTCGGTTCTCTGAGCTTTGGTCCCGGCCTTCAAGGGGTTCAGCGACTGAGAAGCGGCGGGCGTGGAGCAGGGGAACGTACGCTTACCTCATTGCAGTTACGCCCTTCCTGGTTTTGAGCTTATCGATTCCCTTTTCGATGGATGCGGGACGGCTCGCCACGATCTCGGTGACCGGCGCAAGCGGTCTTACCGTGGGTATCCTCGGGATGCTGGCAGCTCAGGTCGAGCAGCGCAGCGCTGAACCCGGTTGGACCGGCGACCTCCTTGAGGACCTCCTGCGTTGCTGGAGGAGCGAAGACCCGCTCACTCCTCGGATCCTACTGCGTCATCGGGCAACGCTGCGCCGGCTCAGCGCCCAGGATGCCGGCAACGCGTTCCACCCTGGGCGAAGGGCTAGGATGACCGGGCCTTTCGAGGATGCAGTCCAGTCGATGCTCGGGTACAGATACGAAGTGAAGGCGCACCGATTCGCATCCTGGCGTACTTGGGGTCTCGCCGCCCCGCTCCTGAAGAGCCGGAACCCCATGATCTGGTTGCTGTCCCTCCCGCTCGGCGCAAGCGTCCTGCTCACTCCATATGTTGCAAGGGAAGCCCACGAACCCGTGAATACCCTTTTCGCCGCGGCATCCTTGGTCGCAGTAGGTGCCGGAGCGACGTGTTTCAGCATGTGGGCCTGGCTTGCCGCAGGCCTGCGCCGTTACTGCATCTTTAAGACGCGGCAGGAACGGTGTAACAGCCTCATCTCCGATCTCAGCGAGAGACTCCAGTCCTCCACACCGGTCCAGTCCCAGAGCCTCCGCCAGTCCCCATGGAGGTCCAGGCTGACGTCCATCCTCACGCCGCGTTCCTAACACCCCCGACGAACTTCAGCCAGGGCGTAGCCCGCGGCCAAATATCGTCGGCACCCCATGGAATGTCGGACCTCGACATATGACTGAGCGGCCGGTTACTTCCATATATGGCTAACAACAGGTAAGTCCGCAGAACCGGGCCATGACGCATTTGCCGTAGCTGGTGGAACAGCTAGCATCGCCCCATGAGTGCGATCCAGTCGGCCAACAGGGATTTCGGCGTGATCCAAGAGCTCCTTCGAAGGACGCTCAAGATCAAGCAACTTGACCCCCTTGAATTTCCACGCGATGAACGAAACGACGGATCCCGTGAATATGGCGCGAGCGATAATTGGGACGTCGCAACGATCATCCGCGCCGGGCAGCTTCGAGTGATCTACAAGGACGGCATGTTCTGGGGCGCACAAAAGGGCGCCGAGGAACCGCAGTATCTGGCTGACCTGTTCGACCATATCAAGGCACAGTCTCCGTCCACCGCCCTCGCCGAAGGCGCCCTATAGCGGGAACGTCCGACTCGCCACCAGGTCGCACATTCCCATGTCCAAGTACTCCGCGCACTGCATCCATTGAGATGGGACGGGCGGAGAATGGATCCGCGATCCGCCGCCAATCAGTTCGCTAAAACTTCCAAGCGGAAGAACCGCGATGCATCGGTCGCCCACTTCTGACGTCATGACGTGGACGTGTGGCTTGGCGATCTAAGCTACTCGAGTAGACTGGTCGTGTTCTGCCGTGATGCGTCTTTGCTCACTGACGTTCAGTGAGGTTTGGGTGCCGCGTCTGGCGGACGTGTGGGCATGGTCAAGTGCTGACGCCCACCCCGGAACTTGTGGACCGGGCATCCTTAGGACTGGCAGAGATAGGGGGCGTTATGGGCATCAGAAGGCTCGAATCGTGGATCCGGCCGTACCGGGCGAGGGTCGCGCTCATGATCGTCGGAGATGTCACCGCCCTGGTGGTCGGGATGATCGTGCCGTTGGTTATCGCAGCTGCCATCGACGGATCGGTTGCGCGGGACGATGTTGCGGCGCTGTGGACGAACGTGGTGATCCTGCTGGTCCTGCTGCTGGTGCAGTCGGCGGCGTTCGCGTTCCGGTTCGTCCCGACGGCGCACGCCGCGCAGCTGAACCGTGAGCTGCGCACGGGTCTTTTCGACCGGTTGCTCCGCCAGCCGCCCGCTTACCACCACCGCACTGGCGCGGGGCAGGCCGTCGCCCGGCTCGTCGGCGACGTCGAGCAGATCGGCTTCTGGTACAGCAACACCTCAGCCTTTCTCATCTCCACGATCGTCAGCCTGCTCGCGGCGACCGTGATGATGGTGGCGATTCAGCCGATTCTCGGCGCCGTCGCCGTGCTGGCGCTATCGCCCCTCACGTGGGTCGTGTGGCGGGCCCGCCAGCGCATGGGCACGGCGATCACCGAGGCCCGCCGGTGCGCCGGCGAGCTTGCCACGGCTTCGGAAGAGTCTGCCGTCGGGGTACGGGTATGGAAGGGCGTCGGCGGCGGGCCGGCTGTGCGGGCACGTTTCGACCGGCTCTCCCGGCTCGCCCGCGACGCGCAGATCGTCGTCGTGGACCGGATGGCGTCCAACCTCGGCGTCACGCAGGGCTACCCAATGCTTGTGCTCGCCGGACTGATCGTGGCCGGCATCGCGCTGGTCGCCCGCGGCTCGCTCAGCGTTGGCGACCTCGTCGCGTTCGCCGCATACTACTCACGGATCCAATTCCCCCTGGTCATGCTTGGCGTCAACCTCGCGGGCCTGCAGGTCGCCGCAGTGGCGGCGGATCGGCTCGGCGACGTGTTCGACACCGACGGCGAGATACGCTCCCCGGACCGCCCCGTCGCGTTCCCGGCCCACGACGGCCTCTCCCTGCGCTTCGACGACGTGCACTTCGCCTACCCTGGCACGGAGCATCCAGTACTGCACGGGGTTGAGCTGCAGATTGAGCCGGGCGAGGTCCTCGCCCTGGTCGGCGCCACGGGATCCGGAAAGTCCACCCTGCTCTCGCTCGTCAACCGACTCGCGGATCCATCAGCCGGAAGGGTCCTGATCGACGGAGTCGACGTGCGGGACCTCGAACCTACTGAGTTGCGCGCCCACGTCGGAGTGGCGTTCGAGGAGGCCGTGCTGTTCTCCACCAGCGTGGCGGACAATCTGCATGCCGGGCGGACCCGTACCACCGACGTCGAAGTCGGCGAGGTGCTCTCCGTGGTGCAGGCCGACTTCGTCCACGATCTGCCGGACGGTGCCAACACGATCGTGGGCGAGAGAGGACAGACGTTGTCCGGCGGTCAGCGCCAACGGCTGGCCCTCGGGCGGACGCTGCTGGGCGGGTCTCGCATTCTGTTGTTGGACGACCCCACGTCCGCGCTCGACGTCCGCACGGAAGAGGCCCTGCTGAAGCGTCTTCGACAGACCGTCGCTGGCTCCACGGTGCTGCTGACCGCACGCAGGCCGACCACCGCGATGCTCGCCGACCGGGTCGCCGTGCTGCAGGAGGGACGGGTCGTCGCAGTGGGCACCCACGAGGAGTTGCTACGAGGCAGTGCCGAATACCGCCGGGTGATGATCGCTGACGACAACCGGCCGACGCGCGAATTAGCTGCGGGCCACGACCAGAACGAGGACAACGCCCACCCGGCGGACGAGACTGAGGTAGCCCGATGAGCCGTGCCCAGACCAGCAGCCCGGTGCGCATGCTCGTAGCCTTGGCGCGCCCGTACCGGCGGAGCCTCGCCCTGCTGCTGCTCGTCTCCGTGGTCGTGGTTGCCCTGCAACTGGCCGGCCCCAGGCTCGTAGCCGTGGGGATCGACGCCGCCGTGCGGCCTGCCTCCCGGGGCGACTATTGGCCGCTCGCCGAGATTGCCCTGGCACTGCTCGCCGCGGGGGCGCTGACGTGGGTTCTCACCGTCGTGTCGAGGCGTGGCATCGGAAGGGTCGGCGAGGCGGTCACCTATGACCTGCGCTGCAAAGTTGACGGCGAGTTCGCCCGTCTGCCGATTGCGTATCACGAGCGTTGGTCAACGGGCCTGATCATCTCACGGCTCACCGCGGATGTAGACACGGTGAGCGATCTGTTCGCGAACGTCCTCTCCGGTCTGCTGACGTCGACACTGATGTGTCTTGGCGTGGTGGCAGCGATGCTGCTGCTCGATCCCATCGTCGCTGGCGTGGTGATCGCCTCGATCCTGCCTGCACTGGTACTCACGACCTGGCGTGTGCGGCGGATGGCGCCGACGCGGATCGCCGAGCGCGACGCCATCGCTCAGGTCACCGCGGACGCCGTCGAACCGCTCGGCGCCGTCGCTGTCGTGCAGTCCCTCGGCACCGAACCGTGGCACGCCCACGAATTCGGCCGCAGCTCGGAACGTCTGCAGAAAATCTCGCGCCGCATCGTCGCTACCATGAGCACCTATTACGGAACGATCGAAGCCGCGACTCAGCTGGCGGGTATCGTCGCGCTCACGGTCGGCGCACTGCGGGTGATGAGCGGATCCCTGCCGCTGGGCGCACTGGCCGCTTTCATCCTCTACGTCGGAATGTTGTTCGGCGGCTTGCGGTCCACATCGTTCGTGCTCGATTCGATGCTGACAGCGTTCGCGGCGGCGCGGAAAATCGCAGACTTCCTCGACGGAGAGCAAAGCGTGCCAGAGTCATCAGATCCGATCGCGCCACCTCTTCCGCTGCGCGGAGAGGTCCGTCTCTGCGCCGTGAGCTTCGGCTATCAGGAGGGGAGCCGGGAGGTCGCCGATCTGGATCTGGTGCTGCGGCCCGGGGAGGTCGCGGCGATGCTCGGATCCACCGGCGCGGGCAAGTCGACGATCGCCAAGCTGATTGCCCGGTTCTACGATCCGACGTCGGGTCGCGTGCTGCTGGACGGGATCGATCTGAAGGACCTGGCGGAGGTCGACCTGCGCTCGATGGTGGTGCTTCTCACTCAGGAGATGTTCCTCTTCTCCGGAACGATCGCCGACAACATCCGGCTCAGCCGACCCGACGCGACCGACCAGGAGGTCACCGTCGCCGCCACCGCGGTCGGGGCGCACCCGTTCATCGCCGCCCTGCCCGAAGGCTACGCCACCCACGTGCATCAGCGGGGAACGCGGCTGTCGGCCGGGCAGCGTCAACTGATCGCCTTCGCCCGCGCATTCCTCGCAGATCCTGCGGTCGTGATCCTCGATGAGGCGACTGCTTCGCTGGACATTCCGACGGAGCGCACGCTGCACCAGGCGCTGCGGACCCTGCTGTCGGGGCGCACGGCGTTGATAATCGCGCATCGGCTGTCGAGCCTCGACATTACGGACCGCGTCCTCGTCATCGAGGGTGGGCGCATCATCGACGACGACACCCCGGCACGACTGCTGGCGAAGGGCGCCGGTGCGTTCGCAGCCCTGTACCGTGACGCCCACGGCCAGCCCCGCGGAACGGAAGACCCGGCCGGGACTTGGATGCCATTGTGACAGCGCTTGATGACATGGCAGGCCTGACGCGGTCGGCGAGCAGTATCCAAATGGTCGGTGTTGATGGCCGGTCCGGTGCAGGCAAGCGCCGGGCGCCGTGGAGCAGTCAGTGCAGGTCGTTCGGGTCTGTGAGAAGAAACGATCTGAGCGCCGAGATCCATTCCTCGAATGCGTCAAGGTGAGCGTCGTGTGACGCACCCGCGAGGTCGCGCCGCCTGACATTCCGGCCACGCCTGACGAACTCGGCCTTCTCATCCTCCGTGAAAATTCCCATGTCTGCATAGATGACCAGCGAGGGGACACGGACGCTCTCCCACTCCGACCACCTGGGTACGGCAACCTCGTTGAGTGCGGCAACCATCACTTCCGGGTCGAACCGTGGCCAGAGGCCGTCGTCGCGTTCTTCCAGATCGGCTGCCCAAGCCGTTTCAAGCGGGCCCTCGCCAAGGTATGCGCGCGCCGCGGCGCGGTTCCCGAACGGGACAGGCCAGGAACGGAAGAAGTTCCCCATGGCCTCGGTCTCCTCGGGGTTGGCGCTGTCAGCGCCGACCTCGAGCAATACCATACGGGTAACAAGGTCTGGCCGTGCGGCAGCGACCAGCATCGCGGTGTGGCCGCCCATTGACTGTCCCACGAGAGCAACCGGGCAAGCGGCCGTCTCCTCGATCACGCGAACAACGTCGGCCACGAATGCTTCCCTGGACAGGTCCGCCGGGTGGCGCGTGCTTCCGCCATGTCCGCGGAGATCGACGCAGATGGTCCGAAACTCAGGCAGCGCTTGGGACGTCCGGAAGAACTCTCTTGCGCTGCCGGCGAGACCGTGCAGGATCACGACCGGCGGGCCGTCTCCACCGCTATCAAAGCACATGATTTGTACATTGGTTCCCACGTCGACGGTGAAGCTCTTGGCGGAGGCCACAACAGATTCCATTTCCATCACACTAGTGCCAGCCGGATGCACCAGGCTTCAGAAACGACGCAATCAGATGCCGAGAAAATCCGTGCCACAACGAGCGTGCATGGGATTCAGCTAAGGGACGCGGGACTGGATGACGGACCGAGTCAAGTGGCCCGAATCGCAACACCCGCCGCGTTTTGCTGCGCATCGCGGTGCGGACATCGTACTGCGCCAACGACGAATTCGGTGCGATCCGTTCAAGGAAAGGGAACCTACACCCATCCTGTATGGCGAACGAGTTCCTCTGCAACCTGCGTCGGGCTGAGGGCGTCCGTGTCGAGACGGAACACTCCCGTGCCCGCACCGTCATTGAGTCCTCGCGCAGCTTCGCGGTTTCGTTCAAGGTCTTCCGGCCGAGTCGCACCGTGGTTTCGTGAGGAAAGCCGCCTGGCCGCGTCCGAATCCCCGCAGCAAAGCAGGACCGGAATGATTCTGGGATGCCCGCCGATGGCCTCAGCTATGCGGTCGGCGAAAAGTACTGACGCCGTGTTCGCGTAGATCAGTCTCCGGTACCCAAACGCATGATAATTCGCCCAGACGGCCTTGAGGTTTCTCCATGCGAAACCAGCCGATGGGAATTCACGGTGTGGTGCGGGGTAAGCCAGATCCATGTAGTCGCCCTCAATGACTGCATGGTGGACATCGGATTGTTTCAGGAGTTCGTGCGCAGCCAACGCCGACGTCGTTTTTCCCACACCGGACCGGCCGCCCAGCAGAAGAACCTCCGTTCTGCTCATACCGTCCCCTGTGACAGATTCATCAGACCGGCTGATGTCGGGCTGAATCCGCAACCGGCGTAGAACCCTTCAAGCAGCCGTTCATAGTCAACGTGCGGCCATTGCGCCCCGCGCGCCTTTGCCTCGGGCGCGGCGAACCCGAGCAGCCGGAGACCAAGTCCTGTCCGCCGGTGATCAGGATGCACTGTTGTATCAAGGATGAAAGTATGAATTCCTCGGTCACCGGCTACATTGACAAAACCGACCAAACGCCGGTCGAGAAATGCGCCCACCCACAGCAGGCTCTGAGACAATACCGGCGCGAACGACCGTGATTGGTGCCCCGGCCAGGACTCCGAAAAAAGGTCGTTGAGGGCTTCGTCGGTCAGTTTCGGACAGAGTTCGAAGGCCGCTACACTGGCGCCCGAAAATCGTCTGTCAGTAGCCAATATTGCTGCCTCCATGGTACTCAACTTGCACTTGTAAGTGTTTTGAGCAACGGGATCCGCTTCGTTGGAGCGGCCGGGGCTGCGGGTTCGAGCGGCGTCGTCGGGGCTCACAGCCCAATGGCCGAAGCCGCCTTCTCGTACCTGGCAATCTCGTCCTTTAAGAAGTCCATCCCGACGCCGTCGTTGATGCGCTCCTGGGTCGTGAGAACCCTGAACAGCAGCCCTCGGGCTATCGCGGCCACCGGCACGTTCAATTCTTCAAGTGCGGCTCGATCCAATCCGTGCCAGCACAAAGCATCCGCAAGAATGATGCCGTCGGCATATGAAGCGGGCCGCCAGTACGGCGAAACGTCGATGATGCCGGGAGGCCTTTCCGCCTCAAACAAGACATTCATGGTGAGATCCCCGTGAATGAGTTGTGCTGGCCCCAGGTCGGTACAGGGGGCCCGTAGTCGAGTCACAAGGGACCCGAGTTCGGGTTCGAGGGTCCGGCTGTCGACGTCCCAGGTACGTTTGTCGGCCTTCGACCACCAACCCTGGGTCCGGTGCAGGAAGTCCGGTTTAGGAAGAGCGGACGTTGCCTGGTGAAATGCGCGGGCAGCTTTGATGATTTCCAGCCATGTGGTCAGGACCCGGTAGTTCGGTTCGCTCCCTGAGAGCACGACCGTGGCTGACCAGCCGTTATGTGTCCATGCCCCGTCGAGAGCTGGAACCGCTTTGGCAAGTCGAAATCCCTCGTCCCCTATCGTGCCGAGAACAGTTCCGTACCATTCCTGGAACTCCGGTGCCACGTCGGGCTTGAAAACGAGTCCCCCGGAAACCCATGATGTTCCTTGCCCGCCGGGAAGCCGCCGAGGTTCATCATGTACCCCGAAGGCCTGCAAGACTCCAAGAGACGGCGGCTTGGTCTCAAAAGTCTTACCCGCTCCCGCGGCAAGCACACGGGTTCCATCTTCGGAGTTCAGTGGGTGCAAGAGCCTTCCCTTTGATCGGGCAGGCAGACCTCAAGATGGGCCGCCTCGAGTTTCTACTCATGTAACCATGCCTTCGAAAAGAGCCGATCGTCAAGCGATTAGAGTAAGCGCGTCACGGAGATAGCGCGGTCTGGCGCACCGTCCGCGGTGCTGGTACCGTCCTTATCACTATCTACACGAGGCGATTCAATGAAGGAATCGCGCGCTGTCCATTGGGGGGCCATGAATCTCGAAACGTCCGCTGTACGCGACGAAGCCGCGCCGGGCACGCAACACGTGAACATGCGCGAGTACCCGTTCGGGGATCACCATACCGGCAAACTTGAACCTGAATACGCGAAGATGCTGCACGCCAACGCTCTCCTTCCGGTTCAGATGCCCGTCGGTGGGTGGGCGTGGCTGGTGTGTCGGTACGAGCACGTGAGATTCGTCCTTGCGAGCCCGAAATTCTCGAGGTCGGAAGCCACCCGGGAGAACAGTCCGCGGCTCTCCCCCGAGGTACTTCCTTCAGCGTCCGTGATGGCAATGGACCCGCCCGATCACACGTTGGTCCGTCGAGCAATCGCTCCCGCCTTCACCGCACGCCGAATGGAGTCCCTTCGTGCCGGCATCCGCGCCGAAGCCGAAAAGCGAATATCCGAGGCCCTATCCGAGGGGCAGGACGCAGGATTGTCACTGCTCGCAGCCTGCGAACAGCTTCCCGTGCAGACGATCGGTGACCTTTTCGGCCTCGATCCGGAGGACCACGAGGAATTTGCCCGGCTCGCAGATCCTCTGACCTCCCGCAACGTGGCCGCATACTTCATCAGCAACGCCCGTACTGCGCTTGAGGCGTTCCTACTATCGCGCATCTCATCGGCACGCTCCGATGGCCTACTTGCCCACCTTGGCGATCTCATCGACGCTGAAGAGCTTTCAAGTGCTGCGGCCGTCAACCTGGTCGTCGCTGTCCTCGTCGGCGGCCGCGGGAGCCCTGCCGTCTTTCTCGCCAGTGCCACGGCGCTACTCTGCGAGCAACCAGAGCGATGGTCTGCCTTCGACGATAAGGCCAGTGCGCGGGCAGCCGTGGAAGAGCTTCTTCGCTTCATTCCGATCGGCGTAGGTGGCGGCTTTGTACGTATCGCAACGGAAGACGTCATGGTCGGGGAAACCTTGGTACAGGCCGGGGACGCGGTCCTTCCCGCGATGTTCGCTGCCAACCACGACGCTGCCGTGTTTCCCGACCCGGAGCGTCTGGACCTCGCCCGCACTGGCCCGAGCCACCTCGCCTTCGGACACGGTATCCATCACTGCGTGGGTGCACCGCTGGCGAGGATCATGGCCGAGGAATTCTTTGGTGCCCTCCGGTCCCGATTCGGCGAACTCCGGCTCGCGGCGCCGCTCACATGGGAGCAAGGACGGGTCGTTCGCCGGCTTGCAGACCTCCGAGTGGAGGCAACTCGTGGCTGAGGTCAAATCCGAGAGCGTCAGTGTCGACCCGGCGAGCTGTATTGGTTCGGGTGTGTGCGCCGGGCTTTCGCCGATATTTGTCACGACGTCGGGGGCAACTGAAGTTCGCCCCCATGCGTTCATCGACAGCTCCACGCTCGACGACGCGATCGGCCTCTGCCCGGTCGAAGCCATCGCGAAAAGGCGAGACGCCGAGCTGACACAGGATTGGGGGGCGCCTGGAACTGAATATTCGAGCCTTGATCCTCTGCGGACTCGAATGGAGATCCATCGCCGTTTCAGCCAGCAGCCCGACGACATTGACGCACGCGTCATCCGCGCACTGGTTCTCGGAGAATCCGGAACGCTGGTCGATGTCGGCTGCGGCACCGGGAGCTTCCTGGCTAGGATCCAATCGGTCCACCCGGCCTTGGATCTGACCGGGGTCGATACGTCCGCGGCCGCTGTCGACACAGTCTCAGCCCTCGGGGGAATCACCGGCCTGATCGCCGACGCCCGGGATCTGCCCATCGAATCCGCTTCGGTCGACCGTGTAACCGCCCGGCACATGCTCTACCACGTCAGCCACCCGGAGCGGGCAGTCGCAGAGATGGCCCGCATCCTTGGGCGATCCGGACGCTGCATAGTCACAGTAAATCACGCCGCCACAGCCCCCTGGATCGGTGAGGCAATGTCAACCGCCGCATCCGAAGCCGGTGTTGACCTCGCGCACACCTTTGCGCCGGTCCACTCAGACAATGTCGATGAACTAATCGCCACGGCGTTCCCAGTCGTTCGATCCGTACGGGTCGACAACGCCTTTGTCTTTCCCGAGCCAGCTCCTGTCATCGCTTTTGGTGAGGCGGCGGCATCCGTCTACGGGGTACCCGCTGCTGGCGAACAACGAGACGCGATCCTGGGTGCCTTTCGTGCCAGGGTCAACGACTGGTTTGCCCACCACGACCGGTTGATCGACCCGAAGGGCTACTCCGTGGTCGTCGGGAGTTTTGCATGAGGCCGGACATCCAGCTGCACAGCATGCCCCTTGCGACGCTTGGCCCTGCGGGAACTGACGCCTTCGCCGTCGCAGAACAACTGACGTTGAACGTGATTGCCTGTGACACGTTCCCGGAGGCTATGAAGGTCGCGGAGGAGTCCCGAATCCCCGCCCTCATTTGCGCCGGCTACCGGGAAATGGACCGGTCAGGCTTTGTCACCGATGACTGGAGCCACCTGCACTTCCGGTACAGAAACAGCATGCGCGTAACCCACGTATGGACGCAACCGACGAAACCAATGTGCCTCGCAGTCCGGGATGGGATCACCTACCCGGAGCAAGTCTCGTCTGTCGCGTTGCACCCTGCAACGTCGGCCATCGCAAACGACGTCTTGCCCTCTGCAGACCAGATTGCGTTCAGGTCCAAGCCGGCAGCCGTCCAAGCGGCAAACACCGGACAAGCAGACGCCTGTATCGGGTCCGTCGACGTGATTACCGAAGCCGGCAACCTGCACATCGTGGAGTACTTCTCAACGGAGATGATTTGGTGCCTGTACGAACATCTGCGGTGAGGACGCAATGACAACCAAGGAGCCGTGCATGAGCCCTGCCGCCAAGGCCATCACGCGCGACTACCGGATCGCGCTGACTGCGGCAGCCCGGGATCTTGCCCCTGCCGGATCATTCACCCTCCTTCTTTCAGACTCCTTGGCGCGCCATGAGCCCGCGATCACGCAGGGCACTGACGGCCAGTGGCGCCTGGTCTCGGACATCGACCTGGTCCTGATACGCGATGGCGGGGCCGACGACGCACTGGATACGCTGCCTGACATCATGCGGTCCCTGAGGCCGACGATCGTGACAACCATGTTCACTGTTGAAGCAGCACACTCCGGCCATCTGCGTTCGCTGTTCGGCGCCGACACAGTCCTGGCTGCCCGGTCACCTGTCCTCACCGGTACCGGAACGCCACGAGTAGCCAGCGCACCAATACGACGCCGCGAACTCTATGAGAACTTCATCCATCAGTTGGCGAACCACGCCTTCAAAGACGGCACCCTGGAAGAAAGCAGCTGGCTCGGTCCGCACGCAACCGAAAGGTACCGCCACCTGAAACTCGCACTTGAAGCTTTCCGCCTCACCTATCCGACACCCGATCGCTGCCGCCCCGTCTCCTATCACCGGGCGGCGCATTACTCACAAGCCGTGGACCGCAGCGCGACACGCCGCCTTCTCGAGCGACAGTTCTTCACCGACCAGAGCGGGAGCGGGATCGACGTCGAACACTGCGCGATAAAGGCCTTGGATCTCTTCTTTCGCAGAAGCCGCACCCCGTATCGCACGCCGGGCGAGGCCGCGGCCCGGGGCCTGACGCAGCTCGTCCGCAATATCCGGGGCCCCTTTGACCTCTATCAATTCAGCCTGCCCCTGGTGTACCTCAGGGCATCCCTCCCCGAGCACACCCGGCAAACGGCGGCCAAGGCCCTGCACTCCGCCTGGATGCAATACGCCGATGAGACTGGACGCTCCGTACCGGACCAGCTTCTCCGCCAGACTCGTCAGACACTCGACGAACAAGGCTGGAACTCCCCCTCCGTTCGGGATCTCTACCGAGCGATGCGGTCTACGCATTCAGACTTGCTCGGAGCACACAACTTCGGGCGCCTTCAAGGAACGTCGTATCAAAACATTTAACAGATCGAGCACGCCGGCCCAGTGAGATCGGTCCACCCTGCCACCACATGAGGAAACCCCTACACATGAACAAAAGAAACGCGATAATTTTGGCTTCCCCTGGCGGAGTGAGCTACGAAGGCGGCGGCGCCCACGTCGTCGTCAACCACATCATTGAAGGCTATCCCGAGCTTGCCGCCCAGTATGATGTCTTCGCGGATTCGGAACTCCACATCATCGGCGCTTCACTTGACTCCAGCAGCCGCGACTACAGGCCCGACCTCCTCCGCAGAGCCGAATCAACGGCCAGCACCTTCAACGGCGGCGTGCACCTGGTAGGTCTCGACAAGCCATTCGAAGGATTTCGCGATGTCTACGCCGACTCACGCGACATCGAACGCAGAAAACTCATCTGTAAACAATACGCCGGGCAGATCATCAGCATCTCCGAAAAATATGACCGCACCGTTGTCCTCGCCCATGAGGACCACCTCGCATGGCTGCCAAACATGCTCGGGGTCAGCCAACAGGACTGCGCCAAAATTGCGATCTTCTGGTTCCCCCATGTTCTCTCGACCATGTATCCCACCGTCTATGAAGAGAGGCTGGCGGCAGAACGGGAATCGCTTGAATCATTTCGAGACCAGGACCGGGGTGTGGCAGTCGGAAAGTCTGTCCGCACCGAATTGTTGGAAAACTACGGGGTGACTGAGTCCCAGCTCGTTGACTGCTTCAACGAGGTCTATCCAGGAGCGGAGCGCTACCAGAACAACGACCAGGTGCCGGCAGGAATTCTCGAGCGCGAATTCGCAGCTGTTTTGCGGGAGAATGACGCCGGACAAACAGCCCCACCTCGTACTTGACGCCTATTTGGCCGACACCGGCTTCTCTTTGCCGGACCTGCTGTTCATCTGCCCGATCGGGGACCCCAACTCGGAATACACGAAGAACGTCAGGAGCAAGCTCGATGCTGTTGAGGACATGGCGACCCACAGGCTGCCCGGATGGTCTTCACCTGCACGGAAGAAAACGCGAGACTGGCTGCATCCCGCATCCTTGCAACGTGCACAGGGACATGAACCTGTCATGAAGATCAGCGGCGCACGGATGCCGGAAACGGCCGAAAGAAGGGCAGCGTGGCTCCGTGCGAGGCGAGCAAACGGGCAACCATCCCCTGCACACTTACTCACAGTTCGACGCTAATGACTCCATTTAACTGGAAGGTATCTTCTGTCTCGAACACATCCCCCAACTGCCCTGTGTGGCCTAGGATGGTGCAGGAAGATTCCACATCAACGACTCGGCCGCAGGCTGTGAGCTGGTATTCGCTGACATCGAGGATACCTAGCCGATTTCGGGAAAGGTCGCCGTCTATCATGAAGTGGGCGTCGACCAGGAAGGGCAACTGCAGGAGTTCGCCCCGGTCGTGAGGTTCGCAGGCTTGACGGGTACCGCCGCTGAAGCAAATGTCCATATCGGTGGATGAGAAGCTGAAATCGCCGCTCATCTGTGTTGAGAAGCGCTTGTTGAAGCCCAGGAGATACCCGCGGACGAGGGAGTACTCATGGTCGACCCACGTCACCACCGGATAGATGTAGTCCCGCCCACCTACCCGGACCGGAACCTTGACGATGACCTCGTGATACTCGATTTCCGTTCCTGGCCGCACGGTTGATGTCGCGCTCGACACGGTGAGGACGGCCCGGTCCGAAATCAACTGGCTCGCGATCTCATACCGGGTCTCGGGGGCTGCCAGAAGGCCGAAATCGATGGGCGTGTCGAATTTGATCTCAGCGGTTCGGTTGTGAGTTTCGAATTGGTTCGGAAACGAGATGGTCACGCTTCCTGTCCCGGATTGATGGCGGTCACCGATGAAAAATCGCTTTCCGGTCCGTAAATGCTGATCGCTTGCAAGTATTTGTCCCGGAGTTGATCGATCTCGGTGCCCGGCCCAAGCACGCGAAGAACGTAGTCGAGATCCTTCACGGTATGGCGCAGTGCAAAGTCGGCGTTCTCGAATTGTCCCGAGCGGATCCGGTCAAGCTTGCTCGCAACGACCAGCGACATCCATCCGTCGGTCGAGAGGATCTCCTGAGCCTGCTCAAAGTCCTCCGCAAGGACTGAAAACCTCGGCAGGTGAATTCCGACCGTATCAAGCAGGGTGTCACCCCAGGCGTTATAGAGGAGCTTGAAGGTCGCTGGTCTACCGGCCGCCGAGAACCGGTAGACACGCGAACAGAAGGCAGCGAGTACCACTTCGGCTCTCGCGTCATGCTCGGTGAAGTACCCGAAAGCAGACATTGTCCCGCCTGTTGCGCCGACTCGACTGCCTGTCACGGGCGACTCCGTTGCAATGGAGCCGCTGTGCGCCACCATTGCCGACCATTCGGTAGCCCATGCGACACTCAAGGTCGAGATCTCGATGGCAGTGCGCAATCCGGATTCAAGATGTGCCCGGATCAGCGGGGCCGCCCACCAGACGCGACTTGATCCGTCACTGTCAAAGCAGCCAATGATCACATCCGGCTGGGACGCTACCGCTTCAGGCAGTGACTTCGTGAACCGAACCCCCTGGACGACCCCACCGGACATGTGCCGCGAGTAGACGACGAGCTCCTCGTCGCACAATTCCGCAAGGTGCGGGACAATGCCACTGGTGATGACGCCCCACCCGCCCACCAAGATACAAATCTGTATTCTTCACTGGACTCTGTCAAGTGGAATTGGAACGCATGTCTTTCACATACCGCGGGCTTTTCACTGGCCTACGAGCGGAAAGGAATGCGGCTAAGGACGACGTCGACGCTCTCGTGCCCGTGGGACCGAAGCAGCTTCCGCACACAGTCCTCCGCCTCTGCTGAATACCGGGTCGGCCCGACAACGACCCCGAGGACCGGAAGGCTCTCCATTAGCTCGGGCTTGTCGGCCAGTATCTGGAACCAATCCTCAGGGTCCCCGAGCTTGACGTACGGGATCACGCCAGTGGCCTGGGCGGCGCTTCAGGTGGATATGCTCAGCGTGCATGTTCGCGATGCGTGCAAGGCCCCGGCTCTGCGGGCTCGACGTCCGCCTCATCAGGGTCGAATACACAGAACCCACCCGCACACGGACACATCCGCGACGTACTCAGGCTCGCCGGGCCAACCTTGCCCGGTACCGCCAGCTGAGTTCAAAAATCACCAGCGGTCGACAGTGAGACGCCGACACGCTTGACCGGCACTGTACTGCATCGAAGCCGCCCACGTCACCTGCCTGATATTGGCTGCTGCCCGGTCTGCTGACGGCAAACGGCGAGATGGTATGGCAAGCCTGCGAACCGGGGGACACATTCGTGGTCCAGATGCGCGAATGGGTCGTACTCCAGTTTCGGGGGCCAGAACTCGTGCAGGAAGCCTGGGTTGATGTCGGCCACGCGCTCGAGACGTTCAAGGGCAGAGTGCCACCGTCCCCGAATCTGGTCTAGAACTCCAAGATTGATCTCGACGTGCCGGTAACGGGGGTCGCAATGCATAGACCTCAAGAATGAGGCCTCAGCCGCATCGTGCGATCCTTGGCTAAGCTGGACAAGGCCCAGCATGCTCCACGCCCGGGCGTTCTGCGGGTCGAGCTCGGTGGCGGACTCCAAGTGCCATAGGGCCTCGTCGGCCCGGTCCATACCGCGAAGGATCTGACCGCGTGTGAGATGAGCCCCAGCGTCGTCCGGGTCAAGGACCACCGCTCGCTCCGTGAGCTGGTCCGCGGCATCGAGCAATCCGAGCTTCTTGATAACCATCGCCAGTTTGCAGAGCAAGTCGGCGTTCTCGCCCTCACTGGAGATCCGGGACCTCAATAGTGATTCGTACCACTTCGCTTTCATTTCACGAACGTTCCGTGGTCGCAAGTGGCCGAAGTGATTGATCGTTACATCGACCGGCTGGCTACGGCCACCGGCCCGAGTCACGGCCGGTATGACCGACTCGCCGATGGGGTTCTCGTACCGGATGTGGGGCATAGAGCGAAATGCGCGTACGGGTTGGTCTATCGAAAATCCACCGCTGACGAAGAAGTGCACTCGAATGAACGTCAGTGCGTGGACGTCGATGGGTTGTGTGCTGATCACATCCCTTAGTCTGTTGGCGCTCTCCGGAGTGAACTGTTCGTCCGCATCGATATACACGACCCAGTCGCTTGTCACGAGATCCAGCGCGACGTTGCGAGCACGGGCGAAATCCCCGCCCAATGTTGCGACTCCGACCTTGTCGGTGTAGCTTTTTGCGATCTCGATGGTGCGGTCGCTGGAGCCCGTGTCAACGACGACGAGCTCATCGACGGCATCTAGGGCCGATTCGAGGCACCGCCCTAGGTACTGCTCCTCGTTTTTGGTCATGACACACAACGTCACGCTGGTCATCCGCAACTCCCTGAATGTTGGACGGCTATAAGTGAACGTTCGGAGGGCCGTGGCCCTGGGTAGCGAGCGGCTCCGGTGCAACCTAGGGGTTCCCCTGAATTTTGTTGAGGGCACATCTGTATGCTTTCCACCCCCAAGGCATTTTGTTCAATCTGGGGTCGAGCCAAGGCTTTTCTGGTCCGGAGTAGTGTCTAATCTGCACTGCTTGCATCAGTCGCTCGCCCTCATCCAGCGGTAGGTCATCTCTGGTCCAATACCACATCGCATTCCAGGATTGGGGCAGTTCCAAGAACTGTCCGCCAACGGCCGCATTTAGCCCTTCCTGATCGGCCCATGCGGCTAGGCCAGCGCTGGATGCGCAATAACTCCAGGCGCTTTCAAAAGTTCCCTGTGCACGAATCAGATCGAGGTTCAACAGCATGACGCCAGCATTGAAGTATTTTGCGGCGGGGTCAAGGTGGTAGTCAGGCCAGTTCTGTATTCCTCCTCGAGACCCCACAAACGGTATCCCGCAGTCGTGGATCGCGGCCAAAGGCAGGTCCCCGAGATCAAGCTCCCATAGTTCTCCGAGATCGCTCAATGTTAATGTGTCGGTGTCGATGTATATGACTCGGCGCCATGAATCGGGCAAAATCTCTGGGAGCAGTAGTCTGGCGTATGTCGCGGCAGATATCCAGGTTCGGGCGGGATCAGCGAGGGAGAGCCATGATTGGACAGCTGGCTTTACAAATTTGACACGATCCCCATGCGGCGCCCAAGCATCCGATAACATCTTCCGTGATTCTCGGTGAATGCCGCAGTCTATTACGATTATCTCGACCTTTGTTGGATCGCTGGCTACG
The DNA here is from genome assembly GCF_004354015.1 of Arthrobacter terricola. GTDB lineage: Bacteria > Actinomycetota > Actinomycetes > Actinomycetales > Micrococcaceae > Arthrobacter > Arthrobacter terricola. The sequence goes on from NZ_SMRU01000027.1 coordinate 45,450, forward strand.
TCCAGAATCGACCCGACTGCGACGGCAAGCGGCAGGGAATATACCTCGTCTGCACAGAGTGCGATTCGCATCGGATGCTGAATGGTAGCTTGTTCGATCGATTTTGATTGTCCAGTCCAACTAATCATGTTCCCCTCTCTCGCTTCTATTGGCAGCTTGCGGTGTTGCCTTTGACTCAGTCTCGTTCCTAACGGGGCCCAGGGAGCTAACACTTATCATCCGCTGGACCCTTGGTATCGGTTGATGCATAACTGGAAGGTGGCCCGGGCGATGCCATATCCGATCAGCCCGGCCAATGGGGAACCCCAAGCTAGCCAGGCTGGCACGCCCGATGTCGCGGCATGTCCGGTGATGGCGGCGGCGGGGAGGTAGGCGATGAATGCGACCGGGATGATGGTCAGTACGGATTGAACAGGATTGGGCAGGATGGTGAGAGGATAGTTGCCGACGGTGTCCATCAGCTCTTGGAACCGGAATGCCCAGGTGGCGGCTCCGATCGTGACTGCCCGGCGCGCGGTCCTGAACCCAGCCTCAGACATGGTCGTTCTCGGGCTCGGCGTAATGCAGGAACGCCGTTCGGACAACGTCTTCGAGATCGTCCTCTTCTACCGCAATGTTGTCCACCTCGAGCGTTTGGATCACTGATGTCAGCGCTTCCTGTAATGACGGCGGCGGCGTCATGCGCATGTCCGGCACCCGTGCGACGAGCGGTCCTCGGCGCTCTGCAACGCCGAGCCCTGGAACGTCCACCGGGGCGTCCGGGCGCGCGAGTTCCACCTCGATGCGGAAGGCGGCGCCGAAGCGCTGTCTCAGCTCAGTGATTTCGCCGTCGGACACCACCCGTCCGGAGTCGATCACGATCACCCGTCGGCCGAGGCGCTTCACCTCGTTCATGTCGTGCGTGGTGAGTAGCACGCTGCAGCCGCGCTCGTCGACTTCCTGCCGCAGGAATCGGCGGACCTGCTCCTTGGCCACCACGTCCATGCCGGTGGTCGGCTCGTCGAGGAAGATCACTGGCGGCTCATGGAGCAGAGCGCCGGCGAGGTCCGCGCGGACCCGCTGCCCGAGAGAGAGGTTCCGCATCTTGTTGTCCCAGAACTCCGACAGAGCCAGCATTCCATCCAACTGTTCGAGCCGTCGGTGCATCGCCCGGTCCGAGATCCCGTAGATGTTCTGCAGGATCGTGAACGACTGGCGAGCAGGCAGGTCCCACCACAACTGACTCCGCTGGCCGAAAACCACTCCGATCGCCTTCGCGGTCGCGACGCGGTCCCGCCGAGGGTCCGACCCGTCCACGAGGACTCGGCCCGACGTCGGCTGTACCACGCCGGTGAGCATCTTGATCAAGGTCGACTTCCCTGCGCTGTTCGGCCCAAGCAGGACCACCAACTCCGCCGGAGCAACGCCGAATGTCACGTCCTCGACCGCCACGTGGGTGCGCTTGACGGGACGAAAGAGCGACTGTATCGCTCCGGACAATCCGGGCTGTGACATCGTGGTTGTGAAGGTCTTGCGCACGTGCTCGGCAACAATGGCGGTCGCGCTCGTCGAGGACACTGCCCACTGCCTTTCGTCTCGAAGGTTGATCCGGGACATAAGTACCTGCCCCTGAAGCGCAGGACTCGTTCGGGTAGGAAAAGGTCGGTTAGTCCCGGGGACGCCGGGCGGTCAATACCTCCGACTGCAGCGTCTGCACAAACGTCCCGGTGTCGCTGAAACCACGAAGAACTGCGAATAGCTCGTCCTCAAATCGTGGCTTGTTCTCGCCGAGCAGCGCTGGCGAGCTGTGGGAGTAGGAGAACTGGCAGCCGACGAGTTCGTCGAGAGTCTGCGTCAGAGGCCATGTGAACGACGTCACCGTGACCTCGGAGAAGGCCGACCGCTGCAGCACTGTCTCGTGGCGGTCCTTGGGGTGCTCATAAACACCTGATCCAGCGCGACGCACTGGCCCCAACCATCGCGCGCGGACGTCGTCAATAGCCGTCTGCCAAGGTGGGTCAGCCGTTGCCGAGGCACCGCTCACCACGACCACCGCACCGCCGGACTTGATCATGTCATCGAGGACCCGAAGGGTCTCGTCGCGGTCAGTCCAGTGGAACGCTGCCGCGAAAAACGCTGCTTCGAACTGGTCACGCCCAAGCGAGCGGAGTGTCGATGAGTCGCCCTCGACGATCCGGATGTTGTGTACGCCCTCCCGCTCAGCCGCCAATCGAACCTGATCGTTCATATCTCGCGCGGGCTCCACCGCCACGATCTCCCCGACGTACGGTGCCATACCCAATGTGAAGTGCCCCGTGCCAGAACCGACTTCGAGAACTCGCGATGTTGTGGACAACTGGAGGTCCCTAACGATTGCCAGGAACATCTCGGACGGGTACCCCGGTCGGAACTTTGCGTAGTACTCGGCGGTTCCCGTGAAGAGTTCGGCTGGATCAGCATGACTCATGGAACCGCCTTCGACGTCTGGAAGTTTCGCTCGACCGGTCTCGGTCGATGGCCGCCGCAGCCATAGGTTTGTCGCTATGGGTTCCGGCGATTGCCCGCTGCCCCTGTTCACCATTAACCTTGCCTCCCCCTGCCGGTCGTTTAGGTGCCTGTGCCGTCACACTCTAGTCGAGTAGATGCTCCAGCTTCAAGAGTATAGACAGCATCAGCTACACGAGTATATGGTCCATGTTCATTGAGTCCTTCCGGCAATCGCAAGCGCCGTTTGGAGGGACGACACGCCGAATTGTGGGGAGCGGACCAATGACAGCAGGCCTTGTTGAAAGCCGAACGCAGATTGCACGCCTGGGGCAGGAATGGGATGTCCCAGAGGAGGACGTTCTGCTCATCGCCCTCAACAAGGCGGGCGTACGATCGCGCATCCCGAAGCCACGAATGCGTGTCCGGTTGAGGCTGACGTCGCGCCCGGAGGAGGAGATCTTCCTCATTCTCTCGTTGGGTAGGATCGACTCGCCGTTCCAACTCGAGGAGCACGAGATAACCCTGTACGGCGAGCGGGTTGCCACCGTCGAGGAGCTTGAGGACGACGATGCGGTCCTCGGTTACTTCCGGAATGGGCGGAAGGTACTTACCCTCAACTCCAACGCCCGCAGCCAGTGCATCGGGTGCGCTTTCTGCCCCAACACCATGGAGGCAGCTTCGGACCCCAAGCTCGCTGTTCTCGACGACTTGGACGCCTACCTGTCCGCCCTCGTCTCCGACTTCGAGCTCGAGGACCTCAGTGGCGTAGAGACCGTAACGATTTGCACGGGGTGTTTCCACCACGAGCAATTGGCGCTCGATCACCTCCGAATGGTTCGTGCGTCCATGACGAACCACAACAGTCAAGGCAAGATTCATTTCCTGTCGAGCGTTCTCACATCCGACGAAGGGCTGGATGCTGCTGCCGATATCGGGCCGTTCCACCTCACGACTACCATCGAGTGCTTCGGCCGGCGTGGCGAGATCCTCAAACAGTCGAAGGCGAAGCTGCGTCCGATCGACGTGATCCCGATCCTCAGGAAGGCCAAAGATCGGGGGATCCTCGCCGACTACACCTATATCGTCGGTCTCGATTCGCAGCAGCTCGCCGAGGAATACCTCTCGCAATATGCGCCGCTCACGACGACGTTCCCGCGGTTCCAGATCTTCCAGCCTCACTCCGCGTTCATGGACGTTTACGTCGCTCCGGGCGCTGGGCAGCTCGAATACTACCTCTCCATGCGGAAGATGATCGAGAGATTGTTTATCGACACGGCCCTTCGCCCTCAGTCGTGGGAGAACTACCGGCCGCTTTGGTACTTTTCATTCGCCGACGAACCCCTCCACAGTGTGCGCCTCTAAGGCGGGGTCGTGCTCTCACGACGTCGGTGCAGTCACAGTCACGGCCAGGCGCCTCGAGCCGGGGCCGGTACGTCGTGTCATTCCTGACTGGACCGCGGAGGCCCTCCGCCCGACAGGCGGCTCTGCATGGCCGGAGGAGCGGGACCAGTGGGTCGTCGTCGTAGAGGATGAGCACGGGTTCCGTGGTGAGTGGGGTCCCGTGTCGACTGCGACTGTGGAGATCGTCAAGCTACAGCTGGCCCCGGTCCTTGTCGAAGGCGTCGGGCTGCCTAGCTGCACCGGGACCGATGCGCTGGCACCCGTGGGTCGGCATCAGCGCGGGGCACACATCCGCATCGCACAGGGAAGCGTGGATCTCGCGTTGTGGGATCTCCGAGCGGCTCGTCACGGCGTCCGGCTGCAGACCTGGCATGGCGACGCTCCGGTGCGGTGTTATGCATCGGCGCTCGGCTTCGATGTTCGACACCCGCTTGCCCCGGACGTCGCCCAATGGATCGCCGCCGAGGGCTATGCCTTCCAGAAGTGGCGCATGCTAGGCGACCCCGAAGAGGTGGGACGTGATCTCAAGGGCGTGAAACGGATCGTCGAACGCCTCGGCGACGGTCAAGAAGTCGCCGTTGATGGGGTGGGTCGTTGGGATCCCGCGTACGCCGCAAGGGCGTTGCGCGGGCTGGCCGATCTCGGAGTTCGATGGGTTGAAGAGCCGGTAGCGGACCCGAGGTCGATCGCCCGTTTTGGCGTGCATGTCCCGCTCGCCTACGGGGAACACGTCTATGACCTGGCAGATCAGATCGATCTGGTGACGAGCGGACTGATCTCAGTGTGGCAACCCGACGTGGGTTGGTCGGGCGGCCTGACTCCGGCCCTTCTCGCCGCACAAGTTGCGAACATCCGTGGACTGCTGACCTACCCGCACGGTGGCACGCTAGAGGCTGCGCACGCTCTCGCCGTCATGGCGGGTCCTTCTGTAGTCCCAGCTGTCGAGTACCACCTAACCCAGGAGCCGACCCGTCAGCGCTTCTGTCTCCACCCCCAGCAGCCGGTCGCAGGCGTTCTGACCCAGCCACCGCCCAGCGACATTGGTTCGCGGTTCAGTGTGTCCGATTCCGATCCAGTGAAGTTGGTGGGAGCGTCATGATCTCAGTCGTCAGCTTGGACATAGGCGGCACGGTCGCGGTGAATTCGCGTGGTCCGGTGACCGCGCAAATCGCGACACTGGTGGGGCGGCCCTTCCCAGAGGTGCGCGAGTTCCTGCAGCCGTATAAGTGCATGAGGATCGAGATCGAGGCGTTAGCCGACATTCTCAACGACGCGTTGTCCCCTGAGCGAGACGTGCGCATCGAGCTAGCGGGTCTCCTCACCGCGGCGAAGAGAACGGCGTGCGACATTACGACGTTCAGTGATGTCGAGAAAACCCTTGAAACACTGAGGGATCGCGGCCTGAAGATCGTCCTGTTTAGCAATGTTCTCGGCGCGATCGCACCGACAGCCGGCGAGGCGTTCCCGTTGACGGATCTGGTGGACGGGGTCTTTTACAGCTGCGATATCGGTGCCGCCAAACCGAGTTTGGCTGCGTTTTCCTATGTGCAGTCGGAAGTCGGTGCACGTCGTGAACAGATCCTCCATGTCGGCGACGCAGTCGCCACGGATATCGAGGGCGCGACGGATGCAGGTTGGCACAGCGTGCTCTTGGACCGAGAAAGAAGACACCCTAACTGCATTCACAGCTTGGAACAGATCGTTGAATCGTTAGAGCGAATCGGGGGAACACAACGATGATCACAGAGAACAAGGCATTTGGTCGCGTGTCATGGCGCCAGCCCTCGGATATGAGGATGCCCGTTGCAGGGTGGTGCGTCGAGGCACGCCAGGATCCGATCACGGGTCTCGTCGCCTTTCCAGACTTCTACGACGAACTGCCTGACATCCTTGAGGACTGCCGAGCACGCGGCGTCCACCTGGGGATTGCGATCGGCGACGTCGATGACCTCAAGGCCTATGTCGAGCACTCGAAGAGCTCTGACCCTGCCGCGTTTGGTCACGTAGCTGGCTGCGCACTCATGCAGTCGCTTGGGGACTCATCTACCCGCTGGTACCACGCGTTGAACCTCGAACTGGGTTGTCTCGCAACCTTTGGAGGCGACGAAATCATCGTGGCTCTTCCGGTCGAGCGCAATCGGGAAGGGGAGTTCGTCCAGCGGATCTCCGACCTCCGCGACCTGCTAAAGTCCGAACTCCCGCGTACGGTCTCGTTCGGTTTCGGAGTCCTGTGGCATGAGGATCTCGCCCGGCTTGAGTCCAGCGCGAGCCTCAGCGAGATGGCGGTCGGCTTGCTGAGCCGAATCGACCAAAGTCTTTTCGGGGCAAAGGCGGAGGCCCGCGGGCGCGGTGAGCGATATGGTGGTCTCCTGTCGGAGGCGAAGGTCCATGTCTGACGTTTCCCAGCTTCCCGAACTGCCGAGTACGCCCGGATCACAGGTCGACTGTGAGGCAACCGTGGTGGAGGTCGACGGCCGGCGAATGCTGGCACTGCCATACAGGGCGGGTTTCGGACGGTCCCGTGGCCGCAAGTTCCGGATCACCGGGAGCGAGGGCAGTCGGCTCCCCTCCCAGGTGGTGATGGTCGTGCGCGACCAGGCGATGGTTCCATTTCCGGGATCAGCCGGGCTGGGCGATACCGTGTGCGTCCGTCTGCGATGCCTCCGCCAGCGGCCGAGGATCTCGGTACCCGCTGACCTGGCGACCGAGCTGGAAGCGGCAAGATTGTCGGTCGACGTCATGTCCGCCCCCGAAGCAGCGCAATTCCTCACCATGATCCACGAAGCCAAGGACCCCGAAATCCGGTCGCAGCGAATCGATACCACGATCGCTGCGATTCGCCAGCGAACTCTCGAGACTGGGCGGAGCGAATGAGCGAGAGCGGAGTGTCCTGGGCCGTGGAGACCCTTTCCGCGGTCAACATCGACAGCGTGAGCGCCTGGCAACGTGCGATGGACTTCCTCTGCGTGGCCCAACTCTATCTCGATGTCGTCGACCCGACACTGCCTATCGAACGTGACCACGTCAAGGCCCGACCTGCTGGGCATTGGGGCGTGTGCCCTAACATGAACGCCGTTCTCGCCGTTCTCGCACACTTGAAGCCCGCAGAGGCCGAGGGTCAGCTGACGGTGGTGCACGGCGCAGGCCACGCGGGTGCGTCCGTTCGTGCGGACCGATTCCTCGACGGGTCTCTCGGACTCGTGGACCGTGACTACGAGCACGGCGTAGGTGGCATGACACGCCTAGCTCGAGGCTTCTCGTCTGATGATCGGTGGGGCCACGAAATATCGCCTCTGCTGCCAAGGGTGATGTACATGGGAGGACATCTGGGAGGAGCCTTGGGCCATGCCCAAGGGGTAGCCCTCGATCGCCCAGACCATCTTGTTGTACCTATCATCGGAGATGGCGAGTGCGAGACGGGAACCACTGCGGGGGCATGGTTGGGAGCACACGCGCTGCACGGAACAGGCTCGCACGGTCACGTCCTCCCCGTCATCCTGCTAAACCATCAGCGAATGGGTGGAGCCTCGGTCCTCGCAGGAATGGGTCGGGAGCGAGTCGTCGACTACCTCATGGGTGTCGGTTGGGAGCCGGTATGGGTGGATGGCACGCAGCCTGGCTCCTTGCTTGCCGGAATGACCCGCGCTCTTGATCGGACCAAACCTCTGGGAAACGAGGGCCAAGTCTGCATCGTCCTGGACATGGTCAAGGGGTGGGGTGGGCCGACTCACGACTCCGAGGGCCAGATGTTAATCGGGACTCCGCGCGTCCACAAGGCTCCACTTCTAGATCCCCGTAGAAATCCGGCCGAACTGGAGCTTCTCTCCCAGTGGGTGAGCTCGTACCGCCCCGGAGATCTATTCGTTGAGGGGCGACCCGACTTCGTCCCAGACAACCTCCGACGCGTCGCCTTCGGGGACCCATGCCACTCCGACGAGGTCCCGACGAAGTCATGGAGCCCTTTAAGTACAGGGGGTTTCGCTGAAGCGGTCCAAGGTGCACTGACCTTCAAAGACAGTAGCTGTCGGGTCTTCAGCCCAGACGAGCTCTCATCAAACAGGATCAGTGCAGCGGCACTGCCTACAAAGGTTCCCGAGATCCTCAATGAGGAGTTGTGCCATCTCTGGCTCCAGGGTTACCTGACGAGTGGTCGCCGTGGTATCGCCATCGAGTACGAGTCATTCGCGTCGATTGCGCTGCCGTTGATCCGGCAATACGCTAAGAGCCGGGCGTTGGCACGTCAGTCTAATGGCGGCGGCTCGGTCCCAACCATGACCTACCTCCTCACGAGTCTCTGCTGGAACAACAGCTACTCCCATCAGGACCCCGCAGTCGTACTTGGCATGGCGGAGTCTGCGCCGGTCCCCGTCCGTCTGCTCACACCCGCTGACCCGGTTCGTCTAGCGGCTGTTATCCGCCAGTGCGTATCATCGAACGACTCAATCGCGGTCATCACGGCTTCAAAGTACGCCACTGAGAACTTCCCTCGCGACACACTTGACGAGGAACTGCGGACCGGCATGGCCGTCTGGCCCACACTGTCAGACCCAGGCACACCGGACATCACATTGTGCGTAGCGGGAGACGTCGCGTCGTCGGTGGCCGCTCAAGCCCTCTCCGCATTCCGCGAGACGGCGCCCGGGAAGAAGGTGCGTTGGGTGACGCTCCTGGACCTGAATGCGCTCGATCCGAAGATGCGCGGGCCGTGGCCGGCTAGGTTCGAGAAAGTGTTCCCTGACCATGGTCCTGTGCTCTTCGTGGTCCCCTACTTCGCTGCAGCCGTCAAGTCCAGGCTCTTCGACATCCCCCAGATGGCCTCGCGAAGTACCGTGCTCGGTTTCCAAGACCTAGGTCATCATCTCAAGGGCGAGGCCCTACTCGACGCCTGCGGGATGAGCCCTGATCGATTGTGTCAGTTGATGCTGACGTCGACACAGGAGCCTGTTGCTGACCGACGGCTCCGCGACCAGGACCACTTGTCCACGGGAGCAATCCATCGTTGAGAAGCGGCACGGAAGCCCCTCATCTGACTCCACGACCCTGCCCAGCCCACGCATCACGGCCTCCACCCTTCCATGCCCTGACGGCGTTGAGCTGACATGCCCACCGTCCGTCAACGGGTCAGGCCACTTAGGCGGCTAGCTCAAGCAAGAAGACCCGGCAACGGGAGTCTATGGGATCGCGGGAGTTGAGGCCGGCACATCGCGAAATTGTTGACATCGGAGCCGCGGTGCTCCGCCACGCCTTTTCCGGCCCCAGAAGCGAGCTGGAGCAAGTCAGCCAGGCGTTTGAGCGTGGCTGATTAGATCGGTGTTTTGGGCTGTCGGGACTTCTGGCCGGAGCCGTTCAGCCTCTTCCCGCCTCCGCCGAAGGTGAACGAGGCTTTCTTCGAGCGCGCTGACTTCTCCGAGCCAATGGTGTTCGCGTGCTTCGGCCAGGCGTTGCTCGGCCTTTTCGGTCATGGTTTCAAGACGGCCGGCTTGGGCGGGATCTACTTGCAGGAACCGGCATTTGACGCAGGCGTGTTCGTGCACGCACGGGGTGGCGTAAGGTCGGTGGCAGGTGCCCAGGGCCACCCTCCGGAGCAGGAAATGCTCTTCGAATTCCCTCCATTCCTCGGTCGACGCGGCTCGGAATTCCTCGTCGGGACGGGTTTGCCGGCGGCGTTCGATGAAGGCGTGGTGCGCTTGGATCACGTGTTCGGGGAAAACGGCTGTGTATCCTCTGGTCGTTTCTAGGCTGAGGTGGCCGAGGAGAGTTGAGACGATGTGCAGGGGCAGGCCAGTCCCGACGAGCTCGGTGGCGAAGAGGCGGCGGAAGTCGTGGGGCGTAAAGGTGAGTGGTGCACCGGCGTCCATGAGGCCGGCGTGGGCTGCGATGCCGTTGAGTACGCGGCTGATGTAGGTGTGGGAGAGGACGTTTTGTGTAGGTCCGACCAGCCGTGCGAACAGGTGCGGAAGTGGATCGCTGAAAGTCTTTTCGTTGGGGTCATAGCGGACAGACAAAGGCACCGACTGGCCCGTACCGCGGGCACGTCGCTGAACCTCCACGAGAACTTTCACGAGCTCGGGCGACATGGGAACAAGACGTTCCTGATCCGTTTTCAACGGAACGATGTGCAGCAGGGGCACGATGGTGTTGGTTGTGGGGGCGACATAGTGGCGCAGGGACAGCTGGGTCAGTTCCTGGAGCTCCTCGAGCCTGACTCCGGTTTCCTTCAGGGTCGATGCAAGAGCCCAGCCCCAGAACCCGTCGGCTTCCACCGCCGTGACGTCTGCTCGCTTTCCAACCGCTGTGGGCGGAACGGAGCCGTCATCGGCGGCGATGAGTTCAGCCCAGACACGGGCTCTGGTGTTGGCCGCGGCGCGAACGGGTGGGTCATGTCGGCGATATGTGACTCAGTCCACCACGTACGTTTCACCGTGGGCCGCCGACAAGGTCGATTCCAACAACCGTGTGCCGCGTTCGCGGAGCGCGGCGGCGGCATGCATGAAGGCGGGCAGGAGCGGCGTCAGGGACCGGGTGCGTTGCTGCATCCGCGACTGGACGTGTTTGCGTTGCTTGGACACACTTCGGGATTCGGTGCGTGGAAATGGGGTGGGTGCAACCCAGACTGCCCACCGCTCCGACTGTTCGTACGACCACTCGGCGATGTCACGGTAGAGGGCACGGACCGCGAAGTACGTTGAGGACGTGTCACGGCGTGGACGTCCCTCAAGCGTGAGGTGGATCCATCCGCTCGCGCCACTGGGCTGCGACGTCCGGTGGAAGTCGCAGGTCTTTCTGGTCCGGGTTGATGTCGATAATTTCGGCCCAGAACAGGCGCACCAGCCTGTAAGCAACCCCCTCAAGGGAGCCATAGTCCATGTTGGGCTTGAGTTCTTCTAAGTAGTCGATGAGCAGGTCGCGGACCCGCGAAGGCGGAATCCCGTAACGGTCGACGAGGGTTTTCACCGTGTGGCGCCGGGAGGAGACACTGGCGTGCCATGCGGCTCGCAAAGTCGGCGGCTCTCCGGCCAACGGCCCGAGGGCCACAAGAAGTTCCCAGGCCAGGTGTTCCTTGGCATGTCGGCTGGACCGTGCAATGTGCGAGTATGCCAGAACATCATCGCCGGTCAGCTTGCCGAGCCGTTTGCCGGTCCGGACAAGGATCCTTGCGATGGCGTTCTCGGCGTTCCGCCGGATCAGCTCGTGGCCGCGCTCGTACTCGGGCAGTGCCCGCAGACGCGCCGTCTCAGTAGGTTCAGCAACCTCAAGGAAGGACAGCGACCCGCGGCTTTGATTCCATTGTTTGGACGAGAACATCCATTCGTAGGACGGACGCACCAAGCGCGCCCGCACCAGCGTGCTGACACCAGAGCTGAGGAAAATCCGGCCCACTGATAGACGCTCGCTAAGCTCCTTGAGGCCTTCCCGGGGAGCCTGATCCATCCCGGGCGCCAACCACTGCTCATCCCAAGTGCCTCCAGAGAATCCATTCAGCCACCGCAGGACATGCCCGGCGGCAGCAATCCGCAGCCGCCAACTCGACGGCGCCGAGCCAAAAGGAAGCGTGTATTCCCGCGCCCATTCCAGGGCTTCCTCGACTCCAAGACTCTGAAGGCTGAGGAACTGTTCGTCGTCGATCGCCGGCGCAGGGATCCCGCCGTCGAAGGCTTACCTTGGCCACGTCCCGTTGACGGCGGTAACCACGCTGTCTGCCGTGAGGCGGAGTCCCTGACCACGGCGATAGGTTTCGGTTGCCGCGATCTGTGCCGGGGATCTAAGATCTGCCGTGATCTGGGAGCCGGTCATTCACCCAGGCCTAACAATTCGCGCACCGCCGCGTCGTCGTACTCCGGTTCAACCGTCGGGGCCGGCGGACGCGGCCTTGCATAGTGCTCCAGCACCTTCTGCAGCACGTCTTCCATCCGGGGCTGGGTGTAAACAGTTGTCGTGGTGACGTTGGCATGCCGGAGCACCGTCTGCACATCAACAAGTGTGAACGCCGGGTCCGCGATCATTCGTTCGGCCGCGGACGCAGATCGTGCAGTGTCCAGTTCGAGCCGAGCGCCTGCTGCGCCCTGGAGAACATGCTCCGCGCTGCACTGTAGGTGAGGGGTCGCCGGTTCCTAGCTGCAAGGGTCCACCACACAGCGTCGCCCGGCGAGGCCGGCTGGCCTTCCCGCATATACAGGGCCAACCACACGAAGGCATCCGCACTCGCCGGAACGACGTCCCGGTTGCGGGTTCCCTTGCTGGTCACGACAAGAGTATGTTCACCGAAGTCATAGTCCCCGTGCCGGAGGCCGAGCAGCTCTTCCGCGCGCACTCCACTGCTAAGCCAGAAAGACAACATTGCCCGGTCGCGATGGTTCTTCAAGCTGGCAAAGATGGCAGCCATAGAATCATCCGGAATCCCGCGCCATGCCGGTCGAGCCACCCGTTGCCGGTAGGTTCCCCGCCGGGACTGCCGGAACGGTTCCATGGTGGGCATTCGGTCGCGGCCGAACGCCCCGCTGCCGAGGCACGGGATTCACCAAAGGCCCAAGGTCCATCTCCAAGGCGAAGTCGTAGAAGCTCGAAAGCACCGTGAGCTGGTGATTGATCGAATTCGCCGAGAACGCCGACCCAGAAGCTGCCCGCTTTCGCGTAACCGGGTTGGCCGCGACAGGCTTGTCCAGCCCTCTTCGGAGGGCATTCGCCGTTGGAGCAACCCGCTTATGCGCCACTAAGGCTCTGACATCCAGCCGTTCAGCCCTCTCCCATGGCGTGAACCTTCCGTGAAGAAACCGGAACCAGCGCAGAAGGTCATAGGCATAACTGCGCAGGGTCGACGGAGAACAATCGGAGGCCGACAAATCCCTGAGAAACGACGACGCCGCCTCGTGCTCCGAATCAGGAAAAACCAAACGATAGGGAACACCGTCCTGCGTTTTCACGACCCTGCCCAGCTGCACCGTCATGCCCCCAGCCTTTCATCAAGCCAACACACTCCAGAAGATCGACACAAGGTGCAGTTAACATGCCTCCTTCAATTTGCCGGCGATGCGGTCGAACTGCGCTGCACCAGGGTCATCGGATACATGTGAAGACGAGCCTCGAGGTGTTGCTCGTCCAGGAGGGCCGCAATCGCGTCCCTGGCCATATCTTCGACCGGCTGTCGGACGGAAGTGATGCCGGGCAGGGCGAAGGCCGCCTCCGGTGAGTCATCGAGCGAGATGAGGGAGATATGCGCAGGAACGTCCAGCCGGGCTTCCCGAATAGCGTGAAGAGCACCGATCGCGATGGCGTCCGAACTGGCGAATACAGCTGTCGGCGTTTCAGGGGCGGCGAGTATCGAACGCATGGCTTCGAGCCCACCACGCATCGTGAATTCAGCCTGAAATGCCAGACCGGGTGCCTGCAGGGAAACGCCGAGGGTGTCCGACCAGCCAGCCAGACGCGGGTCATCGCCTGAAAGGTCACCGAGGAAGGCGATTCTGGCATGCCCGAGGCTTCGCAAATGATAAGTCGCTTGCCGGGCTCCCTGGTAGAGGTCTGAGGCGATGGAAACGGTGCCGTCCAGAGGGCGATGGGAGCTCAACTGCACAAGTCGTGTTGAGAGCGACTTGGCTACTGCACGGTCTTCGTCCGGAAGGTCCGTTGCGAGTAGGATTCCCCGCACTTTCATCTCTTCAAGGTGGGAAAGGAAGAATGCCGTGGAATCCGACGTCGCGCTGCAGCGCAGGACATCCAGCCCCTGGAGGTGAGCGGCGGCTTCGATAGCAGAAGCGTAGACAGCCCAGAACGGATTCCCGATGTCCGGGACGATGAGACCGATCACCTGGGTGCTGCCGCTGCTCAGTGCCTGAGCTACCGGGTTAGGGCTGTATCCGAGTTTTCGGATCGAGGTGGCACCATCCTTGATGGAGCAGTCCCCTGCTGCGGCGCTGACACACCCGGCCCAGGCAGCGTAGTCCCGGGTCGGACCAAGGCACCACGGAATACAGTCCGCCCTGCTGCCTTCATGAGGTGCCGGGTACGGTTCATGCCGCACAGGTGTTCCTTGCGCGATTCAGGAAGAGAAGCCGGACGGGTGATTCATCTGAAGGGAACAGACTTCGCCTATGCGTCACGCGGCGACTTACGGCTGGAAATGCACACGCTGTCCGTCACGACGACATTGAGGTCCGATTCAAGTGGGACCAAGACGGTCCGCGAGCCAAAGCAGCCGGCGACGTCGGCAACCGAAATTGTCATAGGCTAAATTCTACTCGAGTAAATTTATGACTACAAGAGACCGAAGAACACTCTTTGCCTTCTCTTCCACGTTGCGAAAGCCGGAGATCGGCGGGCCAATTTCGACTGGAGTATCCGGTACTCCCGCCTCCGACTGCTGCCCTGGACACGGGGCCGGGGAGGTCGCCTGACCTGCTTTGGCCTCACTTGACGTCAGCATCCGCTGCCTCCTTGTGCTACCAACCGTCGGCAGGAACCAGCAGAATCTGGTGCACTTGGTTGCGACGGCGTCGCACTTCCTGACGTAGGACGGCGCCGATTCAACGCGCCAGTGACGCGGCCATCCAGGCCAGCGCCGCGGCCAGAGCACCCTCCCCCTCGATGGCTTCGTGCAGTGCAGAACTGACCGCCCGCGCCTGACAGAGTCGCTCCGCGAGATCCAGCGGAACGGCGGCCACATCAGCAAACAGCTCCAGCCGTCGCCGGAGTTCGCAGGGACCGGCGGCGATCAACTCCGCCAGCCGGTTCCGCTCAACGATCACCGTATGGCTCTCGTACGCGATAGTGCCTACGCGCGGCGCAGGATCAATGACCCGCCAGAAGCCGTCACGGTCCCGATGAACATTGCGGGAATGCAGATCACCGTGGGTCAGTGTGGCGGTCGGATCATCGGCGAGGTTGGTGATCGCCTCACGTGCCGCGTCAACCGATCGATCGGAGAGCACGCGCGGAGCGCGATGCAGCAAACCCTCGAGATGGACCAGCCACCCATCAGATGCCAGACGCTCAATCTGAATGGCGTCGTTTTTCCGCGACGGATCCGGCACGGCCAGGCGTCGCGCGAGATCGGCCTGGATGGTGATGGACCGGTCCGGTGTCACACCGGCTAACGACCCTGGTGTCAGCCGTTCCAGCAACAGCGCGCCGAGCTCGTCATGATGGTCAAGACAGCGCACCGAGGCTGATGCCGGAAATGCTTTCAGGGCGAGCGCTTCGCGCGAGGCCTCCGGCCACGGGAGCACCTTCAGCATCAGTTCCTGGTTTCCACGGCGGACGGGCATCACAATCGACATGCCGCCTCTAAGCGGTTCGCAGTCAGGCTGGCATCCCCACTCCTCCGAGGCACGGGCCAGTCTGGCAGCCGGTGAATCGCTCACCGACCCAGGGCAGCGAGGCGACTGTTTGCTGGGTGGACTGCGGGCATCTTCTCCCCTTCACCTCGGTGCGAGGTTTTTCGCGACGCACCGGCACTAGATCTCATTCATTCACTGCTTTGGAACATCAACAGAACCGGGACCCGCCGACTAAGGTTGTAACGTGACTGAGTGGCGTGTAGATCGGATCGGGTCGGCCGCCCGGGGCGAAAACCCCACGGTGCTGGCCGAGCTTCGTGGCGGTTACGCCGTGATCGGCGATGTGCAGTTCCTGCCCGGTTACTGCGTCCTGCTTGGTAAGGATCCGAAGGCTGCAGCGTTGGCAGACATGCCCCGTCTGGAGCGGGTGCAGTTCCTGGCGGACGTCGATCTGCTCGCCACTGCTGTGGAGCGTGCATGCCGGGACGCGGATCCGGCGTTCCGCCGGGTCAACATCGAGATCCTCGGAAACGCGGATGCGTTTGTTCACGCGCATGTGTTCCCCCGATATGACTGGGAACCAGCGGACCTTGTATCGCGTGCAGTGTGGACGTACGGGGTAGGAAGCTGGCACGATCCGGCCTCGGCGCTCGGGCCACGGCACGACCAGCTACGAACGAGCATCGGGGCCGAACTGCGAACCCTGAGCGACAGGGACGAGATCCGGATCTCCTGATGCTCGGGCCCGCGCCGGATACTGCGCCGTAAATCCCGTGCAGTCCTCTATTGGAGGCCCAGGAACGCAGCGGTTTCATTCGCGCCTTCGATCGTCAGGGTCCAGTCCGGGCGCCGGAAGTCATGCGGGCTGAGGCGAAGCAGCAGTTCTCGTTCAACGACGCCGGGGCGGGTCGTGACGCGCTTCTCGCCGTTCGGAACGTACCCGAGACGGCGGCTCACACCGAGGGACCCCCCGTTCCAGTCCACAGCACCGGTCAAAGCGCACTCGGCGCCAAGCCAGTCGAAAGCCCAGAGGAGCACGGCGGCGCGCATCTCGTGACCAAACCCGCGCCGTTGTACGCTGCGGCGAAGCCACGAACCAGTCTCAACCGTGCGAAGGGTTCCGAAGTCTTTCGCGCCGATGCACTGGGTGCCAAGGAAATTGCCTTCGTGCGTCCAGACGCCGAAGATGATGTTCCAGTCGGCTGGTGCGCACTCATTGCGTTGCTGCCAGATCCAACGGGCGAGATTCCCCGGGAGGATTTCGGGGGCGGCGTCAGTCCAGGGCACGGCAAAGGGGGTGCGTTCGGGATCGTGAATGCCCGATGCCGCGGCCTCAATGTAGGCGGGAATGTCCTCATCGCGGACGGGGCGCAGCACCAGCCGCGGGGTCGTGAGGCAAAGTTGAAAAAGGGGCCACACGTCCTCGAGCGTTGTCATGGCGCCACGCTATCCGGGCTGGAGCCATCGGGACGAATGTGTGTTGGCCGGAGCAATCGTTCCCGGAGGCGCTGTGCCGGTTTCTCGACCATCACACTGCTCAGGTATGCGAGCGGACAGACGAGGACCAGTGCGGCAGCTGCGAAGGCGAGCGGAGGGACGTGGGAGGGCAGCCTGAGAGCCGCGAGCAGTTGTTGGATCGGCCAGCCGTAGATGTAGACGCCGTAGGAGATGTCGTGGCGTGACCCGATCCTGGACGCGACGGGAAGGGAACCGATCGAGAGGACTGCGTAGGCGAGGGGCAGTGGTGCCAGGGCCGGGCCAAAGCCGCTGGAATAGGCACCCCAGACGGCCACCACCGCGAGCAGGCAGGGCAGCGCGCCCATCCTGATACGGTCCCGCATCGCGGCCAGAAGGGCGCCAGCCATGAAGATCGCGATGAGGGGCAGGACAAATTCGGTCCGGTCTGGCCCGAAGCCGCCGGCCATGATTTTGCCTGCGACGGCACCGCTTGCCGCGGCGAACAGCCACAGGGCGGCTACGGTGGTCCCGTTCCCGTCAGGAGTCCGACGCCGGACGAGGAAGACAACGACGCCGATGAGGATGTAGCACAGTGTCTCCCATGTCAACGTCCACAATGGGCCATCCCAATCGAAGTGGTCGTTGTTCCCGAACAGGGAGGTCCCGATCGGTGGCGTCTTCATGACCCCGATGAGCAGCCCAAGGGCCGCCTCGAGGAAGACGGTTGCCCCTGAAAGGCTGTAGTGTCCGCCGGTGATGAGGGCTCCGGTCGGGGCCGCGACGAAAGCGACGAGCACCGCGGACACGGCAAGGCCGGGGTAGATCCGCAGAAACCGTGCGGTGACATATTCAATCGCCGTCGACCGTTCGGCGCTGATCGTGATGAGGTACCCGGAGATCGCGAAGAACCCCATGACGCCTGCCGTGCCGAGCTTGATCCCGAACAGCGCCGGTTCCGGACCGTAACCGCCGAGCCACCAGGCATGCGAAACAATAACGCACGCCGCAAAAACGAGGCGCAGGGCATTGAGCGAGTTGCCCCGTGTGCGCAGCGCTTCACCGATTGAACGGGTCCCCGACAGCTGGTGCGGGAGAGTCCGGATCGCGTCCATCATGGTGCCCACTCGGCCCTTCTTTGGCAGGTGCGGCTCGCTGTCCTGCCCGAATTGCAGTGACACGGGCAGGACAACAGGCCTTGGTCCGTATTTAGTCGGTTGCCCGGACATGCAGGAGCAGCCCGTGTTCGGGGCTCAAGATCGGAAGCGGGAGCCCGACCTCGGTGAGGAACCGGCCCGGTGCCTTCGCACCCGTGCCCAGCCAGGCCGGCGGTGCAATCTGGTTGAAGGTGTTTTCCCAGTCGCCGTCAACGGGACCCGGCAGCACCGCTTCCACGATGTAGTCCCGTTCCGGGGCAAGACCGGGCAGTCCTATGCGTCCCGGTGTTTCGGCTGCCGTGGTACCAAGTGCCACCGCAGCGAAGAGCCCTTCGCTGCGGTCATGCGCGACAACACCGTGAAGGGCCAGGTTTGCTTCGGCCAAGTCCGCGTTGACTCGTTCACCTGTGTGGATCAGCCCACGGTGCAGTTTGTACAGCGCGATCGCACGGCGGAGGCTTTCGCGTTCGGCAGGCGTTGCCTGGCGGATGTCCCACTCGATGCCGAAGTGACCGAACAAGGCGGTAACGGCGCGGAACGAAATGTCATGGTAGCGGCCGGTGGTGTGCGAGTGCGTGGGGCCCACGTGAGCGCCGACGATTTCGGGAGGGATCACGGCTTCGGTCCACCGCTGGATGGTCTGCCGTTCGAGGGCGTCGTTGCAGTCCGAGGCCCACACACGATCCGTGCGTTGCAGTACCCCGAGGTCCACCCGTGCACCGCCTGAGGCGCAGGATTCGATTTCCACCTTCGGATGGGCCGCTTTGAGAGCATCCAGGAGCCGGTAGTAGGCCAGTGTTTGCTCGTGGACCGAGGGCCGTCCGGCGTGTCCATGCTCGGCCAGGTCGCGGTTCTGATCCCACTTCAGGTAGGCGATGTTGTTTTCCGTGAGGAGGGCATCGAGCCTGCCGTAAATGTACTGCCAGGCGTCCGGGTTCACCAGGTCGATCACGTGCTGCTGCCGCCATTCCAACGGTAGGCGGCCCCCGCTCGTGTGTGGCGTGGCTGAGGGGCCGACAATCCATTCGGGGTGTGCGCGGGCGATGTCGGAGTCGAGGTTGACCATCTCAGGTTCGACCCACAGGCCGAACTCCATCCCGAGGGAGTTCACTTTCTCGATGAGGGGGGTCAGGCCCCCGGGCCAGACGCTCTCGTCAACGAACCAGTCGCCAAGCCCCGCGTGGTCATCGCGGCGTCCACGGAACCATCCGTCATCCAGGACGAAACGCTCAACACCCAGGTCTGCACCGAGCGTCGCCAGTTCGACCAGCGGTTCGAGGCGGTGGTCGAAGTAGACGGCTTCCCACGTATTCAAAACGACGGGCCGCTGCCTGCCCGATGCCGTGTCGACGTGCTGAGGGCGGCTGCGGAACCAGCGGTAGAACGCGTCGGTGACCCCGTCGAGGCCCCGGTCGGAGTAGGCGGCGTAGAGGGCCGGGGTGCGGTAGCTCTCCCCCGGCTCCAGGACGACCTCGGCGGAGCCAAGGAGTTCGGAGGCGCCGAGCATGCGTCGGCCGTCGGCGAGAGAATCGAGGTACTGCTCGTGGTTTCCGGACCACCCGAAGTGGACCGCCCACACCCGGCCAGTTCGGTTGGAGAACCCTTGGGTGCCGGCGGCGACGAGCAGTGAGGAGTCGTGCCCCGTGCGTCCGTGCCGGCCGGACCGAAGCCACGTACCCTGGTTGATCCGGTGGCGTTGGGGGTGGTTCTCCCGGCACCAGCGGCCGGTGAGGTCAAGCAACTCGGTTGCCGCTCCGGGCACGGGGAGGACGGCGGCAAGCTCGTCAAGCTGGTATGCCCCGGTCCCTGTGTTGGTCAGTTCGTGCGATATTTCGAGGAGGCCGCCGTCATGAAGTGCGACATCGCTGGTCAGCGTGATCCCGGCGTTGGAGTCGGCCTGGACGATGCGTGCGCCCCGCCCGTCCAACGTCGATTCGGCTGCCACGACGCGCAAGGCCGGAGAAAACACGAAACCAGGCAGGCCGCCCTCGCCGGTCCTGTGGCCGCGCAGCCCCGGCCGACCCAGCCAACCCGATGACGCCTGAGGGAGCAGGCCGGCGATGACAGGGACATCGTGCGCGGAATGCGGGACCGGGCCGCGCAGCAATCCGAGGTCGGGGACGGCGTCGCCAAGGTCGGCGCCCCAGTGGACAATCTCGGCCTCACCGGAATCGAATGCCAGCAACAGGCTGGTGCCAGCGGAGCGGAGATGCAGGTGGTTCATTGGTACCTTTTCGTAATACGGCTGCCTCGGGGACATGGCATGGCCAGTCCCCGAGGCAGGAGGGGTGGTGGTGATAGGGGGCAACGGTTACTGGAAGAGTGCGTTGACCTGGTTGTTGGCGTCGGTCAGGGAGCTGGCCGGCGATTTGCCCGAGAAGACCGAGTCCATGGCCGGCTTCATGATGCCGTCGACCTTGGCCGCGTTTTCGGTGATCGGGAACAGGAACGTCGTGTTGTCCTTGACCTGCTGGGTGAAGGGTGTGACGTCCACGCCCTTGGCCTTGAAGGCCGCAGCGGCCTTGTCGGTCGCTTCGGAGATTGCCGGGAAGACAACGGCCTTGGAGGCTACGACGTCTTGGCAGGCCGGGGAGGCGAGGTATTCAACCCACTTCGTTGCTGCGGCCGGGTTCTTGGTTCCGGCGTTGATGGAGTCCGCGAGGCCGTTGTACATCGAGGCGCGCTTACCATCCGGACCGGTCGGTGTCGGGGCGATGCCTACGTTGATGCCCTTGTAGCCGAGGTACTGGCCGATCTCCCAGTCGCCGTTGGCGTTGATTGCGGCCTTGCCGGCGCCGAAGGTGTCAGGCATTGACGCGCCGACGGTGGTTTCGAGCTTGGGCATGTAGCCCTTGTTGATGAGTCCGTTGAACCATGCGATGGTGTCTTGGAACTTCTTGTCATCGTAGTTGTAGTGGGTGCCCCATGGGTTCTTGTCGGTGTGGGTCCAGCCGGTGGTTCCGGTGAGCCAGCTCCACTCGGTCTGGCCGTTGCCAGAGCCCGAACCGGCGAGGCCGAGGCCGTAGACGGCCACGTTGTTCTTGTCAAAGCCCGCTTCGTCGCCGCGCTTGCCGTTCTTGTCAACGGTCAGGTGGGCGATGGTCTTCTCGAAGGTGCCGCCGTCCTGCGGGTTCCACGCCAGGCTGCCCATTTGGTCCGCGGTGATGCCGGCCTTGCTGATCATGTCCTTGTTGTAGAAGAGCCCGACGGTGTCCCAGTCCTTCGGGAGTCCGTAGCGCTTGCCGTCCTTGCCGACCCAAAGGTCCGCAAGTCCCTTGTTGTACTGGTTGAGATCGACGTTGTCGTTCTTTACTGCGTCGTCGAGGCTGAGCAGCTGGCCGTTTTTGATGAAATCGCCGTACTTGGAGAGGTGGTCGGTGAAGACGTCCGGTCCGTTGCCGGCCACGAAACCGTTGGTGATGTTCGTCCAGTAGTCGTCCCAGCCGGTCTGGGTGACCTTGACCGTGATGTTGGGGTTCGCCTTGTGGAAGTCGTCGGCGCATTGCTGGTAGGCGGGGAGCTGGTTGGAATCCCACAGCCAGTAGCTGATTTCGCCCTTGGCGTCGCCGGTGGAAGAGGCCTGGCTGGAGCCGCCCGAGCAGGCTGAGAGAGCCAGCGTTGCAGCGGCGGCGACCGCGATGGCGCCGAGTGCTTTCTTCTTCATTGTTGTCCTTTCAGGGACAGGGAGGGATATGACCTCCGGCGATCGCCGGGGTCCTTGATGGTGCTTTCTGTTGGGGTTGGGGTGGGTTACTTGATTCCGGAGAAGCCGATCGAGTTGACGATCTTCTTTCCGAACGCGATGAACAGGAGCAGGATCGGTAGCGCCGAAACGAGGGTCGCGGCCATGAGTCCGGACCAGTCGGGGGCTCCTTGCGGTGATTGCGACTTGAACACACCCAGCCCGACTGTGAGAACGCGGACTGCCGGTGAGTTACCTACGAGCAGAGGCCAGAAGTAGTCGTTCCAAGCCGCGATAAAGGTCAGCAGGCACAGTGTCGCGATCGGCGCCGAGGCGTTGGGCAGGGCTATCTGGAAGAAGATCCGGCTGTGCCGTGCGCCGTCAAGCATCGCGGCTTCCTCGACTTCGCGGGACATACCGAGGAAAAACTGGCGCAGGAAGAACACCGCGAACGGGGTCATCAGCATGCTCGGGAGCGCGATGCCAAGGTATGTGTTGAGCAGGCCCAGGTTCTTTACGAGCAAGAAGTTTGGCAGGGCGGTGAAGATCCCGGGGACAAGGAGGGTCCCAAGGAACATTGCGAATACTTTGTCCCTGCCGGGCCACTGAAGGCGGGCGAACGCGTAGGCGGCCATGGCGCTGAAAAATACCTGGGAGAACGTGATCATGGTCGAGACGATGAGCGAGTTGCCCAGGTACTGCCAAAAGTTGATCGAAGCTCCCGATCCGCCTTCGGCCTGTGCCTGTGCCTGTGACTGGAGGCCAAAGACCCGGGCGAAAGCGCCCCAGGTGAAGTCTGCCGGGAGCAGATTGCTCGACTGGGAGGCAAGGGCGTGGTTGTTGGAAAGGGCCGTGCGCAACATCCACAGGAAAGGCCCGATCGTGATGATGATCGCAACGGTCAGGGCTGCCCAGGCACTGATCCGGCCCCAATTCAAAGAACGGCGGCGGCGTGCAGGTTTGGTGAGGGTGGTCATGATGGGCTCTCCTAATCCAGGTCGTTCTCGTTGCCGCGGAGGAACTTCATCTGCAGGAAGGCGACAACAGCGAGGATGATGAACAGGATCACGCTCAATGCCGAGCCATAACCGAAGTCCTGCTCGCTGAACGCACGCTGGTAGATGTAGTACTGGATGACGCGGGAGGCGTTGACCGGCCCGCCCTGCGTCGTCACGGCGACGGTGTCGAAAATCTGGAACGAACCGGTGATCGTCACGACCATGACCAGGAGGAGCACCGGGCGCAGGAGCGGCATCGTGATCTTCCAGAATGTCTGCCAGGGGCTGGCGCCGTCCAGGTTGGCCACCTCGTACAACTGCTTCGGGATGGTCTGCAAGCCGGCGAAGATCAGCAGCGCGGTGTACCCCATGTGGCGCCAAATATTGACGAAGGCGATGGTCGGGATGGACCAGAACTCGTTGCCGAAGAAGGCAACCCGCGGAATGCCGAGCCACTGGAGCATCTGGTTGAAGATACCGATCTGGTAATCAAGCATCCAGAACCATAGGAGCGCGACGATCACGTTCGCCACAAGGTACGGCAGCAGCAGAATGCCTCGGATGAGGGTCGATTTCGCCACGTGGTACATGAGGAGAGCCAGGCCCAGGGCGATGACGGTCTGGAACCCGATGTTCAGAAGAACATACTCGAGGGTGACACCCATCGCGTTCCAGAAAAGCTTGTCCTGGAAGATCTTGAGGTAGTTCTTCAATCCGACCCAGACCGGGTTTCCCAGGATGCTGTAGTCGGTGAAGCTGAGGTAGATCCCACGGATGGTGGGCAGAAGATAGAAGAGCACGAAGCCGAGCACGGCCGGTGCCACAAAAAAGAGGGCGACGCGAAGGTCGCCGATATTCCGGCGTCGGGACACGCGCTTGGGTCCACCCGAATCCGCCTCGCGTCGCGACGGTTTTCGAGTACCCAGTGAGGTGGTCGCCATTGGTCCTCCGATGTGATGTGAATAACAATGTCCGAAGCAATCTACGCGAGTAACCATCAACTTGGCAAGAGCAGTTCCTTTTGTTTCAGGCATATTTCGGGATGAAATCCGGTCAGACCGTTTAATCAGTTGACTCGCGTAACCATGTGATGCAAGACTCACGGCATGACTTACCCCACACCGTTCTCCCTCGGCGTCGTCGGCGCCGGACAGTTTTCAGGCCAGTTCACGAAGCTCTTCAAAGCGCACCCCTACGTCACGGACATTTACGTCACGGACGTCCTCCCCGAGCGCGCCGAAGCGCTTGTCGAGGCCCAGGGCCTTGACGGTACTTTTCCGAGCTTCGACTCCATGCTCGAGAGCGACGTCGACGCGGTCGCAATCTTCACGCAGCGCTGGACCCACGGACCCCTCGTCGTCCGGGCATTGCGGGCCGGCAAGCACGTCTATTCGGCAGTGCCGATGGCCATCAGTGTCGAGGAAATTGCGGCCATCATCGAAGCCGTCCGTGAAACCGGCCTGACCTACATGATGGGCGAGACCAGCTACTACAACCCCGCGACCGTATACGCCCGGCAGCGGCGCACCGAGGGCGCTTTCGGCCGGATCTTCTACGCCGAAGGCGACTATGTCCACGACATGGACCTGGGCTTCTACGCCGCCTACGAATACAGCGGCGGTCCCGAATGGAAGCGCACCGCAAGCTACCCGCCCATGCTGTACCCGACACACTCAGTCGGCGGCGTGATCGGTGCAATCGGCGGCCACGCGGTGAGCGTAAGCTGCATCGGAGTGCACGACGACCGCGGCGACGGCGTCTTCGACCGCGAGGTCAGCATGTTCGGCAACGACTTCTCCAACGCAACCGCGCTCTTTGAACTCGCGGACGGCGGTTCCATGCGCATCAACGAATTCCGCCGCGTCGGATACCCGTCCCACCTGCGCGAAAGCCGCTTCCGTTATTTCGGCACCGAGGCAAGCTTCGAGCAACTCGTGGAAACCGCCGTCTGGCAGGACAAGGAAGGCTTCTCCGACGTGAGCGAACAGCTCACGACCGTTCCCACGATGTCTCTTGAGGATCCTTCCCTTGCGGACGTCGATCCGGCCCTGCGGGAGGCCTTCGTATCCGGCCTCGCCCCCGTGCACGACGCTGCACGGCTGCCCGAGGAGTTCAGCAAGCTCCCGAACGGCCACGAAGGAAGCCACCACTTCTTGGTCGACGATTTCGCGACGGCCGTCGCAACCCGCAGCCTCCCGCCAGTGAACGCGTGGGAGGCCGCGCGGTACACGCTCCCGGGAATTGTCGCACACGAGTCTGCCCTCCGTGGTGGCGAACGACTGCCCGTGCCGGACTTCGGGGATGCGCCTGGCGGGCTCGCCGCCGAAGCCGGTTCGACGCTGCCCCCGGCCAGCGCAGAGGAGCTCTAGAGGTAGCATGGTAGCCATGTCTCACACCCCCGCAGCAGTTCGGCCGACCGTCACCCGCAATGACGTCGCGCGCCTTGCGGGTGTGAGCACGGCAGTCGTGAGTTACGTCGTCAATAACGGACCGAAAAAAGTCTCACCGGCGACGGAAGAAAAAGTGCGCAACGCAATCGCGGCGCTCGGGTACCGCCCGAACGCCGCGGCGCGCGCACTCAAGCTCGGCTCGAGCGAAATGCTCGGCATGATTCTCCCCGTCACGACCAATCCGTTCTGGGTGGTCCTCGCGCACGCTGTTGAAGAGGCAGCCGCTGAGCGAGGCTACGCGCTGCTCATCGCAAACTCGGAAGCCTCCCTAGCTATGGAAAGGCGTCACCTCGAGAATTTTGCCAGCCGGCGCCTCGATGGAGTATTCCTCATCAGCGTCCTTTTCGAACCCGATCTGCGCGACCTTGAAGCCGCCGAAATCCCGGCAGTGCTCCTGAATCACATTACAAACAGCCCCGGCTTCGATTCGGTCGGCGTTGACCTTTCCGGCGGCGCCCAGATAGCGGTAGAGCACCTGATCGAGCACGGCCACCGGAAAATCGGGCTCGTCGTCGGAACCAACACCGGCGGGCAACTCGACGCACGGGAGGTCGGATGGCGAAAAGCGCTGGAAAAGGCCGGGCTCCCTACAGGGCCCGTCATTCGAGGACCATTCAGCCGGGAGGGCGGATACCAGGCCGGAAAATGGCTCCTCAGCGAAGCCGACCGGCCCACTGCGGTTTTCGTGAGCTCCGATTTGATGGCTTCAGGTATGCTGCTCGCCTTGCATGAATCAGGTCTTCGGATTCCCGAAGACCTGGCAATCGTTTCCTTCGATGGTTCACCCGAAGCAGAGTACAGCTGGCCGCCGCTGACGACCCTCGGCCAGCCGGTTGAAGACATGGCACGCGCTGCGGTCGAGGCGCTGGTGGGTAGCGGCCCCAAGGAGAACCGAATTTTCTCTCCGACCCTCATCCGGCGCGCATCCTGCGGCTGCTGACGCGACCAAAATTCAATCTGCCCCACGCTGGGTCCTTGGCCCCAGCGTGGCCTCCATGCCTGCATGGCCTACTCGCCTGCATCTAGTGAAGCCGCCCCGATTCCGGGCTGATCAGCCTTCAACGCCGCACGCGTCTGCCTACGCCGGCGCCCAGCAGACCAGCACGGGCTGGCCCTGTGTCTTGTAATATGCCGGGGCGCCGTCCATTGTGGCCACCATTTCGACTGGAAAAACCTGCGTCTTGCACTCGCTGGCTACGCAAGGAGGATCAGGGTCCCCCCGCTCGGCCTGCAATTAAGTTGTGGCATTCAACTCCGCCCTCTTACCGGAGGTGAGGACGAGCACGGTCTTGCCTTTCAGACGCGTCCACTCCAACTGGTCGCCAGGCTGATCACGCCGCCTGCCCCCAGGACACAAACCAAAAAACCTCCCAATACCAACCGGAAACAAAATAAACCTCACAAAAGGTCACATGAATCCTTGACGACCATATATCTACTCGAGTATATTCTTGCTAGATGTTATTTACGTCACATCATTGTCGCGAGGTAGGAACATCCACTCACCGCCAAGTCACCCGGCAGGACACCCCTGCCGACCAAGCGGGACGTACCCTGTCGTCAGACCAGGCCGGGTCTTTGGCGAATTCTCCGTGCGAACGACGCCGCGACTGGAAGTCGGGCGTCAAGCAGCATCATTTTGTACAGCAAGGATCCACAAAAATGATTACCTCCATCGAATCCGAGCCCGGATTCCACATCACCGGCGACACCCAAAGCAAGATCGACGATGAACTGACTACTGCAGTAGCGCTAGCACAGGAGCCCGCGTTACGACAAGGCCGGGGCATCCTCATCACCCGCACCGGACACGGGTCATACACGGTGACACCGAGCCCTGAGGTCCCTTGTGGCGAAACCATGGAACGCCGTGGCTGACCGGCCTTGGACTCTCCTCGTTTCAGGTTTCATTGCGTTCTGATGGGTGACACCATCAGACACTCCCGTGACAGCATCAGCTCAGCCAGCATCGAGGATGTCGCCGCAGCGGCCGGCGTATCGACGGCAACAGTATCGCGGGCAGTCCGCGGCCTGCCCAGGGTTGCCCCAGCCACTAGGGAAAAGGTCCTGGAGGCAGCCCGTCGCCTTTCGTATTCCGCTTATTCGCCGGCCTCCGGTCTTGCCAGAGGACGCTCAATGACCGTCGGCATTATGGCTCCGGCGCAATACTCATGGTTTTCATCCAAAGTACTCCATGGTGCTGCCGAGGTGCTGCGTGAGAGAAACTACACCCTTTCGATCCTTGGCCCGGCGCCCATGGGCAGTGCCGGCCAGCAGTCAATGCCCGGCGTGCACATCAAACACCTTGGTGGTTTGCTTCTCGTCGGGACGGCTCCATCGCCGGACGAGACGAAGTACGTTCACGAACGCGGGATCCCGGCAATTGCTGTCGGGTCCCGCCCGGCGAATATTCCGTCGGTGGCGCTTGACCGGCCAACAGCCGCAATGACGGCAGCCAGGCACCTGCTGGCGCTCGGGCACCGGGACATCGCCCTGCTCAGCGGCAGTCGATCCATGGACGACGACGATGCGGGTCCCCTCTCCCGTAGTCTCCGTGAAGTTCTCTCATCAGCGCACCCGGATCTTCGACTCAACGTAGCTCTCGTCGCTGCCGACACAGTTCAATTTGGACGCGAAGGATTTACCCGGCTCTGGACGGCCCAGGAGCGAAAACCAACGGCAATCCTTTGCACTTCAGACGAGCTCGCCATCGGGGTGATCTTCGAGGCACGATCCAGGAGCGTCGGCGTCCCTTCTCAGCTGTCCGTCGTCGGGATTGACGGCCATGACTACGCCGCCGCGTTCGGGCTCACTACTGTCGAACAGCAACCCCATGACCAAGGCCGGCTCGCCGCGACAATGATTCTCAACGAACTGGAAGGACAAGCAGGCGCGATACGCTCAGCAGACGCCGAGCATCGCCTCATTCCCAGAGAGTCCTCAGGCCGAGTCCGCGGATGATCCTGCCCTCAAGTGACAGCTCCTCGTTCAGACCCCGAATTACATCCATGCCAACGGAGCACCCGAATCAATCCCGCACCGTTGAACGAGCCCTCGGCAACAGCCGCCGCACGGAAACGGTTGCCGGCGAGCACACTCCATGGGAATGCCACCCCCTGCGCATATTGACACCAATTCGCGGTCGCTGCGGAGCGTCCTTTGCAGGCTGATCACAAGCAAGCGGCCCTCTGTTACGTAGCTTCACCAACAATGAATGTGACATTTGACACACTCTCCGGCGGCGTTCTACTGTCGAGCCATCGACCCGCGTCGACAATGCGCGTCGACGAACGGCGAGAGATTCCTCCTGGCACAACACGGCGGATTCTCTCCGTGTTGCCAGGGACAGCTGGGAACCGCATGGCCCCGGACCATCCGGCGCGGCCATGTGCCTGCAACTGCGCGACATGTGCCCCACGAAGGGCGTGACGGATCACTACCTGCAGGCCGTCACGCCCGGGGCGTCGCACATGGAGACCATGGCGGTCTCCCACCTACGTAAACGTGTCAGCCTGCCCAACCTTTCCTTGTTCCGGATCCGGCCAACCCGTTCCCCGGTCCCGGCGCGCACCGTATCAGCGGTGGAGCACCTCCGTCCTCTGATCCGGCTTCAGGGAAGCCAGTCTGCTACGGCCGCCCCACAAGTTCCATCGAAACAACAACCTCCTGGAGGTCCCCCCATGAAGGCCATCCGCAAGATCACGGTCCGCACGGTTCTCCCCGAAGCCATCTCTCCGCTGGCGCAGCTGGCCAAGAATCTCCGATGGTCCTGGCATTTGCCGACCCGGGAGCTCTTCGCTTCCTTGAACCCGGATGCCTGGGAAGAGAGCAACCATAATCCACTTGCGTTCCTGGGGTGCATCAGCGCCCAAGACCTTCAGGACCTGGCGGCCGATGCGGCTGTTGTGGAGCGTATTCAGGGGGCTGCTGCGGATCTGGACCGGTACCTCAGTGAGCCGCGGTGGTATCAGGGGCTGGGCGGGGATGTTCCGTCGTGTATTGCGTATTTTTCCCCGGAGTTCGGGATCACGGAGGTGTTGCCGCAGTACTCGGGCGGTTTGGGGATCCTGGCCGGGGATCATTTGAAGGCGGCCTCGGATCTGGGCGTGCCGTTGATCGGTGTGGGTTTGTTGTATCAGGCGGGGTATTTCAAGCAGTCCCTGTCCCGGGATGCGTGGCAGCAGGAAACCTACCCGGTGCTGGACCCGGACGGGTTGCCGTTGACGCTGCTGCGTGAACCGTCCGCTGACGGGACGGGCAAACCCGTGGTGGTGTCGCTGCCGTTGCCGCACGGGCGGAAACTGAACGCGCATATCTGGCGTGCCGACGTCGGACGCGTCCCGTTGCTGCTGCTGGATTCGAACGTTCCGGGCAACGATGACGCGGCCCGCTCGATCACCGACCGTTTGTACGGCGGGGGCGGGGACCACCGGTTGCAGCAGGAACTTTTGCTGGGCATGGGCGGGGTGAAGGCCTTGCGGGTGTTCCAGCGCCTGACCGGGTGCCCGGCGCCGGAGGTGTTCCACACCAACGAGGGCCATGCCGGGTTCCTGGGGATCGAGCGGATCCAGGAACTGATGTCCGCGGAGAACCCGTTGTCCTGGTCCGAGGCGTTGGCCGCGGGCCGGGCGTCGACGGTGTTCACCACGCACACCCCGGTCCCGGCGGGGATCGACCGGTTCGAGGCCGTGCAGATCCGGCACTTCTTCGACGCGGGCCTGGCCCCGGACGTGCCCGTGGAGAACGTGCTGGACCTGGGCCAGGAAAACTACGAGGGCGGCAACCCTGCGGTGTTCAACATGGCCGTGATGGGCCTGCGCCTGGCCCAGCGCGCCAACGGCGTGGCCAAACTCCACGGCGTTGTCTCGCGTGAAATGTTCTCCGGGCTC
>NZ_SMRU01000028.1 GCF_004354015.1 Arthrobacter terricola
CCGGGACCTCCCAAACCTCACATGTGGCACTACCATTGCACCCCCAAGGACCCTCGCAGGCCACAGGAGCCGCCAATGGCAACCCACGGACCTGTGAAACAGAAGGCCCCGGCCCCTCATCCTCCCGGCTGAAACTGGCCGTCCGGGATAAGGGCCGCCACCGCCGGGACCAGGTCCGGCAGCGCCAGTATGCGCGTCGGGGCGGCCGAATCACCTCAAAGCCGGCGCTGCAGGACCGCCCGGCGATAATGGACCGCTCCGGACGGGCAGGTAACCCGTCCCACTTCATATCGTCTAAGCAGCGGCAAAGAGGACCTCCCACCCGTCCCAGGACAAGTGCTGCACAGCAAGACCGCGTTCTTCACCCCCACCGTCTCTGCCACAATCAAACAGATCGACCAAGGCTTGCCACGAGCCTGCCAGCACATCTCCTGGGCGATCGACTACGCCGAACACGGCCACGTCGACCCCTACGTCCACACCGAATCACAACACTGCGGCCGAACCGAACTGCTCATCATCGACGAAGCCGACCGACTCAAGACAGCCGGACTCGAGCAAGTCCGAGACTTCTACGACCGTCACAGCCTGGGTGTGATCCTCATCGGCATGCCCGGGATCGAAAAGCGCCTCGCCCGCTACCCCCAGCTCTACAGCCGCATCGGCTTTGCCCACGAATACCGCACACTCCGCAAAGACGAACTCGCCTCTGTAGCCGCCCAACGACTCCCAGCACCCGACCCCGACGACGACGGCCTGGCGCACACAGCGGCGATCGCCGCCATCGTCCGCGCCACCAACGGCAACTTCCGACTCGCCGACCGCCTCATCACCCAAATCAACCGCATCCTCGACATCAACAACCGCCAGCACCTGACCCCCGAGGCCGTCGACGCCGCCCAGGAAGCGCTGCTCATCGGACACTAACCAACGCGGAAACTGCGACATTTATCGTTGCGGTTCACACCCCAAGGCACAGCCAGAGCAATTCACCACCATAGCTGCAGAAACTTGCCTGGGGCAACGGATTACGCATCAATGACATCCGGTCCTGAACCGGGACTTCCGCCGCTCCGCGATGGGGCGGGACCGCGGCTGTTGGTACCAGACGGTGATGCCACCGTGAGACGAACAGATACCGGCGTGGTTTGTCGAGGGGCACTTTCGGCACGATTTCATTCAACCAAAACGGGATCGGGCACAGACCTCCTGGACGGGGGTTCAACGTCCTTCTACCGCACGGGAGACAACTCAGGAACAATGTGCGAAGGCGTGGATTGGCCGTTCTAAGGTGGTCGACACGCGGGACGTCGGCACGGCGTCGTTTCCATGAGAACGCCGCCGTGCCGGGGTATTTTTGAGGCAGTTGCTGAAAGGCTCGGCGGCTTGCCCGGGAGGGGACGTGATCGTGGTACCGGATACTGGGGATGGTGGAAAGTCCAGTGTCGATTTGAGCGTCGACGGTTTTCTTCATCTGCACTGGGTGCCCGGGGTCGCCATCGAGGTTGAGGATGCCCGTGCGGCCATGGCGAAAGTCAATGAGTTGTGCCGGCAGGAACAGCGCCCGATGCTCGTGGACATGGCGGAAGTCGCTTCCGTGAGCCGGGAGGCAAGGGCTGTCTGGTCCATTCCGTGCGGCGCTTCCCGGATCGCTTTGTTGGGGAAGTCGCCCGTGGACCGGGTCCTGGCGAATTTCTTCCTTGGAGTGCACGTCCCGCCTTGTCCGACCCGTTTTTTTACATCACGCAGCGAGGCCATCGACTGGCTTGATGTTGGTGCGTGAGCCCCGGATGTGCGTCCTGCCGCGGTCAGTGCCGCGCCACGCGGCTGTGCCCTTAGGGAGAATGTGAACCGGTCGTGGAGGACGTGGGTGCGGTCTCGGCGTGGCAGTGTGCCCGGAACGCCGGCGCCTTCTCGCCCGGGACCGGCCGAGGCCGGATTTCTGTTGGTTCCCCGGCGGCACCGCGGCCCGGGGCGGAATTTCTTGGCGGAGAAGCGGCGCCGCATCCATTGCTGCCCGTGGGGCCCGGGACATGAAGACAAACCCGTCACGCCGGGGAGGGGCCTGGTGAGTGAACGCATTTCTGCCCGCTGCCGCGTTGATCGGACGGATCCGGTCACCGGCGCATTTTCCGGTGGTTTTCTGCCCGCGAGGATTGCATGAGCCCGCGAAAGAGCGTTCAGGACCCGCGCCTGGTTAACGGCGTTGTCCGGCTGGCTGCCGGCGACCTGGACGCCCGCATTGAACCTTCCGAACAACGGGATGAGATTGATGCTGTCATCACGGGAGTCAATCTGCTCGCGGAGGAACTGGGTCACATTCATGCGGATCTGGAACAACGGGTGGCAGCCCGCACGGCAATGCTGAGGAAGACACAGGTTGAGCTGGAACAGATGGCCAAGACGGATGCCCTGACGGGCCTGGCAAACAGGACCCTGCTCACCGAGAGGATCCAGGAAGCCATCCTCTCCGGCGTGGATGACGGGAAGGCCCCTGCCGTATTGGTCCTGGACCTGGACTCCTTCAAGGCCATCAACGACATCCTGGGCCACAGCGCCGGTGATGCCGCGCTGGTGGAGGTTGCCAAGCGTCTTCGCTCGGTCGTCAGGGCCTCGGACACTGTGGCGCGCCTGGGCGGGGACGAGTTTGCCATCCTCCTTACCGCGGCCACGCAGGAGCAGGTCCTGCGGATTGCGCAGCGCGCATCGGAGTGTCTGCAGGAGAGCATGCGCATCGGATCGGAGACGGTCTGGGCGATGGCCAGCATCGGGGTTTGCCTCGGCACACCGGGGTATCCGGCGGAGGCGCTGATGCGCGATGCCGACATTGCCATGTACCAGGCAAAGGCGCGCGGGCGGAACAATGTCCAGCTCTTCCACCCGGAGATGCTGGACGCGGTCCGGGAACGGTCGCGGATCACCGCGGAACTGCGC
Organism: Arthrobacter terricola; assembly: GCF_004354015.1. Classification (GTDB taxonomy): domain Bacteria; phylum Actinomycetota; class Actinomycetes; order Actinomycetales; family Micrococcaceae; genus Arthrobacter; species Arthrobacter terricola. The sequence goes on from NZ_SMRU01000028.1 coordinate 2,935, forward strand.
ACCGCCGTTGCCGGCGGGGAGCTTGCGCTGCTGTACCAGCCGGTGGTCGAGCTCGGCTCCGGCAAGGTCATCGGGGTCGAAGCCCTCCTGAGATGGCATCACCCCGTCCGCGGAACCATTCTGCCGGGAAGCTTCATCGGCATCGCAGAGGAAACCGGGCTGATCTTCGAGCTGGGACGTTGGGTGCTGCATGAAGGCCTCGCCCAGATGAGGCGCTGGAACCGAAGCGATCCGGACCTGCCGGACTTCTGTCTGCACATCAATCTTTCCGCTGCCGAGCTGCTTCGGCCCGACCTGCTGGAGGACATCAGGGACACCCTGGCCAGGAACGGCGTGGATCCGCGGCGTCTGGTCCTGGAAATCACCGAGACCGTGTTGATGTCCCGGGGAACCGGGGAGGAACAGGTCCTCAGCCGGCTCCGGGAGCTCGGCGTGGGGCTGCAGATCGACGACTTCGGCACCGGCTACTCATCCATCAGCTACCTCAGGTCGCTTCCGGCTGACACCGTGAAAGTCGACCAGTCCCTGATCAAGGACATGGAGTCCGACCCCCGGCAGCAACAGTTCGTCGCCGCCATTCTGCAGCTGATTTCCGCGGCCGGACTCAGCGCGACCGTGGAAGGCATCGAAACCGCCGAACAGGCTACCCAGCTGCAGGCCATGGGATGCCTCCACGGCCAGGGCTACTTCTACGGATATCCGGTACCGGCCGCCCGGATACCCGATCAACTCCGCCGGCCCGCACGCCGTCTGTAAAGTTAGCCTTATGTCGAAGCTCTGGGACCGGATGTTGCTCGTCCCCACGGTAGTACGCCTCGCTTCCCGGGCACCACGAAACCGGGACACCGCGTGGGAAGGATACTGGCAAGGAATCCGCGCCACCGGCCGTTCAGGGGACGTTCTGTGGGACGCCGACTCCATGGCCGAACGCGCGCAGTACTCCGACGCCGTGGCCGCCCACTTTGACCCGGACCTGCCGGTCGTCGACGTCGGGTGCGGCAACGGAAGCAACACGCGCTGGCTTGCCGGCCTGTTCCCGCGGGCTCTCGGCATCGATGTCTCCACAGGGGCGATCGAGAGGGCAAGCAAGGAAGCAGAAGGCATCCACAACGCCGGCTTCATGGTCCTGGACGCCTCACGGGCGGGCGCGGGAGAGCTCCTGCTGGAGCGGCTGGGGCCGGCCAATGTCTTCGTCCGCGGAGTCTTCCACGTCCTCAAGCCCGACAAGCAGGCTGCCATGGCCGCCAACCTGCGAACCATTGTCGGGAACAGAGGCCGGGTGTTACTGGCCGAAACCAACTTCCGCGGAAACAGCCTCGCCTACCTGACAGAGCTCGGTGCCAGCCCGCAACGCATGCCCGCGCAGCTGCAGCGCGCCCTGGAAAACCTTCCCCGGCCCGGGCATTTCGGCGCCAGGGAACGACACAACGCCTTTCCTGCATCAGACTGGAAAGTGATCGCGGACGGGCCGGTCAACATTGAAGTGGTCCCGATGAACCCCGGCGGTCTTTCGCAATGGGTTCCGGGATACTACGCTCTCCTGTCGGGCACGGAAGGCTCCCGAACAGGGCAGGAACCGTAAGAGCGTCCCTTCGGCCCGGGAGCATAGAGAACGATGATGCACGGCGAAACGCGGGCTCGCCCTGGCCCGATTTGAGTGTCGGGCATACTCCCGATGAGCACATTCAGGGCACCCACACAGAGAAGGAATATTCCGGGCCGCCGGGGTGCCATCACGACAGCATCATCGCCGGCAATGTTGCCTAAGCAGCGGGTTCTTCCGACCCCCGGGCCGTGCGGGTAGCGAGCACTCTAGTTAGGAAGCTTGCTGATTATCTATGGTGGGAGTCACGATGTTGATTGATGCGCGAGAGGACTTGCCGGCGTGGTGCGGGCATGCCTTTGCCGGGTAGCCTCCGTCGGCTCCGGGGCGTCGCGACGATTGGGGGAAGACGAATGAATGCCATAACGATCATGGGCACTGGTCCGCGACGCAGGCATTCCCGCCGGCCCGTTTGCTGAGTCGGCCGCGATGACGAACGATGAGGAAGAATCTGCTCTGCTCGCCCGGGCCCTTGAGCAGCTTCGAGTCTCGCGGTTGCACTGGGTGATCCTTGTCGGAGCTTGTGTGGCTTTGGTGGTTCTGTTCGTGATGTCCGGCGCTGGGCTGTGGCACTGGTGGCCATGGCGGGCGTGGATGGTCCCGGCGTTGCTCATCCCCGTGGTGTTTGTGCTTATGGCTGTCTTCTCGCTCAACGCCCCGGAACGAGTCAGAAAGCGGTTGTGGGTGCGTCGTGGGATCCTGCTTGTCCCGCCCCTGCTGATCATTTCACTCGTGGCATGGGCTGCAGGCGACCTCATCGGTTTCAGCGGAGGTTTTTACGGCGGACTGGGTGCCGGTATAGGCGTGACCGTCGCCAACGTCATGATGCAAGGATGGCCCCGCAAACCAAAAGCCACCCCATGACGATCCTTCACCGGATCTGAAATCCCGCCCGGTGTGACTGACGAAAGGCATCATCGTGAAAGTGCTCGCCTTCATATTCTCCTTGGTTATCGCCACCGGATTAATGGTCGGCGGAGCTGTTCTGATCTTTGTCCTCTCGCCGCGGCACTCCACCGGAGTGCAGTTATTGGCCATATTTGCGCTTACCGTGATGATCTACGGACCGCTAACCCTCGGCTCGTTGACCTCTTTCTGGAACGTGACCAGAACGGAGGAAAGCAAAAGGTTCTTCAATCGGTGGCTGTGGGTGGTGACGGGGCTCGAATTCCTGGGTGCGATCGCCATCATTGCCTATGCGGTGGCCGCGCAGTTGCCTGTATGGATTCCCGTCCTGTTCATTGCCGGCGGGATCGGGCTGACGTGCATCAGCCTTCTCATTGGTCGTTTCCTCCTCCGCCGTGACGAGGCTCACCCGCAGCCGTCGAGGTGGGCGCCGATCACACGGAAGGAGATCCGTCGGAAGATTGCAATTGTCGCAATCACGTTCGTTGCCGTCTTTGCCGTCGCGCTTGTGGTTCTTGGTGCATTGATTGCGGGCAGCAGCGGCGCGGCTTCACACCGCGGTGTGCAACCGCTCGTCGCGTTGGCGTTCGCGTTGTTGGCCGCCGGCTTCGCATGTGTCATTGTCAGCCTGCCGTTGAGCCGGCGCCTCCGGGACGCAGTCGGCCGTGACCTCGGCACGATACGGAAAGTAGCAAAGGTCGTACTGAGCAACAAGAAGCTCGACCTGGATCAGGGCGAGCAGGTCGCGGCCGCGAAATACGCTGCGGTTATCCCGACCACGCTTTCATTCATGCTTGGCTACCTCATCCTGCTGTATCTGGGGCTCGGAATTCAGCAGGTGCAACAGTTTGTTTCAGGACAGGCAGACGCCTTCCAGATTGGCTTTTCCGCCTTCCTCGTTGTTGCACTCGTCGTCTTCATTCCGATTTACGTTGTCCGCATACGACGGGCCCGAATCTACGCAAGCAGCCATGCGGATCTTCTTCCGCCGGCTGATGCAGGCATCGCCGGGAGCACGAACCGTGAGTGAGAGAGATTCGGGAATCTCAGCACCTGACCGGCATGCACGGTTTTTCGCGAGCCGGGAGCAGCTCCCCTTCCGAGTTCTGCCCGATTCTTCACGGCAGTTCAGACTGACCCCCGGGATGCCGATCTTCTTACTTCCAGCAACGGAGCTTTCGACGACCTCGAACATTGTGTCGAGCATACTGTTGACGGCGGGCCGATTGAGGTTGGCCTTTGCCGGCGAGCTGTGCTTCCTGAGCGGAGACCTGCCGCACGGAGTATCCCGGCGTTGCCGCGGCGGCCCGGGCCCTCCATAGGCATTAGAGGCACACTTGAGCTATGAGCATGGAGCAGCTCCTTGAGACAGTCCGGGCGTTTGATGGCGTCCTCGAACTCGCCCCCGACGAGGGCAGCGTCTTCCCTGAGATCGTGTGGGGAGACCACTTCTTCTACTACGCACCCGATGGCCAAGTGCCACAGCGGCAGCAGCCCTACGCCACCATCGTCACGAAGAACTACCCCGGCGATACCCTTTGCGACCTCGACCATCCCGACCGTTGGCGCCTGAACGTTCACGTCGGTACGGAGGCGTTTGTCGAACTGACCGGTGAGATTCCCCGCGCCGAGCCGGCGTCCAGGGACTACACCGCCGTCGACGTCGTCCTCCCTCATCCTGTGTATCGCGGGCAAGGGTGGGTCTCAATCATCAACCCTGGTGTCAACACATACGCGCTGGCAACCCGCCTCCTGCTCCAGGCCCATGAAGACGCCAGGCGGCGGGCGGAGCGCCGGAGAGCCAACGACCCGACGGACGGCGACCCCGACGCAGGCACGGAAGGGTGATGCCGCAACGCGCCACCCCGGCAGAACGCAAGCACCGCCCTGTTGAGCGGATCGGACACGCCCCGTCGCGCAGCTCGCAGCGGAGATGGGTGCTTCCTCGTGCCCGCGCAGCGAAATCGACCAGTTGGTGGCGACGCCACGAGGATGCCAGGGCGGTCTTGGCGATTTGAACCCAGGGTCCTGAGTGCCGACAAAGGGAACGACCAGCAGGTACTCCTCGGGTCAGGACGCGGCCCGAAATTCTTTCTGATTCCGTGAAACCTTTTGGCTTCTACCGGACACTAAAGGGCATGGGGAGCAACGAAAACGGGGAAGCGGAGCTGTGGAGTCTAAGCCTTGCTGGCCGGGGTGACGCCTTTGGCGCCCTCTATGACCGGCACCGCGACAGGGTTTTCCGACACGCCTACCGGCTGTGCGGGAACCATCACGATGCAGAAGACATCATGGCTGCGTCATTCCTGGAACTGTGGCGCCGGCGGAAGCACGTGCGGGTCGTCGACGGATCCATTCTTCCCTGGCTTCTGGTGACGACCGCGAACACGGCTCGCAACCGCGCCCGCACTGACTTCCGCTACCGGCGGCTCCTGAATTCCCTTCCCCGTCGCCAGGAGGCCAATGACCCGGCCACGGATCCCTACAGCCGCTACCAGAACCAGCTCGATCAGGATCTTGCCCGCGCGCTGGGCACTCTGACCACCGAGGACCTGCACCTGGTGAGCCTGATCGTCTTCGAAGAGCACACGATCGCCGCCGCGGCCGAGGTCCTGAACCTGACCCCGGCGGCAGCCAAGTCACGCATGCACAGGGCCCGTCAGCGTCTAAGAGTCGCGCTCGGGGGCGACGCATCCACCAAACCTCCCACCGCACCAACCCCGGTCTTGGAAGGAAAACGGCCATGAACCAGCTTCACGTTGACGATGTGTTCAGTGATGCCCTTCGGGCCGAACTTGTCGCCCGGGTCGCAAATGAATCGCCCGCTTCACGGCGGCGGCCTGGGGTGTTGCTGGGCACCGCCGCGGTGCTGGGAACGGGGCTGCTCGGTGCCGGAGCAGCGGCCGCGGGGCTTCTGGTCATTCCCGGAGGCGAAAAGGTGACCCCCCTGGCCTCACCCGTGACCACAACCTACACCGGCACAGCGACTGTTCAACTGGGTACTCCCCCGGCAGGAACGACCGGGATACGGCTGGAGCTCAAGTGCCTCACACCGGGCCGGTTTGTATATCCCGACGGCGCGTCCAGCAGCTGCTCCGGGGAAGACGTCACAGACGGCAGGACAGGCTGGGCCGGCTACACCCTCGGCCTCGTCCCCGGGCAGGACAGCGTCACGATCAAGACCACCCCCGAAGCCCGGTGGCAGCTCACCGCCGAATATGTGATGCAAGAAAGGACACGCCTGGGCGTCAACGCAAAAGGTGAGACTTACGGAGTGGAAAGCCCGGAGAACGGAACACCCGACCTCATCGCGGTGATAGCCACTAACGGGCGGTCCGGATACGCCTATGCCCGGGACCTCTACGGCGGCCCAATGCCCACCAGCCCCGAAGACGCCGTAAAAAACTTCAGCACCCCAAGACCTCCCCGTGAAATTCCGGTCTTCCTCAGCGACGGTGAAACCAGAGTCGGCGTCTTTATGGCTGGGGGCACCGGCGGTGGAATCCCGTCCTACCCAACCCGGAGCGCCCAGCCACGATAAAACTCCGCAGACCCTTCGCTGCCGCCGGGTATTGCTGCGTCGGCGAAAACGTCGTGTCCGCCGGTGTCGGACATTCCGCACAGAAGACCTCGAAAACCGGTAACCGGCACATAGGGTCGTCGCGCGGGTGTACGGGACAGCATTCCGGGCAGCGGAACCGGCCACTTGCCTGTGGAAGAAACGGGGAACGACATTGCCCGGGGACCGAAGGGACTTCAGGCGGAGACCATCCAGCCGCTCCAACGGTTCAACAAGAGACCAGGTCAGCGAATGTGCCGGCCGGCCTCTTGCCGTGTCCGGACCTTTGAGTATTGCCCCCGGCCCGCGTCGGGAACCAAACTTAGCTCCTGACTCCTGGGCGCAGCCAAGGGGCAGCGGTAACCCGACAGCACGGCATCGTCAAAGAAGTCCGGGCAGAAGTGTCGGATCGGGCCGGTCGTGATCGTAGAAGTGATGAAGCCGCCCGCCCGGGGCGGCCCGGGAAAGGGAGCAGCACCATGAGCACCACCTTCACTGTCGACTTCTTCTGCAGCGTGGACGGCTACGGCTCTGCCGAGGGCTGGCCTGGGTACTGGGGCAAGGAAGGCCCCGAGCTGATCGAGGACCGGGTGCGAACCTTCGCGCGGGACCAGGTGCTCGTCTTCGGCGCGACAACCTTCCGGGAGTTCCGGAAGTTCATCGTCGACTACGACGAACCGTACTACCGGAGCCTGAACGAACTGCCGAAGATCGTGTTCTCCAGCACGCTCGACCCGCAGGCGCCCGGGTGGCAGAACGCGACCGTCTTGAACGAGGACGCGGTGACCGCGATCGACCGGCTCAAACGCACCACCGACGTACCGATGCGTTCACATGGCAGCATCTCCCTGAACCGCGCGCTGCTCGCCGCCGGCCTCGTCGACCGGCTCGAGGTCATGATGTTTCCCGCCATCACGGGCCGCGCGGGCTATGCCGCGCTCTTCCAGGACGGGGCGGAGTTCGACCTGGACCTCATCGGGTCCACCGTGCTGGACGGACGGACTGTGAAGCTCGTCTACGAACCGCACCTCCACGGTGAGATTCCCGAAGGCGTTGGACCCCAGCCCCGCAAAGCCGGCTGATCGCTCATCGCCATGCGGGCGCCGTGACGGAGTGACCACGTCCAGAGACGTGAGTTCCACCCGATTGAGCAGTTCTGTCCGTCCATGATGCGTCGGGCAGGGATCCGATTGCGGACAAGACGCAGGGCTGGTTCGGAGCGTTTGTCGCGGTCCGGCGGGCGTCTTAGCGGTCACCGCGCTGTACGCCGAGTCCTTCGAGCCATTCGATGAGGTTCATCCGCTGGGTGCCATGATTCGAAGCCGCGTCGAGCAAGGTGCCCCGGCCGTAGTCCGGGGTGAAGCCGGGGTCAGCGCCGACTTCGACCAGGAGCTCGGCCTCACGCCTGTGCCCGCCGGCGCACGCGTGCCAGAGGGCCTGGTCCACGGCATCCTTTCCGGGTGCGGGATCGGCGTGGAGGAGCTCCGTGAGGCGTTCCAGCTTTCCGAGGGCGGCGGCGTGCCAGGGCTTGTCGACCCGCGCGCCGCGCTCGGCGAGCAGATGGGCCACGTTCCAGCAGCCGTACCCGATCGCGTTGTCGAGCGGCGTTCCGATTGACCCACCGGGCGCTTCGATGTCCGCGCCGCCCGCGATCAGCACACGGGCGACGGCGGCGTCATCGCTGCTGGCGGTCCAGTGCAGGGGCGTTTCGCCTGAGCCGTCCGGACCGCGCGCGTCGACGTCGGCTCCCGCTTCGAGAAGGCGCCCGGCGATGCGCGGTCCATGTGGAAAGTATCCGGGCCAGTCGGTGACGACATGAAGCGGCGTACGTCCTCGCGCGGGCCCGGCCAGGCGCCAGTTGGGAAGATCGGGATGTGCCTTCAGCAAAGTCTCAAGATGTTCCAACTCGCCCTGGCGGATCGCGAGGAAGGCGTTCAGGTAGTCGCTCTCGGAGGGCATAGCCGATCCTCTCGGTGTTCTGGCTGCGTCAGCGTCTGGTTGATGAGAACAATTTGCGCCGTGGATTTGCCGGCACCCGGCGGGCCGCCATGACGACCGCTCTCCTGTCCTTGCGTACCTCGGGGCGGGCCCCGGTAAAACGCGCCAGGACTTCCGTGTGGAGCTGCCGTCGGACTTCGAGCGGCGCACCCGCGGCGCACGTTGAACCATGGGGGGGTTTTGGCTCGTGGCGCGTCGTGCGGGCCGTCAGAGGTCGGCAGTCCGCGCCCGGACGCTGCAAATGGGCGCGGATCACTGCAGTCTGTTCTCCGGTGGTGACGCATTACAGCGTAGTCATTTGGATTCCGGGACCTTGTCTGAGGCGGCCAGAATCGTGTCGTAGGCCTCACCGTCAATGAGACCCTCATCGTATGCCTGACCGACCTCTTCAAAGGAACCGGGAGTGTCCGGATAAGGTGTGGAGTCCCACTCCGCCTGCGCCGCAGCCAAACCTTCGTTCTTCACGTAAGGCCACGCGGACAGTTCCCGGCTCATCGTCGCCCGGTCAATGTCGCCCGCCGCGTAGCGCTCTGCGATCTCGTAGGGGCTGGCACCGCTGAATCCCTCCGGGATCGGCTTCACTCCCCTGGCATCCGCCTGCGACAGCAGCTTGCTGATCGCCGGTTGACTCACGCCGAGTTCGCGGGCGACGATGCGCTGGTCCAAGATCTCCACGGCCGCGCGGACGTTCCTGATGTAGTCCAGGCCTCCCAGCTCGCGCCGTGCACGTGCACGGCGGGCATTGGCAATTGCGGTGTCGGTGCTAATCGTCATGGCCACGCCTCCCGTATATAACCAAGGTTATCACTGTCCAGCGTTGTTGTCCTTGCATCACTGGACCGCGTTGGCTGCGCCCCAGGCTCCCACCATCAGGTATCGGTCAGGTGCGGTCTTTCCTTCATCTGCCGGTCGAGTTCCTCCCGGATGTAATCCCCCGGGAAAAGTCCGAAGCTGTGGTCTGCTATCGATCTGCCGCTCTCACGCGCCAGCCGAAGTACCTGTTTTTCCTTCTGCTGGGCTGGAGTCAATGCTTCGTCCCACATCCGAAACCACTCGGAGGCGGCCCGTGAACGATCGCGGCGCTTATTTTGCCGAATCAATGTCTCCACATCAACGGGAACTTCGGGTGCCCCTGGCGTAGACATGTTCCTCACCTGCGGCACCGGCTTGACCGGTGTCCCCGCTCTCGGACTGCGCGTGTTCACTTTGTGAGACGGAGGCTTCTGACTGGCGCTTGCACGCTTCCGAGCTGCGGCTCCGTCGGCAATTTCGCGGGAAACGCCCGCAAACAACACAACAAAAACCCTTAGTACGATGCCGAAGCAGAAGACCATGAGCCTTACCAAGGCGATCGCGGCATACCAGGCAACCTTGGCTGTCAGCCAAAGGAGCGACCATAAAAGTAAGCCCACAAGTCTAAACATTCACTTACCTTAAGTCCGAAGACCACAGATCGACAGCCGGTTGCTGCGCTCATATCGCCAGGGTCCGCAGGTCCTCCGTATAGCAAGGGCTGTTCAGCTTCCAGCAGGGCATAGGCTACCGTTCGATAAGCGGCGAGATAAGCGCTTGGTTTATCCTGCAAGAGGGCCGCCCGCACAGCGTCCCGCAAGCCGGTCCTCTACTGGAACTCTTACTGGCTCTTGCTCTCAGAGTTTCGACGGAGAATCACCCGACGTCGAGATCTGTGGCCAGTGGGCCGCACCTGGGTAGATCGTTTTGCCGACCGTCCTTGTTCCGGCGGGTCCGGGACCTGATCCAGAGCAGACTTCGTAGAGTTTTCACATGGCTGAGCGTCCAAGCAAGTCCCGAGTGCCCGCACTCCGCATCGTCCTGCTCGTGGCGACGGCAGTTCTGTTCGCCGCACGCTTCTCTCTCGGCGTCCGCTCCAGGGGCACCGAGGCTCTCTGGGACCTGCTCCTCGCGCTGACCGTTGTCGGTGTCCCGGCGGTTTTCCTGCTGACCGTTCCGGCCGGCAAGGCCAGGAAGGCTGCGGAGGCTCTCCGTGCCGCACGGCCGGACGCGGTAGTCGTTGAAACCTATTGGGGTGCCGGCTACACCGACTTCTTTTTTAGGCCCGGCCCACTCACCAGGCAGGCTAGAGGCCGCTCCGGTCGAGTCCTCGTCGTCGCCGACCGGCGAGGGCTCGAACTGGTGCGACCTCAGGGGGCCTTCTCCTTCGGGATGATCCCGTGGAGCCTCGTGAAAGACGTCAGGCTGGAGGACCTGAGCGGCCCGCTGGCCTCCCGGCCGAAGCTCGTGTTCGAGATCCAAGGAAGCTCCACACCCTTCCAGGACCGCTTCGAGCTTCTCCCCACAGATAAGGATGAACGGGCCCACGCGGGACAATCCTTGGATGCGATCCTTGCCAAACGCCCCTCAACGCATTCATAGAGAACCTGAGATGCCTCACCTGGGAAGTGCACACCGTCCTCCAACGTGACCGGTAGAGGATCCTTGACCGGACAGCGGATAGCCCGCCCGCAAGTAGCTGCCATTCGGCGTGCATCGAACCGAGGACAGCGTTCGCGTTTTGGCAGAGAAGACGCGATCTTCGACTACCTGCGTTGCGGTTCCTGTCTGTCGGCTTCCGCCTTGGCAGCTTGGAGGGCGGCACTGAACTGGGCTGGTTCGAGGTAGTCCTCGCCGGGGCCGCGAACAACCCTGCCAAGATACGGGTCGCGTTGTTCCAGTTTCCTGTCGCCGTGCTGCAGGGTGGTGTAGCCGGCTTCTTCCTCGGCTTTTGTTTTTATCGCGACGTAGATGACCAGGAATGCGACTGAAAATCTGCTCACGAGCATTCCAGCCGCAGCGGTATACATGAGCCACAACAGAGGGATGCGCGAAACGTTCAGGACGCCCATGATGGCGAGGAAGGCCAGAGTAGTAGTAGTTGTATTTCTGATACGCATACGCATCAGGGCGTAGGCTGTTGGCCCTGCCAGTAGCTGACGCTCAGGATCGCGGGTTACCAAGTAAAAGCTCCATATCCGCCGGTAGGCGTGTCTGCAGGCTCCGCCGGCGCTGACGGGGCAGGACGGTCACAGCCTGCTCTTTACCCGAAGTCGCATGACGCCGACAACGATGAAAACAACACCGAACAGGATCGTCGTCAGGCCAGGCACCACCTTTCCAGAGGACCAGATCTGGCCGATGCCACTGATGATCCCGATGATTGAAAGCAGGATGAACCCGTACCCGAGGAACGTGTTCTGTCTCGAACGCTTAGTTGGTTGACTCATGGTTGCCTCATCTTCCGTTTGACCCAACTGTACGGATTTCAGGCCGATTCAGCGGGTGAGGGGTAGACCTCGAATTCCCCGTGGCCGGCGCGGGCGTTTTGAGAGAGCAGCAGGGATTCGCGTTGTTGCCGTGTTCGTCCGAGGATCCCTAAACGTGAATGCTGCGGGAGGTTCGGGTGAGTCGTCCGCACCGCGGCGAGACGTTCGGTCAGGTGTGGCTGGGGCGCGGACGGGTGGTCAACGGCGACCAGGCCGACGCCTTTTCCAGGTCGATCGCTCGAGACCCTTCATCCAGCGGCGGGATATCCTCAGGGGCAAACTCTGTCCAGGCCGGATTCTCAGGGCCGGGATCAACGGCCGCCAGGAGTGCTCGAACCTCTTCCCCGCCTGTGGGCTCTGCACTATGGGCAGCCGCCTCGGGGGAGCTGATTTCGGCGATCTTCCCGCCGCCTTCCCGGAAGACCGCACAGCGGACAAATCGGCCGCCATCCGGCTCAAGGATCAGGTAGGCGCCGTCCTCATGGCCAGCCAGGACAAGGCGGGCGAGGAGAGAGACCCTGGACATCCCCAGCGCCGCGGACACCTGCTCGCCCATCCGCTCGGTGGCCGTGATCGCCTGCCTGACTTCGTCGTCGTCGAGCCGGCCAGGATTGATCTGCAGATCTGGGAAGCCGTGCTCGCGGGTCCATTCCCAGGCCGCGTCTTCGAGGCCGGCCCACTCGTATCCACCGGAGTTCCGTAGCTTCACGATCGGCCAGCCGAGCCCGTAGAGGCGGGTCTCTGCCCAGAAACGGATCGCTTTCACGGTTGCCCACGGGAGGCTGTAGGCCCATTGCGGGTGGTCCTCGCCGGTCTGGTAGTTGTAACAGCTCGCAGCCAAGCAGATCTGCACCAGATGCCTGGGCTCGAGCGTTCCGGTCAGGATCTCCTCGACCGGGGTGAACGTGTACTCCGGCTCGGAATACTCTTCCTGGTAGTGGTCGGCGACCGCCACTGTGTTGAAGCGGGCCAGTGCTTCCCCGATCGACTGTGCGGTAGCGGTGTCCTCATAGTCGAAGAAGCCATCCCACATCCTGCCGTTGCGGATCCTCCGGGCGGCGGTCGCCAACAGGTCGATCAGATCCTTGCCGACAACGAACGAGCTCAACGTGGTCCCCCTGTCCCGCGAGCCGCAGCCGGCCCCGTTTCCGCAGCCTATCGCCGACAATCGATCCTGCCTAGGGCAGTGACTGCCGCGGCCGCGCCGATCCCGCTGCGGGACCCATACAAGACGGGGTATGGCTCTCCTTTCAAGTCTGCCTGGTGTGCTTGTAGTAGACGAAAGCGAAAGCACCGCCCGCGAACACTCCGGTGATACCCGCGACGGCCCAGGGGCTGCCGGTGTGACCGAGGGCGGCGAGCAAGAACGACAAGGCACCCGAAGCGATGAAGGCCACGGCACCGGTGACCATCGCCTGGTTCCTGGGGGTGGTCTCTTCGGCGACTGCCAGTCTGGCGACGATCACCGCCCCGGCAACCACAACCCCCAGAACCGACACCAGCATCAATTCAAAGACCAGGTAGAAGGCGTAGTAGACGACGAAGTCGGGATTGTAGGTGGGCAGCGTCCAACTCAGCAGGTGGATGGGTGCTGCGACAAGGCCGAGGAGTGCCCCGAGGCACACAAACCTCCACCACAGCCTCCCCCGGCTCCACCAGCCTCGTTCACCGCGGCGTCCGGTCATCGTGTAGTATTCTCCGCATTTCGAAAGGTTCGAGTACGTTGTCGATCCTACTGGCGACTACGTTTACGGAAACTCCACACACCGGGATAAAACGGCGATGGCATCAAAACAAGAATAGGGAGCCACGACCCTACCCGCTCCGCGTAAGAAGTTCACTATGGCGATCCTTCACCATGTGTTTTGGTTAGCTTCCGCTGCCCGCCAGCGTCCGGGCGAACGCGAGAAGCTTCGCGGCGGTCTGTTCGCGGCGATGTGGCATCTCGTCCCAGATGTCGAGGAGGTAGACGAGTTCGTTCAGTTCCTTCGGCTGTCCCAGTGGGAACCAAGCGGCCTCGTACATCAGCTTGGACCCGGCCACGACGTCAATCCGTCCCCGCGTTGTTTCCCGGGCCCAATAACCCAGGAGATAGACAGCAGCTTCTTCCTCGCTCTCGGTGGGGATGCCGAGTTCCCCACGGACGCCTTTCCACAGGTCTGCCGCGTCTGCCCGGTCCCCTTGAGGAAGGCCTGCCAGTTCGCGAAGCGACGGCGAATCGTAACCCAAGACGAGCAGGTCAGTCGCGAAATCGGGTAGCTCATGGGGCAGGATCAACCCCGTCTGCTCGCGGAGGAAGATTGCCCGTGCCCTATCCTCTGCGTGGCTATCCATTCTCGAGAGAATAGACCACTTTGACGACCTCGTGTTTGTGAATGTCAGGGACCCCGTTCCGGACAAATCCGATGCCTCTGCCAATTGAGGCGTCGCACCCGGACCCGTCCTTCGCCAAGCCCAAAGCAATGACCCGAGGACGCGCCAATGACGCAGCCTAAATTGACGACGGCCGGAAGTCTGCGGCGATCCTCATCCTTCCACCGGCATCGACGTATGCTGGAGAGCATGTTCGTCAGCATGCCGAAGGTTCTGAGCAAGAGCGGTATCGACTTCACCGTTCAAAGCGTGGAAACTACCACGGAGCATGTCCTCATCCGCGTTCGTACCAGCGTCATGCTCCCTGGCAGGTACCACGCGACAGCCATTTTTCCCGCAATCGCAGCCGAACCCCTTGCGCTCTCCGACAAGCATGGGACCTCGGCCCCGCTGTTCCAAAGCAGCTCGGCAGCCGGCGCGTTCATGGGAATCGTCGACTTCGCATACCTGCTGAAGGCGGGAATCGACCTGAACTCCCCGTTGACCCTCGAGTCCAGCAGCACTCGAATGACTTTCCAGATCTGAGGCCGTGCTGGGTGCGAACGCCCGCTCCAGGATCCTTCAGCGCGTGCTCCGATGGCGTGAAATGGATGCGCCTCGTCGAGACGTCTCGCACGCGGATGAAAGCCCGGCCGGAGGTCCTGCTTTAGCCAGCGTCCCGGACCCGCTGGAGATACGTGACCAGTTCCTGGAGCCGGTCCGGAGGCCATGGCAGCCTGGCGCTCAGCTCCGGGCTGTTGTCCTGCCACATGCTCCGCGCCGCCGACTTGGTCGCGTCATTGCTGTGGAACCGGGAACCGAGCCCATCCCAACGCCTCGCAAAGTCCAATACCGCGGGGTCGTCCACAGGAGTATTTGCCGACACATAGCCCAGTCCTTCTTCGACAAGGCGTGCAAACGTGGCCTTGGCATCGTCTACGGCTGCCGGGCCGAGCTCAGCCCGGCGTTGCGCCAGTTCGGTGCGCTGTTCCTCGGTGAAGTACTTCTCGTACATGGTCATCCCTTCCAGAATTGATATGAAGTGATCCACGCCCGGCATGGTGCTGCCCGTGTTGTCGAGCAGGGCCTGGATCTGGTGCTGGAGGCGCCGTGCCTGTTCCGCTTGGTTACGCAGGGCCGACAACTGGGCGCTGAGCAGTTGCCGCACGGCGCCGGCGTCATCTGGCGATGACGCCAGGACTTCGCGGACCTGCTCCAGGGACAGGCCCAGCGCCCGCAGCGCCCTGATGCGGTAAAGGTGGCGGACATCGTCCTCCGAATACCGCCGGTGCCCGGAGCCGGTTCGCCCTGTTGCGCGAAATAGTCCGATCCGGTCGTAGTGGTGCAAGGTCCGCACAGTGACCCCGCACAACGCCGCCAGTTCACCAATGCTCCACAACTGCCCGCCGGTCTCCAACACGTTTCCCAGCGTAGGACCTGACGTGGCGTCAGGATCAAGCTTCCTGCGCTGTGGGTCGCGATCCAACGGCCAACCTGATTAGACGCCTATAGGAGCATCGACGGAAGTGATCGGAGGCATGGCGGTTGAGCCCCCAAAGCCGTTGAGCATCAGCAACGCAGCCGCAAGCGGCGGGGAGCCCAGGGGCGCCGCTCGAACGAAGACTCCAAATGCGCGAAACCACGCAGTCCGCCTACGTTGCCCCAACCGGACTGCCCACGTGAAAAGTCCTTGGAAACGCATGAGGTGGCAGACTATGAGCCAGCGGAGGAGAACCGCCGCTTCGGTGCATCGCCGGATCCAGGAGAGCCTCATGGATGACGCCCATCACGCCTTCACCGTCACTTTGCCCGAACTGAGGAAATACAAAACGGCGGGCAGCATTCCGGGTCCGCTCTTCTTGTTGTTCTGGATCCTTTTGGGCTTCACCGAGTTCGGAACGACAGGCATTCCCCATTGGCTCGGATTTACCGTCACGGGTATCGTCCTTGCCCTCTTGACCGGGTTTTCCATTTACGGGAGCCGGAAACGCAAACAGCTTGCACCGGTCATCAACCGCAGATTCGCAGAAGAGTTCACCGCCCACACCGGGTACGAGTATCCCCAGGACGTGGACATCCTCAGCGTCAAACGAACCATAGCCGTGCGAAACCTTGACGGCTCCGTGTTCCTATGGGGCATCAGACGTGCGAAGGATGCCGTCAACGTATTTCCCGTCACCTGACACAGCCAACACACACCCCCGGTGAAGAGGAATTCTGACATCGCCGGCAAACCAACTTGCCGCCACCGGTCCGTTCTAAGCTGCCGTTGACAGGCTTACTCGAATTGAGATGCGACGGCCATGCCGGGCTTCCAGTTCCGAGGCGGGCTCCAACCTGCCGGCGGAATGTCGAGGGCTACTCCTTGCCGTATATTCCGGCGATCGCGAGCCCTTGAGCGAAACAGGGCCGACAACCGAATAACCGCGATCGTGATATAGACCACGATTGTCATGCACAGGACGCCCATGGGAATGTAGAAGAAGGGGCTTGATACTTTGGGCCGGGTCGAAAGTACGGTAGCAACGAGGGCGACGGCTTCCACAGCGAAAATGGCCTTGAACAGCCAGAAGAAGTTCCAAAACCTATTCACGTAATACAGGGACTCTCTGCTGTATTTCCCCGAGGCTATCAGGCGATCGAAATACGTCAGCGCGCCGAGGTCGGCGGCGGACGGTTTTGACGGTTCCAGAGGGACCTCGGCTTAGTTGGAGACAGGATTGTTCGGTTGATCGTCACGATATCAAATGCTACGAACAACGGCTTGGCCAATCGGGCAGACGAGGTCCCGGCACAGCATTCGGCCTGCGAGAGACAGGAAAAATACATCGGTCGCGCGCGGCCGACTTCCGACGGGTGACGCTTTCCCGCTGTTCCCGGAGCCGTGGTCCTTGAGGAGATCCTCTACCGGGTGTTTGCTGCTTGGGTCCTGCGGACCATTCGAACGTCCCGCACGCCGTGTTCGACTTTCACCACCCCGTCGGGGACAAAGCCATTCTTTCGGTAGAAGGCTTGTGCCCGCGGATTAGGGTCAACCACCCAGAGCGCAGCAGGTGCGGTTGGGTCGATGACTGCGTTGAGCAGCGCCGTGCCCACCCCCGAACCGTGGAACGCGGCATATGCGTAGAGGACGTGCAACTCCTGCGGCTCGTCGGGATCCTCAAGTGAGGGGCCTGACATTGCAATGCCGATCAACGCGCTTTCATGCAAAGCGACGGCGACGTTGTTCTGTTCATACCGTGGATCGCTCAGGGCCGAGGCCTGGAATCGCTCGCGCCAGTCCAGGAGTCCAGGATCATCCAGCACGGCATCGTTCATCAATCCCCTGTAGGTTTCCCGCCAGGTGTCCACGTGAACTCCCGCCATGCTTGGCGCGTCGGCAGGCTCAGCGCGGCGCACCTCAAAGTTGACCGTCATTGCTGAACGGTAGACGCGCCGCTTCGGCCAGTCGTGGATATGAACATGCGACAGAGGCGCCCCTGAGCCGGTCCTTCAACGGGTGCTGCAATCGACCGTCTCAAGGTCGATGAACGTGAGTCGGCGCGGGGAAGTTGCCCGATGGGGTCGGACGACTGCGTTCCCCCACGATCGAGGACTCCGACGGCGCGGCGGAACATTTTGCCTAGTGTCCTTCACGTTCCGCGCGGCCGATCCGGAAGTTATTGACGACCGCAAGGAGGATCACGACAAGCAGGATTGTTGTTAACCAGTAGCCAAACCGATTGCCACCTGAAGCCGCAATAAACAAACCGACATCCACGATCCCGACCGGGATAAAGGACAGAGCCGGCGTTTTCCTGTTCCAAAACCTAGCCATTGGTCCCCAATTTGCTTCGGTCGTCGATGGGGCGTTGGTTTCCCGATCCTCGCTTTTGGCCAAGTCTGCGTGACCTGAACGTGGATGTCGATGGGTCCTGGGACGCACACGTCCCGGTTGAGGATCGCTGACCGCGGCTTACGGTGAGCCAGCCGTCTTTGTCGCGTCGCGGAGGTAGACCTCCGTCCCTCCGCCGGCGTAGACGGAGATCCAGACAAAATGGTCACCGGGTGCGAGGTAGGCGCCGAATTCGCCGGAGAACATCACCGCCTGTCCCGGGTCGAGCGAGACAGTCGGATACGGAGCCCAACGGATGGTCACGGTCTTGCCAGCGAAGCCGAAGCTGCCCGTGTGGTTGACGATCTCAAGGCTTTGGGATGCAGTCACGGTCTGGCATCGCGGCCCAGGTGTGTCCGGATTGATGAACACGACGGCAACAGGCCCGACGGCAAGGCCGCAGACCCCAGCAGCGATCCGATCGCTCGTGGCCGGGATCAGGTGATGAGCACCGGGCTGCACGGTAATGATCGCACTCCCGGATGAAGGCAGCGACGTCGGAGCCGCGCCCTGCGCGGCCGGGGACGACGGAACGGGCAAGGGAAACGGTGCCCCCGCACTCGCGGGCGGGCTGGATCCTTGGCCCGCCTGCTCTGGCGGACCGGCGCAGCCAGCGAGGGCGATAACGCATGCGGCAGCAAGGGCCGCTGCTTTGGATAACGAACCCGACGACACAACGCACCTCCCGATGGACAGATCATCTTCCCCGGACGATGCCCACCGCAAGACCTCTGACCGTCAGCGATGTGGCGCGCGGAGGTGCTATTTCTGCCGCGAAGCCAACGCGGTCAGAGCGGGGTGTCCGTTCAGGGATCCCTCATCGTGCACATTGTCGTGACCAGTGGAGACGAACGGCTAGGCAGAGACCTGACGGCCTCTCGTTATGCTGCAGCGGTTCGGCGATTTCCGATGCCGGGGAGTTCCATTTGGAAGCCGCAGCGGCAGTGCAGCACCTGGGTTTGCAGGTATACCTCGAGCAGCCGGTGTTCGGTGTCATTGGTGCGTTCGGAGGCGAGATGGTGTGTGCCGGTTGTACCGAGTGTCATCGGTTCTCCGCAGTGCGTGTAGCAGCCGATTTGTTCGTCCCCGGGGCCGGGAAGCATTTTTGTCAGGGTTTCCGGGTCCAGGGAGTCCTGCCGGACCGGGTGGGCGTAGAAGCCGTCGCATTCGGTGCAGGTGTAGCTGACGTCCGCCATGCCGGGCGGCCCGGCGGCGGGGATGCCGATGGTCTCGATGATGAGGACCTCGTCGCTGCCGCAGGTATTGCACCATGGGCGGTCGTCGCCGCGGCCGGTCGGGTCTGTGGTGGATTGTGTGATTTCGGACGTCATTGTCGTTCACTTCCTTGAAGGCGGCCAGGCCGGGCGAGAGGTTCTGCAGCCCGCGGAACGCTTCTTCGCGTCCTGTCTCCGCGTCCTGGCCTTGCGGGCCTTCGGATGGTTGGTTTGACTTCATGCTTGACCGGCACCCCATGGTTCCAAGGGGGCGGTCCACCTCGGAGGATCCTCAGCCTCCGGTGTGGGTGGAGCCTGCTATTCGACTTCGCCTTCTGTGATGCTTCCTCTCCAGGCTCCGGTTTCGACTTCGCGGGCCTCGATGAATTCCTTGAAGTGTTCCAGGTCTTTCCTGACTTGCCGGTCGTCGAGGTGTGTGGACGCGCCGAGGTGCTCGAGCGTCGTCCGCGGTTCCCAGGTCATGTTGACGGTGACCCGGGTCTCGGTGGCGCTCAGCGGCCGGAACGAGATGCTTCCCGAATTGTGGGGGCCGTCCATGCTTTCCCAGCTGATGGTGTCATCGGGGATCTGGGCGGTGATCTTGGCGTCGAACTCGCGCCGGATCCCTGCGATGTCGGTGGTGAAATGCACGGTGGTGTCGTCGATTTGCCGGACGCTTTCCACTCCGTCCATGAAGCGGGGAAATTCCTCGAACTGGGTCCACTGGTTGTAGGTCTGGCTCAGCGGGACATTCACGTCGACCGATTCCAGCACGGTGGCCATGGCTTTTCACTCCTTCAGTTACCGGCCCGGCCCTGATATGCAGGCCATCGGGTCTCACTTCCACGCTAAAACGATCTTCCGGCCTGGAAGGGACAGATCCACCTGACGGAGGAGCCCCCGCACCGCGGCTCGGGAGACTAAGGTGGATTTCATCAGCCCACCGTACGCAAGGACGATCTGGGCGCCCTGACGCACGCGGGACCTCATCGAATGTGCAACGATGTGGTCACGATGGTCACACCAGGAAGTACAGGGCGACGGCCCGACGGGTCGGGCCGGACCGGGGTCGTTTCACCCCCGGATCCTCGCTGCGGGGCATGCGGTGCCCCCGTGGACTCAAGCCAGGCGTTGTTCACGCCGTTCAGCCTAGGTGACGGGGCAGGGCCGGAGATCCCCTCGACTCTGCGGTTTAACTGCGCCGAATGCGGGGCGTCCACGACGCTTCCGGTTCCGTCCTGGTGGGTCCCCGAGAGCTGGGAATGGTACGACTGAGCCCCAAAGGCCCGCCCTGCATGGCCGTGCCGGCCCGCTACGCTTGGGGTTCCCGATCGGGGGTGCCTGAAGCGGTGATGCTCAGTATACTTAGTTTGTCCCTTTTCACACGCCCACGTGCCGGACAGGAGGCAAAGGACATGGCCGGCTATTTTGAACTCATGGATGCCCCCGACGGCGGGTACAGGGTGGCTTTAGTAGATTCCGAGGATTATCTGGTGGCAATGTCAGTAACCTTCCCCGACGGGGCCGCCGCGGCGAAGGGCATTGCCAACATCAGGGAAATCGCCGGGACGGCCACGGTCAGGGACAACCGGCACGGTCACGACGAACTGGCCACCCACCGCAAGCGCCATGCCGCATCCGCGCAACACGGCAAGATTGAACGTTCCCGGAAAGCAGCAGGACGCTAGCGCGCCCGGCTGCCGCGCCACGGACGACCGCAGACCAGTCCAATGCAAGTTACGGCTGGTTTACGGGCTGGGGCTGGGTATTTGACAGCCGATTTTCGGGTTCACACCCAGATAGTTCAGCGGCCCGGACACGATGGTCACCGCGATGGTGCCGGCTTGGGAGCAGCTCGCCGGAGGAGTGCTGAACTGGCCGCGCTGCACTGCGGCCGCCGCCCCGATGAGCAGCCAGAGGATCACCAGGATCCCGATGATACGTCTGAGGCGCATGAGGCACCTTATCCGGCCGGAACCACCCGGCCCGTGACTTTCAACCTCTCCGGCGAGACCAGACATCATGCCGGTACGTGTGCCAGGCCGAGGTCCGGCCGGCTGAGGCCGCGGGTCCGCTGACCGCCCCGCCGAGCTGGCAGCACGGACCCGCGGACGCCGTCAATCTTCCGTGAAGCGGTCTGCGATGTCTTCCGCGATGTCCCCGGCTGCTTCCTTTGCGTCTTTGACGTGTGCCGCTGCCTGTTGGGCTTTGCCTTCGGCCTCCAGGCGCACGTTTCCGGTGGCGTGTCCGGCTTTTTCCTTGATCTTGCCGGCCGTTTCCTCGGCGGCATGCTTGAGTTTGTCACCCAGTCCCATGGCGATCTCCTTGGCCTCGGTCCTCGTGCCCGGCCGTGAAGAGGAGTGCCGGGCACGTTCCAATTTTAGGCTTCCCGGGCTAAACCGAGCCAGCGACGGGGAGCATTCCAGGAAGGCGTGAAACACGCGCCGATGACTGTTTCCGGGCCTAGCTAGTCCGGCTACCTGCGCAGATAGAAGGGTCGTAGCCTTCCGACTCCATCTGCCCCGGACCTAAACTTGAACCGCGGAACCGATGCAGCCCGGTACGGGGCCACCTGAATCAATTGATTCCAAGGAGCACACATGAACGAGTTTCCCCGGAACCCCACCCAGGACCCATCTGTGGATCCTGCCCGGGAACCTGAACCGGCCCCGGTCCCGGAACCTTTGTCTCCTGTCCCGATGCCTCCTGTCCCGGATCCCGGGCCGCAACCTGTCCCGGATCCCGGGATACCGGGACCATTTCCCTCGCCTGACCCGCTACCGGTCCCCACCCCACCTACCCCGGATGCTGAACCTGAGCTGCCGCCCCTGGCCCCGGTCGGGTGAACCGCGGGTGACCGGTTTGTGACGATTTTTCTCACGAAGGAGCAAAAGCATGCCGAACAAGAAGAATCCGAGCCTGAAAGACCCGGAACTGTACGAAGAACTCAGGAAAGACGGAGCATCCAAGGAGAAGGCTGCCCGCATTTCGAACGCAGCCGCCAAGGAAGGCCGTGGAACCGTCGGCAGCCGCGGAGCCAACGCGGAAGACTACGACGAACGCACCGTCCCGGAACTCAGGGCACGGGCCAAGGAACTGGGCCTGCGCGGCTATTCCGGAAAGAACAAAACCGAACTCATTGAAGCCCTGCGCAACCACTGACCTGGCCGTCTGGTTCCAACAGCCAGGTAACGGGCGGCTTGGCCTTACCAGCACCCCGGCCCCGGACACGACCGCAACCGACGAGATACGAACCACGGGCCCCTCCTTGCTGGACGACTGAGAGGACTTGGGCCCCGGTGGCCCGGAAGGGAGAACATGACCGCAATGAGAGGCAACCGCCAAGAAGCCCATCAGGATTTTTTCACCAGATTCACCACCAAGACGGCCAAAGTGCTTGGCCACGCCTGGGTGTTCACTGCGGCCCTCGTTGTGCTGGTTGTATGGGCATTCACCGGACCACTGCTGGGCTTCTCGGATACCTGGCAGTTGGTTATCAATACCGGCACGACCATCGTGACGTTTCTGATGGTCTTCATCATCCAGAACACCCAGAACCGGGACAGCGCGGCCCTTCACCTGAAGCTTGACGCCGTCATGCGTGAGCTCAGGATCACCAACGCCAAGCTCTACGAAGCTGAAGACGAAGGTGAAAAAGAGCTCGAGGAGCAGCGTCACCGCATGGAGGAACAGGCCGAGGCCGGGGCGGACTAGAGCACCTTCACATCGACAGACCCGACCGTCTCCATGGCCTTCGAAATACGAAGCTGCGCGGGGGCCAAGGTCGCGCCTGCACGGCGGGTGCCGGAATCGAATGGCCGGGTGGAACTGGATCGCTCTTGTGACGCGGACACGAATCCACACCTCCATGCCGCGCCCATGGAACTGGAACAGGCAAAAGCAAGTACACGGTACTCGTGCGACGGGACCGCGCCCGGTGTTGACTTGAAGCAGAGTCAAGTGTGGCTGGAACCAACCGGCGCCCGGAGCGGCCGGTTATTGGACGGGCCGGTGACGCAGAGAGCTTCCAGAGCCCGGCGCCTGAGCTCTCGACCCGCAGACGTCGCCGGCCCCAAGGCTGGTAGGTCCTTCATGGGGGCCTGCGGCACGGTGCCTTGGCGCAGGTATCTGAGGACCGCAGGCTTGGTGCAGTTGTTGAACTTCCCGCCGTACCTCGTGCGGAGAATGGCTGATGCTGCGTCCTTCCGGCATTGGCGGCGGTCAATGACGCCTTTCATACCGGTTGTCTTCCGGGGCGGCCGTGGCGTTCCCGTCGGTCCTCCGGCCTCCGTGTGTGGCAGTAACAACGGCCGCGACAACATCGGCGGTGATCCGTCGTTTGAAGGCTTGGCGCTGCATCCGCTCGCCTGTTCCGCGGGACAAGATGTCGGCGAGGCCGGCGCGGGCCAGCATGAGGTCTCCGGACTGTTCCAGGGCGTGGCGGACGTGGCCGGTCAGCTCGTCGACTGCTGTGGCGGCGGGGCGGGGCCGCCCGTCGAGGGGCCCGAGCAGGGGGCCGTTGACACCGAAACGGCTCGCCTGCCAGTTGGCGAGTCTGAGCATAGCGGTGTCCATGGCCGGGGGTGCGGTACCGAGCCGCCATTCCCGGGCGGCGGTCTCAACCAGGGCCCGGATCACGGCGGCGATGACGGTGGCGTCCTCGGCGTACAGGCAGATGTCGGCGATTCTGATCTCGACCGTTGGGTTGTCTTTCGAGAGCCTGGCGTCGAAGTAGACCATGCCCTTATCAAGGAGCACTCCTGTTCCGATGAGCCCTGCCATGGCGCGGTCATAGCCGGCGGCGGTGCCGAAGACGTCGGTCGGCCCGGCCGTGGGCCACCTGCTCCACAGTTGTGTGCGGTAGCTGGCGAAACCGGTGTTTTCGGCCTTCCAGAACGGTGAGTTGGCACTGAGCGCCAGCAGCACCGGAAGCCAGGGCCGGATCCTGTCCAGCACTCCGACGCCTTCTTCACGGGATTCAACGGACACGTGGACGTGGAACCCGCAGGTGATCTGCTCCCGGGCAACCGCACCGAACCGCTCGGCCATCACCTCGTACCGCGGGTTCCCCACGGTCGGAGTCGCCGAGTACACCGGCGGAGTTGCGGTCGCAGCAATCCTGGCCCCCAACAAGGAAGCCGCCGCGTCCGCCAGGGCACGCCCGGCCCGGATTTGGGCCAGAAGCTCATCCACGGTCCCGCATGGCCTCGTGTTGACCTCGATCTGTTCCTGCTTGAATTCCGTCTTCAAAACAGGCCCGGAGTCCCTGGTCCCGGCAGCGTCCAGGACCGCTCCGGCCAGCGGCAGAGGCAATCCGCTTCCCGCCGAAACGATCAAGAGCTCTTCCTCAACCCCGATCGTGCGCATCTGCGCCTCCTGTCGAACATCGGCTGGCTGGAGAAAGGAGCACCCGGCCAGAGCCCGGTGCGCCGCTACTTGGTCCGTGGCCCTTCCTGGGGCGGGTGCAGCTGTTGTTCGAGTTTGGCTTCCGCTTCGTTGCGGCGGCGCGCAATCACGCGCATTTGATGCGTGGCCGGGCTACCGGCGTCCTCCATCAACGTCACCGGCGGCCGGGTTACCCGATGGCCCGGATGCGGCGGGATCGACGGCTCCTTGTTCTCGCTCATGCTTGCATCATCCCACTGCGGCCCTCCCGGGCAGAAGGCATCTCCTGGACAGCCCGTTCACACCCATCGGCCTGTAGGGCCGCCCACCGTTCCGGCCGTAGGCCCGCGCGGAGGCGAGGCCGGAGGGTGCGCTCGGAAACAAGTTCGCGTTCGAACCCGGCCAGGGCATCGAAGATGCCGAGGAATCGGGAATGGCCTCAATGGCCGCGCCCTGTCCGGCAGCATCGGTCAGTTGGGGGAAGAAGGCGCGACCTTCGCGGGAACATGGCGCTTGCACCTGCCGTTATTCAAGATACGATCCATGTTTGCAAGAAGGTGCGGGATGAACGTCAGGCGCGCCGCCGCGGTTGCTCGGGGCAGACTTCTTCAAGGCGTCCTCGGTTACGCCAATCGCGGGAACGGACCAGGCCTGCATCCTTGGAACCGTTACGTCGCATTAGGGGACTCGTTCACTGAAGGGGTGGGTGATCCGGAACCGGGCCACCCTGGAGGTTTGCGCGGCTGGGCCGACCGTGTTGCCGAAGAACTCAGTAAGGACCACCCGAGCTTCGTCTACGCCAACCTTGCCGTGCGAGGCCTGCTTCTGGAGCAGATCCTTTACGAGCAGACCGGGCCGGCGCTGGCGCTGAAGCCTGACCTGATCTCTCTTTCGGCCGGCGGGAATGACTTGGTTTTCCGCGGCAGCGATCCGGACAAGCTCGCAGCCAAACTCGATGCCGGGGTGGAACAACTGAGTTCCACCGGCGCTACTTTGGTGCTGTTCACCGGTCCGGATTGGGGAGCGACCCCACTGTTGGGACGCAACCGCGCCAAAGTGGCGATTTTCAACGAGAACATCCGCATCATCGCCCGGCGCCACGACGCGGTGGTAGCTGACCTGTGGGCCCTGACGCAGCTGAGGGAGCCTCGCATGTGGGATCCGGACCGCCTGCATCTCTCACCCATGGGGAACTACACGGTCGCCGCCATGGTGCTGGATGCCCTTCACGTTCCCCACACGCTCCAGCACGTGCAGCCCGGGGACTTGCCGGAAAGAAGCTGGCGCCAGCCCAGGGCAGGAGACCTCGTCTGGGCACGGCAGTACCTGATTCCTTGGGCGCTGAGTCGCCTGGGCCCCCATGCTGCAGAGAAGGAGCTCAGGGCGAAACGCCCGGAAGCGGTGCCCGTGTTCGGTGCCGGAAGGCCGGCCGGGGCGCTCCCTGCGGGGCTCGTTCCTGTGACCGCGGAGGCCGGACCAGGGGATGCGTCGGTGGTCCCCGGCCGCGCCGCTTGAGCTGTTCCAGGTACCCGTCGCTTCCGCGTCCAAGCCGTTGGACGCGCCGGCTGTCCCTGGCCGGATGCCAGTGGACCGGACCCGCTGACGGTGAAGCGCGGAGGCCGCAGCGGAAGAAGTGAAGACCGCAGAGTCGAGGTCATTGATCCCGGAGCTCAAGAACCTTCGGGACGACGGGTAGAAAATAGTCCGGAACCAAAGCTCCGCCGTGGTGACGTCTCATTCCCGCCGCACACGGATCCCGGATGACCGCAGAGCCCGGTCGAGGATCCCTCAGCGCGACACGTCGCTAGTGGTGGAAAAGGCGTAGCCCGGTTTGAATATGGGTGATGCCGAAGCTGCGGGCGGCGTCCGTGACTTCTCCGGTTCGAGTTGAGCCGCCGGGCTCAACGATGGTCGAGACGCCGTACTCGGCGGCATGTTCGACGTTGTCGCGGAACGGCAGGTATCCATCGGAGGCCATTGTGACTCCGCGCAGTTCCGCGGCCCACTCGTGCCGCCACGAGGAGTCGTCGTAGCGGGTCCGGGCTTCGCTCCCGAAGAGCGTTTCGAACTCACGCAACTGTCCGGAGGTCATCTCATGCCCCGCGAATCGGATCTGCCAATTCAGTAGGTCTTGGCGGCCCATCTCTGACACTGCCAGAAGGTCGTTGACGAAGGGATGACGACGCAACCACCAAGTGCGGGCTTTCGCGCCTGCGAGCCGGACGCAGTCGACGCGATTCTGCTGTCCGGCACCGATGCCGATCGCGGCGCCGTCGCGCACGAACGCGACCGAGTTCGACTGCGTGTACCGGAGCGTGACCAGTCCGAGGAGCGCGTCGATCCGCTGGTCCGCATCAAGGGTGCCGTCGTCCGGCAACGCGGCCCACAGGTCTGCGGTATCCCGGTCCTGTTCTATGGTCACACCCAACACATCGCGTCGCTCCCTCGTCGGCGGCACGCCCTGCGCGTCTGCCTCGAGCACGAGGAACCGTCCGGACCGCTTCGAGGCCAGCTCGCCGGCGACGCCGGACTCGAACCCTGGGGCGATCACGGCGTCGCAGATGACAGTCCGCAAGAACTGCGCGGTCTCCATGTCCACCGGGCGCGAGAGCGCGACAACGTCACCGAACGAAGACTTCGGATCGGCGTCTCGGGCGCGCACGTATGCCGAGAGCAGGCTTTTGGCCTCGGTACCCTTCACGCGCCATACCGCGGCAGCGACAGGTTCGACCTCGCCCGCGATCGCCACCCCGGCAGGTGAGACGTGTTTGAACGATGCGGCCGCGGGGCGAGCTGTCACGGCCTCCGCTTCGCGCACAAGCTCGAAGGCGTTGAGCGCGTCGAGGTAGTTGATCATCGACGGCTCGCCGTTGATAACGCGAGTCCCGTCACGCCCGATGACCATGGCCTGCTGATGAGGGTTCATTCCGTAGCGCACGCGTGTCTCCTATCCAATCGGAAAGAAGGACACCCAGACGGTCGATGTCGCTCATATGCTCCACGCCGGTCAGTCCGGCCACGCCAGTCGCACTCCAAGGTTACCCTGCCCGGCTGGCCGGGGACCGAGATGAGCGCCCGCAAGCCGGTCCTCCGCCGGGCGCCGCCCAGCAGTCTTATGCCCTTCTTCAGATCCTCGTGGTTCTACCGCTGCCGGATTCCCGTATACCCCGCCCGACATAAAGCCCGGTGACGGTGCCCTGAACGCAACACACATCCGGTAGTCTCTCATCGGTTACGCTCGCTTCTCCGCCGCCTCGAAGAACGTCACCGGCAGCTGTGCCCTAAACCCCGAGAAAAGCTCCGCGCAGAGCAGCACGATTGGCCGAGGCCGCTTGAAGCCGAGCCCACCGAATTAGTTTCCGAACAGCCTAAGAAAGCGCCGGCAGAGCAAAATAGAAGCCCCGTCCCAGCCAGGTTCAATGGCTGAGACGGGGCTTTCACAGTGCTGGATGAGATCGGACGGCGGCGATATCCCGCGGGGGCGTGGTCGAACGTCCGGTAGGCACGCTCTGTACCTTGAGGCAGGGTGACCAGGTCGCCGGACAGTTATTTCCGACGGCCCGCGTCCCGGACAGGTCCATAGCGTTCCGACGACGGTGAGTGGACGACTGTGGTGCCTGCGATGATCCAGTCGGACCGGCCGGGCGTGTCGTCGGGGTCATCGGACCGGGCGGCGCGGTCGGCGTCGAACAGGGCGTCGGGAACAGTGGTGGCAGTCTCAAACATTGTTGGCTGGCTCCTTCGTGTGGTGGCCTGGATCTCCGGACGGCGGCGTTGATCGGACGGCATCGGGCTGGTCGCCGTTGGTTGACGGCGGGAATTGATGAGGAGGGATGTGCCGCGGGCCAGGGTTCAGGCCGCATCCAAGTGGACAAGTCCTTTTCTGAATCCCAGGATTTCGGCGTCCACCCCGGATCCGGCGTGACCGGCGAGGATCACGCGCGCGATCCTCCGGCATTCGGCCGGCGAGGCGGTGACGAACATCGGAGGTATCTCGAGCCTCGGGCCTTTGAATGTGCACGCTTTGTGGTCGTAGGGCGTCATGAACCTTCGGTCGCCTTCGGCGCTGAACCAGGCGGTTGAGTAGGTCAGGCGCGCCCACCTGAGTTCCTCAGGCACAGGATCGTTGCGGGAATAGGCCAGCCCTTTCCGGTAGAGAACGCAGCGGACGGCGCGGCACTGCTCCTTCATCTCCTGCCACAGCATCAGATGGAGGTTCTTTGCGCAGGCCGCGACCGCGTCAGGGGTCCCGGCCGGCAGGGTATAAACAGGTGACATCGTTGATACCTCGTTCGCGGTTAATTGACCTTCAGAGCACCTGCAGCAGGCGGCCCGCCGGAGCGTACATGCCCGAGGCTTCGTTCCAGGCCGACTCCGTGAGCATGATGTTCGCAGGGGTGAGCAGGGCGCCGAGCAGCGAGGCGAGACGCTGTTCGGTGTCGGGGCTGATCCCGGGCTGTTTCTCCTGGCCGGGAAAGAACGTCCCGACCCTTTGGAGGAGGCCGGCATGCCTGGCCTCGCGGCTCGGGAAGTGCTCGGCAATGGTGCGGCCCGCGCCCGGGCCGTAGTCGGTGATCACGGAAAAGAGCATGGCGGGGCCATTCAGCAAGGGCGTTGCGGGTTTCTTGTGCGTGGTACTGGCGTAGATGTTCACGCCCCAGCGACGGCAGAGCTTGGCGACGGCGTCCAGCACCAGATCCGGAGGCGCGCTCGGGCGTGACCGGACCAGGATGTTGATTTCGCCGGCGTCGACCATCGGGTAGGTGCCGCCGCCGGTGAGAAGGGCCGTGCACATACGCAGCCGCTCCTTGGGCGAACCGGCGTGGTCGTGGAAGACGATCCTGTCCCGGTGCAGGACGATCAGGTCGTACGTGGAGCCGGGGTCATCGACGAGAGCGTCGGCGTGGTCCCGGGAGTCGACGGTGGTCATGGGTCGCTCCTGCTGTCGAAGGGCCGGCGGCCCTGGTCGGGTAATTTTGATGGAACGCGCTAGGGCTGCGGCGAGCCGGAAAGACCCTCCACAGCCCGGCGTTCCGGCGGAACCGGCGGACACTGATCAGACGCGGGCCAGCCCGGCGTCCTCGGAGGTGTCGGCCTCCCCCGTCCCGTCGTCGAGCAGATCGGGGTCGATGCCGGCGGCACGGGCGGCCGCCAGCTTGTCCCGTTCAGTGAGCAGCGTGATGATCCGCTGATGGCTGGATTCGATTGCCGGGTTCTTCACGGTGCCGTAGGAGAGGATGTACTCGCTCTTTTTGGCCCGCGTGAAAGCAACGTAGAACATCCGCCGGGCCTCCTGCGACATCGGCGCGGCCTCCTTGTGGAGGACCACGACGTTGTCGAATTCGAGGCCTTTCGCCCCATGGATGGTGGAAACGATCAGCTCGGCGTCGCTCGCGGTGTTCTTCGCCTTCTGTTCACGGTTGCGCTGGTTGGTCAGCGACTGGCGCACGGCGTTGTGACGGATCTCGAACTGCAGCAGGTTGTCCCGCAGCCGGTCGAAGAAGTCACCGTGCGCCAGCGTGCCCTGCAGGCACAGCTGCTCCCAGCCGCGGATGACCCGGGCGTTGGCCGTCCACCAGGTGGAGACCATGCCCAGCACGGCATCGGCGACCTTTTTGTTCCCGGCGTTCTTCGTGAGCTTGTCCATGTTGTCCTTGATGCCCTGGGCCACGACGAACGAGGCGTTGGAGGGCTGGACCTGGAGGACGTCGTTCCAGAAGAACTTGATGTACTTGGAGAAGACGTCCGTGGCGAACACCTTCTCGCTGACCAGGTTGGCGACGTGCTTGTCCGGGTAGTGCTGTTCGAGCGCGTCCTGGATGACGGCGACTTCACGGCGCGAGTAGGCAATGAACGCGACCTGTTCGCCGCGGGCAAGGCAGGTGTCGACATACTCGCGGCAGACCGTGCGGGACACGATGCCGTGCAGCTCGTCGTTGACGAAGCCGTTCAGCCTGGAGACCGTGCGGTAGTCGAGGGCGACCGTGTCCTGGAAGGATTTGGCCGTAGGAACCGCCAGGGAGTTCGCCTGCAGCCGGATGCCGGCGAACTGGTTGGTCTCCAGGTCACCGAGCACGACGTTGGCGAAGTCCAGGATTTCCTGGTTGCTCCGGTAGTTCGTCGTCAACTTGAAGGTCGAGAAGACCCCCGAGCCTTCCAGGGTGTTGAGCGCGCGCGGGTTCGCCGAACGGAACTCGTACAGAGTCTGGGAGGCGTCGCCGACGATGAACAGGCTCTGCGCGTGCTTGCTGATGTACTTCAGCACGTAGATGAACTCGAAGATCGAGTTGTCCTGCACCTCGTCGATGATCAGGTACCGGCACGCGACGTGCGCCGGCTCGGCCATCGTATCGATCCGCTGGTAGGCGATGACGATCTCCAGTTCCAGCGAGGTCTGCCCGATCGTGTCGAGCAGGGCAATCACTTCGTCGAAGTGGTTCTCGATGAAGGTGTTCAGGGCCGTCATCGCACCGGTCTTGTTCTGGTCGACCTCCAGCAGGCGCATCCGGAACCCGGCAGCGAAGGTGCTCCTCGGATAGAAGATGTCGATGCTGTTGATGATCGTGTCGATGCTGGACAGCTCGTGCGTCGGATGGTTCAGCTGGTAGATGTCATTGATCATCCGGGCGATGGTCATCGAGCCGACGTCGGGGTTCTTGTCGGTGATGTGGTCGGCGGCGGCGTTGGTGAAGCTCAGCACGGTCACCTCGGACGCGTCGACGCCGCACTGTTCCAGGTACTTGATGCGTTCCAGGATCACTCGGGACTTGCCCGTTCCGGCACCTGCCTGCACCATCACGAGCGGCTCGTGGCTGCTCAGGGCGGCACGCTGCTGGACGGACAGGTGCGCGGCCATCGCCGGAGCACCGGCCGGGACGGCCGGAGTGGTCAGCCGGGGCTTCATCTTTTCCAGGTGATACAGGGTGTGGCTCATCAGCAGGTTGAGGTTCTGCTTGGACAGCGCGGCGGCGGTGGCTTCGTCGAAGCCCGTCTCGATCGCCCGGTGTATGGTGCGGTAGGCCTCCAGGGGAACGTTGTAGGTCTCCAGGTAGCGCAGCTGCACAGCCAGGGCGTTGAGCTGCGTGCGGGAAGGATCCGCGGGAAGAGCCTCGATGTAGGCGGTGATCTCATCGGCGATCTCCTCCGAATCCCAGATTTCGGCCTGGCGCGTGATGCGGTCGTGGATGTTGAACCCGTTGGCCAGCCAGTCGGCGAGGGCATCCGGGTCCAGGTCGGTGAGGCCGGCAGCGCCAAGGGCATCCGTGACGAAGCCCCGGGCGTTGGCCAGCGGATCGACATCCCAGGAAACGACGACGGTCTCGTCGGGGCTGCGGCGTCCGGCGGAGGCCGGTGCGATGCGGGCGCGGGCGGGGACAGCGGCGCCCTTCCTGAGGAAGAACAGCTCCATCCGGTACTGGACGATGAAGTCGCGGGTGGTTTTCGGCGTGCCGCTGCTGGTGTCACCGTTGGCATCTTCGAAGAGTTTCGCCGCCTGCGGGGTCATGTCGAAGAAGACGTCCCAGTCGCTGGAGCCGGTCGTGATGGCGCAACGGTCCCGGGCGTCGGGGGTGGCGAGCGTGAAGGCGCCGCCGGTCCCGAGTGCCGCGCGCAGGACCGGCGCGAACGGCAGGCTCACCGTCGTGATGCCGTGCTGCGTCGAGGTGGACTTGGTCTCGACATGGTCGACGGCAGCCGCGATGTAGGCGCTGTTGTTCGCGCTGACGGTCGGGCGCAGGGCGCCGTGCAGCAGGCCGGTTTTGTGCTTGCCGTTGCCGGTAAGCTTCGAGGAGAAGAATTTCGGGTCGACAGTCCTTGCGACCGGCGTGGTGAGATCGATGTCGTCGAGCAGGAGAGGCATGGCGCACGCTTTCCGTTGATGGCGAATGGCTGGATGGCACTACGCAGGACACCGCGGTGCCGTGCGAACGACGTTTGGCACGGAGTGCTCCCGTCCGTTGGTGGGGCTGTGCTGTGCCGGGTCGATGACTCCGTGCACGAGACCGAAGAACCGCAGGGACGACGCCGGCCACGGACCGCCTTTCAGGCAGCCGGTGGCCCGTGTTTCCCGTACCGCCCGACGGGGCCGGAAGGCCCCGTACACCGCGCGCCGGAGGCAGCGCGCGGTGATCCGGTCAGAGCTGCTCCCCTGCCGCCGCGTCCTGCGCCGGCACCAGCACCCCGGGAGCAGAAGCGTTCTGCTGGGCACCCCGGGCTGCCAGCAGGCGGTCTTCGATCCAGGTGCGGATGGCTCGGGCTGCGGGACGGGCGCCGTGTTCGCGGACGAAGCTCTGCTCGAGAATCACCCTGAGGTCCGACGCCGGGATGGCCGGCGGCAAAGCGTGGGCCAGCCGCGGCCTCGCCTCGAGGATCCGTTCGCGCTGCTGGACGTAGTGCGAGGAGAGGATCCTGCCGTAGCTGTCCTCGTCGATCGGGTTGAATCCGATCACCAGCGAGAACCGGCCCAGCAGCTCGGCGTCGAAGACCTGGGCCAGCGCCGTGTTCAGGCTCCGGTGCGACACCGTCTTCGGGCCGGTGCCGAAGCCGGTCTGCCTGCCGTCCAGTGACTCCCGCGCCGCGTTGGTGGTGGCGATGACCAGGGCCTTGGAGAAGTCGATTCTCTTTCCCCTCGCGGTGGTGATGAACCCCTCGTCCAGGGCCTGCAGGAACAGGCGCTGGACCGCGCGGTCCGCTTTCTCGAATTCGTCGAGCAGGACCACCCGGTGCGGGTTGGACTCCAGGGAGTCGAACGGAAGCTCGGCGTTCGAGTCCGAGCCGATGTACCCGGCAGGCGCACCGACGATCCGGGACATCGAGGATTCGTGGTGGAATTCGGTCATGTTGAGGATGACCGGCTCCTGGCCGGTCACCTGCCCGGCGATGATCTTCGCGGACGCGGTCTTGCCGACGCCGGAGGCGCCGGCGAAAAGCCAGGCGATCGGTGCGGTCCGCGGGAAGACGTCCAGCTCTTCGCGGCCGACGCGGTCCACCAGCGTGTCGAGGACCGGGTCCTGGCCCTGCAGATGCCGGTGCAGGCTTGCCCTCAACCCGGCGACGTCGACGCTGTGCTTGACGGTGGTGCCGGTGAGCATGCGGCGGGCGACGTCGACAACCCGTGCTTCGGTCAGCGGCACGCATGCGATCGCCTGCAGTGCCTGCACGGTGGCGTTGTCGCCGGAGGCCTGGGCCGTGGCCATCAGGCGCTTCTGTTCAAGCACACGGTCCGCCATCGCCCGGTCCAGGAGGGTGATCGCGTTGTCGGGCCGGTGTGAACCCGTGCCGGCGTTCATGTTCTCGTCGGCGATGCGGACGATGGCCGGGAGCACCTCGTCGGCGACGCTGATCCGGTGCGTGTAGTGTGCCAGCATGCCCGGCCGGATCCGGGCGAGGATGTCGATGGTCTGTGCCGGGGTCAGTTCGTCGACGACCAGCCTGGAAAACCGGCGCTTGAAGGCCGGGTCATCGTCCAGGGACCGGGCTTCCTGCGTCGTGGTCGCGCCGATGACCTGCAGGTCGCCGCGGGCCATGGCGGGCTTGAGGATCTGTGCGATCTTGCCGTAGGTGCCGCTCTCGGCGCCGGCGGTGAGCTGGTGCACTTCGTCCATGAACAGGATGACCTTGTTCTTCGGATCCGAGGCGAAGTCGAGGATCGATTTCACCTTCTGCTCCAGGGCGCCGACCAGGGAGGAGCCGGCCACGAGGTTGGAGAGCGGAAGCTCGAAGACGGTGTGGGTTTTCAGCTGGTCCGGAATGAGCGTGTCGCCGAGCGCGATGCGCCGTGCGATGTCCTCGACGATCTTCGTCTTGCCCACGCCGGCGGGTCCGACCAGCAGTGCGTTCGGCTTGGTCCTGCCGATGAGGACGGACAGCGTCTGTTCGATGAGGCGGTCGCGGAACAGCGTGGGTTCGGCGTTGACGAACCGCTCGTTGTAATTGACGAGCATCTCTTCGGCCGCGGCTGTGTCATCGCCGGCGCTCACCGGCATGCCGGAGAACGGGAAGACCGGCGGGAGTCCGGCCCCGCCGCCAGGTCCGTGGGGCGGGGCTGCGTCGTCGTCGGTGCTGCCGGTGAAGTTGGACAGTCCCATGGCTGTGCTCCGTTTCGTAGTGAAGTGAGAGTTCTCGGAAGGCCCCGGAGGCCAAGCGGCACCGTGCCGGCGGGGGCTCAGACGATCATTCCCAGCAGCCGCTGGGCGATGGCGGGGTCGATGTGCTTCATTGCCTTGGCGAAGTGCTTCGCGCTGCGGACCATGGAATTCCAGTCCATGGCCGAGCACGGCGCGTAGTAGAGGTTTTTCGGGTGGTCTTCGCGGGTGCCGGGCACGCGCCACTCGAAGTCGGTGATCACCAGGCTCAGCCGGCGTCGGCGCACCGCGGAGGCGTTGATGTAGTTCCAGATCTGCAGGTAGTCGGTGCCGCCGTCCACCTTCGGGACCTTGCGGAATTCCTGCCAGATCTGCGTGATCGACTTGTTCTCCACGCGCAGCAGTGTTTCCTGGGAGAGCACATGGCTGAACGAGTTGAAGTACAGGTTCACGTTGAGCTTTTTGGCGATCTTGATGAGCATCAGGACCGCTTCCTGGTAGTTCGCCTCGGTGATCGAACCCGAGGTGTCGACGTACACATGAAGATCGGGCATGTAGCTCACCGAGGTGATCCGGCCGGCCTTGTTGAAGTCGTCCGGATCCCGCCGGTTCGCCTTCAGGAAGGTGGTCCTGGACTTCCGGAAGATGTTCTGGGACCGGTTGACCTTGCCCATCCGCTTCAGCACCCGGGTGAGCGCCGAGAACAAGTCGACCTTGGTCGGCGGCTGCTTGCGGAACACGACCTGCGCGGACCTGGACGTCGGCCGGCCGGCATTCCGTGCCTGTGCTACCGCCTGCGCCTGGGCGCGGGCCGTCGCCCGGTGCATGGCCGTGAGCTTCGACAGGTTGCGGTGGGAGAGAACTTTGACCGGTGATGCCAGGGACTGGTTGATGATCCCCCACTCGGCGGTGACCTTGTTCGGGCGTGCCCGGGCGTGGGCCTCGGCGTTGACGAAGACCAGCGATTTCGGGCAGAACAGCTCGCCCACGGTGAACGGCAGCACGCCGGCGATGATCTGCGTTCCGGCCGCCTGCGACCGGGCACGCTGCTGCTGGAGGAACTGCATGAGCATGTGGACGATCAGGCGGGCGAACGAGAGCTCCTCGTTGTTGTCGCTGTCGTCCTGGCGGAGCAGCAGGGACTCCGTCAGGCCCTGCAGGGAAAGGCCCGCGAAGTCGCCGAGGAGCTTGGTGGTGGCTGCAGGCAGTGCCGGACCGATCATTTGTGCCTGCTGGGCCA
Organism: Arthrobacter terricola; assembly: GCF_004354015.1. Lineage (GTDB taxonomy): Bacteria > Actinomycetota > Actinomycetes > Actinomycetales > Micrococcaceae > Arthrobacter > Arthrobacter terricola. The sequence continues at coordinate 38,429 of NZ_SMRU01000028.1, forward strand.
GCCAGGTCTTGAAGTCATCGAACACGGTCCCGGTCTCGAACCAGAATCCCAGGGTGTCCGGGTGGTAAGCGAAGGCGAGCGACGCGAAGAACTGCCCGGCGTCGGACGTGCCGGACAGCAGGGCCTTGGCCGCCGGGATCACATCCTCGCGGGCCGTGTACACCACCTTGCCCGGGACGGGCGCGGGCAGCTTGTGCCTGCGCCCCGCCTGGGCGGCGAACAGCTCTCCCACAGGAAGCGGGGTGGTCTGGTCGAAATTGACCAGGGTCTGCCCGAGCAGTTCCTTCATCGATTGCTCGGCCGCAGCGTCGATGGTGTCGCCGGCACAGGCCAGGAGCAGGTCGGTGATGTCCGCCGGCCCGAGCGCCCGGCCGGTCGCATCGGCGATGGCGGCGGGAGATGCAGGGTTCAGGGGCGTCAGCAGGGGCTCGACGATGGTGCGTCCGATGGCTGCCATCGGGTCGTAGTCACCCGTGCAGGTGATCGTGTGGACGGCGTCGAGCACGACCGGCTTCTGGTTGGTGACGGTGAACGTCATGGGAATGCACCCTCCTTGACGGGTATCGGGCAGGGCTCAGAGGAACGCCGAGAGCATGGGCTTGACGGCTTCGGCAACCGGTGCGCCGCTGCCCAGGAAGGCTTCGACGTTCTGCGTGTCGGCCTGCTGGGCGGAGACCAGTTCGAAGAGCGTGCGGGTGTGGGCGGCCTCGATCTGGTGCGTGGCCTGCGCCAGCTGGTGGATCAGGCGCTCGTTGTCCTCGTGCTCTTTGAGCGCGTACAGCAGCGAGCCGGACTTGTCGGAGTCGGTGAGCACCGCGATGATCGTTTCGAGGTCGGTGATCGATTGCGCGGCCTTCAGATCGGCGTAGCAGTTCGGCTTCGGCACCACGATCTGGTGGGAGGCCTGCTGGCCTGCACCCGAGGCGAGGTCCTCGGCGATGGCCGCAACGACCTGCACGGCGAATGCCGTGTTGCCCACGTGCGACTCGACGACCTCGTTCAGCACGGTGGTCTCCCGGTCCCCCACCACCGTGGGCATGGCCAGGTAGCGCCCGAGTTGGGCGCGGTCTGCCTTGTTCAGCCACCTGGACAGGTTGTCGATGGTCCGCGGCGTGGTGAGCTGGTTCATCTCCTCGCCGGAGTCGAAGAGCTCGGCGAACGAGGACGTCGTGTTCTCGTCTTCGTCGTCGGCGCCGTCGGCGGCAACGATGCCGGACATCGGTTTCTGGAAGATCATCGCCGGGAACTGCGTCAGGACCTTGCGCACCCACGGGTTCAGCTCGTCGCCGAGGATCTGCAGGAGCGTGGCCGCTTCGGGTTCGACGCGGTAGATGGAGAAGCGCGACAGGCTCGCCTCGTCCAGCGTGGTGACGTTGCCCTTGTCGTTGCCGGCCACGATGATGCGCACGTTCTTGGGCAGCTCGACGTGGCCCATCTTGCGCAGCGTGACCAGGGTCAGGGCGCCGGAGGTGACATCGGAGGTGGTGCGGTTGACTTCGTCGAGGAAGAGGATCGGCCACTCACGCGGGTTCGCCTCGGCATAGTCGATGGCGTCCTGGATGACGTGGTGGGGGTAGAAGACCTGCTTGAAGGATCCGTTTTCGGTCGGCACGAGGCGTGCGCCGGTCAGGTCGGCCTTGTCGGCCAGCTGGTTGCAGGGCAGCACGAAGGCCTTGGTGTTCATCGAGTAAGCCAGCGCTTCGACGAAGCTGGACTTGCCGATGCCGGGCTCTCCCATGAGGGCCGGAACGATGTTCATTTCGAGGTCCTGCTTGACGATCTCGGAGAGGATGTCGTTGAAGCGCATGGCGGAATGCTCTTTCTGTGATGGCGGGAAGAGAAAGGCTGGAGCGGAAAGGGTCAAGTGCCGTCCGTGGTGGAACGGCCACCTGCCGGGGACTGGCCGGCGATCATCGCAGCGGCACGGTCCAGGAGGAAGGGACGGCCGTTGCGGCGTTCGTGGTGCTTGTGGCGTTCCGGAAGGATCCGGACGGCGGCCTGATAGAGCAGCCAGGCCTGGTCGCTGCGGGAATAGGGGCAGCCGAACCCGGCCGGCCCGGCGAGGTGGGTGTGCATCTCGTGGTAGAGCGTGCCGAGCACGGAAAACTCCCAGCGGGAGGTGTCGCCGTGAAAGTCATCGGGGGTCTTCAAGCGCTTCCGGGTCCCATCGATCATCTGCCTGACGATCCGCCCGGAGCCCGGGATGTCGGGCACGTGGACCGTCGTGGCGACTGCGCCGGATCCGGTGTTCCTGGACCGGGCAGCTTCGGCGAGGGCGGCGTAGACGGCTTCCACTGACGAGAATCCGGGTGTGACGTCGGCCGACCGTCCCCGGTTGACGGCGTCTTCGTCCAGGGGCCGGCGGGTGAAGGTGATCCAGTGGTCGATTAGGATCTCGTACCAGCCGTGCTCTTCGCGGAGCACCTTGTGCCCGGCCGCCCCGGGGAAGTCGGCGAAATTCCCAGGAAGCGCCGTCAGCAGGTGGTACCCGAGTCCGGACATCGACTGCTCCGAGTAGATGATTGACGGCAGCGCCAGGAGCTGCCCTGAGATGTCGGGCGGACAGCTCTTCTCAATGTCGATGACGATGAGGCCGTCGAGCGGGGCCCGGAGGTAGAACGCGCAGTTGGCGGCCGTGGGGAGCCTGCTGGTCAGTTCATCCAGGGTGAGCAGGCACCGGTCGTCGAGGGCCCAGGCGCCGCGGAGCCTGCGGTGGTCGAGGAGCTCGCGGATGTCGACCGGTGCTTTGCGCTGGTCTTCGTTGTCGCCGAGCTGGCCGGAGATCGTCCACCGGGACGCGGGCGCGAGTGCCTGGACCGCCGGGTTTGCATAGAAACCGGGGAACCAGGCACGGGGATCAACACTCGTCATGGATACGAAGCCTTTCGCGATCAGAGACGGACGGCCGGGACGGATCCGGCCCCTGCACGGGAGGTGCATGCAGGGGCCAGGTCGGACGAGCCCGGCCTCAGCTCTGGAAGGTGATGCCGGCCGGCTGTTTGTCGGCGGAAGCGTCACTCCACGGGTTCTCCGGCGCAGTGGCAGCCCCGATGGCGGAGCCGGCGTCCTTGAGGGCGTCGTTCTCGGCCTCGAGCCGGGCGAGCTTCTGCTCCAGGGTCTCCGCCTGCGGCTGGGCCGGAGGAGCAGCCGCAGCGTCGGCAACCGGCGGGGCCGGGGGCACCATCGCGGCAGGAGCGGGAAGCGCGAAGCCGTTCTCGTCGATGACGGTGCCGGTGCCTGCGTCGACGACCTGGCCGGCTGCCTCGACCGGGGCTGCCTCCCCGGCCTGAATGTTCTGCCCGGCCTGCACCGCCTGGGGCGGGGCGACGAAGACGATGCCGCGTGCGGCGAGCTCATCGGCGTTGGCGTTGCCCGCGTAGTACTTGACCGGCTCGTTCACGATGATCTGCTCGAGCGCCAGGCCGCGCTTGTTATACTTCTTCGGCTTGTAGGTCCGCAGCACCAGGGTGACGTCCAGGCCTTGGGCAAGTTCCTGTCCGGAGGTGTCCTGGACGACCTTGCCGTTGCCGTCCGGGATCGCGATGACCGGCAGATTCCGTCCTTTGGAGTCGATCGAGTAGTTCGCGCCGGTCTCCGGACGCTTGCGGGAGGGATAGCGCCGCTCGGCGACGAAACGCTCTTCGAGCGTGGGGTTCGCCGGATCCTTCAGCAGCACATCGGCATGGGTGAGAGTCGCCGTGGTGTGCGGCACGCCGACGGGGTTCATGTTGTTCTGCGCCCGGCGGGCATCGGAAGCCTGCAACTCGGCGCCTTCGATGAGACGGGTCAGGCGGGCGAAGCCGAGCTTGCCCCGGACGAGGACGATGGAGCCCTCGGTCAGCTGTTCGGCGGTGACGGTGGTGGTGGCCATGATGGTCGGTTCCTTCTGTCTGGGGACGGTCTATGGGGGTGTGAGCGGTCAAAAGTGATCTGATCTACGCCTGGGACTTCGATGTCGACGCACCTCGGACGTTCTCCCTGGAGGTGTCCCGCACGGCCATCCCGACGGCCAGAGCGGCTGCTTCTGCGTGCGTCTTCGGTGTAGCGGTCTGCAGGTCTTCACCGGAGGCGATCGTTGTGCCGCCTTGCGTGACCCGGTAACCCCACCGGCCCTGGTAACGGCGGCCGATCGTGCCGCCGCCGACTTTGTAGATGTGCACGAGGCGGCAGTTGATCAGGTAGGAGAATTCGGTGAGCCCGGTGTCAAAGGTGCTGGCCATGAGAGCCTCTCTGGTGTGGTTTGATAACCTGTCGTGACCTTGTCGGGATGCCAGGGCGTCCCTCTTTTCGTCACATTTCCTTACCCGGGACCGACGTCAGTCGGTCCGCACTCCCCTGCACAAGAAACTCATGCGGCCAGTATCTGTTGGCTTCGCCACCCTGTTCAGCCGAGGTTTTCAAACTTGTCAGATTTCCCGGACCGTTTGTCATATCAGGATGCTGGCTGCGAACTCGCCACCCCGACCACAGGTGGTAGAGACATCATGCTGAAGGCGGAAACCGCACTTGACTTGTTTCAGGAGCAGCTCGAAGGCAGGGGCAAAGAGGAGGTTGGCGCTCCTCAGGCTGCGCCGGCGCTGCCGGAGTCTCCTGGGTCGAAAAGGAATCCGTTCGCGTCGCCGCGGCGCATCATGTCAGCCAGATGGGCCAGAACAACAGCACGCTGGGTTGCTCTGTGATCGGCGAGAGCGTCGTAGGCGCGCAACGCCTGCATGTTGATGACCCAGCCATACTCACGCTCAACGGCAGCGTCCAGTTCGGAGCCAGATGCAACAGACATTCCAGTGAAGTCGTGGTCAAACTCGGGCGCAACATCGAGGTGATGCCCGGCTTCATCCGTGTAGAGGGTGTCGGATGAAAGCTGGCAGCCCCTCTCATCGAAAGCAGTGAGGTAGACGCGATCGGCCCGCGAGGTGTTGTCGACATGTACGGCGGCAATAGCCGCGTTTGCGACAAAGTCCGTGAGTGCAAGGCGTTCCACCACACGAGCCCGGGCTTCGTAGCACCACATAATGGCGCGAGCTTTGTCGAACCCGTGGAATTCATCCGAGCTGGGGTTGTGAGTGGTCATCACTGCACTCCTTTGCGTGAGCGATCGGCACGGGTGACGCGAAGGATTCGACCCGGTCGTAGTGCTCATGGAGCACGTCGGTGATCGTCTGGTTCTCCTTGGCTTAATTCATCTCCAATTTGAACGACGTATTTTGGTCCAGGATCGAGACTGGCGATTATTTCGTCTACGGGACGGCGCCGGGGGTCGAGCAGAGTGGCGAGCTGAAGCGCGGTTCTCTGTACCCAATGGCGATCTGGGTCTCGGGAGGGCTCCTGGGGTTAATCACGAAGCATCCTTCAAAGTGTGTGTAGTTCCTTACCCACAAGCCTGATTGACGCGGAGTCATATTGATATGACAAGTGCTGTAACTTTGGAGAACTAAACCGAATTATGAAATTGTGGGTCGCATGGTGACGTTGAATGGATCCCCTCTCGACTCGACCCCGGACGGTGAGCACGCCACGGAGGCGCTGTTGCGTCTGGCGCTAACGAACTACGGCCACTTCACCACTATGCGAGTCGAGCCTGATAAGACCGTCAGGGGGCTTGCCCTCCACCTCGAGAGGCTCCAGCGGGACTGCCGCGCGGTGTTCGAGGTAGATCTCGATACCGATCGTGTGCGTGGTTTCATTCGCAGCTATCTCACAAGCGTCAACGGGCCAGTCTCTCTCCGCATTACCGTGTTCGATGCATCGATCGGGTTGGGCAACATCGCCGCCGACGCTCACCCGGACATCCTGGTGACCTCCTCGCCTTCCGGGCCGATGGCTGCGACCCCATTGACGACTGTCACAGTCCCATTCACCAGGGACGCAGCGGCCATCAAGCATGTCGGCCTGTGGAGCCAGATGCGATTGCGCCGTGGTGCCCAGCGTCAGGGCGCTGGCGACGTGATCTTCGTCGAACCCGACGGTACGGTTTCTGAGGGCGCGACTTGGAACCTCGGTTTCATCACCGCAGGCGGCGACGTCGTGTGGCCTTCGGGTCCTGTTCTGCCTGGCGTGACCATGCAACTTATTCAGCAGGCACAGGAAACCTCCGGCGTTGCCCAAAAGACGTCTCCGGTCCATCTCGACGACTTGGGCACCATGAGTGCCGCGTTCGCCACCAACGTTTCCGTCGGCGTACGCGGCATCGCCAGCATAAACGACGTTTCCTTCGACGTGGAGCATCCTGCTCTCGACTTGATGCGCAAGGCGTACGGCGAGGTGCCCAGCGAGTTGGTCTGAGGTATCGGAGAGGCGTAGGCCATGTCAGTGGTGAAGCGATGGTCAGGGCGCGAGAGCAAAGCACTGCGGGTGGCTTTGCGGATGACGACCGCTGAGTTGGCGGAACGACTCCTGATCTCCGACCGTGCCGTAGCAAAATGGGAGAAACAAGGCGAAGATGCCGACATACGACCCGTCAACCAGGCCGGTCTGGACTCCCTGCTCAGGGCGGCTGACATGGACGTACAGGTGCGGTTCGTAGCTCTCCTCTCAGACGATGAGGACGCGCGTATGGCGCAGGCCGTCGACCCTGCAGCGACTCACGGCTTGGTGGGCGACTACATCAAGCACTCGGGCGATGGCCGCCTGATGGTGCGAGTGCCGAAAGGGATTTACCTGTCTGGCTCGTCCAACGAGGCTGAGTGGGTGGACGAGTTCTACATCGACGTCTTCCCCGTCACCAACGCGGACTATGCCCGGTTCGTCGCGGCCACCGACCACCCATCACCGGGCCATTGGGCAAACGGCCGCTGCGAGCGTAACCGCTACGACAATCCGGTCGTCCATGTGTCCTGGATTGATGCCGTCGCCTACGCAGAGTGGGCCGGAAAGAGGCTCCCGTCGGCTGCGGAGTGGGAAAAAGCGGCCCGCGGGACCAAGGGGGCGACTTTCCCCTGGGGCGATCAGGCGACGGTAGCCAAGTGCAACGTGCGAGAGAGCCGTATAGGAGAGACAACGGATGTGTCTCGGTTCCACTCCGGGGTGTCGCCATACGGCGTCTACGACATGGTAGGCAACGTGTGGGAATGGCTCGGCGAGCAGACGGGGATGGGGCGATACGGGTTGAAGGGTTCGGCATTCACTAGCACATTCGCGCGAGGTTACCCGGCCGAGACCAACGACGCCAATGTCTTCATGCAGGACGATGACACCGGGTTCCGTTGTGCAAGTTCGCCCGACCAGATGCGGCCGGAGGAACGATAGCTCAATGAGCCGAAATTGCTATCCGGGACGGCCTCACGGCCGGTCACGACGGTGAACTCCGTGTCGAACTCGTCTTCGGTCAATTGCCGCACGGTCATGCTCCTCGGCTCTGGTCCCGGATCGCTTGGCGTTCACGCTCGCGGCGGGTGCCTTTGCGCGGCGCAGCGATGTGCGGTTGGGCGGAGTTGCTGCGCCCTAGTTCGCGCATCGCTCGGGCAAGGTCGGGATTGGCAGCAGGCCGGAAACCCTCGACGGACAGGTGGCTGCGTTTTTGGTGTTTGGGCTTGCCCATCGGGGCCTCCTCTCCGGCCTGGCATCGAAACTCTACGGCGGCATCATCGTGCGGATCCGCACGTCGGAACTTCCGTTCTTCCGAGGGGCGGTCTCCTGAGTGGGTCGCGACAGTGCGGACCGGTGAGACTCAGGAATGTCCCACCGGTCCATTACTTACCAAGTTTCACCCGGATCGGCTCTGCCGAGCCCCGGCTGGACGAGCACGCCACGCGCGAACCGGCCGTGCCGATTAGATTCCACAACGTCAGAGGCGTGTCGTCGACCAGAGATCGTTGACGTCCCCGCGGATCTCCTCCTCGAGGGCGGACGCCAGCGCCTTCTCGACATCGACAGCTTGGATGAGCCGGGTCTGGGTCAGATCCTTGGTTTGCAGGACCGCGGGCATCCGTTCATCCTGGGTATCCTTCGTGATCAGCTGGTAGATCCTCACAGGCTTGGTCTGGCCGGTCCGGAAGAGCCGGCCGTTCGTCTGCTGGTAGTGCTTGAGCGAGAACGGCAGGGTGTACCAGATCATCGTGGAGCCGCCGTGCTGCAGGTTGAGCCCGGCGCCGGCAGACGCCGGGTGGATCAGCATCACCGGAATCTGCTTGTTGCTCCAGCGCTGCGTCATCGCGCGGGAACCGTCGAAGGCCTCGGTCCTGATGCCTGCCCGGTTGAGCTTGAGCATGAGCTGTTCCCGGTCGGACTTGAAGTGGTACGCGATCAGTACAGGGTCTCCCCCGTTGTTGCGGACCAGGTACTCGGCCATGTGGATCTTTTCGTCGTGCAGAACTTCGTACCGGCCCTTGGTCGAGGGGTCATCAGGATCACTGGTGTACAGCGTGCCGGAGGCGAACTGCATCAGCTTGCTCGTCAGCACCGCTTGGTTTTCCGCCACCACGGTGGAGACCAGCTGAGCATCCGGATCCTGGACGAAACCGCCGATCCTGGCCTGTTTGCACTGCTCATAGGTCTTGCGCAGATCCTCGCCGGCCAACGTGCCCAGCCGGTCGCGGATTGCCTGCGCCTCGGGATCAGGATCCGCCACAATCCACCGCCGGAACGCCTGTTCGGCAGAACGCCGCGCGGCCTCGTTGACGATGTCGATCACGAGGTTCTTCTTGAACTCCCGGTAGGCCGCCATCAGGTCAGCCGTAAGCCGGACATGGATGTCTTCGACGGTGAGCGGAGGCAGCACCAGGGAGGTGTTCCGGGCACTCATGACCAGATGGGCGATCGCCTGATGGATCTCCTGCTCCGCTCCCGTGTTGGGCAGCCACTGTGCCGGGGTGGTGGTCCCGGGGATCATCTTCGGGGTGAACCAGCGCTTGCGGAACGCGGTGATCGTCGCACCCAGTGCCTGGCCCTGGTCCAGGAGGTACATCTGGCTCCAGAGATCCTCGAGGCCATTCGGCGACGGTGTGCCGGTCAGCTCGATGAACCGGGTAACGGCGGGACGGACCCGCGCCAGTGCCTTGAAACGGTTGGACGAATGCGACTTGAATTCCTGGGACTCGTCGATGATGACGGTCTGGAAGGGCCAGATGATGGTGTCGTGCAGCTTGCCGTCCGGACCCGGAAGGCGCTTCCTCGGCATCTGGTCGACAAGACCCGTCTGGCATTCGATGCACGCGTGGTTTTTCAGTCCGTCGCCGCGACACACCCTGCAGCGCTTGTCCGGTGACCGCGAGATCAGGTCCTGGTTGATGAAGTACATCGTGGGCGGATCGGTAAAGACCTGCCGGATGCGCTCAAGCCGCTGCTTCTTCGAGAGCTTGCGGTCCCGCTCGTCGACGATCAGTGAGCGCGTGCGGATCGGCAGGTTCAGGTCTTCGATCTCGTCGAGCCAGGTTGACCTGGCAATGGCGACCGGCGCAATGACCAGGATGTGACCGATCGGCCGGATCTGCTGCAGGGCGGTGAGTGTGGACGCGGTCTTGCCTCCGCCAATCGCAAGCCAGATGCCGGCGTACGGGTGGCTGACCATGAAGTCGACGGCCTGCTGCTGGTGGGGCATCAAAGTGCGGGCAGCCTGCGCGGGTACAACGGGTGGCGCCGTTGGAGGAGCAGGCGTGACTGGCGTGGTCATAGCATCCTCCTCCTCTCGGTGATTGTGGTGTCAGTGCAGGAGAAGCCACGCTCCGGCAAGGCAGATGAGCGGGACCGCAATGATGCCGGGGATGGCCGGCCAGCGCATCCCATCCCGCTTTCGTCCTCGATCCGGTGGCCGCCCTGCCGCGCCCCGTGGAGATCCGGGACAACGGCGGCGTGATCCGTGGATACTTGTGGTGGTCCGTGTTCACGCGGACAGGGCCTCGTCGGCGGCCGGTGCTTCGTTTGACCGGATGTTCACCACGAGGCTCCTCACGGCCACGAGCATGTCCATCCGGTGGCCGCCCCAGTGCACGGTGCGCTGTCCGGCGCCGGTGTCATGGTTGATGTCCACGATTGACCGGGGCGGCCGCGTAGCCGAGCTCTTCAGTGATGTACCGGTGGTCCGTGTCGCCGGCCTCGATGCAGATTTTGGTGTACGCGATCGAATTCCGGTCGAAGAACACCATGGCCTGTCCGCAGTTAGGGCATTCCTTGGGTCCGTAGATCGTGATCCGGGGCTCGCTGCGGGCGGTGCGCGGAATGTCGCGCGTGGTGGCGGTGTTCATGTCGGGCTTCTCTCGTGGATATTTCGGGTAACCGGCCAGCTATGCCGGGCGCCGGAAAGGAAGTGCGCCGGGTCCGGAGAGGTGGTTCATCAGCTGCTCGACCGCCGTGTAGCTGTCGACGACGTGGATTTCCGCCCCGAACCGGCGCATCTTCGCGTGGGTCGCCTGCTGCCGGCGGGTGGGTTGCTCGCCGGGGCGTTTGGCTTCGACGAAGACGGTGCCGTGCTCCCCGCCCGTGACGATGATGCGGTCCGGAACGCCGCCGCGGGCCGGGGAGACGAACTTCAGGCAGAGGAAACCGTTTTTGCGGCACTGTGCGAGCAGGTAGTGCTCCACCGGGTTCTCGAGGATCCTAGCCATCGGCTGTCGCCGTCCTGCCGGCACCGCGGAGAGCCGGTTGGAGCGATCCAGCCCGGCCCCCGCGGCGGGCGCAAGCCCGCCTCATGCGTTCTTCCAGTTCTTGCTGAAGGTCTCATCGAGCATCCGGACATACACGGGCAGGTCCAGCGGGCAGAGTATGGCAATGAGCCTGCTCCGGTCCATGGCCCGCAGATCGTCGTTGCAGATGACCATCGACCACGCCGGGTCGATGCCGTTGATCCTGCGGGTGAGGACATCCTGCCCCTCAGGGACGAGTGTCAGGGCCTGGTTCTGCTGTTTCATCCACATCGTCGAGGCCCAGCCGTGGTGGGCCAGGATTCCCGACGCGACCGGGTCGGCCGCCGGGATACGGGCTTCCCCGGAGCGTCGTTTGGCCAAAGTGGCCGGTGGAACCTTCCACGCCCCTGCGTTGTGCAGGCTGACGGCGTCCGGCGTGCCGGGGCGGACGACGAAGACCCGGTTGACCATCTGCAGCGGCCGCGCATCCCGGATCCGGGAGCTGTCGGGGACATCGCCGTTCGGATCTGCGACGTTTGTGTCCGGCGGGGCCGCCGCGAAGGGGTAGGTGATCGAGCCCCGGGACGCCGCGATCACGTTCTGGAACAGCAGCGCGGTCGCCACCGGATCCTGCAGGTCGAGGGCGTCCTCGATGATCCTGCGGCCCAGGACAGGGTCGAACGGCTCCGACAGGGCAGCCTCTCCCCTGCCGGCGACGGCCTGCAGGTACCGGGCCAGGGCGTGGTCGATCACGGCCGGGTGGGCCAGTGACTTGTCCGGGCGGGGTCCTGCGTGACAGGCCAGGGTCCCGCCGGACGCGGTGATGATCCTGCTCTCCGCCAGCGTCGATCCTTCCGGCGGAACCGAGAGCTCCATGCGGTTGTTCGAGTCCTTGCTGATGAGGAACATCGGCTCGGGTTCGATGTCGACTCCGATCAGCGCCGCCTGCTCGGCCAGCACACGGTCGTTCGTCTCCTGGTCCAGGACCGAATACAGGCCGTCGGTGTTGGTGGAGATGATCCGGGCACCGGCGAGCGTCTGGGCCTGGCCGATGCGCCAGCTGAAGAGCTGGCCGATGATGCGCATCGAAATGATCCGGTTGTTCATCCGGATCGGGTTCTTGTGCGAGGCATCGCCGGCGCCGGATGCGGCGTTGAGGATCAGCTTCGTGCCGTTCCTCAGGGTCGTCAGGCGGGCCTTCTCTTCCGGGGACAGGGCCGGCTGCTTCATTTCACGGCCGAGGTCCTCCTTCCGGAAAAAGATGGTCGCGTACCGGTCCTCTCCCAGCTCCGGATTCCAGAACGCGCGCATGTTCCGCAGCAGGTTCGGGTAGTAGCTGGTGAAGTCCTCATGCGTGACCCGGGCCGCGCTGGTCCGGGCGTACCTGGGATGAAGCCGGGTGGATCCGTCATCCTTGCCCACGAAAAGCACCGGAGGCTTCTTCGCCGGTTCGTCGCGGTAGGCAGCCTTGGCCGCCGAGGTGACGGCGAGGACCACCTTGCCGTCCAGCACGGTGCCGTCGTCCAGGCGCACCTTCAGGGCCTCGGCCTCCGGGCGCCGGGTCGCCAAAAGCACCGCCGGATCGGGAACGAGTTCCCGCGCCCGGGCGAGCTGGGCTGCCTGCAGCTGATCCGCCTTCGCCGGCCTGCGGTACTTCACCTTCACGGGGTCGGATCCCAGCAGCACCAGGTGCTTGTCCACGGTGCTGCCGTCGGGAAGCGTCAGCAGGCCGTGCTGGCGCCTGGCCTCGGCGACGAAGTCGCGGGCGTCCGGGTACACCCTCCGGGCCGCTTCGATCATGCGGGCCTGCTGCTGGTGCTCGAGCTGTTCGATCCGGTAGGCCAGGGTGTCGGCTTCGGCTCCGTGGATGCCTCCGGTCGAGAACGTGGCGAAGCACGGGGACGGGGTGCCGTCGGCGGTGAAGTACGGCAGGTTGTTCGGGGTTTTCGGGATGTCCGGCAGCGACGTCGCGTCGCGGCCGTACAGCTCGCGGTACTCCTCGGACTCGTTGAAGTTCTGCCCTTCGATCGCCCGGTAATAGGCGGCCACCTGCATGAAGCCGCGGTGCGCCTCGGCCTGGGCCGGGTTGCTGTGTCGGTCCGGGGCGACGCGGTCTTCGAAGAAGCGCACGCATTCGTCGAGCACGTTGGACTGCGCGATGTTCCGCTCGGCGGCGACCTCGGGTGCCGGATACAGGAAGGAGACGGCTTCGATGTCGTTCAGCGGTGCATGCGGTGCCAGGATCCGGCCCACGAACTTCGCCGAGGACGAATCGATGGCCAGGCGGTCCCGCCGCACGCTGCCGTCGCGGTTGAAGACTGTCTCCGTGTACTGCGCGAGCAGGCCCGCTTTCAGGTCGAAGGCGCTGGAGTAGGCCGGGTGCTTGAAAAGCTGTGCCAGGCCCACGCAGTCGGCGACGTTGTACGCCAGCAGCTCGTACAGTTCCCCGGCCGTGGTGATGACGCTGTCGTGGCCGAGCTTGCCGGATTCGCGGATCTGGTGTCCGAGCATGCCGAGCAGTCTCTTGAGCCCGACACGCTGCTGGTGCTCGTTGAGCCGGGCGACGTCCAGATGCCGGCCGGACTGGATCATGGCGCGGCGGATGTTCCCGGCCGGGGTGTCCCAGCCGAGATAGCCCGGCATGTAGTCGATGTGCCGGGGGTCGAAGAGCTGGTCGTTGTGGGCACGCATTGCCGCGGCGGTCGGCGGGTCGAACGCCGGCCGCTGGCCGAGGACGGTCCTCAGCCGGCTGTGCGCGTGGGAGCGGTCTTCCGGTGTGGCGGCGCCGGCCACCAGGTGCCGGGCATGGGTGAGCTGCGCCCGGTGCCCGGCGATGCCGGAGAACACCTCGGCGAGGTAGAGCGCAAGCATCGTCGTGTCGTAGTTCATCGAGTTGTAGCCGGCGAGGAACGGATGCCGGCGTGCGTCATACACCGGGTCCGTGTCGCAGACCGGTCGCAGGTCCGGCGGATACGAGGATTCAGTCCCGGCGTGGCAGACCTGTTCGGCGTCGGAGAGGCCGACGAGCTGGGCGAGGCGGAGCGTGCCCGGGACCGTACGCAGGTTGTGCAGCAGCAGCCGGACAGGCGGCAGCCCAGGGTTGCCCGCACGAACGGCGTCCAGGAGGGCCTGCCGCTCCAGTTGTCCGGCCAGGGCCGTGTCATCGACGAGATGGAACACCTCGAGATCATCGGGTGTGCCCGCCGGCCGGGGCGTGTAGGCGGTCACGCTGAAGACGTTCGAGAGCGATTCGATGTCGTAGAAGGTGAACAGGGACGTCGCCGCGGTGACGCGGGCAAACTGCCGGGGCGCGGTGGTCGTCCCGGCCTTCTCCTGGGTTCCAAGCATGGTGGTTCTCGTTTCAGTCGTGGTCGGAGGCACACACGGACGTGGCCGGGCCCGCCCGGATCCGGGAGTGCGGCCCGCGGACCGGGACCGGCTGCAGCGGTGGCTTCTGCTGTCCGTGGCGGCGGGCGGTGGTGGTCATGTCGGGCATCGCCGGCTCAGGCCGTCTCTTCGGAGCCGGAAAGGCCGGCGGAAGCCGGTGCGGCCGGGGCGGAGAGTGTCCGGCGCATGAGCCCGCGGTAACTGGCCTGCAGCACCGGCCGGCCGAGCTTGAACGGGTCGTTGCCCGTATAAGTGCGCGAATACCAGCTTTTCAGCCCGAATTCGCCGATCAGCGGTTCGGGACCGTCCATCATCACGCCGGGGCGGATCTTGCGGTTCTTGTCCGGGCAATGCCAGTCAGGGTCCTCGTCCACGATCGCCACCAGGTTGGAGACGAACTTCTGCCGGCTGACCGGGGATCCGGAGGGCGAGACGTCGGTGAACCAGGCCTTGTGCAGGTCGTACAGGAACGGGAACGGCTGCAGGTCCCAGATGATGCGGTCGCGGAACTCAGTCCAGAATGCCCGGACCGGGTCGTTGGTCTCCTTGTACTCCTCCAGGACCGCCTTGGTGGCCGCGGGCTCCGAGAGCTGGTAGTAGTTCCCGGGAGACCCGGCCCCGGCGCGGTTGACGGCGTACCAGAGCACGTACTCCAGGACTTCGTGCCGCCTGAGGTAGTCGTCCTTGATGTATTTTCGTTCGGCGCCGGTGAAGGATTTCGCGAACGGCACGAACAGCTGGCGGCGGTAGAAACTCTCCGACTTGTCCTTGGCCCGCGGGAACTCGTTCAGGCACTGGACCATGAAGCCGTGGAACTGGAACGCGACGGGCATCCGGTGCTTCCGGTCGATCTGGATGACGTCGCCGGTGACGATCGCCTTCAGATTGGCGGCCTTGTCGATCAGGGTACCGACATCGTTCTCGTCGACGATGACCGCGTTGGCGCGCATCAGCGGTTCCAGCGCGAAGTTCCTGCCGAAGTCCGAAAGCGGGATCGAGGTGTGGGTGCCGTCGCCGACCAGGTTGCGCATGAGCGCGCAGAGGGTGCCCTTGCCGTTGTTTCCCTTCTCGCTGTAGAACCAGGCGGTCTTGCCCCAGCGGACGTGCGGCCGGACGATCGCGCCGATGATCTCCCAGATCAGCTCGGCCAGGCCTTCCTGGTCCGGCTGGTCGAACAGGCTGTTGATCCATGCGACCACCTCCCAGTCGTCGCGGTCCGGGTGGCTGATGACCTGGACGGGGGCGTCTTCGACATAGTTCACGGAGGCCTTGGCCAGGTAGACAAGCGCCGGGTCGAACGGGTGGATCTTTTTCGGCTCGAAGTGGAACTGCCTGCCCCCGACGTCAAGGTCGAGGGGCTCGGCGCCGTAGTAGAGGACGCCGTTGTTCTGGGCGCTGAGGTCGCGGTGGGTCAACAGGTGCACCCGCGGGCTGTCCTCCCGCAGCACGGCCAGGACTTCCTTGAACTCGTTCAAGGTCAGCGCGGTGTTGTACCGGCGCGCAGTGGTGCGGATGTCGTCCTCACTGGGCGTGTAGGTTCCGCGGCGGGATCCGACGGCCTGGTACGCGGCCAGCAGGTCGTATTCGCGGTCGGTGCTCTGGTTGACGGGCGCGATGCGCACGACGTGGTGCAGGCGCAGCAGGACCTGCGCGAGCTGCCAGCAGGAAAGCTGACGGGCGATCGGGTATCTGGGCTCGTCCTTGCCAATCTTCCGGTTCTCCGCCTTGATGATCAGGTTGCCGGCGGCGAGCAGTTCCTGCTCGAGCACCCGGGGTGCGGGCGCGTCGGCCGGATCGAGGGAATCCAGGTAGGCCGCAGTCACGTGGGTGATGATGAAATTCAGCGGAGCCGCGGCCTCGGAGCGCCTGGTGAAGAACTCCTGAAGCTCCTCCAGGAAGGCGAACCTGGCCATGGTGGCCGGAGTGGAGACGGCGCCTTCCGGGCCGTTTCCGTCGTTTGGAAAAACGGAAAGGTCATCCTCGAAGGTCGTCATGGGTCGTCTTTTCTCGCTGCCTGAGGACCCTGCCGGCACGAAGTGGGAAGCCTGACCGGGGCTCATATCTGAAGGGAACGTGCATCATCACGATAGATCATTCAATAGATGAATCGCAAGGGGACTCGGTCATCTATTGATAGAAAAGCGAAGCTTCGAATTGGACGTCCCGCCGCGGGAGGCCGCCACCGGCGTCTGCTGCGTCGGCGCAGGCGGCGCGGTCGCGACACAACACCCCACCCGGGGGCGGCGCCAGCCGGCCCGGGCGTCCCAGGGGCGGGCATCGTCGGGAAAGGGCCGGCCTGATGAGAAGGAGGCCCGGCTCCCGATACCCCACCGGGGTATCCGGGCGTGTACCACTTCATGTGGTACACCTGTTTTCGCAGGTCAGGGCGGGTTTCATAGTGGTACAGAGAAGCGCTGTACCACTTTTAGATCTTAAAGTGGTACATATATAAGCCCAGTTCAGAAGGGGTTTCGATACCCCCTGTACCAGATGTACCACCCTTTTATGGGCTTACGTACGCAGGCGCGCGATACCGCTTTTCATTTTTCTCCGCAAGCCTCTTTCCCTGTCAAAAAATCAGTGGACCGGTAATTTCCGGCTTCAATATCCTCGCTCCTATATAAAAGTCGGAAAAGCGTGGTACATGTGGTACAAAGGCCCGAAAAGGGCATCTGACCTGCGGAAACACCTGTACCACACCGGATTTCGAAGTGGTACAACACTTTCGTCCGGAACAGTGTTTTCGCAGGTCAGACACTGTTTTTCGCTGTACCAGATGAAGTGGTACAGCCGGGCGCCCGCCGCGTTTTCCGTCACAGGCGGCGCCGTGGAGAAAAGGCCCCGGACGAGATTCGGTCTCATCCGGGGCACGTGTTTACCGGTGGATCACCGGCTCGGGTTCAAGTCTTTTCCACCAGGCCACGGGGGTCGCCGCGGCGGGGCCGGTCGCAACTGCGGGACCGTGCCGGAACGCCGGGTGGATTCCGGGCGTGAGGAGCGCCAGGCCGCTGACACCGAGGAGGAACGTCGGGGCCCGGGTATTAATGGCGTGAAATTGAAGGCTAAGCCTTGAGTGTCAGTTTGGGGTGTGCCCCAAGCAGGCGAGATCTGCATGGCTTGGCAGATCAACACGGACCTGGGCCGGGATTCAGCGGTGCATTGCTGGCGGTTTTGGAATCTGTTGACCGTTCTGTTCACCCTCGCATCTTTTCCGGCAAAGGCCTCGGCCTTATTTCCCGGAATCTTCGTCAAAATTCCCTAATAATTTCGCTTTTCTGTAAGCAAAACAAGTGTTGACAGCCACAACCAGTCCACATAATACAAATATTATTCCGGCCAATGGCGAGCCCTGGGGTCTCAACATGAGAAAGAATCCGACTAAAATCGCCACAGCGCCCAGAAGGGAAATGCCGATGTAAGTTGCTTTATTCATTTCTTCCCGCTTCTTCGTCCATCGAATCCAGGCCGGCCATGCCGGAAGCCCGGCCCCAACAGATCCATTTTGTCCGTCCTGCCGACAGGCGATCGACCCCTTCGAAGAGTGATAGCGGTCGTCACCTGGTTTTGAAGCTGAGAGTGCCGGTTCCGCTCTTCCATGTCAAAGTGTCCTGATCGAGGCTCATTTCAACAGGCTGTTTGAGGAACCCTACGACCCACTTTTCCTGTTCAGCCGGGTCGCCGACACAGCCAACCGCTCCGAGCGCCAGCTTTTCGACAACGAGAGTGCTCCCCATGATCATTGCCGGTCCGCTGACCGGATTACATGGAGTCTTCGCGGTGAGCTAGAGTCCACCATTCACGGAATTCAGCTCTACCGTAAGCCCGCCAGCCGCTACCCACGGGAGGGTGACGCCGTTCGAATTCCCTGAAATGCTGACGTATTGAGAACACGGAGCGGAGGGGAGGAACGGCGCGCAGGATACCTGTGGAGTCGCGGAACTGATCGGAGGCGGAGCGGGTACGGCTGTGCCGGCTTTGCCGACCGGACCAGACCCACAAGAAGTCATAAGCAGGCCGGCGAAAAGAAGGCAAAAAGCCGATTGCGGCAACCGAAAATGCTCCATCGAATCCCCCCGGCATTGAAGCTGATCGGAGCATATATGTGGATGAGGTCCTTGTCACTGTTTTTTCGTACTCACCGCCGGCGATCTGCCGGATTCCCTGACGAAACTGCTACTCGCGGGAAGAACTGATGGGTGGAGTAAGATGTTCATCATTCATAGTCATGATTCATGCTTTCTTTGATTCACATCGTAGTCATCTATCAGCTCTTGTCTGGCGCCTTTTGATCTGGTAGTGTGACAAGTGGCGATAGGTGACTGTCGTCGTCACCATCGCTCCGGCGAATGGAACGTGAAGGAAGGGCCGGAGGGACACTCCCCGTGGGAAGGGACCCCTCCGGTCCTTCTGCTGTCTTCACGTTTCAGCGCTGCTTGAGCACATCGGCTGTTTCCGGTCCGAAGCCCAGCTTTCCCAGGTCCTGCCGGTACTCCGGGTACGGAGTGCCCAGCTCTTCGTCGTAGCGCTGGCCGCGGGTGCCGGTCCGTTCGACCGCGTACGTGATCTCGAAGACGACGGCGTAGTTCCGGTTGGTGTGGATGAAGTCGGTGTACTTGAGGGCCTCGATCTCGCGGAATCCCTCCACCTGGCGCAGCCGCCCGTAGAGGGTGCCGATCCTGGCCTTGCTGTTGAGCCTGGCTTCGCCGGCAGTCCGGCCGAAGGCCGTGATCCGGAAGAAATGCGTGTAGCCGATGTCGAGGCTCGGCATGTACTTCGTGCCAGGGGTGACCATGCGGGACTTGGCCCGGAGGGTGGCCAGCGGCGAAGGTTTCATCAGCTTGCCGTCCGCGCTGTAAGCACAGGGTTCGATGACGGCCATGATGATCTCCTTCCGCCGCGTGGTTGACGAACTCTTCTTTCACCGCATCCCCCGGTGACCGGTGCAACCCCGGTCACCAGGGCACAAAAACCCCGATGACGCGAAGTACAGCGCCTCGCGTCACCGGGGTTCCCTTGGTGCCTTCATGCCCGGCAACCCGCAACGTCGCCGCTTGAGGCCTGAACCAGCCCGGCCAGGCGGACCACGCCGCAGCCGGCCGCGGCCATCAGGAAAACCACACACGGTGCCGGGGTCAGCGCCTGAATCATGGCCGGTGGCACCAGCTCGGCGGCGAGGTTGTATCCGGCATGCGCCACGACCACCGTCCCGATGCCGCGGGTCCGTTCGGCGATGAGCGCCAGCAGCAGGCCCAGCGGGAGGGTCGCGGCCGCCTGGACAAGGTTGCCGTGCATCAGCGCGAACAGGAGCGCCGTGACCGTCATGGACACCACGAGGCCGGCGCGCCGTCGCAGGAGCGGATACAGCAGCCCCCGGAAGAGGGCTTCTTCGGCGGCCGGGGCGACAAGCAGCGACAGCAGCAGGGCCATGCCCGGGCCTGAGGACTGCACAGCCTGTTCATGGCGATCGAAGCCGCTGGATCCGTACTCTCCGTACAGCACTGCGGCCGCAACCTGTCCGGCAAGGAACGCGAGCAGCAGTGCGGCCAGCGCCGAGGCGACGAAGGCTCGGACTCCCGTCTTTTCCCACGGCCGGGGCGGCGGGTTGAAGGCGAACCAGACCGGCCCGAGACGCCGGGCCGTGATCACGACGACGGCGACGACGGTCCCGGCGGCCATGGTGGCGGTGACGGGATCAGGGACCGCAGCCAGTGCCACGCCGCCGATCAGCAGGTATCCGCCCGGCACGGCGACCGTGATGGCTGCACACCATGCGGCAACGCGCAGGGCCGCAGCGGTCCAGCCGCCGCGGCCCTGCCGGGTAGCCGGCTGGACTCTCATTCCAGCGGTTCCTGGATGACGGCCTGGAGACGGGTCTCGTCCCGGAAGGTGTTCAGCTGCAGCCGGGCCAGGAAGCGCAGCGGCCCGGCGCCGTCCTGTTGGCTGTGCCCGGCAAGCCGTTCATGGTGTTCCTCCGCCGCGTTCCACCACAGGCACGCCATCCCCGTCGGGGTGACCAGGCGCAGGTGCTGGTCCTCGGAGCCGATCCGGTCCACCCGGAAAGCGTCCAGGACGATCTCGAAGACCGGTTCGGTGAAGTCGTGACCGAACGGCTTCAGCGTCTCCAGGCGCCGCACCATTTCGATCAGCGGATCCACATTCTCCAGCGGGGCATCGCAGTCCGGAGCAGGGCCGAGCGTGAGGTCCCCCGCGGGATGCCCGGCCTCGCCGGGGCCTGGCATCAATTGCTGCGTGGTGTCCCTGAGGATCCGCACCAGATCGTCCAGGAGAGCGGCGGTGCTGACGCGGACACCGCAGGCCTGCCGGTGGCCGACCGCCTCCAGGCCTTCCCGGCCGTCCAGGGCTGTGATCATGTCGAACCAGCCCGGCGCCCGGGCCGAGCCGCTGACGGCGTCCTTCGGGGACGACGGCCGGTTGGCGACGACCACGGGGTGCCCGGTGGCGTGCATCATGTGGGCGGCGAGCAGGCCGTACATCCCCATCGGCGCGGCCGAAAAGTAGACCCAGGGTGCCAGCGGCTGGTCTCCACCGGTCAACTCCTTGAGGTACCCGGCGACCAGTTCCTTGCGCCGGTCGTTGTTGATGATGACCCTGCCGGCGGCCGCCAGCTTCTGCTGCGTGGTGGCGGCAGTGAACACCGCGAAGCAATCGGAGAGCGGTGTGCCGATCCGGCGGGGGCTGTTCATCGCCGGCGCGACATAGAAGCCGTAGAAGCCTTCGTCGATGTCATCGATGCTTTTCGCTTTGCCGGCCTGCGCGAACGCCTTCAGCAGCACCGCGAAGCCCTCGAACGCGCCGACATACGCCGGGTCGTGGGGCTCGGCGGCGAGCAGCTGCAGCAGCGTTGCGTGTCCGGTCTCGATTGCGTCCGGGTCCGGGTCCAGGCTGCCGCGCTGATTCGGAATGACCAGCGGCGCGGGAACCCGCAGCAGCCGGGCAATCGACAACGAGTCCCTCACCAGTTGCCGGTTCTCATAGAGCACCGGCATGACGTCGGAGACCGTGCCGAGCCCGGCGAAGAGCCGCAGCAGCCGGACCGCCCAGAGCCTGAACGGCTGATGGGCCAGCGCGTAAGCCTCCAGGACCTGGTAGAGCACGTGCGCACCGCAGATGCCGCGCAACGAATACGTCTCATCCAGCCGGCAGGGGTCGACGGTGATGTCGGCGCAGCTGCCGGGCTCGAGCTCCTGGTGGTGATCGGTGACGAAGACTTTCCAGCCGAGCGCCCGGGCCGCCTGGACGCCGGCGTGCGAGTTCACTCCCCCGTCGCAGGTCAGCAGCACCGTCGTCGCCGGGAAGATCCCGTGGATCTCCGCAATGTCGTCCGGCGTCAGGTCATGGCCGCGGCGGTAATCGGGGATGTGCAGGTTCACGCAAAAGCCGAGCTCTTTGAGCCCCGCGTAGCCGAGCACGCCGGACGCGATGCCGTCCATGTCGAAGTCCGGGGCGATCGTGATGACCCCGCCGGTGCTGCGCGTCTCCTCCAGGGCGGCAACCAGGGTGTCGAGGTCCTTGAGCGGGTCATGGTCAGCACGGTCAATCGCGGCCAGGAACTCGTCAGTCCAACCGCGGCGTTGACACAGGAGGGTGAACAGGTCAGTGACGACTCCAGCCTCACCCCACTGGGGATCGGAGTCGGGAATCAGCGGGGTCGGAGTCATGATGTCCTGTCCTGTCGAACGGGTCCTGAATGGTGTGATTTTAGCAGTGAGGAGCTGAGTATGCTGTAGGACCAGCATCGTTTTCGGCTGATTTATGAGCAATCAGTCCACTCGTCTTCCCATACGTCAGTCGGTGATTTACATTCGGCATATGGCAAAGCGAAGCATCATCGAATCCGACATCAGTGGCAAGTCCGATGCGGGGACAGTCACCTTCGGACTCGGCGACACGTGGTACGAGATCGACCTCACGGCCGACGAGCGGCAGGAGCTTGAGGCGTCGCTGCAGCGCTACCTGAAGGCGGGGCGCAAGCATGTGCCCGAGGAGCCGGAGAAGAAGCCTGTTGTTCCGGCGACCAGCGTTGAGGAACGCCTGAAGATCCGTGAGTGGGGCAAGGCGAACGGCGAAGACGTCCCGGAGTTCGGCCGGCTGCCGAAGGCCCTGATGGCTGCCTACGACAAGGCGCACAACATCAAACGGGACAAGTAGCCCTTCACCGGAGCCAGAACGTGGCAGCCCTTTCGGTGATGGTCATCGTCCCGGACGCAACGGCGGCCGTCGCCTGGTACCGGAGTGCCCTTGGCGCCGTGGACCTCTGGAACCCCCGCGGCGTGGCCGGCCTCGACGTCGAAGGCACGCCCAACCGGCAAGTGTCCTGCCGGTGATCCAGCGGGAGATTCATTGATCCGTCAGTCATCGCCGAAACACCCGCCCACCCAGGTCTCTTCCGTCTCGTCCCTCATGTCGTCATAGAAGGATGTCCAGGTACCGGGCATGCCCCGGGCCTCGATTGCATTGACCTCCAGCCGGTCGATGATCTGCGCCCGCATGATCTCGCTTCGCCACAGCACCACCCGCGCCCGTAGGGACAGCAGGTGCGGGTTGGACAGCAGGATGTCTTCGGCGTCCAGCCGGTAGTTCAACTGGAGGTCCTCGAACCCGGCACCGTCCCACGCGCCCTTGCCGTAGTAAAACTCCAGCAGGAACCGGCCCAGCTCGTCGCGCTTGTCCATGAACTCCCGGTTGGGGATCGACAGCAATTGCATCGCGCTCATCCGTCCGCCTCCTCGTCGTCGCCGCGGCTTTCGGGCGGACCGGCGGGCCTCGCTGCTGCCTGGCCCCACGGGTCGGGGCTGAGCAGCTCCATGATTTCGTCGACGGACAGCTCCTTCTCCAGCCAGACGATCTGCTCCCGGGAGAGACCGGTGTCGTCGCCGTGCTTGTCCGCGGGGCCGACAACGACGACGTTGCCGACGACGGCATCGGTGAAGGACAGCGCCCGGTTGCGCCGGGCGATTGCAGTGGCGCGGGCGTTGACCGGCAGCCCGAGGAGCTTCCCGTCTTCGTTGAGGTAGAAGGTGATCCCGGTTCCGGGGATCCGCAGCGCTTCGATGTGCCCGGCCACCTGGTTCCGTAGGTATGCCAGTTCGATCCTGGCGACGTCTTCGTACTGCAGGTCCCCGTCGGCGCGAATGATGGCAACCTTCATCATGAATCCTTCTCCGTGGCCGATGAGGCCGGGCCGGGCAGGATCACGACGGACCCGTCGTCGCGGTGCACCATGACGCGGAGCTCCTCGTCCACCAAGGGTTGGATATGGACGGTGAACCGGCCGTCGCCGTTCCGTTCGACGTATGCGACGCAGACTGTGCCGCCCTCGTCGTTGTCAAAGTCGACCTTGCCGAAATCGTCGGGAAGATCGTTCCGGAGAGCAAGCTGCTGAACGTCGCTGGTGGGAAGCCACGGCTTCGGTTCGCAGCGGGCGCCGGTGTCGTAAGGAGTTGGCTCGGCCATGATGACGGGTCCTTTCGTCAAGGAATGATGAGGGCAATGATTTGTGGATCGGCATGATTGTTCAGACGGCAGCGATCAGGCAGTGCCTCACGTTTTTTGCGCTTCCGGTAGCGTCGGTTCTCGTTGCGCTTTGTATTCGCGGTTGAGGCAGAGGTGATCAAGGACGAGTCCGTCAGGGATCGGAAGAAATATCGAATAGGCGAGGCGATGCACCAGCTGCATGGTGCCGTTCACGCAGATGCGCCCCCATCGGGGCTTGTTCGGTCTTTGCCAGACCATGCAGCCGGTCGTTTGGCCCTGGACGGAATCCTTCAAGAGCCACCCGTAGAGGCTCATTCCGCGGGTCATGTTGACCTCTTGGCCGGTGGTCCGGGGAATCGTTCGATCAGGAGTCGACACTTTGTCCAGACTCCTGATTCCTCCCGTGCCAGCTCCGCTGGCCTGAGCCGTCCTCCGCAGGATCGGCGGCCGCCGCCATCACACTTCATGAGTGCGCCCGGCAGGGCGTCCAACGGTGGGTACCGGGCGCCGGGCGCAGCGGCTCAATTTCCCTGAGCGAAGCGGAATGGGCATGCCGAGCGCAGCGAGATCAGGGAGCGCCAGCGACCGGGCAAATCCGTCGGCTATGCCGACCAACACGTCCGAGCGAAGCGAGGTTGCCGCAGGAATGTGTTGCCAGATTTGCTTATGCCCTTTCCCTCTACAGCCCTTGTTCCGCGGCCGGAGCGTTAGCGGAGGCCCGGAACGCTCGTATATCAGGGTTTCTTGCCGTACGTACGGTTCCGGACTGCACCGCATTCTGCGCGCAGCGCCCGTACGGCACCGGACGTTTGCCCTGGTCATCCGAACTTTATGGTGTTCGGTCATTTTGGTGCGCGTGGCACCGCCGTTCGGTCGCCCGTTTGGGGCGTCGTGAGGCACGAACGGCGCCTCCTCTCCCCTGCCGGCGACTCTTCGCTTCCAGGTGCTGGCATCCTTCTGTCGCACCGCGACGGACCCTCCGGCACAGCCCGGACGCGCAGCTTCCAGGTGCTGGCATCCTTCTGTCGCACCGCGACGGACCCTCCGGCACAGCCCGGACGCGCAGCTTCCAGCCCCTGGTCGCGGCTGTGGACAAACCTGTGGAAACCACAGCCTGATACTGCCGTGCAACGGTCGGTCGCCTTGTCGTGGCACGGGCTGCATCAGGCAGCTGAGACACCGCCTGGGTGCGCTGTGCCGCAGGCACGTTGCCGGCCTCACCAGCCTTCTGCACGGCGGGCGTCAGCCCGGCGCGTCGCCGGCGTTGTATCGCTCAGAGCATCGATACGTTGGTCCGGCTGCCTTGTGCCACCGCAGGTGGTCCGCCAGTGCCTCATCGCACCGCGCCAGAGGCGGACCGCGCCGTCCGCAGGACGGACTGAAACAGCATGCGGCCGTCAAGGGCAGCAACGTTGGCGCATCCAGAAAAGAGAGCCGCCCGGTGGCACGGGCGGCTGATCGGCAGGGGCGGCAGGAAGCTGCGCCGGTATCCGATCCGCGGCGTGGAAACAGCTGCGCCGGGGCGCGAGGGCACCCGGGCGGCCCATGCTGTAGGACTCTTTGCTTCCGGTGGCACCGTAGCCGCACCGTGCGCCGGGCCCGGCCATGTCAACATCACTCTGCGGCCGACCGGAAAGACCACCTCTGGCGGCGGCGGACCACGTGCGGCCAATCCATAGAGCAGTACCGCGCAGGGTCGAATTCCCCGTGCCGGGACTGGCCACGATTGGCCATCGATCCGGCCATTAATGGCCGACGGCTGGTCGGATCCGACCACCCAGCAAGCCAATCCCGGGAGATGCGTTGCTGATTCTGGCCTTCGAAACGGCCGCAGGTCTCGTCGGGGTGCAATATCCTCGCCTGCCTCCGGAAAAACAGCCACGAAACGCAGTGAGACACCATTCCTGCCCTCAAGCGGGCCGTTTCCGGCCCCGTTCCGGACGAGATATGACAAGACATGACCAGACGATGAGTACGGCCCGGTTGTGGTCAAAATCCGGCCGGGGTTGGCCAAATCCGTTATGTTTGCGGGCCATAAGCGGCTGGCAACAGGACAGGTCACAGCATTCCTGGACGGTGGCCTGCTGTGCCGCGAACCTCCTGGGCCCGGCGGCCGCCCGACATGATGGCTTGTTCCAGGACTACCTTCGTGTTGTATTCCGGTGTGTGTGGTGCCCGTGCCAGCGGTCCCGGACCGCCCGGGTGCCATATCCGGGACCTAGGACGGTTCCCCGCACGGTAAAGGAGGAAGCCTAAAGCATGGTGGATGAGCGGCGGCCGCGGGCCAATGCCTGGCAGATCGCCGGGATCTGGACCTCCGCCGCCGGACTGGTACTCGCGGCCGCGAAACCGGTCCTGGATCTTTGGCACGCCACCGGCCAATGAGCGTTGACGGCACGGGAACCGGGCCGGTGTTTCTAGGGTCCGGTCCGCCAGGGGTTCCAGCCCGGCACGAGCTCATCGAGCCGGTGCCGGCGGGCGTCGCTGAGACGGCCTTGGCCGGCGGCCTGCCGCTGCTTGTGCAGCCAGGTTCCCAGCCGGCGTTCCTCATCCCCGGCTGGGTTCTTCCACGACGGCCACCGGCCCCGTCCGGCCCGGAAGCGGCAGAGAGCGTTCAGGCGGTCCTGCCAGCGGCGTTCATCACGCTCCTGCCGGAACGACCGGCGCCACGGCCCCGCCTGATCCAGATGCCGGATTTTCGCCTCCCAGAGCCTGCCTTGCCTGTCCAGGGTGCGCTGGGCGGCGAGCCAGCGGGCCAGGGTCAGCTCCGCCGGGGAACTGCCCGCCGTGATTCCGGGCGGACGCCCCATCCGGGCCAGGAACTCTCGGTATTGATCAACCCTGGCTGTCCAGTCCCGGGTCGGCGCATCCACCACGATGGGCGGGGCATTGTGCAAGTGCTCCTGGCGCAGCCCGGGATCATCGCTCACACGCCGTCCGATAGTCCAGTTCACCCTGGCCACCGGCACGTTGCACGTCCTGGCGATCACCGCCGGGCTCAGCCCCCGACGGTACATCAGCTCCCATTCGTCCCGGCTGGTAAACGACCGCTCCCCCGCTGCTTCATCCCCCACCCCACGAGCCTCCCACACCCTGCAGGTTTCACAGGAATTCACCCGGGGAAGGCGGTCCGGCTGTCCCCTTGACCTGCAGGTACCGCTTGGTACAGTGGCCGTGTCCCGTCCGGTCCCCCATCCGGCGGGACTTTTACCTTGTCCCGGAACACCCCCCGGGGCGCTGGGGCATGATCCCGACCTTCGCCCAGGCCTTTGAGCCGAAGGTCAAAGCCGCCGTCCTGGCCTCAGCGCAGGTTGGGTCATCGACCGGATGGAAACGGACAGATCACCTCATATGGTCTTGGCTGTTGGTTGGTTTGAGTCCGTACGTGGCGCGCGGGTCCAGCACATGGTGTCCGGGAGCGACGGGGACGGCGATGCCGAGGTCGAAGATTTCGATGCGTCGTGCATGTCCTGCGTCCGGGGTGTGTTGATAGAGCAGTTCGATGATGTGTCCGTCGGGGTCGGCGATGTAGATCTGTTCGACGTAGTCATCGCGGACGCGTGGTCCGCCGACCCGTTCGAGGCCGCGTTCCCTCATTGCTGCCAGGAATGGTTCGAAGGACTCGACCATTACCGCGAAGTGGTGGCACAGCCCGGTGCGTAGTTCCTCGCCGTCCCAGCCGGGGGCGTGTTTGGTAAGCCGGCCGGGCTCGGTTTCGCGGACGACGTGGACTTCCACGTCGCCGTTGCGGAAGTAGGCGCCGTGGAACACGAAGTCGGTTGGCCGGTGGATTTCCTCGAATCCGAGGACGTTGACATAGAAGTCCCGGGTGGCGTCGATATCGGAGACGACGAGGCATACGTGGTGCATCCTCATCATCCGGGCCGGTAGCTCGTGATCAGTGGATGGGGTCAGTTGTATTTGGCGCATGTTGCAATCCCTCTTTCGTACCGGTTCTGCGGCGGTGCTGGCGCGCAGACGAATTTCCAGTATCGGCATGGAGCCGGCAGCGGTTGAGGGGTAACGGCCAATTCTGTTGCTTTCGGAACAGATGTGCAGATCCGGGGGGATTGATTGAAGACCCGGCCCGGGGACGGGTTGAATCGGGGCGACCATTTATCTGTGACACACGGCACAGCCGCCGGGTGAAGCGCACCCCGAAAGATCGGACGTCATGAAAGCACCTGTGGGGATAACCACCCCAGTTCTTACTGCCACGCAGCAGATCGATTCCCGCCCTCTGACCTCCCACCAGAGGAGCCTCATCGCTCTGGTGGTTCTCGGGAACATTTCCGAGTTCTTCGACATGTTCCTCATCGGTTTCGTCGTCTCGTTGCTGACGGCGCCATGGCATCTCACGGGCCTGGAAGCGGGCATCATCCTTGCCCTTTCGGGTCTCGGCACGGTGGTCGGCGCGATCCTGTGGGGGCGACTGGCCGACAAGGTCGGACGACGGAGGGCCTTTTTCTGGTGCGTTGTCCTCTTTACCTTCTTCACCTTCCTGTCCGTGTTGACCCCTGACCGCGGTTGGTGGATGCTGGCCCTCCTCCGCGTGGGGGTGGGCATCGGTGTCGGCGGCCTGAACGTCTCCTCCATCCCGTACGTGCAGGAACTCGTGCCGGCCAGGCGCCGCGGCCTCCTTGCCGGCCTCGCGTCGGTCTTCATTCCGCTGGGGCTGCTCCTCGGAGCGCAGGCTCAGCAATGGCTGGGAGATTCGCTGGGCTGGCGCGGACTGATCGCGCTCGGTGTCCTGCCGGTCTTTCTGCTCCTGTGGCTGCGGCGCGTCCCCGAATCACCAAGGTTCCTGCAGCTGAAGGGCCGGGCCGAGGAGGCCCGGGCTGCGTTTGCCTGGGCCTTGGAAATCCCTGCCGGGGAGGTCGGCCTGCTGCCGGCGGCCACGCGTGAATCGAAGGCACCGTACCGTGTCCTGTTCCGGAAATACCCGAAACAGCTCGCAATCGTCACGCTCGGTTCGTTTTGTTTCATTCTGGGTTCGTTCACGGTCCAGTCCTGGGGCCAGACGCTGCTCAAGGACGGCTTCGGCTATTCCGCGGCCGCGGTCGGCGCCTTGTTCACCTGGGTAGCGGTGGGCGACATGGCCGGCAGGCTTTGCTCGGCGTGGTTGGCTGACCGGATCGGCCGGCGGCCGGTCCTGCTCTCCTTCGGCGTGCTCGGTGCGGTTGGTTGCCTTATCGCGGCCAACGCCCGGACCGGCGGGCTGTTCTTCGCGGGGGTGCTGATGACGATGATTTTCGGTGACGGTGCTTTCGGGATCCTCAATGCCTTCGGGGCCGAGCAGTTCCCGGACGAGGTCCGGGCGACAGGTCTGGGGCTTGGCTACGGCGTCGGCGCGACAGCCAAGATCTTCGGTCCTGCCCTCATGGGTGCCCTGGTGGGTGGTTCGATGATCAAGCAGAACGTCACCGTGGAGGCGGTGCCCCCGGCGTTCTACCTCTTTGCCGCGCTGCTCGCGTTCGGCGGGGTGGTCTACCTGATGGCCAAGGAGACCAAAGCGGCCACCCTGGAGTAGATCCCTGGGCGGGTCCGGTGGTGGCGGGTGACGCCGCCCGCCCGGCCCGCCAGGAACGGTTCATGAGTGGTCAGGCTTGGAGCTCGGTGAGGAGTGTGGCGGCGGTGGGCTGGTCAGTGACGAGTTCCGTGATGAGGTTGGCGTTGATGGCTGCGGCAATGGAGGCGACCTTGTGCCGGCCCGCGGCTGCGGCGATCCGTTGCGGGATCTGCCGTAGGCCCTCGACGGTGATTCCCAGCAGGGCCGGATAGTCGGGCAGGTCCAATATCACGCCGTCGGCGGTGATGAAGTGCCCGCAGAGGTGGCCTGTGGCGCCCTGGGCCGCGAGGTCTTTGAGTGCCTTGGCCGGGATGGGGCTATAGCTTCCTGTCCCGTCGAAGCGCTGCATTGACCCGACTCCGACCAGCGCCAGGTCGCAGCGGGGACCAATCCCCAGGGCATCCCGGATGGCCTTGGAGCCGAGGGCGGCGTCGCGTGAGGCCGCGGACCGGTACACGAAGGGCGCGGGGACGGGCACGAAGGCGGCTCCCAGCCGGGCGGCGATGAGCTGGGCGGTGTTGGGTCCGTCTTCCGACGTCCTGCCGGCTTTGTGTGTTCGGTCCCCGGCCAGGTGCCGGGGGGCGGCGTCTCGCGCAAGGGCCGTCGCGTCGAGGTATCGCGGAACCTCGTGCGATCGGCCGCCGGGGAGGCAACCCAGAAGATCGACGACGGTCAGCTCGGGCCGGTGTCCTGCGGCCATGGAGCCCGCGAGGGAGGAGAGCGAACGGCTTGATGCCACGCCGAAGATGGACACGTTCCTCAGCTGTGTTTCAACGTGGCGGGCCGCCACGTAGCCCCATCTGCTGGAGGGACCGTAGAGTGCCCGGGGCTTGCCGGTGGCAACGACGCACCGGTCCAGCGGTGTGCGGCGCAGGAGTGCGGCTTCCAGTTCGAGGATCCTGTCCACGGGTGGCCCGATTCTGAACTGGACCACGCCCCGGGCGCGGGCCTCGGTCAAAAGCCGCGAAACGCTCGGACGGGAGAGGTGTTCAATCGCGGCGATGTTTTCCTGCAGCATGCCGTCCACGAAGTAGCGGCGGGCGACCCTTTCCAGCAGCTGGTCGCGGCTGTCTTCTTCGATGCGGCCCACGTGTCGATCAGCGCCGGGACGCGGCGCCGGACCGGTGCAGGGCACCGAGGACCAGATCCACGCTGTGCTCCACCGGATGCTCCAGGGGTACCCGGAGGTGGGGTTCGTCAGGGCCGGGCGGTTCGATGGTGTCGATCTGCGAAGCCAGGAGGCTGGCCGGCATGAATTCGTCGTCGCGGTCCGCGAGCCGGCCGGCGATGGTCCCGGTGTCCCCGTGAAGATAGACGAAGAGAAGCTCCGGCACTGTTTCCCGAAGCAGGTCCCGGTAGGTGCGTTTGAGGGCCGAACAGGCCACCACCGGGGGCCTGTCCGCGTTCCAGCTGCCGGCCAGGGCGGCGGCCACCGCGCGGAGCCACGGGAACCTGTCGGCATCGGTCAAGGCAGTACCCGCGGCCATCAAGGCTTTGTTTGATGCAGGGTGCAGGTCGTCGGCGTCGAGGAAGGCCGCGCCAAGGCTCAGGGCCAGGGCGCGGCCCACGGCGCTCTTCCCGCTGCCGGACACGCCCATCACCACGATCGGAGGTACCACCATGCTCACGACGCCACCTGAGCGGATCCTGCCGGGCCGAAGTTCAGGAGGACTTTTCCTGATTCGGCGGAATTCTTGGCCACTTCGAAGGCTTCGAGGCCTTTGTCGAGGGTGAATTCGTGGGTGACCACGGGGTCGACGTAGAGCGAGCCGTCCGCGAGGGCGGTGATGACCTCGTCGATCTCGTCGTTGAAGCGGAACGAGCCGAGCAGTTCGAGTTCGCGCGTGATCGCCAGGGAGATGAAGACCGGCTGGGGACCGGAGGGCAGCAACCCGACCATGACCACCTTGCCGCCGCGCACGGCTCCCTTGATGGCCGATGCCAGGCCGAAGTGGCTGCCGGAGGATTCAATCACGACGTCGGCTTCCACCGCCGCGATCGCCTCGGCGTCGTCG
The DNA here is from genome assembly GCF_004354015.1 of Arthrobacter terricola. Taxonomy (GTDB): domain Bacteria; phylum Actinomycetota; class Actinomycetes; order Actinomycetales; family Micrococcaceae; genus Arthrobacter; species Arthrobacter terricola. The sequence goes on from NZ_SMRU01000028.1 coordinate 69,451, forward strand.
CCCTTGAGGACCTCGTCGGCGCCGACCGCGCGGGCAATCTCCAGCGGCTTGTCGTGCATGTCCACGGCCACGATCCGGGACGCACCCGCCCGCTTCAGGACAGCGACTGCCAGCGCACCGATCGGACCGCTTCCGATCACGAGCGCGGTCTTGCCTGCCACATTGCCCGCACGGGATACGGCGTGCCAGGCGACGCTGGCCGGTTCCACGAGGGCGGCAGTGCGCAGGCCCAGCGTTGCGGGAAGGGGCCGGAGCATCCGGGAGGGCAAGGCCGCGTAACGGCTGAAGGCCCCGTCGGTGTGCGGGAAGCGTGCCGCGCTGCCAAGGTAGGTGCAGCCCGGGGACAGGTTCGGCCGGTCCTCGGGGTACTTCGCAGCACCGGGGCCCGGGGTGGCCGGGTGGACCGCCACCGGGGTCCCGGCCACCGGACCGGTTCCGTCGGCCGCTTGCTGCACCACGGTGCCCACGATCTCGTGTCCGAGCACCAGGGGCGCCTTCAGGATCGATTCGCCCGCTGCTCCATGGAGCCAGTAGTGCAGGTCCGAACCGCAGATCCCGCCGTAGGCGATCTCGACGACGGTCTGATCGGCAGCAGGTGCCGCAAGTTCGATGTCCTCGATGCGCAGGTCACCCGCGGCATGCGCGACGACCGCGGGCGTGGACGCGGGAAGCTGGAAGCCGCTCATCAGACCACCACCGTCATTCCGCCGTCGACGAAGATCGTCTGGCCGTTGACGAAATTCGACGCGTCCGAGGCCAGCCAGACCGCCGGTCCRGCCAGGTCCTCCACGGTCCCCCAACGGTGCGCCGGGGTGCGGCCCAGGATCCAGGAGTTGAAGTCGACGTCATCCACCAGGTTCTGCGTCATCTCCGTGTGGATGTAGCCCGGCGCGATGCCGTTGATCTGCAGGCCCGAGGCCGCCCATTCGGCGGTCATCGCCCGGGTGAGGTTGCGCAGGCCGCCCTTCGCGGCGACGTACGGCGCGATCGTGGGACGGGCAAGGTCGGTCTGCACCGAGCAGATGTTGATGATCTTCCCGCGCCCGCGCGGGATCATGTGCCGGGCAGCCTCGCG
>NZ_SMRU01000029.1 GCF_004354015.1 Arthrobacter terricola
ACGGGGTGTGGGACTTTACACTGCTTGCGTCCACTATGTGGTTCCCGAACAACAACCGGAACCAAAATAACTGAATAACAACACCACATGTTGTAACCCACAGTTTTCCCACCCACCCCCAACACCGGGGGCAGGGCCGGGTGAAAAGGTTACGGCGGTCATAGCGTGGGGGAAACGCCCGGTCCCATTCCGAACCCGGAAGCTAAGACCCACAGCGCCGATGGTACTGCACCCGGGAGGGTGTGGGAGAGTAGGACACCGCCGGACAACACTCAAAATGGTCGAGACCCCCACACCCCCCGGGTGCGGGGGTCTCCCACCTTAACCACCAAAACACCCAGGGCATGAGCCGGCGTCCCGGGAAACCCGCCCGGACCCGAGCCGGCGTCGGAACAACACAACCCCCGCTCAGCTATCCCGGCCGTTTCATCAACGCTCGTGCACATCGCCGCTGTCCAGAAGACAACCAACCCACCCTGGGATATGAGCCGGCGTCGGAGGAATCTGCGGCGCCCTTTTCATGCTCTGTTCGTTGGCTTTCGTTGATTGCCGTCGCTTGTGATGCTTCACACGACGGCTAGCGTGGGGAGCCGTCAAATGCGTGCTCCGACTGCTATTCACCTAGAATTGCTTGAGAGATACGGGCCGGATCCCGGCGGCGTGAGAACACAATACGGATAAGAGCGGCTGCGCGTGCGCCAGTGGTCGGCTCGCAACAGGAGGAATCCATCATGGCTGAGCACAACGGCGGCAATCGCGGTAACTACGGCGGTGGCCGTGGCGACCGCGGTTCGTTCCGAGCCAACAACAATTCCGGGGGCGATCCTCGAGGATTCCGCTCAAGGGACAATCGCGGCGGTTCTTCCCGCGGCGAAGATAAGCCGTTTGGTGATCGTCCGCGCCGTGAGGGTGACGGTGAGCGTCGGAACTTCGGCGATCGTGACCGTAAACCTTATGGTGAGCGTTCAGGTTACGGTGATCGCGATCGTAAGCCTTTCGGTGATCGTGATCGGAAACCGTTTGGTGATCGCCCGCGTCGCGAGGGCGAAGGGGAGCGCCGGAACTTCGGTGATCGCGACCGTAAGCCTTTCGGTGATCGTGATCGGAAGCCGTTTGGTGATCGTCCGCGCCGTGAGGGCGATGGCGAGCGTCGGAACTTCGGTGATCGTGATCGGAAGCCGTTTGGTGATCGTCCGCGTCGCGAGGGCGATGGCGAGCGTCGCAGTTTCGGTGACCGTGACCGTAAAGCTTATGGCGAGCGTTCGGGCTACGGTGATCGCGACCGTAAGCCCTATGGCGACCGTGACCGGAAACCGTTTGGTGATCGCCCGCGCCGTGAAGGTGAAGGGGAGCGCCGGAGCTTCGGTGAACGCCCCGAGCGCGGCCCGCGTAAGTTCGATGGACCCCGTTCCGAGGGGCGCGGCTTTGGCGGCCCGCGGGCAGAGCGTCCGAACCGTGTACCGAACGCGTCGGACTTGCGCAGCTCGAACCGCCCCGACCGTGAGCGGTCGCCGGAGATCGACGACGACGTTACGGGCCAGGAGCTGGACCGCGTCACCAAGCACCAGATCAAGACCCTTGAGGGCACCAATGGTGACTGGGTTTCCAAGCACCTCGTCATGGCCGGTCGACTCATCGACATTGATCCGGAGCTGTCGTTCCAGCATGCCCTGGCGGCGAGCCGTCGCGGAGGACGGCTGTCGGCGGTCCGTGAAGCTGTCGGCCTGACCGCGTACGCAGCCGGACACTATGGCGAAGCCCTCCGCGAGTTCCGTACGTATCGCCGGATCAGCGGATCCAACGTCCACTTGCCACTCATGGCCGACTGCGAACGTGGCTTGGGCCGACCGGACCGTGCGCTGGACGTTGTCCGCTCCCCGGAAGCACAGGACCTGGACGCGCCCGGCAAGGTTGAACTGGCCATTGTTGCTTCCGGCGCACGCACCGATCTCGGCCAACTCGACGCCGCGGTGGCGGAGCTGGAAATTCCGCAGCTCGACATGAACCGGGCCTTCACCTACAGCCCCCGCCTGTTCCGTGCCTACGCTGACGCATTGGCTGCCGTCGGCCGTACCGAGGAAGCCGCAAAATGGCAGCGCCAGGCGGTCGTCGCTGAAAATGCTTTGGGAGTGGGGGACTTCGAAGACCCCGAGATCATCGACCTTGGCGAAGACGAAGAAGAGGAGCGCAAGCCGCGCTACCGGAAGTTCGAAGAAAACGCTGAAGCCAGCGAAGAGCGCGGAGAAGACGCAGCCTCGCACGGCGAATCAGCGATTGATTCCGAGACGGACGAATCCGACGACGTAGAACTCGACGACGCGGAGTCGGACTACTTCGAGTCCGACGACGCCGAATCGGACGAGGATTCCGACGAAGACGAAGACGAAGACGAAGACGAAGACCAAGATGACGAAGAGCAGGATGGAGAGACCAAGAATGACTGAGGCACCGCTCGTTTCGCGTTTCGACGCCGTTCTGGCTGACCTGGATGGCGTGGTTTACACCGGTCCGCATGCCATCCCCGGCGCTGTGGAATCCCTGAAGCGACTCGAATCGGTGGGCGTGCGCCTCGGATATGTCACCAACAACGCTTCCCGGACGCCTGCCCAGGTCGCAGCGCATCTTCGTGAACTCGGCGCGCCGGCCGAAGACGACCAGGTTGTCAGCTCTTCGCAGGCCGCGAGCGACCTCCTTGCCGAGCTCCTGGCTCCCGGTTCGCGCGTGATGATCACCGGTAGCGCGGCCCTCGCGCACGAAATCGAGTTGGTGGGCCTCACCCCCGTGCACAGTGCCGAAGAGAAGCCCGTGGCTGTTGTCCAGGGCTTCAATCCGGAGATCGCATGGAAGGACCTTGCCGAGGCAGCATACGTGGTCGGCGCAGGTGCCCTGTGGGTCGCTACCAACACGGACATGTCACTTCCCCAGGCGCGCGGCAAGGCGCCCGGTAACGGAACCCTCGTGGCAGCCGTCGCGTCCGCTACGGGTAAGCAGCCCCGGGTCGCCGGCAAACCGGAGGCACCCCTCTTCCACGCCGCCGCACGGCGGCTCAAGTCCGAGCGTCCCATCGTCGTGGGAGACCGGCTCGATACGGACATCCTTGGTGGTAACCGGGCGGGTTTCGCGACGGCGGCTGTGCTCACCGGCGTCGACACCCGGGCCTCGATCCTCGCGGCCCGCACGTCGGAGCGCCCCGAGTACCTGTTGGCCGACCTCACCGAGTTGTACGAGCCCTACCCCGAGATTGTCGAGGAGGACAATGCCTTCCGGTGCGGCAAGGCAACCGCCCAGGTCCAGGACGGACTCATCACAGTCTCGGGCTCCGAGAAGGACCTTGACGCTTGGCGCGCTGCGTGTGCGGCTTGGTGGACCGCCCATCCAGATGCCGGGGAGGCAACCTCGCCGCAGTTGAAGTGGCTGGAAAACTAGACCCGGCAAATGAACGAGTTGAACGACGTCGGCGGCGCCGCGGAGCCGTACGCTGCTCCGTGGCCGCCCGAGGCGGTCCGGACCGGGGACCCGGAGGTGGACGCCGCTTTGGCCCATCTGCAGGAACTCCCGGAATCGCCGGTGGCCGAACACGGCGGAATCTATGCGGATCTCCATGACGCGTTGATGGCTGCGCTCGACGCCGAAGTAGCCTGAACATGCCACGACTCGACCAAGAACTAGTCAGTCGCGGATTGGCCAGGTCCCGCACCCACGCGGCAAAGCTCATTGCCGACGGCAAAGTCAGCTCCGGCGGCAGCATCCTCGGCAAGGCGGCCCAGCAGGTGTCGGGGGAGACCGAACTCGTTGTCCAGGCCCACGCGGAGGACGTGTACGTCAGCCGTGCCGGCCACAAGCTCGCCGGAGCGCTTGCCGCGTTTCCCGGGGTCGCCGTCGGGGGTAAACGGTGCCTCGACGCCGGCGCCTCCACGGGCGGGTTCACGGATGTCCTGCTCCGGGAGGGAGCCGCTCACGTCGAAGCGGTCGACGTCGGGCATGACCAATTGGTGCCGTCCCTCAGGAACGATTCCCGCGTATCGGTCCATGAGGGGCTCAACGTGCGGTACATGGCTCCGGAAGACATCGGTGGCCTGGTGTCGATGACCGTGGCGGACTTGTCCTTTATCTCGCTCACATTGGTGATCGCGCCCCTCGCGGCTTGCACGGAACCCGGGGGAGACCTCGTGCTCATGGTGAAGCCGCAGTTCGAGGTGGGCAAGGAAAGGCTGAGCCGCACCGGGGTGGTCACATCGGAGCACGAACGACGGCGGGCGGTGGCACAAGTTGCGGAAGCCGCTGTGGACGCAGGCCTCCAGTTGTGCGGCCTGGCCCCTAGTCCATTGCCCGGCCAAGACGGAAATGTGGAGTACTTCCTGTGGATAAAACGCAGGACGGCAACGGATTTGCCTAAGATCGAAGAGCGGGACGAGCAAGTTGCTGCACTGATGGAACGAATCTGGAACGACCACTAGAAAGCAGAACACCATGAGCAGGCGCGTTTTGGTCCTTGCCCACACCGGGCGTGAGGACTCCCTTCGCGCGGCCTGGGATGCGTGCGGGCAGCTTCACACCTCCGGGCTGGTTCCGGTGATGCAGAAGTCGGAACTCGACGATATCGAACGCTTCTACGGCATCGTGGACAAGCCGATTGAGATCCTCCATGAGGATGTACGGTTGGAAGACGTCGAGCTGGGCATGGTCCTCGGCGGCGACGGCACCATCCTGCGCGCCGCGGAACTGGTCCGGAACGTGGACGTCCCTCTTCTGGGAGTCAACCTCGGGCACGTCGGGTTCCTCGCGGAAAGCGAACGGGCCGACCTCGCCCAGACGGTCGAGTGGATCGCCAGCCGCGATTACACCGTGGAAGAGCGGATGACCATCGATGTCCAGGTGTGGGTCCGCGGCCAGAAGATCTGGCACACGTGGGCGCTCAACGAGGCCGCCATCGAAAAGGCCGAGCGCGAGCGGATGATCGAAGTGGTGACCGAAGTGGACGAACGTCCTTTGACGTCGTTCGGTTGTGACGGAGTGGTCATGGCCACGCCCACCGGCTCCACGGCCTATGCGTTTTCTTCGGGCGGCCCGGTCGTCTGGCCTGAGGTCGAGGCATTGGTGATTGTCCCCATCAGCGCCCACGCGCTTTTCGCCAAGCCGTTGGTGGTTTCGCCCCGGTCCAAGCTCGCCGTGGAGATCCTCACACGGACTGACGCGCAAGGTGTGTTGTGGTGCGACGGCCGCCGTTCTGTTGACCTTCCTCCGGGAGCCCGGGTGGAAGTGACCCGGTCGAGCCAGTCTGTCCGGTTGGCCCGCACCCACCAGACGCCGTTTTCCGCCCGCCTTGTGCGGAAGTTCGAGCTACCCATCCACGGTTGGCGCGGACCGGCACCGCGATCCTCGGAGATCCACACCGGACCGATCCCTGTGGTCCGGACACTGAAGCCCAGCGCCTTGCCGACGCCCCAAGACGTGCGATCCGGCGGCGCGGCCGATCCCACCAAGGAGATGTAAACACCATGATCGAGGAAATCCGGATCCGTGATCTAGGCGTCATCACCGACGCGACGCTGCCGCTCGGGCCGGGCCTAAGCGTGGTCACCGGCGAAACCGGCGCGGGCAAGACCATGGTGGTCACCGCCGTCGGGCTCCTCCTGGGTGCGCGGTCCGACGCCGGTGCCGTCCGGAGCGGAGCGAAGTCCGCCTCCGCCGAAGCGCGGCTCCTGCTTCACCCGGGGCACGTCGCCGTGGGGCGTGCAGTTGAAGCCGGCGGTGACGCGGAAGAGTTCGACGGCGGCTCGCAACTTCTGCTTGCCCGTACCGTCGGCGCGGACGGCCGAAGCCGTGCTTTTGTCGGGGGAAGGGCCGCCCCGGTGGGCGTCCTCGCGGAACTCGGCGAAAGCCTTGTGGTAGTACACGGCCAATCGGACCAAATCCGGCTCAAGGGTGCTGTGGCACAGCGCCACGCCTTGGACCGCTTCGCCGGAGCGGGCGACGCCGGGCCGCTTGGCGAATATGAGGAGCTCTACGCCCGGTGGAAGTCCAGGCAGGCAGAGCTTGACACGCTCCGCAACGAGGCCCGGGAAAGGCTCCGCGAAGCCGAATCGCTGGACGCCGCGCTCCAGGAAATCGACCTTGTCGATCCGCAGCCCGGCGAGGACGAAGCCCTCAAGGCAGAAGCCGTGAAGCTCGCGAACGTCGAGGAATTGCGCGTTGCCGCAGCCGCTGCCCACGAAGCACTGATCGCGGAGGAGTTCGGTGAAGCCGGCGACGCGACGTCATTGATCGATTCCGCCAAGCGGGCGCTGGAACACGTCTCGGCGCACGACGAAGCGCTGGCCGGGGCGGCGGCACGGCTCGCGGAGGTCGGCTTCCTGATCAACGACATTGCCGCCGAGCTTTCCAGTTACCAGGCTTCCTTGGACTCCGAGGGACCTGAAAGGCTTTCCGAGATCGAGGAACGGCGCGCAGCTTTGGCGAAGCTCATCCGGAAGTATGCCCCGAGCATCGACGAGGTCCTCGAATGGGCTGCTACGTCGAGGGCCCGGCTGGACGAGCTCCAGGACGATTCCAGCAGGATCGAAAAGCTCGACGCAGAGGTTGCCGCGGCGGAGGCTGCCCTGCTGAAACTGGCCGCGCGTATCTCGAAGGCCCGGACGAAGGCGGCCAAGGATTTGTCCGCGCGGGTCAGCGCGGAGCTCACGGCCTTGGCCATGGCTGACGCGACCCTCATCATCGAACTGGACAGCGAAGGCCCCTTGGGCCCGCATGGCGTCGACGACATTTCCTTCTTGCTCCAGCCGCATTCCGGTGCTCCGGCCCGTCCCTTGGGCAAAGGGGCTTCGGGCGGTGAGCTGTCCCGCGTCATGCTCGCCATCGAGGTTGTCCTGGCCGCCGTGGACCCTGTTCCTACCTTCGTATTCGACGAAGTGGACGCGGGAGTCGGTGGCCGTGCCGCCGTCGAGATCGGACGCCGGCTCGCGATGCTCGCCCGCCACGTGCAGGTCCTGGTGGTCACGCACTTGCCGCAAGTTGCGGCGTTCGCCAACCAGCACATCCGGGTCATCAAGACGTCCGTCCGTGGGAGCGACGGCAAGACAGCTACGGGCTTCACGTCGAGCGACGTCCAGCTCCTTGATGACGAAGAACGCGTCAAAGAGCTTGCCCGGATGCTCGCAGGGCAGGAAGACTCCGAATCCGCGCGCGCCCATGCGCAGGAATTGCTGGACGACGCCAAGCTCCTGCCACAGTCCTAGCAGATTTAGCAGGCTGGAAACCCGCCGTAGGAACTTTGTCACATCCGCGCGCGATTGCTCGTGGGGCCGCCCGCCCCGAGCGGCAGGTCGATGCTGTGCATTTGCTGGCAGTTGGCCCCATTTTGCCGCCTCGGGGCGCCTTGCCTCTTGATCCTTGGCCCACGTCAGGGGACTATTGAGCATTTGGGAAAACGATTGGCTGACCCTTTGGAGGCGCAATTGATGATAGGCTCGAATTCCGTGGTGCAGCGATCAAATTCCCGTGTAAATTCCCGGTTCCCAGGCTCGTCCAAGACGGCCAAACACATTTTTGTCACCGGCGGTGTGGCTTCGTCGCTCGGTAAGGGCCTGACGGCGTCGAGCCTCGGCCACCTGCTGCGGGCGCGCGGTTTGTCCGTGACTATGCAGAAGCTCGATCCCTACTTGAACGTGGATCCGGGCACAATGAACCCCTTCCAGCACGGTGAGGTCTTCGTCACCGACGACGGCGCTGAGACCGACCTCGACATTGGACACTACGAGCGCTTCCTCGATGAGAACCTCGAAGGTTCGGCCAACGTCACAACCGGGCAGATCTACTCGACCGTCATCGCCAAGGAACGGCGCGGCGAGTACCTTGGAGACACCGTCCAGGTCATTCCCCACATCACGGATGAGATCAAGCGCCGCATGCGCCTTCCCGCGGAAGGCAAGAACGCTCCGGACGTCATCATCACGGAGATCGGCGGCACGGTGGGCGACATCGAATCCCAGCCGTTCCTCGAATCAGCACGCCAGGTCCGCCAGGACATTGGCCGTAACAACGTTTTCTTCCTCCACGTTTCCTTGGTGCCTTACATCGGCCCGTCGCAGGAATTAAAAACCAAGCCAACGCAGCACTCCGTCGCAGCCCTTCGCTCCATCGGCATCCAGCCGGAAGCGATCGTGATCCGCTCGGACCGTGAAGTTCCGGACGCCATGCGCGAGAAGATCGGCCGCATGTGCGACGTCGACATCGATGCGGTGGTCAACGCTGCCGACGCTCCGAGCATCTACGACATTCCGAAGACGCTGCACTCGCAGGGCCTCGATTCGTACATCGTCCGCGCCCTGGACCTTCCGTTCAAGGATGTCGACTGGACCAGTTGGGACAAGCTCCTCGAGGCAGTCCACAACCCCAAGCACCACGTCGAAGTTGCCTTGGTGGGCAAGTACATCGACCTCCCGGACGCCTACTTGTCCGTCACCGAAGCGCTTCGTGCCGGTGGATTCGCGAACGATGCGAAGGTCAAGATCCGCTGGGTTCCGTCAGATGAATGCGAAACCCTCGAAGGCGCCACCAAGTCGTTGGCCGGCGTCGATGCCATCTGCGTTCCCGGCGGCTTCGGCATCCGCGGGCTCGAAGGCAAGCTTGGCGCCCTCAAGTTCGCGCGGGAAACCAAGCTCCCGGTGCTGGGCCTGTGCCTCGGCCTGCAATGCATGGTCATCGAGTACGCCCGTAACGTAGTGGGCCTCGAAGGCGCGTCGTCCAGCGAGTTCGAGCCGGATTCCAAGTTCCCTGTCATCGCCACCATGGAAGAGCAATTGGACATCGTGGAAGGCAAGGGTGACCTCGGCGGCACCATGCGCCTGGGCCTCTACGAAGCCAAGCTCGACGAAGGCTCCGTGGTTGCCGAAACTTACGGCGCAACGACCGTCAGCGAGCGTCACCGCCACCGCTACGAAGTCAACAACAAGTACCGCGACCAGATTGCTGCCGAAGGGCTCGTGTTCTCCGGAACGTCGCCCGACGGCAAGCTGGTGGAATACGTGGAACTTCCGCGCGAAGTACACCCGTACTACGTCGCGACGCAGGCGCACCCCGAGCTCAGCTCCCGCCCCACGCGCCCGCACCCGCTCTTCGCAGGCCTCGTGAAGGCTGCATTGGAGCGTCAAGCAGGCACTGATTTGCTTGCAAAATCTGGCCGCAAGGTAGCTGCGAAGTAATCGCTCTCACACACACGAAGGACGGCGCGATGCCCGGTATTTCTGAAACCCCCAGTACTTTTCGGAAGGTTTCGGACACACCGAGTCCGCGCCGTCTTTTGTCGTCGAGCAAGGTCTACGAGGGCCGCATCTGGGACGTCGTCAGCGACGCGTTCGAACTGAACGAAGATGCCGGCACCTTGGTGCGCGACTATATCGACCATCCGGGCGCGGTGGCCGTGCTGCCGATGAATGTAGATGGCGAGATCCTCCTCCTCAAGCAGTACCGCCATCCTGTCGGCATGGACCTGTGGGAAATTCCGGCGGGACTGCTTGACGTGGAGGGCGAAGATTTCGTCGTAGGGGCTGCCCGCGAGCTGGCGGAAGAAGCCGATCTGACCGCAGCCACATGGAATGTCCTGGCGGACTTCTTCAATTCGCCAGGTTCCTCGAGCGAGGCCATACGCATCTACCTTGCCCGCGGGCTGGGGGACGTCCCCGAAGCCGATCGGCACGTCCGCACTGACGAAGAAGCCGAAATCGAACTCGAATGGGTACCGCTCGAGGAAGCCGTGTCAGCGGTGCTCGAAGGCAGGCTGCACAACCCTTCGGCCGTCGTCGGAATCCTTGCCGCTGCCGCCGCACGCGCTGACGGCTTCAGGAGCCTGCGGCCGGCCAATGCCCCTTGGCCCGCCCACCCGAGCCAGCGCTGACCCCCGTGTCCCAGCTTGCGGACGCACGGCCTCAAACCGCCGTTGACCGCGCCGTCGTCGACTATTTACAGCACCTCGGCGTGGAGCGCGGGCTTGCGAGCAATACGCTGTCCGCTTACCGACGGGACCTGTCGCGCTACGCGAACTTCCTCGCCGCAACCGGTGTGGATACTCCCGGACGCGTTTCCCGGCATGACGTCACCGCCTTTGTGCAGGCACTTTCGGATGGCTCGGATGGAGCCGCCGCGCTTGGCGTTCGTTCCGCGGCCCGCACTGTGGTCGCCGTCCGCGGGCTGCACAAGTTTTGGGCATTGGAAGGAACGACGACGGCGGACCCCGCCAGCGATGTCCACCCGCCGATGCCCGGCAAGCGGCTGCCGAAGGCCATCAGCGTAGACGAGGTAACCCGGATCCTCGAAGCTGCCGGTGCCGATACGGCTACCGGATTGCGCGACAGGGCGCTCCTGGAGTTCCTCTATTCGACCGGTGCGCGAATCAGCGAAGCCGTGGGCCTGGACGTCGACGACGTCGCCCTCGAATCGGACGCCGAAGGTCCCGTGATCGTGCGCCTTTTTGGAAAAGGTTCCAAGGAGCGCTTGGTGCCGCTGGGTTCGTACGGTGCCCGCGCCGTCGGATCCTACGTGGTCCGGGGCAGGCCCGCGTTGGCTGCCAAGGGCAAAGGCACACCGGCGCTGTTCCTCAACGCCAGGGGCGGGCGGATCAGCCGGCAGAGTGCCTGGACCATCCTCAAGGCTGCCGCGGAGAAGGCAAACATCGCCAAGGAAGTCTCCCCGCATACACTGCGCCACTCGTTCGCTACGCACTTGCTCGAGGGCGGGGCAGATGTCCGTGTTGTGCAGGAACTGCTTGGTCATGCGTCGGTGACCACGACCCAGGTTTATACGCTTGTCACGGCGGATACTTTGCGCGAAGTGTACGCGGCCGCCCACCCGCGGGCGCTGGGCTAGCTAGCCCAGCGCCCGCGGCATGGTGCCTTAGCGGGTAGGATCCCCGTCAGCCCTTCCCCTTCCCGTTCGTGTTTCCGGACTGGCTCGTGGCCGTCCCGCCGATGAGGTTCTGGGGCGGGGCGTCAAAGTCGCCGTGGTCGTAGAAGCCGACGACCTGCTGCATGTACTGCGCCCACTGTGGTCCGGCGATGTAGGCCCCGTCCACTACGGAGTAGTACTTGCCGTTGATCGTGACGTCGCGTCCGAGCCGCGAGGGCCCGCCGTTGAAGGGGTCTCCGAAGAAGGACGCCGTTGCCAGGCCTTTCGTGTAGCCGAGGACCCAGGTCTGGTTGTTGTACTGGTTGGTTCCGGTCTTGGCGGCGTCCGGGACGCCGAGCTTCTGTGGAATGAGCAGGCCGGAGCCCTTGGTGAGGACGTCTTGGAGGACGTTCGTCGTGGCCTCCGCGACGCCCGGTTGCAGGGCGTTCGGCTTGCACGCGGATGTCTGCCCGCCTATTTTCTTGCCCGCGGGGTCGAGAGGTCGATCTTCGTGTCGTTCCCGTCGCCCATGTGCAGGCCGATGGCATCAGCGGCCCGTTGGACGTCGCAGAAGTCGTTCAGGCCGGCGAGGGACGCGAAGGTCGCGGTGTTGATTGAGTTGTAGATGCCCTCACGGACGGTCATGGGCCGGTACCAGCCAGGTTCGTCGTTCTGGAGGTCTGTTGAGTCTGGAACTGAGCTGTCGAACCAGCCGTGGACGGGGCCGCATGTCGTCTTCCACGGGTAGTTGACGCCGTAGCGCCGGACCGACGCGTTGACGATTTGGTTCGTCGTTTTGCCCTCGCCGAGCCAGGCCGCGAGTGTCACGGGCTTCATGGTCGAACCGGGCTGCATGCCGCCCAGGCCGCCCAGGTCGTTTCCACTGGCGTCCGCGCGGTCGACGTTGAAGTTGTATGTCGAGACGAAGTCGGTGCCCTCGCCGGCGATCGTGCGCGAGTTCTGTGCCATGGCAAGGACCTTGCCTGTGCCGGGCTGGACCGTCACGAGGGAGGAGCCCCATTTGTCAGGGTTCGCCCCTGTCGTAGCGTCGACCTGGGCTTGGGCGGGTCCTTGGAGCCGCGGGTCCAGGGTGGTCTTGATGGTCAGGCCGCCGCGCATGATCTTCTGGATCCGTTCGTCCTGCGTCGCGCCATAGGCGGGGTCGTTCTGGATCTGGTGGAGGACGTAGTCGCAGAAGTACTGGGCCTGGGCGGCATAGGCGCAGCCCTGCTTGGGYGGGTTGACCTTGAGCTGGATCGGGGTGTTGACAGCGTCCTGGTGCTGCTGCTGGTTGATGTAGCCGTGCTGGAGCATCGCATCCAGCACCAGGTCCCGCCGCGCCTTGGACGCCTCGGGRTGCWGGGTCGGGTCGAAYAKCGARGGGCCGTTGACCAAGCCGGCGAGCAGGGCSGCCTGGGGCACRGTGAGGTCTTTGGCATCGACGGAGAAGAAGTACTGGCTGGCAGCCTGGATGCCGTAGGCGTCTGCATTGAACGAGACGATGTTGAGGTAGCCGGCSAGGATCTGGTCCTTCGTGAACTGCTTCTCGAGGCCGATGGCGAGCTTCATCTCCCGGAGTTTGTCGCTGATGCTCTTCTCGCCGTTGAGAACCACCTCGGCGTCCTTCCCCTGGGCGATGAGGTTCTCGTTGAGCACGTTGGTCACGTACTGCTGGGTCAGTGTGGAAGCGCCTTGCCGGGCACCGCCGCTGTTCGTCACCAGGGCGCGCAGGATGCCGGTCGGGTCGATGCCTCCGTGCTGGTAGAAGCGGGAGTCCTCGATCGCTACGATCGCGTTCTTGATGTTGGGGGACATCTGGTCAAGGGGAACCTGGGTGCGGTTCTCGTTGAACAGCGTCGCGATCTGGGACCCGTCCGCGGCGAGTACCCGCGTCACCTGCCCGGCGGGAGCTACAGTCAGATCGCCGGGCAGTGCGTTGAAGAACTGGACCGAGCCGCTCGCCGTCACGCCCGTCATGGCCGCGGCGGGAACCATCAGCCCGGCCACGAGGACCCCGCAGACCGCGCTCACGCCGAGGAAAACCAGGATCCGGCCGAGAACTGTTCCCGTGTCCAGGAGCGGGTTCCTGCCGGAGAAGGTCCTCGCCGGATTGGACCCGGCACCGCGTGGGGGCACGCCTCGTTCACCGGGCAAAGGCCGAAATTGTTTCCGCATGGACATATCAGGGGAGTGGACGGCGGGATCCCATTGCCGGCCGGGGCTACGTTCCGGAGATGGCCGTTCCGCCTTTCGACGGGGGACCGGCGAGCAGGCGCAGGACGGTTGTCTGGTCGAGCCACCCTGTCAGGACGCCGTTCTCATCGGTGACGGGGGTGCCGGCGCCGCCGGGGGAGTCCAGTACGAGGTCAAGAACGGATTCCAGGCTTGCCCCTCGCGGGGCGGTGCGTGGCATGTCGGCGACGTGGGAGAGCAGCAGGTGTTCCACGTCGTCGTCGGTTGTCAGGATTTCCGAGAGGGAGTGGACGGTGACGACGCCGGTCAGCACCCCGTGCGGGTCGGTGACGGGAAGAGCGGGGTGTCTTCCGGCGAGCAGCGTGCGTGCTGCCTCGGTGACCGGCAGTCCGGCGGGCAGGGCCCGCACGCGGGTGTCCATGACGGCGTCCACGGTCACGGTGCGCAGCAGTTCGGTGCCGGGGTGTCGTTGCAGGTCGATGCCGCGGCGGCGCAGTTTCAGGGTGTAGATGGTGTCCCGGGAGACGATTTTGGATACCCCGGACGCGACGACGATGGCCAGCATCAGGGGAAGGATGATGGAGTATTCGCCGGTGAGTTCGAACATGATGATCACGGCGGTGATCGGGGCCCTGGCGGCGCCGGCGAAAACGGCTCCCATGCCGACGAGCGCGAATGCCCCGACCTGGCCGTGCAGGGCCGGGTCCAGGAGGCCTGCAACTTCCCCGAACGTGGCTCCGAGCATGGCGCCGATGAACAACGATGGCGCGAAAACGCCGCCGGATCCTCCGATGCCGATGGTCAGGCTGGTGGCGATGATTATGCCTATGAGCAGGATCAGGAGGAATCCGACGGCGTAGCTGCCTGCCACCCCGGCCTGCAGGACCGGGTAGCCCACCCCGTACATCTGTGGCAGGACCAGCAGCAAGGATCCCAGCAACAGGCCGCCGACGGCGGGGCGGAGCCATTCGGGCCCGCGCCAGGCCCAGTCGCACAGGTCCTCGATCCAGTACAGCACCCGGGTGAAACCGATGCCGGCTCCGGCCGCCAGCAGGCCGAGCAGGATGAACAGCGGGTACTCGAACGCCGAGGAGACGTGGAAGGCGGGCAGGTTCAGGAAGGCCTGGTCTCCCAGGAAGGTCCTGCCGATGATCGACGCGGTGACCGAGGCGAGCACGACGGCGCCGAACGGGCCGGCCGCGAAATCGGGCAGCAGCAGCTCCAGGGCAAAGAACACCCCGGCGATCGGGGCGTTGAAGGTCGCGGCGATCCCGCCGGCGGCGCCACAAGCCACGAGCGTCCGGACCCGGGATGCGGGCAGGCGGAGCGTCCGGGCCAGCCAGGACCCCAGGGCCGAACCGATCTGCACGATGGGTCCTTCCCGGCCCACTGACCCTCCGGAGCCGATGCAGACCGCCGAGGCCAGGGCCTTGACGACGGCGACCCTGCCCTTGATGCGCCCTCCGTGCTGGCTGACCGCATACATGACTTCCGGGACGCCGTGGCCCCGGGCTTCGGGTGCGAAGCGCCGCACCAGCGGCCCGTACAGCAAGCCTCCTGCAGCCGGTGCCAGGACGACGAAGGCGGCTCCGAGCCACGGCAGCCATGGATGGGAGCGATCTCCGTGCACGGCCGAGTAGTCCGCCGTCCCGCTGAAGAACAGCGTCGCTGCGGTGATCAGCCAGCGGAAAGCGACCGCCGCGAACCCGGCCCCCGCTCCGACCACGACCGCCATGGCCACCAGCTGGTAGGAGGAACCTGCGAAGGCTTTCCACAGCAGGGCGGCAGGCGCCGGCCGGAACCAGCTGGAGGATGGCGCGGACTGCGTGCTCACGGAACACTCCGATACATGACTTGATACAACATATGTATTATGACAAGTGTGAATGCTACCACCGCTTCCCCGAAGGATCCCCCCGGCCGCGGGACCATCCGGCACGATGATGCCGCACTGCAGGGCACTTTGACGGCCTCCCGGGCGTTGCTCGGCGTGATCGCCCGTTCACTGGCACCCGTGATGGATTCGGTGACGTTGCCGCAGTTCCGGGTCCTGGTGGTCCTGTCCAACTTCGGTCCGCTGCGGATGGGCGAGCTGGCCGCGCATCTGGGCGCCAACCAGTCCAGCTTCAGCCGGTTCGCCGACCGGATGGTTTCCGGTGGGTTGATCGAACGCTCAGCCAGTCCGGGGAGCCGGCGCGAGATCCTGATTTCCTTGACCGGCAAAGGCCAGCAGGTCTACGCCGAAGTGACCGATGCCCGGCGCAGGGAGATCTCGATTGTCCTGGAGAGGCTTTCGGCTGCGGAGCTGGAGGCGGTCCGGACCGGTTTCGAGGTCTTTGCCCGTGCCGCGGGGGAGCCGGCTGCTGACGAGACCCTCATCCTGGGCATTTAGGAATGGGACCGCGCTTGCCAGGTATGCCCGTTCCCGGTGCGGGGGATCAGGGCACGGTCATGACCGGTCCGATGTGGATGCCTGCCCGGCCGCCAAGTCTTGGACGGGTGCTGGCCTGGCATCCTCAGCCTGTCCCGGTCCTGCCCTGGCTCGTGCTGCTCCTGTTCGTGCTCTATGGTGCCGGTGTCTTCGTCCTGTACCGGCGCGGGGTCCGGTGGCCGGTCGGACGGATGCTCTGGTGGTTTCTGGGACTGGCAACCGTCCTGGCAGTCACAGCCACCGGAATCGAGGGCTACGGGATGGAACTGTTCAGCATCCACATGCTCCAGCACATGGTCCTGAACATGCTCGCCCCCGTCTTCCTGGTCCTCGGAGCCCCCGTAACGCTTCTGCTCAGGGCCCTGCCCGCCGGCCGGGGACGCCGCGGTACCGCCCGCAGGATCCTGCTGGGACTACTCCACAGCAGGCCCGCGGCCCTCGTCATGCATCCACTGGTGACGTTTTTCCTGTTCATCACGAGCCTGTACGGGCTGTATTTCACCCCGGCCTTCGACTACCTGATGCGCACCTGGTGGGGACACAACCTGATGCTCATCCATTTCCTGGTCATCGGCTTCATCTATTTCTGGGGGATCATGGGCGTCGACCCGTCCCCGCGGACACCCAGGGCCGGCCTGCGCGGGGCCGCACGGCCCGTGCTGCCCGTGCTTGAACTGGCCGCGACCGCACCCTTTCACGCGTTCTTCGGCGTCGTCGTCATGATGTCAACGACCTTGCTGGTCAGCTTCTACAGCATGCCGATACCCCGGTGGAACCTTTCCCCACTGTCGGACCAGGCCACCGGCGGGGGCATCGCCTGGGGAATCACGGAACTGCCCACCCTCCTTGTCCTGGGAGTGCTCGTGGTGAGATGGCAACGATCGGACCGGCGCGCCGCCCGGGCCGCGGAGCGGCGCCCCTCCACCTACTGCGACAAGGAACTGGCCGACTACAACGCCTACCTGCACTCGCTGCACAACAACACCAGGCGGTGAGATGACGCTCAGCAGCACCGGATCCGGTTCCGGACCGGCTTTCTATGCCTTCACGCTCGGGCTCGTCGCGGCCCTGAACCCGTGCGGGTTCCCGATGCTTCCGGCCTGGCTGGCGCTTTTTTCCGGCCCCCGCACCGGCCGCCCGGCCTCGGTCGCCGGCGCGCTGCGCGCAGGCGCCGCCGTCAGCACCGGGTTCGTCGCCGTGTTCGGGGTACTCGGGCTCGTGTTCGAAGCCGGAGCCACGCTCGCCACCGGCTGGCTGCCCCCGCTCATGGCCGCAGCGGGCATCGCGATGGCTGTCGCAGGGGTTTCCACCCTCTCCGGACACCCCCCCTGTCCTGCGGCTGCCTGCCCCGCGGCTGCGTCCGGGACGGTCCTTGCCGGCCATGGTCCTCTACGGGGTGATCTACGCGCTCGGGTCCCTGAGTTGTTCCTTGCCGCTCTTCCTGGCCTCGGTCGCAGGGTCCTTCACGGGGCACGGCTTCCTCGGCGGGCTGTGGACCTACCTTGCCTACGCCCTGGGCATGGGCCTCTTGATCACCGCAGCCGCGGTGATCACCACCGTGCTCGGGACCACCGCACTGCGGCATGCCGGACGCGCCGGCCGCTGGCTCCCGGCGATCTCGGGAACCACGCTGATCCTGTCGGGGGCCTACCTGGCCTATTACTGGCTGGCCGAACTGCTGGATCCGGCCGGCAGCCCGCCGCTGGCAGCGTTCGTCCAACAGGCCCCGGGATGGGTGGCCACCCGGATCGCCGCCCACCCGACCGGCTCCGCGCTGGTGCTGGGCGTTCTCGTGCTCGGCCCGATCGCCGTCGTCACCGCCCGGATCCTTGCGCAACCGCACGAGCCTCCCAGTCTGCCGCAACCCACGTCCGAGTCCGGGAAAAGGAATACCAGCCAATGAAAACCACCCCGCCCCCCGCAGGCCCGGCACCCGTCGGCCCAGCCCCCGCCGGTCCGGCACCGCGGCGAAAGCGCCTCATCGTGGCCGCGATCTGGGCCTTGGCCGGGCTGTCCGTCGCCGCGTCCCTGGCCGGGATCCTCCTGACGGCCGGTGCCCGGCCCGGACCGCCCGCACGTGCCGTCGGCACCGGAGAGCCGGGCATCACCGCCGCCACCGCGCAACTGCTGCAACTGGACAATCTGCCTGTCCCGCTGGACGCCGCCCCGGACTTCACCCTCACCGACCAGCACTCCAAGCCGGTCGCCCTTTCCCAATACCGGGGCAAGGCCGTCGTGCTCTCCTTCAACGACGACGAATGCGAAGACCTCTGCACGCTCCTGGCCCAGGACGTCGCCCAGGCAAACCATGACCTCGGGTCCAACGCGGCCAACGTAGTCTTCCTCTCCGTGAACGCCAACACCGCCCACCCCGCGGTCGAGGAAGTCAGGTCCTGGACCGAGGACCATGGGCTGGGCGCCGAACCGAACTGGGTCTTTGGCACAGGCACCCCTGCCCAGCTCACCGCCGTCGCCTCCAGCTACCACGTGCCGGTGGGCATTGACCCGGCGACCCACGACGTCGTCCACGGATCCGAACTGTTCTTCATCGACCCTGCGGGCAAGGAAGCAGCGATCGGCCAATTCGGCACCGCATCGGCCAATACCGCACTCTTCGCCCGCGGCATGGCCCAAATGGCCCTCGACCTCGTCCCCGGCCATGCGGGCACCTCCGTCGGCGGACCTGCCCCTTCCGGCACGGCCGCCGCGGAACCCGCCGCTCTAGGCCAGCCCGCCCCTGGCTTCACCCTGCCAGGGCTCGATAGTGCCGCCACCCGGACGTCCCTGGAAACCACGAAAGGCAAGTACCGGGTGGTCAATTTCTGGTCCGGCACTTGCAGCGCCTGCGTGACGGAAATGCCCCGGCTGCAACAGGCACACCAGGACCTGGGGTCCTCCGTGGCATTCATCGGGATCGATGTCGCCGACCCCGCCGGCCCTGCAGCGGCTCTCGCCGCACGCAGCGGCGCCACCTACCCCCTGCTCGCCGACACCAGCGGCAGCACCGCGGGCGCCTACCAAATACCCGGGCTGCCCTTCACCGCCATCATCGCCCCGGACGGCACCCTGCTCGTCCGCCACCCGGGAACCTTCACCGCCGAACAACTCGAATACATCCTCCACACCCTCCAAAACAACCCGGACTGACGTCCCCGTCCCGCCCCGCGAGCGCCACCCGGGACTTATTTTGCGATCCTGCCCACGATCCGGCGGGCCACGATCCGGTCGATCCCGGGGATGTGGGTTGCCCGGATGATCCACCGGCGGAGCAGGCGCTGTGTCCGGTTTGCCGGCAGGAACGACCGGGCGGCGCGGCGGCCGGCGGCCTGTGCCTCCTCCACCGTGGGTTTCCAACGCTGCTCGAACCGGGCCAGGGCCGGGCCGATATCCTCGGGCGAGGCCACGGGGCCGAGGCTATCCCCCAGGAGTGCGGAACCGGCAATGGCGAGCGATCCGCCCTGGCCGGCCAGGAGTGACACGGCACCGCAGGCATCCCCGACAAGGACGGTCCGGCCCTTCCGCCAGCCGGGCATGAGGATCTGGGCGACAACATCGTCGTAGGGATGCTCCGGGCATAATTCCAGCAGCCGGTCCACCGAGTGTCCGAGCCCCGTGAACTCGCGGCGCAGCCGCTCCCGCGGGCTCCCGGACGGCAGGGGCGCTGCGGGGCTCGAGGCCTCCCTGTAGACCATGAATGCCGCCACCTGATCGGAGCGGAGGCTGTAGAGCCCGGCGGTCCGCCCGAGGCTGTCGGTGAGGACGAACCGATCCCGGAAGCGGTCATTCAACTCCGGGTCCGTGACGATGAACGCGGCAGCGCGCATCCCCAAAGGACGCAGAAACTCTTCTTCACCGCCGAACACCTGGGCGCGCACTTGCGAATGGATGCCGTCGGCGCCGATGAGGACATCTGCAGCGAACGTACGGTCCGGCGAGCCGGCGACGGCGACCCGCACGCCGCCGTCGTTGTCCTCCCACACCCGTGAAACCGGGGACCCGTAGTTCACCCGCACCCGGCCCGAAGGAACGTCCCCGAGCGCGGCGAGGGCCACGCGTTCCATGTCCGGGCGCAACAGGCTCAGGACGTTCCCGCCGGCAAGCCGGGCGAACCGGTCATAATCGAGGCTGGCAACAGGGTGTCCTTGCAGATCGACATACTCGGCGGCCTCGACGTGGTAGGCAACGGCTGCGAGCCGCGGGTAGAGGCCGATCCTCTCCGAGGCCTCCACACCCGGACCAAAGAAATCCATCATGTAGCCGTCCGGGCGCGGACGGAAGGACTTCTCCAGGACCTCAACATCCCAGCCGGCCAATCCGAGTTGACGGGCCGCGACAAGACCCGCAATGCCGGCACCGACCACCACAGCCTTCATGCCCCGCCCCGAACCCTCGGATGAGCCTGACAAAGGAGCCCGGCTGGAAGCACACGAGTTCCACTGACAGCCCCTTGCCCATTCTTGAGCTTTACCTGCCAGTCCAGAGCCCCGGAATTCCGCCTCGCACGAAGGCCAGGATCCTGGACGCGAACGGCAGTCCCGTTACGGCAAGAAGAAGGCCGTGCCTTCATGTCCGGCCCGGCCCCCGGCTCCGGACGCGGGGAATCCGGCCCGGAAGCTTCAGCCGCAGAACCCGTCCGGACAAACCGCAAGGATGTTCCGCTCAACCGGACATCGTCCGACAAGGTTCCAACGGGCTGATGAGGTCACAGCGTCTTGCCATGGATGGGTGCGGCCCGCTCTTGCGGGACAAAACGGGGGAGCGCCGGGCTGTCATCAGCGCGTCGACCATCATGTGACCATCGCGGAGCAGCCCGGACAGCCCAGGACGCTGCACCGGGATCTGAAGCACTGTTGTAGTCCAACAACAGGACCGGCGTGCCTGACCACCCCGGGCACAACGGCGGGTGGGAAGATGTCCCCATGGAAGTGTTGCTCGCCATTGGTCCGATGACAGGCCCGGACGAAAGCGACGATCCCGCGCAGCATCGGCAGGTAACGGCCGAAGACGAGGATTATGAAACCGCGCTGGCCCGTGCCCGCGGTTTGGTGCCGGAAGGCTTCCGCGTCCTCCACATCCGCACTGATCGGTAACCTCAAGCCCCGTATCCGGTTCAGGACCCCGGTACTCGTCAGCCGCCGATTTGTTCAAAGACCGGCCGCCTCGGTCTGGACCTACTCCGACGGTTGCATCCGGAGTTCGGCGGTCAGGGCAGGGCCTTCTAGTCCCCGGGGCCTCGGTTCGACCGTCCAGGATGCGCCCCGGCCAAGGTCAAGGTCGCATCATTTCCTGGGCGGGGACGGTGCGGTGTCCCGGGCGGCGTTCGCTGACCTGAGCTCCCCCTCGATGCGCCGGTTGTCGGCTTCCAGGATCAGGACAATCCGGATGCCGGCCAGGTTCAGTCCCAGGTCCAGCAGCTCACCGATCCGTCGCAAGGTCACGAGATCGTCCGCGCTGTACTGACGGGTCCCGCCCAGGGTCCTGCCCGGTTCCAGCAAGCCCTTGCGCTCATAGAGCCGGAGGTTCTGCTGCCCCATGCCCACCAGCTCGGCGGCGACCGAAATCGCGTACACACCCCTCCCGGGGTCCCCGGCCCGGCCCATCGGAACCTCCAATTCCACGAAAACCACCCTTGCAGTCATACATACCCGGTGCTATAAAAAATATACATCAGCCGATATAGATCGGCTGGTTTTACAAGGAAAATACTGCGATCTGCAAGGAGTGACAGACCATGCTGATGCGAACGGACCCGTTCCGCGAATTCGACCGACTGGCCCAGCAGGTACTCGGCACGACCGCCAGGCCGGCGGCAATGCCCATGGATGCCTGGCAGGAAGGCGAGGACTTCGTGGTCGCCTTCGACCTTCCCGGAGTCACCGCCGACTCGGTGGACATCGACGTCGAACGCAATGTGCTGACCGTCAAAGCCGAACGTCCGGACCCCACCGGCGAAAACACGGAACTGATCGCCTCCGAACGGCCCCGCGGCGTCTTCAGCCGCCAACTCATCCTCGGCGACGCACTCGATACCGACGGCGTCAAAGCAAGCTACGAAGCCGGAGTCCTGACCCTGCGGATCCCCGTGGCCGAGAAAGCCAAACCGCGCCGCATCGAAATCGAAACCGCCGGGACACAGCGCCAGGAGATCAGCGCCTGACCGCCGGCGCAGCCACCCGACCGGGAGCACCGCACCGCAACGCCGCATCCCGTCCAAAGGGCGATAGGGTTCACAGACATCTCACAGCCCGGGACGCTCTTGAACACGGGTGGACCCCGAGGGTGGCTCCGGCAACGATGGTCCCCGGCTGAACGAACCGGGGACCATCCCCGTCCCCCTGCTTGAATACCCCTACGGCCGACCGATGAAAAACAACGACCCGGATCCTTACGACATCCTGCACCTCGCGCCGACCGCGACCGCACGCGAGGTCGCCCGCGCGTACCGCGCACTCATGCGCGGTGCGCACCCCGACACCCGACCGGCCCGCGAACACCACGCCGGCCCCGGCCCGACGGCCCCGACGTCGCACGAAGAACCGAAGATGCAGGAAGAACCGAGGTTGCAGGACGAGCTGCAGGAGCTCCGGGACATCATGGCCGCCTACGCCATCCTCGGCAACCCGGAAAAACGCTCAGCCTACGACCGGGAACACCCGCGGTCCGCGGCCAACCCGAAGCCGCAGCAGCCGGACAGCGCCGCTGTGCCCCCTGACAGCGGCGCTTCGCGGGCGGACGGCGAGACCGTGCGGACACCAGGGGCGCTGCTCCCCGCCGCGTCGCTGCTGATCGGACCGGTCACCTGGAAGCCTCCCGGCGGACGGTCCCCGGACATGCCGGCCCGGCCAGGTCCGTTTCCCCCAGGCGGCTACACCCTGATCCTGCGGATCAGGCACTGAGAGCCGAAGACGACGCAACCACAAAGGACACTCCATGAGCGCCTGGCGCCCCTACGACAACCAATTGATACCCGCCTTCTATGAACGCTTCGAAAAGCGGTGGGGCAAAGGAACAGCCCCGTTCCTGGACCCCGAAACCCACGAACAACCCATGCCCCGGGCCCAATGGATCAACCCGGACACCGGTGCCGCGGTCGCGGTCGTGCCCATCTGGACCGAGGACCCCCAACACCGCTCCTTCGGGGTGTTCTACCTGCCCCCGGCCGGTGACATCTGGATCCTGCGCCCCGGGTACACCAACTACATCGAAACCGACCCCAGGAACACCGAGCAAACCACCCTGCGCAACGACGCCTTCAGGAAAGCCGTCGCACACGCCAAGGAATTCATCTACGGAACCCAGCCCTGAAAACCGCGTCCCGGACCAGACAAACCACCCCGCAGGCCCGGCAGCACCCGCCCCTCCGGATCCGCCACGATCCGACCCGCTTCTACCGTCCGGGGCCCGAAATGCAATACCCGGACCCCACGATCAATCACCCGGAGCCCCCGATGACCACTCCACAAATCAACCAGTTCCTCCAGGACTGCATCATCCACGATGACGCATCCGATACAGGGATCACCCCGGACGCGTTCTACGGACTCTACGTCAGCTGGTGCGCGCTGAACCTAAAAGTCCCTCTCCCCGACCCCGCCTTCCGGACTGCCCTGCGCCTCGCGGGCCTTCGCATGGAAAGGAACGGGAAGAACAAAAAGAGCGCCTTCCACGGCCTGCGCATGACGGGACTGGCAGCGGTGGACTACATCCTCAACAGCAATCCCTAAAACACGCTCTACCAGACCCGGCACCGCGCACCTTCGCCCCGCAAACCCCGGACTCGTGTTCTATCTTCGCCGCAGGCCCACTGGATCGGAGTGTTCGCCGGTGATGTCGATGCCCAGCCCGGTGGCCGGGTCCACGGCCTCGGTGGTCGGCCCGGTCCCGGGTTTGGTTCCGGCGGCGGAGACGGTGACGTTGTCTCCCGCAAGGTCACGCATGAGGCCGGCGGCACGTTGTGATCTGCCGCCGTTCCTGCTGCAGACGAACAGCACGGCGGGCTGTGTTTGGCCCATAAGGGCTGGTGGCTCTTTTCCTAAAGGTCGTGCCGAAAGTCCAATGCCGTCGTGGATATGTCCCGCACCGGATCCGGCACGCCTCGGGAACTCTATTGATAGTTGTCGATATCCGGGCATCATGGATGCATGACTTTGCTCAGGGGCATGCAGGACGCCGACTGGCCGGAGGTCCGCCGGATCTACCAGGAAGGCATCGACACCGGGCAGGCGACGTTCGAAGCGGCCGCCCCCGGCTGGGCGAGCTTCGACGCGTCGAAGCTCCCCGCCCACCGCCACGTCGCCACCACCTCCGACGGCACAGTCCTGGGCTGGGCGGCCGTCTCGCCCGTGTCCTCGCGCCTGGCGTATGCCGGAGTGGTCGAGCATTCCTTATATGTCGGCTCCGAAGCCCGTGGACTCGGCATCGGCAAAGCTCTGCTGCAGGCACTCATAGCTTCGACGGAGGCCGCAGGGATCTGGACGATCCAAGCCAGCGTGTTCCCCGAAAACATCCCCAGCCTCCGCCTCCACGACAAAGCCGGATTCAGCGTGGTCGGCCGCCGGAACCGCATCGCCCGCATGTCCCACGGCCCCCTTGCCGGGCAATGGCGGGACACGATCCTCATCGAACGACGCTCGCTCCGCGTTTAAGCGTTGAGCGGCACGGCCGGCGACGCCAGCCTCAGCGGGACCTTCAGCGGCGACCACGTCGACGTCATCGTGGTAGGGAACGTCAAGCCTGCGGACGGGACGGCATTCGAAGGCGGGCATGAGGCCACCGTCCCGACCGGGACGCTGACCGGGGCGACCAACGAGGCGCTCACACCCACCTGACCCTCCCGGAACCCGGGCGGTGCGCGGGTCGAAGTGGTTGGCGAAAATTCTGACTCTGGTCGCAATCCTCGTTAAGTGATATCACTTAGATATCACTTTTAGTGTGAGGAGCGGATCATGAGCGCAGCGTCTCCGGCCAACGGGCGGAAGGCAGAACCCGTCGGGCACGCCGGCGCGAGGGTGGACATCACCCAGCGTCCAGCCCTTAGCCTCAACGGCTGGCTCGGCGTGCTTGCCTCCGCGGCGTGCACATGGTGGGCGGTCGCCGCTGCTACGAGTGGGTGGGTATGGCTGCCGATCTTGATCGGCTTGTTCATCGTCACCGCGCTGCAGGTGGTTGCGCCCGGACAGACCGCCGTCGTTCAGTTCCTCGGCCGTTACGTTGGCACGGTCCAGCGGCCGGGTTTCTGGTGGGTCGTGCCGCTGACCGTACGTCGGCAGGTCAGCATCCGTGTCCGCAACTTCGAGACCGACCACCTCAAGGTCAACGACGCCGACGGGAACCCCGTTGAGATCGCCGCGATCGTCGTATGGCAGGTGGCCGACACCGCCAAGTCGACGTACGCCGTGGACGACTACCGGAATTTCGTCTCCGTGCAGGCCGAGTCGGCGCTGCGCCACGTCGCCACGAGCCACCCCTACGACGACCCCAGCGGCACCGGGACCTCCCTGCGCGGCTCGACAGACCTGGTGGCCGCCGACCTCGCCCGGGAGGTCGCCACCCGCGTCGCGATCGCCGGCGTCGAGATCATCGAGGTCCGTATCTCGCACCTCGCCTACGCTCCCGAGATTGCCCAGGCCATGCTGCGCCGCCAACAGGCCAACGCGGTCGTGGCGGCCCGCTCGCGAATCGTCGAGGGCGCCGTCGGCATGGTCGAGCTGGCCCTGAGCCGACTGGCTGAGCACGAAATCGTCGACCTCGATGAGGAGCGCAAGGCGAGCATGGTCAGCAACCTCCTGGTCGTGCTGTGTGGCGAGCAGCCTCCGTCGCCCGTCGTCAATGCCGGCTCACTGTACACATGAGCGAGCGTGACCCGGGCCAGCGCCGCCACGTCCTGCTGCGTCTCGACCCTGCCGTCCACGGCGCCCTCATGCGCTGGGCCGACGACGAGCTCCGGAGCTTCAACGCCCAAGTCGAGGTGCTCCTGCGCCGGGCCCTCCAGGAGGCCGGGCGGATGCCCCAGCACGCCAAACCACTCCCACACCGCGGCCGCCCGAGAGACCCGGACCCGGACCGGTGAGAGCGGTCGAGCGGCAGCTGGAGCCTCCGAGCACCTGCCGGCCGACCAAGGAGCCCTCGATGCAGGTCCTCATGATGGCGGAAAGGGATCGCTTCAGACAAAGCATCACAGTGCAAGTCAGAGGGGGTGGCAGGTTCGGGTGTACCTGGATCCCACCCCGGAGCACGTGAACGTCAACACGCTGGACCTTCGTCGGTTGGCTTCGGTAACGGCGCTTGACGGCCCAGTTGCCGTCGCGCCGGGTCCGGCAACTGCGAGGGGCATAACGATGCCCGGATCCTGTCCTCAAACGTACAATGGCCGATCCGCTGGCTTGCAGACGAAGAAGGGCGGCTGTTCTACCGGTGCAAACGGGACGATCAGCCATCGGCTCCCGTAGTACTCCACATACGAGTCCGCCGGGCAGCGGGAATAGGCTTCTTCACGGGTCATTTGGGCACTGCTTTTCCTGGTAAATAGTGGAGCTGCTTTATTAACGGGAACCTCGCCGGTGCTGCTCCTTTCAGGGGAGCCGGTTCCCGAGGTCGCTCGCGGTAACTATGTAAAGCGTAGAAAGCGACGGTCGGCGCCAGAAGGCTTCCAAAGGTTCTCCGCTTTAACAGTAAAAGTGCACGTTTTGTGCGTTTCTGCACCAAGGTGACGCCGGGCGCATCGCTTTCCAAGTGCTCCCGGATTTACGGATGCCGTGTTGTCGGACGACGCTTTGCGTCCGCACGGTCGACACAGGGCCTGTCCCTGACAGGCCGGACGAGCACAACACGGCAGCAAGCTTCACGAACCGCAGCGGCCGGAGCGCAGCATGATGATGGCGACGTCGCCCCTGATGACCATCGCGGCAGAGGTCGGAGCCGGGCTGCGATTTCAGACGATGCCCACCTCCCGGTCAAGGTCCTTTCCCGGTGAGCCGGATTGTTTGGCCAGCACCTTTGCCTGTCTCAGGCGACCAGCGTCTGCGCAAGGGGGAGTGGCTCGGCGGCGGCAGCGGTGAGCGGGTCCGGGTGCCACCCCCAGTCAAGGCTCTCCATTTGGGAGGCCAGGATCGCCGCGACGACTCCATCTGGATCGCAGTGGCAGGGCTCGGCCGACCAAGCCGGCCTCGCGTCGACCACGGCCCACTGCCGGCTGTCGAGACGGCCGATGTCGAGGCAGTATCCGGGCGCCTGGTCCTCCGGGCCCATGGCATCAGCGACATCCTGCGCGAAGCGCCGGGCGTCCCCGGTATCGGGGCCTTCGTTCCGGCTGTGGGCTTGCCACGTTGTCCCGGCTCTGCCGTGGCCGGAGCGCGTGTGGCTCACCGCGGTGACCTGGCCCTGGACGAGGAAGCTGCGGAACTCCTGGGCGAAGGCGACCGGCCCGGACACGATCGTCGGGAGCCAGTTCAGCTCTTGCGTGGAATAGGCCGGGAAGGCACCCAGCACGTGAGCAAGCAGGGAATCGGCATCCGGGTGAACCCGGCCGCCGAACGCCTGGGACTCGTGCTGCGCGGGACTGACAAACAGCGGGCGGTGCCACGGGCGGAACAGGTCCCCCAGAATGCCCGAGCGCAGTGGGCGCCCGAGGAACTCCTGCGGCAGGCGGCCCAGCCACGCCGGGTCAGGAGAGAGGAATGCGTGAGGGCCGGTCTTGACGAGCCTGGCTGCCCAGGAGCCTGAACACCAGTAGGCCGCCCGGCCACGGGGGTCCGGCTCCTCCAGCCCCAGGGTGTGGACGACCGGGACGAAGGCACTCGCTCCGAGGTATCTGGCGATCCGGGCCGAGGCCACCACCTCGAGGCGCGTGTCGCCCGCGCCTCGGGCGCCGCTGGTCCAAATCGCCATCGACATGCTGTCCCCGCCTCCATCCGGACGCCAAGGGCTTTCCCCCTGAGCCCAAGTGTCCCACCGTCCGCCGGATCGCGTCATGGGTACCCTGTACTCAAAATTCATGCTGCCCTGGCGGGTCACCACGTGGCACCGCGGCCCGGGTACTCACCCCGGCGGGACGACGCCCTGTGCCTGCCAGGCTGTCCCACACAGTCAGCGGGGCCCACACCGCTTGCCTCTCCGTCACCGCATCGGCCTGCCGTCCCTGTCCTGTTCGAACTTCGCGCGTTTCTGTGTCTCCTCGCGGGCCTTGTCGCGGATGTAGATGGCATCCTTATGCGCGATCGGCGCGTCATGGATGTCGTGCGAGCCGCGCAGGAAGTTCTCGGTCCGGTCGGCGATCGAGTAGGCGACGGCTTGTTCAATCACGGCCGCTGTGTCGTGCACTTCGCGGAGTTCCTGCTGCAGGCGCTCAAACTGCCTGGCCCGGCCTTCTTCCAGTTGTTCCAGCGCTGTCATGCGTTCGGCTACGGATCCCAGCAGCGGGTCCTGCGAGCGGAACAGCGCTGCAGCCGTTTGTGTCGCCGGATCGGTGTCCAGGCGGACGTCCAGCTGCGCCAGGAGGAAGGCTGTCACCAGCGCCCCCTGGCTGAGTCTCCGGGTGAAAGCTTCTGCGGCTTCTTCAGGGACCGCGCGCTCCCGCATCGCCGCAGCTTTCAATTGCTTGCGCAAAGCATCGACGAGCAACCGCGGCAGGTTCCGGACCTGCGGCGGGGTGTCCATGCCCGGCACTCGGAACGCTGAGTCCGGCAGTGTGTTGCCGCCACCGATGCTGCCGCCCTTCACGCCGCCCGTTGACGTCAGAGCCTGGACGGCGTCCTGGTCGTCGCTCTTCCGCCGGGCCGGGATGCTTCTACCGGCCTCATGCTGTGCTGCGCGGGCATCCTCGGAATCATGCGCCGATTCCGGCTGCCCGGCCCGGTTCGCCTGATCCGAATGCGGCTCGACAGGCTCGTCGCGGGCACCAGGGGCTGCCGCACCGGTGCCGGCGCGGGGAGCACTTGTGCCGGCGGTGACGACGTCCGCAGGCGCGCCACCGGAGCCGGAGCCGGCCGCGGTCTGTGTCCGCCCGGTCTCCCTGTCCTTTCGGGAGGAGGCATCCGGCACCAGTCGGTTGTCGTGATCCGGTCCATCCACCTCGTGCTCCGACGCTGCCCGCGGATCGGCGACAGCGTCTTCGTCAGGGACCATCGGTCCGTCATTGAAGGTCGGTTCGCCCGTCTCCGGCGTGGCGTCGGTCCGGCCGTCAAGGGTGTCCGGGGCCGCGCCGGTACGCCGGTACGGGTCCAGGTAGGACGTGTCGACCTCCATGACACCGCTGTCATCGGCTTTCGCGTCCTCCAGCATCTGGTGCCAGTCCACGAGCCGGACCATGGCTTAGAGTTCACCGTCCTCATCGTCGAAAAGGTAGTTGCTGTCGCCGCGGGTGAGGCCGATCAAAGAGTCGAAGCCCTGGGTGACGACGCGCTCGAGGTTCGCGCTGTTCGTGGACAGTGCCTTCACCTCGTCGACGAGCTGATTCATCCGGGCGATCTCCAGCGTCGGCAGGTCGTAGTCCTGGTTTTCACGGCGGATCTTCTCTGCGATGGCTTCGGCCATGTACTCGTTGACGGAGCTGAACCCGCGGCGCTTGGCCCAGTACCCGGCCCTCTGCTTGTCGTCCGGGTCCAGCCGCACGACGGTGCGTTCGCGCCGGTCCTTGTTGATCGTCCCGGCCATCGCGGACCTCTTTTCGACACGTCGTTTCGCTTCGTTTCTGAATCCATAGTACTCATGATTAGAATGATCGGCGATAGCTCAACCAGTCATGTTTGGAAGGGATGTGAGGTTCAGTTGATCGACGCGGTGAATCCCGGATCCCTGCGAGCAGTACTTCCGTCTGCTCAGCAACGAGCCCTTCGGCATGTCCTCACCGTGGCGCCCGTATCCGGCATCGAACCGCAAAGGAACCCGTGATCTCCCAGTCATTCCGCCCCGGCACTATCCTCGCCGCATTGTTTGCTGCAGCCCTGGCCGTCGGCACCCTGGCGGGATGCCAGGCGCCCGGCGCTGTCCCTGCGGCTCACGGCCCGACGGCAGGATTCTCCAACCCGGCGCAGCCCGGCGCGACAAGCGACGCCGCGTCGGCTTTGGCCACGCTGCCAGTGAAAGGACGTGCGCCCAAGACCGGCTATGACCGTGTGGTCCAGTTCGGCGCAGCATGGACCGATGCCTGCGGGGACCTCTGGTGCCGCAACGGCCTGGACACCCGCAACGATATCCTCTCGCGTGATCTGACCGACGTTGTCTGCAGGACGCCGGTACCCGCTGCCGCGCCGCACTGCGTGGTGGGATCCGGCACCCTGGCTGATCCGTACACGGGCACGACCATCAGCTTCGTCCGGGGATCGGCCACCAGTAGCGCCGTCCAGATCGACCACCGGGTGGCGCTCTCCAATGCCTGGCAGACCGGCGCGCAGCAGCTGAGCCAGCAGCAGCGGATCGACCTGGCGAATGACCCCCTCAACCTGCAATCCACGGACGGGCCGACCAACCAGGCCAAGGGAGACGGTGACGCCGCGACCTGGCTCCCGCCGCACAAGGGCTACCGCTGCGACTACGTCGCGCACCAGATTGCCGTCAAGAAGAAGTACTCCCTCTGGGTCACCCGGGCCGAGCACGATGCGATGGCATCTGTCCTCGCTTCGTGCCCCGGACAAGCACTGCCGACGGCATAGCCGGCGCCTTCCGGGCGCCACGCACGGAAGACCGGCCCGTGGGCTGATGCTGATCGCTCGTTTCTTAAGGGCAGGGCAAGAGAGGAGCGGGCCCGCCGCGTGAGAGGTAGGCTATGCATCCAAGAGCGGTCCGAATCCGCGGAGGTTTTCTTACAGTGTTCAACGGCGGAGGCGCAGGATGAACATCGGGGCGTTGGTGGCGGTCGCGGTTGCCCTATACATCGTGCTGGTCGTGCGCCGCAGAAAATGAGCCACGCAGACGAGCCGCAGCGTCAGATACCGGGTCCGAGGACGGCAACAAGGATCAAGATGCCGTAGGAGCTGCGCGACCGGATCAACGACGGTGCGGGAGAGCGGGGCTCTCTGCCGCCGCCCTGGTGACTACGAGCGTTCATACCGTTTCGAGACAGCCCGGGAGCCCAATAGACGACTGTGCGTCAGCCAGAACAGGGTCTCACGCATCGAGCACGGCGACATCGGCCGGCCCCAGGTCGATACGCTCAGGAAATACGTCGCCGCGGTCGGCGGCCGCCTTCGGGTGGAGGTTGAACCCGGCGACGAACGCATCCAGCCCGCCTGACCCGGCAACCCGGTCCGGTACGTTTGAACAACCTGGTCGTGGCTGGGAAACGAATTCCAGAGCCGAAAGACGGGGTGTGCACAAGGTGCACCCCGTTCCGGGTTTTGTTGACTGCTTCAGCTTGCAAGCGGATGCCCGCGAAAGGATTCCGGGAGGCCAATGGCTCGCCGGGGCAGTACGCCGACGACGGCACGTTGCGCGGTGGCGTGCCCGACGGGGCAGCTGGTTGTCGCCGGGATCGGCGAACATAAGCACCCGACCTCACGGCTAAACGGTTCTGCCGATGCGTGCGACGTATGTTCGACCGTTGTCGGGCCTCCGGATGAGCACCCGGCGTTTGCCGTTTGTGATCAGCCTCAGGCTGATCTTGTCGCCCTTGCGTGCGGGACCGATCGGGCTGATAACCCGGTAGAAGATGCGGAAGGTTCGTGGGATCCCTGCCGGATCCTTTGCCTGGAGCCGGATCGTGACACCGTTCCGGTCCGCGGACTTCCCGGTCACGGTGGCCTCGACCTGCCGCCACTGGAGTCCGGAGGCGAGTAGTTCCCGTATCGCGCCGTAGTCGCTCAGCTCATTGCGGAGTACGAGGGCGATCGCGGTCGGAAAGACGAGCAGGAACATGCCCATGTCCAGGGGATCAGGATGGTTCGCGTCGTTGGCACCATCGATCCAGATGTCCTGCGGATCGGCTGTATCGACGTCGAGAATTGCCTGGGTGCCTGGCCCGGGCAGTGTGTTGCAGTTCCCGTCGACTTTGGCGATGCCGTGCAAGGGGCGGCCGTTGACGGTGTAGTCCACGTCGAGTTGGCACAACGAGGTGCGGCGTGACGAGGTGTCGGTCTGTGCCGTGACCGTCCCGTCAATCCTGGTGTAGCTGGCAAATCTGTGTCTGATCCCCGCGATGACGGCCCACCCGAGCCAGGCTGTGACCGATGCGATCAGGAGGACAGCAGCGGCGCGTTTGAGCCAGAGCCTCCTGCGAAGCCAGCTTCCTTTCCACGTCGGGGGCGCGGGGTCCGGCGGCGTGGCGGCCTGCAGGCGGGTTGTCTTGGTCAGCTGGAGCCATTCTCCCGCAGCGTCGCTGCCTGTGACTGCCGACGAGGCTTCGAAGCTGATTTCGCGGGCCGAGTGGCGGGGTGTTCTCTTTGGAAGCTTGCCGGGCCCGGACGAGTTCAGGTTGGCCTTTGCCGTGAACCATGTGCGGGACATGGCGCTCGTGTTCCACTCGCCCGCGACCTTGCGTGCCGCATCCGTGCCGGTGAGCGTCCAGGGAATGTACCGCCCGGTTCCGAAGGCCCCCGGGACCAACAATCCGTCGGAAACCAGCTCTGAGATCGCTTCGAGGGTGAGTTCCCTGACCCGTCGCTGATCCGAAAGAACAGGCGTGCTCCTTGCGGCGGCCACCATGTCGGAGGCGCTGAGCCAGCGGTCGGCGGCCGCTGCCATCAGCGCCCGGCGAAGAGCGTCCGCCGTCATGCGGGCACGTCGGCCGGAAAATCACCCGGAACCCGCCCAGAAGGCATCGGTCCCCTCACGTACGTCATTCTTCCCCCGCCGCAGATGCGCTTTACGGCAATCTATCGCATCATGGCGACCCCGAACACCGAATCCCGGGGTCGTCAGCTGGCAGCCCGGCGGGTTCAGTCCGACGCGGCTGCTTTTTCGCGGGGCGCGCTGGAGCACAGCTCCAGCCGGGATTCTCTTCGAGAAGATGAATCCTCGTGTATGCAAATCCTGAAAGGACCTGAACCATGGCTACAACCCAGCCCTTCGAAAATCCCGCAGCAGCTGTCAACGCCGGTAGTCCCGACAGCCTGGCCTGGGTCTACGACCAGGTGGCCCGGCGTGCCTACGCCTTGAAGGATGCCGCGCCGTACCTGGCCAATGAAGCCTGGACGCTCTGCGGCCACGTCAACAGCCTGCGTGCCGACCGCGCAGCACGATGAAATGGAGCATCCGACGACCGCAGAAGACGCAACGACGCCGCATGCCGGCGACCGCTCCGGGTGGGAAAACGACGCTGAGCTTCAGAGCGTCATCACCCTGCTGGCCCGGCACACCGCCGGCCTGGCCGGCAGCGCCGCCGCACCCCGTACAGACGACAAAATCCAGGACTCCGGCGTCGGCGTGAACTGCGGAGAGCACTACGTCAACGACGTCGTCGCGCTGCGCGACTTCTGTTGGTGCGACGGGAGAATCCACCCGGAGGACGCCGACGGCATCCCGAGCTGTCCGCCCAACTTCGAGCACTTCGCTTCGGGCATCCTGGGGGAGTGGTACAAGCACCTCGGACGTGACGTGAGGTTCAACCGCAAACCGGAAGCCGGCGAGGCTCTCGCTGTGCTCGTGGACTGCCTCGAAAGCCTGCACGCCGACAACGCCCCATGGCCGGCAGACTTCAGCGCCGGCCGGCCCCGCTGGAGCGGTCACTGACCGTAGCCGTCGTCGAAACTGCGATGATGGCCAATGGAGCCGATAGCCTTTCCGTCTACGTTCCGCTGTTTCATTCCCTTGATGCCACGGCTTCGGAACGTTGACGCTGCTCACGTTCGCCATTCTGGTCGCAGTGTGGTGCGCGACCGGCTGTTGGCTGACGGCCCATCCGGCGTAACGGGCGCCCTTGCCGGCGGGCCGGAAACCAGGCGTCCCCCGTGGTCTACATAACGCTCGGGATCCCGATCGTCCCGCGTTCCGGGGTTCTCGCGTTGCTGCTCCACAGATGGTCCGGAAATC
The DNA here is from genome assembly GCF_004354015.1 of Arthrobacter terricola. Lineage (GTDB taxonomy): Bacteria > Actinomycetota > Actinomycetes > Actinomycetales > Micrococcaceae > Arthrobacter > Arthrobacter terricola. Next base: position 33,464 of record NZ_SMRU01000029.1, read on the forward strand.
CGTACGCGGCGCCGGAGGGCAGACCCGGACCGGTCGGAACCCAGGACAGGTGCGTGAGGTGAGCTGAGACATGCGGTCACGAGGAGACGACTCCGCGTGGCCGCTACATTTTCAGCTTGGCGATTGCGCCCGTGCACCCGGCTTCGGTGCTGCGACGACAAGGGTCCCGGCCATTTTGTCGTGCCAGTCTTGACGCCTACCGCTGGAATCAAAGGCGGGGGACAGCAGCACGATGGTCACGCCGAGCTGACCATCGACCGTCACCGAATCACCGGAACCGCGGGGAATGCGAGCCCGAACACCATGAAGTCCATCGACCTTTGGCTGCGCGACTTCCTTGGGCTGCACTGGTCGCGGTTTCGAGCATGGCGTCGCCCCGCACGGCGGACCCACCCGCCGAGGAGTTCGTCCGGGAGTACCTGGGTGCCCACAACGCGTTCCCCGACGAGCCGGATGCAGTTATCAGACGGCTTACGGTCCTGACAAGATAGGTTTGGACATAGGAAGGAGCCGGGATGACACCGTTGTCGCCGAATGCGTCTGAACCCGGGGTGCGGCGCGCCACCATCACGGACGTCGCACGCCTCGCCGGGGTGGGGATCAAGACGGTGTCGCGCGTCCTCAACGACGAGCCCAATGTCGCCTCGGCGACGGCGGAGCGCGTCCGTCAGGCGATGGCCCAGTTAAGGTGGGAGCCCGACCTGCGGGCCCGGAACCTGCGCCGTTCGGACGGCCGCACGCACACGATCGGTCTGCTGGTTGGAAGCGTGACCAATCCGTTCGCGGCACAGGTGAACCGGGCGATCGAGGATGCCGCTGCCGTGCGCGGGTCCGCCGTGCTGACTGTCAGCCTCGACGAGGATCCAGAGCGCGAGATCGCTGCCGTCGCCGCACTCACCCGCCGCCGGGTGGACGGCATTGCGCTGATGCCGATCGCCCCGAGCCAGGCCCACCTCCAGGCAGCGATGGACCACGGTCTCGCTGTAGTGTGCGTTGACCGGGAGCCGAGGGGGATCGCCGTGGACGCCGTGCGCTCGGACAGCCGCACCGCGGCGACCGTCGCCACCCGTCATCTGCTGCGGCGTGGCCACCGACGGGTGGGGTTGCTCCTCGACCGCGAGGATCTGTGGACGGCGCAACAGCGTCGGCTCGGATTCCTCGATGCCCTCCACGCAGCCGGCATCGACCCGACGGACTGTCCGATCCTTCCCGGCCTGCGCGACGCCGAGTCCAGCAGCATGGCGGCGGCCCGCCTGATGAGGTCGGATGCCCCGCCGACCGCCCTGTTCTGCGGCAAGAACCTGATCACGTTCGGCACTGTGCGTGCCCTCCAGCACTTGGGCCTGCAGCACCGCGTGGCCCTCGTCGGCTTCGACGACTTCGAATTCGCCGACCTGCTTGACCCCGGCGTGACGGTTGTCGCCCAGCGGCCCAGTCAGATCGGCCGGCTCGCCGCCGAACGCCTCTTCGCCCGCATCGAGCGTTCGGACTCCAGGGCGCCCGAGGCAATCGATGTGCCGACGGACCTTATCGAGCGCGGCTCCGGGGAAATCCCGCCGCCCGCCCCGTGATGGCGCGTACACTTCGCCACGCATCGCCACGTACCTGATCGTCGTCGAAGGCCGCGGGAGATTGCTTGACCTCATCCGCCGAGTGCACGTCCATCGACAGGGTTTCCAAGTCGCGGCCGCCGGGCACCTGAGCGTCTTCGTCGCTGATCCTGGCCAGCAGGCAATCGCCGGCGAGCCGATCGAAGTCGGCCGCCAAGAGGTCCGCATCCACCAGCAGGCCACTCCGCGGGTTGGGGTCGACCACGAGCCGCAGCTCCGGGCTCCGGATTGATTCCTGAAGCCGGGTGGACTGGTCCGGGTCCTCGAAAGGGAAGGAGCTGATGACAACGTAGTCCGCGGCATCCAACGCGGTGCGTTTGGTACTGCCGATGGTGATTCCTCTCTTCACGGCGGCTTCGTTGAAGAAGGAGCTTGGCTCACCGTTGATGCGCTCCGAAACTGCACGCGCGGTGCCGAGGGCGGAAGTCCGTCCGAGGAACGTGACTTTCGTGGCCCCGGAGAGAGCTCCCGGATGCGGTCAGCGCCATCGTCAGCTCCGACGGTGGCGATCAGTGTCGCCAGCACACCGGGGCGGGCGAGCCCGACGGCGACGTTGAGCCGCGCGCCACCGACGAAACCCGACGATCCGCCGGTGGTTTGGATTTGGTCGATGAGGGCGTCGCCAATGACCGTGCGGTGCTGGGCATAGTGCTCCTGGTCTGTCCGGGACGGTGAGGGGTTTTTGCTCGTGGCCGGGCCCGAATTCCCGGGGGCCACGTGCGATGACTGTGCCTCGTCGTCAAGGCTGGACGCGAACACCGCAATGCCGCGCGCCACGGTCGCGTCCTGCGCGGCGCGATCGATTTCAGCGCCGAAGGGGTTGTCACGCTCGGCAAAAGAAGGCCGACCGTGAGCGTCCGCGGCCCGGTGCGCCGCAGTTTTCCGGCGGCCGTGTCCGGCTGATGGTCCAGCTGCCGGGTGGCCTCCAGCGCCCGGTGTTTGGTTTTTTCGGACACCCCGGCTGTCTGTTCACCACCCGGGAGACGATCGTGAGCCCGACGCCGGCCAAAGCAGCTATGTGTTTTATCGTGGGCCGGCGGCGGCCGGTTCAGTTGCATGCCTGGCCCGACAACGTTGTCATCCTGATGCGGTCCTTCTTTCCATTCTTCTTGACGAGCGCTTGTGAACTACGTTACACATAGTCCGACAACGTTGTCAGGCCTACCGGCCTAACAGACCTACCAGGAGATTCAATGTTGAGTTCCACCACCCCGCGCTCCCGCAAGACCAAGCTGATGGCGGTCGGAGCGATGCTTACGCTCGGCGCCCTCGGCCTCACCGCCTGCGGCGGCGGTTCCACCGCTTCGCCGGCTGCGGGCGGAAGTACTTCCGGGGCCAAGATCGGTGTATCACTGATCGTGAAGACCACCACCAACCCCTATTTCGTGGCGATGGAAGACGGCGCGAAGAAAGCTGCCGATGGCGGCAACATCGACCTGAAGCTCGCTGCGGGCAAGTCCGACGGCGACGAGGACACCCAGGTCCAGGCCATCGAGAATGCCATCTCCAGCGGAGACAAGGGCATCCTCATCACCCCGAACGGTCCCGCCGTCGTCGACGCGATCAAGAAGGCCCGCGACGCCGGACTATACGTGATCGCCCTGGACACCCCGCCTGACCCGGCCAGTGCCGTGGACATCACCTTCGCCACGGACAACTTCGCGGCCGGCAAGCAGATCGGTCAGTGGACCGCGGCGCAGCTTGACGGCAAGAAGGCCACCATCGCCCTGGTCGACCTGTTCAGCGACAAGGTTGTGTCGGTGGACTACAACCGGGACCAGGGCTTCCTGACCGGCTTGGGCATCGACACCAAAGACAAGACAAAGAATGGCGACGAGGACAAAACCGGAAAGTACACCGGCGGCAAGGGCGGTGACTACGAGATCGTCGGCAACCAGGCTTCCCAGGGTGCCGAAGACGGCGGCCGTACCGCCATGGAAACCCTGCTCTCGAAGAACCCGGACATTAATGTCGTCTACACGATCAACGAACCTGCAGCTGCCGGAGCCTACGAAGCGCTGAAGGCCGCCGGCAAGGAAAAGGGCGTGCTGGTCGTCTCCATCGACGGCGGTTGCACCGGCGTGAATAACGTCAAGTCCGGCATCATCGGCGCCACCGCGCAGCAGTACCCGGTGAAGATGGCCCAGATGGGAGTCCAGGCGATCCAGGACCTGGCGACGACGGGCAGGAAGCCGTCGGTCTCGGCCGGCCTGGACTTCTTCAACACCGGTTCGGCGCTGGTGACTGACCAGGCGGTAACCGGGCTGCAGAGCATCGACACCACTGCTGCCTCCCAGATCTGCTGGGGCAAATAACAAGAGCCGCCATGATCCGGTCCCGGGACGGCAATCTCCCGGTGACCGGTCCTGATACACCATCCATGCAGGAGCAATAGTGACCGAGCAACAAACAGCAGGACCGCCCGCCGTCCGCAAAACGGACCTTGCCGAAGAATTTCTTGACCGCAGCACCCCGCTGAGCAGAATCCGTAACATCCTCCACCGCTACCCGGCAATGAGCCCGGCCATCGTACTGCTCCTGGCAGTCATTGTTTTCGGGATACTCAACGACCGGTTCCTCCGGCCTGAGAATCTGTCCCTGATCACCCAGCAGGTCGCCGTCATCGGCACCCTCGCGATCGCTCAGACACTGATCATCCTGACCGCAGGCATCGACCTGTCCGTCGGGGCAGTGATGGTCCTGGCATCGATGGTGGTGGCACAGACCGCAGTGAACAACGGCGTCCCGGCCATCCTCGCCCTCCTCGCAGGCCTCGCCGTCGCGCTGGTCGCCGGGGCCCTGAACGGCTTCCTGGTCACCAAGCTCAAACTCCCGCCGTTCATCGTCACGTTGGGAACCTTGAACATCTTCATCGCCCTGACGCTGCTGTACTCCAACGGCGCTACCGTGCGCGGATCAAAAATGCCGGACCTTCTCACCTGGACGGGCACCACGTTCCCGATCGGCGGCGTACGGATCTCCATCGGCGTGGTCATGATGCTTTTGCTCTACGGTGTGGTCGCCTTCATCCTCGGCAAGACCGCCTGGGGCCGGCACGTCTACGCAGTCGGTGATGACAAAGAAGCCGCCCGCCTGGCCGGAATCCCCGTCAACCGGGTGCTGATGAGTGTCTACCTGGCGGCAGGGGCCGTCCTGGCCGCCGGGGCGTGGATCCAGATCGGCCGCACCAACGCGGCCAGCCCCAACGCGGGCGTTGACCTGAACCTGGACTCGATCACCGCAGTCGTCATCGGCGGAACCAGCCTCTTCGGTGGGCGCGGATCCATCTGGGGCTCGCTATTGGGTGCTTTGATCGTTGGCGTGTTCCGCAACGGGCTTTCCCTGGCCGGCCTGGACGTTCTTTACCAAACCCTTGCCGTGGGCGTGCTCGTCATCGCCGCCGTCTCCATCGACCAGTGGATCCGAAAGGTAAAGTCATGACCGCCACAGGCATCCAGCCCTCCCTGCCCGAAACCAGCCAGCCGATCCTCCAAGCCAGGAACCTCGTCAAAACCTTCGGACGCGTCGTCGGCCTGGACGGAGTGAGCCTGGACCTTTATCCCGGTGAAGTGCTGGCCGTCATCGGCGACAACGGAGCCGGGAAGTCCACGCTCATCAAATGCCTCACCGGCGCAGAGATCCCAGACTCCGGGGAACTGAAGATTGCCGGGCAAGCGGTTCACTTCAAACGCCCCCAGGACGCCCGCGCCCACGGCATTGAGACCGTCTATCAGAACCTGGCCGTCTCACCGGCGCTCGATGTTGCCTCGAACCTGTTCCTCGGCCGGGAAGAACGCCTGCCCGGCCCCCTGGGAAGCCTGCTCCGGATGCTCGACACCAAAGGCATGCGCAGGAAGGCCAAGGCAGAACTGACCCGGCTCGGGATCTCCACCCTGCAGGACGTGACCGTTCCCGTGGAGAACCTCTCCGGAGGCCAACGCCAGGCCGTGGCCGTGGCACGGGCGGCCGCGTTCGGCTCCAAGGTCGTCGTTTTGGATGAGCCAACGGCGGCACTTGGCGTGCGCGAATCAAACCAGGTCCTGCAACTCGTCAAGGACCTGCGCGACCGAGGCCTGCCCGTCATCCTGATTAGCCACAACATGCCGCATGTCTTCGACGTCGCGGACCGTATCCACATCCAGCGCCTCGGCAAATGCGCGGCCACCATTACGCCGCTGTCCCACAGCATGACCGACGCCGTGGCCATCATGACGGGCGCCGCAACCGCCTGATCGGCCTAAACAGCAAGGCGCGGCCCGGACCCCCGCACGCCCGGGGGCCGGTGCCGTGCCTGTTTCTGCGCACGGCGGTTGCTCCTGATTGAACTCAGAGGAGCATGAACAGCTCGGCTCTCCCAACAGGAAGAGCACACCCGCGCTGTAAGGGGAGAGTGTCAAACAAGCAAAGTCTCCGCGATCTTCTTGCCGGTACAGAGACTCCGGGGAGCCTCAGCTTCACGTGACCGAATGCGGCAGAAACAGGGAAGGTCATCCAACCCCGCGCCACATGACCGCAACCAGCACCAGCAAATTGTCCGGGCCCACATCCGTGTCCTGCCGTGGCCGGCGCTGACACTACCGCCCATGAGACTGCCGAGGTCTCTGCGTTCGAGCAAATTCGCAGCGCACGGCACAGGGTGTCCGGGCAGAGCCAGCACAGCTGTCTCGGGAACATCATTGGGAACAGGATTACTTGACAATGCCTTCAGTGCGACCTTGACATCAAGGCGTCTCCCTGTTTCGGCATGGGAAGAGGCACGACCGGGGCCCCTTGGCGTCAGACATGCGCGGCGCCCTCCGGTTGCGGCCGATCGGGAAGGAAACATGACCACAGTGTCTGATCACCACTCTGAGAACGACGTTCTCGAAGAGATGACCGCCCTGACTGCAGAAGATCAGGTCCCCTACGCGGAGACTGAGAGCGGCGGACGCGAGCTCGAAGCAAAACCGGCTTCACCGGCACGCTTCATGACTACCTCGACTGGATCGAGGAGATGCTCATGTCCGGCAGTCTCACACTCTCCGAGCCACGGCCCCACCAAGGGCGCAATGGACTGTTCCGCGAGCTGAGGCTCGTCACCGCAGGGTTCCCGGCTGACGAAAAGCTGATCGGGCGCGTCGAGCGGAGCCTGCCCGGTTTGAGGTACCGGGAATCCAGCCACCGCGGTGGTCTGTTCGTCTTCCAGATACCGCAGGAAGCGCTCGACAGCGATCACGTCCATGAGTGGATGGAACCGGAGACCGCCGTCTTCGGGACGATCTACCTCCTCGACGGGATCCACACGCCTCATGGAAGCTGCAGCGTCGATCCCGGGCTGGAGAAGGTCGGGCTCCCATGCCGGCAGAGCATCGACAAGAACGGCAACATCCGACGGACGCTGACCGTCATGCCGGAAGGCTCTGACGACGCCGCCCCGCGGCTGTTCACCAAGCTGCGGGACACCGAAGGCTGATCACCTGCGGGCTGTTCCGGCGGGTAACTTCACCCGGCACCACAACCGACCATCCCCGGTCCGCCGCCCGGCGTGCAAGCCGCGGCGGACCGGGGATCATCACGTCTGCACGGAGACGTCGGCGGGTCCGAAAGGCCGGGGCCGGTGAAAGCCACAAGCCTCCGATCGGCACAGCCGATCCTGGTGTGCGATTGCATGCTTCGCCGGCGACTTATCGCAATCCTGCGGCGGGCAGCCGGTGAAAAGCATCCTGATCAGCAGAGCTGATCCGGGAAAAGCCATGACAGAAGACCAATGCGTGGCGATCGGATCACCGATCCGTCGCTGGTCCAATCATCATCATCAAGGAGGACACCATGTCGAACCCCCGCAACAACGGAACCCTGCTCGGCCGTCTGGCCAACGACCCCAAAATCTTCCCCAACCAGGACGGGTCCGCGAAGGTCATGTTCACCGTCTACACCGACCGCAACTTCAAGAACGGCAACGGCGAGGTCGTCTCCGACGCGCTGCCCGTGGAGCGCTTCATCAGCAAGACCACCGACTTCCAGGCCACGCCGTACGCCCGCATCCACAAGGGCGACCTGGTGGCGCTGCAGACGGCGCTCCGTGCAAATGTCTACGAGAAGAACGGCGAGACCGTCTACGACGACATCAAGATCGTCGTCGAGGAACTCACCTTCCTCGAATCGCGCCTGGTGACGCAGAACCGCCTCGCCAAGCGCGTGACGACGGCCGAACAGAGCAACCAGCAGGCGCGGGCTGTTTCTCCGGCGCAGGCGCCTGACGTCGTGCCTGCGGGTGCCACCGCGTCGGCGCTCAAGGACGAACTGCCCTTCGGCTGATCCCGGCCCGCCGCGCACACGACCAAACAGCCGCGGCCACGGGAACCGGCTCGGCACACCACAACTGAATACCGGCAACTGGACATGCTCCGGTCATGGACCGGAAGACCCCTGTCATCGGCGCTGCCCCCGGCGCCGGTGACGGGGGTCTTCCTTTTGCCTGCGCATGGTCCCTTTGCTGATCGGCGCTGAACAACCGAGAAACAGAGAGCAGCACAGCTGCTCCGGGGTGGCTTGTGGAAGAACAACTTCAGCGAGCCATCAGGAGACACACCATGGACTGCCCCAACTGCAATGACACCGCCATGATCCCGGATGCCTTCGTCCGGAAAACACACCCCACTTGGCAGCTGTATATCTGCCCGACATGCGGCTACAGCGAAAGGCGCTGACCATGATGGAACCGAACTTCACGGCCCGCACCGACTGCCGCGCCGCACGGATCCTCATGGAGGCCTTCCCGGCGATCGCCACCTTCGACGCGGTAGGCCTGACCGCCGAGCAGATCCACTACTACCTCGGAGAGTCCGCCGGCGTCGCCTATTTCCAGCTTCAGGCACTGCGGAATGCAGGACCCGCCATCGCGGCGTAAAGGCACGAGGAACTGTTCGTAGGGTGCTTACCGCAGGCGCCAGACAGGTCATGTCCCTGTTCAAGGGACCCCACACAGCTGTGGCCGGGGATGTCCATCACGAAGAAGATCCACCGTACATGAATCGAGGGAAGCGTCATGGGCACGGAAGCCAATCCCCGCCACGACACACCACGGTATGCCGAGCCGACCGCGCAGCAGCTGGAAGAAGCCGCCGCTCTGCTGTTTCTTGCGGCAACCCAAAAGGCCCTCCACAACGCAGAGCACCTCTGGGACCTCCGGCTGGAACTGGAGGTTTCCTACACGGTCCACAACCAGCGCTGCTACCGGGTCCACGCCGCCACCCGCACGGGCGAGACGATCACCGGTGACAAAGGTTTCTACGTCCACCCCGCGAACGGCACCCCCGAAAACACAGCCTGGGGCATCGCCATGGACGCCCGCAGGGCCGCCGGAAAGCGCAAGCAGAACACCGAAAGAATCCTGAAAGGACGTTCCCGCAAAACTGCCTGACGGCCCGGAGCTGCCCACTCAAGAATCACCGGCATCCCGCCAGGCCAGGTTGACGTCCCTTCTCACGAGCTCGACTTCTCACCCCGCCCGATATCCAACAATCCAGGAGGACACTTATGAGCACCACGATCACGGCCGAGGACGCAGCCACATCACTGGGCAACCACCTCGCCGTCAACCGGCACAACAAGACCATCGAAGAAAACACCGTGGCCTGGCTTGAGAAACACCGAATTACGGTCCCCGCGCCGTATACAGCGGCGTTCCTGGCCCATCAACTCAACGACGACATCGAAGACAACACGATCCATGACGACGAGGCCGGCATCGCTTTCCGGGCTGCGCAGAACGTGCTTCCGCGCATTTTCGGACCAGTCGTGAACACCGGGTACTGGCCCGAACGTGCAGCTGACGACGAGCCGCCGTTCTGAAGCGGAGCTCAATCCGACGTCGCCCGGCAGAGGCGGACACAAACATGGACAAGGTGATGCTCGACAACGGATACACAAAGGACGGCGGCAGAGACTGGCGATGCCCTGGTCATGCACGCGCAGGGCCGGGGCTGCATCACGCCGTCGTGTGAAGAGTTCCGAGCGCAAACCTGGACGCGCGAAGTGCGCGCAGTAACTGAAAATCCACATCCCCGCAGCGATGGCGCCTACGCGTCATCGCTGCGGGGATTCTGTTTTTGTGGCACAGGAAACAAGATGAAGGTTCCCACCAAGGTCGCCAGGCCACAGAAATGCGGTCCGGGCGTGATGCGCCGGACCGCATTTCTGTCAGGTAGCTGCTAAAGGTTCACCCGTGTCGCTGTGCCAGGGACGTAGACGGTTTTGCTGAAGTACTGCGGGGTGGTTTTCGTGAAGATCCACCAGCCCTTGGTGCACCAGATCGTGCCGACGAACTGGACATTCCGGCTGCCGTACAACATTTGGATGGCAGCAGAGTTGCCGCCCTTCACCGGAACGGCGCTGACAGCAGGCACAGCACCGAACTGAACAGAGCTTACCCAGCTGCCTGACGGGCAAACCAGCCACGATTTCATCGGGCTGCCGCACGGGCCGGGTGACTGCCGGAGGCAAGACATCCGGCTCAGTGACCCGCTTCGATTTAAGCCCTGTCTGCACCAAGCTTCGCATTGCCAACGCGAGTTGGTTCCGATCGTGTGGCAGGCTGAACAAAGGAGAGGCCGAAGTGAAGCTCTGATGAGCCAGCCGGATTCCCCCGCTTGTCTGCCGAAGCCGACTTCCCTCCCGGCGCCGCGGAAGATCGATAGTCGTAGTGTTTCGCGGTCAATCGTTTGTCTCGGCCTGCACCTTAAGGCTGGTGGACCTTTGCTTGCGCGGGCGCCGCGGTCGTCTTTCGCGCTACCAGGACCGGCCGCAACACGGTGTGGACTGCCTCGGCTCGGCCATCGATGCGTTCCAAGAGAAGGCGTCCTGCAGCAGTGCCCATGTCGAGGCCGGATTGATCAATTGTGGTGATCGAGACCGGCGCCAGGGAAGTCGTAAAGATGTTGTCGAAGCCAGCCACCGACAGTTCCTCGGGAACACGGATGTCCGCGTCCCACATCGCTGTCAGGACTCCGAACGCAGCGATGTCGCAGCCGGCGAAGACAGCCGTGGGCCTTTCCGTGCGGGCGAGGATCATCTTTCCCGATTCCTCTCCACCTTCCTGGCTCCACTGTGACTGGATGATGTCGATTGCATCGCCGAGCCCGTGCCGGATCATGGCGTCAACATACCCCCGCACGCGCACTTCCTCCGGGAGCCGGGCGTCGTTCCTCCCGTCCGTCGTGTGGTTGATGTAGGTGATTCGCCGATGCCCGAGCGATACGAGATGATCGACCACCAGGTTGGCGCCGGCAAAGTCATCGGCGGCGACGGAATCGAAGTCCAGGCTGGCCCCATGGCGGCCGAGGACGACGACGGGGATGGTCTTTGCTGTAACTTCCAGTTCCTCATCGGTTCCGACGGGAGAAATCAGGACGATTCCGTCCATTCCCCGGTCGATCAGGTCGTCGACCATCCGGTTTTGAGCATCCTTGCCCGAGCCGGCAGGGGCCACCAACAGCCGGTATTTCTGCCGTTCGCACTCTCTCCTGATGCCTTCAACGAGCAGCGATGAGAACTCGTTGTGCAGGTCCGCAACGACCACGGCAACGGTGTGGGTTCGTCCGCGGCGCATGCCGCGGGCCGAGGTCAACGGCCGGTACCCCAGGGCATCCATGGAAGCCTTGACCTTTTCCTTCATCTCCGGACTGACACCGTAGGCGTCGCGCAGCACCTTGGATGCGGCAGCCGTGGAAACCCCGGCATGGCGCGCAACGTCCACAATTGTCGGCCGTTTGCCCGCCTGATGACTGCTCATGATCTGGCCACCCCTTTCGATTCGTTCACTTTAACCCGCGCCCTCGCCTGAACCGGATTCGAGTCCACTTGGCAGATCCACCGATGTGATCTACGCTATATCCAGTGTAGTACGTACTACACACGAAAGACCATAAAAGCGGTAATTTGGTGTAGAACGTACTATCCTCCAAAAAGGGCTCCGACCAGACCTATCCTGCGAGGCGGGCGTCCGGAAGGCATCCACAGCCGAGATGAAACGATCCAAAAATGGACGGATACGACCACGGTCGACCGGTCCTCGATGAAGAGAAATGGACAATGCGATGACGCAACGTGAACTCGCAAGCCCCCGCGCAGGGGGTCCTGAACCATCTGCGATCACACGCAGCGCGATCGCAGAGTCCCGGACCCGCTCACGCCGGTCGGGAACCGGCGCGAGAGCGCCGTGGTGGTTCCTACTGCCGGCGCTGGCCGTCTTTACCCTGATCGTCGTGATCCCGAGCTGGCGGGGAGCGTTCTACGCCCTGACCAACTGGGACGGCCTGTCGCCGCAGTTCGACTTCGTCGGGTTCGAGAACTTCGTCCGGGTCTTCAAGGATTCCGCGGCCGGTGCATCGATCCTGAACACCATGCTGTATGCGGTCGGCGTCATGGTGGTGCAGAACTTCATCGGCCTGCTGCTGGCGTTGGGCGTGAACTCGGCCATCCGGAGCCGCAATTGGCTGCGCGTGCTGTTCTTCGCGCCCGCGGTGGTGACTCCGTTGGTTGTGGCCAATCTGTGGCAGTACATCCTCGCTCCGGAAGGCGCGTTGAACACCGCATTGCGGGCCGTCGGCCTGGATTTCCTGGCCCAGGACTGGCTGGGCAACGCTCAACTGGCGTTGCCGGCGATCATTTCCGTGGTGGTGTGGCAGTTCGCCGGCTACTCGATGGTGATCTTCCTGGCGGGCCTGCAGAGCATTCCTGAGGACGTCTACGAAGCGGCAAGCCTCGACGGCGCAGGATCCTTCAAGACGTTCTGGAACATCACCCGGCCGTTGCTGGCACCTTCAATGACCATCAACCTGATGCTGTCCCTGATCGGCGGCCTGAAGCTGTTCGACCAGGTGCTGATCATGACCCAGGGCGGCCCCGGCAGCGCCACGGAGAGCCTGAGCACGATTGCCTACAAGGACGCATTCCAGTTCCAGCAATTCGGGTACAGCACCGCCCTGACCCTGGTTTTGACAGCGTTTGTCGCCGTCGCCTCCCTCATCCAGTTCACTCTGCTCCGCCGAGGAGAAAACAAATGAAACGCTATACCCTCAAGACAGGCGCCCTCGAGGTGGTCATGATCGTCGTCGCCCTCCTCTTCGCCGCTCCCGTTTACGTGCTGATCAACACCGCACTGAATTCCGGCGGCGTCACGGCGTCCCTGACCCCGGTCGCGAACCCGTCCTTCGACAACTTCGCCACGGCGTGGGTCAGCGGCGGCCTTGGTCCGGCGATGGTCAACAACGTCGTCATCACGGTGGTATCGGTCTTCCTGATCGTGGTGATCAGTGCCTCGGCCGCCTACCCGCTGGCGCGCATCACCCGGACCTGGTCAAAGCTGACCTTCGCCTTCTTCCTGGGCGGGCTGCTGATCCCCGGCCTGCTGGCACTCATCCCGCTCTACACCACCTTCCGCGACCTGCACCTGATCGGGTCGATCTGGGGCCTGGTCATCATCTATGTCGGCGCCCAGATGCCGTTCTCGATCTTCCTCTACGTCCAGTTCCTGAGGTCCCTGCCGCTTGATTTCGAGGAAGCAGCAACCCTCGACGGCGGCAGCCCGTTCCGGGTGTTCTGGCAGGTCGTGTTCCCGCTGATGCGGCCCATCACGGGCACCGTGGTCATCCTCAACACGATCCACGTGTGGAACGACTTCTTCACCCCGCTGCTGTACCTCTCCGGCAGCGGCACCAACACGATCCCGATAGCCATTTACTCGTTCACGGGACAGTACGTGAACCAATGGGGAACCATCTTCGCCGCGCTCATCATCGGCGTGACACCCCTCCTGATCTTCTACTTCCTCCTGCAGCGAAGCATCATCAAGGGCTTCGCAGGAGGGCTGAAGGGTTGAGCGGACGACGCACGCAACGTCCCGCCCGGCCGGCTCCATCCATCCTCCAATGACCCCAACCCACGCGTTTCAAGGGAGAACCATGCGTCACAAGAAAGTCATCACAGTCATCGGCGCGATAGCCGCCGCCGGCATCGCCCTCACGGGATGCTCCTCCAACGCACCGGCGGCATCCGGCACAGGCACCGTCACGGTCGCCAGGCTGTCCGGCTCTGACGACAAGTGGAAGGCCATCGCCGACAAGTTCCACGAACTCAACCCGGGCCTGACAGTCGAATACACGATCATCCCGACCGACAGCTACAACCAGCAGATGGGCACGCGCCTCGCAGCAGGCACAGCCACGGACGTCCTGAACGTCTTCCCGGGCAGCGGCAACGCCACCGCGGTGCGGACCCTTGCCAAGAACGGCTATCTAGCGGACCTGTCCGGGGAAAGCTGGGCGGCCGCCCAGCCCGACTCCACGACGTCCGCGACCAGTTACCTGGGCAAGAGGTACATGTTCACGGACGTGGCCACCGCCAACACCCTGGGAGGCGTCTACAATACCAAAGCCCTTCAGGACGCCGGCCTGAAGATCCCGACGACCTACACCGAAGTCCTCGGTTTCTGCGCCGCCGCTCAAAAGGCAGGAAAGGTCGCCTACGCGCTGGGCGCCCAAACGCAGTGGGTCACCCAGCTGGTCACCTATGCACTGGCAGCCACGGATGTTTATGGCAAGGATCCGGACTTCAACCAGAAGCAGCTCAACAAGCAGGTCACCTTCCAGGACAGCAACTGGCTGGACGCGATGACCAAGTACAAGGAAATGTTCGACAAGGGCTGCTTCAACAAGGACGCCCTGGGCACCTCCGTCGACAACCAGACCGCCATGGTCGCCGACGGCCGGGCACTCGGAGCAATCCAGATCTCCACCATGGCCAACTCCATGAAGAAAGCCAACCCGGCCCTGAACGTCGAGCTCGCACCGATTCCAGCCACCGACAACGCTTCCGACACCCGGCTGGCCTTCGGACTGGGCGTGGGCTGGGGCGTCAACGCCAAAGCCAAGAACGCCGACGGAGCGAAGAAGTTCGTCGCATTCCTCGCGAGCAAAGACGGAAGCGCCATGAACGCGGACAAATCCGGTGTGGCCCCCAACGGCACGATCGAGTCCAACGACAGCAACAAGCTCGAGATCCCCTTCGTCAAGGAAGGCAAGACGGCCTCGTTCCCGGACGTTGACTGGCCCTCACCGCAGGTCCAGAACCTGCACCTGACCGGTATCCAGGAAATGCTGGGCGGCAAGAAGACACCCGCGCAGGTCCTCACCTCCATGCAGGACGCTTTCACCGCAGCACTGAAATAGCAGGGCCGGGGGCGGGCCGTGCACCACCGGTGTGCGCCCCGCCCCCGCCGACCAGGACACATCGACAAGAAATGAAGAGCCCCGAATTGGTTCAAGAAGAGCAAACCGTCCTCAGCCAGGACCTGGGCGGACCTTGGTTCGAACTGCCTGCGGGCACCGATGAGCCGCCCAGCAGCGGCGTTGCCTCCTCCATGAAGTTCCGTGCCCGCGTCACCATCGGTTCACCCGGTACGGACCCGGCACGCGTGTATATCAGTGCCGACTCGCGGTACCGGTTGATGGTCAACGGGGCTCTGGTAGCCGCAGGTCCCGCCAAGCCGTCCGGCCGGACCTGGTTCGCTGACACCGTGGACATCGGGGCACACCTCATTCCCGGCGAAAACATCATCGGCATCGACGTGCTGTCCTATTCGACATCATCCCTCGGAAACGTTTCGGTCCAACGGACCGGGAGGCCCGGCATGCTGGTCCGGGGAATCATCGGCGAAACAGACCTATCAGAACCTGCGGCATGGAAGTGCCGCTTCGTGCACGGCCGGCATTTCCGGCAGGGCCGCAACACCCTGTTCCTCGGCATCCAGGAGTCCACCGACGGCACGGCCAGCGAACACGACTGGCTCCAAACCGGCTTCGACGATGCCGCATGGCATGTTCCCGCGACGGACAACCAACAGCCGTTCAGCGGCACCCCGCGGCCGCCGCTCGCACCCAGGCCGATACCCCACCTCACCCTCGAGCCCGTGCCCATCATCGACGTCAAGGCTTCCTCGGAGCCGGGGATTGACTGGTCCCGGCTGATGCGGGGCGAGCCGATCGACATCCGCCCGAACACCGACGCCAGCGTGGATCTGGACGCCGGGGTCCTGATGACAGCGTTCCTCTCGCTCGCCGTCGAATCCGGGCAAGGCGCCCGGGTAGAGCTGACAGCCGCCGAATGCTACGAACAACCTCCCACCGACCTTCCATGGCTCCGGCGCAAAGCGGACCGCACGGACCACATCAACGGGGACCTCTACGGAGACCCGGACCAGTACCTCATCTCAGGCACCGGAACACAGGAGGCTCCCGAGGTCTACTCGCCCTTCTGGTTCCGGACCTTCCGGTACGTGCGGCTCCGCATCACCACGACGGACACGCCGGCGCGGCTTCAATCCATCAACCTCACCCGGACCCATTACCCCCTGGCAATCACCGGCTCATTTGCATCATCATCCGAGGTATACGGCAAGCTATGGGACGTCAGCGTCCGCACCCTGCTGAACTGCATGCACGAAACGTTCGAGGACTGCCCGTTCTACGAACAACTGCAATACGCCATGGACACCCGCTCCCAAGCGCTGTTCTCCCTGCACCTGTCCACCGACGACCGCCTCATCCGGCGTGCCATCGAAGACTTCGCCGCATCGGGAAACCCGACCGGCCTGACAGAGAGCCGCTCCCCGAGCGTCGAACCCCAATTCATCCCCGGCTTCTCGCTCTACTGGATCAGGATGATCGCCGACCACGTCAGCTACGTCGGCGACCGGCCCTACACCGAACGCTTCATCGGCAGGATCGACGCCGTCCTGGGCTACTTCAAGGACCGGCTGTCCCCGGACGGATTCGTCATTTCCGCCGAAGGCGACGGCGTCCTGTGGAACTTCGTTGACTGGACCGAAGCATGGAGAACAAGCAGGGGAGTGCCCGAGCTGGGCCCCCGCCGGACCAACACCATCGCCACCTTCATGTACATCGCAGCCCTCCGCTCAGCCGCGTCCATCGCCGGGTTCTGCGGCCGGGACGGGCTGGCCCGGGAGTACGCCTCCCGCGCTGATACGCTCACCGAAATCGTGAGGAGAGGTGCAGCCTGGGACGAGAACGCAAGCTACTACCGGGACAGTGACGGCGGAACGCCGCAAAGCGTCCACGCCCAGATGTGGGCCGTCCTTTCCGGGGTCGTACAAGGTGGGGCAGCCACCGATCTTCTTCGACGGGCTGTGGCAGACAAGCACCTAGCCCCCTGCTCCTACGCGACAGCGCTCGATCTCTTCGATGCCCTCCGGCACGCCCACGCCGACGAACGCATCGACTGGAAACCCTGGGAGGACATGCTCGCGCTGAACCTCACCACCTGGGCAGAAGACACCGTCAGCCTCCGCAGCGACTGTCACGCCTGGGGCAGCGTGCCCCTGCAACATTTCCCCCGTTACATCCTCGGCGTATCACCAGCAGGCGCAGGCTTCACCAACTCGGTCATCGACCCGGCACCGAGCGACCTCGACTGGGCCGAAGGCACCGTTCCCACCCCTCACGGGCCAATCAATGTTCAGTGGAAACGCACGGCCTCCGGGTCCCGGGAAGTCACCGTATCCGCGCCCCCGGTCATCGGACTGACGCTTCCCGACGCAGCTTCCGCGATCACGGAGCATCCCGCCACAGGCCGGCGCACCGTCACCTTTACGCTCCCACCCGCCGGACGCACACTGCAAAAACCCCTCGCAGCCCTCACGAAATGAGAATCCCCATGAACTCCCCTCAGAGCGACCTGAGCACCACCCCCTACACCGACCCGGCACTGCCCATCCCGGAACGCGTCGAGGACCTCCTGGGCCGGATGACGCTCGAGGAGAAAGCAGGCCAGATGCTTCAGCTCGATGCCCGCGGCGACCTCGAGGACCTGGTGCTCGGAAAACTCGCCGGATCACTCCTGCACGCCTCACCCGAACGCATCGTCGAAGCGCGCAAGCTCGTGCTCACCACCCGTTTGCAGATCCCGCTGCTCATGGCCGATGACTGCATCCACGGACATTCCTTCTGGCCCGGTGCCACGATCTTCCCGACGCAGTTGGGCATGGCAAGCACCTGGGACCCGGCACTCGTGGAACAAGGCGCCCGGGCCACCGCCGTCGAGGTCGCCTCCACCGGGCTGCACTGGACCTTCTCGCCCGTGCTCTGCATCAGCCGGGACCTGCGCTGGGGCCGCGTCAACGAGACGTTCGGCGAAGACCCACACTTGATCGGTGCGCTCGGTAAAGCCATGATCCGCGGATACCAAGGAACCGGGCTCACCGACCCCACCGCGATCCTCGCCACCGCAAAACACTTCGCCGGCTACTCGGAAACCCAGGGCGGCCGTGACGCCAGCGAAGCCGACATCAGCCGCAGGAAACTACGTTCCTGGTTCCTTCCCCCGTTCCAGGAAGCAGTCGAAGCAGGATGCCGCACCTTCATGCTCGGCTACCAGGCCATCGACGGCATTCCAGTCACGGCCAACAAATGGCTTCTCAACGACGTCCTGAAAGGCGAGTGGGGATTCACCGGCACCCTGGTCACCGACTGGGACAACGTCGGCCGGATGGTGTGGGAACAGAAAGTCTGCGAGGACAACGTCCACGCCGCAACCGTCGCCGTCCAAGCGGGCAATGACCTGGTCATGACGACTCCCCGGTTCTTCGAAGGAGCGCAGGAAGCCGTTAAGCGGGGTGATCTGGACGAGAGTCTGATCGACGACGCCGTCCGGCGCCTGCTCACCCTGAAATTCGAGCTCGGCCTCTTCGAGGATCCCCGCATTCCGGACGCGGCCCGGCAGGCCAAGGTCATCGGCTCCGCAGAACACGCGTCTGTCAACCTGGACATGGCCCGCCGGTCCCTCGTCTTGCTCCGCAACGACGGCACCCTGCCCCTCGACGGCGGCATCGCCCCGTCACGTGCGGGCAGGGCCGAAGCGTCCGGAGTCCCAAGGACCATCACGGTGATCGGCCCCAACGCAGACGACCCGCACGCACAGCTCGGCGACTGGGCCGGCGCTTCAGGGCAGATCAACTGGTTGCCCGACGGTCACCCGCGGCACCTGATCTCGACCGTCCTCGACGGATTGCGCGCCACGGTACCGGAGAACTGGACGGTCACCCACGCCCGGGGAGCCGACATCGGGCAGCTGGTACCGGATCCCGCCGGCCCCACCTACGCCGACGGGCAACCGCGGCCGCCGATGTTCCTCGCGGCCGGCACGATCGAGCCCATGCTGCAGGAAGCCGTCAACACGGCACGAAATGCTGACTATGTCGTGGCCGTGATCGGCGACACCGTGGCCCTGGCCGGCGAAACCAAGTCAACGGCGACCCTGGAACTCCAAGGCGGCCAGATCGAACTGGTCGAACGCCTCGTCAAGACCGGTGTCCCCGTCATCGTCGTCCTCATCCAGTCCAAACCCTCTGTCCTGCCACAGTCCGTTCTCGACGCCGCGGCGATCATCGAGGCGTTCAACCCCGGCATGAAAGGCGGGCAGGCCGTGGCCGAACTCATCCTGGGACTGATCGAACCGACCGGCCGGCTGCCCATCTCCTTCGCGCGCCACGCCGGCCAACTTCCGATCTATTACAACCAGATCCGCGGCCAGCACGGAAACCGGTACGCAGACCTGTCACAGGACCCGCTTTTCGCGTTCGGTGAGGGACTTAGCTACACCACGGTCGAGTACTCCGGCCTGCGTATGGTTTCGGAGAACGTCACCCCCGAAGAGCACTTGCAAGCCACGGTCACGCTCACCAACACCGGAAACCGCCCCGCCCTGGAGACCGTCCAGGTCTATCTCACCGACATCGTGACCACCGTGACCTGGGCAGAACGCGAACTGAAATACTTCACCCAAGTCCACCTCGAGCCCGGACAATCGACAGACGTAGAACTGGCCCTTCCGGCATCATCATGCTCACTCGTGGACCAAAACGGCCAACGCATCGTCGAGCCAGGAACCTTCGAACTCCTCGTAGGCCGGCACTCACGCGACCCCCACATGCTCTCGGCCCAGTTCCGAATCACCCCGCTCACTGTCGATCCACGTGAACTTTGACCCTTCAACACTCATGAAGCGGAGGAATTCGTGACTGCATGCCTATCTCGCGTGTCACCAGGGAAATCGCCCACCGCTCTGATGTCACTGTCATGCCTGTGTTACGCAATGCTCCTTCTGAAGCTGCTCCGTCGCGGCAGCGAACCGAAGAAAGCCGTCCAGGCGGATGATGGTGTGAGGATCCAGCGCCGCGGCGTGGCCATACTTTGTCGTGCCGGCTGGCATTCTGAGGTTTAAGGCTGCCGATACGAGCACGAGGGGACACTGCGACGCCGTCACCTCTATTTTTGCGGGTCCATCCTGATCATCACCTGAGATGTTCTTTGGTGCCGTGCTCGAGGGTTTAGTCGGTGGTCCGTTTCATGCGACCCTACCTTGGCTCCCGGAAGGCAGGACGGGATACGCGTGTGGTTCCGGGAGACTTGCGTGTGGTTTACCGGGAAATTTCCGCTGGTACCTTGGGACACAGTCAGACGGCCTGTTCGCGCGCAGGTCCGGATCGCGAGGGGGAACATGGCGGAATGGACGCCGGGCTGGTGGGCACGGACCTTCAGGGGCGCAGGCCGGTGGGTGCTGTCGGTCGGCGGGGGCCGGCTGCGTATCCGCGGGATCCCGCAGCCGGTCGATGTCGATGTCGATGTCCTCGATGTTCGCGGGTTCCACGCGGATGGCCGCCCGGGGCGGATCGTCATCGTTCCCGCCCACGGCCCGGAGGTGGTGCTCTCCGGGATTTCCCGGCGTGCGGCCCGGAAGGCACAACCGGAATTCCGCTCCCACGTGGACGAACGCCGTGAGCTCACCACCCTGCTCGCGGCAGCACACGGGCAGGGTGAAGCGGCACTCTCGTGGTGGTCCAGGGTGCAGGAGGTGATGCAGCTGCCCCGGTGGGTGGACCAGGATGCCATCGACGCGCTCGAACGGATTCGCCCCGACATCGCCGCATGGCTGGCAATCGATGCGGAGCCGCGGTTCCGCGGGTTCTCCATGGACGGACGCGAACGCCAGCGCGCCGCGGTCGACGCCTGCCGCACCGCAGACCTGCCCGGATTGGCCGCCCGACGGAACGAAGCGTTCTTCGAGCAGGAGAAAACGGACCTTGCGGAGTTCTTCCGCACGGTCGAGAAGTCCCCGCTCACCGAGGAACAGACCAGGGCCGCCGTCTGCTTCGACAACCGGGTGCGGGTGATCGCGGCGGCCGGCTCCGGCAAGACCTCGACCATGGTCGCACGCGCCGGCTACACCATCCGGCGCGGCATCGCGCAGCCGACTGAGATCCTTGCCCTCGCCTTCAACAAGAAGGCCGCCGGTGAACTCTCGGAGCGGCTGGCATCCCGCCTCGGCGATGACGGCGGAGCGGTGTGCTCAAGCACCTTCCACGCCTTCGGACTGCGCATCATCCGCGAGGCGACCGGCCGCAGGCCCTCCATCCCCGATGATCTGTCCCGCGACAATGGGGTCGGCCGCCTCGCCAAGGCCGTGGACGTCCTCCGCGACCAGGATCCGTCTTTCCGGCGGGACTGGGACCTCTTCCGGCTCGTGCTCGGCAGGCATCTGCCGGACTTCGGGGACGAGGCTGATCCGGAGAAGACGGACCGCCGCAGCGGCATCAACGGATTCGAAACCCTCGCCGGGGAGGTCGTCAGGAGCCAGGAAGAGGTGATGATCGCCAACTGGCTGTTCCTGCACGGGGTCCGGTACGAGTACGAGCGGCCCTACGTGCATGACGTGGCGGACGCGCACCACCGGCAGTACCAGCCGGACTTCTACTATCCGGAGATCGACGTCTGGCACGAGCACTGGGCGCTCGGGCCCGACGGTTGCCCGCCGCCGCACTTCGACGGGTACGCCGAGAGCATGGACTGGCGGCGCCGGACCCACGCCCGCTATGGCACCCGGCTGATCGAGACGACCTCGGCGACCATCCGCGACGGCTCGGGGTTCGACCACCTGGAACAGGAACTGCGCAGGCACGGCATCCAGCTGAACGAAGACCCGCACCGGGAAGCCGTGGGGGAGCCGCCGATCAGCGACGCGGCGATGGTGGCGCTGATGCGCGCCTTCATGTCGCATGCGAAAGGCAACCGGCTCACTCCTGAGATGCTGGCGCTGCGCGCCGGCCGGACCCTGCGGGCCAGGCTCTTCCTGCGGCTGTACGGTGCCGCTGTGGCCGAGTGGGACCGCCAGTTGCACGTGTCCAGCCAGATCGATTTCGAGGACATGCTCAACCTCGCCACGGACCACGTCGACTCCGGGCGGTGGGGCAGTCCCTACCGGCTCGTCATGGTCGACGAGATGCAGGACACCAGCGCTGCCCGTGCGGCACTGGTGCGGGCGCTGCTGAAGGCCCCCGGCACCTACCTGTACGCGGTCGGCGACGACTGGCAGTCCATCAACCGGTTCGCCGGCTCGGACCTGGGCGTGATGACCCGCTTTGAGGAATGGTTCGGCGCCGGCTCAACGATCCGGCTGGACCGCACCTTCCGGTCTCCGCAGTCCCTGTGCGACATTGCCGCACGGTTCGTGACGAAGAACCCGGCCCAGCTTTCCAAGGCCGTCGTCTCATCGGCGCCGGACACGGACGGGACGGTGCTTGCTGTCAGCGTACGGGACCGCAGCCAATACAGCCTGGCCGTCCGGGAGTACCTGATGGGCATTGACGCCCGGCTCAGTGCGCCGGCCAGCGTGCTTTTGCTTGGCCGGTATGGCCGTGTCAGGGAGGATGTCGCCTCAGCTCTTGATGCCGGATACGCCCACCTGAGGGTCGAATTCAACACCGTGCACGCTTCGAAGGGAAAGGAAGCCGATTACGTCGTCGTGCTCGGCCTGGAGCGGAGAGGGTTCCCCAGCACCATCGAGGATGATCCGCTGCTGCAGCTGGCCATGGCGGAACCCGACCCCTATCCGTACGCCGAGGAACGGCGCCTGTTCTATGTCGCCTTGACCCGTGCCAGGCGGTCGGTGCTCCTGGTCACCCGTGCCGGCACAGAATCAGCGTTCCTCCTTGAGCTGGTCAGAGACGGCGTGGTCAGGATCCGGTCCGTCAGAGGCGACGACATCACGCCCGTGGTCTGCCCGAAATGCCGGAAGCGCACCATGAAGGAAAGAGCAGGGCGCTACGGCCGCTTCCTCGGCTGCGCGGGCTATCCGATCTGTACCGGAACGATGAAATCCGCTGCCGGCTAGGGGCAGCGGAAGGCGTCCGGGGTATCTGTGGAAACCCAGGGATGCCTACTACTGACAACGGGTACGGCTGCCTTGTTGATGGAATCCATTGGGCATGTGATGGCGAACACAGCTATGGTGGAATGTGTGCCGTTCAACGGCGATCGGCGCACCTAAAGGCGAGTCGTCAGTGCGACGGCCGCAGATCGATGTCGAGGCAGGACGCGCCATTGAGATATGCGTTCCCGGGAACACGGTCCCGGTTCCGAGGTCGATTTCGGCGAAAACCGGGTCGGGCTGAACGGTGTGTAGAGCAAATGACGTTTTCGGTTTCCGGCGCCTCATTTGAGTAAGTTCATTTACCGTGTGTTTCCGATGCATGCCCTGAATTGCCTTCTTGTGGGCCATATCGAGGGGTCGACGGCTTGTCTGAGAGTTCGACGCGGTCCAGGTACTCCGGGGACCAGAAGCGTGTCTGGGTTTACGGGAGAGGATCGCCCCTGGACAATCGTCAGTTTAGTGATCACCTTCTGTGGCGTCGGCCGGGAGGTCATCGTCCGGGTCGGTAGTCAGCGCGACTGGTAACGGCAACCCATACTTTTCGCACAGGAATCGGGTCTGGCAGTACCGCTGGGCATCAGCGGCAACATTTCCGAGGATCGTGGAGTTCATGCCGGCACCAATGAAAACACCGACGAACGGGACGACTTTGGCCACGTTTTCTACGGGAACCTTGGAACCGGCCGGACCTAGCTGCTGCATCAACTTCTCCAGAGCCGCCAGCAGGCGATGGTCTGCGCGGAGCTTGTCGGACCATCGTACGCGTCCCTTGATCGCGTCGGCCGCGCGTGCGACGTCACGCAAAGGCTCTGCTTTGGCTGCTTGTGCCATGAAGGACCGGCGGACCAGACGTTGGATGAAGATCTGCTCATCGGGATCTTTGGCGTCGTAGCCGTAGGAGTAGGCGATGCGCGCTGCGATCGACGCGCTCAGCACCTGGATGACAAGGACATCCGCCGTCATCGCGATTGGAATACCGGCGACAGGAACCAGAGCCAGCAATCCCATGGCACCGCCCTCGATTGCCCCGGCGGTTCGCCACGTGAGGGTGTTAAGGGTCAGTAGCCGGTCGCAGACCTTGAGGTCCTGCTGTCGCAGTTCGGTGAAACTGTTAATTTCGAGGCCACGCTTTCGCGCGAGCTTCTCGACGCTTTTCGGGTCGTTGAGCTCCAAAGCCCAGTCGTTGACAAGCTCAAGCAGCCCTGCCGCGGCTTCAATTGCTGGGCGAACTGCCTTGTTTGCTACAGCCGTGCCCGCGCGACGGATCGGTTTCATGACTGCCCCTGGGACGGCAGCCTCTACCCGGTTGGCTGCGTTTCCCGCGACCACACCGGTTCGGGTGAGTGCGGTGCTCGCCCAGTTTGGCAGACCGCGGCGATTATTGCGGCGCCGCCAGTGTGTGTTGAGTTTGTCCCATACTTGCCCTTCGTACGCGCTCATTGATGCTGCGTCATCGACGAGCGGGTCGGTGTATGTACTCATTGATCCCCCATTTCAACAGTCTCTGGATCCATGATGCCCTACCAACGGGCGGACTTCGCGGCGCGGCGTTGGCTCGTGCCGCGCCCGTTTCCGTCGACCGGCGGCGTCTTTCACCTGCTCACCGGCTTGTAGAGATCGGGGGGTATCATCGGGGCCATGGTTTCCCAGCGCGCAGTCTTCGTCGATGCAGGTTTCCTTCTGGCTGTGGGCGGCACGCAGGTGGTGGGAACGTCCCTCCGGTCCGCCTTCCGCGTCGATTACGGGAAGTTGATCGCCGGAATCATGAAGTGCACGGAGGAGCACTCCGGCGTGGAACATCTGCGCACGTACTGGTATGACGCCTCGAAGGACGCGTTGTTCACCGATCAGCACAAACAGATCGGCCTGCTGCCAGGGGTGAAGGTCAGGCTCGGCAGGATCTCCTTCAACGGCGAGCAGAAAGGCGTTGACCTGAAGCTGGGCCTGGACCTGGTCGGGGTGGCCCGCAACCGGGCAGCCTCGGTTGCCTACCTGGTCTCCGGCGACGACGACCTGGCCGAGGCCGTCGAGGAAGCCCAGGACCTGGGCATGAAGGTCGTGCTGGTCGGTGTCGCCGACTCAGCCCAGCGGCTCGGGGTGATGTCGGTCGCCGAGCACCTGGCGCTGCGGGTGGACAGCATCATCACCTTGCCAGCGGAACTGATCGAGGAGTGCTTCACGAGAATCGTCAAAGACGCGCCGCGTCCGGTGCCGGTGCCGGTGCCGGTGCCCGCGTCTGTTAGTTCAGATACTGCCCTTGCCGGCCATCCGGTGCCACGGCCTTTGCCGAGGCCGGGTGCGCCGATGGCCAAACCGGCTCCGCCGGGCAGGCCGCTCCACCACATGCCGAGCCGCCCGCACCACGCGGAGGCGCACCTCGTCTACAGCTCCGGGGGCACCGGGACTCCAACGTTCCCGGAAGATACCCTCCTGGATGTCGCCCAGGACGTGGGGGAGAGCGTCGCCGCCAGCTGGTACGGCTCGGTCACCCAAGGCGAACTGAACGAACTGCTCGCGGACCGCCCTATTCTTCCCGTCGAAATCGACCGGGTTCTGCTGAAAGACTGCGCGCAGCGGATCGGTGAAACCAAAACCGACCTGCAAGGAGTCCGCAAAGCCCTGCGCACCGCGTTCTGGGAGAAACTGGACGCACTCATGTAAGGGGATGCTGTGCGATCCGCAGAAGAACAAGGAAGTCCAGATTCGCCTTTACAAGCTTTTGGATGGTTTTTAGGAATCCACTAAAGATGCTGCCAGTCCACAACCTTGGGGCGGATTGGTCTTTGAGATGCCGTGGATGAATGCTGCGGGCTCGTCGGATGGAACTAGACACCGGCCGTCCGGGCTGGGAGTGGCGAATATTCCTCCAGTAGCACCCCTGCGATGACGAAGGCCTCCCGGACTTCATGGTTGGTCGGCTGCCACCCTGCGTGAACGGCCTTGTTGCGCGGCTTGGCTAGTTGTTTGCCGACCTTATCGAGCGTGGGACCGTCCTTTTTGGCGTCAATCTTTTGCAGCAACTTGACCATGCCGTACAGACCATTTGCGTTCTCGACGATGAGTTCGCGTGCTTCAGCCGTCAGTTGAGCCAACCGCTGGTGTATGGCCCCGGTCAAGGCGACCTCGGCGGCAGTCGCAGCCTCTATGACCGCTAGTCTGTCGTCAAAGGTCTTGGCCCCTTGTAGGTAGAGCACCCACTCGGCCGGGGGGTGTTCATCGGCGGTAGCTTTTTCGAATGCGAGTGCCAGGGTCCCTTCGCTTATTGCACGGGCAGCCGAGGTCACATACATCCTCTCAACAGGTGACCACCCGCTTGCAATACCGCTGGCGTCCGGCGCGCCAATCGTGCCGGTCGTGCCGGGATAGGACTCCTGGAGGTTTGTCAGGTTCAGGTCGTTCCAAAGCTCAATCCAAGAGATGGCGATGCCGTACCACTGGTTGAATTCCTGCCCAAAGGTTTCTGCGAAATCCGGCAATTCGTTAGGGCTGATTTCGGCATCAACTTCAACGACTACCGCCGACACCCTCCCGATTACCGGTTCGACACCTGATGCGGGCATCGAACTCTCGGTGTGTCCCCATGCCCGGGGACCGCCGTGGGCTTGTGTAAACGGGCTTTCAAGGGGATCGAGCAAGGGCAGCGCCGGAAGGAGGGGCCCGGCAGGCAGTACGGGCATTAGGAGGTTGAAACGCCCCAAGGCGACCTTTCCTACAAACTTGGTCCCCAAGGCTTCTGGCAACAAGGGAAGTTCGGAGGGTAGCGACACGACCGACGTCAATGCTTTGACCATGAATGAATCGTACTGGGGAGCATCCACGGGCCGTCGATCTAGCTCCTGCCGGCTGTGCAAAAGTAATCGTTGGATCATGAACTTCGGATTCAAACATCAGGGTCACCCGATCGTCGGTCTACGCGACAGGGACTTTCTTGAGCCGCAGGATGCGGATGGTCCAAAGGCTGTAGTACGCCTGAACCAAGGCCCAACAGAGTTTCACGGGGTCGGTCGGGGGCCGCTAAGGAAGACCATGTCCAGCCCGATCGACGCCACGGAGACCACAATGGCGGCAATCAGCGATGACCGGGCAGTGCTTTTGAGGGTGTCGAGGTTCCAGATCCCGATGATCATGCCGGCGAGGGAGACCACTGTGAAGGCCACGATCATGGTGATGATTTCCGCGATCGACCCGGCCGCCGGCGGCATGCCAGAGACGCTGTCGTCCTGCACCTGCCCGTTGATGGCCATGACATTCGCGAACGTGAACAATTCGGTGGCGCCGCCGGTGAGCAGCTGGTTGAGGCCCGTCCAGAACCGCCAATGCCGTGACTTGGATGCGTTGCGGGGACTGAGAACAGGCTCCTCGACGGTCCGCTGCGGCCTCACATGGAGCAGCTCCGGCGCGTTAGCCTCATCGGTCTGCGGTCGTGTTCCCTGGTCCATATTGCGCCCCCTCGCCCTGTCCTGTGCCCTCCAGCAAGGGAACCTACGGCGGGCGGTTTTGCCGAGTCTGTCATGTCACACACGGCCGAAGCTTCGGATAGTCTTCATCAGAAGTGCTGAAAGAACACGGCTCTTCCCCTGGCACTGTTTACGCGGAAGGCAGCTCTTGAGCACCGAAACCCCGATGACGAAAACTCCGGATAAGAACCGATTGCTTTTGATCGGCGGGATCATTGTGATCATGCTGCTCGCAATCATTGCTTGGGCTGTCGCCTCTCAAACAATTACGGCCAACAATAAAGCCGCGGCTGAGGCCAGCGCCTCAACCTCGGTGTCTGCCCAGGCCTCTGCCTTGGCTAAGGCCGCAGACGATGCGCAAAAGGCGATCGACATTCAGCTACAGGAGGATCAGGAAAACGCCGGCAGCGTCTGCGTTCGCCGCGTTCTCCAAGCTGTACCAGACGCAACGATGCAGCCTGGAAAGACGGAAACCACCCAGGCGGCAGATGGAAGCTGGCATACCGTGGGAGGCTGGACAAACCCCAAGAACACCTTTCCAATGCAGCTTGAGTGCTCATCTACAAAAGCCAGCGGTGATAGCTGGAACGTCTTCCTTGTCAAGCCTGCCGCAGGCCAGTGAAGAAGTGCAATGTTCAGCACAACTGGCCGGGTGAGTGTCGGGCGCACACACGGCGGCGGCCTCAGAGGCTTGCGGAAATGAGCCGTTTGTATCCGACCGCCTTCACCCGTGACCCGAACTAAGGGGAACACCGTGCTCAAATCGTGGAAACTTATAGTCGCAGCAGCTACAGTCGCTATAGTCTTAGGCGTCGTCGCCGTGGTCATCGTTGTTTCACTCTTCATGCACGGCGCAACCGATACTGCGCCACCCAACGCGGCCGAATGGTTGAGTGCGATCTCAACGTTCTGGGGATCGGTTGCCGCCGCTATCGGTGCAATTGGCACGGCAGGCGCTCTGTGGCTTGGTGCCATCGCGTACAACCGCCAGACCAAAGATCAGCACCGGTCGCAAGCAGCAACGGTGACTGTACATCGCGGTCTTAAAGACGCCTTGGACGGCCAGCACACGGTGCGAATCGATCTTGCGAACCAGCTTCCCATCTTCAATGTCGAACTTATCTGTTTCGACCCGGACCGTGGAGTCCTCGAGACGTTCGTTAAACATGTGGTGACGAGCCAAGGTTTGGTCCACCCCGTTGATGACGCTTTGCCGCTACATGAGGTTTCCGTGACATTCACCGATAGCTCCGGGATTCGATGGACACGTTGGTCCAAGGGGAAACTCATTGAGGTTGGACCGGAGCCGGAAGACTTCGACATCGTGGAGACACCGGTTCCCTCACATGAAGAACGGAACAAGCTTCTCCAGAAACGGATGGCACGCCGGGCTGCTGATGGCTGAGGGCATGACGAATCAAGAAATCTCAAAGTCTGGCAGCTCAGGACACTCGCGCATCAAGGTGAACCACGTCCCGGTTCAACGCCTTGGGGACGGCCTAAGGACGATCCCGACGGCGCTTCACGGGTTTTCGTCGATCCTGCGTTTGCGGGCGCGGATGAAGTCGTTGCTGGCCTGTAGATAGTTCAGGTACTCCTCGGCGGTACCCGGAACGGCCGGCGTGCTGAAGTCCGCGAACGGGTGGAAGACCGGATGGTCCGGCCGTCATCCTCCACGAGGTCATCAAGCATGAAGAATTTGACGTACCCGGGGAAGTCTTCGAACAGGGCGAAGAAATCCGCATACCTGCGGAGCGCGTCCGCGAGAGGGTTCGGCTGACCCAGGTAATGGCGGCGGATGCATTCCAAAGTCAGGTCAAAGCGATCGGCGATTTTGGCGTGGAACCCGCGTGCACCGTTGATGGTCTGCCTGCCGCCGACGACGTTGCCCGGGAACACCAAGGTGCTTCCGACCGTGTAGCCGGAGTACTCCGGCAGCTCATTCTCCGGGATCTCCCGGACGACAGCCCATGCTCTTTTGCGCAGCCTGGTGGTGATGGTATCGCTGGCGAGATGGAAGACACCCACAGGGGAGCGGTGCACCAGGTACTGGCGGCCCTCGGGTGCCACGTCGAACCGGGCCCCGTTGGGCAGCTCCTTGCTCCACAACAGCTGGTGGTACCGGCGCAGGGTCGGGCTGAACGAATCAGGGTCCTTGCCTGCCGGGGTATCCGAGTTGAAGTCGAACGACGTGTCAACGCCTGAGGTCATTTAGTCATCCCTCCAGTTCGAGCACATTCGCGCTTATGCCAACACGAGCCGATGCACAAAATCTCCCTTTCATCGGGACGGCCGAACGGCTCCGGCGAATTCGGCCTTCGAGCGGTTTCGGCAATGGGTCGGTGTGCCTAGCTTCCGAACGCAGCCGTGTATTCGTCATTGGTGCTGGGGTTGAGCTTGCCGCTGACCCGCAACAAGATTTTGCCCTTCAAGTGATGCCACTCCGTGCCGAAAGCAGGTCCTGCCTTCTTCAAGACGCCTTGGATGCATTCGGAGCGCGCCTGGGCGTCGGCATCATGTGCGAAGACTTCCACCACCGCTCCGCCGTCGATTCCGGTTGCTCCCGCGGGGACTCCGGAATCGGTGATCCACGCCGCTGAGGTGTATTGACCAGGACGGCCGAGCAGCTTGTTGGAATCCAGCGCTTCCGTGACCGTAGTGACAGCGGCGATCGTCGGAACCTTTCCTTTCAGCCCGGTCGCTACAGACGTCGCGTCCGGTGCAGTTGTTGGCGTCGGTGTTGGAGTCAGCGGGTCCGCGGATGAGGCGCCCGGCGGCGGCGATGTCTGCTGAGCGGTGGGGCCGGGGACGCGCAGCCTGCCATGAGAACTGCCGCTGCCCCCAGAACCGCCAGTTGTTTGTACATGCCGCCGAGCATATACATTCCACGGCGAGATGTTCGCCCAGTCAGGGGCACCGCGTGTCTCGCAAAGTGCAGGTGATGGGTGATCTGTGTTGGTCCGCGGAATTCCGCCATTCAGAGCCACATAATGTCTCACCAAGCCGGTACAAGTTGTTGTCTAAGATGTCCTCGAGGAAACCCGGACCGCGACACCAGGAGACAGCACGAAACTCGGATGTGCCAGATAGTTCGGCATGAGAGGTGTCCACCCGAAATCGTGTCACTCGATGCCGGCGGAACCGGTATCAAACACTGGGCGCAGCACGACTTCCTGCCTCACGGCAGTACTGAGTCGGATGTGGGCACTTCACGCCACTTCCCGTCCCTGGGGAGACCGGAACAAGGGCTGCCGGGTGTTGACAGCCATGGGTAAACAGCGTCCCATGTGAGAACGGAAGATCGCGCTGTATTCCGGCGCGTCCTCTTGGTAGGTGGCGACCATGCAAAGGACTCGGACGAATGGCACAAGAAACGCTTCGGTGGATAGCCAGGTTCGTACCTTTGTTCATCGTCGTAATTGGCGGCGTGCTCCTCTATGCATTGGCCAAGCGTCGTAAACCAATGTCGGTTCCTCCCGGCAGATGGTTCCGGCTATTAGACAAAGACGGCAACGAGATCAAGGGTCCGATCAGGACCGTAGCGGCAATCTTTCTCGTCGTTGGGTCGATCGTTGTCTTGGCCAGTGTCATTCTTCCCTTCACAGCCCCGTGAGTCCCGCAGGCGCCTGCCCTTGACTTTAGGAATGAACTTTTCCGGTTTCTGAAGCACCCATACTTCGGGCTGAGGAGCTTCTCGCCGTCGGACGGAGGTAGAGTCCGCCGGTGACGGCGTCCTTGCCGATCCGGCCCCCGAACCCGTTCGGGTCGTGGCTGCGATCCATCGGGCTGAGCTGGGCCTGTTCCAGGTGCCACTGCCGCCAGGCTGTATAACCGGCGCCCTCGGCAACGGGTCCACCGCGGAACCATGCCTCGTCGATGGCGTCAACGTAGAGACCGGCGAGCAGTGTCGCGTCGGCGGCGTCACGGTCAGGGTCCTTGACCTCCCGGACGGGGTGTTGAAGTCGAACGGTTCAATGCCGGGCTTGAGGTGGTAGCCGTGGCGACGACGGACCCGATGATGACAACGAGGGCGATCACGCCAAGAACTCCGAAGCCTGCAATTTTCAGGCCCTTGTTCCGAAGCCGGGACCGTGTGGACGCGACGGAACCGCCAGGTTCCAGACGGAACCGCCAGGTTCCAAATGCTTTCCGGAGGAGATGCAGAGGCTAATCTTGTCCAAGACGTCATGCCCGGGCATGGCATCTTGAGGCAGTGCGTTCGCGTTCGCCTTGGTCATCTATTTTGGGGGATGGTTGCTTTGAGGTTTCCGCGTCGCGTTGGCATTCCGGCACTTGCTGCCGGTGTGCTGATCCTGCCGATGACCGGATGCGCGGGTGCTGCAGCGCCCGGCGCGGTACCCACAGACGCCTGGACGATCAGCCCGGGCCCCACTGCCGGTGCAACGCCCGCCGCCGTGTATTCCGTTGCCCGGCTCCGTGCGCTGGTCGGTAGCGTCCGTGCCGTCGATGGCCTTGCAGCGTCCGTGGTGGACGATTCCCAGCTCAAAATGATCCAGGGCATCCAATCGCTGGGTTCATCAATGGTGACCACTGAACCGGCCGAATGCCTGGACCTGCTTCGTGCCGGGAGCTTCTCGGATGACCGGATACCGACTGCCGCGGCCCTGCTCGGCCCGCCAGCCGGCAGGTCAACCATTACGGCCTCCTCGGATGATTCCGGGCTGTACTGGCAAGGCATGTACAACCTGGACCGGGTCCGGGCCCGATGCTCACCCTCCACCCTCATCTTTGACGGCCAGAGCGCCCGCTACGAACTTTCCCCGGTCCTTGCAGACCTGCACGGAAGGAAAGCAACCGCCAACGTCCAGACAATCACGGACCAGAACGGGCCGCATTACACGCTGGCCATGGTCGCCATGACCGGGAACCTGTTCGTCACCGGCAGCAAGACGATCCCCGCCGCGCGGCCCACCGACGCCGAGGTCAAGGAACTGAGCGGCTACATCAATGCGGTTATCGACGGGGCCGGCACAGCCATTCCCCCGGCGGCCGCAACAGGCACCAACGCCTGAACGGGACGCCAAGGTACGGGCCAAGCGTCCGGAACACGTCGCACATACCGACACCAACGAAAACAGGGGGCTACATGAAGCGGGATACGGACGAGCACATGCCGTCCCTGCCGGAAGAGACCATCCCGGGCGTCACGTCGCCCCCGCCCGCTGAGGGGGAGAAGAACCCGCGGGGAAGGCGACCCCACAGGAAAAGCACCCCGGTCGTCGTCATCGCGTGTCTGGCCGTGCTCTGCGGCGCCGGTGCCTGGGCATTCCTTCCCCAGGTGCTGAACAACGGCCAGCAAGAACAAGCAGCCGCCACGACGCAGCCGGCTACCATAGCCACGGCGACCGCACGGCCAACCCCGACCCTGCGTTTGACCGACTACACGGAACCGGTCCACGGCTTCACCGTGAAGTTCCTCAGCCCACCCTCGCACTCCAGGATGACGCTCGCCCTGACCGCGGAAACCACGTCCACCGCGGATGTATACAGCCCCGAAAATTCGGGCCAATCCGTCACGGCATTGCCTCTTCCGTGCATGGACCCTGCGCATACGACCGAGGTCCTGCAAGCCACGCTGGATGCAACCGTCAAGAATTCCGCAGACTCCGGAAAACCCGGATCCGCGCCG
Source organism: Arthrobacter terricola (assembly GCF_004354015.1). Lineage (GTDB taxonomy): Bacteria > Actinomycetota > Actinomycetes > Actinomycetales > Micrococcaceae > Arthrobacter > Arthrobacter terricola. The sequence goes on from NZ_SMRU01000029.1 coordinate 66,442, forward strand.
CCAACCATGGAAACCAGGGAACTGACCACCGTGCAGTCGTTCCCCGCCGTCCGGGCAAATTTCACCTACACGGACTATGACGGCCGGACTCTGCGCGCCCAAATCCTGACCATCATGCACGGCTCCACCATCATCCAGGTCCTCGCGTTGTCCGGCTCGTCTCCTGATCCCCTCCTTGATTCCGGACAGAAAACCTTCATGGAATCACTCCGTTTCCTGGACCGGCCCGCACCCGGCGCACCGGTGTGCACCGACCCTTCCCAACTCCCCGGAGTCAGTGCGGGCTGACGGTTCAGGAACCGTGCCCGGTGGTTCCCGCAACCGTAATGTGCCTGATCGCGGATTCTGCGGGTGGGGGAGCCGCCTCCCGTCGCCGGGGCCGGCGTGGCAGGCAGGGCGATGGGGCGGGCGGCCGCGACCCTGCGCGAACCCGAGCGGCTCCAACGCAAGTACAACCGCGACCGCAAATCGCTTGCAATCGTTGCCGGCGTCCTGCGCCCCGAACGGCGGACCCGCCAGGAAATGCAAGACCGCGACGCCCGTGACAACCTGCTGGACTATGTCGCCCAAGAGTTTCACGCACCCCCGGCTCATCCCACTCCCCGGCCGGCCGCAGGCAAATATACGAGGACCGACTGTGCAGCCGGAACTCAGCAAAAACCGATGCAAGGAATCGACGCTCCCGAGCAGCAAAAACCTTGACTGAGGAGCAGTGTCCACAAACGTCTCATGAGCCCCACCCCACCGGCCACCACCATCACCCCGACCCTGCGTCGACGGTGCGGCCTCACTGAAAGGTCGCTGTCGCCGCCGTGGGACCAGGGCGGCGCAAGCCACCGAGCAGAGGACCTGTCAGAACAGCGTTAGCCGGTTGCTGCCGCGGAGACCTGCGGTCGTCAGCTGACGAACAGTCTCCATCATCAAGCCGCATTCTGATCCTTAGCTGCTCCCGTCGCCGGCGCCGGCTCCTTTCCGGCGGCCTGCTCGACGTGGCGCGCCGCGATATAGAGACCTTCGCGGTTCAGATGCCGCGAGTACCGGGCGTCGAGATACAACACCGGAATGTCACCGGCGATCTGCTGCAGCTTCGGACGCAGGAACTTCGCGATAGGCCCCGAGCCGCCACCATAGACATAGACCACATCGGTGGCGGAGCCGGCCTGTGCCAATACATCGCCGAACGCCGAGGCGATCTCCTCGCACAGGTACTCGGCCTGGTCGTCGACAAACCCCCGGGCACGCTCATGCTTGGCCCGGGTGAACTTCGACGGCTCCTGCTGGAGGAAATCCGCGAGCTCCTTGCGGCTGCCGAAAACAAGCGGGGGACGGGCCTCGCGCATCGCTTCCATGGCGTTCTCAAGCACCGTGCCGAAACCCTGGTCCAGCGTGCTTGACGCAGCCGGGTTGAACCGGCCCTCGGAGTACGCGGGGAAGTTCGTCGTCCCTTCTCCAGCATCCACGCCGATCGTGTTCTGCACGGCAACCAGGTCCGCGGCACTGATCCCTTGCGCGGCCAGCCGGGCATGCCCCTCGGGATCGCTGTGCCGGAGGTCATCCAGCAGGGCCCGGGCAAGCACCTCGCCCTTGTTCGTGATCGCGAACTGCGCACTCGCACCCTCCGCCAGCACGTGCACGGCCTCGAAGGTGAGACGGACCGGAACCGGAGTGTTGAACATCTTCAGCGTCACCAGGTGCGTCGCCGGCGCAGCGGCCGGCCCGGTGAAGTCTGCCGCAAATCCGTGCCGGCGCTGCACGTACTCGGTGATCGGCAGCGCCAGGCCCGCCCGGACGCTCGTCCGCAGTTCGTGTGCGGGGAGGACGCCGTGCTCTGCGACGTAGTCGCGCAGTGCCTTGGCGGCAAAGACGCCGAGGACCAGGATGAACGACAGTTCCTGGTCGGCCTTCGAATGCGGGCCGAAGACCTCGAACTGTGTGAGCTTGCCCGGCGTCGTCAGCGCCTTGCGGCCGAACGTCTTCAGATCGGTGCGGCTGACCAAGGGGGACTGGATGGAGCATTCGATCCGGTTGTAGAAATCCGGGTCGGCCAGCACCTCGGCCGCGGTCGAGTCCTCCAGCGGCACCTTCGGCATGCTGC
>NZ_SMRU01000003.1 GCF_004354015.1 Arthrobacter terricola
GCCTTGGAGACCTCGATCCCGGACTTCTTCAGTTCCCCTTCGAGGAGCTTCTTGAGCATCGGCACGCACGAGCCGCACTGCGTGCCCGCGCGGGTGCAGGTCTTCAGTTCGCCCAGTTCCTGCACCGGGGCGTTGCCCTCGCAGGACCCGCAGCCGTTGATCGCGTCGCGGATGGATCCGGCGGCGACGTTGTTGCACGAGCACAGGATCGCGTCATCGGGCAGTTCGGTTTCGGGGGCGTCACCGCCGCCGGCGGCGGTGAGGTAGGCGCCGGGTTCGGCGGGGAGTTCCCGGCCCAGCAGCGGGCGCAGGCTCATGTACGGGGTCGCGTCGCCGACGAAGATGCCGCCCAGGAGGGTTTTGGCGTCGTCGGTGGTGACGATTTTCTGGTAGACGCCGCGGGCGGGGTCGGCGTAGACGATTTCCAGGGCGTGCTCGGTCTTGGCGAACGCGTCCCCGAAGCTGGCCACGTCCACGCCGGAGAGCTTGAGCTTGGTCGCGGTGTCAAAGCCCGGGAAGGTCGCTTGACCGCCGTGCAGGCGGTCCGCGACGATCTCGGCCATCGTGTTCGCCGGGGCCACCAGGCCCAGGCACATCCCGCCGAAGTTCGCCACCTCACCAATCGCCCACACCCCGGGGACAGACGTCGCACAGTGGTCATTGATGACCACACCGCCCTTTTCGCCCAGTTCGAACACGGATACCTCGCCTTCCGGTGCGCGGAAGAGTTCATCGCGCGGACGGATGCCGATCGATGCGATGACCATGTCGGCCGGGATGGTCCGCCCGTCCTTCATCAGGACGCCGGTGACCTGGCCGTCGTCGTCGGAAAGCACTTCGGCAGGGTAGGTGCCGGTCAGGACCTCGAGCCCCTTCGCGGTGACGAGCCTGCCAAGTGCCTGGCCCGCGCCTTCGTCCAACTGGGCATTCATGAGCCAGCGGGAGCCGTTGATGACCGCGGCTTCGGCGCCGAGTTCCACGGTGCCTGCCGCCGCTTCGAGGCCAAGGAGCCCGCCACCGATGGTGACCGTCTTCGCCGGACGACCGAGCCTTTCGCTGAGTTCGGCAACGGCTTTGTTGATGCCCCACACGTCTTCCAGCGTCCGGTACACATGGGCGAGTTCACTGCCCGGGAAGGGAAGTTGCGCGGCGTCGGAACCGGTGGCGACAACCAGGTGGTCATAGGCGTAGCTGTTTCCAGCGGACGTTTCCACTGTCTTCTCACCAGTGTTGATCTTGGTGACGCGCTCACCGGTCCGCAGGTCCAGCGAAGCGTGGTCCCACATGGACGTGTCGCCCAAAGTAAGGTCGTGGTCCATCTGCGTGAGGGCCTTGCTCAACGCGACGCGGTCGTAGGGGAGGTGTGCCTCTTCCGCCAGGACCGTCACGTGCCAGCCCTCAAGACCGCGGGTGTGCATCGCGTCGGCAAAACGGTGGGCGGCAGGGCCTCCACCGGCAACGACAATACGGCGCTGGTTGTCTGGGATGGATGTGTGTCCGGTCACTGGTGGCCTTTCGCGTACGCCGCAGAATGTGCTCCGCAACTTGTCACTTCAGCGTACGGAGGGGCAGTTTCACCTCAGTTTCCCGTTTGTTTCGTGACCTTAACTTCTGGGTCACGATTAGATTTCGCAGCGTGTGAGGACTCTTTTACGAGCCGGACACATTGTTTTTAGAGTCCCAAAGCCTCGCGCACGTCGGCCAGGATGTGGTCCAGCGTGGTCCGCGCCGCACTCCGGGTTTCCGCGAGCTCGGCCGCGGAACCCACCGGTTTGATGACTTCGAGGTAGCACTTCAGCTTTGGCTCCGTGCCGCTCGGCCGGATGATGACGCGGCTCTGGTCCCGGGTCAGGTAGAGGAGCCCGTCCGTTGGCGGGAGGTGCTCGCTTCCCTCCGCCAGGTCGGTCACGGCCTCGATCGCGGACCCGCCGAAAGACTCGGGAGGATCTGCCCGGAGCCGGTTCATCATGGCGTCCAGCAAGCCAAGGTCCGCCACCCGGATGCTGAGTTGGTCGCTCGCGTGCAGGCCGTGCACCAGGTAGATCTCGTCCAAGGTGTCGAAGATCGTCTTCCCTTCGGCCTTGGCTGCAGCGGCGAGTTCGGCGATGAGCAAGGAAGCGGAGATGCCGTCTTTGTCCCTCACCAAGTCCGGGGCAACGCAGTATCCCAAGGCTTCTTCGTAACCGTAGACGAGCCCGGGAACCCTCGAAATCCACTTGAACCCGGTCAGGGTTTCCTCATGGGCAAAGCCAGCACCCGCGGCAATGCGGGAAAGGAGCCTGGAGGAGACGATGGAATTGGCGAAAACACCCTTCCTGGGCGCGAGGCCCGGCGTTACATCAGTTTGGCTGGCTTCGCCGGCCGCGTGCCGGGCCACGGCATGCGCGCCAAGCAAGGCGCCCACCTCGTCGCCGCGCAGCATCCGCCACGCCCCCGAATCGGGGTCCTGCGCCGCCACAGCCGCCCGGTCGGCGTCGGGGTCGTTGGCCAGCACGATGTCCGCACCGGTACGGGCGGCGGCTTCAAGGGCCAGGTCCAACGCACCGGGTTCTTCGGGGTTGGGGAAGCTGACGGTGGGAAAATCCGGATCCGGCGTTGATTGTTCCTCCACCAAGGTGACGTCTTTGAAGCCCGCGGCTTCCAGCACAGACACGGCCGTTTCGCCGCCCACGCCGTGCATGGGGGTCAGCACGATCTTCACGTCCCGCGCGGGGAATTTCGCGGTGTCGGCGAGGCCCGCGATGGCGGACTCGTAGTCTTTCCTGATCGAGTCGGAAAGCACGGTCCACCCCGATTCCGCAAGGGCGATGGACTCCAAAGGGCCCACTGCCGCGATGGCCGCGGCGATCCGGGCATCGTCGGGTGACACGATTTGGGAACCGTTGCCGCTTTCTTCCACTGCGCGGCCGCCCAGGTACACCTTGTATCCGTTGTCCTGCGGTGGGTTGTGGCTGGCAGTCACCATGACGCCGCCGTCGCAATCGAGGGCGCGGACGGCGTAGGCGAGCAGCGGGGTCGGGAGCGCGGATGGCATCAGGAACGTCTCGATTCCCGCTGCGGTGAGGATGGCTGCCGATTCGTTCGCGAAAATGTCCGAGTTGTGCCTCGCATCAAAGCCGACGACGGCGCGTGGCCGGGTTCCGGGAGACGCCGCGCCTACTGCTTCGTTGAGGAACGCCGCCAAGCCGGCCGCTGCACGCCGCACCACCACACGGTTCATCCTGTTGGGTCCGGGGCCGAGGGCGGCGCGCAGTCCCGCAGTGCCGAACTGGAGGGTTCCGTTGAAGCTGTCCTCAAGCTGTTGGCGCGCTGCCGCGACACCCCTGGAGGCGAGGCTGGTGAGCTCGGTAAGGGCCGCAGCCGTGACCGGATCCGGGTCCTGGGCAGCCCATTCGGTGGCCTCTGCAATCAGCTTTTCAGTTTCGGCATCGCTTGATGTCATAGGGATAAAACTATCGTCATTGGGGATCGATGCCGAGTCGAGGACTGTGTCAACCGTCACAGTCCTCGACTCGGTCATCTAGCTAACTTGGCCGGTCAGGTTACCTGGTTGAGGCGCGCACGGCGTCGTTTCATGGCGCCGACAGCGGTGTCAAGGATGACGAACGCCAGGAGCGACCACCCGAACACCGGCAGGAAGAGGCCAAGGACCACCATGGCCGTGATGGCCGCGAGGACGCCGGCCCAGTGCCCGCGAAGGAACGCGCCGCGGGGAGCCGGACGGCCGAACGCCCACACGCTCCCGCGGGTCGGACGACGCCGCCACCACATCACATAGCCCCAAACCACCATCGCAGTGAGGCCCACCGCGACCGCGAGGAGGGCCAGCTGATTAGTCAGTCCGAAGAGCAGTCCCATGTGGGCCGCGATGGTCCAGCGGGTCAGCTTCGCCGCGAGGCTGAAATCGTTGAAGTCCGCGCGGCTGGTAACGGTGCCCGAGGCAGCATCGACGGCGACGGCGCTAGCGGTTCCAGGCCATTCCCGGCCCGCCTCCGTGACAGTCCAAGCCTTGCCCGGTTTGGCGGGAGGCTTGATATCGACCATGGGCGCCGTGATGATGTCCGCCCGGGCGATCTTTAGGACGGTGTCGTATGCGGCAGGGTCTATGGCCGCGGACGAGGACGGTGAACCGCCATGGCCGGCGTGTTCACCCGAAGACACGGTTGCGGAACCGCTCAGGGCCGTCGAGACGCTGGGCGTGTCCCACCCCAAAGCGGTGCGCAAGGTGCCGATGTTGGCACCCGCTTGTCCGGACCACGTCAGGCCTGTCGCTGAGAGGAACACGAACGCGGCGAGGAATACCGTGCCCACGGTTCCGTGAAGCCACACGGTCCTCGCCCGGCGCGACTCCGGCTTCTTCGGCGCCTTGCCGGCCCGCCGCCGTCGTACCCTGTCCACCCACAGGACCAGGCCGCCCAAGGCGACCACCCAGAGCCAGGACGCCGCGAGTTCGCTGTAAATGCGGCCCGGCTCGCCGAGGTTCAGGGAACGGTGGAGGTTGTCGATGAAGGTCCGCAGCGGCATGGCGCCGCTGCTTCCGTAGGTGGGGAGGTCGCCGCGGATTTCGCCAGTCCCGGGGTCGACGAACAGCGTCCGATATTGGGACCCGCCCAGGGTGGGATCGGCGAAGAGCACCCGGGTGGTGTCTTCCGGGCCGGGCGCCGGCCGGACCGACACCGGCGTGGCCCCGCCGACGCGGCTTGTCGCGGCCTGGACCTGGGACGAGAGCGGTAGTGGATGCGCGACAGCGGGAACGTGCAGTTCGTGGTCGTAGATCACTTGTTCCAGTTGCGGTGTCATGGCGTACAAGCCGCCGGTTACCGCTGCGACGAACAGGAACGGAGCGGCAAGGATGCCGGCGTAGAAATGCACCCGGAGCAAGAAAGCGCGGAACCAGCCCGTGCCAGCGGCCGGCGGCGAATCGGGACGTAGTGATGGAGGTGCGTCCTGCCTTGGCGCAAGACGGTCAGTCAAGAGAGTCATCGTTGATCTTTCACAGTAGAAGGCAGCCTCAACCGCCTCGCGGGAGGCTGCAGGGTAGGCCAAAGGGACCCACGCCGAATGGACGGCGTGGGCTCCTGTGAAATGGAAGAGGTTTGGTCCTCGCGGCTACTTGGCCGACGGTTCCTTCGGGGCGGCGTTGGAAGCAGCGGATCCAGCGTTCGCGGCGGCCTTTCCGGCGGCCGGTCGCGTGCGTGCCAAGGCGGTCACGCCCGCGGCGAGGCCCACCAGGCCGGCGGCGAGCCCGAACCAGCCCGCCGTCGATCCGGCGTCATTCGACGACGACGCTACCGGGGCGGCCGCGGGAGCCGCGGTGGCGCTGGGAGACGCCGACGTCGGAGCGTCCTCTGCGGTGGTCACGAAGGAGGGTGCGGGGTGCTCGGGCTCGGGCTGGCCATCGACTGCCTTCTCGTCCCACTTGACGACGGTGCCGTCCGTGTACGTCTGGGTCGCCGGCATGGAGATGGTCGTGCCTTCCTTCGGGAGGACGCCCACCGAGATGGAGAACGATTGGTATTGGTTCTGGCCGATTTCGTGGGCCGCGTCGGCGGTCCAGACTACGGAGGTCACGGCTTTCGTGACGGTGGCTCCGTCAACCGTGATCGGCTTGGGGAGCGTAGTGGTGACGAGCTGTGCCGTCCAACCATCGACGGGCTTCACGGACACCGAGTTGAACGGTGAATCCGCCGGCAGGGACACCTCGAGCTTGTTGCTCTTGGCCGTGGCGGACTCGTTGGGCATGTTGAAGGTCAGGTGCGTGTATCCACCGGCTGCGGGGTCATCCGGGTCGACGGTTACGTGGGCCGAGGCGGCAGAGACGCCGAAGGCGAGCAGGCCGGCGGCCATAAGGGCGGCTGACGTGGTCTTGAGGGTACGGCTGGTTACGGTTTTCATGGCAGAAGTGCCTTTCACAAAATGGGGACTGTCAAGGGCGGGAGCGCTTTGCGCACCCGTGAGGCGTGATGGCCGCCCGTCTTGGTCCCGAGTCAGGTGAAAGGGGCTGCGTTCAGGCGGCGGCGATCATGGCCGGAGGTCCCCTGCGGGAAGGCAGCTGCAACCCCAGCCGGCTGGCTGGGATGATGTACGAAGCCAGGAAAGTGGCACGGCGTTCGACCGGGCCGAGGCGGCACGGCTCGGGAAGTTGCACCAGCGGCCGCAACCAATGGGCCACGGCCCACAGGGCGCGTTCGCCCCGGGCCAGCACCAAAGCCGTGCCGAGCGTTGCGGCGACGTGTGCCGCCAACATGAGGCCGCCGTCGTCCACTCCATGGGTTGGGAACACTGCTTCAAGCGAACCTGCGACGAGGGACGCCGGCGTGTGCCCGCCGTGCACCGAAGCCGCGGCCATAGTGGCTGATGACGGCATCGACATGGTGGAAAAGGCGTCGAAGGACCAGTGAAGCCAGGCCTGCCCGGCTCCAAGCAAGGCCAGGAGGACGGGGAACGACAAGCGGAACCGGGTCAGCACGGCCACGGGAACCATCGTCAGGGCGCAGAGTGCTGCGAGTACCGCGGGCTCGGGCAAGCGACCGCCCGCGGCGAGGTGGCCGCCGGCAGACAGGCCGAGGATAATGGCGCCGATCAACCCGGTCCGGAACAGCCGAAAAGAAGCACGCGTCTTCATCGGCGATCCTTTCCAGGTAGTCGGGCTAGTGTCGGGCGTCACATTTGAGCTTGAAGCGATGGTACCAGCGGTGCAGGGCGATATTCGGAGTAACTCAAAATATGGCCCAAGGTTACCTCAGAGCTTAGCGATGATGTCCGCCAAGAGCCGCGAAATGCGTGCGCTTGCCGCCTCGCCCGCTTCGATGACTTCCTGGTGGCTCAGCGGGACCGGGCTGATGCCGGCGGCGAGGTTGGTCACGAGGGAAATCCCGAAGACCTCCATGCCCGCGTGCCGGGCGGCGATCGCCTCCAACGCGGTGGACATGCCCACAAGGTCGGCACCGATGCGCTTGGCGTACTGGATCTCGGCCGGGGTTTCGTAATGCGGTCCAGTGAACTGTGCGTAGACACCTTCGTCGAGCGTCGGATCCACCTCGCGGGCCAAGCCGCGGATGCGCGACGAATACAAATCGGTGAGGTCGACGAACGTGGCGCCTTCGAGCGGCGACGTCGCCGTCAGGTTGATGTGGTCGCTGATCAATACCGGGGTGCCCGGGCTCCAAGCCTCGTTCAGGCCGCCACAACCATTGGTCACCACCAGCGTCTTGCATCCCGCTGCGGCTGCCGTGCGGACTCCATGGACCACGGCGCGCACGCCTTTTCCTTCGTAATAGTGGGTGCGTGCGCCAAGGACCAGGGCGCGTTTGCCTTCCGTCGTCAGCACGGAGCGGATGGTTCCCACGTGGCCCTCGACTGCCGGGGCGGAGAAGCCGGGGACTTCCGCGGCGGTGAGTGTCGCCGTCGTGCTGCCGATGAGGTCCGCCGCGGCACCCCAGCCGGAACCGAGCACGAGCGCGACGTCGTGGGTTTCGACGCCGGTTTCGGCGGCAATGTAGTCGGCGGCAGTCCGGGCTGCTTCGAAAGGGTCTTTGTTGATCAGCTCAGCGTTACTCACTAGTACAAGCTATCGTGCCAAGACCTCCTCAGGTGGGGCTTAGTGGCAGCGTTTGCGGCATTAAGTAACAATTGATCATTGTGACCACGCATCCTGACTTCAGCTCCCCCCGAATCGCAATCCTGGGCGGAGGTCCAGGCGGATACGAAGCGGCCATGGTCGCGGCCTCCCTGGGCGCGCGGGTCACCATCATCGAGCGGGCCGGACTCGGCGGCTCAGCCGTCCTCACCGACGTCGTCCCGTCCAAAACCCTGATCGCGACGGCGGACCTCATGACCCGCGTGGGCGAGGCGGGGGAACTGGGAGTCAAGTTCGCCGTCGACGGCTCCGATGTGGCACCCGGCATGCGCGCGGACCTCGGCCACATCAACGACCGCGTCCTGCACCTTGCCCGGGAACAGTCCGACGATATCCGGGTGGGCCTCGAACACCTCGGCGTCGAGATCCTCATGGGTTCCGGCAAGCTCCTGGATAACCACACCATCGAAGTGCTCACCTCCGGCGGCATCAAGACCGTTACCGCGGACGCCATCCTCCTTGCCGTAGGCGCGCACCCCCGCGAGCTGCCCACCGCCAAGCCCGACGGCGAACGCATCCTCAACTGGGCACAGCTTTACAACCTCGAAGAGCTTCCCGAAGAGCTGATCGTTGTGGGTTCCGGCGTCACGGGCGCCGAGTTCGCCTCGGCCTACAACGGCCTTGGCTCCAACGTCACCCTGATCTCGAGCCGTGACCAGGTGCTGCCTGGCGAGGACACCGATGCTGCGCAGGTCCTTGAAGGCGTCTTCAAGCGCCGTGGAGTCCGTGTGCTGTCCCGCTCGCGCGCCCAGGCGGTGGAACGCACCGAAACCGGGGTCAAGGTCACGTTGGGCGACGGAACCACGGTCACGGGCAGCCACTGCCTTGTGTGCGTGGGCTCCATCCCCAACACCGCAGGCATCGGGCTGGAGGAAGCCGGCGTCGCGGTGTCCGAGTCCGGGCACATCAAGGTGGACGGCGTCTCCCGCACCACCGCTCCCAACATCTACGCGGCCGGCGACTGCACGGGCGTCCTGGCCTTGGCCTCGGTGGCAGCCATGCAGGGCCGCATCGCGATCGCCCACTTCCTCGGCGACGGCGTCATGCCGCTCAAGCTGCACCAAGTCGCTTCCAACATCTTCACTTCACCCGAGATTGCCTCGGTCGGCGTGTCGGAGGCGGACCTCGAATCGGGCAAGTACCAGGGCGATGTGGTGATGTTGTCCCTGCTCAGCAATGCCCGCGCCAAGATGCGCAACAGCAAGGACGGCTTCGTCAAGATCATCGCCCGCAAGGGCTCTGGCACGGTGATCGGCGGCGTCGTGGTCGGCCCCAACGCCTCGGAGCTCATTTTCCCCATTTCCGTCGCCGTGACGCAGAAACTGCACGTCGACGACGTCGCGAGCACTTTCACTGTGTACCCCTCGCTGACCGGATCCATCTCCGAAGCGGCGCGCCGCCTGCACGTGCACATGTAGCTGTCCTGCGGGCTGGGTCTGGGTCTGCGAGCCGCACCAACCCCTACGCAGCTACCCCTTGAAAGTGCTTTTCGATCAGCGCTTTGATGTCGCTGTGGCAGCCGCCGCAGCCGGTCCCTGCCCGGGTGGCCTTGGAAACTTCGGGTATGGACGAGCAGCCCTCCAGCACGGCTTCCTCGATGCTCGCACCGCTGACACCCGCGCAGCGGCACACTGTCCGCTGAGGATCATCTTGTGAAGCAGGGGAATCCAGTTGGTCCGGACCGTCGAGGCGCAGCAGGAGCGAACGGTCGGCCGGCAGTTCGGATCCGCGCTCGAACAGCATCACGAGCTCTGCCGCCGTTCGGGGCATGCCCACAGTCACGAGCCCTTCCAACGCACCACCGCGGGTGGTCATCTTGACGTAGCGGCCGTGCTCGGGATCGGCCCACTGGGCAACCTGTCGGCGCGGCTTCCCTTCGGAAACGCCAACGGTGAGCACTTCCTCATCCCACGGCTCTGCGGCGTTGTCACCGGCGACGGCCAGGTTGATGCCGCGGGCTTTCAGGACCACGACGCCGGGCTTCTCCTGCGGCAGGGGAACATGCGCATCCGCTGCATCCTGGCCGCCCTCGGCAAGGAGCACCAGGTATTCGGCGAGCCACTCGGCCTGCCTCCACCCCGGGCCAACCAGACCGGACGGCCCCGGTGCGTCGGGGCATTCAAGGCAGTCGACATCGGCGCAGCGGACTTCGGCACAATCTCCGATCGCGAACATATGGGGCTCGTGGTACGTGCGCAGGCGGTGGTCCACCAGGATTCCGGTGGCAGCCGGGAGGCCGCAGCCCTCGGCCAGTTCGATCCGGGGCCGCACGCCGCACGACAGGACCAGGAGGTCGCCTTCAATCCGCGATCCGTCGCTCAGCACAAGCGCGGAAAACGCGCCGTCGGGCCCGTTGTGCTCAACGGCCGTGGAACGGGCGTTTCCCACCATTCTGATTCCGGCGCTTCGCAGGTTCGCCGCGAGAACGGCTCCGCCGCCGCGGTCGATGTTGCGGCCCAGGGGAAACGAGCCGTTGTGGACCACGGTGGTCCGGGCACCCTCTTCGGCGGCGGCCAGCGCGATCTCAAGGCCAAGAACGCCGCCGCCAAGGACAATGACCCGTTTTCCGGTAGTCACGGCGGCACGGAGCTGCGCGGCATCGCGGAGGTCGCGCAAAGCGGTGACACCCAATGGAAGCACGGGATGGGCGGGGTCGGGGTTGATGCCCCTGAGGTTGGGGATGACCGGCCGGGAGCCGGTGGCGAACACCAAGCGGTCGTAGCCGGGCCTGGTCCCGTCGGAGAGGACCACTTCCTGCCGGGCCCGGTCGATCCGCTTGACCGTGACTCCCAGCCTGACCTCGACGCCCGCTGCCGCGAGTCCATCCATGTCCGCCATGGCGAGGGCGTCCGCGGTGGTTCGTCCTACCCCGAGTTCGGCGACCATGACTCGGTTGTACGCGGCTTCGGTTTCCTGCCCGACAACGAGCAGCTGGACGAGTCCGCTGCGCACCGCCGGCACCAATTCCTCGACGAGCCGGGCCGCGACCGGACCGAACCCCACCACCACAATGCGCTCGCTCACGAGGCCTCCTTGATTGCTGTTGCCTTCCGCACCCGGACCGTGCTGGATTTGAACTCCGGCATGCCCGAGACGGGATCCGTTGCCGCTTCCGTGAGCCGATTGGCGCTGCCCGCTCCGGGGAAATGGAAGGGCAGGAAGACGGTGTCGGTTCGAATGGTGTTGCTCAACTCCACCTTGCAGAGGACTTCGCCGCGATCATTGGAAACCACCGCGAAGTCGCCTCTCGAGATGCCCCTCGCGGCCGCCGTCGACGGATGGATCTGCAGAAGCGCTTCCGGCTGGGCCGCGTCGAGCTCTGCCACCCGCCTTGTCTGGGCGCCGGACTGGTAGTGCTCCAGCAAGCGTCCCGTCACCAGCGTCAACGGTTGCGTGTCGGAGAGTACGACGGCGGAGCTCGCCGGGCGCTTCCCCGGAACCACCGGGACCATCACCGCGCGGCGGTCGGCATGCGCGAAACCGTCCAGGAAGAGGCGCGGGGTTCCTGAACTTCCGGCGGGGTAGGGCCAGTAGGCGGCTTCGCCTCGGTCCAGCATGGCATAGTCGATGCCTGAGTAGTCGGCAAGGCCGCCGGATGAGGCCAGTCGTAGTTCTTCGAAGACCGTCTCGGGATCGTCGCTGAAGGTGGAGGGGGCGTCGAGCAATTCGGCGAGCCGGGCCATGAGCCACAATTCACTGCGGACACCGGCCGGGGGAGTGAGGGCCTTCCGCCGCCGGAGGACCCTGCCCTCAAGGTTGGTGAGCGTGCCTTCCTCCTCGGCCCATTGCGTGACAGGCAGGACGAGGTCTGCTTCGAGCGCCGTCTCGGACAGGAAGAAATCGCAGACCACCAGGAAGTCCAGGCTGCGCAGTCCGTCGATCACGGCGTTGGCGTCGGGTGCGGAGACCGCCACGTTGGCGCCGTGCACGAAAAGGCAACGGACGCCGTCGGGCTTTCCCAAGGACTTGAGCAGTTCCACCGCCGGAAGGCCCGGACCCGGAATGAGGCGTTCGTCGACGCCCCACACCGCGGCGACGTGGGCGCGGGCTGCGGGATCGGTGATTTTGCGGTAGCCGGGGAGCTGGTCGGCCTTTTGGCCGTGCTCGCGTCCGCCCTGGCCGTTTCCCTGACCGGTCAGGGTGCCGTAGCCGCTGCGGGAGGATCCGGGAAGGCCGAGGAGGAGGCTGAGGTTGATGGCGGCCGTGGCGGTGTCCGTGCCGTCCACGTGCTGCTCGACGCCGCGCCCCGTCAGGATGTAGCTTCCGCCGTTGCGGGCACCGTGGGCGAGGCGGCGCGCCGTTTCGCGGATGAGGGTCGCGGGGACGCCCGTGATCGATTGGACGCGCTCGGGCCAGAACCCGGCCAGGCTGCGGACGATCGCCGTGTAACCGCTGGTGCGGTCCTCGAGGTACTGGGTGTCGGCAAGTCCCTCATGGACCACTACGTGGGAAATCCCGAGGATAAGCGCAAGGTCCGTGCCGGGGGTTGGCTGCAAGTGGATGCCTCCGCCGTCGCCTGTGAACGCCGCGGTCGCGGAACGTCGGGGATCGGCAACGATCAACCCGCCCGAATCGCGGGCGCCCTTGAGGTGTTGCACGAATGGCGGCATGGTCTCGGCCACGTTTGAGCCGAGGAGGAAAATGACGCTGGCCGAATCGAGGTCCTCGACCGGAAAGGGCAGCCCGCGGTCCACGCCGAACGCCCGGTTCCCGGCTGCCGCGGCGGAGGACATGCAGAAGCGGCCGTTGTAGTCGATCCGCGAGGTGCCGAGCGCCAGCCGTGCGAACTTGCCGAGCTGGTAGGCCTTTTCATTGGTGAGGCCACCGCCGCCGAATACACCGACGGCGTCGGGTCCGTACTTCTCGCGGGTCTGCTTTACCGCGCCGGTGACCAGCATGAGCGCCTGGTCCCAGCTGACCGGCCTGTGGACGCCGTCGGATCCCTTGAGCAGAGGTTCGGTGACGCGTCCGGAGTGGTTCAATAACGACGCCGATGTCCAGCCCTTGCGGCACAGCCCGCCCCGGTTGGTGGGGAAGTCGCGCCCGGATACTTCCAGGACAGGAAGTGCCTTGGCTGCGGGCGCGGGGCCTGACCCCGGCTGCGTGGACGCGGCCGGGGTCAGGCTCATGGCGCACTGCAACGCGCAATACGGGCAGTGGGTGTTGGCGCCATTGGGCATATTAGATGTGTCCCATCGCCTGGCGGTTGGCCTTGCGGAGGTAGAAAGTCCAGCACACCAGCAGCATCAGCACGTAGGCGCACACGAAGCCGTAGAAGGCGGGGGTGTACGAGCCGGACGCACTGGAAGCGTTCAGGACCTGGGGAATGACGAATCCGCCGTAGGCACCGATCGCTGAGATCAGTCCGAGGGAGGAAGCGGCAAGCCGTGCGGTCTCCGCAGGCTTTGCCCCGGAGCGGGCGGCACGGCTGGACGTTGCGAAGATGACCGGGATCATGCGGTACGTTGCACCGTTTCCAAAGCCGCTCGCCGTGAAGAGCATCAGGAACAGGACCAGGAAGAGCCAGAAGTTCTTGAGCGGAAGGGTCCAGATCATGGTCAGTGTGATGACCGCCATGGATGCGAAGGCGGTGACGGTCATCCGGGCTCCGCCCATGCGGTCCGCCATGCGTCCGCCATAAGGACGGGCCAGGGAACCGACCAACGGGCCGAGGAACGCGAGCGAAAGGGCCACCGCGCCCACGTGGAAGGCGGAGAACGCCGGGAAATAGTCCTTGATGAGCTTGGGGAAGACGCCGGAGAAGCCGATGAACGAACCGAAGGTGCCGATGTACAGGAACGCCATGATCCACAAGTGCGGTTCCTTCAGGGCCGCGATGGAGCCTGCCACATCGCCTTTCGCGCTGGTGAGGTTGTTCATGTACTTGAACGCACCGAACGCGGCCACCAGGATGAGCGGGATCCAGATGAGTCCCGCGACCGGGAGGTTGACGGTACTGGCGGCGAGGAGGGTGACGGCGATCGGAACCACCAACTGCGCGACGGCGGCACCGAGGTTTCCGCCGGCGGCGTTCAGTCCCAGTGCCCAACCCTTTTCGCGGGCCGGGTAGAAGAATGTGATGTTCGCCATCGAGCTGGCGAAGTTGCCGCCGCCGAAGCCTGCCAGCCCAGCTACCAGCAGCATGATGCCGAACGGCGTTGAGGGGTTCGAGACGCAGAACGCAAGGCCCGACGTCGGGATCAGTAGCAGCAGCGCGGAGACGATGGTCCAGTTGCGGCCGCCAAAGCGGGGAACCATGAATGTGTACGGGATGCGCAGGGTGGCGCCGACCAGGCTGGGAATGGAGATGAGCCAGAAGATCTGGTTGGTGTCGAACTTGAAGCCGGCGGCCGGGAGTTGGACCACCACGATCGACCAGAGCTGCCAGACCACGAAGCCGAGGAACTCGGCGAAGATCGACCAGTACAGGTTGCGCTTGGCGATGGAGCGGCCGGCGGCCTCCCACTGTTCCTTGTTCTCTGCATCCCAGTTGGCGATCCAGCGGCCAGGGCGGTGTTCGAGCTCGGGGACGAGAGCAGTGGGGGCCTGCTCGGTGGTGAGGATTTCGGTGCCTCGATCAGCTGTCACGGACTGCCTCCTTGGTGGGGACGATGTAATTACACGGTATGGACAGCTCGTTTCGAGGACCGTCGCTGTTTGTAAACGTGCTGTGACATTTGCCTATCGGTGTACGTCACCAGTGCGTGAGGCGATGGTGAGCTGGAATTGGCCGGCGAACTTCGGGTGTGGCCTGGACCACAGAATGAGACATTGTAAAGTGTCCATATGCTGGACTCAATTGTCCAATTGCTGGATAAGCACAATTATGATTGAACTCTCAATTATTTTTTGCCGGCAGGCTCAGCGACGCCGGGCCGGCGTGAACGAAAGCACTCTCTTACATGACTTCCATCGCTGAATCCAAGGAAAGCGAGTCAATCAAGCCGGTGAACCCGCGGGGACGGGTGATCTTCGCCAGCCTCATTGGCACGTCGATCGAGTTCTACGATTTCTACGTCTACGCCACCGCGGCCGTACTCGTCTTTCCCAAGCTCTTCTTCCCCTCGGCGGACGAGACCACCCAGCTGTTGAGCTCCTTCGCGGTGTTCGGTGTGGCTTTCATCGCCCGCCCGCTTGGCTCGATCATCTTTGGCCACTTCGGTGACAAGTTCGGCCGCAAGGGGACGCTGGTCGCCTCATTGCTGACCATGGGCATTGCCACTTTCCTCATCGGTTGCCTTCCCGCGGCTCAAGTCGCCGGCTGGACGTTCCTCGCGCCTACGCTCCTCGTGGTCTTGCGTTTCGCGCAGGGCCTCGCACTCGGTGGCGAGTGGAGCGGCGCTGCCTTGCTGGCAACGGAGAACGCACCCGCCAACAAGCGCGCGATCTACGGAACTTTCCCGCAGATGGGCGCCCCCATCGGCTTCATCCTGGCCAACATCATCTTCCTGGTTTTCAGCTACACCTTGACGCCCGAAGCCTTCCAGGCGTGGGGCTGGCGCGTGCCGTTCCTGCTGAGCGCCGTCATGGTCATCCTTGGCCTCTACGTGCGGCTCAAGCTCATCGAAACTCCCGCGTTCACGAAGGTGATCGAATCCAACGAAGTGGCCAAGCTGCCCATCGGCCGCGTCTTCAAGACCAGCTGGCGCCCACTGATCCTCGGCACCTTCATCATGCTGGCCACCTACGTGCTGTTCTACCTGATGACCACGTTCACCTTGACTTACGGGACCAAACCAACGCTCGAAGGCGCCCAGGCGGCTGCTGCGAAGGCCGGCACGCCGATGACCGACGCAGCCGCTGCTGCGTTTGTTCCCGGCCTGGGCTACACCCGCAACGAGTTCCTCTGGATGCTGATTGTCGGCGTCGTGTTCTTCGGCATCTTCACGCTCGCCGCCGGTCCGCTGGCTGAAAAATTCGGCCGCCGCAAGATGCTCCTTGCCGTGACCGCCGGCATCCTGGTGTTCGGCCTGCTGTTCGTCCCGTTGTTCGGTGGCGGATTCGCCGGAACCATGGCCCTGCTGATCATCGGTTTCACCCTGATGGGCCTCACGTTCGGCCCCATGGGAGCGCTCCTTCCCGAACTGTTTCCCACCAACGTGCGCTACACCGGTTCCGCCGTGAGCTACAACCTTTCCAGCATCCTCGGCGCAGCCGTGGCTCCGTTCATCGCCGTCTGGCTGTGGGAAGCGGCCAAGGGCAGCACGGTACTCGTGGGCATCTACCTCAGCGCGATGGCTGTGCTGACGCTCGTGGCCTTGTTCCTGACCAAGGAAACCAAGGACGCTGATTACGCGAACAACGTCGCGTAAGCCGGCCCGGCCTGAGGGCCTTCGACTGGCGTTAAATAGTTCGGGTCCCGCACCAATGGTGCGGGGCCCGAACTATTTGCGTCCTCTTGACCTAGTCTTCGATCGTCGCGATCACGGCGCCGGCGGAGACGGTTTCGCCCGGCTTGGCCAGCAGGCCATGGACGATGCCCGCCTTGTGCGCAGTAAGGGGCTGTTCCATCTTCATGGCCTCGAGCACCACGATCAGGTCGCCCTCGGCGACCACATCGCCGTCGGACACTGCAACCTTGACGATCGTGCCCTGCATGGGCGACGTCAACGCGTTGCCGCCCGCCGTGGCGGCGGTGGCACCTGCCGAGCGGGAGCGCTTCTTGGTCTTCGCTCCGCCATTCGAGGCTGAGCCTCCGCCAACGGCAACCGTTCCGAGCGTCGCGGGAAGCACGACCTCCAGCCGCTTGCCACCGACCTCGACGACGACGCGTTGCCGCTCTCCGGCGTCGGGGGCCTCCGGCGCGGTTCCGTTGGCGGTCCACGCAGGGATGACGGTGGTGAACTCGGTTTCGATCCAGCGGGTGTGCACCTTGAACGGACCCTCCGCAGGAGCGAAAGCGGGATCGCTCACGACGGCGAGGTCGAACGGGATGACAGTGGGGATGCCCTCGACCACCATCTCCTCCAGGGCCCGCCGCGAACGCTGCAAGGCCTGCTCACGGCTCGCACCGGTGACGATCAGCTTGGACAACATCGAGTCGAAGTTCCCGCTGATGACGTCACCCTGTTCAACACCCGAGTCGATGCGGACGCCCGGGCCGGTGGGGTTCTTCAAAGTGGTGATGGTACCCGGTGCCGGCATGAAATTCCGTCCCGGGTCTTCGCCGGTGATGCGGAACTCGAAGGAGTGTCCGCGGACTTCGGGGTCGCCGTAACCGAGTTCCTCGCCGCGGGCGACGCGGAACTGTTCACGGACGAGGTCGATGCCCGTGACTTCCTCCGACACACAGTGCTCCACCTGGAGGCGCGTGTTGACCTCGAGGAAGGAAATGATGCCGTCCTGGCCCACGAGGAATTCACACGTTCCGGCGCCGAGGTAGCCCGCTTCTTTCAGGATGGCCTTGGAGGACTCGTAGAGGCGCTGGTTCTGCTCGGCGGTCAGGAACGGAGCCGGAGCCTCTTCCACGAGCTTCTGGTTCCGGCGCTGGAGCGAGCAGTCGCGGGTGGAAACCACAACCACGTTGCCGTAGGCGTCGGCCAGGCACTGGGTCTCGACGTGCCGCGGGGAGTCGAGGAAGCGTTCGATGAAGCACTCGCCGCGGCCAAAGGCGGCAACAGCTTCACGCACCGCGGACTCGAAAAGTTCAGGAATTTCTTCGATTGTCCGGGCTACCTTGATGCCACGCCCGCCGCCGCCGTATGCGGCCTTGATAGCGATGGGAAGGCCGTGCTCCTTGGCGAAGGCGAGGATCTCGTCGGCCGACTCCACGGGGTCCGCGGTGCCGGGAACCAGGGGAGCACCGACCTTCTCGGCGATGTGGCGGGCCTGCACCTTGTCACCCAGGGCGGAAATGGCCTCCGGCGAGGGACCGATCCAGGTGATGCCGGCGTCGATGACCTTCGCGGCGAACTCTGCGTTCTCGGCGAGGAAGCCGTAACCGGGGTGGATGGCGTCAGCGCCCGACTGCTTGGCGACCTCAATCAACTTGTCCATGACGAGGTACGACTCCGCGGCCGTATTGCCGCCCAGCGCGTACGCTTCGTCCGCCAATTTCACGTGCAGGGCGTCGCGGTCCGGGTCCGCGTAGACGGCCACGGAGGCGATGCCTTCGTCCCTGGCCGCGCGGATGATGCGGACCGCGATCTCGCCTCGGTTGGCGACCAAGACCTTGGTGAGGGGGCTGGAAATGGGCTGCGCCGGATTAGCTGACAAGTTGACTCCTTCTGTCCTTCAGGGAGCCTAGCGCGATTTTGAGGGTTCCGCCCATATTGATGGGGGATTCCGTGTGTGAGGAGCCCTGTCTTTGTAGGGTTGCTACAACTCGTGCACGACCACGGCTGTTGGCTCATGCCATCTGCACAATGACAGAAATACGGCTCCGGCCTCTTCCATCACGAAGCCGCTCCGCTGGTACAGGGCCAGGGCTGCAGTATTGTCGCGCGCGACTGTCAGCCGAACATCCAGTCCCGCGATGTTGGCTGCCTCGCATATGTTGCCGAGCAGTCGGCCACCCAGTCCGGCGCCTCGAAATGCCGGTAAGAGGGTGATGTCTA
The DNA here is from genome assembly GCF_004354015.1 of Arthrobacter terricola. GTDB lineage: Bacteria > Actinomycetota > Actinomycetes > Actinomycetales > Micrococcaceae > Arthrobacter > Arthrobacter terricola. Next base: position 18,196 of record NZ_SMRU01000003.1, read on the forward strand.
CCAACCGGACGTCACTCGTTCCCCAAGCAGTCCAGATCCTGCCGGCAGGCACGCCGTCGAACTCTACAACGACGTTACCCTTGCTGCTCCACAGCTCCGACCACTGCTGATGTTGCGCCTGTTGTTGCATCTCCAGCAATGGGGTCGGGAGAAAATCCCGCCCAGGCGCAGCTGATGTGAAGAGATCCAGGAGGAAAGCGGCGTCGCGGTCCTCAGGGGAGCGGAACCGAACCGCGAGTTCCCCGGGCGTGGTGGTGCCCCTTAGCTCCTCGATGGGAAGATCCCCTGCAGCGCAATGATGTAGTTGAGCACCAGGTACGGTTGCATCGTGTTGAAGGGGAGTCCGCTCCCACTGGCCTGGGTTGGCGCCAATGGCACGCCAGAGTCAGGTGGTCCGTAAGAACCGCCCGGGGCGGGCGCCATGCCCGCGGAGGGCCGGTCTGTGGTCTCGTTAGTCGAGGCGAACATTCCGGGGTGAGTGTGCGGCGGAAGGTTCGAAGTGAGCAGGGTGGTCGTTTCCGTTCCCCCGACCTGGCCTTGGGAGTAGTTGGAGAGCCCAGGTCCTTGGCCGTTGTGCAGCGCCGCACGCCCCTGCAAATTGGGGAGGGCGAAGGTTGATACTCCGTTACCGCCGTACATGGTGCCGAGCAAGGCAAAGAGGGCGGTGTTCTGCGAGATCGACATGATCTGGCCGTTGCACAATGCCCAGCCAGTTGGTGCGAAGTTGAATCCAACAAGCCGGATCTCGCCGAGAAACGGTTCACTCATGAGTTCGGTCCTTTGCTACTGGGGGCCGCGGCTGTTGGCGGCAACAGACTTGCGCCCCTCCTGTCGATGACAGCGGTGGCTTTGCCCTCGCTGTGGGTAATGAAGAGGTTGACCGCCCCACTCTTGGGATGGCTGATGGTGATGGTTTCCAGCGGGAACGCTCCGGTGACCAGGCTGAAGCCCAGCCGGAACCGTTCCGCGGGATCCACGTGTTCCCCGGGGCGCGGCGCGCGCCTGAGATCCTCCACAGTTTCCAAGCGAACGACGGCGGTGCCCGCCGCCAGCTGTCGGCCAAGCAAGGGCGTCCAACTGGCCAGGGTGAACACATCCGGTTCCGAGGCCTGGGACGTGAGCGGACCCGCTGCGGCCAGGACGACGGCCCCTGCCCCGCCGATCAGGAGAGTCCGGCGGCTGAGCTTGTATGGGATGTCCATTTTCAGCCCGCGTTGAAGCCGAGCGAGAACCGGAGATTCCGGACAGCGACTCCGTTGGCATGGGTTACCTTGATGCTCACGCTCTGGCCCGCAGCGACTGCGGCTGTGTCAGCCCCGTCACTGCACGTGGTGCCCGCCGCCGCGATGGAGCAAGTCAACGCCGAGGCTGAGCCGTTCACCATCACTGTCACGGTTACAGCAGGGCCGCTGGTGACGTTCGCCGTCAGCCCCTTGATTGTTCCGGCCCGAGGCATGACAACCTCGGCGTCGGACTCGACTGTAGCGATGCCCGAGCTGCCGGAAAGGGGCAGGTACCCGGTGGTATCGGAGGGATCGATGAATCGCACGGATCCGGTAAAGACCGGAGGCGGCCCATCAAGGCCGGCAATGCCCTGGACACCCTGAGCGCCAGTAGCACCCGTGGCCCCATTTGTGCCCGCCGCGCCTTGGGCCCCTGTTGCGCCGGTGGCTCCAGTTGCGCCGGTGGGGCCTTGAGGGCCGATGGGACCCGCCGGTCCGATAAGGGACTGCCCGGTTCCTGGCCACGTGCCCAGGAACTTAGGTCCGTACATCTTGTAGTCAGAGAGGTTGAGGTAAAAATCCCCGTCTTTGCCGAGTCCGGCAGTCGGTGCGCCTAACCCGCTTAGGACGCTGTTGCCGTCGGTTCCGGGAAGCCCATTGGCGCCAGTGGCTCCGGTGTCGCCCTTGACGCCTTGGATACCTTGCGCGCCTTGGGCACCGGTTGCGCCTTGGGCGCCGGTTGCTCCCGGGTCACCCTGTGCACCGGTTGCTCCGGTGGCACCTTGGGCGCCTGTGTCGCCCTTGACGCCTTGCGCGCCGGTTGCTCCGGTGTCGCCCTTGATACCTTGGATACCTTGCGCGCCTTGGGCACCGGTTGCTCCGGTGGCGCCTTGGGCGCCTGTGTCGCCCTTGACGCCTTGGGCACCGGTTGCTCCGGTGGCGCCTTGGGCGCCTGTGTCGCCCTTGACGCCTTGGGCACCGGTTGCTCCGGTGGCGCCTTGGGCGCCTGTGTCGCCCTTGACGCCTTGGGCACCGGTTGCTCCAGCCGCGCCCGTGTCACCCTTGGCACCCTGCGGGCCTGCGGCACCGTCGGCGCCGATGGCACCCGTAGCCCCGGTTTCTCCTTGCGGGCCAGTCTCTCCTTGCGGGCCCGGTGCTCCGGCCGGACCTTGCGGCCCGGTGGCGCCGGTCGGGCCCGGCGCGCCAGTAGCACCTGGAATGGAGACATTGGCGTCTTTGCCCCACGAAACCGCCACGGCGCCGTCGCTACAGGTCTTCTTAGCGGTTCCTTGGGAAACCGAGCTGATGGTTCCCTGTTGGGTGTTGAGGCAAGCGCTGAATGTGCCGGTATCCGTGCTGCCGTTGGACGCTGTGCATCCGGTCGCGGCGACAGCGAGCAGCAGACCCAAAGTTGAAAGCTGTATCTTGTGGGACAGCGAGGACCGCCGTCCCTCCGAACTGGACGCAAAAATAGCAGGACTCATCCTGGACCCCCTTGAGACCACGGTGTAGCGAGGAATTCTGCCCCCAGTATCGGCAGGTGACTGGCTGCCATGCTGCAATCCCTCGGAGTCCAGTCCACGTGAACAATATCACGGCGAATTGTTCAATTTGAGGGCATTCGCGCGCCCTTACGGCGCCATTATTGGCAGGTGTTGGAGCCGTCCTGCGTCCAGAGTTCGGTGATCCCCACGTTCGCGTGGCCCAGGAGGTCGCGAAGCGTCGAAATGGACAGCCCGACGACGGCGTGGGGGTCGCCGTCGACCTTGCGGATGAAGGCCCCGCCCAAGCCGTCGATCGTGAACGAGCCGGCGCAGTGGAGCGGCTCGCCAGTGGCGATATAGGCATCGATGTCCTGTTCGCTCATCTCTGCGAAGTGGACTTCGGCACTGGACACCGCGCCGACTGTCGCGCCGGTGCCCTCGGTGGGCTCGTCGTCGTCGTCGACGTCGGCCGCGGTTTCGCGGCAGTCCACCAACCAGTGTCCGGTGTGAAGGACGCCTTTGGACCCGCTCATCCGGGCCATGCGCTCCTTCGCGACCTCCACGGTGTACGGCTTGCCATGGGATTCGCCGTCGAACTCGAACACCGAATCGCAGCCGATCACCAAGGCACCCTCGGCGTCGGGCAAGGAGGCCACCGCTTCGGCTTTCGCACGGGCAAGGAGCAGGGCGGTATCGTGCGGATCCGTTACGCCGTAGCGGGCCTGGACGGCGTCCTCATCGACGTCCGAGACGAGCACTTCGTGATGGATGCCGGCCTCGGTGAGGAGCTTCGTGCGGGCCGGGGACTGGGATGCCAAGATCAATCGGGTCACGGATCCAGCGTAATACCCGGCCGCACGTCGCTTCAGCACCCCGGCGTCAGTGGACCAGTTCCTTGGCGCCGGCTGCCGCCGTCGTGCGCTCGAGGTTGGCGCCTTCGACGTCGACGTCCGGAAGGATCCGGGACAACCAGCGCGGCAGCCACCAGGCCTTTTCGCCCAAGAGGTACATGACGGCCGGAACGATGGTCATCCGCACGACGAACGCGTCCACGAGCACGCCGAACGCCATGGCGAATCCCAGCGGCCGGACCATGGTCAGGTGGCTGAAAATGAAGCCGGAAAACACGCTCACCATGATGATCGCGGCGGCAGTGACCACGGCCGAGGCATGGCTGAAGCCGCTTCGCACGGCCTGCTTGGCGTCCTCTCCGTGCATGAACGATTCGCGCATGCCGGACGTGATGAATACCTGGTAGTCCATCGCGAGGCCGAAGAGGACGCCAATCAGGATGATGGGCAGGAAGCTCAGGACCGCGCCCGGGTTGGCGACGTCGAACACCGTTCCCAGCCAGCCCCACTGGTAAACCGCGACCACAGCGCCGAACGCTGCCGCGAGTGAGAGCAGGAAACCGCCCGTGGCGAGCAGCGGGACCACGATCGAGCGGAACACCAGCAGGAGCAGGACCAGCGAGAGCCCGACGACGATCGCCAAGTACGGCGGCAAGGCTGCGCCGAGTTTCGTGGAGACGTCGATGTTGCCGGCCGTCTGTCCTGTGAGGCCGATGGTGGCGCCTGTCGCTTGCTGGATGTCAGCGCCTTTAGCGCGCAGTTCGGAGACCACCTGGACGGTGCTGGCGCTTGCCGGTCCGTCCTTCGGGATGACCTGGAAGACGGCGGTGCGATGGTCGTCACTGAGCGCCACTGGAACGGCGGCGACAACGTTCGCCACGCCGCGCAGCTGCTCGGCGACATCGTATTGCTTCGTCTTCGCTTGCTCCTCGCTGAGCCCGGCGGGGAAGGTGCCGACCACCACGATCGGTCCGGTCATTCCTTCGCCGAAGCTCGTCCGGGTGAGGTCGTAGGCTTTGAACGCTTGCGAATCGACCGGTTCCGAACCGCCGTCGGGCAGGGCGAGGCGCAATTGCGAGGCCGGAAGCGCGAGCACGCCCAGCAACACAACGCCGGCCAGCAGGGATGCGACCGGGTGACGCGTCACGAGACCGCCCCAGCCCCGGTTGCTGCGGCGCAGTTCCTGCACGCGGTCCGCCGAGGCATTGCCCGGTTCCGCGTTGTGCCGCGCGGCCCGCGCCCAAGCCCGCTTCGAGATGAGCCTGCGGCCCACGAGCGAAAGGATGGCGGGCGTCAAGGTCAGGGAAACGACGACGGCGACTGCCACCGTCGCGGCGGCCGACAGGCCCATGATGGCGAGGAACGGGAGTCCGGGAACCACGAGTGCTGCCAAGGCGATGACTACCGTCAGGCCGGCGAACAGGACGGCGTTGCCCGAAGTGCCCGTGGCGAGTGCCACTGATTCTTCGGCGTCCATTCCGGCCAGCATTTGGCCCCGGTGCCGGTTGACGATGAACAGGGAGTAGTCGATGCCGACGGCGAGTCCCAGCATGAGGGCGAGCATGGGGGAGATGGAACTCATGTCGATCACGCCGGTGAGGGCGAAGGTCCCGCCCACGCCGACCGCCACGCCGACGATCGCCATGAGGAGGGGCAGGCCGGCTGCGACGAGCGTGCCCAGCATGACGATGAGGGCAATCGCGGCAACGGCGATGCCGATGACTTCCGCAACTCCGAAGATCTGGGAGACGTCCTCGGTGATCTCCTTGCTGGCAAGGGCGGTGACGCCCGCGGACGAGACACTGTGGACGATGTCCTGGACCTGCTGCCGGACAGCCGGGGTCAAGCCGTTGATGGAGGTTTTGAATTGGACCTGGGCGATTGCCGCCTTGCCGTCCTCGGAGACAAACCGCATGCCTTGGGAGGCGGCGGCCTGGCGCTTTGCCGAGGCCAGCTGGGCGGCTCCGTCGGCGGCCTGCTTCTCACCGGCTTCGTATTGCTGGCGGCCGGCCGCTAATTCGGCCTTCTTCGAAGCGAGCTGGGCTTGCACCTGGGCTGCGGGCATGCCGGCGGCAAGCATTTGCTGCTCGGCTGCTTTGACCTGGGCGTCGCCGGCGTCGAGCTTAGCCTTGGCTTGGTCAAGTTGTGCCTGTCCGGCGGCGGTTTTCTGTTCGCCGGCAGCTATTTGTGCGGGCGCTTGGTCCAATTGCGCCTGGGTGGTGAAGGGATTGACCGTGGATTGCACATCCGGGAGCTTTTCCAGGCTTGCGAGGGCTGTGGCGACTGCGTCCTTGCCTGCTTGAGTGAATCCGGAATCGCCGGCCTCGAAGACGATCCCCGCGCTGCCGCCGGCGGATGCCGGCAGTTCCTTTTTGAGCTTGTCCAGCATTTGCTGGGTCTCTGTGCCGGGGATTTGGAAGTTGTTGGACATTGTGCCGTGGAAGGCTGCCGCGGAGCCGCCGACGGCCACGAGGACGGCGAGCCAAAGGGAAATCACCAGCCAGCGGTGGCGATAGGAAAACTTGCCAAGACGGTAGAGAAGGAGTGCCATGAGGGAACCGATCTGTCGGTGTGTGGTTAGCCGAAGGTAGTGGGCGCTAGCCGCGGTTTTGGCGTGCGGGAGCGCCAGGGACCGGGGGCGGCGAGGTGTCCGCCGTCGTGGTGAATCCTGAACCGAGCAGCCCAATGGCGTTGATCAGGTGCTGCCGCAAGTCGGCGAGGGATTCAGCGGAAAGGTCAGGGCCGCGCTCTTCGAACCAGACGCTCATGGCGGCTTTGCCGCAGGATACGACGGACCCGGCGAGGGCCCGCAGATAAAGTTCATCGGCCTCCGGACCCAGGCGATGCCGGGCCGCTCCGATGATCTGGGTGGTGCAGTGGTCCCAGGCTTCAAGTTCGGAGCGCGCCAGGGAGCGGTTGTCCTGGGTGAGGCTGAAGAGTTCGGCCATCGGAGCGACCGTCATGGGGTCCGCGAGGGCCATGAGTGCGGCCCGGGCAGATTCGAGGACGGGTTCGTCGTTGGGGCGAAGGCGGAACTGCTCCAGCGCGTTGTCCAGGAATCCCTCGGTCACGGCCGCCAAGGCAGCTTCGAGGCTGGGGAAATAGTTGAAGAAGGTGCGACGGGATACGCCGGCAACCTCGGCGATGTCCTCGACCGTGAAATTGCCGATGCCCTTGCCGCGCAGCAGGGCAAGCGCGGCGTCGGCGATGGCTTGGCGGGTGGCCAGTTTGTTCTGTTCGCGGCGTGAGTTGTTCTGTTCGCGGCGCGGGGGAAGGACGGTTTCGGAAGTGCTCACTCAGTTACACTAAGTGCAACTTTGCACTCTGGGCAAGTTAGCTTTTCTTGCTGTTCCCGTCCTGCCCGGCGGTGCTGCTCAGGTAAATCGATTGCCCCGTGGCGCCCGGTTCGCCTTCCGCGAGGGGGATGGCGAACACGGCCGTCCCATAGGCGCACACCTCTGTCCAATTGCCGCCCATTTCCGAGGTGTCGAAGCGCATGGCCACGATCGCGTTGGCACCGCGTTGCTGCGTTTCGTTGACCATCCGGGCCATGACTTCCTGGCGGCTTTCGTAGAGTGCCTTGGTCATTTCGGGAAGCTCGCCGCCGCCAAGCGAACGGAATCCAGCGAGTACCTGCGAGCCGATATCGCGTGATCGGACAGTGAGGCCCATGACTTCGCCGAAGACGGCGTCGATCTTGTGGCCCGGAATCTTGTTTGAGGTGACGATGAGCATGGACAGAGCCTATCGATCATCCGTTGGTTCCTGTGGAGCGACCCGGGAACTGGAGCGACCCGGGAACGCAAAAATCCACGGAGTGTGCTCCGAGGATTTTTGCGTGCGCTGTGACGGGTTGGCGAGCTGTTGCTACGCCGTGGCGTCCGCGAGTTCGCGAGCCTCGCCGGCCGGCACGGAAACGGCGTCCTCGTCGGCAGCGAATGCGACACCCTTGCGGGGCGCGTTGTAAAGGGCTTCGTCGAGGATTCCCTGGCGCTTCGCCACGATTGTGGGGACGAGCGCCTGGCCTGCCACGTTCACCGCTGTGCGGCCCATGTCCAGGATGGGGTCGATCGCCAAGAGGAGTCCGACGCCGGCGAGCGGCAGTCCCAGCGTGGACAGGGTCAAGGTGAGCATGACGACGGCGCCGGTTGTTCCCGCGGTTGCCGCGGAACCAAGGACTGAGACCAAGACGATCAGCAGGTACTGGCTGAAGTCCAGGTTGATGCCGAAGAACTGCGCAACGAAGATCGCGGCGACAGCCGGGTAGACGGCGGCGCAGCCGTCCATCTTGGTCGTGGCACCCAGCGGCACGGCAAAGGAAGCGTAGCCCTGCGGCACCCCGAAGTTGCGCTCCGCGACGCGCTGCGTGAGCGGGAGCGTACCGATCGAGGAACGGGACACGAAGCCCAACTGAACCGCCGGCCACACGCCGGAGTAGTACTGCTTGATGGAGAGCCCGTGGGTCTTCACCAGGATCGGGTAGACCACGAACAGGACCAGGACAAGGCCGGCGTAGATAGCCACGGCGAACTTACCGAGGGAGCCGATGGTATCCCAACCGTAGACGGCTACGGCGTTGCCGATCAGGCCGATCGTGCCGAGCGGGGCGACGCGGATGATCCACCAAAGGACCTTCTGGATGACTGCCAGGGCGGAGGCATTGAGGTTCAGGAACGGTTCGGCCTGCTTGCCGACCTTGAGGGCGGCGACCCCGACGGCGATGGCGATCACCAGGATCTGCAGCACGTTGAAGCTGACGGAGGTGCTGGCGACGCCGTCGGTGACCGTGGTGCTGGCCCCGAGGCCGAGGAAGTTGTGCGGGAAGAGGCCGGTGAGGAAGGCCCACCAGTCGCCGGTCTTGCCTGCGTACTCGGCCTTCTTGGTGATGCCCGTGCCGGCGCCCGGCTGGAAGAGCACGCCCAGGCCGATGCCGATCATCACTGCGATGAGCGAGGTGATGGCGAACCAGAGCAAGGTATTCCACGCGAGTTTCGCCGCGTTGGATACCTGGCGAAGGTTGGCGATGGAGCTAACGACGGCGGTGAAGATCAAGGGCACGACGGCGGTCTGCAGCAGCGACACGTAGCTGGAGCCGATCGTCTGCAGGGTGGCACCGAGCCCGTTCGGAGCCTTGGCGGTGCTGCCTGTTGCCTTCGCGATGAGGCCGAGCACAAGGCCGACCACCAGCGCGGCGATGATCTGGACACCGAAGGACGTGGCCCACTTGGGAAGCCGGGCGACGTTCTTCCCGGCGGAAGTCGAAATGTTGGATGAATTGCTCACCGGAACAACCTAGGCTTCCGCAAATACCATGAAAAGCGAACGTTGAGAAATGTTACGTGCGAAATTCCACCCAATTCACCCACGCACCCCGGAATCCAGCGCCACGCCGCCCTTTTATGAAGTTATTCCCACCCGCAATGTGGGAAATGTCTCTTGTATACCAGCGCGTTTTGGGGCTGTGGTTTCGCGATGTCCGGAGGACGGGCGTCCGGCAGCGTGCGTCTAAGCGAGGAACGAGCGAGCACGCCGAGGACGTGTGTCCTCCGGACACCCACGGGCTAACCCAGCAACGCGCGCCGCAGCGTGTCCAGGCCGACGGATCCGATGTTGAGGGCGTTCGTGTGGAATGACTTGAGGTCGAAGCCGCCGCGGCGCTCGAGTTCGGTGCGGATCTCTTCCCAGAGGCGCTGCCCCACTTTGTAGGACGGTGCCTGCCCTGGCCAGCCGAGGTAGCGGTTGAATTCGAACTGCAGTTGCCCGGGGCTGATGGGGAGGTTGGCTTTGAGGAAGTCGAAGCCTTTCTCCGGTGTCCAGGTGCCGCTGCCCCAACGCTCGGGCACCTGCAGTTCGAGGTGCACCCCGATGTCGAACACGACGCGGGCCGCACGCATTCGTTGCATGTCCAGCATGCCCATGTGGTCGCCGGGGTCTTTGAGGTATCCGAGTTCGAGCATGAGTTTCTCGGCGTAGAGGGCCCAGCCTTCACCGTGTCCGGAAACCCAGCAGATGTTGCGCCGCCAGTTGTTGAGCAGTTCCCGACGGTACACGGCGGTCGCGACTTGGAGGTGGTGTCCGGGGACGCCTTCGTGGAACACGGTGGTGGTTTCGGCCCACGTGGTGAAGGTGTCCTCGCCGGCGGGGACGGACCACCACATGCGGCCGGGGCGGGAGAAATCGTCGGATGGGCCGGTGTAGTAGATGCCGCCTTCGTCCGTTGGGGCGATGCGGCATTCCAGCGTCTTCATGACGTCGGGGATGTCGAAATGGACGTCGGCGAGGTCGGCGACGGCCCTGTCGGACAATTCCTGCATCCAGGCTTTGAGGGCGTCGGTGCCCTTGATCTGCCGCTGGGAGTCGTTGTTGAGTAGCGACTTGGCTTCTTCGATGGACGCGCCCGGCTTGATTTCGGCGGCAACCCGTTCCTGCTCGGCGAGGAGCCTTTCGAGTTCCTGCACGCCCCAGGCGTAGGTCTCTTCGAGGTCGACGGTGGCGCCGAGGAACGAGCGGGAGGCCAAGGCGTAGCGTTCGCGGCCGACGGCGTCCTTTTCGGGTGCGGCGGGGAGGAGTTCGGTTTCGAGGAAGGAGGCCAGGCGATCGTAAGCGGCGCGCGCGACGGCGGTACCGGAGTCGAGCTTTTCCTGCACCTCGCGCGGAAGCGGGCCGCCGTCGATGGACGCTTCGGCGGCGAGCTTGGCGAAGAAGCCGTCTTCGGCGGCGTACTTGCCGGCCTGTTCGACGACGATCCTGACCTGGCGGGCTGCGGAGACCTTTCCGGCGTCCTTGGCCGAGCGGAGCGATTCGATGTAGCCCTCGATCGCCCGGTGCACGTTGGCCGCCCTGCCGGCGATGTGTTCCCAGTGTTCCGCGGTGTCGGTGGGCATGAGGTCGAAGATCGCCCGGATGGTCTGGGCCGGTGACTCGATGTTGTTCAGGTCCGCGGCGTCCCAGCCCGACTCGTGGATTTCGATCGCCAGGCCGAGACGTTCGCGCATCGCGTCAAGGGTGATGACATCGGACGCGTCCGCGGGTTCAAGCGTGGAGAGCCGCTCAAGGGTATCGCGTGCTGCCTGGGCGAAAGCTGACGCGCCGGCGGGCGAGAAGTCAGGGTACTCGGTCTCGTGTCCGGGCAGGCCAAGGGTGGTGGCGAGGCTCGGGTTGAGGGCGAGGTACCTGCCCGCGTAGGCGTCGGCAGCGGCGTCGATGGCAGTGTGGAGGCGTGCCGGAGTCGTGTTAGGAGTAGTCACCCCCTGAGCCTAGCGGCGGAGTGGCCCTTATGAAAGGGTTGTTGAATACTATCCCCGGCTGCGCCGCCAGGCGCCCGGACCCGGGGTCGGTTCGAGGCGCAATTGCTGGCGACGGAGCCAGTGCCGGGTGGTCGGTTGCTCCGCTTCGGCTTCCGCTGGAGTGCCCAGGGAGGCGACGACGGCGGTCAGCGCGGCGAGCTCTTCCGGCGTCGGCTCGCCCTTGACCACCGAAAGCAACGGCGCGTCCGGCACTGTCTCCGACCCCGCGGACGCCGGGGAGTTCTGTTCGATGCTCACAGCGGGATGTTTCCGTGCTTCTTGGTGGGCAGGCTGGCGCGCTTGTCGCGAAGTGCCCGCAGGCCCTTGATGATCTGGATGCGGGTATCGGACGGTGCGATGACGGCGTCCACGTAACCAAGCTCGGCTGCCTGGTAGGGGTTGAGGAGTTCTTCTTCGTACTGCCGGATGATGTCCGCTCGCTTGGCTTCGACGTCGCCGCCGGCCTCGCCCACGGCGGCGAGGTCGCGGCGGTAGAGGATGTTGACGGCGCCCTGGGCGCCCATGACGCCGATCTGGGCAGTGGGCCACGCGAGGTTGAGGTCGGCGCCGAGCTTCTTGGAGCCCATCACGATGTACGCTCCGCCGTACGCCTTGCGGGTGATGACGGTCAGCTTGGGCACCGTGGCTTCGGCGTAGGCGTAAAGGAGCTTCGCGCCGCGGCGGATGATGCCCTGGAATTCCTGGTCCTTGCCGGGCAGGAAGCCGGGAACGTCCACCAGCGTGATGATGGGAATGTTGAAGGCATCGCAGTGGCGCACGAAGCGGGCAGCCTTTTCGGAAGCGGAGATGTCCAGCGTTCCGGCGAACTGCATGGGCTGGTTGGCGACGATGCCGACCGTGTGGCCCTCCACCCTGCCGTAGCCGATGATGACGTTCGGCGCGTACAGCGACTGCATCTCGAGGAAATGGGCGTCATCGACGATCTGCTCGATCACCTTGCGCATGTCGTAAGGCTGGTTCGCGGAGTCCGGGATGAGCGAGTCGAGGGCGAGGTCGTCCTCGTCGGTCTCCAGTTCCTGCTCGTGCTCGAGGACAGGGGCTTCGGAGAGGTTGTTCGACGGGAGGAAGTCCAGGAGTTCGCGCACGAACTCGATCGCATCGGCCTCATCACTCGCGAGGTAGGTGGAAGTTCCGGTGGTGGCGTTGTGCTGGCGGGCGCCGCCGAGGGTTTCCATGTCCACGTCCTCGCCGGTGACGGTCTTGATGACGTCAGGTCCGGTGATGAACATGTGGGAGGTCTTGTCCACCATCACGACGTAGTCGGTGAGGGCGGGGGAGTAGGCGGCGCCGCCGGCGCACGGACCCATGATCAGGGAAATCTGCGGGATGACGCCGGAGGAGTGGACGTTGTTGCGGAAGATGTCCGCGAACATTGCCAGCGAAGCGACGCCTTCCTGGATGCGCGCGCCGCCGCCGTCGTTGATGCCGATCATCGGGCAGCCGTTGCGCAGCGCGAATTCCTGGACCTTGACGATTTTCTCGCCGTTGACCTGGCTGAGGGAGCCGCCGTAGACGCTGAACTCCTGGCTGTAGATCGCCACCAAGCGGCCGTCGACGGTGCCGTAGCCGGAAACGACGCCGTCGCCGAGGGGCTTCTTCTTTTCCATGCCGAAGGCCGTCGAACGGTGGACGGCCAAGGCGTCGAATTCGACGAAGGAGCCTTCGTCGAGGAGGAGGTCGATGCGCTCGCGGGCGGTGTTCTTGCCGCGGGCGTGCTGCTTCTCGATGGCTTCGGGGCCGGATGGTTGTTCTGCACGGGCCTGGCGGTCGCGGAAGTCGGCAATCTTTCCCGCTGTCGTTGTCAGATCGTGGCTCATCAAAATGTCTCCGGCTCTGTAGCTGATTTACGCTGGCACTGCTTCAAAGGCATGGGCTGTTAAGTAGCATGTGCACAAAACGCTGGCCCTGCTGGCTAGTCTAGTGACGCAAAAGCCACACACCGCTGTAGAAACCCTACAATTTTCCGACTTCAAGTCGAGCGTCGAAGTTTGTTACTCGCCAGTAATAATTCTGGGCTAGAGTTTCTCCATGACCCCAAGCAACGACGCTTCCAACGCCCCCGGCTTCCCCTATCAGGCACGTGGATCGCTGCGGGGCCGGACGCTCCTTGTTTCCGGCGGCAGCCGCGGCATCGGCCTTGCCATCGCCGCCCGGGCGGCCCGCGACGGCGCCAACATCGTCCTCATGGCAAAAACCGGAGAACCGCACCCCAAGTTGCAGGGAACGGTCTTTACCGCCGCCGAACAATTGGAAGCGGGCGGCGGCCGCGCGTTGCCGCTCGTGGGGGATGTCCGCAACGACGGCGACGTTGCCGCGGCCGTCACCGCCGCTGTTGAACGCTTCGGCGGGATCGACGTCGTCGTCAACAACGCGTCGGCGATCGACCTCGCCCGCACCGATGCAGTCGACATGAAGCGCTACGACCTCATGCAGGACATCAACGTCCGCGGCACATTCCTCTTGTCCAAGCTTGCCCTGCCGGCCCTGCGGGAATCGGCGCGGAAAGGGCGCGGCGCCCACATCCTCACCCTTTCCCCGCCGCTCAACCTCGATCCGAAATGGGCCGGCAAGCACTTGGCTTACACGATGGCCAAATACGGCATGAGCCTCACCACCCTGGGCCTCGCCGAAGAACTGAAGGACGACGGCGTGGCGGTCAATTCCCTGTGGCCCCGCACCCTGATCGATACTGCTGCCATCCGCAACATGCCTGGCGGCGAACAGATGGCCTGCGCCGCGCGTCGCCCGGAGATCATGGCCGATGCCGCGCACGCCATCCTGACCGGGGCGAACCTGGGCAGCGGCTCCGGCAGCACCGGCAATTTCTACACTGACGAGGAAGTCCTGCGGGATGCGGGCGTTACCGACTTCGCGCCCTACAGCCTGGGAGCCCCCGAGGAAAAGCTGGCTGCGGATATCTTTCTCTGAGCGGACACTTCTTCCAGGGCGAACGCGGCTCGATAGGATTCTGTGTATGGATGCCGAACAGCCCGCCAACAGCGAACCACGTGCCTTGCGCCCGAGCCTGGACCGCGACGCCCTGATCCACCAGGACTTCCTTGGCGCGACCGGTATTTCGCGTGTGGAGGTGGTGGAATCGACTGGCTCCACCAACGCCGATCTGCTGCGCGCCGTCACCACGGAGCCGAAAGAGTGGGCAGACCTCGCCGTCCTCACGGCCGAACACCAGACGGCAGGCCGCGGACGGCTTGACCGGCATTGGGAGTCGCCGGAACGGTCCGCGATCTCCGTCTCGATCGTGCTGCGCCCGGTCAACGCCCAAGGGTTGCCGGTACCGACGCAAAGCTACTCTTGGCTGTCACTCCTGGGGGCCATTGCCTTGCGGGAAACCCTGCTGGAAACCACGGGTGTGCCTGCCGACATCAAATGGCCGAACGACGTCCTGGTCCGCGGCAAGAAGATTGCCGGCATCCTCGCGCAGATGGGGCCGATGGCGGACGGTTCGGTTCCGGCGGTCATCCTGGGCACGGGCCTCAACGTCACGCTTTCCGAGGACGAATTGCCCGTACCGACGGCGACGTCCCTCCAGTTGGAAGGCGCCACCACCGTGGACCGGACGGCGATCCTGCGGAACTACCTTTCCCGCTTCGCGGCCCTCTACCGCAGCTTCTGTAATGCCGACGGCGACCCCTCCGCCGGGTTGGCGGGCGGCCCCTCGCTGCACAAGCGGGTGGAAGCTGTCATGGTCACCTTGGGGCGGGAAGTGAAGGCCCACCTCCCGGGCGACCACGAATTGGTAGGGCACGCGTCACGGCTCGATGAGTATGGCTCCCTCCTAGTGGTAGATCATGGCGGGCGCGAACATGTGGTGACCGCGGGAGACGTGGTCCATTTGCGGACCACCGAAGGCGGTTATGCGTAAACAGCTCCTGCCCGGGGAGCAAGTCATTGTGGTGACGCGGCAGCAACCCAGGATGCTCTTCGGTCCTGTCCTGGCAGTCATCCTTGTTCCAGCGATCGCCGGGTTCGCCTGCGCGTGGATTGTCAAGGGCGGTCCGGGCAAGCTTCTTCCGGTCATCAGTGGGGACTGGACCCAAGGGCTCGTGGCCGGGTGCCTGGCAATTGCGGGGATCGTCCTGCTCGTCTACAGCCTTCCCCGCTTCATCCGCTGGCGCGGGGTGCAATATGTGCTGACCAGCAGGCGGATAGTTGCCCGGTTCGGAATGCTTCGGCGCCGAGACTGGCAACTTCCGCTCGCGTCCGTTCGTGGTGTAGGTATCAAGCAATCGATGATCCAACGGGTATTGCGCTCGGGGAATATATCCTTGGATACCGGGCACTCCGGTGACGCAATCCTTGCCGATGTTCCGGAGGCCGGCTTGTTCCGCAGCTTCGTCCTCGAGGCGATGGCGGAACTTCCGGCGAGTGCCGGGCCCGTCGACGACGGACAATTCGGCGGATTCGATGGCCCGGGTTGGGCAGTCCCCTGGGGCGTGAGAGAAGGTGGAAGAGATGAGCATTGACGAACAAGAGCCTGAGTACACGGACAATGAGCCAGGTGCCGTGGCCGGATCTTCCGCTGAGCCCCAAACTTCCGCTTCCGCAGATCATTCGCACAGCGGGAGCATTCCCGTCGTATCGCCGCCCACCGGCACCCTGTCCGTGGAACGGCTGGCCATCAAAGCCCTTGAGGCCCGCTTGCTCGGTGGCGAACGCACGCTCCGCCGGCGCGAAGTGGCCGCCGCGGCTGGTGTCTCCTTGCTTTCCGCGCGCAAGTTGTGGCGGGCGCTGGGCTTTCCCAATTTCGGTGACCAGGACGTTGCCTTCACTGAGGGCGACCTCGCCGCTCTGTCGACCATCCTCGACTTGGTCCGTGCAGGGAAGCTCACCGAGGAAGCCGCCATTTCCGTGACGCGGGCGATCGGCCAGATGACCGATCGCATGGTGGTCTGGCAAGTCGAGGCCCTCATCGAAGACATGGTGGTGCAACAGGGCATTCCGGACCCCGTGGCCCGCAAGCGGTTGGTCAGCGAACTGCCCAACCTTGTGGACGCCATGGAGGAAATCCTCGTGTATTCGTGGCGCAGGCAGATGAATGCCGGCGTGCAGCGCTTGGCGGTCCGGGCCGAAGCGGGGCTCCAAGCAAGCGAAGCAGGGCGCGAAGGCGACGAAGACGATGCACCATTGCCCTTGGCGCGGGCCGTAGGCTTCGCCGATCTCGTTTCCTACACGAGCTTGTCCCGGCGCATGAACGAGAAAACGCTCGCCCAATTGGTCCAGCGCTTCGAGAACAAATGTGCCGAGATCATTTCGATCGGCGGCGGCCGCCTGGTGAAGACCGTGGGCGACGAAGTCCTCTATATTGCCGAGACCCCGGCCGCGGGAGCCGAGATTTCCCTCGCTCTTTCGCAGGCCTTTACGGAGGACGAAATCCTGCCCGAAGCCCGCGTGGCAATGGTGTGGGGCCGCATCCTTTCCCGGCTTGGAGATATCTACGGACCGACAGTCAACCTCGCGGCCCGGCTCACAGCGCTGGCGGAACCCGGCACGGTCCTCGTGGACGCCATGACGGCGGCGGCGCTGGGGCAGGACGAACGATTTGTCTTCGAGCCGCAAACGGCGGAAAACGTCCGCGGTTTCGGCGAGATCCTTCCGGTCCGCCTTTCGCGCGGACTCGGCAGGGGCCTCGTCCTCGACTGATGCTGCCGCTATCCGGTCCGCAGCCCTCATCCCGCCTGCGCGGAGCACGAACCAAATGATGCCGGTAGGATCGCGATAGTGCCCGCCCAGACTCTTCTCAAGGGCCGCAATTTCCGTCAGGGCCGCAATTTCCGTCAGGGCCGGCAAGTTCGGTCAAGGCCGGCAGCTTCGGTTAGGTACAAGGGGGAGAAAAACCGTGAACGCAGATCCGTCAGATACAGCTCCGACTTCCCTCGGGCCAGGATTCGCTTTGAGCTATGGCTGTGGTACGGATCGTGGCCACAAGCGGGAAATCAATGAGGACTCCTTTATCGCCTCGGCCCCGGTTTTCGCAGTCGCGGATGGAATGGGCGGCCACGAAGCCGGCGAGATCGCCAGCGCTGTCTGCATCCGAACGCTTGCCGGCCTGCCGCAACTGGCCAGCCGGACCCGGTCGACGACCGCAGTTGAACTCCAGGATTGCATTCTTGCTGCAGATACCCGGATTCGCGAAGCTACCGGCGCACGCGCCGGAACCACCCTGTCCGGAGTCGTCGTCGTCGAACAAATGGGCGTTCCATACTGGTTGGTCATGAACGTCGGAGATTCCCGGACATATCGGCTGAGCAAGGGCGACTTGGAGCAGGTCAGCGTGGACCATTCGGAAGTCCAGGAACTTGTCGACGCCGGAAGCATCACCGCTGAAGAAGCCATGGTGCATCCGCGCCGCCATGTGGTGACCCGGGCCTTGGGCACGGGGGATGAAAACGAGGCGGACTTCTGGCTGCTCCCCATCCAGGAGGGAGACCGGATGCTCATCTGCTCGGACGGCCTTAATGGGGAACTGGACGACGAGCACATTGCTCGGATCCTACGGACAACTGGCCAGCCACAGGACGCTGTGGATGCGCTGATAGAGGCCGCTCTGCGCAGCGGAGGACACGATAATGTCACCGCAATCATCGTTGACGCGGAGAACGCGCAAGCGGGGCAAGTACATAACCGTTGATGCAACGGGATTTGCGACACGCCCGGACTATGTAGGAAGATTCCGGTCAATACCACCCCAACTCCGGGCGGCATGCGCCGTCCTGCAGAGGTAATAATGACCCAACGCTCTTCCGCGCGCGTTGGCGGCACTACTCGTGCCGCTGCCCGCCGCCCGTTTTCCGTTGCCCTCGCGGGCATTGCCATGGCTGTGGCGATGTGTGCCTTCCCCCTGCTTTCGGCCCACGCCGAGACCGCTGCCCCGGGGCAGGGACAGCCGACCCACTCGCCGTCCGTCCCGGCTCCGATCCACACTCCGGCTCCCGTCGACCCAAACCGGGCACAGCCAACGGTGGACCCGGTCCCGGCCAAGCCGCCCGTCGTCGAGCCTGTAGTTCCGGCAGCCCCCGCCCCGGTGGCTCCCGCACCGGTACAGGCGCCGGACCCGGGGCTGGCACCCGCGCCGGTCACGCAGCCGAGTGACGATGCCGTCCCCACCGATATGCCGTCGTCGACTCCGGTGCCCACAGCTACGGCGACGGCGTCGGCGGTCCCGAGCGCGTCGCCGTCGGTGTCGTCCAATTGGGACACCCCAATCCAAACCGGGTTGGCGGCCAACCAGGCATCCTCAGTCAGTGACGCCAAGGGGCCCGGTGCCGATTGGTTCGCTGTGATCGCGATCATGGGCGGTGTACTCCTGGTGGCAGGAGGCGGCATCGCCTTCGCCTTGTGGAGCCGCAACCGCTTCTCCGGGCACTAAGCCTCGGGGGCACTGCTGCAGGAGTAATCCGTGATCCCGGCCAGGCGATTTCCCGGACGCTGAATTGTCCGGGCTTTGCGGCAAGATAGGTACGTGAGCACAGCAGAGAGCGAAACCGCAGTTCCAGCCGATTCCGTCCGGGAAGAGTACGAAAACCTTGCGGACCTCGTCCGCAAGTACCGCTATGCGTACTACCAGGAAGACGCGCCCACGGTTTCGGACGCCGAGTTCGACACCCTGTACCGGCGCCTCGAAGAACTCGAGGCGTTGCATCCGGAACTTGTCTCCAACGATTCCCCCACGCAGGAGGTCGGCGGAGAGGTGTCGGCAGCGTTTGCCGCCGTCGCGCACCTCCAGAGGATGTACAGCCTGGAGGACGTCTTCTCGCTGGAAGAGCTGGAAGCCTGGGTCCGCAAGGCCGAAGCCTCGGTGGAGAAGCTCGGGAACGGCGTGCCGGCCATCGCGTGGCTGACGGAGCTGAAGATCGACGGCCTCGCCGTGAACCTGCTTTACCGCGACGGCAAGCTGGTGCGTGCGGCCACGCGTGGCGACGGGACCACCGGCGAAGACATCACCCACAATGTGCTCACCATCAAGGAGATCCCGCGCCAGCTCAGCGGAAGCGGGTACCCCTCTGAGGTGGAAATCCGCGGCGAAGTCTTCATTCCGTCCAAGGCCTTCGCGGAATTCAACGAAGCCCTGATCGAAGCCGGCAAGGCGCCGCTCGCGAATCCCCGCAACGCCGCGGCCGGTTCCTTGCGCCAGAAGGATCCCGCTGAGACGGCCAAGCGCCCGTTGCGGATGTTCGTCCACGGCATCGGAGCGCGCGAAGGCCTCAGCGCCACAAGCCAGTCGGACACGTACAAGCTGCTGGAGGAGTGGGGCCTCCCGGTCAGCCCCTACTTGAAGGTCCTGGGTTCCTTCGACGAAGTCCTTGAATTCATCAAGCATTTCGGTGAGCACCGCCACGACCTCCTGCACGAGATCGACGGCATCGTGGTCAAGATCGACGACTTCGGAACCCAGCGCGCGCTTGGCTACACCTCGCGCGTGCCGCGCTGGGCCGTGGCCTACAAATACCCGCCCGAGGAAGTCCACACCAAGCTCCTGGACATCCAGGTCAACGTCGGCCGCACCGGCCGCGTGACCCCGTATGGCGTGATGGAGCCGGTCAAGGTTGCTGGCTCCACCGTGGAAATGGCCACGTTGCACAACCAGGACGTCGTCAAGGCCAAGGGCGTCATGATCGGCGACGTCGTGGTGCTCCGGAAGGCGGGCGACGTCATCCCCGAGATCGTCGGCCCTGTCCTGGCCCTGCGTGATCAGCAGGATCCTCCCGTGCGCGAATTCGTGATGCCCACGGAGTGCCCTTCGTGCGGCACGCCCTTGGCGCCATCGAAGGAAGGCGACGTGGACATCCGCTGCCCCAACGCGAAGTCCTGCCCTTCGCAATTGCGCGAGCGGGTCTTCCATGTCGCCAGCCGCGGCGCTTTCGATATCGAGGCCCTCGGCTGGGAAGCGGCGATCGCGCTCACCCAGCCCACGGAGCCCGAAACTCCGCCGCTGCTCAGCGAAGCAGCGTTGTTCAGCTTGACTCGCGAGGACCTTGCGGACGTCCGCATCCGCCGTGAAAAGCGATCCAAGGGCGTTGGCACCGGCACCTTTGAACTCGTGCCGTACTTCTATTCGAAGGCAACCGCGAAGACTCCTTCCAAACCCACCGCCACCACGGAAAAGCTGTTCGCTGAACTCGAGAAGGCCAAGACGCAGCCACTCTGGCGGGTCCTGGTTGCGTTGTCCATCCGGCATGTGGGGCCGACGGCATCCCGTGCTTTGGCGACGGCCTTCGGCAGCATGGAGGCCATCCGGGCCGCTTCCGAGGAAGATCTGGCGAATGTCGACGGCGTGGGGCCCACCATTGCGGCGGCGCTCAAGGAATGGTTCGCGGTGGATTGGCACCGGGAGATCGTGGACAGCTGGGCCGCCGCAGGCGTCCGGATGATGGACGAACGCGACGCCGGAATCGAACGGAACCTCGAAGGCCTGACCATCGTGGTCACTGGCACGTTGCCCAACCTCAGCCGGGACGAGGCGAAGGAAGCCATCATTATCAGAGGCGGCAAGGCTGCCGGCTCGGTCTCCAAGAACACCAGCTACGTCGTGGCGGGGGAGAACGCGGGGTCCAAACTGGACAAGGCCGAGCAACTGGGTATCCGCGTCTTGGACGAGGATGGCTTCCGGGCATTGCTTGATGGTGTGCTTGAGTCCGCCGAGGAAATTGCCGTGGCCGAGGATGACGCCGCGGCTTTCGAGGCCCAAAAAACCGTTGAGGCGGCGAACGCGTCCGCCGGGGAAGTGGAGGATTCCGAATGACAGCCGATGTCCTGGAGCTGCTCGCCGTTGCCCAAGCGGCTGCCGCGGCAGGTGCGGAAGTACTTTCCGGCCGCCCGTCAGGCACGAATACCGCGGGGAACCTCGGTGTCGTGAACAAGGGCGACGCCGGCGACTGGGTGACAGCTTTCGACGTCGCCGCGGAGAATGCCGTCCGCGAGGCGATCATGGCGTCGCGCCCTGACGACACCATCACGGGCGAGGAGCACGGCACCACCCGCTCCGAACAGCCCAGCGGCTACCGCTGGTCCATCGACCCGCTGGACGGTACAACCAACTTCATCCGCAATATCGTCTACTACGCCACGTCGGTTGCGGTAGCGGATGCCGACGGCGTGTGGCTCGCCGGAGTGGTCAACGCCCCAGCGCTGGGCCGCGTCTATTCCGCGGCGCGGGGCCAGGGCGCCTGGCTCGAAGAAGGCGGACAACGCACCCAATTGAACGGACCCGTCCTGGGCCGCACCGGACTGATCGTCGCCTCGGGATTCAGCTACGATCCCGCAACGCGGGCCGAGCAATTCGCCGGGCTCGGGGGCCTCATGGACGGATTCGCCGATCTCCGCCGCCTCGGTTCCGCTGCCCTGGACCTTTGCATGGTGGCCGATGGAACGTGCGACGCGTTCGGTGAGCGTGGCCTCAACGAACACGATTACGCCGCTGGAGCCTTGATCGCGGAGGAAGCCGGCTGCTGGGTCCGACGCCCACGGCTGACCAGTCCCGTGGACGGCGGTCCCAGCGATGCCGACCGCTTGCAAGCATGGACCTGCGCCGGAACCCTCGAGCTTTCCGGCAAGTTCCCGCTGTAGCGCGCCCTTACGAGGCCGCGCTGTCGAAGAGCGCGGCCTCGACACGGTGGTTGGCCGGACGCTCCAAGCCATAGTGGTCCCGCAGCGTATTGCCGCTGTATTCGCTCCGGAACAGGCCCCGCCGTCGCAACACCGGAACCACGCTGTCAACGAAGGTTTCGAGCCCGGACGGAAGCACAGCGGGCATGATGTTGAAGCCGTCGGCGGCGCCGTTCTCGAACCACAACTGGATGGCGTCGGCCACTTGGTCCGGAGTTCCCGCGAACGTGAGGTGTCCACGGCCACCGCCCAGCCTGCCGATCAGTTGGCGTACCGTCAGCTTTTCGCAGCGGGCGAGTTCCACGATGAGCGTGTACCGGCTCTTCGCTCCTTCGATCGAGTCCTCGTCCGGCAGTTCGGCGGGCAATTGGCGGTCCAAGGGAAGGTCTTCCGGGGCTACCCGGAGGGTTTTGGCGAGCTCCACGCGGGCATACTCGGGCCGGATCAGCTGATCGAGCTCACGCTCGAGGCGAAGGGCTTCAGCTTCGGTCGAGGCAATCACCGGAACGATTCCCGGGAGGATCTTGATGCTCTCGGCCCGGCGGCCAAGCGCCACCGCGCGGGACTTCACGTCGGCGTAGAACGACTGTGCCCCCTCGAGGGTTTGCTGCGCGGTGAACACGGCTTCGGCGTATTTCGCGGCAAGGCCTTTTCCGTTTTCGGAGGAACCGGCCTGCACAATGACCGGCCGGCCTTGCGGGGAACGCGGCACGTTGAGCGGTCCACGGACACGGAAATGCTTCCCATCGTGGTCGATCGGCCGGACCTTGGCCGAGTCGGCCCAGATCCCGGCTTCCTTGTCGGCGAGCACGGCGTCGTCCTGCCAGCTGTCCCAAAGCTTCGCTGCGACATCCAGGAATTCCGCTGCCCGCTCGTAGCGCGTGGCGTGCGCCGGCTGGTCGTCGATGCCGAAGTTCTGCGCGGCCTCCGGTCCGGCCGTTGTCACCACGTTCCAGCCGGCCCTTCCGCCGCTGACCCAGTCCACGGACGCGAAACGCCGTGCCAGGTTGAAGGGATCATTGTAGGTTGTGGACGCCGTGGCGATCAGGCCGATCTTTTCGGTCGCAGCGGCGATAGCGGTGAGGAGCACGGTCGGTTCGAGCTTCCCGGCCGGACGGCGTCCGACGTCGCCGAAGATCACGGGGGAGTCGGCGAAGAAGATCGAGTCGAACGTGCCCCGCTCGGCGATCCGCGCGAGGTTTTGGTAGTGGGTGATGTCCGTGCTGGCGCGCGGGTTGCTTTCCGGAAGTCGCCACGAGGCCTCGTGGTGGCCTGTGCTCATGAGGAAGGCGTTCAGGTGCAGGGTTCGTTGGGGCGTGCTCATTCGTGGTCCTTTCGTGGGTACTTGGCCGCCAATAAACCACGCAACAACCCGCCGTCGCCAGCACTTCGACACTTAGCCGCAACAGCAGGAAACCGGGCGCAATAGCCGGACACCGGACTCAACCTGGCGCCACGCAAAGCAACCTTCCCGGCCCTCCCGCACCCCGCCGTTACGAAAAGCAACTGGTGATAGTTCAATCACGGAAACCGCCTTTTGGCACGCCAGGGTGCCGGGCCGCCACTACCATGGATCAGTGCATTCGCAGATTACTGTCCGTCCCGCCCTGCCCGAAGACTACGACGCCGTTGCCCGGATTACGATGTCGTCCTACGTGGGCGCGGGCTACTATGGCAGCCCGGACCACCCGTATCTGCTGAAGCTCCGGGACGTCGCGGAACGCGCCCGGCATGCCGAGGTCTTCGTCGCGGAGCGCGACGGCGAGGTGATTGGATCGGTCACGTCGGCCAAGGCCGGTGGCGGCTTTTCGGACATCGGATTGCCGGACGAACTCGAAATGCGCACCCTGGTGGTTGATCCGGAAGTGCAGCGTTCCGGTGCGGGCCGGGCCCTCGTCCAGGCGGTGGTGGACCAAGCCCGCTCGATTGAAGGCATCAACGCCGTCTCCCTGACCACGGGAGCTACCTGGGAAAGCGCCAACGCACTTTACGCGAAAACCGGTTTCGAGCGGAAACCGGAGCGGGACTGGTTCGTTCCCGGAACCGACATAAAGCTGTTCGTTTACCGGCGGGATGTCCGTCAGCCATAAAGTTTTCCTCGTAAACCCCGGCCGCAAGGACCGGGTGCGGAAACTGAGAAAGGCGAGGCATGCGCAAGACATACGGCACGGGTTCGGTCTGGGAACAGACCCTTGGCTACTCCCGTGCGGTCCAGGTGGACAACACGCTCTTCATTTCGGCGACGGCGGCCTCCGGCCCAGAGGGAATTGTCGGCGACGACTTCTACTCCCAGACCAAGTACATCCTCGAAAAGCTCGGCGCGGTCCTGGCTGATGCGGGCTTCTCCTACGAGGACGTGGTTCAGTCGAAGCTGTACCTGACCGACATCAGCAAGTGGGAAGACGCCGGCCGCGCGCACGGCGAGGTCTTCGGCGAGATCCGCCCCACCCTCTCCTTGGTCCATGTCCTGCCGTTCCTCGACCCGCAGATGCTCGTGGAAATCGAACTGGTCGCCCAGAAGAGCGCATAGCTCCGACGGATTTTGAAGTAGGTGCCGTCAAGGATTCTTGACGGCACCTACGCTGTTTTCCCAGCCTAGCGCGCAACGCCGTAGCGGTGTTCCGGCCGGCCCGTGCTGCCGTAGCGGAGTTGGATCTCGACGGCGCCGTCGTCGGCGAGCGAGGACAGGTACCTTTGCGCGGTGGCCCGCGAGACTCCGACGCGCTCCGCCACTTCCGACGCAGAGTATTGCTCGCCCGGGGCCAACGACTCGAGCACCGTTGCTTCGGTGGCTGACCTCGGCTTTCCGGAGGGCACGGCGTCGCCGGAAATGAGCGCCCGTTTCGCCCGCTCGATGGTGTCCTGGGTGACGGCATGCTGCACGTTGAGGATGCGACGGTACCGGGCGTAGGAGCGTAATTGCTGGGACAGCGACTCGGCTGTGAACGGCTTGAGGAGGTACGCCAAGGCTCCGCGGCGCATGGCCGTCCTGATGGAGGCGGCATCGGAAGCCGCACTGAGCATCATGGCGTCCACGTCGAGCTGGCCCAGGAGGTCCAGGCCGGAGCCGTCCGGCAAATAGACGTCGAGAAGCACCAGGTCCGGCCTCAAACTGTGCACTGCCTGCAATGCCCGGGCGGTGGAACCCGCGGGTGTCAGCGCAAGGAATCCGGCCACTGAATCCACATAGGCCGCATGGAGCTTGGCGACGTGGAAATCGTCGTCCACAATCAGCACCCTGAGGTCTTCGCTCATGGTCGTCCTTCCGTGGGTTCAACTACATTGAGGCGGTCGCCGGCCTCGGATGGCCCTGTCACGCCGGGCAGGGTCGCCATGAAAACGGCGCCGGGTCCACCCGCGGACCCTGGCTCCAGGATGCGCACGTCGCCTCTGCGACGCCGGGCGAGCTGGCGGACAAGCGCCAGCCCCAGTCCTTGCCCGCCTGCGGTGGACGTTCCGCGCCCGCCCGGTTCCGCCGTCGTGAATCCCTCGACGAAAACCTGGTCGGCGCCAAAGTTGCCGAGCCCGTCGCCGGAGTCCCCGACGACGATATGGAGAGTGCCGCCGTCGGGCCCGGGCTCGTCGAGCAGCTCAATGTCCACCCAGCGCTGCGGCGAAGAGCCGGCGACGGCGGCGTTCACGGCGTTGTCGATCAGGTTGCCAAGGACTGTGGTGACGTCTTGCGGTTCGGTGACATGGCCCCGCACGAGGGTTTCGGGGCCGATACGCAGCGCCACGCCGCGTTCGTCCGCTTCCACGCCTTTCGCGCCGACGAACGCCTGCAGGTAGGGGTCCTGCAGGAGCTGGGCCTGCTCCACTGGAAACTTCAAGGGACCCGTGGCCGAAATCCGGGCGAGGTAGTCCTTGGCTTGTTCGTGCTGGCCGTTGCTCATGAAGCCGGCGATCGTATGGAGCTGGTTCGCGAACTCATGCCGTTGGGCGCGCAATGCGGCAGACATGGTGCCGACGGCGTCGAGCTGCCGGGTGAGTTCCTGGAGCTCGGTGCGATCCCTCAACATGACCACCCAGCCGAGGTCTTCTTTCCGGTGCAAAGCCTTGCGGGCATTGGCAACAAGGACGCGGCCGCCAGCGACGATTTCTACGGCTTCCGCGTCGTGGGCGGATGGCCGGGTGAGGGCTTTCAGCTGCTCGGGCACGGCAGCCTCGGCCCAACTGGTGCCTGTCAGGACACCGCTCGCGCCCGGCATGCCGAGGAGGCGCCTCGCCGCTGCGTTGAAGACCGTGATCCGGCCGTCCGCAGAAATGCCGATGACGCCGTCGTCGACTCCTTGCAGCACGGCCACTTGATCGTGGACCAGGGTGCTGATCTCTTCGGGTTCGAGGCCCAAAGTGAGCCGCTGCAGGCGGCTGCGCAAGAGGAAGGACGCCAGGACTCCTGCGAGCAACGCGCCGGCGGCGGTCAGCGCGATGGGGCCGATGTCCTCCGCCAGGCTTTGGCTGAGCGATTCCATCGAGTAGCCGACGCTGACTTCGCCCACGACGGTCGCGGCCGCTCCAGGTGCGTAGACCGGAACCTTGGCTCCCGCCGACGGACCGAGCGTGCCGGTGTTCCTCGTGGTGACTTCCTTGCCGGAAAGCGCGTCCGAGGGGTCGGTGCTCACGCGTTCGCCGAGCCTTGAGAGGTCCGGGTGCGCGAGCCGAAGCCCGGTTTCGTCGGTGACCACCACGAAAAGGGCGCCCGTGCGGGTCCGCGCGGCCTCCGCGGCGGCTTGGATCGGTCCGGATGCGAGTACGGCGGGAGGCGGGGTTCCCGCCTCCTTGCTGATGGTCTGCACTTCCAAACGGATCACGGGATCAGACGCCACGGTACGGGCCAGGGTCAATGCCTGGTTTTCCGCTTCGGCGCCGATCCGGCCGTAGACAAGCCACGCGTGGACGGTTCCGCTGAGCAGCACCACGAGGAGGACGACGCCGAGCTGGAGGAGCAGCGTCTGCGTCGAGAAGCGCAGTGCGAGCCTGGGCATGCTGCCTCCTCTCGGCGGGGAAGCCGCCTGCTGTCATGCCGCGGCGGCGATGTTTTTCGGGTGTCTACCTCCATTGAAGCATTGAGCAGAATGAGCAAAATGCTCTCAATCAGCAGTATTTCCATCAATTCCCGCAAACGGCCGATTGTGAGCGTCGCCACCTTACGGTCTTTACTGCGCATCACGCCGATGTGATGCCGTTCACTGTAGTAAGGAGCCGGCTGTGCTGGTATTGCTTGGATTCGCAATGATTGCGGTGTTCATGGTCCTGATCATGACAAAGAGGTTGACGCCGGTCCTGGCGCTGATCATCGTTCCCACCATCTTCGGGCTGTTCGCAGGCGCCGGCCTTGGCATCGGGAGCATGGTCATGGATTCCATGAAGTCCATGACGTCCACCGCCGCCCTGCTGATGTTCGCGATTGTGTACTTCGGCCTCATGATCGACGTGGGACTGTTCGACCCCTTGGTCAAGTTCATCCTGCGCAAACTGGGGAACGACCCTGCCAAGGTTGTGGTCGGCACAGCCATCCTCGCTGCCGCGGTCTCGCTCGACGGCGACGGCTCCACCACGTTCATCCTCACCACTGCGGCAATGCTGCCCGTCTACCTCCGCTTGAAGATGAGCCCGGTGGTCTTGACGTGCGTCGCCGGCCTGGCCAACGGCACCATGAACATCCTGCCGTGGGGTGGCCCCACCGCCCGCGCCGCCACTGCGCTCAAGATCGACGTCAACGACGTCTTCGTCCCGATGGTCCCGTCCCTCATCGCCGGTCTACTCGTGGTCCTCGTCTTCTCCTGGCTCCTCGGCCTCCAAGAACGCAACCGCCTTCGCGTGGCCGCTCCGGAGATCTGGGGCGATCTCGCCGATCCCGCTGAAGCGTTCGACGGCGGCACTGGCCACGGCCGTCCCCTCGCCGCGGGTTCGGGTCGCGGTGGTTCGGGCTCATCCCGCACCGCGGGTAAGCCGGGCACCGGCGGAGGCTCCGCCGTCGTGATCCTTGAACGGGACGACACCCTGACTGATGAGCACGACGCCACCCTCGCCGGCACCGCGCTCGATCCCAAGCGCGCCACCCTGCGACCCAGGCATTTCTGGTTCAACCTCGGCCTCACCGTCGCAGTGATGGTCATGCTCGTGGCCAACCTGGTGCCGATGCCGTACGTCTTCATGGTGGGTTCCGCGATTGCCCTCCTGGTGAACTTCCCCAAGGTCAAGGAACAGGGCGCCCAGCTGGTGGCCCATGCGCCGTCCATCGTGGCCGTCGTCAGCATGGTCATGGCCGCCGCTGTCCTCACAGGCGTCCTCAACGGCACCGGCATGGTCAAGGAAATGTCGGCGTGGCTGGTCCACATCATCCCCGCCGAGATGGGACCGTTCATGGCCGTCATCACCGGCCTGCTCAGCATCCCCATGACGTTCTTCATGAGCAACGACGCCTTCTACTTCGGAGTCCTCCCGGTCCTGAGCGAAACCGCCGCGCACTACGGCATCAGCGGTGCCGAGATGGCGCGCGCCTCCATCACGGGCCAGCCCTTCCATCTGCAAAGCCCCTTGGTTCCCGCCATCCTGCTCCTTGTTTCCCTGGCCAAGGTGGAGCTCGGCGACCACCACAAGAAGGTCCTGTGGCGCACCGCGGTCATCTCGGTGGTAATGCTCGCAGTAGGCATGCTGACCGGAGCGATCGGCATCGGGTAGGCCGGGGGAGCACGCGGAGGATGTCCGGTCCGGCGCCGGAAGGCGAACCGCGCCGTCGGGCGGCCCAACCAACGTAGACTAGTCCGGAAAACCATTTGAACTTGCAGGGGAGATCCATGGCTGCGATCAACCGTGACGACGTCGCGCATCTTGCGCGTCTGGCTCACATTGAAATGAGTCCCGAAGAGCTGGACAGGATGGCCGGCGAACTTGCCGTCATCGTGGATTCGGTGAAGTCCGTCAGCGAGGCCGCCGGGGCGGATGTTCCGGCGACGTCCCACCCGATCCCGTTGAGCAATGTGTTCCGGGAAGACGTAGTGGGCCACACGTTCGCGGCCGAGCAGGCGCTGTCCGGAGCTCCGGATTCCTTCGAGGGCCGTTTCAAGGTTCCGGCAATCCTGGATGAGGAGTAGGGAAATGAGCGAATTGGACAACTCCGGACTCATCCGCCTGTCCGCGGCGCAACTCGCCGCGAAGCTGGCTGCGCGCGAAGTCACGTCGGTCGAGGTCACCCAGGCTTACTTGGACCGTATTGCCGAGGTTGACGGCCAGGTCAACGCCTTCCTGCACGTCAACGGCGAAGAAGCCCTCGCCGTCGCGGCTGAGGTGGACGCAATCCGCGCCGCTGGTGGCGCGGAGGCCGAAGCGCTGCACGAACTCGCTGGCGTTCCGATCGCCGTCAAGGACCTCATCGTCACCATCGGTCAGCCGACTACTGCAGGCTCGAAGATCCTTGAAGGCTGGCACAGCCCTTACGACGCCACAGTCATCAAGAAGCTGCGCGCCGCCAAAATGCCCATCCTGGGCAAGACCAACCTGGACGAATTCGCGATGGGTTCCTCGACGGAGCACTCCGCGTACGGCCCTACCCGCAATCCGTGGGACCTGGACCGCATTCCGGGCGGTTCCGGCGGTGGTTCCGCGGCCGCCGTCGCAGCTTTCGAGGCTCCGCTGGCGCTCGGCACGGACACCGGCGGGTCGATCCGTCAGCCCGGCGCGGTGACCGGAACCGTCGGCATGAAGCCCACTTACGGTGCGGTTTCCCGTTACGGCGCGATCGCCATGGCGTCCTCGCTTGACCAGATCGGACCGGTCTCGCGCACGGTGCTCGACTCGGCACTGCTCCAGGAAGTCATCGGTGGCCACGATCCCTTCGATTCGACGTCGCTCACGGATTCCTTCGATAACCTCGTGGCAGCAGCCAAGACGGGCAACGTCGAGGGCGTGAAGATCGGCATCATCAAGGAGCTTCACGGCGAAGGCTACCAGGCCGGCGTCGAGAACCGCTTCAACGAGTCCCTTGAGCTGCTCAAGGAAGCCGGAGCGGAAATCGTGGAGGTTTCCTGCCCCAACTTCAAGTACGCCTTGGGTGCCTACTACCTCATCATGCCGTCCGAGGTATCAAGCAACCTGGCGAAGTTCGACGGCGTCCGCTACGGCTTGCGCGTCCTGCCGAAGGACGGTCCCATGACGATCGAACGCGTCATGGCTGCCACCCGCGCAGCGGGGTTCGGCGACGAAGTGAAGCGCCGCATCATCCTGGGCACCTACGCGTTGAGCGCCGGCTACTACGACGCTTACTACGGTTCCGCCCAGAAGGTGCGCACGCTTATCCAGCGCGACTTCGACGCTGCGTTCGCCCAGGCGGATGTCCTCATTTCGCCCACGGCTCCTACTACGGCCTTCAAGCTGGGGGAGAAGCTGGACGATCCCCTGGCCATGTACCTCAACGACGTCGCGACCATTCCCGCGAACATGGCCGGCGTCCCTGGCTTGTCACTCCCAGGTGGCCTGGCTGACGAGGACGGACTTCCGGTGGGCATCCAGTTGCTGGCTCCCGCCCGCGAGGACGCCCGCTTGTACCGTGTGGGCGCTGTCCTTGAGTCCTTGCTCGAAGCGAAATGGGGCGGTCCGTTGCTCGACCGCGCACCCTCGCTGCAGGCCGCCCTCGATTCCAGCTCCACCACCGCCGGAGGTTCCAACTGATGTCTGTCGCCGCCATCCTCAGCTTCGAAGAGGCCATGGAGAAGTATGATCCCGTCCTTGGCTTCGAGGTCCACGTGGAGCTCAACACCAAGACGAAGATGTTCTCCTCAGCCCCGAACGTCTTCGGCGACGAGCCGAACACCAACGTCAACGAGGTGGACCTGGGCATGCCCGGCGTGCTGCCCGTGGTGAACAAGGCGGCCGTGGAATCCTCCATCAAGATCGGGCTTGCCCTCAACTGCAAGATCGCCGAGTCGTGCCGCTTCGCCCGGAAGAACTACTTCTATCCGGACACCCCCAAGAACTTCCAGACGTCCCAGTACGACGAGCCGATCGCCTATGACGGCTACCTGGACATCGAACTCGAAGACGGCACTGTGTTCCGCGTCGAGATCGAACGCGCGCACATGGAGGAAGACGCCGGCAAGCTCACACACATGGGTGGCGCCACTGGCCGTATCCAGGGTGCCGACTACTCGCTCGTTGACTACAACCGTGCCGGTGTTCCGCTCGTGGAAATCGTCACCAAGCCGATCGAAGGGGCGGGCAGCCGCGCGCCCGAGCTCGCCAAGGCCTACGTGGCCGCCATCCGTGAGATCGTCAAGAACCTCGGGGTGTCCGACGCCCGCATGGAACGCGGAAACGTCCGTTGCGACGCCAACGTTTCGTTGCGCCCGCACGGCCGCGAACGGTTCGGCATCCGTTCGGAAACGAAGAACGTCAACTCGCTGCGCGCCGTCGAGCACGCCGTCCGTTACGAAATCCAGCGCCACGCCGCCGTCCTCGACTCCGGTGAGCCGGTCATCCAGGAAACGCGCCACTGGCACGAGGACACGCGCACGACGACATCGGGCCGGGAAAAGTCCGACGCCGACGACTACCGCTACTTCCCCGAGCCGGACCTCGTTCCGGTCAACGCGTCCCGCGAATGGGTGGAGGAGCTGCGGGCTACCCTTCCCGAGCCGCCGGCCGCGCGCCGCAAGCGGCTGCAAGCCGACTGGGGCTACTCGGACCTCGAGTTCCGCGACGTCGTGAACGCCGGGGTCATGGACTCCATCGAGGAAACCATCGCGGCCGGCGCCAGCGCTTCGGTGGCGCGCAAGTGGTGGATGGGCGAGATCGTTGGCCGCGCCAAGACGGCCGACGTCGAACCGTCCGAACTCGGCGTCGCCCCGGCCACCATCGTGGAGCTCAACCAGCTCGTCGAAGACGGCAAGATCAACAACAAGATGGCGTCCCAGGTGCTGGACGGCGTGCTCGCCGGCGAAGGCACCCCGGCCGAAATCGTCGAGAAGCGCGGCCTCGCCGTAGTGTCCGACGACGGCCCCCTCCTTGAGGCGATCGACGCCGCGCTGGCGGCCCAGCCGGATGTCGCCGAGAAGATCCGTGGCGGCAAAGTCCAGGCCATCGGGGCGATTGTCGGCGGCGTCATGAAGGCCACGCGCGGCCAGGCCGACGCCGGGCGCGTCCGCGAGCTGATCCTGGAGAAGCTCGGCGTCGAAGGCTGAAAACCTCTCTAATGTGACATCCCCGATCGGGCCGCAGCCGGCGTCGTTTGAATCATCAAAACGATTGCGGCTGCGGCCCGATCGTGTTTGGATCCACAGCCTGGACACAGCTTCGGGGAACATCATGGAGTCATCAGTTCTTTGCTGCCCGCCCCTACCGGTCCGGGGAGGAGCGGAGAAAGGAAACGGCCATGTCCTCCATGACTCCGGGGCTGCGCACGGCCCTCATTGCGGGCGGTATCGCCGTCGTCGTGGGCGGCGGTGGAGTGGCCGCAGTCTGGGCAGCGGACCAATTTATTCCTACTGCCACAAGTCCTTCAGCAACGAGCTCGGCGTCGCCCACCCCGTCGCCCAGCCAGTCGACACCCGGACAAACTTCGCCCGGCAAACTCGGTCGCATCCCCATGCTGCGAAGGGCTTTCGGAGGCGCGGCGGTCCATGGCGAGTTCACGGTCAAGAACAAGGACGGTTCCTACTCCACGATTGTGGCTCAACGCGGTACCGTGCAGTCGGTGAGTGATTCGAACATCACAGTCAAGAGCGACGACGGATTCACGCAGGCCTATGCCATCAACTCATCGACCACTATCGTCAAGGTCGCTACTTCCGGAGCGGGTAACCAAGGGCGCCGGCTATCGCTCCAGACCATCAAGGCCTCGGACCTGAAAGCCGGCGACACCGTGGGCGTTTCGGGGACGAAGAGCGGCACCACGGTGACGGCTAACCGCGTCGTTTCGGGTACCTTGCCGACCTTACCCAACGACCACGGACGGCGGATGGGTTACGGGAGCGTCTCTTCCTGACCCGCTTTAGGCGTGATCCTGACCCGTCTTAGGCGTGAACCGAGGTTCACGATGGCGCCTGTTCGTCTGGCTATGATGCTACTACCGCCGAACCACGCCCGTGGTTCGGCGGCTTAGCCACTAAGGAGACGAATGCGCCCCACGATCAAGTCTGTGGCGGCGGCGGCCGGGGTTTCCACGGCAACTGTGTCCTACGTGCTCTCCGGCAGGAGCGGCAAAGACGGCGGCAGGAGCGGGTCCGGCGTCGCGCCCGCTACGGTGCTGCGGGTCCAAGAGGCTGCCCTGGCCCTCGGATATCGCCCCAACCAATCGGCGAGGGCGGTCCGCACGGGAAGAACGAACCTGCTCATGTTGTCGCTGACCATGATCTCGGATCCGTGGGCGCTGGATGTCAGCCGCGCCGTCGGCACGGCCGCCGCCCAACGAGGTATTACTCCCATGATTTTGGCCGATACCGACTGGCGGGTGGCGCTCAAAAGGCAGAATGCAGACGTGACGTTCATCGACGCCGCCGAAGAACCCGGGGATGTCGAGCTCTTGGCCCAGGCTGCCAAACTGCAGCGCTTGGTGGTTTTCAGCGACAGCATGGAACCCGATGGTTTCGACGTGGTGCGGCCTGTGGCGGGTGCATCGTGCGAGCGGGCTGTGGCACATCTGACCAGCAGGCACGACAGAGTGGCTTGCTTGACCGCTGCACCCCGTTCCGGCAACCCCATTTCCATCCGTCACAGGGCATACATCGAAGGCCTGGCCGACGCTGGCTTGGACTACCGGGACGACTACGTTGAGCGGTTTGCCCTGGACAGCCAGAGCGCTTTCGATGCGGCCCTTCGCCTGTTGCAGCGGAACGACCGCCCGACGGCGATCTACGCTACGACCGACTTCGCGGCTATTGCGGCCATTCACGCCGCCCAAAGCCTCCAACTGAGGGTTCCAGAGGATGTCGAAGTGCTCGGTATCGGCAACACCACAGAGGGCGAGTACATGGTGCCGTCGTTGACGACGGTCGGTCCCGAAGGATTCTTCGACGGTGTGGCCGGCTTCCTTCTCGACCGCGCGGAAAACCCGGATGAGCCAACCCAGGTACTTGAGTTTCCTTGGAACCTCATCGTCAGGGACTCGGCGCCCGCCGTCTGAAACCGCCGTCTGAACCGGGTTACCACGGGTTGTTCGTCACGTGTCCGCTGCAGCGCGATCCTTCATGATGCACTTTCATGACGTTTTTAGCCTATAAAAGTTAAGGAAAGATCATTCTCGATATTGCTTTTAATCGATTAACATGATGTGATCGACTGCACAATCACCAGTGGGGCTGGCGCTTAGCCGAATGCAGGCACACCCCAGAAGGACCGTCGGTCTTCTGACCAGGACATCGGAGATTTTCATGAACCACAACGTGACTCGCAGGTCATTCCTTTCCTTCGCGGCTGCCGGCGCCGCTGTCGTCTCGCTGGCTGCCTGCGGTGGAAACAGTGCCGCTGGGGGTAGCGCAGCCAAGGCCGCCTACGCTGCCCCCGCGAGGGACCTGAGCGCTGAGCTGAGCTACGCGATTTGGGATGCGGCGCAGAAGCCCGCGATGCAGAAGATCGTGACCGAATTCAACAAGCAGTACCCGAACATCAAAGTGACCATCGACGTCACGCCGTCGAAGGGCTCGGCCTACTGGACGAAAATCCAAACCCAGGCAAGCAGCAACACCCTGCCGGACGTTTTCTGGATGAACGGCCCGCACATCAAGCTCTATGCGCAAAACAACCAGCTGCTCGCCTTGGACGGGCTGGTGTCCGGCAAGGCCGTGGATACAGCGAATTACCCGAAGGCGCTGGTGGATCTGTACACCGTCAACGGGACGTTCTACGGAGTGCCCAAGGACTTCGATACCAGCGCACTCTTCTACAACAAGGCCCTGTTCAAGGAAGCCGGAGTGTCTGAACCGAACTCCAGCTGGACCTGGGACGACGTGAAATCCGCGGGAGCCGCGTTGTCCAAGTTCTACCAGGGCAAGGGTATCTACGGGTATGCCGGTGACCTCACGGGTGGCCAGACCAGCTACTACAACACCATGGTCGAAGCTGGCGGGACCATCATTTCGAGCGACGGCAAGAAGTCCGGATACGACTCCTCGGGTTCCATCGCCGGCCTGCAGTTCTGGCGGGACCTGATTGAATCCGGCGTTTCTCCCTCAATGCAGCAGCTGACGGACACCGCCTCCAGCGACATGTTCACGTCCAAGAAGCTAGCCATGACAATGGACGGCTCTTGGACCGTTGGCCCAGCACAGAAGGCCCTTGGTGACGACCTGGGCATCGCCAGCCTTCCCAAGGGACCGACGAGCAACCAGAGCGTGATCCATGGCCTGGCAAACGTGATTCCTGCGAATGCCAAGAACCCGGCCGCGGCGCAGGCGTTCGTTGCCTTCTTGGGAACACAGGACGCCGCCAAGATCCAGGCGGAGACCGGAACCGTCATTCCAGCCTTCAACGGCACCCAGGATGCTTGGGTCAAGTCCGTTCCCTCGGTAGACCTCAACGTCTTCCTTGACCTGGCCAAGGACGCCTCGCCGTACCCGGTGTCAGCCAATACTGCGGCCTGGAACGACCTTGAGAACACCCTGCTGCCCCAGGCCTTCGCAGGAACCAAGCCGGTCGCCGACGTTGCCAAGGATCTTGCCACCCAGATGAATGCCGCACTGGCCAAAGAATCATGAAAACCCAGACCCTGACGCCCGAGTCCACACCTGCGCCCACACCCAGCCGTGCCGCTGAACCGACCGAGGACCGTCGCAAAGGACGATCCAAGTCGGATGGCTGGTGGCCCTGGCTGTTCGTTGTGCCTACTGTCGTGGGCATAGGCGTGTTCTACCTTTGGCCGATTGTCCAGACGTTCTACTACAGCTTCACCAAATGGGGAGTGTTCGGCGGGACCAAGTTCATCGGCCTGGACAACTACCTGCGGATGTTCACTGATTCCACCATCCCGCAGTCAATCCTCAACACGCTGATCTACACGGTCGTCGTACTCCTCGGGATACCCATCGCGGTCATCCTGGCGTCCTTGATCGAGCGTCCTGGATTGCGGTTCGCGGCCCTGTACCGGACGTTGTACTTCATTCCCTACATCACTATGCCGGCCGCCGTCGGGATCGTGTGGCGGCTGATCTACAACGGCGACTTCGGGCCCATCAACTGGTTCTTGGGCTTGTTCGGAATCCAGGGCCCCTACTGGACGTCGACGCCGGGGTTCGCCCTGCTTGCCGTGGCTACGGTGGGGCTGTGGATGTCGCTGGGATTCAACCTCATCATCATCAGCGCGGGGCTGCGCGAGATCCCGCGGGAGCTCTTCGAAGCCGCCGAAATGGACGGCGCCGGCCGGGTCCGCCAGTTCGTCGGCATCACGGTTCCTTTGCTGACGCCCAGTATCTTCTTCGTCACGATCGTCACCGTGATCAGCGGCTTCCAGCTGTTCGACCTGCTGTACGTGATGATGGGGAAGGCCAACCTGGCCATGCCGCAGACACAGAGCTTGGTGTACATCTTCTACAACCAGGCGTTCCTGCAGAACGACAAAGGCTACGCGGCAGCCATCGGCATCCTGATCCTGGCCATCATCGCTCTCTTGACCGCTTTCCAATTCCGTATCCAGAAGAGGTGGGTCAACTATGTCTAGGTCGAAAGGCGGCAAGCAGGGCTCCAACGTCCTGGCCCACTGTGTCCTGGCCATCGGCGGCCTGGCGATGGTTTCACCCCTCCTGTACCAGATCGTGATGTCGCTTTCGACGAACGCCGAAGTCCAAAGCACGCCGCCCACACTGTGGCCCGGCGTTGTCCAGTGGCACAACTTCGCGGATGTCTTTACCTCGATGAATTTCGGTTCGCAGCTTTGGGTGACGGTGGCAATTACCGTCATCAGGGTGATCGGCCAGGTGCTTCTGTGCTCGATGGCGGGCTACGCATTCGCGCGGATGCGGTTCCGGTTCAAAGGACCCATTCTGGCCGTGGTCTTGTCGATCATCATGGTGCCGTCCCAGTTGTTCCTCATCCCGCAATACCAGATCATCCAAAACCTGGGCTGGCTGAACACCATCGCGGGCATCGTGGCCCCGGGCATCTTCAGCGCCTTCGGCCTGTTCCTGATGCGCCAGTTCTTCATGGGGCTCCCCGACGAACTCGAAGACGCGGCCCGGCTTGACGGGGCCAACCCGTTCCAGGTCTTTTTCCGGGTCATGCTGCCCCTCGCGGCCAACGGACTCTGGGCGCTCGTCATCATTACCGTGTTGTGGTCCTGGAACGACCTTTTGTGGCCCTTGGTGGTGACGTCGACGGCGAACGCCGCACCGTTGAGCGTGGGGCTTTCGAACCTCCAGGGCGAACATGCCAACAATTACCCGATCCTCATGGCGGCATCGTTGATGGCAATGGCGCCCATCCTGGTCATGTTCCTGCTCATGCAAAAGCGCGTCATGGCCGGCATCGGCCGCTCCGGGCTCAAGTAGGAACTCAAGTAGGGACTCAAGTAGGGACTCACGTAGAAAGGATTCGCAGCCTTGACGGAACAGAACGCCGTCCCGACGGACGGCTGGCAGTTCGTGCTCGCGGACTCCTTGGAAAAGATCTACCCGGACGCTCCGCCACGACCGTTGGACAGGACCATCCCCATGTCGGTTTTCCCGGGCGAGATTGCGTCGGTCCAGGTGGCAATCAGGCCGCCGATGAAGCACGATTTCCGCGTCGCCGGACCCCTGGAGGTCTCAGTCGACGGAGCGTCGGCGGGATGTGTCTCCATTTCACAGGTTGAGCTGGTGCCTTGCTCCTTGGCGGCGTTCCCGGAGCATGGTTCCGGCTATGACCGGGACACGCCCGGACTGTATCCCGACCTTTTACGGCCTGCTTCGGAAGGGCTGATCCAGCCCCGCTACGGGCAGTGGACGGCGGCCTGGATCGACCTGGTGGTCCCTTCCGCGGATCACGCGGGAGACCACGAAGTCGGGATCTCGGTACGGGCCGCGGAGGGCCGCGTCCTCTTCACCACTGGTATCAAGGTCACGGTCCTGGCGGTCCCGGCGCCGGAACTCGGGATCGTGAACGCCCACTGGTTTCATTGCGACGGGCTGGCGGCCCACTACGGCGTCGGCGTATTCAGCGAGGAGCATTGGTCGATCATCGACGCCTTCATGGGCTCCGCGGCGAGGATGGGAGCCAACTCGTTGCTGACGCCCACGTGGACTCCTCCGTTGGATACGGCCGTCGGTGGAACACGGCTTCCCACACAGCTGATCGGCATCAGCGAAGACTCCGGATACCACTTTGATTTCAGCAAGCTGCTGCGGTGGGTGGACCTTTGCGCCAAACATGGCATTCGATATTTGGAAATTGCCCACTTGTTCACACAATGGGGGGCAAAGGCGACGCCGGCGATTTATGTCGGGACCACGCAAGGGCTGGAACGGCGTTTTGGCTGGGACGTGCCGGCGAGGTCGGCAAGCTACCGGGAGCTGATGGCCGAACTGCTGCCGGCCTTGCGCTCGTTCCTAGCGGAGCACTGGTCGCTTGACCGGGTCATTTTCCACATTTCCGATGAACCGGAAGGCGCCGAAGCTCTCGAGGGTTACCAGGAGGCAAAGGACGTCGTCGCTGATCTGCTGGAGGGGCTGACGGTGGTTGACGCCCTGAGCGACTTTGAGTTCTACGGCAGCGGGGCGGTACCGAATCCGGCGGTGGCAACAGATGCGGTGGCGCCGTTCCTGAAGGCCGGCGTGAAAGATCTGTGGGTCTACTATTGCGTCGCCCAGCCCATTCCTTGGCCACGGTCGATCCGTTCAAGGACACCTGCGCCGGAGGGCTTTCCCGGCGGCGACGCATTCATGGTCTACCCGGGACCGGACGGGGTGCCGTGGGAGTCGATTCGCTACAAGGTGTTTGCGCAGGCCATGTGGGACCACCGGGCATTCTCCCTGCTGGCACAACTGGCCTGTCGCGAGGACGTGCTGGCACTCATCGATACGAACGGCTCGGGCGGCCGCCTCGCCATGGACAGCTTCAGCTACGACCCCGTCCACTACGCGAGGGTTCGCGAGCTGGTCAACGAAGGAATCGCGCAGCGCGTGAGTCAAACAACCTCATGACGCGGGCGCATCAACTATCTAGTTAGGAAAGTACTTATGGACCTCAAAGTAGGCATCGTCGGATTCGGCTTGCGGGCGTCCTTGTGGCGCCACGCGCACAAGCCCGGCCATGGTTCGGAAGTCACTGTCGTGTGCGATCTGGGTGAGCGCGGCAGGGCCGATGCGGCCGAAAAGATCCCGACGGCGGTCATCACCGACAATTTGGATGTCTTGCTCGATTCCGGCTTGGACGCTGTCCTGGTCCTCACCCCGGACAACCAGCACGCCGCCGTCGCCGTCCGGACGCTCAAGGCCGGCATCCCCACGTTCTGCGAGAAGCCGCTTGACGTCACGTTGGAAGCGGCAGACCTCATCCTGCAGACGGCCTTTGAGACCGGGACGCGCCTCTACGTGGGCCACAACATGCGGCACATGCCGGTAGTGGTGCAAATGCGCGACATCATCCAGGCCGGAACCATCGGAGACGTCAAGGCGATCTGGTGCCGGCATTTCGTGGGAAACGGCGGGGATTACTACTTCAAGGATTGGCATGCCCAGCGCGCCAACACCACCGGCTTGCTGCTGCAAAAGGGCGCGCACGATATCGACGTCATCCACTGGCTTGCCGGCGGATACAGCACCAAGGTCCAGGCGATCGGTGAACTGGCCGTGTACGGGGACGTCGCTTCGCGCCGGGACAACAGTGCGCGGCGGATGCGCGATTGGTTCTCGGTGGACAATTGGCCGCCCACCGAACAGACCGACCTCGCCGAGACGATCGACGTCGAGGACATTTCCATGATGAATATGGTCCTGGACAACGGTGTACTGGCGTCCTACCAGCAGTGCCACTTCACGCCCGACTATTGGCGGAACTACACGGTGATCGGCACGAAGGGCAGGATCGAGAACTTCGGCGACGGTCCCGGCGAACAGATCAAGGTGTGGACGACGCGTACAAGCGGTTTCGCGGAACCGGATGACGTGATCGAGATCCAGGACGGCGAAGGCGGCCACGGCGGCGCCGATCCGCGTTTGATTTCGGAGTTCCTTCGCTTCGCTGCAGAAGGCGGGCGGACCCAGACCAATCCGATCGCAGCCCGGCAGGCGGTTGCGGCCGGTGTCCTGGCGACGGAGTCCC
This sequence comes from Arthrobacter terricola, assembly GCF_004354015.1. Taxonomy (GTDB): domain Bacteria; phylum Actinomycetota; class Actinomycetes; order Actinomycetales; family Micrococcaceae; genus Arthrobacter; species Arthrobacter terricola. Next base: position 57,906 of record NZ_SMRU01000003.1, read on the forward strand.
TCCGCGGCGACGGCTCCTCGAAGATTGTTCCAGTCTTGCCCGAAGGGCTCGTGGAATACTTCGACGCCGGCCAGCCCACCCGCGTCCGCGAACCCTAGCGCCCCGTGCCCCCGGCGAGCCCGGTCATGACCGTCCGCAATGCGTCGCAGACGGTCATGACCGACGCCCGCTTGAGCGTTTCCGGGCGGGCGAGGATATCGATCTTGCGCACCGAATTGACCCCGGCCAGCGGGCGCAGCACCACTCCGGCGTCCAGGACGCGCCGGGCGGTGAACCGCGGCAGCAGGCCGATCGCGCCTCCCGTCGCCACAAGGGCGGCAACAGTCGAGTAGTCATTGATGCGGTGCAGCACTTCTGCGGGCCGCCCGCTCACGGCGACGACGGCGGCCAGCACGTCCGCGGGCGAGTACCCGGCGCGGCTGGTCACCCAAGGTTGCCCGACGACGTCGGCCGGCTTGAGTTCGCGCCTGGCCGCGAGCGGGTGCCCGGCCGGCAGCGCGACGTCGAGCGGTTCGTCGGCAAGCGGGATGATGGCCACTTTGTCGCGCGGCCATTCCGGGCTGTGTTCCATCCGGTGGGCGAGGACGAGGTCGTACCGTGCGGCCAAGCCCGGAAAGTCTTCCTGCGCGACGTCCTCGTCAGCGAGCCGCAGCCGGGGTGACTTCCCGCCGTCGAGGGCCAGCAACGCCGCGAGGGGAGCGAAAAGGGCCTGCCCGGCGCTGTGGAAGGCGCTGACGGTCACGGTGGAGCCGGGGGAATCATGGTAGGCGCCGATAGCGGCCCGCGCATCCGCCATCGCGCTTACGACGGCGGCCCCTGCGTCGGCGAGGACCCTCCCCGCGTCGGTGAGCACCAGGGCCCTGCCCTCCTTGCGGGTCAGCGGGACCTCCACGGATTTCTGCAGGAGCGCGAGCTGTTGCGAAACGGCGGAGGGAGTGACCATGAGCGTCTCTGCGACAGCCTTGACACTGCCAAGATCTCCTAGTTCCCTGAGCATCTGGAGCTGGTGAACTTCCATTTAGTAAATGCTAAATCGTTGATTGAGAAAAACCTAGTTGTGCTAAACCTTTGCGGGGGCTTCAATGAAGTGGAACGGCAGGCCGAAGGCTCCGCCCCTTTGAGTTAGGAAGACCAATGAAGGCTCTCTACAAGTCCGGCCCGCACGCCGGTTTTGAACTCGTCGAACGTCCCGAGCCGGAAGCCGGTCCCGGCGACGTCAAAATCCGGGTCATGACTACGGGCATCTGCGGAACGGACCTGCATATCCAGTCCTGGGACGCGTGGGCGCAAAGCATCATTGAAACCCCGCTGATTGCCGGCCACGAGTTCTATGGCGAAGTGGTGGCCGTGGGGGAGGACGTCCGCGACGTCAAGGTGGGGGACCGGGTTTCCGGCGAAGGCCATGTGGTGTGCGGGATTTGCCGGAACTGCCGTGCAGGCCGCCGCCAGATGTGCATCCACACGGTGTCCGTCGGCGTGCAGCGCGATGGCGCGTTCGCCGAGTACGTCGTCATTCCGGAGACCAACGTCTGGGTCCACCAGGATCCTTCCGTTACCCCGGAGCTCGGCGCGATCTTCGATCCCTTCGGCAACGCCGTGCACACGGCCTTGAGCTTCCCGCTGGTTGGCGAAGACGTGCTCATCACCGGTGCCGGACCCATCGGACTCATGGCAATCGCCGTCGCACGCCACGCCGGTGCCCGCAAGATCGCCATCACGGACGTCTCGGCTCCGCGGCTGGAGCTCGCCAGGAAAATGGGCGTGGATCTCGCCGTCGATGTTTCAAAGATGCGGGTCAAGGAAGCCCAGCAGGAACTTGGCATGCGTGAAGGATTCGATATCGGCCTGGAAATGTCCGGGCATCCCACCGCGTTGCCTGAGATGATCGACAACATGAACCACGGCGGACGCATCGCCATGCTCGGCTTGCCCAGCCAGTCCATCGATATCGACTGGGGCAAGGTGGTCACGCACATGCTCACCCTCAAGGGCATTTACGGCCGCGAGATGTTCGAGACGTGGTACGCCATGAGTGCCATGCTGTCCTCAAACGCCGAACTCCACCGCAACATCTCCGCCGTCGTCACGGACAAGCTGTCCGCCACCGACTGGGAAAAGGGATTCGAGATCGCCCGTGCCGGCGTGGGCGGCAAGGTTGTCCTCGACTGGACCGAACTCTAGCAAAGACCACACACAGACTTTTCCTCCGAACCGGCACCGGGAGCCACCAATGTACTCAAGCATCAAAGACCAACTGCACGGCGAACTCGAGGAAATCCGCTCCGCCGGACTCTTCAAGACCGAGCGGCACATCGATTCGCCGCAGGCCAGCCACATCTCCGCGGGCCAGTTGGGGCAGCCCGCCAACTCCGTCCTGAACTTCTGCGCGAACAACTACCTTGGCCTCGCCGACCACCCGGACATCATCGCTGCCGCGAAGTCCGCCATGGACGAGCGCGGTTTCGGCATGGCGTCCGTCCGCTTCATTTGCGGTACCCAGGACCTGCACCTCGAGCTCGAAGCCCGCGTTTCGCAGTTCCTGGGAACGGAAGACACTATCCTGTTCTCCAGCTGCTTCGACGCCAACGGAGGCGTCTTCGAATCCCTTTTCGGACCCGAAGACGCCATCATCTCCGATGCCCTCAACCACGCCTCCATCATCGACGGCATCCGCTTGAGCAAGGCCAAGCGCTTCCGCTACGCGAACCAGGACATGGCCGACCTCGAGGCGAAGCTCGTCGAGGCTTCGGGCGGCGACGCCCCGGCCCGGCGGAAGATCATCGTGACTGACGGCGTCTTTTCCATGGACGGCTACCTGGCCCCGTTGGAGGCTATTTGCGATCTTGCCGATAAGTACGACGCCCTTGTCATGGTGGACGATTCGCACGCCGTCGGCTTCATGGGTGCGACCGGTGCGGGGACGCCGGAACACGCGGGCGTGTCCGATCGCGTGGACATCTACACCGGCACGTTCGGCAAGGCCCTCGGCGGAGCGTCCGGCGGCTATGTCTCCGGCCGCGCCGAAATCGTCGCGATGCTGCGCCAGAAAGCCAGGCCGTACCTGTTCTCCAACTCGCTGGCGCCCGCCATCGTCGCGGCAACCATCAAGGCACTCGAGCTCGTCCAGGGCTCCGGCGAGCTCCGCTCAAGGCTCTTCGCGAACGCCGGGCTGTTCCGCCGTCGGATGGCCGAGGAAGGCTTCGAGCTCCTCAACGGCGAGCACGCCATCATCCCCGTCATGTTCGGCGATGCCGTCGCTGCGGCGAAGGTGGCCGACGAGATGCTGGAGCACGGCGTCTTCGTCACAGCGTTCAGCTATCCCGTGGTGCCGAAGGGCGCGGCACGCATCCGCGTGCAGCTCTCGGCCGCACACAGCCCGGACGACGTCGAAGCATGCGTCCAGGCCTTCGTGAAGAGCCGTGCCGCAGCGGACCTCTGACCGGCCATGATCCTCACCCTCCTGGGCGGCGGCGGTTTCCGGGTTCCCTTGGTCTATTCGGCATTGCTGACGGACCACGGGCCCGGCCGCGTCACCGGGCTCCGGCTGTTCGATACCGACCCGGCCCGGCTCTCCGTCGTCGCCAAGGTGCTCGCCGAAATGGCGGAGGGGGTACCGGACGCTCCTGCCGTCGCGTTGTTCACGGAGCTCTCGGAGGCCCTGCCCGGCACCGACTTCATCTTCTCGGCCATCCGCGTGGGTGGCTTGGAGGGGCGTGCCGCGGATGAACGGATTGCCCTTGAGCACGGCGTCATCGGGCAGGAGACCGTGGGGGCAGGGGGGATTTCCTATGCGCTGCGGACCATTCCCGTGGTCTTGGACATTGCGGAGGCTGTGAAGAAGCACGCTCCGGAGGCGTGGTTCATCAACTTCACCAACCCGGCGGGGGTCATCACGGAAGTCATGACGCGGTTCCTCGGCGGCAAAGTAGTGGGGATCTGCGATTCGCCCGTTGGCCTCGCGAGGCGCTGCCTGTCCGCGGCCGGCATACGGGGGGTGGACGTCCGCGGGGAACGCGTGGCAATCGACTACATCGGCCTCAACCACCTTGGCTGGCTCCGCGGTTTGTCGGTCGATGGGGAGGATGTCCTCCCGCGCCTCCTGGCCGACGCCAGCGCCATCGAGTCGTTCGAGGAGGGCCGCCTGTTCGGAGCGCCCTGGATCCAGGCCCTCGGAGCGGTGCCCAACGAATACCTGCACTATTACTACTTCAGGCGGGAAGCGCTCGACGCCGATCGTCGCGCCGCGGACACCCGCGGTGCCTACCTCGAGCGGCAACAGTCCGCCTTTTACGAGGGCCTCCTGGCCGGAAACCACGACGCCGGAAACCACGACGCCGGACGGCACGTTCCGCGTGAAGGCGGCGGAAAGCCGGCGCTCAGGCTGTGGGAACAGACCAAGCTGGACCGCGAAGAGACGTATATGAAGAGCAACAGGGACGCCGCCGGTGCCTTCGAACGGGACGCCGCGGACCTGGAGTCAGGCGGCTACGAGGGCGTCGCGCTGGCGATCATGCGCGCTATCAGCCAAGGCGAAACCGCACGGCTCATCCTGAACGTGCCCAACGGGGCTACTTTGGCCGAACTCGGCCCCGAGGCCGTGATCGAGGCGCCGTGCCTCGTGGACGCGGACGGGGTCCGGCCGCTTCCGGCCCGGCCGTTGCCTGACTATGCTCGCGGCTTCGTGGTCAACGCCAAGGCCGTTGAACAAGCAACCATCGAGGCTGCGCTCACGGGTTCCCGGCGCGCCGCCTATAAAGCGTTCGCCATGAACCCCTTGGTGGACTCTGTCCGGGTGGCGCGGGGCTTGCTGGACGACTACATCGGCCACTTCCCGCAGCTCGGGTACTTGCGCTAGGCATGGCCCTGTCCCGCGACGCCCCGGAGGCCTAGGATCGGCACCATGGACAATGATGAAGCGCAACGCCCGGACGCAGGCCAGCAAGCCACCGAAGTGTTGGATTCCCAGGAATGCTGGAGCCTCCTGAGGAGCGTGTCCGTCGGCCGGCTCGCCGTGTGGCTCGGAGACCATCCGGATATCTTTCCGATCAACTACGCCGTGGACCAGGGGACGGTAGTGTTCAGGACCGGGTCCGGGACAAAGCTCGAGGCCGCCTTGAGCGATTTTCCGGTCGCCATGGAAGTTGACGGCGTTGACGCGAACACCGGGGTTGCCTGGAGCGTCGTGCTCCGTGGGAAAGCTGCCCCGGTGACGCGGATCGACGACGTCGTGAAGTCCTTTTCGTTGCCTCTCTTCCCGTGGGAAGCCGGCCGGAAAGACCATTTTGTGCGGATTCCCGCCGACTCGATCTCCGGGAGGCGTTTCACCGTCACGGAACCTTTGGCCTGGTGGACGCCGTACAGCGGCGTCAAACCATCAGCGATGGAGTAGGCCGGGATGGCTTCGATCTATGACGTGGTGATCGTCGGTGGCGGGATCGCCGGACTATCACTCGCTTCAGCGCTGGCGGGCCAGTGCTCGGTTGCCCTCGTGGAAGCCGAACAAACGCTTGCGTACCACACGTCTTCGCGCTCCGCCCGGCAGCTGATCCCGAGCTACGGTCCTGCAGTCGTGCAGGAACTCACTGTCCGGACTCTGGAGCTCATGGCGGCTCGTGACGCGGCGCTGCCGGTGCCGGTGCTGGAACCGCGGTCATTCATGCTGGTGGGCGACGAAGCGACCGTCAAAGCCGAAGCCAGCGGCCACATGCATTCGATCACGCACGCCGAAGCCCTGGAATTGTGTCCGGCGTTGATGCCCGGCGCGTTCACTGTGGCGGGTTTGGACACGGGATCGTTCGCCTGCAATGCGCCTGTGCTGTTGGATGACCACCGGCAGCGCGCCGGGGCCGGGGGAGTGGACATCATCACCGGGGCACGGGTCCATTCGGCCCAGCGGCTTGGCTCGGGTTGGCAGCTCGGCGCGGGGATGGAGGGGTTCCAGTCGGCCGTCGTCGTGAACGCGGCCGGTGCGTGGGCTGACGAACTTGCGGTGCTCAGCGGCGTGGAGAAGCTCGGGCTGCAGCCGTTCCGACGCACGGCGGCGATTGTCGACGTCGAACGCCCGCTTGCGCCGGGAACTCCCATGGTGGCGGCTGCCGACAACACTTACTACTTCCGGCGGGAAGGCGAACAGGTGCTCATTTCGCCGTCCGAAACTGTGCCGAGCGGACCGGAAGACGCGCGTCCCAGGCCCGGCGACGTGGACGCCATTGTTGCGCTCGTGAACTCCATCACCACCCTGGGGATCCGTTCCGTCGCCAAAGCTTGGACCGGGCTCCGCACCGAAGCCGCCGACGGCGTCCCGGTGGTCGGCTTCGACGCCGAAGCCCCCGGATTCTTCTGGCTCGCCGGTCAAGGAGGCTACGGATTCCAGACGTCCTCCGCGATCGCGGAACTCGCCGCGGCCGACATCCTGGGGTTCCTCTCCGCAACCAGTCCGGTATCCCGTACAGCGTCGGAGCTTGCGGCCACCCGGTGGTCCATTCGCCGTTGAACAATAGGTTCATGAGCGGGCAGACGAGCACACTGATAAGCAACATCGGCGAATTGATGACCCAGGACGCGGAGCACCGTGTCCTCAAGGATGCCGCAGTGGTGATGGAGGGCGAACGGATCTCCTGGATCGGCGCGACCGCGGACGCACCCGCTGCCGACCGGTTTGTGGATGCGGAAGGCCGTGCCGTGCTGCCGGGTTGGGTGGACTCTCACTCGCACCTGATTTTCGCCGGCGACCGTACCGCCGAGTTCGAAGCGAGGATGGCCGGCCAGAGCTACAGCGCGGGCGGCATTGCCGTCACCACCGGGGCGACCCGCGCGGCGAGCGATGACGAATTGCGCAGCCTCGCCGCCGGACGCGTGGCCGAAGCCGTTTCCCAAGGCACCACCTACCTCGAGAGCAAGACCGGCTATGGGCTGGACGTCGAGAACGAGGCGCGTAGCGCCCGCATCGCCGCCGAGACCGTAGACGAAGTCACCTACTTGGGCGCTCACCTTGTTCCCGCCGGCGCCGACGCCGAGGAATACACCGACCTCGTGTGCGGTCCCATGCTCGACGCCGTCCGTCCGCACGTGCGCTGGGCCGACGTCTTCTGCGAGCGTGGCGCCTTCACCGAAGAGCAGTCGCGCCGGGTCCTGGCAGCTTGCCGGGAGGCGGGCCTCGGCCTGCGCGTGCACGGCAACCAGTTGGGCGAAGGCCCGGGGGTGCAATTGGCCGTGGAGTTCGGGGCCGCGAGCGTTGACCACGTCAATTACCTCAACGACGCCGATATCCGGGCTCTTGCGGGAACGTGGAGCAAGTGGGACGCGTCCACGGGAACGGGGGAGCGTGGCACGGTGGCCACGTGCCTTCCCGCCTGCGACTTGTCCACCCGGCAACCGCTCGCGCCGGGCCGCGCGCTGCTTGACGCCGGCGTGCAGATTGCTTTGGCCGCGAACTGCAATCCTGGCACGTCCTACACGAGCTCGATCGCCTTTTGCGTCACGACGGCCGTGCTGCAGATGCACTTGAGCGTCCACGAAGCCGTCCGGGCGGCCACCTACGGCGGCGCGCTGGCGTTGGGCAGGGAGTCGGGCAACGACGTCGACGGCGAACGCGCGGTGGGCTCGATCGCCGTCGGGCACCGCGCGGACCTGCACATGCTCAAGGCGCCCTCGGCCACGCACCTCGCGTACCGTCCAGGCATCCCCTTGACGTTCGCCGTATGGCGGGCCGGAGAGCGTGCGGTCTAAAGCACACAGGCGTTGAAAGCAGGGTCCTTCCGTTCCGGAGGGACCCTGCTTTTTCTTTGCCCGCGCTGATGCTCAGACGATTCTTGTGCGATTGAAAATGATCGTTTAGTGTTTGTATAGATCACAAAACGTCAGAACGATCAGCGAGCAATCGGCGGACAGGAACGGTAAGCACGATGAGTAACAACGCCCTCGGTGCCTTCATGGAAGAAGAACTGGTATCGCAGCCCGAGGTCTGGCAGCGGGCCATAGGGCAGTCCACAACGGAGAACCTGCTGCCTGCGGACGGCGAGCGGGTCGCCGTCGTGGGTTGCGGAACTTCCTGGTTTATGGCGCAAAGCTATGCCGCTGCCCGCGAGGCGGCAGGCAAGGGCGTTACCGACGCATTTGCAGCGTCGGAAGCCTTCCTCAACCACAACAGCCCGGACCGCAAGTACGACGCCGTCATCGCCATTACGCGCTCCGGCACCACCACTGAGGTGCTCGAGTTGTTGGCGGCTTTGAAGGGCACTGTTCGCACCATCGCCGTGATCGGCGACGTGGAGTCGCCCATCACCGACCTGGCCGACGCCGTGATTGGACTCCCGTACGCCGATGAGAAATCCGTCGTCCAGACGCGCTTTGCCACCTCGGCCCTCGCATACCTCTTGACGAGCCTCGGTGTGGACCTGGGCGACGCCATCGCGGAAGCCCGCGCTGCCGTCGTCGAACCGGTCGCGCAAGAACTCATCGACGCTGAACAATTCACTTTCCTCGGAACCGGCTGGACCGTGGGCCTGGCCCACGAAGCGGGACTCAAGATGCGCGAGGCCGTGCAGGGGTGGACGGAATCGTACCCCGCCATGGAATACCGCCACGGCCCCATTTCCATTGCCTCACCGGGCCGTGTCACGTGGCTCTTCGGAGCGCAGCCCGAGGGCTTGGACGCGGAAATGGTCCGCACGGGAGCGCTTTACGTCAACACCGGCAAGCATCCCCTCGCAGAGCTTGCCCGCGTCCACAAAGTCACGCTGGAACGCGCACGCGCACGGGGACTTAACCCTGATGTGCCACGAAATCTCACGCGCTCAGTCGTCCTGAACGCCACGGCCTAGGCCCTCCCATGGTTCTCGGAGCCGCCGAATCCGCCGTCCTGGCCTTCGACGTCGGCGGGACGGACTTGAAGGCCGGGCTCGTCGACGCGTCCGGAAACATCCGTGGCCTGCGCCGGATTCCCACGCCACGCGATCCGGGCAATCCCGGTGATGCAATCGTGGACGCGGTAGGCAGCCTGGCCGCGGAGTTCGCAGCCGAATTCCCCGCCCACGCGGCAAAAGCCGCCTGCGTCATCGTCCCGGGAATCGTGGACTCGGACGCCGGAATCGGAATCTACTCGGCAAACCTCGGCTGGCGGAACTTCCCCTTCCGCGAGAAGGCAATGCAACGGCTGGGCCTCCCGCTCGCCTTCGGCCACGACGTCAGCACGGCCGCCGAGGCCGAATTCCGTTTCGGTGCTGCCCGCGACTACAGGAATGTCGTCGTGATGGTGATCGGAACAGGGATCGCAGCGGCCGTGATCTCGGACGGCTATCCGCTGCGGGCAGGGGGCTTCGCCGGGGAATTGGGCCATGCCCTCGTTCCGGACCCTGACGGCAAGGGTCACACGATCCTCGAGGCAGTCGGTTCCGCCGGCGGAATTGCTCGGCGCTACAGCGAAAAATCCGGGACTCCGCGCGCCGGAGCCCGCGAAGTAATCGAGCGGGCCAACGCCGGCGATCCCCTTGCTTCCCGGATCTGGGCCGATGCCGTGGACGCCCTCGCCTTCAGCCTCAGCCAGTGCGTGAGCATCATCGGTACCGAAGCAGTGGTGGTAGGCGGCGGCCTTGCCGAAGCCGGCGACCGACTCCTGGATCCATTGCGCATGCGCCTTGACAAGATGCTCGACTTCCAGCGCAGGCCCGTGATCGTGCGCGCACAACTCGGCCAGGACGCCGGACTGCTCGGCGCAGCCTTGCGGGCCCGCGCCCTCCTGCCCGCCGCGAAAGCCACCTCCGGAACAGGGGTGGGGCGATGAACCACGAGATGGGCCGCGTCGTCACCGTTACCCCCAATCCAGCCATTGACATCAGCTACCACGTCGCAGGCATCACCCCCGGGGCGAGCCACCGCGTGGAGTCCCCGATCAGCCGCGCCGGAGGAAAAGGCCTCAACGTCGCCCGCGTGGTGCACCAGCTCGGCTACCCGGCACTCGCCCTCGCCACCGCCGGAGGAACCACGGGAGCGGAGTTAGCCACGGACCTCCGCGCCAGCGGCGTGCCGCACCGACTGGTTCCCGTAGCAGCGGAAACGCGGCGCAGCATAGCGCTCGTGGACACGGTGGGCGGCGAAACTTCCATCTTCAACGAGCTGGGAAAGCCTCTGGAACCCGCCGAATGGCAGGCGCTCGCCGCCGCCGTCGTCGAGTCCTTGGAGAGCGGGAAGCGTACCGGAGTGATTGTCGCTTCCGGGAGCCTGCCGCCCGGCGCCCCCGCCGACTTCTACCCGGCGATCGTGAGGTTGGCGCACGACGCCGGGATCCCCGCCGTCGCCGACACCTCCGGTCCTGCGATCATCGCCGCCGCCCGCGCCGGAGCGGACCTGCTCAAACCGAACCATCACGAACTGCTCGAAGCTACCGGCGAAAGCGACCTCGAAGCCGCCGCGAAGCGGTTGATCGGTGAAGGAGCGAAGACCGTCCTGGTGAGCGCCGGCGCCGAAGGAATGTTCGCCTTCCATCACGCCGCGCCCGGCGGCTACTGGAGCGCCCGGCTTCCGGAAGCGCTCAGCGGAAACCCCACGGGAGCCGGGGACGCCGCAGTGGCTGCTGCCGCCGTCGTCCTCGCTGCCGGCAACCCTGACATTCGGACCATGCTCCGCAAGGCCACGGCTTGGTCGGCGGCGGCGGTGCTCATGCCTGCTGCCGGCGAGATCTCGCCGCTTTACGCGGACCTCGAACAACAACTGATTCTTAATTGGAAGGAGACCCCATGACCCTTGTCGGTTCCCGGGAACTCATGGAAACCGCCGCCTCGCGCGGCATCGGCCAAGGCGCCTTCAACGTCGTCCACCTCGAAACCGCGGAAGGGCTGGTAGCCGGGGCGGAAGCCGCAGGCCTTCCGGTGATCCTGCAGATATCGGAAAACTGCGTCCGCTTCCACGGCGGACTGGTACCGATCGCCCGCGCCACGATGTCCATCGCGCGGGACGCAGCGGTTCCCGTCGCAGTGCACCTCGACCACGCCGAAACCGAAGAGCTCGCATTGCAGGCCATCGACTTGGGCTTCGGTTCAGTGATGTACGACGGCGCCCACTTGCCTTACGCCGCCAACGTGGTGGTCACGCGGCGGGTCGCCGAATACGCCGAAGCCCACGGAGTCTTCTGCGAGGCAGAACTCGGGAAAGTCGGAGGAAAGGACCGCGCCCATGCCCCGGGCGTCAGGACCGACCCTGCCGAAGCACGGTCCTTTGCGGAAGAGACCGGAATCGATGCGCTCGCGGTCGCCGTCGGATCCTCGCATGCCATGACCGAACGGACTGCGGCCCTCGACCTCGGCCTCATCACCCGCTTGAAGGAAGCCGTCCATCTTCCGCTCGTCCTCCACGGTTCTTCCGGCGTAGCAGACGAAACCGTGGTGGCGGCGATCCGGGCAGGTATGACTAAGATCAACGTATCCACACACTTGAACGGGTTCTTCACCCGTGCCGTCCGTGAATACCTGGATGCCAACCCGTCAGTGGTGGACTCCCGGAAGTACATCAAGGCCGGCCGGGACGCACTGGTGTTGGAAACCGCACGTCTGCTGACGCTGTTCGCGAAAGTGGACTAGCTTCAATTTCCGGAAGGTTCGTGATGACCCGCAACGATCGGCTGACAGCCATCCTTGACCTCCTCGCAGAGTCAGGGCACGTTGAAGTCGAAGATATCGTGACCCGCTTGGGCGTCTCGCCTGCCACCGCGCGCCGAGACCTCGACAGCCTGGCCAAGCAGCGGCTCTTGAGCAGGACCCGCGGGGGAGCGACCACGGGCTCGGTGGCGTACGACCTTCCGGGGCGGTACAACCGGGATGACAACGCCGAAGCCAAGCAGCAGATCGCCCTTGCGGCATCGGAGCTGATTGTGCCGGGTGCCGTGATCGGACTCAGCGGGGGCACCACCAACACGGCCCTCGCCCAAGTCCTCTCCACCCGCGAAGACTTGAACGCGCCCTCCAACCGGCCGATGCTGACGGTAGTCACCAACGCCATCAACATCGCGGCTCAACTTGCGGTGCGCCCCAACATCAAGATCATGGTCACCGGGGGCATCCTGAACCCCCGCTCCTATGAGCTGGTGGGACCGTACACGGATGTCATCATGCAGAAAGTCGCCCTGGACATCGCCTTTATCGGGGTCAACGGGGTCGATCCCAAGATCGGCCCGACCATCACGGACGAGGGCGAAGCCATGGTGAACACCGTGATGGCCCGCCGCGCCACGGAGTCCTACGTCCTCGCCGATTCCAACAAGATCGGCAAGCGTGCCTTCGCGGCCATGGCAGGATACGAGTTCCGCCGGCTCATCACCGACTCCGGTATTTCGGATGAGGACAAGGCGGCGTTCGAGGCCGGCGGCACCGAAGTCATCGTCGCGAAGGCTTCGTAGCCGGCCGTTCAGAACCTCATGGGCGGCGCGTTCAGCACGGTGGCGTCCATGCCCCGCTGGACCCACTGGCTGAACGGCATATCGAGGTCATATTTGCCCTGCTCATTGAGAACGAGTGTCCGCAGCTCGGCATTGCCTGGGTTGTTGAGCGATTCGAAGTACTCCACCGACCAATGGAACCACCGCATGCAGAACAGCCGCATCGTGAGGCCATGGGTCACCAGCAGGGTGTTCGGGGCATAGTCCGGTTTTTCCCAATGCCGGTACAGCGTTTCCATGAAGGACGAAATGCGGTCGTACACATCCGAGCCTGATTCGCCTTCGCGGAAGCGGTAGAAGAAATGCCCGTAGAGGTTGCGCAGTTCCTTCTGGTCGCCGATGTCGCCGGCGATCTGGAAGTTGGCCCAGTCTTGTTCGCGCAGCCGGGGTTCCTCAATGACCCTTTCCGTCAGGTTGCCCAGGTCAAGTGCCTCAAGCGTCTGGTACGCCCGAAGGTACGGTGAGACATAGACGCAGACCGGCTCGCCGTCGAGCTTCCTGCGCAGTTCGGCGCCGGCAACCCGGGCTTCCTCGATCCCGCGCTCTGTGAGCGGGATCCGGTAGTCGGGCACGCGGTTGTAAATGGACGTATCGGCATTGGCGGCTGACTGGCCGTGCCGGATCATGAAAATTCTTGCGGGCGCGCTCATCCCACCAAGCATAGGGTCCGACGCCGGAGCGGGGCGCCGGTGCATTGGGGTACCGGCCATCCGGGTTCAGGCGCCTCACGGGAAAATATCAGGCAAATGCGGGCAAGATAGGAGCATGCTCCTTGCCTCAACGCGCCGGCTGCGCGCCGAAGTGCTGATTGTCCTCGGCCTGTCCCTGGGCCAATCAGCCGTGTATTCCGTGGTGCAGTTGTTGGACAAGATGACCCGGGCGCCCCTGGCACAGGGAACATCCACCCTCAACCAATCCCAGAGCCCGCGCGAGTATTTCGACCTCACCTACCAATTGCTGGACATTGCCTTCGCCCTGGTTCCCGTGGTGCTGGTGTTCTACTTCCTGGCGGTCGACCGACGTTCGGGGGAGAGCCCTTCCGGGTTCGCCCGCTTGGGCTTCAACTTCGCACGGCCTGGCCGCGACGCGCTGCAGGGGCTGGGGCTCGCTGCCTTGATCGGCATCCCGTCGCTCGCCCTCTACGCTGTGGGCCGGGCATTGGGTATCACCACAGCTATCATCCCCAGCGGCCTGGATACCTATTGGTGGACGGTGCCCGTCCTGATCCTCTCCGCTGTGCGGCACGCGATCGTCGAAGAAGTCATCGTGGTGGGCTACCTCCTGGACCGCTTCGCGAAGTTCGGCTGGAGCACGCCGCTGGCCATCGTGCTTAGCTCGCTCCTGCGCGGGAGCTACCACCTCTACCAAGGCTTCGGGCCCTTCATCGGCAACATGGTGATGGGCTTGGTCTTCGGCTGGATCTATACCCGGACGAAGAGGGTCATGCCGCTCGTCGTGGCCCATTCCCTCCTGGACATCGTGGCATTCGTCGGCTTCAGCGTGTTCGGGAAGGCGATCGGGCTGGGATAGGCGGCCGCGCCTCGCTCTACGCCTAGCCGCCGAGCGACGCTGCGGGTTAAAAAATTCGGCCGCCATTTACGGGTGACATCGTTGGCACCCGTGAATGGCGGCCGAAGCTGGCGGGCCTCCTTGCCCATGGCCAGTCAGTGGTGGCGCGTCAGATAGTGACGGCCCCGTTGGCGGTTTCAAACGTTACCGACATGATTCCCGGCGTTCCATGGGGAGCCATCCATTGGACTGCAACGTCCTCAAGGGGCTTCTCCACGGGCTCGCCGAGCCATTCGGTGACGCGCTCGGCGGAACCGGCGATGGTGAGGCTGGACATCTTGACGTCACTCGCGTAAACGAGGGACGGATGAAGAGCCGGGTCGCCCTCCCAGCGGAGCAGGTACGGGACCTGCGGATCCGCGATGAGGCCGAGGATGCCGATCTGCTGCCAGACGAGTTCGCGGCCGTCCGGGAACTTGCGGTTGCCGGGGACTGCGGAACGTCCGAGTCGCTGTTCGAAGGGGCTCAGGTCGTCAACGGCGACGCACCAGCCCATCCAGCCACCTCCTGCAGCGGAGCGTGCACGGACGGCTTGCCCAAAAGGTGCCTTGTCGGATGCCGGGTGGTCCAAGACCTCGACAACCTCCAGGTATTTGTGGTCAGCAAGGGGAATGATCATGTTGCGGGTACCGAAGCGCGGGTGCACTCCGCCCCGGACTGCGTCCACTCCCAATGCTGCGGAAATCCGCTCGGTGGTGGCCAAGAGGCCATCTCGTTCACAAGCGTAAGAGACGTGATCCATGCGCATGGCTTCATCTTGGCACTTTGTGATTGAGCTCTCAGCTAAGTCAAGCCTAACCAAGATGGGATGTACTAAAGATGCAGCTCAGGGACGCATGAAGACCGAATGCTACTGCGTTCGTCACAAAGGTTCCGCCCAGCGCGTTGCCATCCCTAGACTGGCGGGAACCGCGCGCCGGACGGCTGAACCGCGGCCCATTGCTCCACCCAACAACCCGAGGAACAAGGAGTCCGCAATGTCCCAAGGATGGTCATTCGAAACGCGACAGATCCACGTCGGCCAAGAGCCGGACGCCGCCACCGGCGCCCGGGCGCTTCCCATCTACCAGTCCACCTCGTTCGTTTTCCCCAGCGCCGAGAGTGCGGCAAACCGCTTCGCGCTGGCCGAGCTCGCGCCCATTTACACCCGCATCGGCAATCCCACGCAGGACGCTGTCGAACAGCGCATCGCGAGCCTCGAGGGCGGCTTGGCCGCGCTCCTGTTGAGCTCCGGCCAAGCAGCGGAGACGTTCGCCATCCTCAACATCGCCGAAGCCGGTGACCACGTGGTGGCAAGTCCGAGCCTCTACGGCGGTACCTACAACCTGCTGGCCCACACCCTGAAGAAGTTCGGAATCGACGTCACGTTCGTGGAAGACCCGGACAACCTCGAGCAGTGGCGCGACGCCGTCCGGCCCAACACCAAGCTGTTCTTCGCCGAAGTGGTCTCCAACCCGCGGCAGGACGTCCTGGACATCGAGGGTGTTTCCCGGACGGCGCACGAGGCCGGTGTTCCCCTGGTGGTGGACAACACCTTGGCGACGCCGTACCTGATCCGTCCACTCGAGTGGGGCGCGGACATCGTGGTCCATTCGGCCACGAAGTACCTTGGCGGCCACGGTTCCGCGATTGCCGGCGTCATCGTTGACTCCGGGAACTTCGACTTCGCCAAGGACCCGGAGCGCTTCCCCAACTTCAACACTCCGGACCCGAGCTACAACGGCCTCGTCTACGCGCGGGACCTCGGCAAGGACGGTGCCCTAGGGGCCAACCTCTCCTACATCCTCAAAGCTCGCGTCCAGCTCCTGCGGGACCTTGGTTCCGCGGTATCGCCGTTCAACGCGTTCCTCATCGCCCAGGGCATCGAGACGCTGAGCCTGCGGGTGGAACGCCACGTGGAGAACGCCACCAAGGTGGCGGAGTGGCTTGAAGCGCACGACGACGTCGAATCGGTCGCGTACGCGGGCATCCCGTCCAGCCCGTGGTTCGAGCGCGGCCGCAAGTACGGTCCCAAGGGCACTGGCGCAGTTGTTTCGTTCACCATCCGAGGCGGGATCGAGGCCGGCAAACGGTTCGTCGATGCCCTGGAGCTGCATTCGCACGTGGCAAACATCGGCGACGTCCGCTCCCTGGTCATCCACCCTGCGTCCACCACCCACAGCCAACTCACGCCGGAACAGCAGGCCGTGGCCGGCGTGAACCCCGGTCTCGTCCGGTTGTCCGTGGGCATCGAGCACATCGACGACATCCTCGCCGACCTCGAAGCCGGATTCAGGGCAGCCAAGGGAGCTTAGGGCACAGCCCCGAGCTCAGTAAGTCGTCCAGTCGTGGGCGTCCGCTTCGGCGGGCGCCCACGACCCCGTTAACCTCCGCTGTAGTACCCGGACGTATCGGCGATGAGCTGCACTGTGCCCGAGGAACTGTTGGTGAAGGCAATCGTGCCGTCCGGGCCGACGGGAGTGATGGCGAAGTTCGGGATGATTTGTCCCGCGGCATAGTTCACGTTCGAAGTGCTCGGCTGCGAGCTGCCGCCGGCATACGCCGTGATGTAGCCGAAGGACGTCGGGTTGGCTACGGTGATGTTCATCGCGACGGCGGACACGCCGGACGCTTGGATACCGCCCCGGCCGGTGACCTTGACCCTGATGGTCTGCCCTGGGGCGACCGGTCCGAGGACGCCGCCGGTCCCGTCGCGGGAGTCAAGTTGCCGGAAAGGTGCCTGGGCGGAAAACGCGCCGGCCGCCGTCGGCGTTCCCGCGAGGAAGTAGCCTGATGTGTCTGCGATGAGCTGGACTGTTCCGCCGGATGTATTGGTGAACGCGACCGTTCCGTCCGGCGCGACCGGCGTGATGGCGAAGTTCGGCACGATCTGCCCTTGGGCGAAGTTCAGGTTGGAAGTGCCGGGCCGCGGGGTCCCGCCGGCGTAGGCGGTGATGAAGCCGTTCGACGTCGGATTAGCCACCGTGATGTTCATTGCGACGGCGGAAACACCGGAAGACGGGATGCCGCCGCTGCCTGTGACCCGGACCCTGATGGTCTGGCCTGGTGCCACCGGCCCCCTGACCCCACCGGTGCCGTCCCTGGTGTCGAGCTGCCGGAACGGAGCCTGCGCGGAGAACGTGCCGGGTACAGTGGCCACACCGGTGGCAAGGTAGTAGCCCGTGGTGTCGGCGATGAGCTGCACTGTGCCGTTGGACGTGTTGGTGAAGGAGATGGTTCCGTCCGGAGCGACCGGCGTGATGGCGAAGTTCGGGACGATCTGACCTTGGGCGAAGTTCAGGTTGGATGTGCCGGGCCGCACCGTGCCGCCGGCGAAAGCGGTGATGAAGCCATTCGACGTTGGATTCGCCACAGTGATATTCATGGCGACGGCGGAAACACCTGACGCGGGGATTCCGCCCTGACCGGTTACTTTGACGCTGATGGTCTGGCCCGGGCTGAGGGCTCCGCTGACTCCGCCTGTGCCGTTTCGGGTGTCCAGTTGCCGGAATGGAGCCGTGGCGACGAAGCCACCCTGCGATACAACCGCCCCGTTGCTGTCATCGGGACCGACGTAGAGGAGGCGGTTCGGAGTCCCGGTGCCCGCGTATTGAATGACGCCGGGAGTTGCCGAGGCAGTCATTGACGCTGCCACCTGTGCGGGACTCCATGACGGGTGGGCATAGAGGATCATCGCTGCAGCGCCCGCGGCGTGGGGCGAAGCCATGGAGGTGCCGTTGAGGACAGCCGTGGCTGTATTCGAGGTTTGCCAGTCCGATGTGATCTGGACACCAGGGGCGTACAAGTCAACGCAGGATCCATAGTTTGAGAAGGATGCCTGGCCATCGAAGCTGTCGCTCGCGGCGACGGTGATGGCGGCGGGAACCCGGCTAGGGGACAAAGTGCACGCGTCCGTACTGGAATTTCCTGCCGCCAGGGTGACGGTGATGCCGCTGTTGATCGCGCCTTGGACGGCATCGTCCAGGCTTTGGTTTGCCGGTCCGGAGAGGCTGAGGTTCGCGATGGCAGGCTGGCCGGCCTGGTGCTGCTGGACTATCCAGTCCAAACCGGCAATGACGTCGGAAGAGTAGCCCGTGCCATCACAGCCAAGGACCCGCACCGGAACGATGGTGGCGGACTTCGCCACGCCGTAAACGCTTCCGGCCGCGATGCCGGCAACGTGGGTCCCGTGCCCGGCTTCCGAGATGGTCGGGTCGGTGCACGGAGCGTTGGCCGCTTGTCCCGAGAATGCGCTCCACCCGGCCGTGACCCGGCCACCGAAGTCCTGATGTGTACCCAGCACCCCGTTATCAACGACGTAGATGGACACCCCGGCGCCGCTTGAAGGTGGCGTGTAGCCCCCGGACAACGGCAGGGCCCGCTGGTCGATGCGATCCAGGTTCCACGGAGCCGGCGACTCGGTATCCGAAATCCGGACGGGCGTGTCCAGTTCCACCGATGCCACGCGGCTGGACTTCGCCAGTTGCGCGGCCTTGGCAGGCGACGCGGTGACCACTGCGCCCTTCACGGCGTGCGTGAAGGTCTTGTCCACCGCGACTCCCTCCGAGCGCAGTTCCTGGGCCTTGCCGGCGACGTCCGTCCCTGGAAGGTAGTGGACCAGGTAACGGTCCTCGCCCGCCGCGGGACCACTGTCCGCCTGGGCGGGGAGCGGGACTCCGAAAGTGAAACCCGAGGTGAGGAGGAACAGGGCTATCGGAACGAGGCCGAGCGGCTTTTTCACGATCTTCAATCTTCCTGTGGCGCGCAGTGCTGGTGGAGGCAATCGACGGCGGAGACTACTTCCCACCATTCTATCGAGCCACATGCGCACCACGCGTCCCTTCTTTTTCAGGACGCACCTGTCCGTGCTTGGCGAATAAAAGACCACCAATTGTCACAAAGTCGTCATAATCTTCGTCAGGAGGGTGCCGTTTTTCCTAGACTCTTCACACAAGGTCATGAGTGCCAGCAACAGCCCCGGCTTGCTGGCCGGCAACCCTCCTCTCGCGGTGGGGTGCCCCGGGTGAAGACCTGGCCCTTCGCTTGATTGGCGGCGGGCAAGCGCGATGTGAGGTGTCAACGAATGACAATTGCTGCAACAGCCGTACCCCTTTCCGGTTCCTCAGACGGAGCCCTCAAATACCAATCCGTCGGCGCCTTCGAGCTCGAAGCCGGCGGTTTCCTTCCCGACGTCGTCCTCGCGTACGAAACGTGGGGACGGCTCAATGCGGACGCTTCCAATGCCGTCCTCGTGGAACACGCCCTGACGGGAAGCACACATGTGGCCCGCGGCGACAGCGACGAGGAAGGCTGGTGGGAGCACCTCGTCGGACCCGGCGCCACGATCGACACCGACCGCTATTTCGTGGTCTCCGTCAACATCGTGGGAGGGTGCTACGGAAGCACAGGGCCGTCGTCGTCCGCTCCCGACGGGAAACCCTGGGGTTCCCGCTTCCCGCTGGTGACGCTGCGGGACAGCACCGTAGCCGAAGCCCGGCTCGCGGACGCACTGGGGATCCGGAGTTGGCACACGGTGGTCGGCGGGTCCATGGGAGGCGCCCGTGCGCTGGAATGGGCTGTCACCTTCCCGGACCGCGTCAAGCGGTGTGCGGTCATTTCGGTGGGTGCCTACAGCACGGCCGAGCAGATCGCCTTCGCCCAAGCCCAGACGCTCGCCATCCGGCAGGATCCTGACTTCAACGGCGGTGATTACTACGGCCAGGCCGCTCCCGAAGCAGGCCTAGCCCTTGCCCGGCGCATCGCCCACATCACCTACCGTTCGGCCCATGAGTTCGACTTCCGCTTCGGGCGCAACCCCCAGGGCGCCGAGACTCCTCTCGACGCGGCACGCCTGGACCGCCGCGGCCGCTACCAAGTGGAAAGCTACCTCGACCACCAAGGCAGCAAGCTGGTCAAGCGTTTCGACGCCAACAGCTACATCGCCATCACCGAAGCCCTCATGAGCCACGACGTCACGCGCGGCCGCGGTGCTTTGGAAGAAGCGTTGTCCGTGGCCACGGCAGAATTCTTCATTGCGGCAGTGAACTCGGACCGGCTCTACTTCCCGGAACAGTCACGCGAACTCGCGAACGCCCTGCCGGGCGATGTGCCTGTCCACGTGATCGAGGCGCCCATCGGGCACGACGGATTCCTCACCGAAATCGGCCAGCTCGGACCCCAATTGCGGGACGCCTTCTTCGGCTGAGGCTGCTTCTTCGGCTGAGGCTGCGCCTCTTGGGCGGCTTCAGCCGTTCATGATCTCCTGGCGGAGCTTCATGTACTCTTCCATGGCAATCTTCCCGTCGCTGAACTGCTGGTCGAGTTCGGCCAGTTTGCGCGCACGGTAGCCCTGGGGGGCTGCATCATGCGGGAGGGGGCTTTTCGCTGCCGGGATCGATGACGACGGCGGAGCGGCCTGCGGTGCGGGGGGTTCCGGTGGATACATGCTCGGATCGTAAGGCCTGGGATCGTAGCGGCCTGGAGGAGGCGGGTTCATGGGAGCGGGACCCGGGGGATAGGGGTTCTGCCCATACGGTCCTTGGTTGTAGTTCCCGGGCAGCCCGCCGGGGAAATTCCGGTAGCCGTTGTTCTCGAACTCGTCATTCCGGGTCCTGCGCATGCGCGAGCGGTTGTACATGCGGATTCCCATCGGAATCAGCCAAAAGCAGACGATGATCCAGAAGAACATACTGTTCACGGTGGCGGCCTCCCTGTCTTCCTCCAGCTTAGACCCGCACCCGCTAGCCCCTGGGCACGGGTGAACCGGCGGAACCGAAGACGGGTCCCGGCGTCGGGCGCTTTGGCAGGATTCCATCGCCGGACGATTGGTGGCGGATCCGGCGGATGACCCAGGGTACGAAGTACTCGCGCGCCCACACCAGGTCTCCCGACCGTGCCTCACGCCAACTGCGGGGCGGGAGCGGCTTGGGCAGGAGCGGCTCGAGGCGGTGCGGCACGTTGAGGGCATCGAGCACCATCGCGGCAATCGTATGGTGGCCAAGCGGCGAGAAGTGCAGCCGGTCCGCGTCCCACATCTGCGAATCGGCGAGTTGGCGCAAGGACCACATGTCCGCCACCACGGCGTCGTGCCGGGCGGCCACCGTCCGCAGGTTCTCGTTGTAGATGGCCACTTTTCCGCGGATGCGGCTCAGTACCGAAGATGCGGTGTCCGGTCCATTGAACAGGACGACTGTGGCGCCGTCGGAACTGAGAGTCTGGACGGCGGCGTCGAGTTTTTCGGCCAGGGCATCGGGGTCGCCTCCAGGCCGGATGAGGTCGTTGCCGCCGGCGGAAATGCTCACGAGGTCGGGCCGGAGCTCCATGCACGGAACAAGCTGTTCATCGAGGATCTGCTGCAGCAAACGCCCCCGGATGGCGAGGTTGGCGTAGGCGAAGTCTTGGTGCCCGCGGCTCAGTTCCTCGGCCACGCGATCGGCCCAGCCGCGGTGTCCGCCGGGGCTGTCGGGCTCGGGATCGCCGATGCCCTCTGTAAAGGAATCACCTAAAGCCACGTACCGGGTCCACGGATGAAGTCTTTCCCCGGAATCGTTGTCCGCCGTGGAATCAGTGTCACTCACGTTCTATCCTGCCTTTGCTGCGAAGCTACATGGCGTAACTAGTTACTCGTCGGTAACTGTAAGAATAGACCCATGAGTCAAGCTGCCGCCTTTCACGCCCCGTCCTTTTCGGATCCCGTAGTCCTCTGGTCCCACGAGGAAAACGAGCGGGCGGGAAGGCCCTTGCTTGTGCTGCTGCACGGCTACGGATCCAACGAGCAAGACCTCTTCAGCCTGGCAGACCTGCTGCCTTCGGAGTTCGTCGTTGCCTCCCTGCGGGCGCCGCTCGCCACGGGACCGGGCTTCATGTGGTTCCCGCTCACGGCGTCCATCGACTACTCGCTCGACGCCGTGAAGGACGCCGTGGAGTATGTCCTTTCGTGGCTGGACTCGGTCAAGTCCGGCTTCAGTTCGGTGACGCTCCTCGGTTTCTCGATGGGCATGGCGATGGCCACATCCGTGTTGCGGCGGCGCCCCGCCGACTTTGCTGCCGTCGTCGGGCTTTCAGGTTTTGCCGTCGACGCCGGAACGGACACCGCGTTCCGCGACGCCGAACTGGACGGTACTGTTCCGCTCTTTTGGGGACGGGACCAGCAGGACCCCGTCATCACGCCGGACAAGATCGAATTCACCATGGGCTGGGTGCGCAAGCACACCGACCTCACCAAGGTCCTCTATTCGGGCATGTGGCACGGCATCAACCAACAGGAAATCGGTCACGTCCGGGAGTTCCTCGAACACAAGGTTCTCACCACCAACTCCTAGGAATCCTTGGTGATGCGGACGGTTTGTCCGTTGACGGTCACGGTGTCGCCCGCGTGGAGCTGGCGGCCGCGGCGTTCGTCGATGTCTCCGTTGACTTTGACCAAGCCGTTCTTGATGAGCTCGGTGGCCTCCACGCCGTCCTCCACCAGGTTGGCGAGCTTCAACAGCTGGCCGAGGCGGATCATGTCGTCACGGATGGGGATCTCTTCGATTTCCGGGTTGCTCATACAAGCAATCATGCCTGACGGACAGCCTTTGGTACTTTCCAAAGGCCGGTAGGCTAGGACACGCAGCTTCCTGCAAAGCATTCCCCTTGATGACTGTTCCCCTAGAGCAAAACCGCGGACCGCACCCAGCGGCCCTGTAGAACATTGGAGTACCCATGGCAGCAAAATCCGTCCTCGACCAGATCATTTCCCTCGCCAAGCGGCGCGGCTTCGTGTTCCAGGCCGGTGAAATCTATGGTGGCTCGCGTTCCGCTTGGGACTATGGGCCCCTCGGTGCCGAGCTGAAGGAGAACATCAAGCGGCAGTGGTGGCAGAGCATGGTTCGTGGCCGCGAAGACGTCGTGGGCCTGGACTCCTCCGTGATCCTGCCCCGCCAGGTATGGGAAGCCTCCGGACACGTCGAGGTCTTCTCGGACCCGCTGGTTGAATGCCTCTCTTGCCACAAGCGTTACCGCGCAGACCACCTCGAGGAAGAATACGAGGAAAAGAAGGGCCGCCCAGCCGAGAACGGCCTCAAGGACATTGCCTGCGCCAACTGCGGTACCCGTGGCGAATGGACGGAACCGCAGGAATTCTCCGGCCTGCTCAAGACCTACCTCGGGCCGGTGACCAGCGAAGAAGGCCTGCACTACCTGCGCCCGGAAACCGCGCAGGGCATCTTCGTGAACTTCAACAACGTCCTCACCACATCGCGCAAGAAGCCGCCGTTCGGCATCGGCCAGATCGGCAAGTCCTTCCGCAACGAGATCACGCCGGGCAACTTCATTTTCCGCACCCGCGAGTTCGAACAGATGGAAATGGAATTCTTCGTCGAGCCCGGCACGGATGAAGAGTGGCACCAGTACTGGATGAACGAACGCATGTCCTGGTACACCGGCCTGGGCATCAAGGCCGAGAACCTGCGCTTCTTCGAGCACCCGCTGGACAAGTTGAGCCACTATTCCAAGGGCACCACCGACATCGAGTACCGCTTCGGCTTCCAGGGCTCCGAGTGGGGCGAGCTCGAAGGCATCGCCAACCGGACCGACTATGACCTCTCGACCCACTCGAAGGCGTCAGGCCAGGACTTGAGCTACTTCAACCAAGCCACAGATGAGCGGTACACCCCGTACGTGATCGAGCCCGCCGCCGGCCTGACCCGCTCCTTCATGGCCTTCCTGATCGACGCCTACACCGAAGACGAGGCACCCAACACCAAGGGCGGCGTCGACGTCCGTACCGTCCTGAAGCTGGACCCGCGCCTTGCTCCGGTCAAAGCGGCCGTACTGCCGCTGAGCCGCAACGAGTCCCTGTCCCCGAAGGCCAAGGACCTCGGCGCACAGCTGCGGAAGAACTGGAACATCGATTTCGACGACGCCGGTGCCATCGGCCGCCGCTACCGTCGCCAGGACGAGATCGGCACGCCGTTCTGCATTACCGTTGACTTCGACACCCTCGACGACCAAGCCGTCACCATCCGTGAGCGCGACACCATGAGCCAGGAACGCGTCTCCCTCGACAAGGTTGAGGCCTACCTTGCCGCGCGCCTGATCGGCGCCTAGGAATGGCCCTCGAGTACCGCGAATGGCGGGAGGGCGACGACCTCGCCCTCCTGGAAATCTGGGGTGACCCGGAGACGTTGCCTGCCCAGCAATTCCGGGCGGCCTTCGCGCCATCGAGCGACGGCGGCCAAGGCCGGCAGTGGCGCCGTTGCATCGTGGCCGAGGACGTCGTTGACGGCGTCGGCATTCCGGTGGCCGCAGGTGTGGTCCACGAAGCGTCGCTGCACCCGGAACGGTTGTGGGCCTACATCGAGGTCGCCAAGGACCATCGCCGCAGCGGCATCGGGGCCACGCTCCTGACCATGCTGCGGCACGAAGCCGCAGAGTCGCCGTCGGGAGTCAGCAAACTGCGGAGCAAAGTGGAGCCGGGAACCTCCGGGGCGGCGTTTGCCGAATGGGCGGGGCTGGCCCCCATCCAGCGTTCGCAGCTCGTCGTCGTGGATCCCGAACCCTTAAAGCTCCCGGTGTTCGGAGACGGTTCCGAGGAAGCGGCGTCCGAGCAAGTGGAGGATCTTGCAACCGGATCCGTCGAGTTGAGCGACGTCGTCGGGCGCTATTACACGGCGGTGCACCATTGGGACAGCCCGGGCGAACTGGGCGTTCCCAAAGTGCAGCGCTTGTTCCTGGACGAGCTCGCCGGCGCCCATGGTGCGCTCGTGCTGCGCGCGCCGAAAGCCAGTGCGTTCGGTGCAGAGGTACCGGCGAGCCGCAAGGGTAAGCTGCAGGCCTTCGCCATCAGCTACGCGCAAGGCAACTCGGATGATCCGTCTGAGGTCTTCCTGGGCCACGAGCCGCGCTTGGAGGAAGGCCCGGCACGCGAAGCGGTGCGGGATTTGCTCGCGCTGATCGCGTACCAACACCCTGTGCTGTTGGAAGTGGACGATTCGATGACGGCCCTGCGCGCCGTCGTGGACCCCCTACTGGACCAAGGCAAAGCGAAGCTCCGCGGAGCGGATACCGTGGTAGTCAGCGACTGAACCTACCCCTTCGCTCGCGCGAACGGTGGCCGTTTCCCCTTGGAAACGGCCACCGTTGCGCGTTAACCCGGAACATCTTGACGGCGTTGCAATGTGGGTGTAGGCCTAACCGGGTAAGCCCCGGCCGCATGTCTGGTGGGTAGGCGGCAGGAAGCACGGATCCGGTCTCACACACGAGAATCGGCGGTAGCACCCATGAATGGAACAGCGCTCGACGGACTGCGCGAACAGCTCCGTGGGCCACTCGTCACCCCGGATGATCCTGACTACGATTCAGCCCGTTCTGTCTATAACGGGATGGTCGACAAACGCCCTGCCGGCATCGTCCGTGTGGCGCAGGTAGCAGACGTCATTGCATCCGTTAACTTCGCCAGGGACAATTCGATGCATTTGGCCATCCGGGGCGGCGGACATAGTGCTCCCGGTTTCGGGACGTGGGACGACGCACTGGTGATAGATTTCGCGAACCGCAACGGTGTCCGTGTGGACCCCGAAGCGGCTACGGCCCGTGCGGAGGCAGGGACCACCTGGGCCGACTTCAACCACGCGACGCACGCATTTGGGCTGGCAACCCCCGGCGGGATTGTCGGGTCCACGGGTATCGCAGGACTGACCTTGGGCGGCGGCATCGGGTACTTGGCCCGGAAGCACGGCCTCTCTTGTGACAACCTGATCTCCGCCGATGTGATTACGGCGGACGGTAAGTTCCTCGTTGCCAGCGAATCCCGCAACGAGGACCTTTTCTGGGCCTTGCGGGGCGGCGGCGGCAATTTCGGCGTCGTGACTTCGCTCGAGTACAAATTGCACCCGGTGGACATGGTCCACGTTGGCATCGTCATCTACCCGGCCGAACACACGGAAACCGTCGCCAAGTTCTACCGGGAGTACATCGACAATGCGCCGGAGGAGTTCGGGGCATTCCTTGGCTTCCACCAAGGGCCGCCTGTCCCGTTCCTCCCGGAAGAGTGGCACGGCAAACCGGTGAGTGTCGTCGTCGGGATGTGGACGGGGGACATGGCCGAAGGCGCCGCGCGCTGGCAGCCTTTCCTCGACGTCGCGCCCGTGGCGGGATCCCTCATTGCTCCAATGCCGTACCCTGCACTCAACACAGCTTTCGACGGACTCAACCCCAAGGGCCTGCAAGGGTATTGGAAAGCCAATTTCATCAGCGAACTCAATGACGGCATCATCGGGGCGCACAAGGAATTCGGGTCCACTGTCACCAGCGTCAACACCTCGGTCCACGTCTATCCAATCAACGGCGCCGCCGCACGGGTGGGGCCTACGGAGACGGCGTTTTCCAACCGCGGCATGAAGTTCGCCCCGGTCATCGCTGCGCAATGGCCGGACCCGGCGGACAACGAATCCAATATTTCCTGGGCCCGCAGCTACGCCGAGGCGCTCCGGCCGCACTCCGCGGCCAGTGGTTACATCAACTTCATGGACGCCGAGGACCAAAGCAGGATCCAGGATAACTACGGTGCCAATTACGACCGCCTGCAAGCCATCAAGGGAAAATACGATCCCGGAAACCTCTTCCACGTGAACCAGAACATCAAACCCGCATGACCTGCGGTCCCTGCTGCTCCAAGTAGGGTTGTAGGCATGAGGTCTTCCTACTGATGGGTCACGGTCATTCCCACGCCGACGCCGATAATCCGGAGCCTGGCCCGCAAGCGCTTGCGGCACGCAAGCGGGCAAATTGGCTCCTTGTGGCGGTCTTGGCGCCGCTGGCAGTGCTCACGGCCGTAGCAATGTTCCTCATGTGGCCGAGCGGGAGCAAGGAAGGCATTTCCTTCGCGAGCCCATACCAGGCGGCGCCGGGGGTGACTTTCGATACTGGCAAGATCCAGGCCGTCACCCAGGAGAACTGCACCCAGGGCGTCCCGCCCGCGGGGACAGGCCAGGACCCCAGCGGCCAGCAGCAACAAGGTTCGCAATGCACGTTCGCGTCCACGCAGCCGGACAAGGGCGGCAGCCCCGTCAAAGTGGTCATCAACCCGGATGTCGCCAAATCCCACGGCGTCAAGGTGGGGGACAGCATCCGCTACTTGAACCTCACCGGCGTGCAGGGCGCGACGGCGGGCAACGGCTCGCCGTCGTACGTTTTCCTGGATTTCGTCCGGAGCGTTCCCATGGCGCTCCTGGCGATCCTTTACGCCGTGGTGGTGATCGCGGTCGCTCGCTGGCGCGGCTTCCGGGCGTTGCTGGGCCTCGCGGGGGCATACGTGGTCTTGGTGAGCTTCATGCTTCCGGGACTAGTGGAAGGCAAGCCGCCGTTGCTCGTGGCGTTGGTCGGCTCCACTGCGATCATGATGGGCGTCCTCTACTTCGCCCACGGCTTCTCGGCCAGGACCTCCACGGCGTTGCTGGGCACCATTTTCGGTCTTGGCATTACGGCGCTCCTGGCGGCCTGGGCAACTGACGCGGCCAACCTGACGGGGATCGGAACCGGCGAGGGTGCCACGCTCGTGAACATGTCGGACAAGATCTCCCTTTCAGGCATCATCCTGTGCGGACTTATCATCTCCGGGCTCGGCGTCCTGAACGATGTCACGATCACCCAGGCCTCGGCCGTCTGGGAACTTTACGAACTGGCACCCGAAACGGGCGCGCGCAAACTGTTCACCTCGGCGATGCGGATTGGCCGCGACCATATCGCCTCCACGGTCTACACCATCGCTTTCGCCTACGCGGGAGCCGCCCTGCCCATCCTCATCATCGTCATGCTGTATGACCGGCCCCTGGTGGAGGCCTTGACGAGTGCCGAGCTGTCCGAGGAAGTCGTACGGACTTTGGTGGGTTCCATCGGACTTGTCCTGGCCATCCCTGTCACGACTTTGATTGCCGTGCTCGTGGTCAAGGCGACAGGACGACGGCGACTGGCCGCCGCCGATTCCCGGGCGGCTACGGAAGCGCCCGACGACGGCCCGTTCCGCGAGCTCGAAACCTCACCCCGGTCGGCGGACGCCTTCGAGTCGTTCGACACCGGTGAGCTTGCCGCCGTCGTTATGACCAGGAGGGCACGCCGGGAAGCCGAGCGCCGGCAGTAACCCGCCCGCCCGAACACCGGTCATGACATTTGTCATCCCGCATTGGTGACACGCGACCCGGGTGCCGGACCGGGAAAGCAGCTTTGATGGGTAGTGGAGCAAACCATCAGCCAAGGAGCGTCATGACAACAATGAGTGTGCCGGCCGTCCACGCGGCCGGACTTCACAAGAGCTTCGGGAAAGTCCACGCAGTCCGCGGCCTGGACCTGACCGTGCGACCGGGGGAAGTGGTGGCCTTCCTGGGGCCTAACGGCGCAGGCAAGACCACTACGATCGACATGATCCTGGGCCTGAGTGCCCCGGACCAGGGAAGCGTTTCCATTTTCGGCCATTCACCCCGCGGAGCCATCGCGCGCGGCCAGGTGGCAGCCGTCATGCAGACCGGCGGGCTGCTGCGGGATATCAGCGTCCGCGAGACCGTTCAACTTACCGCCGCGATGTTCGATTCTGCCCGGCCTGTTGACGAAGTCCTTGCCCGGGCCGGCATCTTGGAGATCGCGGACCGGCAGGTGGAAAAGTGCTCCGGCGGCCAGCAACAACGGCTGCGCTTCGCCATGGCCCTCGTCTCCGACCCCGGCCTCCTCATCCTCGACGAGCCCACCACCGGCATGGACGTCGCAGGCAGGCGCGATTTCTGGTCGGCCATCAGGGCTGACGCCCTTCGGGGACGCACCGTCATCTTCGCTACCCACTACCTTGAAGAGGCCGATGCCTACGCCGACAGGATTGTCCTGGTCCGGCAAGGGCGCATCGTCGCCGACGGCACCGCGGCGCAGATCAAGAACCTCGCCGCCGGTCGGACCGTCAAGGCCTCCTTGCCGCCGTCGGACCGTGCACTGCTGGGCGGAATGCCGCCGGCGGAAAGCGTGGAGTACGACGCCGGACGCCTCACCGTCCGGACGGGCGACTCGGACGCCGTCGTGCGCTTCCTCCTCAACACCACGGGGGCCCACGACATCGAGGTTGCCGCCAACAACCTGGAAGAAGCCTTCGTTGCCCTCACCGGAGACGAAGCCTTGACGGACACCACCACGAACACTTTCGAAGGAGACCTCGTATGAGCACGACGGCAATCATCCAGGACCGGGCTCCCTCCCGCGGCGGAGTCAACCGCACGTTCCTGTGGATCGAAATCAAACGGATGCTCCGGAACCGCCGGACCATCATTTTCACCTTGTTCATGCCAGCTGTCTTCTTCTTCATTTTCGGCCTGTCCAACAAAGACCACCACCTGCCGAACGGACACACGTACGGCCAGTACATCCTGATCAGCCTGACGGTGTACGCAGCCATGACGGCGGCCACTGGTGCTGGAAGCCAAGTGGCCGTTGAACGCGCACAAGGCTGGAGCCGCCAGCTTCGGCTCACGCCACTCATGCCGGGGGCGTACATCGCGGTGAAGGCATTGGCCGCGCTGACACTGTCCTTGGTGGCCGTCATTGCCCAGTTCACCATCGGTGCCATGGCCGGAGTCACGATGGATGTCCAGACCTGGCTGACGGCCGGTCTCGTCGCCTGGCTGGGGTCCCTGGTTTTCGCTGCCCTCGGCCTGTTCGTCGGGTACCTCATGCCAAGCCAGAACGTCATGCAGATCCTCGGCCCGGCCTTGGCCATCCTTGCCATGCTGGGCGGGCTGTTCATGCCGATCGAGGTCATGGGGGACACCTTCGGCCAGATCGCGAAGTTCACGCCGGCCTACGGAATCGGGCAATTGGCCCGGAGCCCCATCACCGGTGAGTTCGACTGGGCGTGGATCGTCAACGTGGTTCTGTGGCTCGCGGTCTTCGTTGCCGGGGCAGCGATGGCTTTCCGCCGCGACACGAAGCGCGTCTGAATCGGCCACTAAGGTAGGCACCATGGACAGCGGCATTTTTACCGGCAGACCCGGGCTTGAGGGACGCGGGCCCCGGGGCTGGTTCATCGGGGCAGGGTTCTCCATCCTCTTCTGGACCGGACCAACTTGGAGCCTCGTGTGGTCGGTTGACGAACCGGAAGCCTGGAAGGCGGCCTCGACGCTGGCCCTTATCGCGTTCTTCGCCGCCTATGTGTTCCTGCCGCAGTTCAGTTGGCGCCGGGGCACACGGACCGGCATTGCGTCAGTCGGCATCCTGGTGGCGCTGAACTCGGTGATCATTGCCCTGCTCGGAAAAGATGCGTTGTGGACGTGGACGTTCCTCGCGTGCGCGATCGCGATGACCGCCCTCCCTCGATGGGCGGACTTCTTCCTCATCCTCGGCCTGGCGGGTGCCTCCCTGGTCACGCAACTGCTGACAGGCAATGCTGACCAGGCCTACTTCCAGCCGGCAATCATCCTTTCCCTCGGTCTCATGATGTCCACCTTTGCCCGGTTGATCCGCCAGACGGTGCGGCTCCGGGAAGCGCAAACCGAATTGGCCGATGCCGCGGTGGCCGCAGAGCGCAGCCGCGTCGCCCGTGATATGCACGACATCCTGGGGCACTCGCTGACGGTGATCGCGGTCAAGGCCGAACTGGCCGGGCGGTTGCTCGACGCAGCGTCGCCGGATCCCGCCGTGGACTGGGAGTATCTGGACAAGGCGTCCGCCGAAATCGCCGCGGTGCAGGACCTCGCGAGGGGTGCGCTCGCCGACGTCCGGGCCACCGTGGCGGGATACCGCGGAGTCAACGTCCTCGCGGAACTCGCAACCGCCCGGACCGCGTTGGAGTCGGCCGGGATCGACGCCGAATTGCCCGGAACGGTCGAACAGGTCCCTGCACGGCATCGGGAACTGTTCGGCTGGGTGCTGCGCGAAGGCGTCACGAATGTGGTGCGGCACTCCGGTGCCGCGCACTGCCGCGTCCGGTTCACGCCGTCGAGCGTCCTGGTGGAGGACGACGGCGTCGGGCCGGTGTCGGGGGCACGCCCGGGCAGCGGACTGGCCGGGATCCGGGAACGGGCGGGAGCCGCGGGAGGAACAGTCAGCACCGGCCCGAGTGAGCTGGGAGGATTCAGATTGGCGGTCGAAGTATGAGTATTCGATTGGTGATTGCCGACGACCAGGCCCTGGTGCGCGGGGCGCTCGCGGCGTTGCTGGGCTTGGAGCCGGACATCGAGGTGGTCGCGGAACTCGGCGATGGAACCGGGGTGGCGGCGGCCGTCGTAGAGCATTCCGCCGACGTCGCCATGCTCGACGTCGAGATGCCCGGCTTGGACGGGATCAGCGCGGCCGCCGCCGTCCGGCGGGCGGCCCCGTCCTGCAGCGTTCTCATGGTCACCACGTTCGGGCGGCCGGGATACCTCAAGCGCGCTATGCTGGCAGGCGCTTCGGGCTTCGTGGTCAAGGACACCCCGGCGCGGCAGCTCGCCGAAGCCGTGCGGAAGGTCCATCAGGGCCTCCGCGTGGTGGATCCGGCGCTCGCGGCGGAATCGCTGACCGCCGGGGACAGTCCGTTGACCGACCGTGAGGCGGAGGTGCTCAAGGCAGCGTCCGACGGCGGCACGGTCGCCAACATCGCGAAGGCCGCGATGCTCTCGGAAGGCACAGTGCGGAACTACTTGTCCGCGGCCATGGCGAAAACCGGTGGCCGGACCCGTGCCGAGGCCGTGCGGATCGCCCAGGACAACGGCTGGCTGCTCTGACTGCCGGAAATCCATCTGGAACACCCGATTTGCCCCGCTTTGAGACAATGGACGGGTGACTGTCGTAGCAACACCCCCTTCGCCCAAGCTTGAACTGCCTCCCCTGCAGTTGGGCAGCATCACCGTGGACACTCCGGTGATCCTGGCCCCGATGGCCGGCATCACCAACTCGGCGTTCCGCCGCTTGTGCCGTGAATACGGCGGCGGCCTGTACGTCGCGGAGATGGTGACGTCCCGTGCCCTGGTGGAACGCACTCCGGAATCCCTCCGGATCATCTCGCATGACGACGACGAGAAAGTCAGGTCCGTGCAGTTGTACGGCGTGGACCCCGTGACCGTGGGCCAGGGCGTCCGCATGCTTGTCGAAGAGGACCGCGCGGACCACATCGACCTCAATTTCGGCTGCCCCGTGCCCAAGGTGACCCGGCGTGGCGGCGGTTCCGCGCTCCCGTGGAAGATCGACCTCTTCACGTCCATCGTGCAGACTGCGGTCAAGGAAGCGTCCAAGGGCGGCATTCCCTTGACCATCAAGATGCGCAAAGGCATCGACGACGACCACCTCACGTATCTCGACGCCGGCCGGATCGCGCGCGATTCCGGCGTTGCCGCCGTCGCACTCCACGGCCGCACGGCCGCGCAGTTCTACTCGGGGAAGGCCGATTGGTCCGCGATCGCCCGCCTGCGTGAAGCGCTACCGGACATTCCCGTGCTCGGCAACGGCGATATTTGGTCTGCTGAAGACGCCGTCCGCATGGTGCGTGAAACCGGGATCGACGGTGTCGTCGTCGGCCGCGGATGCCAAGGCCGGCCGTGGCTCTTCGGTGACCTGCAATCCGCTTTCGAAGGCAGCGAAAAGCGCCACCGTCCCGGGCTGCGCGAAGTGGCGGACGGTGTGTACCGTCACGCGGAACTCATGATCGAGACCTTCGGCAACGACGAATACAAGGCGCTCCGCGAGATCCGCAAGCACATGGCCTGGTACTTCAAGGGGTATTCCGTCGGCGGCGAATTGCGGGCCAAGCTGGCCACCGTCCCCACCCTCGAAGTGTTGCGCGAATTGCTGGCCGAGCTCGACACGGACCTGCCGTACCCGGGCATCGACTCGGAGGGCCCGCGCGGCCGTGCCGGGACGCCCAAGAAGCCGGCCCTTCCCAAGGACTGGCTGCTCTCACGCCAGATGGACGCGGAACAGACCCGGGATATCACTGCGGCGGAACTGGACGTTTCCGGCGGCTGACCGCCGCGCATGCAAGACTGGCTTCAAGAAGCCATGACGGCGATGGGCCGGTAAAGCGGAGGAGGCAGATACCGATGGGAACGAAAGAGATGTCCGCGGCACGGGCTGCCGAAAACCCCGGGGGTATCCCCGGCTATGGGGATACCGACTCGGAACGCTGGGTGCAGGAACCGCGGAAAAGCACGTACCGATCGGATTTCGAGCGGGACAGGGCCAGGGTCCTGCATTCCTCCGCGTTGCGGCGCTTGGGGGCGAAGACCCAGGTGGTCGCACCGGACACGGACGACTTTGTCCGCACCCGCTTGACGCACAGCCTCGAAGTCGCCCAGGTAGGCCGCGAACTCGGCCGTGTCCTGGGATGCGATCCGGACGTCGTGGACACTGCATGCCTGAGCCACGATCTTGGCCATCCGCCCTTCGGCCACAACGGCGAATCCGCGCTCAATGAGGTAGCCCATGCCATCGGCGGTTTCGAAGGCAACGCCCAGACCCTCCGTTTGCTCACGCGGCTCGAGCCGAAGGTCCTTACGGCCGATGGCCATCCGGCGGGTTTGAACCTGACCCGCGCGAGCCTGGACGCAGCCTCGAAGTACCCGTGGTCCGCCGTCGACGCCCCCGTCATCCACGGACACCGGAGCAGCAAGTTCGGCGCCTACGAAGACGACCTGCCGGTCTTCGCGTGGCTGCGGGACGGCGCCCCCGGCAACCGCTCGTGCATCGAGGCCCAGGTCATGGACCTTGCCGACGACATTTCGTACTCGGTCCACGACGTCGAAGACGCGATCGTGGCCGGACATTTCCAGCTTAAGTGGCTCGACAACCCGGACCACCGGGCCCGCGTGGTGGGGTACACGAAGCAGTGGTACCTCCCGCACAACGATCCGGCCGAGATCGATGCCGCGCTGGCCCGCCTCGAAGCCACCAAGGTGTGGGTCCGGGAAGCCGACGGCAGCCGGAAATCCATGGCGGCGCTGAAGGACATGACCAGCCAGTTGATCGGCCGTTTTTGCCAAAGCGCCCTTGAGACCACGCGCGCCCGCTTCGGCCCGGACCGCCTCACGCGCTACGGCGCCGAGCTCATGGTTCCCGATGAAACAGTCACCGAGATCGCCGCGATGAAGGGCCTGGCCACCACCTTCGTGATCTCCACGGAGCACCGCCAGCCCGTATACGAGCGCCAGCGGGAAGTGCTGCACGCCCTCGTCTCCGTGCTCAACGCGAGCGGCGACCGGCACCTTGAACCGATGTTCGCCGCGGACTGGCGCGACGCCAACGACGACGGCGCGCGGCTGCGCGTCGTGATCGACCAAGTGGCGTCCCTCACAGACGCTTCGGCCCTGGCGATGTACGAGCGGTTGGTGGGCAGCCTCCCGTCGCTCTGGTAGCCGTCCCCGGGATCCCGACGGCGGTCCAAGCCAACCCAGCGGCGCTTCCGTCCGCCCTTCCACGTGTAAACGATTGATAGCCGACTCAAAGCGTTTACATAGGAAAAAGGCGCACCATGAAGTCAGGGGAAGCGCCGCATGGAGAGGAGCCGTTCATGAGTATCCGGAACAGAGGCAAACGCCTCGCCAGCGGCATCACCGCGGTGGCGGGAGCAGGGAGCCTTGCCGGCGCCGGGATCGTCGCGGCTGCCTTGTACGCGGGGACGCCGAGCAGCGCTTCGCGGGTTGACAATACCTCTACCAGCGATTCCGGGTCGACGTCCGGTGACGGCAGCTACTCGTACAACGGTTTCAGCCGGTCCCGGAACTTCGGCGGGACGAATCCGGTCCAACCCGGATACGGCGGAGTGACGCACGGGAACTCCTCCGGATCCTGACATGGGAGAAGAAACGGGCGGAAGCGCGCAGTCACGTTGGACCGTCTGGGGACTGGAAGCTTCGATAGTGGTGACCGACGCCGGTGCCCTCGCGGCAGCTGAAGACATTGTCCGGTCCGTCCTGGCTGAGATCGACCAGGCATGCAGCCGTTTCCGGGCCGACTCGGAACTTATGCGGCTCCAACCGGTCCTGGCCCACGGGGCACGTGTCAGCCCGACCCTACTGACCCTGGTGAATCACGCCCTCGACGCCGCCCGCTGGACGGACGGCGACGTCGATCCGACCCTTGGCGCGGATTTGACCGCCCTCGGGTACGACCGGGACATCGTCAGCGTGCGGTTGTCCCCGGACAGCCTCACCAGTGGCGGGGCTCTCAACCTGGACCGTGGTGAGGCTTCCCTGCCTTCCCGCAACGGTGCAGGATGGGCCAGGGTCACTGTCGACGGCGATGTCCTGACGGTTCCTGCAGACCTCCGCCTTGATTTGGGGGCCACCGCGAAAGCTCATGCCGCCGACCGCGCAGCGGCGACGGTCCACTCCCTTCTGGGCTCTGGCGTCCTCGTCAGCTTGGGTGGCGACATCGCCACGGCCGGCCCGGCACCGTTACCTGGAGCGTGGCAGATCCTGGTCCAGGACTTGCCGTCCGATCCGCTCCAGCGAATCTCCCTTGAGCCCGGATTCGCCGTAGCAACCTCGAGCACGCAAAAACGGCGCTGGAGGCACGGCGGAAAGGACGTTCACCACATTCTTGATCCGCGCTTCGGACTACCCGCGGAGGACGTGTGGCGGTCGGTGACCGTGGCTGCCCCGAGTTGCCTCGAAGCCAACGCGTTCAGCACTGCCGGCGTCGTTCGCGGCCGTGCCGCCCCTGGCTGGTTCCGCCCCATAGGGGTGCCCGCACGGTTTGTCGACCGGGAAGGACGCGTGGTGACCACGGGAGGTTGGCCGAAGGAGAACTACGTTCGCGAAGAGGTGGAAAGCCATGGATGAGGCGATGTGGGCCTTCGGGAGGGCCAGTGGATTCATCTCCCTCGCGCTTTTCACGGCTTCGGTCCTTTTGGGCATCGTCAACCGTTCCGGCAGGCCCCTGTTGACCCTGCCAAGGTTTTCCATCAGCATCCTGCACAGGAACATCGCCCTCCTCGCCACAGTGTTCCTCGGCTTGCACGTGGGCTCCTTGATGTTGGATCCGTTCGCCAGGTTGCGGCCGGTGGACGTCCTGGTGCCCTTCCTGGGTTCCTACAGGCCGCTTTGGCAAGGGCTTGGGACGGTAGCTCTCGACCTTCTGCTCGCTGTTGTGGTGACGGCCCTCCTGCGCCAGAGAATCGGCCCGAGGGTGTTCAAAGCTGTGCATTGGTTCGCGTATGCGGCCTGGCCCGTGGCGATGGCGCACGCCCTCGGCAACGGCACGGATGCGGGCAGCGCGTGGTTCCTCGCATTGGCGGTTGCGTCGGCGGCTGTGGTTGTCGGTGCGTTGTTATGGCGGCTCTCCGCGACATTCCTCGAAACCACCAGGGCCCGTGAAGGGAGGCCGCTATGAACGTGCCTGCCGGCGTGGACCAGCAAGCCGCGCGCCCTCCCCAACAGCAGGTCCATCCCAAGGCAACGCGGCCTCTTCCTTCCCGGCTGATGGCCGCGGGTCCGGGTGCCGGCATCGCCGCCCACCTGGCTACCTTCGGACCCCTGGATGCCGAGGCCGCCGCCCCGTCCCTTCCTGGCATGCTGGAGGCATCCGGACTGACGGGACGCGGCGGCGCTGCCTTCGCGACGTGGCATAAGGCGTTGTCCGCCAGCCGTTCGGGGAGGCAAGGAGCCGTGGCTCCTATGGTCATTGCGAACGGGGCCGAAGGCGAACCGCTGAGTTTCAAGGACCGTACGCTGCTGGCCAACGCCCCGCACTTGGTGATCGACGGATTGCTCGCAGTGGGCCGGGCTGTGTCCGCAGCACAGGTGTATATCTACGCTTCCAGCGTGAGCCTGCCCGGAGTTCAACGAGCCGTCGCCGAGCGCCCGCGTTCATCCGGAATAGCGCTCGTGGAAGCCCCTCCGGGCTTCATTTCCGGGGAGGCGAGCGCCGTTGTGAACTACTTGGCAACAGGTACCGCGATCCCGTTCGACAAACAGGGGCGGCTCAGCGAAACGGGGTTCAAGGGGCAGCCAGCGGTAGTGCTCAACGTGGAAACCCTGGCACACATTGCCCTGATTGCCAGGTACGGGCCGGCTTGGTTCCGCGAAGTCGGCACGCCGGAGGACCCTGGTACCCGGCTCGCTTCAGTGTCCGGCGGTGCGCCGGAGCACGACGTCGTCCTGGAACTGCCCGGGGGAGCGGTGCTCACCGACGTGCTCTTGGCCGCCGGAACCAACCCTGCCAACGTCTCGGCCGTACTCGTGGGTGGCTACCATGGCCGGTGGGTCCGGCCGGAACCATACTTGATCGCTCCGTTCGGCCCCGCCCACCGCGTGGTCCGGCCTGGCGCCGGCGTGATCCATTCGATCGCCGCCGGACAATGCGGACTGCAGGTGACCGCGGGCATGGCCCGATACCTTGCCGGCGAATCCGCCAAGCAATGCGGACCGTGCATGTTTGGACTACCCGCCATGGCTTCGGTTTTCGAACGGCTCGCGGCACGAGTGCCGGATCCGCGGC
This sequence comes from Arthrobacter terricola, assembly GCF_004354015.1. GTDB lineage: Bacteria > Actinomycetota > Actinomycetes > Actinomycetales > Micrococcaceae > Arthrobacter > Arthrobacter terricola. Next base: position 95,305 of record NZ_SMRU01000003.1, read on the forward strand.
TACCGTCCGAAATGGATCGCCTCGCGGCCCTCGTTTCGGGCCGTGGTGCCTGCAGCCACCCGGACGGTACCGCACGGTTGGTCACCAGCGCGCTCGAGGTGTTCTCGGACGATGTCCAGGCACACCTCTCGGGACGCTGCCTGTCGGCAAGGTGGAACTAGCCATGGGTACTATCCTCCATATTGACTGGACCAGGTGCGATGGTCGCGGCCTTTGCACGGAGTTGCTCCCGGCAGTGCTGGGCCGCGACGACTGGGGCTACCCTGTTGCCCGTGGGTACCAGGGCCGCGCCCGCACCGATGTCCCGATTGAGCCACGTGACGAGGAAGCTGCCCAAGAAGCAGTCTCGCTGTGTCCGACCATGGCGCTCGCGCTGAGGAAGGCTGCCTCCCGCGGAGACTAAGATGGTTGAGTGGCTGGACTGATCAAACGTGAAGATATCGACGAAGTCCGCCAGCGCACAGACATCAAGGAAGTGGTGGACGGTTACGTCACCCTGAAAGGCGCGGGACTCGGGACCTTCAAGGGCCTGTGCCCTTTCCACGACGAGCGTTCGCCTTCGTTCACCGTGCGTCCGCAAGTGGGTCGCTACCACTGCTTTGGATGCGGCGAAGACGGCGATGCCATCTCGTTCGTCCAAAAGATGGATCACAGTTCGTTCCATGAAGCGGTGGAAAAGCTCGCTGCAAGGATAGGCTACGAGCTCCGCTACGAAGACGGCGGAACCGGCCCCAACCGCGAGGAGGTCGGCAAGCGGCAACGGCTCCTGGACGCGCACAAGATCGCGGACGAGTACTTCCGGTCCCAGTTGCTCACTGCCGGCGCGGCAGAGGGCCGGAACTTCCTGCACGGCCGCGGCTTCGACCGGTCCGCCGCCGAACAGTTCGGCGTGGGGTATGCGCCGCAGGGTTGGGACTCGCTCCTCAAGCACCTCCGTGGCCGTGGTTTCACGGACGCCGAGTTGAGGCTTACCGGGATGTTTTCGGAAGGCAACAGAGGCATCTACGACCGTTTCCGTGGCCGGCTTATCTGGCCCATCCGGGACATCGCCGGTGACACCATCGGCTTCGGTGCCCGGAAACTCTATGAAGAGGACCAGGGCCCCAAATACCTGAACACTCCCGAGACGACGCTCTACAAGAAGTCCCAGGTCCTCTACGGCATTGATGTCGCGAAGCGGAACATCGCCAAGGACCGCCAGCTTGTGGTGGTGGAGGGCTATACGGACGTCATGGCCTGCCATTTGGCGGGCGTCGGCACCGCGGTGGCTACGTGCGGCACCGCATTCGGTACGGACCACATCAAGGTCGCCCGCCGCTTGCTGTCCGACGACGGCAGCGGGGGAGAGGTCATCTTCACCTTCGACGGGGACGCCGCCGGCCAGAAAGCCGCGCTGCGCGCCTTCGAGGAGGATCAGCGCTTCGTCGCCCAGACTTACGTCGCCGTGGAACCCAGCGGGGCGGATCCGTGTGAACTCCGCCAGCTCAAGGGCGATGCCGCCGTCCGGGAACTGATCGGCACCCGCAAGCCCTTGTTCGAATTCGCCATTCGCGCCTCGCTCAAACGGCACAACCTGGACACCGTGGAAGGGCGCGTGGCCGCACTGCGGGAGGGGGCACCCGTTGTTGCCCAGATCCGCGATTCCGGACTCCGCCCCGGCTATGTGCGTGAGCTGGCAGGGTGGCTCGGCATGCCCATCGAGGAGGTCAGCCGCGCGGTGGGCCTCGCAGCAAAGCGCGCTGCTTCGGGCGCGTCGCCGGCGTCCGGTTCCAGTGCCCAGGGAACGGGACCCTCGACGGCGGCAGTCCAGTCAGGGCCGGGAGCGCCGGCAGGCCAGGCGGCAGCACCGCCGTCGGACGCTTCCAGCCCTTTCATGCGCCCGGACCCGAGGGACCCTGTTGCCGCCATGGAGCGCCAGGCCCTGGAAGTGGTGGTCCAGCATCCTGCCTCGCTCGGCGACGGCACCGTACACCACGAAACGTGGCAGCGCTTCGAGGAGTCCCATTTCACGACGCCTGCCTACGCAGCCGTGCACACCGCTGTCCGGGCCGCCGGACTGGCGCACGCGGGCGATCCCGTCGCGTGGGTGGAGGGGATTCGCCAGGAGGTGCCGGAACCGCTGCAGGGCCTTGTCTCCGAGCTCGCGGTGGTGCCGCTGCCAGCCAGTACCCCCGAGGCGCTCCAGCGGTATTGCCGCGACATCCTGGCCCGGCTCTTCGAGCTGCAGATCACCAGGGTCAAGGCGGACAAAATGGGCCAGCTCCAGCGCCTGGACGCCGCGGCCTTCCCTGAAGAATTCCAACGGCTCAACCGGGAACTCATGGAGTTGGAAATGCAGCGTCGAGCCCTCCGCGCGGACGGATAACGGCTCTTCAGAGACGCTTGATGGCGCCGATTTCGTTTCCTGCCCGGCCTTTGTTAGGCTAGTACCCGCTTCATTCCTCCGTAGCTCAATTGGCAGAGCATTCGACTGTTAATCGAAGGGTTACTGGTTCAAGTCCAGTCGGAGGAGCGCTACTGAAAAATCCCCGCCCTTGCAGGAGGGCGGGGATTTTTTGATATGCCGAGTCAGCGCGGCCCGGGACGTCGGCCTCCCAGCTCACCCGAAAGGCGGGTAGCTGCCTTCCGAGACGAGGTCCGTGATTCCGTTGGGGGTCTCCAGGTGGGGCCCGTGGCCGGGCAGGACATGCCGCACATCGAGCTTCCTCAAGGCATCCACGCTGGTTTTGGCCTCGGCGGGCTTGTAGTGGAACACCGCAGGGAGCAGCTGTGGTCCGCGTACCGGGCTGACGGCGTGGCCGGTGATGAGTGCGTCCCCGGTAATCACGGCCTTGGCGGACGGGACCAGGAAGGCCGCGTGTCCGCTCGTATGTCCAGTGCAGGCAATGAGCTGCGGGCGCCCGGGAAGCCCGTCCAGGACCTCCTGGGTGACGGCTTCCACTCCGGGAACCGCGACGTCGGACAAGCCGCCCGCGCTGACGGCGTGGAAGGCCCAGGCTCCCAGCCGTGGGTGCAGTATCCGCAGGCCGAAATCCTTCACGCCGACCTGTTCCAGGATCTCGCGCCGGACATTCGGCAGTTCGGCGGCGTCGGCAAGTACCGGGATGCCCAGGGCGGATATTCTCGCGGCATTGCCAATGTGGTCCGAATGGCCATGGGTCAGGAGCACCGCAGCGGCGTTTTCCATCGACAGGCCCAGATATTCGATGCTGGATTGGAGGAGCGGCCAGTTTCCTGGATATCCCGTGTCAACGAGCGTGAATTCCTTGTTCCTCCGAAGGATGGTCCAATTGACGGCCGGGCCTTCGACGAAAAAGACGTCTTCTGTGACTTCCTTCACGTTGTTCCCGGGGGACCAGTTCTTCGACATGCTTCCGTCCGTTCGTTGCTGTCGGAGCATCGTGTCTCCGGGGACCGTGGGGCGGTTTCAGCATAGCGGGGGAGGCCGTGCGGAGGGCTTTGGGCAGCAGTTTTCGAGCCGATTTCACTTGTGGCAAAACCTTTGCTAAAGTCATAACCGCTTCATTCCTCCGTAGCTCAATTGGCAGAGCATTCGACTGTTAATCGAAGGGTTACTGGTTCAAGTCCAGTCGGAGGAGCAAATAACAAATGAGCCCCGTATCGGTTATTTACCGGTACGGGGCTTGTTTTGTTTTCATTAATAGCTGCTTGCCGTTTTTTCTACCCCGCAAAAGTCGAATGCCGCATATCCGAGAACCGGGTGCCTAGACGAAATCCATCTCGACTTGCAGGAACCGTGCGGCTTCTTCCACTGCGTCCTGGAACGCCTGGTCCTCTGTGGGCGGGGTTCTAGGATCCCGAGGATGCCACTCGTGGGCCGCGGAATGGACCCGGGTGAAGCCGCCGCCAGGGGGCGCGTAGAAGATTCCGAAGCGCTGGACGGGCCATTCGGGTGACGTTTCGGGGGCTACCAACAAGGCCGATCCGTTGCTTGGATTGAACCATTGGGCGATCGGCCTGCGGCGGTCTTCCGTGAAAAGCCCGGCGGCGTAGAGGGCCGCAGATTGGGGGCTGGTCACGGTGCACAAGCGGTCCCACCACAGCGGGAGGATGCCGTCATCCTTGCGCTGCCAGGGGGTCGGAAGAGGCTGTAATTCCTGCCAACGGGGCACATCTCAACTTTATCGCCGGGCACCGGACTGCAACAGATCCCGCGCGCTCCAGCCTGCTCAGTCGCGCTTCCACGGGCCCGGATTGATGCGGTACAGGAGCGCTGCCCCGACGACGGCACCCAGGAGGGCGCCGAACAGCGGGTTTCCGCCCCGCGTCAGGAAGAAGCCGACGACGGCGCCAAGCACCGCGCCGATGAAAAGTCCCCGGCCGTTGCGGTTTGGTTTGCGCGTCATTCCTCGAGCCTACTTGCTGCGGGCGCCCGCACGTCCCCGCGGGCGCCCGCGCCGCCGTCGTCATCCTGCATCAGTGGATGGACGGCACGGACCGGGGACGAACCACGAGCCACAACGCCGCGACGGCAAACGCGAGGCAGACCGCCTGGACTCCGCCCATGGGGATGGCGGAACCCACGCCGAGCCAGCCGACGATCGGCGGAATGACGCCGGCCATGAAGAAGTTGGAGGCACCGAGGAGGGATGCCGCGGTTCCTGCTTGTGCGCTGTGCTTGGCCAAGGCGAGGACCTGGACGCAAGGGAACATGAAACCTGTGGCGAGGATGTAGAACCACAGCGGGACTACGATGCCCCACAGTCCGAAGTCGAGCATGTCGAACAGGACGATGAGGGCCGCCATGAGCAACATCCACGCGGTAGCGACGGCCATGATCCATTGGGGCGCGACGCGCTTGATGACCCTCGAGCTGATCTGGACGCCGGCCACGATGCCCAACGAGTTGATGCCGAAGAGCAAGCCGTATTCCTGCGGCGAGAAGTCGTAGACCTGTTGGAAAAGGAACGTCGATGCCGAAAGGTAAGCGAATAGTCCGCCGAAGTTGAACCCGCCCACCAGCAGCATGCCGACGAAGATGCGGTCGGCGAACACCGCTTTGTAGCGTTGGCCCGCCGTCGACGTCGTCTGCCGGCGAAGTTCGGCAGGGTACGTTTCGCGGATGAGGAACACGGCGGCGATGATCACCAGCAGTCCGTAGATCGTGAGGAAGTAGAAGATCCCGGGCCACGGCATGATCAGCAGCAATTGGGAGCCGATGATGGGCGCGAGGATGGGCGCCAGGCCATTGACCAGCGACATACGGGAGAACATGCGGACCATGGCGTATCCGGCGAAGAGGTCGCGCACCATGGCCATGGCCACTACGCCGCCGCCCGCGGCTCCAACGCCCATGAGGACGCGGAACAACGCGAGGGTTCCGATGTCTGTGGAAAGGGCGGCGCCCAGCGAGGATCCGATGTGCAATGCGGTAGCGAGGATCAAAGGCATGCGGCGCCCGAATTTGTCACTGAAAGGCCCCACTACCAATTGCCCGACGGCGAAGCCAACCGTTGTGCCGGTCAATGTGAGTTGAATCGCAGCAGCCGGGACGTCGAAATGATGCTCCAAAGCCGGGAATGCCGGTAGATAAAGGTCTACCGTAAATGGACCCAAGGCAGTAAGCGCCCCAAGGAGCAGTATATAAAGGAGTTTTTCTCGTCGGCTCAGGGAATCGCCCGGTGCAGGGGGAGTGGTCACGATCACCAATCCTAGGTGCCAAAGATCATATTTATCGGGTTCGAAGGGGCGCGCCGCGCGACTATACCGGAAGTTGAGGCTGAAGCTGAATGGTAGTTTTGTGGACAGGTGCGCGTGGGCAGTAATTCGTCCCGGCACTATGCCGGGGTAAGAGCAAAGTAGGAAGCAGTGAGGCGGAACCAATGAGTGGACGTCACAGCGGACGGGCTGGCCAGCGCCCGGGTATTTCGGCATTGCCGGACACCCTCAAACTTGCAGCCAGGCTCGCGCCGAGGCAGCTTAATGACGAAATCAGCCTGGCCAAGATCGAACTCGCGGGCAAAGGAAAGCAGCTCGGGGTGGCGGGTGCGTTTGTCGGCGTCGCGCTGGTCTTCGTGGGACTTCTCGTCATTGCCTTGGTTGTCGCAGCCATCCTTGGCCTGGCCACCGTGATGCCTGCCTGGCTGGCGGCGCTTGTTGTCGCGGCCGCGTTCCTCCTGATCGTCCTTATTGGTTCATTGATCGGCCTCCGTGGGTTCAAGAAGGCCATGCCCGTCCTGCCCGAGCAGACCGTCCGTGGCGTCAAGCACGATCTCGGCATCCTCAAGGAAGGATCGTCGTTCGACGCCAGCGTCCTCGACCCGTCGTCGGACGCGTACAAAGCCGCGCAGGCCGCCAAAGCCGCGAAAGCTCAAATGGCAAAGGCCGAAAAGGCAGCCAAGGACGCGGCCCGCAAAGCCGAGCAGCCCCCTGCGCCCAGCGAGGCCGAGCTTCTCCGGCGCTTGAAGCAGCGCCGCGAGCACCTTGCCAGTGTTCGTGACCAGCTCAACGTCGAACTAGACGTCAAGACCCAAGGAAAGGCCCTCCTCGACGCCGCCGAGCACAAGCTCGACGATGGCCGCCGCTTCGCATCCAAGACGTTCGCCGATCTCTCCGCCAAAGTCCCGGCCGGCCTCACCGAAAGGCTCATCGCCCGCTGGAAGGAAATCTTCCTCTTCGCCGCCTCCGCCACGGTGGCGACCGTGGGATTGAGGAAGCTGTTCAAGAAGTAATCGAGACGGCTATCGACACCATCAGCCGCGGATTGCAGAAAGGGGGACAGATGAAATTCATCGGCGCAGGCGCCCGCCCGGGACAACCGCAAATCGATCACGATCTCGTCTTCACCGTCCCCAATTTCCTGACCGTCCTGCGCTTCATGGGCGTTCCGATCTTCGTCTGGCTGGTCCTGTGGGAGAAGGAATACGGCTTCGCCGTGCTTGTCCTCGCCATCATGGGCGGGACCGACTGGGTGGACGGCTATGTGGCCCGGCGCTTCAACCAGACTTCCAAGCTGGGCCGCGTCCTCGACCCCGCCGCCGACCGCCTCGCCCTCATCACCGTTGCCGTAACCCTTGCCTTGGCTGGCGTGGTGGATTGGTGGTACCTCGCCGCGCTGGTGGTTCCCGACGTGATCCTTGGCACCGCCTCCCTCTTCTACTTCCATAGCCACCCGGACCTTCCCGTGAGCCGGATCGGCAAGATCCGCACTGCGTTCCTACTCCTCGGCACGCCGCTCCTGGTGCTTTCCAAGTTGCCGATTCCCTTCGTCGGCACCTATTTCGTTATTGCCTGGTGCTGCCTCAGCCTCGGCCTCCTGGGGCACTGGGTGGCCGCCTACAACTACTTCTGGGCGATCCTCCGCAAGGGCAAAGAGCTGAAAGCCCACGACGGCGGTCGTCGCTGATGGTGTGGTTCGCTGTACTTCTCGCCGTGCTCGGCGCTTTCTGCCTCGCCATCGGTGCCCAACGCCAAGGGAGCGCCGTTAAAGCTGACACCGGCGGCCTCGCGCTCAGCTCCCGCGGATTCCTGCGGCTCCTGCGCAACCCGCGGTGGGTCCTCGGGCTTTTGTTGCTCGGCTTGGGCATGGCCATGAACGCGATCGCCCTGGTCTCGGCACCCCTGACCGTGGTCCAGCCGATCGGCGCCATCGCCCTCGTCATTACCACCGTGGTCAACGCCAAGGACCAAGGCCTCACCATCAACCGGGGGACAGTCGTAGCCATCTCCTCCTGCGTGACGGGCTCGGCGTTGTTCGTCCTCCTGGCGGTCAACGCCACCCAGGAAAACCACCACGTGAGCGGCGAAGACGAAGCAACCATCGTGCTCCTTCTCGCGCTTGCGGTGGGACTGTTCGGATCGCTCGCGGCGATGTTCCGGCACCGCATGAACGCCTTCGTGTACATCCTTGGCGCCGGCGTGCTCTTCGGTTTCGTGGCTGTGTTGACGCGCATCATCGGCAGGCACTTGCTGGATCCGAACGGGCTGTTTCTCCTCAACGTCCAGTGGTACACCGTGGTGGCTATCGCAGCTGCCGGCGGGCTCGGTTCCTGGTTCGTCCAGAGCGCCTACTCCAGCGGACCGCCGGACCTGGTCATCGCGGGCCTGACCGTGATTGACCCGATTGTGGGCATCGCGATCGGCATCGCCATTTTGGGTGAGCTTCGTCCCGATGTCCACGCCGTGCTGGCAATCGCCATGGCTGCGGCCGCTCTCCTTGCTATCGTGGGGGTTATTGCCCTGAGCCGGCACCATCCCGAAGTCACCAAACGCAAACGTGACGCGAAGGCGGCATCCAGCCGGAAGGCCTAGGTCAATAGCTCGACAACAGTGCCCGCACACCTGCGGCAGGCAACCGGCGAAAACATCGGAGGGCCAAGCGCCTTTCGATGTTCGCACCGTGACAATCAGGAGTTCTCCACGTGACCATTCCCGAAACCACCAAACCCCTTACCATCCTGATAGCGGCAGATACGTTCCCGCCGCACGTCAACGGCGCAGCCCAGTTCGGGTACCGGCTGGCCAAGGGCATGACGGCGAGGGGGCACAACGTCCACGTCCTGGCTTGCAGGGCGGACCGGGGAAAGAGCTTCACCGAATTCCGGGACGAAGCCACGGTGCATCGCCTGAGGTCCCACGCAGTGTTCACGCATGAATACTTCCGGATCTGCTTCCCTTGGGAAATCAAGAAGGAGATCGCGCTGCTCTTCGACCGTGTGAAGCCCGACGTCGTGCACATCCAAAGCCATTACATGATCGGCGAACACGTCCTGTATGAGGCCGTGAAGCGCGGCATCCGGGTGGTGGCCACCAACCACTTCATGCCGGAAAACCTCAATCCCTTCCTGCCCTTCCCGCAGTGGTTCAAGAACATCATCGGCCGTATTTCGTGGAAGGACATGGGCAAGGTCATGGGCCAGGCCGACGTCGTCACCACGCCCACTCCCTTGGCAGCCAAGGCCATGCACCAGCACGCCTTCCTTCGCAAGGTCCTGCCTTTGTCCAACGGGATCGACTCCGCGGCCTACGAGGTCAAGCCGGACGAAGTCATTGAACCCCATCCCTACCCGACGGTCCTCTTCGTCGGCCGGCTCGCCGAAGAAAAGCACGTTGACGTCCTGATCGATGCGATCTCCAAGACGCCCGCCGAGCTCAACGTGCACCTGGAAATCGTGGGAGGCGGCGAAGTCCGTCCCTCCCTTGAGGCCCAGGCGAAGCGTCTTGGCCTGGGGGACCGCGTCAAGTTCGTCGGCCTGGCGAGCGATGAGGACCTGCGCACGGCGTACATCCGCGCCGACATCTTCTGCATGCCTGGAACCGCCGAACTGCAGTCCCTCGTGACCCTCGAGGCGATGTCGGCCTCGACGCCGGTGCTCCTCGCCAACGCCATGGCGCTGCCGCACCTCGTCAACGAAGGCGAGAACGGCCATCTCTTCACTCCCGGCGACAGCAACGAACTCGCCGCACGGATCACAGAGCTCTTCCGCCTCCCCGCCGGCGAACTGGAGACCATGGGCAAGGCCAGCCGATGCATGGTGGAACCGCACAGCATCCAAGGGACCCTGCAGACCTTCGAGGATCTTTACCGCGGTGCGTCCTACGAGGACAAGGTGCTCTAGCGGTCACGCGGCGGAGCAATGGCCGTGGTGGGCGAATTGTTTTGCTAGAGTGTTCTGGCCGGGCGCTGACAGCAGTGCTTCCGGCCGACACGGGGCTATAGCTCAGCTGGTTAGAGCGCGGGACTCATAATCCTAAGGTCCTCGGTTCAAGTCCGAGTAGCCCTACCCGAAAAGTGCCCCTGACCTGCGGAAACGCGGTGAAGGGGCACTCTCGTTTTTGCGTTATAAGGTCATCACCCACCGGAAACCCACCGGAAACGTTTTGAGCTAGTTACCGAACGCCTCCAGCAACGAGGTGTTATCCGGTGCCTCATGCGTCTTCTGGATGTAGTGCTTCCTCGTCACGTTTTCGCTGGAGTGGCCAAGCTGGGCGGAAGCGACAGCCACGCCTGACGAGGCCTCCAGCAGGGTTCCAACGGTCTTTCTGAAGGTGTGCGGGGTGACCCATTGGAATCCAAGATCCAAGCTCGCAGAACGCCATTGCCTGCGGAAGTTGTTGGGATCGCGCAGCGAACCGACGGCCGAGGGGAACACGACGTCCCACGGATTGGCCTCCAGCTGGCCAATTTGCCGTCTCAGGAGCATTTCCACGGCGAAAGACGGTAGGAAGTACTTTTGCCGGGAATTGGCGCTCTTGGGGTGCTCCTGGATGGTCAGCCCCTTCTTGGGCACGTAGACAATCGTTCCGTTCACCGTGACTGTTGGTTTCTCGGATTTTAGATCGACGTCCTTCCAGCGAAGGGCCAAGGCCTCACCAATGCGCGCGCCAGTGGCGAGCATGATGTCAATGACGTCGAGGATGTCCGTGGTCGGGTATCGGCCCGCCTGCTTCTTGTCGGCCTCCCATTGCCTGAGGCCTGCACGTAATGCCCCAACCTCTGTCACGGTTAGCGCCCGGACTTCCTTGTGATTTATCGGGATCGTAGCCACATCCCGCAAGGGGTTCCCATCCAGGGCGCCGTGGCGCGCCGCGAGGCCGAGCATTCCAGACAGCACCGTTTTACACTGCTTCGCCGTACCGTTGCCATGCTTGATGCGCATGGTCTTGAGGAAACGATCCAAAGTGGAGACTGTTGCTTCGCGAATTCGTAAGCCCCCGACTCCGGGAGAAACGTAGTTTTCCAGGATGTCCCTATACCGAGTGCGCGTATTGATGGCGCGATCTGCATCCTCAAATTCCGCCCACCAAATCAGACCGAGCTTGGTGATCCGAGTGTCTGACGTGATGTCTTCGCCTGCGGGCATGGCTCGGTCAGTGAGCGCAGCGATCAGCAGCCGTTCGGCCTTTCCACCTTTGTCATTCTTCGACGTGGCCGCAGCCCGAGCCTCGACTTTGCGGGTGACGCCGTCGAAGTCCCGGAATCTGGCCATCGCACGCCAGACCCCTGGCGATACCTCGTCTCGGCTGATCTTGCCCCAGGTGCCGATTTGGAGCGGTGGCCTAGACATTGCGGGTGCTCCCTTCTCGCCCGATTGGCCTGCTCGAGCTCAGTTTAAAGCTGCCAGCCGACATTTATTAGGCTGGCCTCTCGCGTGGGCGGCTGGTCAAGCCCCATGCCGGGCTGCTGACTGGTGACTGCCCTGCGTCCGGCGGCCTCGATGAGTTGTTGAACGCTCACGGTCTGAGAATTCCGTTCCCATTCGTAGTCTGCAGGAACGGGTCCGAGTGGTAGCGGTGAGTCGTCGATGCCCCATCTGTCCCGGTAGACAGCGACTGCGCTAGTCACGCGGCGTAGATCCTCCGCACTCGCGTTCGGTCGCAGAGCCTCACGGAGGTTCCGCTTCCATTCGGGGTCATTTATGAGTGCTTCGAACGTGACTTTTTCGACCCGGCGTTGTATTCGCTTCTGTACCTGGCTGATTGTGTTGGCAAGGTCGGGCCTGGCGGTGTTGATGACCTCAGACAGGGGATCAGGCCCGGCAACGGTCATCTCGGACAAGAAGTGACGGAGCCGGGAGTGGATGATTGCGGTGGGGTCATTAGCGGACCCGGTTGTCTCCAACGCTTTGACGACAATCCGTCGTGCGCCTGACAGGCTGACCCTTGTGGATCGGCGCCAGGCTGCCACGGTCGCTCCCCACGACGGGGATTGTTGCAGTTCCTCCGCCCTTCCAGGGGCGTAGATCTTAAGGAACTTGGTTAGGTCCTCGGCCGCCGCAATTTGCGCCAGATAGTCGTATTCGGCGCTGAGCCGTTCCAGGCTGTCGGCGCTGGATCGTTCGGCGTCGCGAACTTCGTGGGCGGTCCGTTCGGCACCTTCGGCCGCGAGCACTTCGCCCAGGATTTCCTGCCACGACTCTTGCTGGGAAGGATCAACAGGCTCGTGATCGCCGGGATCGTTCTCGCTGACGTACGCGTAATTGCCGCCGCGTCCGCGGGTCATGCTGACGTAGAGAAGCTCGCGGGTGAGCCGGCCTTGGGTGACGACGGTGTGGCCGGTGTCCACGGTGATGCCCTGGGAGCGGTGGGCTGTGGTCGCGTATCCCAGTTCGACCGCGGACTCGACATAGTCGCGGTGCAGGGTGACGGTGGCGCCGGTGTCCCGGCGGACCGCCACCAGGGAGCCGTCGCGCCTGCCGACACGTACGACGTCGAGGAGGGTGCCGTTGCGGATGAAGTCACCGTTGCTGTCCGCAACGGTGCGGTCGTTGCGGCGCGCGATCACCGTGTCACCTTGGCCGGCGCGCAGCCCGTCGCCCAGAAGGACGGTCTGTTCGGCGTCCACGAGACTTTGGATCACGCGGTCAGCCTGGGCTCGTTCGTTGAGCATGCTGACGGTGTCGTTGTCAGCGGCGATGAGGATGGACGATCTTCCCGCGCGGATGTCGGATTGCCAGTTCAGATAGGCCTGGTCGACCATGTCCAGGTAAGCGCCGTGCCGGATTCGCTCGTGCCGGTCGTAGTCAGTGATGGCAGCGAAGTCGCCGAGGCGGAGCTTCAGGGAGGCATCTCGTTCCCAGACATGTTCGAACCGCCAGATGGTGCTCAGCCGGCTCGTTTTGCCTTGCCGGTCGAGCCAGCCGAGGACGCCGCCGGCATCGATGGCGTCCAGCTGCCCGGGGTCGCCCACCAACAGCACTTTGGCTCCGGCGTCCCGGGCCTGGTGCACCAGCGCCGAGAGCTGAAGGGTGGACACCATGGAGGCTTCGTCGACGACGACCAACTGCTTCGGATGGAACCGCCATCGGTTCTGCTCGGCGGCCAAGCGGGTTGTCTCCTGCGCTAGCCGGGCGCTTGGAGCGGGGGAGTTGCCGAGACCCTGCTCGGCGGCGAAGAAGCGTTCGGCCCGGTGGCCGGCTCCCTCGCCAACGGATTCGTAGAGCCACTTCGCCACATTTTCGGTGACCATGGACAGTTCCCGTCCCAGGACCTCGGCGCTCGCCGCGGCGGGTGCGAGTCCGACGACGCTGCCGGGCCCGAATTCTGCTTCCCAGGCTGCCTTGACTGCGCCGAGGGTGGTGGTCTTGCCGGTTCCGGCGGGTCCGACGACGGCGTCGAGCCGGTTCCCACTCAGCAGCACAGCGGCAGCGGCGGTCCGCTGGTCCTCATGCAGACCGAATTTGCCGTGGTGTTTGTATCCGGCGAGTGCCTCCACCGCAACGGTGGCGCGGATGGTGGGGCCGCCGTCGTCGTTCCTTCCGGCCATGATGGTCTCCTCGCTGGCGAGGGTCGTGGCGTCCGTGTAGAGACGGGAGCCGTGGAAGTCGAAGACGCTCTGCTTGCCGAGGCGGAGATCGGGGCGCGCGTCCGCGGGGACGCTGTACCGGTAGTCGTTCAGAGGGACCGATTGGCTTTCGGCGGCGGTGGCGACGGCGTCGATCAGGGCGTTGCGGTCCTGCGGGGCATGGCAGCGGATCGCGGCGCAGACGCGTTCCGCTTCGGCGAGGAGGTTCCAACGGTTCCAAATGGAGCGCTTGGCCGCGACACGTTCCCGGGTCAGTGATCCGACAGCGTCGACCCAGGACTCTTCGAAGTCGCAGCCTCGGAAAGGGGTGGCCTGCGCGCGTCGCACGGTGTTGGCCAGCACGAGGCGAGGTTCGAAACCTCTGGCGAGGGCCCGTGCCCGCCATTGTGTGGAGAGCTCGTGCAGCGGCGCGGTCTCGGGTTTGGGCGTTCGCGTGGAAAGGGTTGCCTGCTGGCGGAGCTTGATGGTGGTTGTCGCGGTAGGGGGAGTGCCGTGGGCTTTGGTCCATTCGGCCACCAGTCGGTCGGTCTCCGCCTCGATGAGGCGGGAACGTTTGGAGAATTCGCGGATCAGGGCGTCGTCGACGCCGGCGAGGTGCGCGCCGGGGTTGTGCGTGACTGCTGCGGGTTCGCGGATGTCGATGTCGGTCCCTAGCTGGAGGTGGAGGGCGTCGAAGAGCAGGCCGTTGTAGTGTTCGCTGGCGGCGACCGCGGCCTTGTAGAGGGTCCTGGAGTCGAGGGTGACCCAGGCGCCGTCGGTGATGCGTTGGACGCGGTTGGCGATGACCACGTGGGTGTGCAGCTGCGGGTCCCCAGCCCGCGACTCCCAATGGTCGAACGCGGCGGCGATCACGCCTCGGGTGCCGATCCGGGCAACGCCGTTGCGCCCCGCCCTCGTGTGGATGACCGATTCTTCGAGCCATTGAAGGGTGGCGTTGACGGCGTCGTGGTGGGTTTGAAGGACTCGGTCTTGGAGGGACCTGGGGCTCAGCGCCCAGAGCACGGACACGGACTTGGGCACGCTGAAGGTCAGATCGAAACCGGCGACGGCCCGACGCGTTGCGATTTGTCCTTGGGTGTTTTGGGCGACGGCGGGCTGGTGGTGCGGTCGGCCGAGGGGCGCGCCTGTATCGGGATGGATCGTGCTGTCGAAGATGGCTTTGGCGTCGGTTTCGGTGACGGCGTCGCCGCTGGCGCGGTTGATGCCGTCCAGGCCGGAGCCAAGCCAGCGCCCCTGCGGTGTCCCGGCCTTCATGTAGTACCTGGTTGCATCTGGGGGAGTGCGCGACACGTCGTCCATCATCGTGGTCTTGAACAGGTACTTCAGGCCCGACTGGGCAGAAAGCCTGGCGATCGACATGGTCATGGCCGTGTCCGTATCCGCCGTCGACCGCTACGGTCCCCATGGTCGCAGGGTGTACCGCAAAATCGCTGCGAGGTGCGAGACCGCACGAAGCCTTCACCATATTCACTGCAGTTCTTCCCGCTCACGTCGGTTCATCGACAGCGAGCCCAACCGCGACATGACGTGCCGTGAGTCAGCGCCCACGGCGACAGCCTTGAATGCCAGAGTTGTGGCGTTGAAGGGCTTATAGGCGTGCTCACGCGGAGGCAAGCTCAAGGACTGTGGCTCTGTCAGCTCGGCGAAGTAGGTTGCTTTGGATTCCGGCAAGAGACGAGAGGGGGTGGGATGGGGAGCTTTGGCCGAAGGCCGCTCGACGAAAAACCGTGAGCGACGGCCAGGATGACTTGTAATGCATATGGCTTGGAAGCCATAATCAGATATGGAACTTTTCTGGCCGGAAAGCTTTGACGAGCAGCTGGACCGGCTGGAAGACGAAGCTGATCATGGTGATGAGAGGGCCAGAACGGTATTCGAGTATGTCGTCGCGGAGATGGACTACCTGCGGCGGTTGCCGGCACCTCCTATGTCCGAGACCCCGACCCTCAAGCCCGTTCGTCAGTCGAAGAAACATGAAGTGTGGCGGGTCTCCCACCCCTACCATCACGGCATTGCGGTGCGGCTCATTTGTTGGTTTCCTCCGGATGAAAATACCGCAGTAGTGGCCCTGTTTTCGGGGGATAAGGCCAACATGGGGGACGTTTTCTACGACAGCGTGGGAAGCAGGGCGGACCAAATCATCGATCAATGGATCAGAGAAGGGGAGGGTGAGGAAAATGGTGAGGAAGGCATTTAGGAAGGGCAACGACCGGCTTGACCGTATCCTGGCAAAGCCTGGCATGGCCGAGCGTGTTGCTGAAATCCGGGAAGCGTCTGCACGCGAGGACCGCATCTATGCAATGAACCTGGCCACGATCCGCAAGGCGGCGGAGTTGACTCAGGACGAGCTGGCGCAGAGGCTCGGGATTGATCAGAGCGTGGTCTCGAAGACGGAGCGGCGCGAAGACATGCTCCTGTCGACCCTGATGGATCATCTTTCCGCCGCGGGCGTCGAAGACGCAAAGATGGTCGTTCATGTGAACGGTCGTGAAATAGAACTGGACCTTCGCAGCCTGCAGCATGATGCGCGAGGCTAAAACGGTGAGGAACCGTCGTCGCCACATGCTGTCGGCAGGTCCGAGGAGAATGTAGCCGATGCGATTGGTGTCGACGGCGATGAAATTCAGGCTTTCGTCGGGCCAACAACCTCGGGGTGGCAGGTGTAACTGACGACAACACGGCCGTTGCAACTCCCAAAATTTCTGGGTGTTGCAACGGCCGTTAGAACTGGAACGCAGGCTCGGTCAGTGGCCCAATATTAGGTGCCGGCGACGGTGTGATTGCACCGCCGCTGGCCGCCTCAGCGGCCAGTGGCAGGCCGGGGGATTACTGGGCGTAGAAGGAGGGCTTTTCCGGCATGCTGACGGTCACGACTTCCCCGGTGCGTTGCGCCTTGACGCGCGCCTCGACGACAGTGGCCGGGCGACGTCGGTGATTCCGCCGTCTCAATAACTAACATAACCAACAGCTTTTCGAGACAACCCTCCTTGACGAGAGGCGGGAAGGCTCGCCGGGTTCGTACGTTGGGCAGCCCGGGAGGTCATGCTCGTGTGCGCAGCAGAGCGGTCAGTTCCCAAGGGGCGAGGTCGAGGCCTCGGGAATGAGGGTAGTTGCCGATGATTCGCTGTGCTTGTGCCCAGCTGGGGTCGCCGATGTCGACGGGTTGTGGGTGCGGGGTGAAGTTTCCGAGGACGAGCAGTTCCTGGTCGCCGTGTCGGCGGATGAAGGCGTAGACGCACTCGTTTTCTGGTAGGAGCTTCGTGAAGTCGCCGTGGGCGATGACCGGCAGCTCGTGGCGGAGACCGATGAGGCGACGGTAGAAGTTGAATACGGAATCGTCGCGGGCGATCTGCTCTTCGGCGTTGATCTCCAATGCGTTGTGGTTGACGGACATCCAGGGGGTGCCGGTGGTGAAGCCGGCGTTGGGGCCTGCGTTCCATTGAACTGGGGTGCGTCCGTTGTCGCGGTTCATGGATGCCATCGAGGCGAGGACCTCGACGGGGTCGAGCCCGAGTTCAAGGGTGGCTTCGCGGTAGTGGTTGAGGGCTTCGATGTCACGGTGCTCGGCGATCGTGGCGAATGGCATGTTGGTCATGCCCAGTTCCTCGCCCTGGTAGATGTACGGTGTGCCGCGATGCAGGTGAAGAATGCCTGCGAGCATTTTCGCGGATGTCTCCCGGTAGGGGCCGTCGTCCCCGAAGCGGGAGACGATGCGGGGCTGGTCGTGGTTGCTCCAGTAGAGGCTGTTCCAGCCTCGCTCGGCCAGGCCGGCCTGCCAGCGTCCCAGGGAAGTCTTCAGGTCGGTCAGGCGCAGTTTCTTGGGGCGCCATTTGCTGCCGTCCCGGTCGAGGGTGACGTGTTCGAACTGGAAGACCATGTCGAGCTCGGCACGCGCCGGGTCGGTGAATAGCGCCGCCTCATCGATGGTGACCCCGGGCATCTCGCCGACGGTCAGTGGGGCTTGGTCGCGGTTGGCGAACACTTCGCGGTGCATTTCTTGGAGGAATTCGTGGATGCGCGGACCGCAGATGTAGGAATCGCCGCCCCGACCGTACGGCCGGCCGTCAGGGGTGGGGGCGTCGGGCAGGGCCGGGTCCTTGGAGATGAAGTTGATGACGTCCATGCGGAAGCCGTCGACGCCGCGGTCGAGCCACCAGTTCATCATCGCGTAGACGGCGCTGCGGACGTCGGGGTTCTCCCAGTTCAGGTCGGGCTGTTTCTTCGAGAACAGGTGCAGGTAATACTCTCCAGTGGTCTGGTCGTAGGCCCAGGCGGGGCCTGAGAAGTGCGATTCCCAGTTGGTGGGCTCGGCTCCGGGGGTCCCGGGTTCGAAACCTGGGCGGGCGGGCCGCCACCAGTACCAGTCCCGCTTCGGATTGTCCTTGGAGGAGCGTGATTCGGTGAACCACGGGTGCTCGTCCGAGGTGTGGTTGACGACGAGGTCCATCACGAGCTTCATACCGCGGGCGTGGAGCCCGGTGATGAGCGTGTCGAGGTCCTCGAGCGTGCCGAAGATCGGGTCGATGTCGCAGTAGTCGCTGATGTCGTAGCCGTTGTCGTCCTGCGGTGACCGGTAGACAGGTGACAGCCACACGACGTCGACGCCCAGGTGTTTAAGGTAGTCGAGCCTGCCGATGATGCCCGGGAGGTCGCCGATGCCGTCGCCGTTGGAGTCGGCGAAGCTGCGCGGGTAGACCTGGTAGACGACGGCGCGGTGGAACCAGTCCCTCTGTTGGGTGTGCCCGGCTTCGGGCTGGGTGCTTTGCAGTGACATGGCTGGTACCTCGTTGAATGAGTCTAGAGCCGGGGGCTCGGTGGGTGGATGCCCCGTTGCCGGGAGGATGGCGTCCGTGCGTTGTCAGCCTTTGACGGCTCCGGCGGTCATGCCGGAGACGATGCGTTTCTGGCAGACGAGGACGAGGATCACCAGCGGGATGGTGATGATGACGGAAGCGGCGCTGATGGTGCCGAGGGGTTGGTCGAATTCGCTGGTTCCGTTGAAGAACGCGATCGCCACGGGGACGGGCCGGGCTGCGGGTGAGCTGGTGAGGGTCACGGCGAGGAGGAATTCGTTCCAGACGGAGATGAACACGAGGATCGCGGTGGTGGCGAGCCCGGGGACGGCAAGGGGGAGGATGATCTTGCGGAACGCGGTGAAGGGTGAGGCTCCGTCCATGTAGGCGGATTCTTCGAGTTCGCGGGGGATGTCGCGGAAGAACGAGGTCAGGGTGTAGATGGCCAGGGGCAGGGCGAAGGTGAGTTTCGGGATGATGAGGCCCGGGAGTGTGTCGTAGAGTCCGATCTGGCGCCAGATGGAGAACAAGGGGGCCGCGATCGCGATCGCCGGGAACGTGGTGACACTGAGGATCAGGGTCAGGATGAGGGCCTTGCGGCGCATCTTGAGCCGGGCGAGGGCGTAGGCGGCGAAGGAGGCGAAAACGAGCGCGACGAGGGTGGTGACCACCGCGATGATGACCGAGTTGCGCAGGGCGAGCAGGAAGTCGCCGTTGCGGAATACCGAGATGTAGTTCTCCAGGGTGGGCTGGGAGGGGAACAGTTCGCCCTGGCCCAGGGCCGAGCCTTTCTTGAGCGAGGTGTTGATGAGCCAGTAGAAGGGTACGAGGGAGAATCCCATGACGGCGACGACGAACAGCCATACCGCAGGGTGGAGCGTGTGTTCGCGGCGGGGCCGGCGGCGGCGTGGCTTCGCCTGTCCCTGCAGGGTGCGGGTCGTTTTCGGGGCTGTGATGGTGCTCATCAGTGGTCTTCCTTGGCGATGTCGCGGATGTTGCCGCCGCCGAAGCGGATGTAGACGGCCGAGACGGCCATGACGGTGAGGAAGGTCAGGATCGACAGGGCCGAGCCGGGGCCGATCTGGCGGTTCTCGGTGAGCTGGGTGTAGGCCAGCATGGACATGGACTGGGTGCCGTTCGCTCCGCGGGTCAGGACGAAGGGCAGGTCGAACACGCGCAGGGCGTCCAGGGTGCGGAAGATCGCGGCGAGGACGATGGCCGGGCGCAGCAGGGGCAAGGTGATGTGGGCGAAGGTCTGCCACTTGTTGGCGCCGTCCAGTTCGGCGGCCTCGTACGTCTCCTTCGAGATTACTTGGAGGCCCGCGAGGATGATCAGTGCCGCGAACGGGGTGGTCTTCCATACGTCGGAGAGGATGATCACGGCCATGGCGTAGCCCTGCTCGCCGAGCCACACGACCCCTGCCCCGGGCAGGTGGAGGGTGTCCAGGATCTGTGGGAGCAGTCCGAGTCGGGGTTCGAACATGGTCCGCCAGGTGATCGCCGAGACGACGGTGACGATCGCGTACGGGAGCAGGACGACGGTGCGCAGGAGCGCCCGGCCGCGGAAGGCGAGATTGAGCAGCAGCGCCATCGCGGTGCCCAATGCCATCTCGAGGGAAACGGAGACGGCAGCGAACAGGAAGGTCTGGCCGAACGCAGCCCACCAGTCACTGCTGGCGAGGGCGTCAAGGTAGTTGCCCAGGCCCACGAACCGGGACAGTCCGGCTTCGCGGATGCTGTACTGGTTGAGGGAGAGCCAGATCGCGTAGCCGATCGGTACGGCGGCCACGACGGCCATGAGGATCAGCGAGGGGGCGGTCATGCGGGCGGCGAGCCGCCGCTCGGCCCGGTCGCGGCCCGCGGGGCCGCGACCGGGGAGAAGGGTTTTCATAGCCATGGTTAGAAGCTTGCCTGCGCCTTCTTGATCTGGTCCGCCATCTTCTTCACCGCGTCATCGGTGGACGCGGTGCCGGAGAGCACGGAGTAGACGTTCTTGTAGATGGCCTCGGAGATCTGCTGGTAGACCGGGGAGGACGGGCGGGGCTTGGCGGACTTGACCGAGGCGAGAAGTTCCTTCGCGAAGGGCATCTTCGCCAGGACGCCGGGGTCGGAATAGGCGGCCTCGTTCACCGGCGCGGATGAATAGTCGGCGGCGACGTGCTTCTGCCAGTCCGGGCTTGTTGCGAAGTCGATGAAGGCTACCGCGGCCCCAGGGTTGGAGGAGTAGGAGGAGATGCCCAGGTTCCAGCCGCCGAGCACGCCGCTGGCCTTGCCTCCCTCCCATGAGGGCAGCGGTGCGACTCCGAACGTTCCGGCGAGCTTGGTCTTGTTCAGGAGTCCATAGACGTAGGGCCAGTTGCGTTCGTACCCGTTCTTGCCCGATTCGTAGGCCAGGCGCGTGCCATCCTCGTCGTACGTGAGCACACCCTTTTCGACAGCACCGGACTTGATGCCGCCCGCCATGAAATCCAGGACCTTGCGGGTCTCGGGGGAATCAATCTTGATGTTGCCCTGGTCGTCGATGACGTCCCCGCCGGCGCTGTAGAGCAGCTCAAGGAAGTTCACGGTCAGGCCTTCGTACTGCTTGGCCTGGAAGACCACGCCGTCGCCCGAGGCTTTGGCGGCCTCGGTGTAGAGCTGCTGCCAGGTCTCGGGCTTGGCGACCTTGGACTTGTCGTAGTAGATCAGGCCCGCATTGGTGAAGAACGGCGTTGCCCAGTACCTGTCCTTGTACCTCGCGGTCGCTGCGGTGGAGGCGATCAGCTTGTCCTTGTTGGATTCGACCAGTTTGGTCTGGTCGAGAACCCAGCCTTGCGAGGCGAACTCGGGGGTCCACGTGACGTCCATGAGGAACAGGTCGCATTCATTCGACTTGCCCTGGAGGCGCTGGATCGTCTGGGTGCGGGCGTCGTCGGTCGTGGCCCCGATCGAGGTGTACTTTGCCGTGACGCCAGGGTTGGCCTTCATGAACGCGTCGACCGTGCCCTTGTACAGGCCGGCCCCGTCCTTGCCGCCGCACAAGGTCACGTTGCCCTTCGCGTCCTTGGCCGACGCCGGGTCTGCTGCGGCCGCGGTGGGGCCCAATGCGGGTGTCGCTACGCCGCCGCAGCCGCTCAAGGCGAGCCCGACGGCGGCTGTTGCGGCAGCGACGACGGCGAGGCGTCCGCCCCGGCGGAACCGGAAGCGGCGGGATGTGGCGGGGTTGATGGTGTTCACAGATAGCTCCTTTGGATCTGGTGTGAGGGAAATTGGGAAACGGTCGGGATGGGTCAGGGGTGGTTGATGAGGGCCCGGACCCGCTCGGAGGTCTCTGCCGCGATGCGTGAGCACAGTCCGAGGTGGTGCGCAGGGTCGAGGAGGTCGGTGATCTCGCTGTCAGTGAGGCGTGCGGTGACCTGCGGGTCTTCGATCAGGGCCTCAGTGAAGGTCGTCCCGCCGGAGCTTGCCTGGAGGGCGGCATGGTGGACGACGGTGTGGGCTTCCTGCCGCCCGATCGACCGGGCCAGGCGCATCATCACGGCTTCGGCCGTGATGAGCCCTCCGGTGAGGCCGAGGTTGGCCTCCATGCGTTCGGGGAAGACTTCCAGCCCCGAGAGGACCCGATCGAGCGTATTCAGGACGTCGTCGGCGAGGATTGTGGCCTGCTCGACCGCGCGGTCCATCATGGCCGAGCGCGCGCCGTCGACCTCGTGGGACTGGATCATCGCCTCGAGCGCAAGGGGCACAAGCGCCCTGACCTGGGCCGCGCCGGTCACGATCTGCCCACACAGCTTCGGGTTCCGCTTCTGCGGCATGGTCGAGCTGCCGACATCGCCGGCAGGAACCGGCTCGCTGAGTTCTCCAAACTCGGTAGACATGAGACGGGCCACTTCTTCGGAGACCGAAGCTGCGCTGGCGCAGACCATCGCGAGGACCGAAACGAACTCGGCGAAGTGATCCACCAAGCTGCGGGAGGAGACCGTCATCGGGGCCAATCCGAGCTGACGGGCGACCGAGGCCTGCACCGCGGGGCCCCTCTCGCCCAGACTCGCGAACGTCCCCGCGGCCCCTGCGGTCATCGAGACGAACAGCCGTGGGCCGAGCTGGTCCATGCGTTCGAGGTGCCGGGCCATGACGTCGGCCCACACGGCCGCCTTGTACCCGAAGGTGATCGGTACGGCGTGCTGCCAGTGCGTGCGTCCTGCCATCGGCGTGTCCGCGTATCGCGCGGCCAGGTCAGCGAGGGAGGCGATCACGGCTGTGATGCGTTCACGTAGCCGACCGTGGGCTTCGCGGATGCCCACGGTGTCGCCGGTCTGCTGGATGTTCTGGGTCGTCGCGCCCCAATGCACCCAGCCGCCATGCCCGGGACCGGCCGCGCGGGCGAGCTCGGCGATCAGAGGGACCATGACGTGCCCGGTGGCGGCTTCCCCTTCAAGGATCCGGCCGTAGTCGAGCAGATCGAGGTGCGCGGCGGCGGCGATCTTCTCGGCCGCATCCCACGGGACGACCCCGGCCTCGGCCTCGGCCCGGGCGAGGGCTGCTTCAACGTCGAGCCAGCGCTGCCTCTTGGCACGCTCGCAGAACAGCAGGCGCATCGGCGCATCATCAGCCGGCTCGGCTGGGGCGGCGCAGTGGGGTATCGGGGCGGCGACAGTGTCGGACATCGTTATTCCTTGGACGGCTCCGAACCCGGCACAGTGACCGGAGCCCGGAGCGGGCGGGGACACACCGCCCGGCGCGAGAGGCGTGTCGAATTCGAGTGGTGGATCGATTCGGCAAAAATGC
Organism: Arthrobacter terricola; assembly: GCF_004354015.1. Taxonomy (GTDB): domain Bacteria; phylum Actinomycetota; class Actinomycetes; order Actinomycetales; family Micrococcaceae; genus Arthrobacter; species Arthrobacter terricola. The sequence continues at coordinate 118,129 of NZ_SMRU01000003.1, forward strand.
CGAATCGATCCACCATATGAGCAAAAGAAAAGGCCTGCGATACTCGGCTTGCGTGCCGGATCGATTCAGCATCTGTGTAAATGGTGTCAGGTGACGGTCGTCACTGTCAAGCGTGGGTCTGGCAGCCGCAGGATTCGCGGACCACGAGTTCCGGGGGGAAGAGCCGACGCTCAGGCTCTGAGTCCAGTTCGTCGAGTTCGGCCAGGAGCAGTTCCGCTGCCGCGTGCCCGAGCCGTTCGGGGTGGGTGGCGACGCTGGTGAGTGGAGGCTCCCAGAGAGCGGCTGTGTTCACGTCGTCGTATCCGATGATTCGGACGCTGTTGGCCCTGCCGGCGATGCGCAGTGCCCGGTACAGGCCGAAGGCTACGCTGTCGCTGTGGCAGATCACTGCTTCGGGCAGTTCCCCTCGTGCAAGTAGTTGTTCTCCCGCCGCCAGGCCGCCCTGCCCCGAGGTTTCGCTCTCCACATCGACCAGGGTCGCGGGGTCGACACCTCCGGCCCGGAGGGCATCCTTCACTCCGTCGATCCGGTCCCTGCGTGAAAGCACGGCCGGGCGCCCGCCCACGTAGGCGAGCGAGCGGCTTCCGTGATCCAGGAGATGCTCGGCGGCGAGGCGTCCGCCTAGCCGGTCATCCGGCCCCACGTAGGGCGCCGGGGCGCCGTCCAAATACCGGGTCATAAGGACATGCGGAATACCCGAGGCCGTGAGACCTTCGAGAAAGGAACCGCTCGTCCGGCCTGCTGGCACGATCGCGAGACCCGCAATTTGATGCTCCCTGAGTTCAGCGACAAGCTCATCCTGCCGCGCGGCGTCATCCCCAGTCGCAACCACCAGGGAACGAAAACCGGCCCTGGCCAGCGTCGACTCGAGTCCGACGAGGAGCTCCCCGAAGAACGGGCTGGCGATGTTGGTCACCACAACGCCGACCGTGGTGGTCTTGTGGGTGCGCAGGGAGGCCGCGCCCCGGTTGTACACATACCCGAGCTCGCGCATCGCCTGATGGACCCGGTCACGCGTTTCGGAGGCGACCCGCCCCGTCCTGGTCACAACATTCGACGCCGTCGTCCTGGACACCCCGGCATGAGCGGCAACATCCTTGAGCGTGACAGCTTGAACCATACTGTCACGATAGCAGGATCGATTCAGCATTCGCGCGCCATGTCCGCTACGCCGCCCTTAGGTCCCCGAAACCCCTCAGCCGGGGCGTAGGCTGTCGGCATGAGCGGCCCTGCGGAGTCCGCCGAACCTTTGCAAAGGCTGCGAGCGGGCGGTCAAGGTGGCATGCCCAGCACGAGCCTGCAGAGGGGGTCTCGACCTCTCCCGCCAAGCAATGTCGGGTGGTATGACGAGCTGCCCAACCGTCGTGGACCGCTGATTCCACGACCATTACGTTGTCCCGGCTGAGCTCCTCGACAAGGCTTTTGGCACGTCCGATGGCGCGAACGGATATACCGCCCGCTTGCGAGCGCCTCCTCGAGGCAACGGGCACTCAAAGGGCTGGCGTAGCCGGGTTGGAACGCTGCGGCGCTGAGGTCAGGAGTCGCATGTTTGGTCACTAAGGTTCCGTGGCCGTTCTGAGTCAGGGACGGGCGGCGCCCGGCCGTTAGGTTTCGGCGGCGTTCTGATAAAGGATCTTCTGCTGAGCATGAGGGGCCGGAGTGCAACTTGGGGAACCGGGAACGATCCAAAAGTTCGCGAGGAAATAAGCGACGCAGGAGCGCCGAGCGAAGTTTTGGATTGGGGCCGGCGCAAAAGCGCCCTGGTTGCGCGGAGGACCCGCCCAGCGATGATCGAGCATCAGAACGACAACAGTGAAGATACGATATCTAAACTTCTAGGTGCGAGGACAACCACGAGTTGAAGTCGCTCCGGCTGATCCTCAGATGTCGGCCGATTCTGTAGGCGCGGGGGCCGATATGTTTCACCCTCCACTGGTAGAACGTCTGCTCAGGAATCTGTAACTGGGTGCAAATGTCTTTCGGGGTCAACCATTGTTCGTCGGCAGTCTCCGCCGTGCTGCTTCGTTCTGGCTTCGTGGTCATCCGTGCCTCCGTCGTGTCCGCGGCTTGACTGCCGGCGTAGGTGCCAGCTGTGTTTCTGGTTCATGGGAAAGGAAGAGCCAGGCGGCATGACGGTGCGCGGAGCCTGCCGCGGCGCACGTTGAACCTCATAACGCGATTCGCCCACCGTTTACCCACCGGAAACGATGGTGCGTAACGAAAAATGATGACATGCCCGTCGCCCGATTTGGGGCCATTCTGCCCCGGAATCTAGGCACTTTTAGCATCCACCGAATACTAATGAAAAACGCGAAATCATTCTCCTAAGGTCCTCGGTTCAAGTCCGAGTAGCCCTACAGGAGAGGAGCCTTTGACTCACGGAAACGTGAGCCAAAGGCTCCTTTTTTGTTGAGCAGTTTTTGTTGCGGTGCGCCACTCATTGCGATAAGTTACTCATCGGTAACTTAAGCGAAGGGGTGTCATGTCCAAGGCAGCAATCGATCTCGACAACCTCCCATATGCCGATGGGGATTTCTTCGGCTTTGAGGACCTGCTCACTGGAAAGGAGAAGGACAGGCTGGCCGAGATCAGGGACTTCCTCGCCCGCGAAGTCAGGCCGATCGCTGTTGACTGGTGGAACCGCGGCGAGTTTCCGCTTGACCTCATCCCCAAGCTCGCGGAGATCGATTTGGTCAGCCCCGTGAAGCGGCAGGGCCATTCCCACGTCTTTGCTGGACTGATCCACGCCGAAGTCACCCGCGCCGATACCTCAATTGCCACGTTCATGGGTGTCCACGACGGCTTGTTCACCGGCTCCATCGAGGCGCTTGCCTCGCAAGAGCAACAAGACGAATGGCTCCCGGACATTTACTCCCTCAAGAAGGTGGGTGCCTTCGGGCTGACCGAACCCCTGGGCGGCTCGGATGTAGCAGGGGGCACCCGGACCACTGCGCGCCGGGATGGGGATTCGTGGATCCTCAACGGTGCCAAACGATGGATCGGCAACGCGACGTTCTCCGACTGGGTGGTGGTTTTTGCCCGGGACCTCGCCGACAACCAGGTCAAGGCGTTCATGGTGGACACGGGCCTTCCCGGATTCAAGGCCAGCAAGATCGAAAACAAGATCTCCCTGCGGATCGTTCAAAACGCTGACATCACCCTCGATAACGTTGTGGTTCCGGACTCCTTCAAACTGGCCAACGCGAACAGCTTCAAGGACGTCAATAAGGTACTCAAGGTCACGCGGCTCGCCGTCGCCTGGCAGGCTGTCGGCCAGCAACTCGCGGCGTTCGACGTCGGCCGGCGCTATGCGGTGGAACGCATCCAGTTCGGGAAGCCCTTGGCGGCCTTCCAATTGGTGCAGGACCAGCTCGTCCAAATTCTCGGCAATGCGGTCAGCTCCATGGGCATGATGGTCCGCCTTGCCCAACTCGAGGACGCAGGGGTGGCCAAAGATGAACAATCCGCCCTGGCAAAAGCGTTCACCACGGCCCGCATGCGCGAAAGCGTTGCCTTGGGCCGCAGCATCCTCGGCGGCAACGGGATTGTCACCGACTTCGGAATGGCCAAGATCTTCGCCGACGCAGAGGCGATCTACTCCTACGAAGGCACGCACGAAATCAACACCCTGGTTGCCGGACGGGCGATCACCGGAGTCTCCGCCATCGTCTAGAGGCAACGTCATCGACCAACTGTTGCCCCTGGTTCATTGAAGGCTGGTTCATTGGAGGCTGGCCCGTTGAGGGGCAGCAAGACCGACGGGCGGAGATCAGTGACGAATGCGAGGGGATTGACGTAGTCCTCTCCGCGCCGGACGCCCCAGTGGACGCAGGGGCTAGCCTCGCAATGACCGTTTTCCAAGGTTCCGATGACTTGCCCTTTGGACACCGGAGTTCCTTCCTTGAGCTCGGACTTAACAGGTTCGAAGCTGCTCCGGATCCCGCCGCCGTGGTCGATTGTGATCACAGGTCTGTCCACCACAGTGCCCACGAAGCTCACGGTGCCGTCCCCAGGAGAGGTAACCGGGCCGGCGTCGGACGCTGTTTGCAAGTCCACGCCGCGGTGCCCGCTCAACCACGGTTTGTCCGGCGGTTCGAAACGCCGCAGGACAGGTGGAACGGGAGGCAGCGGCCAGGCCCACTCCGGCCGGATGCGGGATACCCCTTGGCCGGCCGGGGAAGCGGCTTCAGCCGACACCGGCGTGCTCGCAGGCGCTGCGAGAGCCAGCACCAAGGGGAGACTGAACAAGAATTTCGCCGTTCGCATGGCACAAGCCTTCGGCATCCCGTCGGCTCCCGGAAGCCCGAAAGTCGGCTATGTGGAAAACCGCGGAAAGGCAGTATCCCAGAGGCTACGGAGTGAGAACGGCTAGCTGCATGGTTGCCCGGGTCATAGCGACATAACGGTCCAAGGTGCCCTCGATACCCGCGCCGAATGCCTCCGGGTCAACCAACACGACGAGATCGAACTCCAAGCCCTTCGACTCTTCCGGCGACAAGAAGCTCACACGCGGAATGCCCCCGATCGAGTCGAAGCCTGACGGCTTCGCACTGATGACGCACGCTGTGCCTTCCGTGTGGGCGACGAGCCAACCGTTGAGGACCTGCTCCAGGTCCGACGCCGTCGCATGAAGCACCGGAATGCCGCTGCTTCGGATCGATGAGGGCACGTTGGCATCGGGGAGCGCAGTCCTGATGACGGGCTCGGCTTCCGCCATGACCTCCGAGGGCGTGCGGTAGTTGACCCCGAGGGTAGCCACGGCGACGGCAGGCATGCCGATCCGGCCCAGCCGTTCCTGCCAGGACTCGGCGAATCCATGCCTGGACTGGGCACGGTCACCGACCACCGTGAAGCTGCGGGACGGGCAACGGAGCAAGAGCATGCGCCATTGCGCGTCGGTCAGTTCCTGTGCTTCGTCCACGATGACGTGGGCGAACGGTCCCGCGAGCTGGTCCGGCTCGGCTTGGGGCAAGGCATCGAAGTCGACCAACTTGTCCCGCATGTCCTGCCCGCGCAGCATCGACATCACAAGGAGTTCCGAATCGTCCGCGGCCACCAGGTCTTCGACCACTCGATCCATAAGCTCCCGCTCGCTGGCGATTGCCGCGTCATGAAGGCGTTTGCGTCGGGACGATTCCGGATCGCCGAGGCGTTGCCGGGCCGCATCCAACAACGGCAAGTCGGAGACTGTCCAAGCCTGCGGATCATGGCGCTGCAGCGTGTTGACCTCCTCCGCGGAAAGCCAAGGAGCGCACAATCGCAAGTAGGCCGGCACAGACCAGAGATCTCCCACGACGTCCGTGTACCTCAGCAAGGGCCATGCCCTGTTGAAAGCCCTCGTCAGCTCAGCGTTCCGGGCCAGTGCCGTCCGTAGCATCGCGATGGTGGCGTCGTCGCCGTCGTGCGTGTCCTGATGCCTGTCCACGAGGATTCCGAGCAGCTCTTCCCAAACTTCGTCGCGGGCTTCATTGTGCGGCGTGCCGGGTGAAGGGGCGGCAAACGCGTCCGCCCAGTCCCGGGTGCTGAGCAGGAAATCGCCGTAGGGAGTTTCCACCTCCATGTCCTTGGCGGGCGGCTCTTCGTAGAACCTGACTGCCGCTTCGATCGCGTTCACGAGGTCCGCCGACGATTTCAAGGCGGCAACGCGCGGATCGGATTCGACGACGGCGGTGGCCCCTTCGGGAACCAGGTCCCGCAAAGTGCACATCTGCACACCATCCTCGCCCAGGCTCGGAAGGACGTCAGCGACGTAGGCGAGGAAGTGCTGGTGCGGGCCGACGAGCAGCACGTGGCTTGAGCTGTGGGCGCTGCGATGGCCGAATCGCGGGTCGGAATAGAGGAGATATGCGGCGCGATGCAAAGCCACAACCGTCTTTCCGGTACCCGGGCCGCCGTCGACCACCAATGTCCCGCGGGACGAAGCCCTGATGACGGCGTCCTGTTCGGCCGCGATGGTGCCGAGGACGTCGCGCATCCGGTCGGAACGGCTGCTGCCAAGGCTTGCGATAAACGCGGAAAGGTCTTCGAGGGCAGCCTGCCCTTCGAGGCCTTCCGGGGTGAACGCCTCGTCCCAATAGTCGCTGATCCGGCCGCGGCTCCAACGATAACGACGGCGGCTGGCGACACCCATCGCTTGGGCGTGGGTGGCGCCGAAGAACGGCTCGGCGGCAGGGGACCGCCAGTCGACGAGCAGTCGCCGGCCTGCACTGTCCGTGAGGCCAAGCCGTCCGATATACACGGGCTCCGGATTGCCGGCGAGGACGATGCGTCCGAGGCACAGATCCAGGCCGAAGCGGCGCAAGGCGCGGAGGCGGGCGGCGATCCGCCGTACTTCCGCGTCCCGCTCGAGGGCTTCCTGCCCTGGCCGGCCCGGTGCCTTGCGTGCTTTGTCGAGGCTCTCTGAGAGCTCGGCGATCGAGTGTTCGAGGCTTTCGGCGATGGAGGCGAAGTGGCGCTCGTCGTCGGCAATAAGCACGGCGTCGGATTTGCGGACGAGGTGGTCGGGAAGATCGAACGCGCTGGTGGACAGGTGCATGTGGTCAACTCCATTTCCGGGCGGCAGCAACCAATTCTGCGGCAGGACGGGGGCCTTGCGGCAAGGGCCGGGGGCGGGGATATCCTGAAAATGGAGAGAGGAAACCGTGGCTGCTGCCGCGGTTTTCGCGGTCATGGGGCTGGGTGCGCTGTAGTACACTTGGTGGAGCAGTCTGCTGTGCCCTCAAGCTTGTTCAGGAGCGCGTCTCATTCAGTTGCGCGAGGGTGTCAGGCTGACTACGCGTATCCAACCCTCCAACGGTGAATCCCCATGGATTCGATGCTGAGGAGGATTGTGCCTCTTGCGGTCCGGTGAGCCATCGCCGGATGAGGGGCGCAATGGATGCCAGGAGCCGGGCCCGATCGGGTCAGGCTAACTAACCGTCAACTATTGGCAGGGTAAGAGCGGCCCGTGTGGCTCTCTCATGAATGACCTGCCGGAAGGAGCGTCGGCATGCCCGTCGTAACCATGCGCCAGCTGCTTGACAGCGGCGTCCACTTTGGACACCAGACCCGTCGTTGGAACCCGAAGATGAAGCGGTTCATCTTCACGGAGCGCAACGGCATCTACATCATCGACCTTCAGCAGTCGCTGTCCTACATCGACCGCGCTTTCGAGTTCGTCAAGGCTACTGTCGCCCACGGCGGCACCGTCCTGTTCGTCGGCACCAAGAAGCAGGCCCAGGAAGCAATTGCTGAGCAGGCTACCCGCGTTGGCCAGCCGTACGTCAACCAGCGTTGGTTGGGCGGTATGCTCACCAACTTCCAGACCGTTGCCAAGCGTATCCAGCGCATGAAGGAACTCGAAGAGATCAACTTCGAGGACGTCGCCGGCTCCGGCTACACCAAGAAGGAACTCCTGCTCCTCAAGCGCGAGCTCACCAAGCTGGAGACCAACCTCGGTGGTATCCGCAACCTGACCAAGGCTCCTTCCGTCCTGTGGGTTGTCGACACCAAGAAGGAACACCTTGCTGTTGACGAAGCCAAGAAGCTCAACATCCCGGTTGTTGCCATCCTGGACACCAACTGCGACCCCGACGAAGTCGATTTCCCGATCCCGGGCAACGACGACGCCATCCGCTCCGTCAACCTGCTGACCCGCGTTGTTGCCGACGCCGTTGCCGAGGGCCTCATCGCCCGCAACCAGCGCGCAACGGGTACCACGGAAGCTCCGGAAGAGCCGCTGGCCGAGTGGGAGCGCGAGCTCCTCGAGGGCAGCAAGGCCGAAGCTGCGGCTGCTGAAGCCGCTGAAGCCCCGGCTACCGAAGCTCCCGCCGGCGAAGCCGACAAGTAAATCCGGACCTTCCCGGCGCCGGATAGTGGTGCCGGGAGTTACTGACAGGATGGTGGCCCACGAGGTGGGCTACCGTCCTGTCAGTCCGTAAACACATAAATTTCTAGACAGAGGGGTTCACATGGCGAACTACACTGCTGCTGACATCAAGGCCCTGCGCGAGCGCACCGGCGCCGGCATGATGGACGTCAAGAAGGCTCTTGACGAAGCCAACGGCGACGCCGAGAAGGCCATCGAGATCATCCGCATCAAGGGCCTCAAGGGCGCTACGAAGCGTGAAGGCCGCTCCACCGCCGAAGGCCTGGTTGCCGCCAAGGTCACCGGTAACGTCGGCGTCATGATCGAAGTCAACTGCGAGACCGACTTCGTTGCCAAGGCCGACCGCTTCATCCAGCTGGCCGACAAGGTCCTGGCAACCGCCGTCGAGTCCGGCGCTGCCGACCTTGAGACCCTGCTGGCCACTGACGTCGACGGCAAGCCGGTTTCCGAGTACGTCATCGAAGAAGGCGCTGTCCTCGGTGAGAAGGTTGTGGTTCGCCGCATCGCCCGCATCGAAGGCGGCACGGTTGACGCCTACCTGCACAAGACCTCCAAGGACCTCCCGGCCCAGGTCGGCGTCCTGTTCGCTGTGGAGGGCGAAGGCGAAGCCGCCGCAAGCGCAGCCCACGACGTCGCTGTCCACGTTGCTGCCATGGCTCCGAACTACCTGACCCGCGAAGACGTTCCGGCCGAACTGGTCGAGTCCGAGCGCCGCATCGCCGAGGAAACCGCCAAGGCTGAAGGCAAGCCCGAAGCTGCCCTCCCGAAGATCGTGGAAGGCCGCGTGACCGGCTTCTACAAGGGCGAGGTCCTCCTGGACCAGGCCTTCGCTAAGGACTCCAAGAAGACCGTTGCCCAGGTCCTCGAAGAGGCCGGCGTCAAGGCAACTGCAGTGGCCCGCTTCCGCGTCGGAAACTAGTCAGTCATAAAAAAGGGGTGGTCACTTCGGTGGCCGCCCCTTTTTCATGCAATGGATCGCCCGCATCGCCGGGCGTCCGGGTCAGCGGCTTTATGCCCTGGCCCCCAGCAAGATAATCTAGCCAGAGTGAACCAACGGGAAGGCACCATGGAAACCGAGAACACTGCAATCCAGCCCGGGAAGACCCGCCGCCGCGTTCTGCTGAAGCTGTCCGGCGAGGTCATTGGCGGCGGTAAGCTCGGTGTCGATCCGGAAACCGTCCGCGCCATCTCCAAGCAGATCGCAGCAGCCGTTTCCGAAGTCGAGGTTGCGATCGTCGTCGGCGGTGGAAACTTCTTCCGCGGCGCCGAACTGTCACAGAGCGGCATGGACCGCTCGCGCGCCGACTACATGGGGATGCTTGGCACCGTGATGAACTGCCTGGCCCTGCAGGACTTCCTGGAGCAGGCAGGCGTCGAAACCCGCGTCCAGAGCGCAATCACAATGGGCCAGGTGGCCGAGGCCTACATTCCACGTCGGGCCATCCGGCACATGGAAAAGGGCCGCGTCGTCATTTTCGGCGCCGGCGCCGGCCTCCCGTACTTCTCGACCGACACGGTCGCCGCCCAGCGCGCGCTCGAAGTGCACGCCGACGTCGTCCTCATGGCGAAGAGCGGCGTGGACGGCGTTTACACCGCCGACCCCAAGAAGGACCCCGAGGCCCAGAAGCTCGAAACGCTCAGCTACGATGACGCCTTGCGCCGGGACATCAGGGTAATGGACCAGACGGCCATGACCATGTGCAAGGACAACGACTTGTCCATGGTGGTCTTCGGCATGGAGGGCGAAGGGAATGTCACCCGTGCCATCCTCGGCGAAAAGCTCGGCACCCTGGTCACTCCGTAGCGGGGAGTGACACCCGGGCAAGGACTAGGATATTTCTAGGACTCTTCCGCTCGAGAGGGCGGAATTCTATTGTGCATCGCGGCCCGCGGATCGGGTCGCGACTATTTCTGAGGAGAAACCGTGATCGAAGAAACCTTGCTCGAAGCCGGGGAAAAGATGGACAAGGCGATCGAGGTAGCCAAGGAGGATTTCGCCTCGATCCGTACCGGCCGTGCCAACCCCGGGCTCTACAACAAGGTCATGGTGGAGTACTACGGCACTCCCACACCGCTGCAGCAGCTGGCGTCCTTCGCGATTCCCGATGCCAAGACCATCTTGATCACCCCGTATGACAAGACGGCGTTGCGCGATATCGAGAAGGCCCTGAGCGACTCCGAAGTGGGCGCGAACCCGTCCAACGACGGCAACGTCATCCGGATCACCATCCCGGAGCTGACCCAGGAACGCCGCAAGGAATACGTCAAGATCGTCAAGGGCAAGGGTGAGGACGCGAAGGTCAGCATCCGCAGCATCCGGCGCAAGGCCAAGGACGCCCTGGACAAGCTCGTCAAGGACGGCGAAGCAGGCGAAGACGAAGGCGCCCGCGGCGAGAAGGAACTGGACGCGATCACCAAGGCCCACGTCGACGGCATCGATGAGCTCCTCAAGCGCAAGGAAGCCGAGCTGCTCGAAGTCTAATGAGCGAGCCTGAGCCGGCGCCCGCGCACGGGGCTCCCACACGCGCAAGGCGCCCACGACGAGGCAACCCGACGCCCAAGGCGGGCCGTAATCTTCCGGCTGCCATCGGCGTCGGGCTTGCCATGCTCTTCGCCATCCTCGGCGGGCTGCTCTTCCTGCCCTTGGGGTTCGTCGTCCTGACCACTGCGTTCGCCGTGATTGGGGTGTGGGAGCTCTTCCGTGCCCTCGACAGCCAGGGAACCCGGATGCCGATCATCCCCGTGTTGACGGGAACAGTCGCCATACCGTTCGCGGCCTATTTCGGTGGCCTGGAAAGCATGCTTTTCGCCATGGTGCTCAGCAGCACGGCCGTCCTGCTCTGGCGTTCGCTCGAAAGCGCCGCAGGCGCGCCGCGCAGCGTCTTCGCGGGAATCTTCACCCTCGCCTGGGTGCCTTTCCTGATCAGTTTCGCCATCGTGCCGCTGCATGCCAGCGGAGGGGCGACGACGGCGGGCCTTTGGCCGGACGGGCAGGTCCCGGGCGGCGCGTGGCAGATTGCCGTGATGCTGTTGCTGGTGGTGTCCAACGACACCTTCGGGTACCTCGTCGGTGCCCTGTTCGGCAAGCATCCCATGGCCCCCAAGATCAGTCCCAAGAAGTCCTGGGAGGGCTTTGGCGGTTCCGTCGCTGGCGCCATGGTCATCGGTATCCTCGCCAGCTTGTTCGTCCTGGACAAGCCGTGGTGGGTCGGCGTGGTGCTCGCGGTCGGCATGGTTGCTGCCGCGACTGCCGGCGACCTCGCGGAATCCATGGTCAAACGCGAACTAGGAGTCAAGGACATGAGCAGCATCCTGCCTGGCCACGGCGGCGTCATGGACCGGCTCGACTCGATCGTGTTCGCAGCTCCCACAGCATTCATTCTTTTCGCGCTGCTGAGCGGCGCCTGACAACATCCAGAAGGAAAACACCGTCAGTGGACATTCGTCGTCAAATCCCCGCAGCGTTCCAGCGCGTGGAGCGCAGCAAGTACGGCTACAACGCAAAGCAAGTGGACCAGTTCTTCCAGCGGGCCAGGGTGTCGTTCGAGAACAAGGCCGAGGCCTCGGAAAAGATCGGCAGCCAGGATGTTCGTGCAGTGTCCTTCGATCCGGTCAAGGGAGGCTACGACGCCTCGGTAGTCGATGCTGCCCTTGACCGCCTTGAGGACGCCTTCGCCCGCAGGGAACGGGACGACCTCATTGCGGCGGAAGGCGAAGACGCCTGGCTGCTGAAGATCGGCAAGCTTTCGGGTGTCTTGAGGGGCAGGCTGCACCGGCCCGACGGCGAACGGTTCCGCCGCCCGGAAAAGAAGCGCACCCGCGGGTACAACATCGCCGAGGTGGATGCCTTGTGCGCGTCGCTGATCGGCTACTTGGAAAACGACAAACCGCTAAGCGTCGACAACGTCCGCCGCGCGGCCTTCTCTGAAGCCAAGGGGCACGACAGCTACGAAGAGGCCCAAGTTGACGCCTTCCTGGACCGCGTTGTCGAGCTCATGGCGGCCATCGACTGACGGACTAAGTCAGCGCACCTGGCGCTCGGTGGCCACGGGCCGTTCAGGCACGTGCAGCCTGGTCATGAGGCGGGTGACGCTCCTTGGAACCCGGTGTTTCGTCGCCCGCGAGACCAACACCATGACGCCGAACGCCGCTGGCACGGTCCAGGCCGCGGGCTGGGCAAGCCATGCGGGGGCGAGGTCTGAACCCATGATCGTGCCCGCGCCCAGTGCACCGCCGCACAGGACGGCGCCGGTCACCATCCCTGCGATGGCCCCGGCGTCGCTCAGTCCGCGCCACCAGATGCCCAGGAGCAGGACCGGGCAGATCGTGGACGCGGTGAACGCGAAGACCAATCCCACGCTGCCGGCCAGCGCCGTCGAATCCGTCGTGAATGCGAACGCCAAGGGTACGACGGCGGCCACGAGGGCGGCTGCGCGGAACCCGCGGACACTCCCACCCAAGAGGTCCTGGCTGATGACGCCTGCAAGCGACACCACCAAGCCGGACGTCGTAGAGAGGAACGCGGCGAACGCTCCCGCCACCACCAGCGCGGAGAGCAGGTCACCGGGGATCCCGCCGAGCAGCTTCCCGGGGAGCAGGAGCACCAGCGCATCGGGCTGGCCGTTGCGTGCCAGCTCCGGGGCGAAGACGCGCCCAAGCAAGCCGGTCGCCGTCGGGAAGAGGTAGAAAACGGACAGCAGTCCCAGGACGATCAGCGTAGTTCGCCGTGCCGACTGGCCGTCCGGGTTGGTGTAGAACCGAACCAGGACGTGGGGGAGTCCGAGCGTGCCGAAGAGGAGCGCCACCAGGAGCGAGACGGTTTGGTACAGTCCGGCCGGCGGAAGGCTGGTCGGATTGCTGGCGGCCTCCGCCAGGGAAAGCGTTCCGGCGTCCGCTTGATGCAGGAGCAGGAACACCACCGGAACCGCCAGGGCCGTGAGCTTGAGCCAGTATTGGAACGCCTGGACGAAGGTGATGGAGCGCATTCCGCCGGCCACCACGGTCAGGCACACCACCACGACGACGGCCGTGGAGCCAACCCAGGACGGCAGGCCCGTGCTGATGCGGATGGCGAGCCCGGCGCCGTGGAGTTGCGGAACGATATAGAGCCAACCGACAGCTACCACCACGAGGCTCGTGACGCGGCGGACGGCTTTGGACTCGAGCCTGGCCTCGGTGAAGTCCGGGATCGTATAGGCGCCGGAGCGGCGCAGCGGAGCGGCCACGAACAGCAGGAGCATCAGGTACCCGGCGGTGTAGCCCACCGGGAACCACAGCGCGTCCGTTCCGGTGAGCAGGATGAGCCCGGCAACGCCCAGGAAGCTTGCGGCGGAAAGGTATTCGCCGCCGATCGCCGAGGCATTCCACCAGGGCCGCACAGTGCGGGACGCTACATAAAAGTCGCTCGTAGTACGGGAAATGCGAAGTCCGTAGAAGCCGATGGCCGCCGTCGCAAGTACCACGCCCAGGAAGGCGGTGAGGCCGACCGCCGGATTCACCTGTCCTCCACGAGGTCGCGGTAGCGGGCTTCGTTTCGCGCCGCGGCGCGGTTGTACAGCCACGCGCTGAGACCGATCACCGGGTACAGCGCAGCGCCGAGGATGATCCAGTTGACCGGGACACCAAGAATCCGCATTTGCGCCAAGTCGGGGACAAGCGCCACCATCAGGCCATAAGCGGCGATCACCAGCAGGAATCCCGATGCCACCACAACAGCGAGACGAAGCTGCGAACGGATCAGTGACCGGACAAACACCTGGCCGACATCCGATTCTTCGGCGGCTTCACGCGAAGTGTAGGGTCGCTTCGGCGCTGGCCTGGCGGCGGATTGGGGTGCGGTGACCCGGACGCGGGTCATCCCTGCGGCCGGATCCGGGTGGCCTGGAGCTTGTCTCGCACGGAGGGCAGGTGCCTGCGGCTGATGGGCAGTTCGGCCCCGGCAACCGTAACGCTTGGCCGGGCCGCGGCGAGTTTCATGTGCCCGACGTGGTTGAGGGACATCAGGTAGGAGCGGTGGATCCTGATGAACCCGGCGTCCGCCCACTGCTGTTCGAGGTCGCTGAGCGGGACCCGGATCAAGTAGCTGGCTTCCGCGGTGTGGAGCCGGGCGTAGTCTCCTTGGGCCTGGACGTAACTGACGTCGTCCCTGCGGATCATCCGTGTGGTTCCGCCCTGGTCCACCGTGATCATCTCCGGAACCTTGCTTCTGTCCTTCATGAGTTCGCAGATGCGGCTGACGGACCGCGTCAGGCGCTCGGTGCGCACGGGCTTGAGCAGGTAGTCGACGGCGGCCAGTTCGAACGCTTCCAGCGCGCAGTCTTCGTCGGCGGTGACGAAGACGACGGCGGGTGGCCGGGTACTGTGCGAAATGGCGCGGGCGATGTCCAAGCCGGAGACGGCGGGCATGTGGATGTCGAGGAAAACCGCATCCACGGATTCGGCGTCGATGGTCCTGAGCGCTTCGGCTCCCGAGACGGCGCGGTGGATCGTGCCGATTCGCTCGTCACGCCTCAGCAGGAAGGCGAGCTCTTCAACGGCGGGGAGCTCGTCGTCGGCGACGAGTACGTTGATCATGCTTATAGATTAGCTTCAGGCGTCATGGCGCGGTTGGGACTTGGGTACGCGCATCGTGATCAGCATGCCTTCGCCCCGTGCTGTTTCGATGACCAGGCCGTGGTCGTCGCCATAGACCTGCCGGAGCCTGGCATCGACGTTCCGCAAGCCCACATGCTCAGCGTCCGAATACCCGGCCAGGACGGCCCGCAAGTGCTCCGGATCGATGCCCACGCCGTCGTCCTCGATGGTGACCTCCGCGAAGGCGCCCGAGTCGTTGGCGCAAATGGTGATGTGGCCGGGGCCCTCCTTCGCTTCCAGCCCGTGGCGCACGGCGTTTTCCACGAGAGGCTGCAAGCTGAGGAAGGGAATCACGGTGCTCAGCACTTCGGGCGCGATTCTTAGGCTAAGCTGCAGCCGCTCGCCGAAACGGGCCTTCTCCAGGAGCAGGTAGCGGTCAATGCTGCGAAGTTCCTCGGCCAAGGTGGTGAAATCGCCATGGCGTCGGAACGAGTACCGCGTGAAGTCGGCAAACTCCACCACCAGCTCACGGGCCCTCTCGGGATCGGTATTGATGAAGGAAGCGATCGCGTTGAGGGAGTTGTAGATGAAATGCGGACTGATCTGCGCCCGCAGCGCCCTGACCTCGGCTTCGATGAGGAGGGTTCGCGAAGCATCGAGTTCGGCGAGTTCCACCTGAACCGCCACCCAGTCCGCGAGCTCGCTGGTCGCGCGGACCAGCCCGGCTCCGGCTTGGGGAGCGAAGGCCGCAACGGCGCCCACCACCCGGTTGCCGGCCCGGATCGGCGCGACGACGGCACTGAGTTCGCGGGATGCGGAAACCACCGCTGTCCGCCCGTCGTTGAGGACCCCCGCGGCGAGGTCCATGAGCGAAGGCTTCAGTTCCTCGGCGGCGCCGTCCCATGCCAGTACCGATTCGGCGTCGGTGATTGCCAGGGCGTCGCATCGGAGCATGGAGCGCAGTTGCTTGCTCGCCTTCGCGGCTCCCGCCGCGTGCAGCCCGGTCCGCAAATGCTGTCCAGCGCGCGACGCCGCGTGGAGGGTCTGGTAGGTGGCCCGCTCGGCATCGGTGCCCAACTCCCGGAAGGAGCGGATTACCTTGAGTCCCACCCCGACGACGACGGCCACGGCGAGGACGATGACCGCAATGGCGGCCGCGGTGACGAGCGGGGAATCCGGCATGGAGCAAGAGTAGCGAATCCGTGTCCGGCAGCCGCAGCGGAGCGGTGCCTTTCGGAGTGTGCCGTTCGGCGCAACAACATGTCCGTTGGGCGACGCCCGGTGCAGGAGGTCTGGAAGTGCCCGGCCGGCCCGGTCGATAGTGATGTCAGTCACACTGGGCCGGAGCGTGCGGCTGATGTGGACGTTCACCACCAGGAGGAAACCATGGGTAACGAAGCCCCAACACCGGACACGGCGTCCGTCGATTTCCAGGAAGTCCAGCAAAGCCCGCAGTTCCACGAGCTCCGCAGGCGTCACCGCAGTTTCGTCTTCCCCATGGCCATCGCGTTCCTGCTGTGGTACTTCGCCTATGTCCTCCTGGCCGACTACGCGGTGGGCTTCATGTCCACCAAGCTGTGGGGAAACATCAACATCGGCCTGGTCCTTGGCCTGCTGCAATTCGTGACGACATTCGGGATCACTGCTTGGTACGTCAGCTACTCCAACCGCAAGCTCGACCCCGTTGCCGAAGAGATCCGGCACGGCATCGAAGGCCATGAATTCGACAAGGACGCCGTGAAGGGACTCGCACAATGAAAACGATGGTCCCCACGGTCGAAGTCTCCGCACTCAAGGACACCACGATGCTGAACATGGGCATTTTCGCGTTGTTCGTCCTGGTCACCATGGTCATCGTGTTCCGGGCCAGCCGAAACAACAAAACCGCCGCAGACTACTACGCGGCGGGCCGCTCCTTCACCGGCTCCCAAAACGGAACAGCCATCGCCGGCGACTACCTCTCGGCGGCTTCCTTCCTCGGGATCACGGGAGCGATCGCCGTCAATGGCTACGACGGGTTCCTGTACTCCATCGGCTTCCTCGTCGCGTGGCTCGTGGCGCTGCTCCTCGTGGCGGAACTGTTGCGGAACACAGGGAAGTTCACCATGGCGGACGTGCTGTCCTTCCGGCTCCGGCAACGCCCCGTCCGCATTGCCGCAGCCCTTTCCACCCTCGCCGTTTGTTTCTTCTACCTGCTGGCTCAAATGGCCGGCGCAGGAAGCTTGATCTCCTTGCTCCTCGGCATCAGCGATTGGGGCGGCCAAGCACTGGTCATTGTCGTCGTCGGCGCCCTCATGATCATGTACGTGCTGATCGGCGGAATGAAGGGGACCACCTGGGTCCAGATCATCAAGGCAGTCCTGCTCATCTGCGGTGCGGCCGTCATGACCTTGTGGGTCCTCTCCATCTACGGCTTCAACCTCTCGAACCTCCTCGGTTCCGCCGCGGACGCCGCAAAGAACCCCAATGTCCTGAACCCGGGCCTGCAGTACGGTAAAACCGGGACCTCGAAGCTTGACTTCCTGTCCCTCGGCCTGGCCCTTGTCCTCGGTACGGCCGCCCTGCCGCACGTCTTGATGCGTTTCTACACCGTGCCCACCGCCAAGGAAGCCCGCAAGTCCGTGGTCTGGTCCATCTGGTTGATCGGCTTGTTCTACTTGTTCACGCTGGTCCTCGGGTATGGTGCCGCTGCGCTGGTCGGGGCCGACACCATCAAGTCCGCCCCCGGCGGAGTCAACTCCGCCGCTCCGCTCCTCGCGTTCCACCTGGGCGGGCCGTTGCTCCTGGGCTTCATCTCCGCCGTCGCGTTCGCAACCATCCTTGCCGTTGTCGCGGGCCTGACCATCACGGCGGCAGCGTCCTTCGCGCACGACATCTATGCGAACGTCATCTCCAAGGGCAAGGCCGACCCCGCGTCCGAAGTCAAAGTGGCCCGGCGGACAGTTGTGGTCATCGGTATCCTGGCCATCCTCGGCGGCATCTTCGCCAACGGCCAGAATGTCGCCTTCCTCGTCGCCCTCGCCTTCGCAGTAGCGGCGTCAGCCAACCTGCCGACCATCATCTACTCCCTGTTCTGGAAGAAGTTCACCACCCAGGGAGCCGTCTGGAGCATGTACGGAGGGCTGGCCGCCGCAATCGTCCTGATCGCCCTTTCGCCAGTGGTTTCCGGTGCGAAGACGTCCATGATCCCGGGCGCGAACTTCGCAGTTTTCCCGCTGAGCAATCCCGGGATCGTGTCCATTCCGCTCGCGTTCCTGCTCGGTTGGCTTGGCACCGTGTTGGACAAGCGGCGTGAGGACGCGGCCAAGCAAGCGGAAATGGAGGTTCGTTCGCTGACCGGTATCGGAGCCGAGAAGGCAGTGAACCACTAGGGTCCCTGTTGGTCCCGCCAATAACAGCGTCCGTCCCGCCGCTCTTCAACGCGACGGGACGGACGCTGTCCTTTGTATGGATGGGCAGTTTCAGTGATGGTGCCCCGTGGGCAAGGAATGCTCCTGGTGCGGGACGGCGTGCTGGCCGGCGACGGAAGCCGCGAGCCCCGGCGTCGTAATCGCAGCGACCACGACGGCGGCCGCGAAAGCCGCCGCTACCAGCAACCCGGGGTGCGGGGGAACCGCCATTCTGGCGCCCGGCCGGGCGCTGGTTTCCTCGCCGTCGGGGTACCTCCGGGCAATCCAGGCGGACGACCCCAACGTCATGAGGACCAGGAAAAGAGCGGCCAGGTGGCCGCCGTCGAGCACTTGTTGGGAAATACCAACAGTGAGGGCGGCAACGTGGAACACCACTGCCACTGCCAGCGCTCTGGCGGTCAACCGACGGAACCTGAGCCGGCCGCGCTGCAAGCTTGCCACCGAGACCGAGAGCAACGCCAACCCCCACACCGCCACAACGAAACCCGGCAACATGAGGGGTCCGCGGGGCAGAATGTAGCTTGAAGCGATGGAAAGCTCCACGAGCCCGGCACCCATTCCCGCGAAGCATGAAAACAAGGTGACGGATGCCCCGGCAGTCGGCCCTACGGACGACGGTGTTGGTACTGTTCGCGCTGTTTGTGCTGTCACGGTCGGCTCCTTCCGGATCCGTTGCTCTGCGGTTCCTGAACCGCGTTTTCCCGGATGGTCCTAGGCGTGGGCCCTGGCGTGGCCGGCCGGGACCTTGTCCTGAGAGAGTCCCACGCCCAGCAGTACAACAGCGCTCGCGAGGTGCAGGACATTGTCTGCTCCGTTAAGGGCAATGATATTCAGTGCGGAACCAACGAGGAACAGCCCGAGGATACCTACCAGGAGGTAGACGGCGCCGACGGTTGAATTGACGGCCTTGGAGAGGGTTGCGTTGTTCAGTCCGGCGTAGAGCAATGCCGCGCCGACCGCCAGGTGAATGATGTTGTGCAAGGGGTTGACCGCAAAGATGATCAGGTTGGCACCGTCGGTGGCGAAGAATCCGATCCCCGAGGTGACAAAGAATCCAAGGACACCCACGAGCAGGAAGACGGCTCCAAAGATGGTGGCGATCAGGCGGTTGGGTGAAGTGCGCATGGTCCAAACCTTCCGGTATGGCCGGAGTCTCCGGCCTTTGGTCGAGTCCCGGGTGGGGCTCTCAACCAGCGGTTCGGAACACCCGGCCAAGTGGATGGGTGGACTGGGGAAACTTTTTTGCGTCAGCCTTCGGGCCGGAGGCGGATCGCATCCATCTTGGGGTCGTTGCCTTCAAAGTTGTATTGCAGATCGATGGTCTTACTTTGGCATTGCAACGTGCCCACGACCTCTGCGGTGTTGGTCCCGTTTACCGTACTGACGTTCACGGAGTCATAGTGCGGCTTGCACGTGCTGTCGAGGCCCAGGCCCGCAACACCGCTCTCGAATTCGTCTTTCGTCAGGTTTTGGGCCAGGTCCGGGTGCATGTATTGGTCGTATGCTTGCCCGCTCTGGCCGTTCACGATCAGGCGCGTGAAATCATCGGAGGCGGCCCGCGCTTTGTTCGTGGCGCTTCCCACCACGTTGAACAGCACGACTGCCCCCACTATGACCAAGATGAGGAAGGCGCCTGCGACGCCGAGGATGATCCAGAGAAGCCTGCGGTTCTTGGGCCGCGGCGGCGGAGGGCCGTACGGGCCCGGGTATTGCCCGTACTGGACTGGCGGGTACTGTCCGGATCCGTATTGAGTTGGAGGGTACTGACCTGGCCCGCCGTATTGTCCCGGTTGGTATTGGCCGGGAGCGGAATATTGTCCGGACGGCGGGAACTGGGTTGGCGGGCCGTAGGGTTGGGCTGGGCTGTGCTGGTGGGGACCAGCGCCCGACGCCGGTTGGCCGGCGTCGGGGTCATCGTTCGGCTGCGGCGGCACGTGCGGGGTGCTCATGGCAATTCCCCTTCCCGGCGGCCAGGCGTGTGCCGCCAACCGGACGGAAGCCGCCTCCCGGCCCCCATGGCGTCCACCTGCATCAAATCGTACAAAGTTGCTCAGGGCAAGGGCCGGGCCGGGCTGTACCGGGAGCGCCGGTGGAACTTACGTGGCGCGGGGCGCCTTCTGGCTGGTGCGGTTCAAGAGTGGCTGCACCCGGAAGGGGATCAGTTCGCCCATGGACATGGCGGTATCCGTGCGTTCGACGCCGTCGCACGCCAGGATCTTGCCGTTGATGCGGAACAGGTCCTCGGCGTCGAGCGCTACCACCCGCAAGAGGAGGTCGGCTGATCCGGTCAGCCCGTACCCCTCGAGGATTTCCGGGATTTCGGCGAGTTCCACGGTCAGTTGTGCGAGCTTTTGCTGCTGGACGTGGATCGAAATGAAGGCCATGAGCGGATAGCCGAGAGCCGCGGGATTGATGCGTCGTTCGAACGAGAGGAAGGCGTGCTTCTTCTCCAATTGGGCCAGGCGGGCCTGCACGGTATTCCGGGACAATCCCAGCTTCTGGGCGAGGGCCACTACGGTGCCGCGGGGGTCCTTGGCCATGGCCGACAGCAGCCGGGTATCAGTGCCATCCAAAGCTTGCATAATGCGCAACGGTAGCACGGTCCAGGACGCTCAAATAGGGCATTATGCGCAGAATTTCCAGTAGCGGTTGTACCCAATGAGCATTGTGAGTAGGGTCACAATTAATCCGGGCGACGACGCCGGGATGCTGGCACGCGAGTGGACCACAAGTCCTTCCGCAAGCCTGCGAGCACGAGCTGAAAGGTGCGATCAACGGTGTTGACGGACAAGGCCGGCAAGGACGCCTACGAGGCTTCGACAACCGGAATCAGTGCAGAAAATCCGCGTCGGACCGGCGGGAACCTGGTCCAATTGATCTCCGCCAAGGGGGAGCGCATCAGCCACCCGGAGTTCGATCTTTGGGTCAGCGACGTCACCGACGAGCAGTTGTGCTCGCTGTATGAGGACATGACGGTCATCCGGCGCATCGACGCCGAGAGTACGGCACTGCAGCGTCAGGGAGAGCTGGCCTTGTGGCCGCCGCTCCTCGGCCAGGAAGCATCCCAGATCGGCTCGGCCCGGGCCCTCCGCGACGATGACTTCGTCTTCCCCAGCTACCGCGATAACGGCGTGGCCTATTGCCGTGGCGTGGACCCGCTGGACATGGTGCGGGCCTGGCGCGGCAATGCGTCCTTCGGTTGGGACCCGTACCGCTACAACATCGCCACCCAACAGATCATGATTGGATCGCAAACCCTGCATGCCACCGGATATGCCATGGGTATCCAGAACGACGGAGCGGACTCGGCGGCGGTTGCCTATTTCGGTGACGGCGCCACGAGCGAGGGCGATGTCAACGAGGCCATGGTGTTCGCGGCCAGCTTCCAGGCGCCGGTGGTCTTCATCTGCCAAAACAACCATTGGGCTATCTCAGAGCCGGTCCGGCTACAGTCCCACATCCAGATCGCCGACCGTGCCCTGGGCTTCGGCATCCCCAGTATCCGCGTGGACGGGAACGATGTCCTGGCCGTCATGGCAGTCACCCGGATCGCCCTTGACCGGGCGCGCAAAGGCGGTGGTCCCACCTTCATCGAAGCGGTCACCTACCGTATGGGACCGCATACGACGGCGGACGACCCCACCCGGTACCGCGATGCCAACGAACTCGAGGATTGGCGCGCGAAAGACCCGATCGCAAGGCTCAAGACGTTGCTCCTGACGAAGGGCCTCCTGACGGACGAGGCTGAAGCGAGGGTGCGGGCGAAAGCGGACGAGGTCGCCAACAAGCTGCGCTCGGGCTGCGTCAATATGCCCGATCCCGCGCCCTTGGACCTTTTCAACCACGTCTACAGCACGCCCAACTCGTGGATCGAACGGCAGAAAGACCATTACTCCCGCTACCTCGAAAGCTTCAGTGGATCAACCCAGGAAGGTGCACTCTGATGAGCAAGCTGACCTTCGCCCGCGCCATCAACGCCGGCCTGCGCAAAGCCCTCGACAGCGATCCCAAAGTAGTCCTCATGGGTGAGGACATCGGCACGCTCGGTGGTGTCTTCCGCGTGACCGACGGACTGCAGAAGGACTTCGGCAAGCACCGCGTGGTAGACACCCCACTGGCCGAATCGGGCATCCTCGGGACCGCCGTCGGGCTCGCATACCGTGGCTACCGTCCCGTATGCGAAATCCAGTTCGACGGGTTCATCTACCCGGCGTTCGACCAGATTGTCAGCCAAGTGGCCAAGATGCACTACCGCACTCAAGGGCGCGTGAAGATGCCCATCACCATTCGCGTGCCGTTCGGCGGCGGCATCGGTTCTCCCGAGCACCACTCGGAGTCACCGGAAGCGTACTTCACCCACACTTCGGGGCTGCGCGTCATCAGCGTTTCCAACCCCCAGGATGCCTATACGCTGATCCAGCAGGCCATCGCTTCTGACGATCCCGTGCTGTATTTCGAACCCAAGCGCCGCTACCACGACAAGGGCGATGTCGATGAGGCCGCGGACCTGTCCACCGCATTGTCCATGGAGAAGGCCCGGGTGGTCACCCAGGGCAGCGATGTCACGCTGGTCACCTACGGTCCACTCGTGAAAACGGCAAGCGATGCCGCCCTGGCGGCCTCCGACGAGGGCATTTCGGTGGAAGTGATCGACCTCCGTTCGCTCGCGCCGATCGACTTCCCTGTGGTGGAAGCGTCCGTCCGCAAGACCGGCCGCCTGGTGATCACCCACGAAGCAGCCCAATCCGGAGGGCTCGGCGCCGAAATCGCAGCCAGCATCACCGAGCGTTGCTTCAACTACCTTGAATCCGCCCCGGTCCGGATCACCGGGTTCGACATCCCGTACCCGTACTCAAAGCTTGAAATGCACCATTTACCGGACCTCGACAGGATCCTGGACGGCGTGGACCGCTCGCTGGGCCGCCGCAACTCGTTGAGCGGGCTGGAAGGATGACGGCCACGATGATCAAGGAATTCAGGCTGCCGGACCTCGGCGAGGGGCTGACCGAGTCGGAAATCCTCAGTTGGAAAGTAGCCGTGGGGGACACCGTGGCCCTCAACCAGGTGATCGCGGAAGTCGAAACGGCCAAGGCTGTGGTTGAATTGCCTTCGCCCTTCGCCGGAACGGTCGCGGCCCTCCATGAAGAGGCTGGTGCCGTAGTGGAGGTCGGCAAGCCGATCGTCTCGTTCGAGGTCGACGACGTCGGCGCTGAGGGTTCAACCGCTGCCGGTTCCGGTTCGGAAGCTTCCACCTCGAACGGCGCCGCCGCGGCTGTTCCTCCGGTGACCCCGGCCAAACGGGAGGCCAACCTCGTAGGCTATGGCGCCGTCGTCGAAGAATCCGGGCACCCGGTGCGACGCCATCGCACCTTCGACTCGGTGCCCGAGCGGGAGGCTGTCCAAACACCTGTGCAGCAACCAGTCCAGCAGCCCGCGCCGCAAACCATCCAGGAACCGGAGCAGGAACGTCCGCGCTCGACTCCGCCAGTCCGTAAGCTGGCGCGGGACCTTGGGATCGATCTCCAGTTGGTCAAGGGCACCGGACCGGCAGGGCTTATCACCCGATCCGACGTCCAGGGCTTCGCCGCCGGATCGCACGAGCAAACGGAGGCGCGGGCTGCCGCGGTTCCCGGTGGGCGTGAGACCCGGACGCCGATCAAGGGTGTCCGGAAGTTCACTGCCGCGGCCATGGTGCAAAGCGCCTTCACGGCACCGCACGTGACCGAATTCCTGACCGTCGACGTCACGCCAACCATGGAGCTTTTGGAACGGCTCAAGTCGAGCAAGGCATTCGCGGGCTACAAACTGACGCCGTTGACCATCGCGGCCAAGGCGGTGTTGATTGCGCTGCGCCGGAACCCGACCCTCAACTCCCGTTGGGACGAGGCATCGCAGGAGATAGTGCAGTTCAACTACGTCAACCTGGGAATCGCCGCGGCAACGCCACGAGGGCTGACCGTTCCAAACATCAAGGACGCGGACGGCATGACGCTCCTGGAGTTGTCGGCCGCCCTGTCCGAGCTCACGGATACGGCCCGATCCGGAAAGACCTCGCCGTCGGACCTGTCGGGCGGGACAATCTCCATCACGAACATCGGAATCTTCGGTATCGACGCCGGCACCCCCATCCTGAATCCCGGGGAAGCCGCGATCATTGCCCTCGGTGCCGTTCGTAAGGCCCCTTGGGTACACAACGACGAACTCGCCGTGCGGCAAGTGATGTCGCTCAGCCTGTCCTTCGACCATAGGCTCGTGGACGGCGAGCAGGGTTCGAAGTTCCTGGCCGAACTGGGGGCTATCCTGGCTGACCCCGCGATGGTCATCACGATGGTCTAGCCCCTTGGCTACTCCACCATCAGCGCAGCCAAGGCCATGCGCTCAAGGATGGGCCGGGCGCTCTTGGCTGCCATGCGGCGCCCATGGTGCCGCACGGAATGGGGAGTCGAGTTGATGAGGCCGAAAGCGGCGTGTGCCCGCACCCGCAGTTCGCTTGGATCCGTGTGGGGATGCACGTCGCCGAGCACCTCGACCCAGAGCTCGACATAATTTCGCTGGAGGGCGCGGACTTCGGCCTGGTCGGCCTCGCCA
Organism: Arthrobacter terricola; assembly: GCF_004354015.1. Lineage (GTDB taxonomy): Bacteria > Actinomycetota > Actinomycetes > Actinomycetales > Micrococcaceae > Arthrobacter > Arthrobacter terricola. The sequence continues at coordinate 142,567 of NZ_SMRU01000003.1, forward strand.
AGGTTGCTGAAATCCCGGTCCTGGACGCGGATGACGTCGGGGTTGCTCAGGGCGAAGTCGACGTGGAACTCCACCAACCCGCGAAGGGCCGCTTCTGCTTCCGGCGCATCGGACACCACGCCGCGTCCGCCGTCGAGCAGGTTGCGGCTCACGCTCAGCAGGAGCTCGGCGAGCACCGCCTGTTTCCCGGGAAAATGCCGGTACACCGCAGGCCCACTGACTCCCGCGGCGGCGCCCAGGTCCTCCAGCGAGACGCGGTTGAAGCCATCGGCCGCGAAGAGGCCGGCGGCGGCAGCCAGAAGTGCCTTTCGCCGTGTCTCCTTGGCCTGGCTGCGCTGGGTCTGGACGTGATTGTCCTGCTTGGTGCCATCCTTGGCGGGGGTGTCCTTTGGGCTCCGCTGGAACGTGACCACGATTCCTCCTTGTTGCACGCGATCCGCTGTGAGCTCAAGGCCGGGGCGCCGCCGGGGATGCGCCAAGGTGATGGACAACACAGTTAACAGAGACTAACCTAAATTCCAGTTACGCGGTACTAACTGAGATGGCCGTTGGCCGGGATGGAACGCAGTCGATGGAGACACTTGCCAGCCAGCTGGATACCGGCAGCGAGCAATTCGCCGCCAACGCCGAGGCGCAGCTGTCCCTCGTGGGCGAACTGAAGAAGCGCCTCGCCGTGGCTGCCCTTGGCGGTCCGGAGAAGTCCCGCGAGCGCCATATGTCGAGGGGCAAGTTGTTGCCGCGGGAGCGCATCGACTACCTGCTGGACGATGGGAGTCCGTTCCTGGAGATCGCGCCCTTGGCGGCCAACGGCATGTACAACGACGATTCGCCCGGCGCCGGAATCATCACGGGGATTGGACTCGTCCACGGCCGCCAAGTGATGGTGGTCTCAAACGACGCCACGGTCAAGGGCGGGACCTACTACCCGATGACGGTCAAAAAGCACCTCCGGGCCCAGGAAATAGCACTTGAGAACCGGCTGCCGTGCATCTACCTCGTGGATTCCGGGGGAGCGTTCCTGCCCAGGCAGGACGAGGTTTTCCCTGACAAGGAGCACTTCGGCCGGATCTTCTTCAACCAGGCGAAGATGTCCGCCGCGAAGATCCCGCAGATCGCCTCGGTCATGGGCTCCTGCACCGCCGGCGGCGCCTATGTTCCGGCGATGAGCGACGAAACGGTGATCGTCCGCAACCAGGGCACGATCTTCCTTGGCGGCCCGCCCCTCGTGAAAGCCGCGATCGGCGAAATCGTCACGGCGGAAGAACTTGGTGGCGGGGACGTGCACTCGCGAATCTCGGGCGTCACGGACCACCTCGCGGAAAATGACGAGCACGCCTTGCAGATTGTCCGTGACATTGTCTCCACGCTGCCCCTGCCGGCCGCGCCCGCCTGGGAGGTGGACGCCGTCGTCGATCCCGTTGCGGATCCGGAGGAAATCTACGGCGCCGTTCCTACGGACGTGAATGCCCAATACGACGTCCGGGAAGTCATTGCCCGCCTCGTTGACGCCTCGAGGTTCCATGAGTTCAAGAAGAACTACGGCACCACCCTGGTCACTGGATTCGCGAAGCTGCACGGCCATCCGGTGGGAATCGTGGCCAACAACGGCGTGCTTTTCAGCGAGTCCTCGCTCAAGGGCGCCCACTTCATCGAATTGTGCGACCAGCGGTGCATCCCCTTGATTTTCCTGCAGAACCTCTCCGGCTTCATGGTGGGCAAGGACTATGAGCAGGGCGGGATCGCGAAGAACGGTGCCAAGATGGTCACCGCCGTCGCCACGGCGCGCGTGCCGAAGCTGACCGTGGTGATCGGTGGTTCCTTCGGTGCCGGAAACTATTCGATGTGCGGCCGTGCCTATTCGCCGCGGTTCCTGTGGATGTGGCCGGCCTCGCGGATTTCGGTCATGGGCGGAAACCAGGCCTCAAGCGTGCTGGCCACAGTCAAGCGGGACCAGTACGAAGCCCGCGGCGAGGAATGGTCGGCCGAGGATGAAGAAGCTTTCAAGGCCCCCATCAAGCAGCAATATGAGGACCAGGGCAGTCCCTATTACTCCACGGCGCGGCTCTGGGACGACGGCATCATCGACCCCGCGGACACGAGGCGCGTCCTGGGGATGGCCCTTGATACCGTCTCCCGCCAACCCCTGCCGGATACGTCCTTCGGCCTTTTTCGGATGTGAGCCATGACCACTAAACCATTCGAAACTGTCCTTGTAGCCAACCGCGGAGAGATCGCCTGCCGTGTGATCCGCACGCTCAAAGCCATGGGCATTCGGTCCGTCGCGGTCTATTCAGACGCCGACGCCGGAGCCCGCCACGTGCGCGAAGCCGATACGGCCGTCCGGATCGGCACCGCCGCCGCTGCGGACAGCTACCTGCGCATCGATTCCATCATCGAAGCCTGCCTGCAGAGCGGCGCCCAAGCCGTCCACCCGGGCTACGGGTTCCTCGCGGAGAACGTCGAGTTCGCGAAAGCCCTGGACGCCGCGGGCATTGCGTTCGTCGGCCCGGGCATCGAGGCGATCGACATCATGGGCGACAAAATCCGGTCCAAAAACCACGTCATGTCCTACGGCGTCCCCTGCGTTCCCGGCATTGCCGAGCCCGGCCTCAGCGACCAGGAACTCATCGAGGCGGCGCCCGGCGTCGGATTCCCCCTGCTCATCAAGCCCTCGGCCGGCGGCGGTGGCAAAGGCATGCACGTCGTAGAGCGGCCCGAAGACATGGCAGCCACGCTGGCAACCGCGCGCCGCGTCGCCGCCGGTGCCTTCGGCGACGACACGCTCTTCCTGGAGCGGCTTGTCCCTGCACCCCGGCATATCGAAGTCCAGGTACTCGCGGACAACCATGGCAACGTCATCCACCTCGGCGAGCGCGAATGCTCGTTGCAGCGCCGGCACCAGAAGGTGATCGAGGAAGCGCCGTCCCCGTTGCTGGAGTCCCAGCCGGACGGGAAGGAACTCCGCGCGCGCATCGGCGAAGCAGCGTGCGATGCAGCCCGGTCGGTCGCGTACAGCGGAGCAGGCACGGTCGAATTCCTTGTGTCGGACCAGGATCCGGAGCACTTCTTCTTTATGGAAATGAACACCCGCCTCCAGGTCGAGCACCCCGTCACGGAAATGGTCACCGGGATCGACCTCGTCGAATGGCAGGTGCGAATCGCCGCCGGTGAGGTCCTCGCCGTGGCGCAGTCCGACGTCGTACTTGACGGTCACGCGGTGGAAGCGCGTGTCTACGCGGAGGTTCCTGAACGCGGCTTCCTGCCGTCCATTGGCGAGGTCGTGGCGCTCCGTGAGCGGTCCGGCGACGATCCCCATGTCCGGATCGATTCCGGCATGCTCCGGGGAGTGACCGTCACGGGGGACTACGACCCCATGCTCGCCAAGGTCATCGCGTGGGGACCGGACCGCAAGTCGGCCTTGGACACGCTGGACCACGCCCTGGCGGACTACTCGTTGCTTGGGGTGCAGACGAACGTCGAGTACCTTCGGCTCCTGATCAACGACGACGACGTCCGCGCCGGCCGCCTCGATACCGGGCTCATCGGGCGCAAGCTCGAAGGGATGCAGTTCCGCCACGCGGCGGACGCGGAAATCGTCGCCGCGGCACTGCTTGCCCGCGATGCTGCGGCGCCTGTTGAAGCCAACTCGCCATGGAACGCTGCCGATGGTTGGCGAGTTGGCGCACCTGCCCCGTGGCGGGTGACCATCGGCCTTCCCGACGGCGGCCTGGCCACCGTCTCACTGACCGGGCACGGACCGGACGCCACCGCGCGCGTCGATTCCGGCGTCGAACACCCTGCCGCGCTACGTCCCGGGACGCCGGGCACTGGGGACGCCGTGTTGGTGCTCGACGGCGTCGAGCACCTTTTCGAACTCGGCTTGCCTCCCGCAAGTGGTACCGCGGGTGCCAGCCTTCCGCGCGAAATCTGGCTCGGCAGCGGCGGCTGGTCCTGCCGGCTGGAGATCCTGGACCGCGAGGCCCGCCTGCAACGAGTCCTCGCGGGGATTCAGCGCGAAGAGGGAGCGGCGGACCCCGAAGTCCGGTCTCCCATGCCCGGAACCGTGGTCTCCGTCCCAGTGAACAACGGAGACCACGTGGAGACCGGGCAGGTCCTCGTCGTAGTCGAGGCGATGAAGATGGAGCACCAACTCGTGGCCTCTGTGTCCGGCACAGTCCACCTCAGCAGCAAACCCGGGGACCTCGTCAAAGCCGACCAGGTCCTCGCCACCATCCACGTAGCGGCCGAATCCTCCAGTCCGGCAGCAGAAGAACAGCAAGACAAGGAAGCCTAACCATGGAACTCAACGAGGAATACCAGGACCTGAGCGACTCCGTCCGGGAATTCGCCGACGAGGTGGTGGCCCCTGTGTCCACCAAGCACGACGAAGAACACAGTTTCCCGTACGAGATCATTAAGCAGATGGGGGAGATGGGCCTCTTCGGCTTGCCCTTCCCCGAAGAGTATGGCGGCATGGGCGGCGACTACTTTGCGCTCGCATTGGCCCTCGAGCAGCTCGGCCGGGTGGACCAGTCCGTCGCCATCACCCTCGAAGCCGGCGTCTCCCTGGGAGCCATGCCGGTGTATCGCTTCGGTACGCAGGAACAGAAAGAGCGCTGGCTGCCGCAATTGACCTCGGGCGCCGCGCTCGCGGGGTTCGGGCTGACGGAACCGGAGGCGGGCTCGGACGCGGGCGGCACCAAGACGAATGCGCATCTTGAGGAGGGCCACTGGGTCATCAACGGCAACAAGGAGTTCATCACCAACTCCGGAACCAACATCACCCGACTGGTCACGGTCACTGCCGTCACGGGACAGGGGACACGCGAGGACGGGAGCCTCAGGAAGGAAATCTCCACCATCCTGGTTCCCACCGACACGCCCGGGTTCACCGCGGAAAAGGCGTACAACAAGGTCGGCTGGAATGCCTCGGACACGCATCCGCTCACGTTGAAGAACGTCCGCGTTCCGCAGGAAAACCTCCTCGGCGTCCGGGGCCGCGGTTACGCCAACTTCCTGTCGATCCTGGACGAAGGCCGCATCGCGATCGCGGCGCTCGCAACGGGCGCTGCCCAAGGATGCGTCGATTTGTCCGTGAAATACGCCAAGGAACGCATGGCATTCGGCCAGAACATCGGCAAGTACCAAGCGGTCCAGTTCAAGATCGCCCGCATGCAGGCCCGGGCCCATACCGCCCGCCTCGCATACTACGACGCCGCGTCACGGATGCTCGCGGGGAAGCCATTCAAGACCGAAGCGGCCATCGCTAAGATGGTCGCAGGCGAGGCAGCCATGGACAACGCGCGGGACGCCACCCAGGTGTTCGGCGGCTATGGCTTCATCAACGAATTCACGGTGGCACGGCATTACCGCGACTCCAAGATCCTGGAAGTCGGGGAGGGAACCACCGAGGTCCAGTTGATGCTCATCGCCCGCGAGCTGGGCCTTTAACCGCTAGGGAAAGGTGAACGATGATCGACAAAGTTGTTGCCAGCGCCGCGGAAGCGGTGAAAGACATCCACGACGGCGCCTCGCTCGCCGTCGGGGGCTTCGGCCTTTGCGGAATCCCGGTGGCCCTCATCGACGCCCTGCACGCCCAGGGGACCTCCGGATTGGAAACCATCAGCAACAACTGCGGCGTGGACGACTGGGGATTGGGCATCCTGCTCAAGGACGGACGGATCAGCCGGACCATCAGCTCCTATGTCGGCGAGAACAAGGAGTTCGCCCGCCAGTTCCTCGCCGGCGAGCTTGAAGTTGTCCTCACTCCGCAAGGGACCCTCGCTGAGAAACTCCGCGCCGGGGGCGCCGGGATTCCGGCGTTCTACACGAAAGCCGGAGTGGGCACCCAGGTTTCCGAGGGCGGACTTCCGCAAAAGTACGACGCCGACGGTACGGTCGCGATCGCGTCCTCACCCAAGGAGGTCCGCACCTTCAATGGCGGAGACTACGTGCTGGAAGAGTCGCTGACGCCCGACTTCGGGCTCGTCCATGCGTGGAAGGGCGACCGCCACGGGAACCTCGTCTTCCATGCGACGGCCATGAACTTCAACCCGTTGTGCGCCATGGCCGCCCGGGTCACCATCGCCGAGGTGGAAGAGCTCGTGGAACCCGGCGAGCTGGACCCGCAAAACATCCACACCCCGGGAATCTTCGTCCACCGGGTGGTGCTCGCTCCGGACACCGAGAAACGCATCGAAAAACGGACCGTGGCGCTGACCCCGGCGTCAGGAGCGGAACCCGGCGGGAAGGCAGGAGCGTAGACATGGAAACCAACACGACCCAGGATGTGCCGCCCCGCCCGGAAGCGGTCCGGCACGAGTACCGCCGCTCCGACGTCGAACACCACGAAGGCAAAGGCTGGACGCGGAACGAACTGGCCGCCCGAGTTGCCCGCGAGCTCAGCAACGGACAATACGTCAACCTCGGGATCGGCATGCCCACCCTGATTCCCAACTACATCCCCGACGGCGTCGAGGTGATCCTGCATTCCGAAAACGGGATCCTCGGCGTCGGGCCTTACCCGGCCGACGACGCCGTGGATCCGGACCTCATCAATGCGGGCAAGGAAACCGTGACCGTCAATGCGGGCGCGGCGTTCTTCGATTCGGCAACCTCGTTCGGCATGATCCGGGGCGGCCATGTGGACGTTGCCGTGTTGGGTGCCATGGAAGTCGCCGCCAACGGAGACCTGGCCAACTGGATGATTCCCGGAAAGATGGTCAAGGGCATGGGCGGCGCCATGGACCTTGTGTTCGGCGCCAAGCGGGTCATTGTGATGATGGAGCACGTGGACCGCAACGGCAAGCCCAAGATCGTCAAGGAATGCTCGCTGCCGGTCACCGGGAAAGGCTGCGTTGACCGGATCATCACGGATCTCGCGGTGATCGACGTCGTGTCCGACGGCGGGGAATCGCGGTTGGTCCTGCGCGAACTGGCGCCGAACGTCTCTGCCGAGGACGTCGCCGCCGCCACCGGCGTCGAGCTTTTCGAGGAAGACCAGGAACTCACGGTATGACAGCGGACCCCGGCGTCCCGGAGAAACGCGTTATTGAACAGCGCGGGCTGTATTTCGATGAGCTTGAAGAAGGCGTGGTCTACGCGCACCGTCCTGGCCGTACTGTCACCGAGGCGGATAACGTCCTGTTCACCACGCTCACCATGAACACGCAGGCGCTCCATCTGGACGCCGCCTGGAGTTCCAAGCAGCCCTTCGGGCAACGGCTCATGAACTCCATGTTCACCTTGTCCACAATGGTGGGGCAGTCCGTGAACCAATTGACGCAAGGCACCATCATTGCCCAACTCGGCCTCACGGACGTCACGTTTCCGCATCCGCTTTACCACGGCGACACCCTCTACACGGAAACCGTCATCACCTCGAAGCGGCTTTCGTCGTCGCGGCCCGGGCAGGGAATCGTGACCATGCAACACACGGGCCGCAACCAGGCCGGAACCGTGGTGGCCCTCGCCACGAGGACGTGCCTCATGTGGACCCAGACCGCGCATCTGGAGGCGTAACAGGGGACAATCAATACATGACGTTCACGATGGGTCCCGCACTGCTCTTCTGTCCCGCCGACCGCCCCGAACGGTACCAAAAGGCCGCCGAGCGTTCCGACGCCGTGATCCTGGACCTCGAGGACGCGGTGGCTCCCGACAGCAAGAAACGGGCCAGGGGAGCCATCCTTGCACAGCTCGGCTCGGGCGGCGAGACCGCGGAGCTCGATCCGAGCAGGACGATCGTCCGGGTCAACCCCGTGGGCACGGCGGAATTCGAGAAGGACCTGCACTGCCTCACGCACACCCCGTATCGCACGGTGATGCTCGCCAAGGCGGAGTCCCGCGAGCAATTGAAGGAACTCGAGGGCTACCACGTCATTGCGTTGTGCGAGACGGCCAAGGGGATCGTCAACGCGGTCGAGATCGCCCAGGCGCCCAACGTCGTCGGACTCATGTGGGGCGCCGAGGACCTGATCGCGTCCATGGGAGGGACCTCCAGCCGAAAGGACGACGGCGGCTACCGGGCGGTAGCGCTTCACTCCCGTTCCACCGTGCTGCTGGCGGCAAAGGCCGCCGGCAAGGAAGCAATCGACGCGGTCTATGTGGACATCCCGGACCTCGCAGGACTGGCCGTGGAATCCGCCGATGCCGTCGCCAGCGGATTCGGGGCCAAGGCCTGCATCCACCCCAACCAGGTTGCCGTGGTCCGCGAAGCCTATGCGCCGTCGGCGGACGTCGTCGCTGAAGCGCAGGAGTTGCTCGACGCTGCCGCCTCAGCGGGCACGGGAGTTTTCCAGCACAAAGGAAAAATGGTGGACGGTCCCATCCTCAAGCATGCCGAAGCGACGTTGCGCAGGGCCCGGCTCGCGTAAAACCCAGCTCAGCTCCCATGCTGCCGCGACCGCGGCAGGGACAACGGCGGGATCACTTCGTACAGCTCCATCCGGATCCAGCGTTGGCCGGTTTCCCGGAACTCGGCCCGGGTTGCGAACCGGTACAGGAAGCTGCGGGCCCGTACCCACCTCGGCCGCCCGCCGTCGAACGGGTCAAGGCGCAACAAGCGCAAGGTGGGCTTGTCGGCGTCGAGCAGCTTGCCGAGGAACGCATAAAACCATTCCTCGTGCACCGTCCGCAGCGGCAGGAACCACATCAGCCAATCAAGCCGCAGGTGGTATGGCGCCCACTGGCGCGGCAAGCGCCGGACGTCGCCGGGCTTGCCTTTGAAGCCGTACTCGAGCCACTCGGCTTCGTCGACCGGCGCGTCGGACCGGGTGCCTTCCACCACGATTTCCACCCGGTGCCGCGTCACGGTTCCAAAGGCACCGTACGTGTTGGCCAGTTGCCAGCGGTTGAAGCTCGCGTTCATGAGCTGCCCGCGCGAAACCAGGTTCCGGGCCGGCCAATAGCTGAGCACCAGCAGGAGGACCGTGACGCAAAGAACGACGGCGAGCCACCAGGGCGGCGTCGTCGCTGCTCCGGCATGCGGTGCCGGGGTAAACGGCAGCACCGCGTGGATCACGGGGTCGTTCACTGCAGCGAAAGCAAGCACGATGGCGGACCAGTTGAGCCACGCGAAGTTCCCGCTACCCACCAGCCAAAGTTGCGTGAAGACAACTATCCCGGCGGCAACGCTGGCAAGCGGCTGCGGGAAGAACAGGAAGAACGGCACCACCAGTTGGGCGAAGTGGTTTCCGAGCACTTCGACGCGGTGCAGCGGTTTCGGCAGCAAGTGCGCTTGCCGGCTCAAGGGTCCCGGCATCGGCTGCGTCTCGTGGTGGTAGTACAACGCGGTCAAATCACGCCATTCGCTGCCGCCATGGATCTTGATCATGCCGGCGCCGAACTCCAGCCGGAACACGAGCCAAACCAGCAGGATCAGGATGGTCCTGGGCGGGGGAACCTGGTTCGAACCGAGGAATGCCACTGTGAAGCCCATTTCGAGCAGGAGCATCTCCCACCCGAACGCGTAGAAGGTCTGGCCGACGTTCACCACCGACATGTAGAGCAGCCACAGGGCCAGGAACGCGAGTGCGGGCAGCCACGGCGGTCCCAGCTGCGGCAGCCCGAGCACAAGGGCCAGGGAGATGAGTAAGCCGGTGGCGCACACGGAGCGCAGCAAAGTGTCCGAATATGCCCAGCGGAAAAGGCTTGGCCTGCGTAGTTTCCGGTGGCCATCAACGTACCGCGGGACGGGGAGGAGCCCATGTTCGCCGAGGAGCGCGGGAAACTGGTTCAGCGTGGACAAAAACGCGATGAAGTAGAGTGCCGCTGTTCCGCGCTGGAGCACTTGCCGGGCGAATTCATAGTCCGGCGCCTCGAACCACGAGACCCACTCCACAAATCAACGCTACGCCAGGGGTACGGGATACTTAAGCAATGCAGCCGCGAAAAATCGTTCTCCTCGGGTCCACTGGTTCCATCGGCACGCAGGCAATCGACGTCGTCGACGCCGCACCCCATTTGTTCGAGGTTGTGGCACTCAGCGCGGGCGGCGGGAACCTTGACCTCATCGCTCAGCAGGCCGTCCACACCAAGGCGCAGGCGGTCGGAATCGCCCGGGGAGATGCCCGCGAACTGCAGGAGCGGATCGATGCTGCCGCGTCCGCCGTCGGGATACGCAACTACAAGCCCGGCATCATGACCGGACCGGACGCCTCCACCCGGATTGCCGCCATCGAAGCCGATGTGGTCCTCAACGGCATCACCGGATCCATTGGTTTGGCACCGACCCTGGCGGCCTTGAATTCCGGAGCCGTCCTGGCCTTGGCCAACAAGGAATCCTTGATTGTCGGCGGCGCGCTGGTGAAGGCCGCGGCCGCACCCGGGCAAATCGTGCCGGTGGATTCGGAGCACTCGGCCATTGCCCAATGCCTCCGGGCAGGCTCGGCCAACGAAGTTGAAAAGCTCATCCTGACGGCGTCCGGTGGCCCGTTCCGGGGACTCACCAAGGAACTGCTCCGGGACGTCACCCCGGCCGAGGCACTGGCCCACCCCACGTGGGACATGGGCCTCATGGTCACCACCAATTCGGCCAGCCTCGTCAACAAGGGACTCGAGGTGATCGAAGCCCACCTGCTGTTCGACGTCCCGCTCGACCGGATCGACGTCGTGGTCCATCCGCAATCGGTGGTGCATTCCATGGTCGAGTTCGTCGACGGCTCCATCATCGGCCAAGCTTCTCCACCGGACATGCGCCTCCCTATCGCCCTCGGACTGGGCTGGCCGGACCGCGTGCCCCGCGCCGCCAAGTCGTGCGATTGGAGCCAGGCCACCAGCTGGACATTCGAGCCCCTCGACTCGGTGGCGTTCCCCGCCGTCGAGCTCGCCAAGGACGCCGCGAAGCAGGGGAGCACATACCCGGCGGTCTTCAACGCGGCCAACGAGGAAGCGGTGGAAGCCTTCCACGCCGGCAAGATCCGCTTCACGGACATCGTGGACACCGTGGAGTCCGTCCTCAGCGAACATTCAGGATCCTTCGAGCTGACGGTGGACTCGGTGTTGGATGCTGAGAGTTGGGCACGAACACGCACCCATGATCGTTTAGCCAACAGCACCCTTTAGGAAGCAGTACTTAAGGCATGAATCCCGCCATCCTGTTCATACTCGGAGTCGTCTTCGTCGCTATTGGCGTGGCGGTTTCCATCGCGCTCCACGAAGTCGGGCACCTCGTGCCGGCCAAGCTGTTCAAAGTGCGAGTCACGAAGTACATGATCGGTTTCGGCCCCACCATCTGGTCAAAGCGGAAGGGCGAAACCGAATACGGCTTCAAGGCCATTCCCTTGGGCGGCTACGTCGCCATGATCGGGATGTACCCGCCAAACAAGGAAGACGGCAGCGTTCGCCCTTCCAGCACCGGCATGTTCCAGACTTTGGCCTCAGAGGCCCGTTCGGCGGCGCACGAGGAAGTCGGTCCCGGCGACGAGAAACGGGTGTTCTACAAGCTCCCGGTCTGGAAAAAGGTCATCATCATGCTGGGCGGTCCAGCCATGAACTTCCTCATCGGCCTTGTGCTGACCGCCGTGCTGCTCATGGGATTCGGCGTGTCCAGCCCCACCACTACCATCGCGGACGTTTCCAAATGCCAGGTCAAACAAGGCGAAACGGTTGATCCCAACTCCGCGGCCTGCCAACTGACTCCCGCTGCCCAGGCCAAATTGCAGCCCAACGACGTCATCACCGGTTTCGACGGCAAGACTGTGACCAGCTGGGCGGAACTGACCGGCTGGATCAGGGCTTCTGCGGGCAAAGCCGTGCAAATCACGGTGGAACGCGGCGGTCAGAGCGTCACTACCCAGGTGACGCCGGTCCTCTCGGCGCGTCCGGTCATCGGAGACAATGGCCAGCAGGCCAAGGGTCCGGACGGCAAACCGCTCTACGAGGAGGTCGGGTTCCTTGGCATCGGCGCCCAGACCGCCATGGTGCCGCAACCGGCGTCGAGCGTCCTTCCCATGGCCGGCGAGAACATCAAGCAAATCGCCGGCGTCGTCCTGAACCTGCCCGCCAGGGTGGTGGGCGTGGCCCAGGCCGCTTTCAGCTCGGAGCCTCGCGATCCCAATGGACCCATGAGCGTTGTGGGTGTCGGCCGCGCGGCCGGTGAAGTCGCCGCCATGCAGGACGTGCCGGTGCAATCGCGGCTGGCGGCCCTCATCGGGCTCATCGCAGGCTTGAACTTCGCCCTCGCCGTCTTCAACCTGATCCCTCTGCTCCCGCTCGACGGCGGTCACATCGCGGGTGCCCTCTACGAGGGAGCCCGGCGCCGGATCGCCAAGCTGTTCCGCAAACCGGACCCGGGAGCATTCGATATCGCCAAGCTCTTGCCGCTCACCTACGTGGTTGCCGGCCTCCTCATGGCAATGAGCGCGCTCCTCATTTATGCCGACATCGTCAAGCCCGTGAACCTCTTCGGCTGATCCGGCCGCCTTCCGTCGCGGCACTCCGGTCCGCACCGGGGGGATAGGCTATCCATATGACTGTTTTCGCTGTTGAGTACGTGTACGACGCCGAATCCGCCGAAGTACGCGACGAACACCGCCCTGCCCACCGGGCTTGGCTCGCAGGCTTGGCCGAGCAGGGAACCTTACTCGCCAGCGGACCCTACGCCGATGGCGCTGGTGCGCTGTTGCTGGTCCGCGCCGCCGACGAGTCCGAGCTGAACGCGACGCTCAAGGAGGACCCCTTCGCCGCCGTGCAGGGAATCTCCGGAATCCGCACCTCGGCCTGGAACCCGATCATCGGCGTACTCTCCGCTTACGCATCCGCGTAGCCTGACTGGCCGGGGCCCGGGCCCCGGCCACACGATTTACCCATTTCAATCCAAGGAGTCCACGTGACCTCGGTCAGCCTGGGAATGCCGTCAGCCCCTCCACCTGTTCTTGCGCCGCGCCGCAAAACCCGCCAGATCAAGGTGGGATCGGTCGGCGTCGGCTCGGATTTCCCCATCAGCGTGCAATCGATGACCACCACTCCCACCACGGACATCAACGCCACGTTGCAGCAGATCGCCGAACTCACGGCCTCGGGCTGCGATATTGTGCGTGTCGCGTGCCCGTCCGCGGATGACGCCGAGGCGCTCCCGATCATCGCCCGCAAATCCCAGATCCCGGTGATTGCGGACATCCATTTCCAGCCGAAGTACGTGTTCGCCGCGATCGAGGCCGGTTGCGCCGCGGTACGGGTCAACCCCGGCAACATCCGCAAGTTCGACGACCAAGTCAAGGAAATCGCAGCCGCCGCCAAGGACCACGGCACGTCCATCCGGATCGGCATCAACGCCGGCTCCTTGGAACCGGGCATCCTGAAGAAATACGGCAAGGCCACTCCGGAGGCGCTCGTTGAATCCGCGGTGTGGGAAGCGTCCCTTTTCGAGGAGCACGGCTTCCACGACTTCAAGATCTCGGTCAAGCACAACGACCCCGTGGTGATGGTCGCCGCTTACGAAATGCTCGCCGAGAAGGGCGACTGGCCGCTGCATCTTGGCGTGACCGAGGCAGGACCGGCCTTCCAAGGCACTATCAAATCGGCCACGGCGTTCGGTGCCCTCTTGTCCAGGGGCATTGGAGACACCATCCGCGTTTCCCTCTCCGCGCCTCCGGTAGAGGAAATCAAGGTCGGTAACCAGATCCTGCAGTCGCTCAACCTGCGGCCGCGGAAGCTGGAAATCGTCTCGTGCCCTTCGTGTGGTCGCGCCCAAGTGGACGTCTACACCCTCGCGGAGCAAGTCACCGCCGGACTCGAAGGCATGGAAATTCCGTTGCGTGTCGCGGTCATGGGCTGCGTCGTCAACGGTCCGGGTGAGGCCCGCGAAGCGGACCTCGGAGTTGCCTCCGGAAACGGGAAAGGCCAGATCTTCGTTAAAGGCGAAGTCATCAAGACTGTGCCTGAAAGCCAAATTGTTGAGACACTGATCGAAGAGGCCATGCGTATCGCTGAAGAGATGGGGGAGGCCGATGGCGAAGATGCTGTCAAGGGTAGCCCCGTGGTTAGCGTCTCGTAGCAAAGACGAAACCGGCCCGGACGGCGTCGCCGTCCGGGTCCTCGGTGCTGCTGACACACCCGCCTTGCGGGCGCTTGCCATGGAAGACCCGGTTGCGAACGTCTTCATCCTGTCGCACCTTGATTCATCCGGTAGCGCCGCGCCGACCTCCGGCGGCGCGAGCGTTTTCGGAGTGTTCGACGGCGGCGCCCTCGTTGGCGCGTGCTGGGCCGGCGCCAACCTGGTTCCCGTTCAACTGGACCCGGAACTGACTTCGCTCGTTGCCGCGGCGGCGCACCGGGCAGGCAGGCGGTACGCCTCGATCTTCGGCCCCGCTGAGCCTGTCCTGGCTTTGCATTCCCATTTGGAACGGCTCGGCCACCTCGCCCATGAAGTCCGGGCCGAACAGCCACTCCTCGCTATTTCCGGTCAGCCAGCTGTCCAGGCCGACCCGCGGCTGGGCTTTGGCGACATCAAGGATTTCGACAGCATCCTGCCGGCTTGCGCGGCAATGTTCGAAGAAGAAGTCGGGTACTCGCCATTCCTTGGGAGCGAAGACTTCTACAGCCGCCGGGTGGCCGGACTCATCCGTCAAGGCCACTCCCTGGTACACATCGATACCGGTGGCACTGTGATGTTCAAAGCCGAATTGGGTGCCGTGACGGAGCAAGTCACCCAAGTGCAGGGGGTCTGGATGAACCCGGCCTTCCGCGGCCGGGGGCTCAGCGCAGGGTACATGGCGGCCGTGGTGGTCCTCGCCCAGCAGTTCGCGCCCGTCACCAGCCTCTACGTCAACGAGTACAACACCAGGGCCCGCGCCACCTACGAGCGCGTCGGTTTCAAGCGGCTGGGAACTTTTGCGACTGTCTTGTACTGATCCCTGTGTTGTTATGCCCCCTGCGCGCCGATTTCCATGGACCGTGGGCGTTCGCTAGTGTGCTTGTAGCCAGCGACGACGCTGGATAAATGGGGCAATATTTGGGGGAACAGTGAATCGATCGATCCTTGGCATCATCGGCATCTCGGCGGTGCTGGCCACCGGCGTAACGGCCTGCGGTGCGTCAGGAAATTCCACGGCTGCCGGGGCGTCAGAAAGTGCGGCACCGATCGTCTTGTCCCAGACGCCAACGCCAACGCCGACACCCACGCAGGCGAAGAAGTACACGAGCGATGAGCTTGCGGGGCTGCTGGGTCAGCTCCACGACTCCAAGGGCGCCAAGCTCTCCGTGCTGTCCAGCGCGGACCTTTCGGGCACAGTGGACCAGACGAAGTCGATCTTGTCGTCGATCGCGGTCGAACCGGCGGAGTGCGGGGCGATGGCGGCAGCCGGTATGGCCCAGTCGGTTGCGGGAGCGTCAATGGCCCTCGGTACGAGCACGGATACGGCTTCGGGCACCGCCACAACTATTTCGTTGATGTCGGGGCTTGATGCGGGTTTCCTCCAGCAAAGTGTCGCCCAGACCACGCAGCTCGACCGGTGCGCAAGCATGTCGATGACCGTTTCAGGCGTACGGGTGGATGTCGCCATCAGCAAGGTGGATGGAGTGGGCTCCGTCCCCGACACTGTGGCGTACCGAACCGACACGACATTCCCGGGCGGGCGGAAGCAATCGGTCATCACCGCCCAAGCTGTCAAGGGTGCAGTCCGTATTTCGTCGATCGCCACCGTAGGGTCTAGCGAGCAAGACGCCGTCTCCAGGGCCGGAGCATTGCTCGACCAAGCGGACGCGCTCGTCAAATAAACGCGGATGGCCCCCGGGGAAGGCGCTACGTGAGCTCGCCTGTGAGGTAGTGCTGGACGTTGGGGGCCACAAGGCGCACCACGTCATCCTGGGATGCCGACGCGAGCGGATCCAAGCGGACCACGTACCGCATCAGCATGAGCCCCACAATTTGCGTGGCCACGAGGCTTGCGCGCATCCTTTTTTCCTCAGGAGTTCCCGGGAGCCCGGCTGTGATCCTGGAGAGGATGGCGTGGGTAAGCATTTCGCGCATCAATGCTGTCTTGGCCTTCGAGCCGAGGGTTCCCCTGACGAACGCCACGAGTCCGTGTTGCGCCGGGCCTTCCCACAGGCGCAGGACCGCCCTGACGATCGCTTCGGCGCGCTGGCCGGGGTCCACCGATTCGACACCGGAAAGCACTTCGGCCGGGTTGGCCGGGAGCTCCACGCTCAAGGCGAAGAGCTCGTCCTTGCCATCGAAAAAGTGGTGGACCATTGCCGGGTCCACTTCGGCTTCACGGGCCACTTGCCGCAGGCTTGTGCCCTCGAACCCGTGTTCGGCGAAAAGCCGTCGCGCCGTCGCCAGGATCCGTTCGCGCGAATCGCTTCCCCCGCTGCGGCGTCCCCGCCGCCCTGGAGGCACGGCGCCGCTCACGAGGTCCGCCGTCGGAGGGTAAACGAGGCCAGGACCAGAACCGCCACCACGATCCCCGCCATGGTCACCGCGTCTTGCCACATCGCTTGGGTAGCGTCGGTGTTCCCGGCGATTTGCTGGAGCGCGTCCACCGAATATGTCAGCGGCAGGACATTGGAGATGCTCTCCAGGAAGCCATTCATGTGTTCCCTGGCAACGAAGAGGCCGCACAACAGGATCTGCGGCACCACGACCACCGGCATGAACTGCACCGCCTGGAATTCGGTCCGCGCGAATGCCGAACACAGCAAGCCCAGTGCGACTCCCAGCACGGCATTGATGACGGCGATCATCACGACGTAGCCCGGGCCTCCCTTGATGTCCAGGTTGAAGATCCAGTAGGCCACCGCCGTCGCGACCAAGGATTGGAGGGCAGCCATGAGGGAGAAAGCTATCGCGTAGCCGAACAGCAGGTCGGCCTTGTGGATGGGTGTGGTCAGGAGCCGTTCCAGTGTCCCGGTGGTCCTTTCGCGCAGCATGGTGATTGACGTGACGAGGAACATCACCACAAAGGGGAAGATGGCCAGCATCATGAGTCCCACACGGTCGAATGTCCGCGGGAATCCAGGCGGCAAGGTCTCGTTCTCGAAAAGGTAATACACGGCGGCGAGCAGGAGAGCCGGGACCACCAGGATCAACGCGACGCTTCGGTGGTCGTGCCGCAGTTGCTCCAGTACCCGCCTTGCAGTGGCAAACATCATTCGCGGATTCACGACGCCACCTGGCTTTCGCTGGCATTCCGGTTTGCCGATTCCGATTCCTGGATGATGTGCAAAAAGGCCTTCTCGAGATCATGGCTTCGGCCGCGTTCGCTCAATTCCGTCGGGCTGAGTTGCGCAAGCAGTAAACCGTCGCGGAGCAGGAGCAGCGAGGAACAGTGCGAGGCCTCCTCCATGACATGGCTGGAGACGATCAAGGTGGTTCCCGTTGCAGCCATCGCGGCGAACCGGTCCCACAGTTCAGCGCGCAGCACCGGGTCCAGGCCGACGGTTGGTTCATCCAGCACCAACAATTGCGGATGGGAGACCAGCGCGCACGCGAGCGAGACGCGACTGAATTCGCCGCCGGACAGGCTGGCCGTCTTTTGCCGGGCCAGTTTTTCGAGCCCGACGGCGGCAATCGCCTCAGCTGCGTCACTTGCCTTGGCGTCGTGCATGGCGCCGAAGTACCTGACGTTCGCTTCGACGCTGAGGTCCGGGTAGACGCTTGGAGCCTGGGTGACGTATCCGACGACGTGCCGCAGTGAGGGCGTCCCGGCCGGCCGGCCCAAGACCTCAATGGCTCCGGCCCTCAGCCGTTGGACCCCTACAACGGCGCGCATCAACGTGGTCTTGCCGCTTCCGGAAGGGCCGAGCAAGCCCGTGATGCGACCGGGTTCAATGGCGAAGTCGATGCCGCGAAGGATCTTCTTGCGGCCACGGGTCACATGCACGCCAGTTGCTTTGACAGCCGCGGGACCGGTTGGCTTGGCTCGTCCCGACGTGCTGTTTACCGATGTGCTGTTTCCCGAACTGCTGTGGGACATCCCGGCCTCCCGATACGTTTATTCATCAGGTGATGAATAAACGGTATGCCCCGCCTCCAGGCCCGTCAACCAAGAGGGCCGCCAAATATTGATTTGCCCAAATCCTTGAATCTTGTGGTCCCAATCACTTAGGTTCGAAATCAGCCGTGTCGTTGGGGTGCGGATGGGTCCAGGGGGAAACGCGCAATTGGCTGCTCTGGGAATCAAGACCATCCATGAACTCGGTAGCAAGATCTTCGCAGCCACAGGTGCTCTGACCGCCCGGCATGGGGTGGCGGGCGGGTAGCGCTTGTGGCCGACCGGCTGTTGAGCCACGCCATGGCAGGATGACCAGCCGTTCGCGGCCAGGGGCTTCCTTTGTTCATGGCGTGGCTCGACTGCGTTTACGCCCGGCGCCAGGGTGTTCGCGGCGGGCGACGACGCCGAAAGGGCGGCTGGAACGGCAAGGGGCCGGGTTGCGAGCCGGTAGATTGGTACACAGTAGTTTTTGCCAGCTCTTGCCATAGAAACGGATTCTGACCCGTGATCCTTCGCCTCTCCCAGCTTTTCCTGCGCACCTTGCGTGAAGATCCCGTCGACGCCGAAGTCGCCAGCCACAAACTCCTGGTCCGTGCCGGCTACATCCGGCGTGCCGCGCCAGGCATTTACACGTGGTTGCCGCTGGGTTTGAGCGTCCTGCGCAAGGTCGAAGAGATCATCCGGGAGGAAATGGCTGCCATCGGAGCGCAGGAAGTCCACTTCCCCGCTCTGCTGCCCAGGGAACCGTATGAGGCCACGAATCGCTGGACCGAGTACGGCGAAGGGCTGTTCCGCCTCCAGGACCGCAAGGGTGCCGACTACTTGCTCGCCCCCACCCACGAGGAAATGTTCACCCTCCTGGTCAAGGACCTGTACTCCTCGTACAAGGACCTCCCGCTGAGCCTGTACCAGATCCAGAACAAGTACCGCGACGAAGCGCGCCCCCGGGCAGGCCTCCTCCGCGGACGCGAATTCATCATGAAGGACTCGTACTCGTTCGACGTCGACGACGCCGGACTGGACGCCAGCTACGCCGCCCACCGTGCCGCGTACTTGAGGATCTTCGACCGTCTCGGCCTGGAAGTCATCCCCGTAACCGCCACCGCGGGCGCCATGGGCGGCTCCAAGAGCGAAGAATTCCTGCACCCGACCGAAGTCGGCGAAGACACCTTCGTGCGGTCTGCGGGCGGTTATGCGGCAAACGTCGAGGCCGTGACCACGGTGGTCCCGGCCGACATCGACTTCAGCAACGCCCCCGCGGCCCGCGTCCTGGACACCCCGGACACGCCCACCATCGATACTTTGGTGGCCGCGTCCAACGAGCTCGCGCCCCGCAGCGATTCCGACGGCGGCGCTTGGACTGCCGCCGACACGCTCAAGAACGTCGTACTCGCCGTCACGCTGCCCACGAAGGAACGCCAGATCGTCGTCATCGGCGTCCCCGGCGACCGCGCCGTCGACTTGAAGCGTGTCGAAGCGAACATCGGCGCCTTCCTTCCGATTGCCGGCGAGATCGGCCTTGAGGCCGCCAACGAAGAAGACCTGAAGAAAATCCCCCAACTTGTCAAGGGATACATCGGCCCCGGCCTGTCCCTCGACGAACCGGTCCTTGGCCTCGAGGGTTCCAGCAAGTTGCTCTTCCTCGTGGACCCGCGCATCGTGTCCGGCACCAGCTGGGTCACCGGCGCCAATCAAGACGGCAAGCACGTCTTCGGCCTTGTCGCCGGACGCGACTTCGCCTGGGACGGCGTCATCGAATGCACGGAGGTCCGCGCGGGAGACGAAGCCCCTGACGGTTCCGGTCCGCTCGAGACCGCCCGCGGCATCGAAATGGGACACATTTTCCAGCTCGGCCGCAAGTACGCCGAAGCCTTGGACCTGAAGGTCCTGGACCAGAACGGCAAACAGGTCGTCGTCACCATGGGCTCCTACGGAGTGGGCGTCACCCGCGCCGTGGCCGCCCTTGCCGAATCGAACAACGACGAACGCGGCTTGGTCTGGCCCCGCTCGGTGGCCCCGGCGGATGTCCACGTCGTCGCCGTCGGACGTGGCGAGGAGATTTTCGCGGCTGCCGAGAAGCTCTCCGCCGAACTCAACGCTGCCGGGCTGGACGTCATCTATGACGACCGTCCCAAGGTCTCGCCCGGCGTCAAGTTCGGCGACGCCGAACTCGTCGGCGTCCCCACGATTCTTGCGGTTGGCCGCGGACTCGCGGAAGGCGTCGTCGAAATTAAGGACCGCCGCACCGGTGACGCGGAAAATGTCGCAGTCGAGAAGGCAGTCGACTACGTGGTTAACGCCGTCCGCCAGAAGTGATCTCCGGCTTCGAATCCATCCAGCTCGGCACGATCATCATGATCGTGGTGGCTGGATTCGCGGCCGGCTGGGTTGACGCCGTGGTAGGGGGCGGGGGACTGATCCAGCTCCCCGCCTTGCTCCTGGTCCCCGGAATCGCTCCGGTCCAGGCGCTTGCCACCAACAAGATGGGTTCCATTTTCGGCACGGCAACCAGCGCCACGACGTACTACCGCAGGGTTGGCCCGGACCTCAAGACTGCCATACCCATGGCCGTGATCGCCCTTGCAGGAAGCTTCGGCGGGGCAGTCCTCGCGGCGAATCTTCCCGCCAGCGTGTTCAAACCGATCATCGTGGTGGCCCTGATCGCCGTCGCGGTCTTCACAGCGCTGCGGCCCAACGCGGGCGAGCTGACCGCGCTGCGCCACCAAGGCCACCGGCACTATGTGGTGGCCTGCGCGATCGGGGCTGTCATTGGGTTCTACGACGGACTCATTGGCCCCGGAACGGGATCGTTCCTGGTCATCGCCCTCGTTTCCGCCATGGGCTATGCCTTCCTCGAGGCGAGTGCCAAAGCGAAGATCGTCAACATGGCCACCAACGCCGGGGCGCTTTTGTTCTTCCTCCCACATGGATCGTTGTTGTGGGGGATCGGCATCATGCTTGGCTTGGCCAACATGGCGGGCGGATACCTTGGGGCCAGGACAGCGGTGAAGAAGGGCAGCCGCTTTGTGCGGCTGGTGTTCCTGATCGTGGTTGCCGCGTTGATCATCAAGCTGGGCATCGATGTGTGGAACGACTATTCGGCGTAGCATGCACCCATGTGGGCGGATTCCGACGACTATGAGCGAGCGCTCGAGCGGGCCCGGGAGCATACGAGGAAGTGGCTGGAGGCCTTGCCGGAGCGGATAGTCCGGCCGAGCGCCACAGCCGACGAGGTCAAGCAACGCTTCGGCGGGCCATTGCCGGAAACCGGACTTGATGCGGCCGCGGTGGTTGATTTCCTCGCCGAGAACGCGGAACCCGGATTGATGGCGATGCAGTCCGGGCGATTCTTCGGTTGGGTTATAGGCGGCACAGTTCCGGCCGCCATGGCCGCGGATTGGCTGGTGTCCGCCTGGGACCAAAACTCCGGCCTGTGCTTTGCGTCTCCGTCTACCGCGGGGATCGAAGAGGCGGCCGGGGAATGGCTCCTTGAGCTGCTCAACCTTCCGCCAGGGTCCGACGTCGGGTTCGCCACCGGCGCGAGCATGGCCAACTTCACCGCACTTGCCGCGGCCCGATGGCGCCAGCTCGCCAATGCCGGATGGGACGTCAATGCGGACGGACTCCAGGGCGCTCCGAAAGTACGCGTCCTCGCAGGGGCCGAGCGGCACGACAGCCTGGACATGGCCCTGCGGTTCCTGGGGCTGGGAGCGCCCGAACTTGTGCCGGCAGACGGCCAAGGAAGAATCGACCCCACCGCGCTCCGCAGCACCCTTGAATCCGGCCCGCAGGACGCTCCGGCGATAGTCTGCCTCCAAGCGGGAAACCTGCATTCCGGGGCCTTTGATCCTTTTCCGGCGGCGATCTCGGCTGCCCGGGACTACGGTGCCTGGGTCCATGTGGACGGGGCATTCGGCTTGTGGGCAGCAGCGGTTCCCGGGCTTCGGCACTTGACGGAAGGAGTCGAGTTGGCCGATTCCTGGGGGACCGATGCGCATAAGACACTCAACGTGCCGTACGACGCGGGAATCGTGGCGGTCCGCGACGCCGCCGCACTCCGATCCGGGATCGGCATGCACGCCGTCTACCTCATGCAGGACGACCACGGACCTGCGGATCCGATGGAGAAGGTCCCCGAACTATCCCGAAGGGCCAGGGGAGTGCCGGTCTGGGCGGCCTTGCGCTCCCTAGGGTCCGACGGCGTGCGGCAGCTTGTGGCCGGTCGCGCGGATTGTGCCGCGGAACTGGGCCATCGGCTTGCCGGGGTGCCGGGCGTTGAGGGCCTCAACGACGTGGTGTTTACGCAGCTTTCCCTGGCTTTTGGTTCGGACGAGAGGACACGTGCCGTGACGGACTACGTCATGGCAGCTACGAGGACGCTGCCTGCCCGGGCTCGGGCAGTTGGTGCGCCGAGGGCAGCCCGTCCAGTGTCCGTCCGGCGAGGGTGCTCGCAACCCACAACGAGCGGGCGAGGTCGCCGTCGTGCCCGGGTTTTCCCGCGTACCACAGCGCATTTTCCACTTCGCGGACGAGGCTCCACTGCCGGGCCACTTCGCTGTCCAAGCCGGCCGCGGCACTGAAATCGGCGCACCGTTCAAGGAGCGCGAGTTCCGGCGCCGTCGTGGAAAGGTCGCGGATGCGGTTCCACAGGATGGGCGCAACGGCGAATTCGGCTTCACCGATCATCGGCTGCGGATCAATTGCCACATATCGGGTCTTTCCGTTGGAGGCGCCTCCCACGAGGTGAGGGAGGATGTTCATGAAGTGCAGATCGCAATGCACCAGGACATCCCTGCCGGCCCGCCGTCCCACCGCGCCCCGCGTCTGGCACACTTCCAGCGCGGCTTCGAGGAGCCAGCGGGGGAAGGGCTGGCCGCTTTGCTCCCAGTCCGCCGGCAGGTCGTCGCTCAAGCGTTCGGCGTGCGCGGCGATGTGGTCGAACTCCCGCCATTCCGGGCTGGCGTCTGGTTCGATGCTGAGTTCCTTGATAATCGCGCCCCAGGCGTCGCGGGCATCGTCGATGGGGGCGCTGTGGAGCCAGTTCCCGGCGTCGAGGCGTTCCAGGAGCATCGAACACGAGGCGGGATCGGCGTCGTGCATCCGTACCGCGCCTGCACCGTCCCAGAGGGCGAGCGCATGGCTCTCAAGAAGGGCCTCCGGGTGCGGGAACGCGATCTTGAGCACTGAGCGGTTTCCGTGGTGGAGAACGGGGACAACAATGCCGCCGTGGCCGTTCCATGGTTCGGCGCCTGGTTCCAGGTCCACGGACAATTGCCACCGGTCCAAACCGGAATCGATCAATCCGGGCAGGCGGGAAAGCCATGCGCGCCCCTCCGCCGTGCGGGAGTAGCGTGCCCGGAGATCGCTCGGAATGGAAACGGAGGTAGTCATTACCGCCAGACTACCCAAACGGGTCGCCCGCTGGTTCAGACCACTCCGGAAGAACAGTTCGGACCACTCCGGTGGAGCCGTTTAGACCACTCCGGTAGAACCCAGCAGGCTTCCGATGATGAACGTCGCGGCTAGGGCGAGCGCGCCGCCGATCACAACCCGCACAGCGGCACGGGTCTTCGAACTGCCGCCGATCCATGCTCCGATGGCGCCGGTGACAGCCAGCGCCACCAGGACTGAAATGAAGGTCAACGGGACCCGCACGCCGGGCGGCGGGAGGAGGATCGCGAGCATGGGCAGGACCGCGCCCAGAGTGAAGGCGATGGCTGAGGCGAAGGCTGCGTGCCAGGGGCTCACGATGTCGTCTTCGTCGATGTTCAATTCGGCGGAAAGGTGCGCGGCCAAGGCATCGTGCTCGGTGAGTTCCAGCGCGACCTTCCGCGCGGTATCCGGGCTCAGGCCCTTGGAACGGTAGATGGCCGTGAGTTCTGCCAGTTCCTCCTCGGGCTGCTCTTCGAGCTCCCGGCGCTCCTTCTCGATGAGGGCTTTCTGGCTGTCGCTTTGGCTGCTGACGGAGACGTACTCTCCGAGCGCCATGGACACCGCACCGCCTACGAGGCCTGCCGCGCCGGCGGCGAGGATCGCACCCGTGCTCGTGGTGGCTCCTGCGACACCGACCACGATCGCGGCAACGGAGACGATTCCGTCGTTGGCGCCAAGGACGCCTGCGCGGAGCCAATTGAGCCGATGGGCGAGGTCGTTGGCGTGGGGTTCGTTTTCGTGCAGAGCTGCAGTTTCGATGGAAGCCATGCTACTAGCCAAGCACTCGTGCCCGGGAGCCGCTAGGAAAGAAAGGCTTTCCTATGGAGCCGGCGTGCTTGTAGGCAGGGGCGGCAGTTCGGCGTCGTCCACCGGGAGTCCAGCGAATGGACCCGGTTGTGTGCCCCAGGCCTCGCTGCGCTTCGCGGTCTCGAGCAGGACGCCGAGCGCCCATTGGCGGGTGGTGCCGTCCGAGAGTGCCACGAGGTCGGCGTAGGCCTCCAGCGAACTGGCCTCCATGCCCCCCAGTGCCGCTGCTGGCTTCGACTGGAACGTGACCGGCAGCCTGTAGCCGGCTTCACGCGGCGGGGTGACTACACAATGCAAGCGGCCTTGGTCCTCCGCAGCCCGGAGCAATTCCTGGTGCCGGGCGAGCCACGTGGCCGCGGTTGCGGACGATTTCGCATCCAGTTTGGTCACGGCCACCTGGTACGCGTAGACCGCCTCTTGTTCGGAACTGACCACGGCGGCCAGGGCATTGGGGAGGTCCGCCCGCGAACCGGATCCGGTGGCCGGCGTGGCAGCTGCCGAGGCCTCCGGCTGGGGAGGGCAACTCGGAAAGGCGGTGGGGGCGGGAACCGCCTCCACTGTCGCCGTCGGTTGCGGCAAGCCCCAGGCGGTTGCGAGCCGCGACGACTCCAGTAGTTGCGAGGTCCCGACGGCGGCGAGCAGCCGTGCGATGCCGCCGTCGGCTTTCCCGGCGTCAGCCAATCGGCGCGAAGCGCTTGAAGCGAGGGCGGCTACAAAGGACTCGCGCGTCGGGTGTTCCGGGCTTGCCGCGGGCGAGGAAGGTGCGGTGCTTGCGGTGCCGCTGCTCTTCATGCTCGACGACGGCGAGGGTGCAGAATCCGGCAACAAGGCCCTGCTTTGGGTTGTGAGCAAAGTAACGGTCGCGGCCAGGCCGCCGGAATCGGTTTCACTCCCTGCGCCGCGACCCGCCGCCGGTTCCAGGAGGGTCGCGCTGCGGACGAGGTCCTCGGTTGAATCCAGGGCTTCGGTACGGGCGGTCTGCGAGAACGGCACTGCTTGTGGTTTGCCTGTATTGCGCGGTACGAGCACTGATCCGACGCCCAGCACGAGCACTGCGAGCAAAGCCACAATGAGGGTTCTCGTCCATCGATGGCTTGGGGGTTTTTCGGCAGTCTCGTTCTTCACAACAGACTATGGTGTCACGCCCGTGCACCACGCGGCCGCAAATGTCGTTAAGCTAGTAGTCACAACATCATCTATCGGGAGGCGGCTGGCCAGTGAGTCATTCGGAAGCCAGGACTTCATCAGACCCGGATCCGGCGAATCCAACAGAACGCGAGGTCCGCAACCCGGAAGAGAGCAGGCTGAGGGACCTCTTGGAACCCGCCGTCGTGGCAAATCGGCTGTACCTCGAGGATGTTGCCATCCAGGTCGCCGGCTCCCACCGCGTGGTACACGTGGTCATCGATCTTCCGCAGGAAGAAACCGGCGGCGTCAGCCTGGACGTCATCGCAGACATCTCCAGGGCACTATCGGACGTCATGGACAACGATCCCCAGGCCGATTCCCGGCCCTACGACCTCGAGGTGTCCTCGCCCGGCGTCGGACGGCCCCTCACTGAACCGCGCCATTGGCACCGCGCCCGCGGACGCATGGTCAAGGTCAACGTGATCCAAGGGGACAACGTCACTGGCCGGATACAGTCAGTCGATGACGAAGGCGTCACGCTGGTTCCTGAGCAAGAGGTCAAAAAGGGGACCAAGCCCAAACAGGGCGAACCAGTAAAGATTCCTTTCGACAGGATCCGCCAGGGAAAAGTCGAAGTAGAGTTCAGCCACCTCCATGAGGCAGGGCTGGAAGACGACGAGAACGGACCTTCAGGGAGGCCAAATGGATATTGATATGAGTGCGCTGAGGCTCTTGGAGCGCGAGCGTGAAATCCCGCTGGACCTCCTCATTCCCACCATTGAGCAGGCGCTCTTGGTGGCTTACCACAAGACGCCTGGCGCTTTTGAGAAAGCCCGCGCTGAGCTGGATCGCAAGAGCGGCCACGTCACCATCTGGGCCACGGAAATCGACGACGACGGCGAGGCCGTCGGCGAGTTCGAAGATACTCCGGCCGGGTTCGGGCGGATCGCGGCAAGCACTGCGCGGCAAATCATCCTGCAGCGCTTGCGCGACGTCGAAGACGACAACGTCCTCGGTGAGTTCAAGGGCCGCGAGGGCGAGCTCGTCGCCGGTTTGATCCAGCAGGGCAACAACCCCCACATGGTCCAGGTCAACCTGGGTTCCGTGGAGGCACTCCTGCCGCCGCCCGAACAGGTTCCGGGGGAGAGGTACACCCACGGAAGCCGTCTCCGCGCATTCGTTGTGGATGTCCACCGCGGCGCCAAGGGGCCTTCCATCACGCTGTCGCGATCGCATCCGGGCCTTGTCCGGAAGCTGTTCGAGCTGGAAGTTCCGGAGATCGCGGACCGAACCGTCGAAATCGTGGCGTTGGCGCGGGAAGCAGGGCACCGCACCAAGATGGCGGTCAAAGCCAACACCCCGGGCATCAACGCCAAGGGCGCGTGCATTGGTGAAATGGGTTCGCGCGTTCGCGCGGTCATGACTGAACTCAACGACGAAAAGATCGACATCGTCGACTTCAGCGAGGACCCGGCGACCTTCATCGCGAACTCGCTTTCGCCGTCGCGCGTGAATTCCGTCACCATCACGGATGAATCCACGCGTTCGGCGCGGGTTGTGGTCCCGGACTACCAGCTGTCGCTCGCCATCGGCAAGGAAGGCCAGAATGCCCGCCTTGCCGCCAAGCTGACCGGCTGGCGCATCGATATCGTTTCCGACGCCACTCCGGCGAAGGGCAACTAAACACGTTCCCGGGGTGCCCGGCGCCGATCCAGGCATGGCCTGGATTCGGTAGCCGGGCATTCTGGGGCTTAGAATGGATGGAACCGGGCCTATGCCCGGTATCCGTGCGCTTTGGCGTGCTCACGGCAAAGAGTGCAGAACGCGAAGGCAGGAAAGACACTGAGGCGATTGATGGACCCGGTGACTGAACTGCCCCGCCCCAGGCACCAGCCTGTACGCACCTGCATCGGATGCCGGAAACAAGGCATGCGGAATGAGTTGATCCGGCTTGTCGCCGAAGGCGACGGGTCGCCCGTCGTCCTGGTGGATGTACGACGCCGGATGGCTGGCCGGGGTGCTTGGCTGCACCCCAGCAACACATGCCTGACGCTGGCAAGCAAACGGCGTGCTTTCGTGCGGGCCCTTCCGGGCACAAGCGAGATCACCGCAGTCCAAAGCTACCTGGCGGCAGTCGTGCCACCTGCGGACACACCCGTGAAAGCAGGAAAACCGTCCAAACCTGAAAGCGGGTCAGAAGACTGATGGAAACCCGATGAGTTCCCAGCGATGAGTGCGTAACGATGACATCTTTGTTGCGCTCTGCACAGGGCCTTTCCGCCGCATTCGTGGCAGGGGCCCGCAGTAAGAAGTAGACGGTTCGTGCCTGGCTCGGTGCGGACCGAGACAGGAGAAATGTGGCCAAGGTCCGCGTACATGAGCTCGCCAAAGAGCTCGGTATTACTTCCAAAGATGCAGTGACAAAACTGCAGGAATTGGGCGAATTCGTTCGCTCCGCCTCGTCAACCATCGAGGCCCCCGTCGTGAAGAAGCTTCGCGACGCCTACCCTGCTGCTGGTGGCGGTGCCGCAAAGGCGTCCGCACCTGCAGCTCCCCGCGCTGCCGCCCCGGCTGCGCCTGTTGCCCCCGCGGCTCCTGCCGCGCCCGTGGCATCCCGTCCGGCTCCCGGCCCCGCCGCGCCCAAGGCCCCGGTTCCGGCTCCCAAGGCTGAAACCCCGGCGCCTGCCGCACCGGCAGCTCCCGCAGCTCCGGCGAGCCCTGTTTCCGCCAAGCCCGGTGCCCGTCCGGCACCCCGGTCCGAAGCGCCGAGCCAGTCCCGCCCCGGTGGCGGCCAGGCACCGCGTCCGGGTGGCCCGCGTCCTGGCAACAACCCGTTCGCCACTTCCCAGGGCATGCCGCGCGGCCGTGGCGGCGACGGCGAACGTCCTCCGCGCCCGGGCAACAACCCCTTTGCAACCTCCCAGGGCATGCCACGTCCAGGCGGCAGCCGCACTGACGGCGAACGTCCGGGCGGTCCCCGTCCCGCTCCCGGTGCGGGTGGACCCCGTCCGGCAGCTGGTGCCGGCGGACCCCGCCCCGCAGCCGGAGCCGGTGGACCCCGTCCGGGTGCCCCGCGCCCCGGTGCACCCCGTCCGGGCGCTCCGCGCCCCGGCGGTCCGGGCGGCAACCGGCCTAGCCCGGGCATGATGCCCAACCGCACCGAGCGTCCCGCTCCCGCAGGCGCAGGCCGTCCGGGCGGAGCCGGTCGTCCCGGCGGCGGTCCCGGTCGTCCGGGCGGCGGTCCGGGCGCAGGCACCGGTGGCGGAGCTCCCGCCGGCGGTGGCTTCGGCAAGGGCGGTCGCGGTCGCGGCGGTACCCAGGGTGCCTTCGGCAAGGGCGGCGCAGGACGCGGCAAGCAGCGCAAGTCGAAGCGCGCCAAGCGCCAGGAACTCGAGCAGATGAGTGCTCCGTCGCTGGGTGGCGTATCCGTACCCCGCGGCGACGGCAACACCGTTGTTCGGCTCCGTCGCGGTTCGTCCATCACCGACTTCGCTGACAAGATCGAGGCAAACCCCGCAGCGCTTGTCACCGTGCTTTTCCACCTCGGTGAAATGGCTACGGCTACCCAGTCGCTCGACGAAGACACGTTCGGCCTGCTCGGTGCCGAGCTCGGCTACCAGGTCCAGGTTGTCTCGCCGGAAGACGAAGAGCGCGAGCTCCTCGATTCCTTCGATATCGACCTTGAGGCAGAACTCGAAGCCGAAGGCGACGATGTCCTCGAACCGCGCCCGCCGGTTGTCACCGTCATGGGCCACGTTGACCACGGTAAGACCCGACTGCTCGACGCCATCCGGAAGACCAACGTGGTTGCCGGCGAACACGGCGGCATCACGCAGCACATCGGTGCCTACCAGATCAGCCACGTGCACGAAGGCACTCCGCGCGACATCACGTTCATCGACACCCCGGGTCACGAGGCGTTCACCGCCATGCGTGCGCGTGGTGCGAAGGTCACCGACATCGCCATCCTGGTTGTCGCAGCCGACGACGGCGTCATGCCGCAGACGGTGGAAGCGCTCAACCACGCCCAGGCTGCCAACGTGCCGATCGTCGTCGCGGTCAACAAGATCGACAAGGAAGGCGCGAACCCGGACAAGGTCAAGGGCCAGCTCACCGAGTACGGCCTGGTTCCCGAAGAATACGGTGGCGACACCATGTTCGTTGAGGTTTCTGCCCGCCAGAACCTGAACATCGAGGAACTGATCGACGCCGTCCTGCTTACCGCAGACGCCGCCCTGGACCTCCGCGCCAACCCGGACAAGGACGCTCGAGGCATCGCCATCGAAGCGAACCTGGACAAGGGCCGCGGTTCCGTGGCCACCGTCCTGGTCCAGTCCGGTACCTTGGCTGTCGGTGACACGATCGTGGCCGGTACGGCCCACGGCCGCGTCCGCGCCATGTTCGATGAAGACGGCAACGCCCTCGACATCGCACTCCCGTCGCGTCCGGTCCAGGTCCTCGGCCTGTCCAACGTGCCGCGCGCAGGTGACACCTTCCTGGTAACCGCCGACGAACGCACGGCCCGCCAGATCGCCGAAAAGCGTGAAGCAGCGGACCGCAACGCCGCCTTGGCCAAGCGCCGCAAGCGCATCAGCCTCGAAGACTTCGACAAGGCTGTCGCCGAAGGCAAGATCGACACCCTCAACCTCATCCTCAAGGGTGACGTTTCCGGTGCCGTGGAAGCCCTCGAAGACGCCCTGCTCAAGATCGACGTCGGAGACGACGACGTTCAGCTGCGCGTCATCCACCGCGGTGTGGGTGCCATCACGCAGAACGACGTCAACCTCGCCACGGTGGACAACGCCATCATCATCGGCTTCAACGTCAAGCCCGCCGAGCGCGTGGCCGACCTCGCCGATCGCGAAGGCGTGGACATGCGGTTCTACTCCGTCATCTACTCGGCAATCGACGACATCGAGCTGGCCCTCAAGGGCATGCTCAAGCCGGAGTACGAGGAAGTCCAGCTCGGTACGGCCGAAGTCCGCGAAGTGTTCAAGTCCTCCAAGTTTGGAAACATCGCAGGCTCGATCGTCCGCTCGGGCATCATCCGCCGTAACACGAAGGCACGCGTCAGCCGCGGCGGCAAGGTCATCGGCGAAAACCTCACGGTTGAAACGCTCAAGCGCTTCAAGGACGACGCCACCGAGGTCCGCACGGACTTCGAGTGTGGTATCGGTCTTGGCTCGTACAACGACATCGTCGAAGGCGACATCATCGAGACCTTCGAAATGCGCGAGAAGCCGCGCTCGTAGGGCGTTCGCTTTGGGTGGGGCCGTTGGATCTTTCCGGCGGCCCCGGCCCGTTCCGCCGATATGGGGGCCCCGCCCCTTCGCTGGGTGGCCCGATGCCACTCCCGGGCCCCCATATCGGCTCCACGGGCCTCTGCGGGGAGCTCGCCGTGGGCTGTTCTCGGCTGCCACGGCATTTTTGAACTTAAGTGCGTTGGTTTGTATCGCCGTCGTACGGAACTTTAGGAGTAAAAATGGCTGATCCGGCACGCGCTGCCAAGTTGGCGCAGCGGATTAAGGTTGTCGTGGCCGAGGCGCTCGGCCGGCGGATCAAGGATCCGCGCGTCGAGAACATCACCATCACCGACGCACGCGTCACCAACGATCTTCAGCACGCCACCGTGTATTACACCGTCTTCGGTGACGAAGCCGCCCACACCGATGCCGCCAAGGCGTTGGAAAAGGCCAAAGGCGTGCTGCGCCAGGAAGTCGGACGCAACATCACCGTGCGCCTGACGCCCACCCTCGAGTTCGTTGCAGACCTCATTCCGGTCAACGCCTCGAACCTTGAGGAATTGTTGCGCGTCGCCAAACAGCGCGACGCCGAAGTGGCCGCGCTGGCCGCCGGCGCCACGCACGCGGGCGACGCCGATCCTTACAAGAGCGATGCCCCGCAGGACGAGGACATCGACGAAGACGACTTCGACGAAGAAGACATCGACCTGCGGGCCGATGAGGATATCGACGAAGACAGCGGCGTATAACCCAAGGATTCGGGGGAAGGCCGGCCCCACGTGGAGCCGGCCTTCCCTGCCTTCAAGCGCCTTCGATGGCTAAGATCGGAGCATGGCGCCGGACGAAGCTCAACAGCGGGGGACTTATCTCGACCACGCGATCAGGCTCGCCGTGCAAAACGTGTCCGACGGCGGCGGTCCTTTCGGCGCCGTCGTGGTCACCCCGGACGGACGCATCCACGAAGGCGTGAACAGGGTCACCCGCGACAACGACCCCACCGCGCACGCGGAAGTCGTCGCGATCAGGCGCGCCGCCCTTGAAATCGCTTCGTTCGACCTCAGCGGCTCCGTGCTCTACGCGAGCTGCGAACCGTGCCCGCTTTGCCTTTCGGCCGCCCTCTGGGCCAGGATCGGCCACATCTATTACGCCGCCGACCGCCAAGGAGCTGCCCGCGCGGGCTTCGACGACGCTCTCTTCTACGAATACTTCGACGGTGCCCGTCCCACGCTCCTGCCGGTGGACCACACGCCACGGACGACGTCGGAAGATCCCTTCGACGCGTGGCGGAACGACGCGGAACGAACTGACTACTGACGGCGGCCGATCACTGACGAGCGGCTACCGCCGCGGCGGGAGGTGTTTGACGCCGTCTAGCAGTTCCTGCTGGTCGCCGCACAAAGCGATGCGGATCCAACCCTCGCCGATGGAACCGAACGCGGTGCCCGGCGCCACCGCCACGCCTGATTCCGCGAGGAACCGGTGCACCCACGCGCGGACGTCGCCGCCGCTGGCATGCGAGACGTCGGCCCACAAGTAGAAGGCCCCCTGCGCGCCCAGGAACGGGATGCCCTTTTCAGAGAGGACCGCGGAAGCCGCGTCACGGTTGGAACGGTAGTGCTCGCGCGCAGCGTCGACGTAGTCCTGCGGGCCCGTCAACGCCGCAATGGCCGCGTATTGCGACGGCGAAGCAACACAGGAAACGATCGCCTCCATGACGTTGTTCATGGTCCGCTCCAAGCCGGGCGGGCAAATGAGCGCACCGATCCGCAAACCCGTCAGGCCATAGGTCTTCGACAGCGTGAGTGACGTGAAGACCCGTGCTTTCCCGGGCTCGACGCTGTCGAAACGGGCAGGGCTCGTGTGCGGAACCTCGAAAGTGAAGGCCTCGTAGCATTCGTCCGAAATGATCCACAGATCGTGCTTGACCGCCAGTTCCACGAGTTGCCGCGTCACATCCTCGCCGATCACGGCGCCCAACGGATTGGACGGCGAATTCAGGATCAGCACCTTCGTCCGTGGGGTGATGAGCGCCTCAATGTCCTCGATGTGCGGTTGGAACGCGTTTTCGGGGTAGAGCGGGTAGCGCACGGGCACGGCATGAATGAGGCGGCTGGTCATCACAAAGGTCGGGTACCCGGGATTCGGGATCAGGACTTCGTCCCCGGGCGCGAGGAGCAGGCTCATGGCGAAGTGCAGACCCTGCTGCGCGCCGTCCACGACGTAAACCCGCTCGGCGCCGACCTCAACTTGGTTGTGGGCCCGGAACCTTGCGGCGAAAGCTTCGCGCAGCGCCGGGATTCCGGCATTCGGGGTGTAGTTCGTCTCGTCGCGATCGAGGCAGGCGATGCCTGCCTCCAGGACATGCCGGGGGAGTGCGAAGCCGGGTTCGCCGATGCTGAGCGTTATCGCTCCCGGAGTGCGCCATGCCGCCTCGGTGATTTCTCGAATCTGGTTCACGGGGACGTCCGGGATGTGCGCGGCTAGCTCAGGCATGGGGCCATCTTAGCTGCGGCCGCCCAACTCCTTCGGCAGTCCGGCGGGGACGGGCGGGCATCGGCAGGCCGCCGGACGCATGCCTCGGCGCGGATATACTGGGAGGCGTGCTTTCTGGACTGGTGATCGTCGACAAGCCGCAAGGATGGACCAGCCACGACGTGGTTGGCCGGATGCGGAGGCTGGCCGGTACCCGGAAAGTCGGCCACGCCGGGACCCTGGATCCCATGGCTACAGGAGTCCTTGTCCTGGGAATCAACAAGGCCACAAGGCTTCTGACCTACATCGTCGGCACGTCGAAGACCTACTCGGCCACCATCCGCCTTGGCGAATCGACCATCACGGACGACGCCGAAGGCGAGGTCACAGCGAGCCGCAGTGCCGCCGGAGTCACCGAGGACGCCATCCGGGCAGGGGTGGTGCAACTCAGCGGCGACATTCAGCAGGTTCCCAGCAGCGTGAGTGCCATCAAAGTCAACGGCGAACGGTCCTACGCGCGCGTCCGGTCCGGTGAAGAAGTCAAGCTCGCGGCCCGTCCCGTGACCATCCACCGTTTCGATATCCACGCCATCCGAAGGCCCGACGACGGCAAGACAGTCGACGTCGACGTCACCGTTGAGTGTTCTTCCGGTACCTATATTCGAGCGCTGGCGCGCGACCTTGGCGAGGCACTCGGCGTCGGCGGCCACCTCACGGCGCTTCGCCGCACCCAGGTGGGACCGTACACCCTGGAGCAGGCCCGCACCCTCGAGCAATTGGCCGAGGAACTTGAAATCCTCGACATGTCGGACGCGGCGCGGGCACTGATGCCCAACCGCGAACTGAGCGACGCCGAAACCACCGAAATCTCCTTCGGCCGCCGCATTGCCGCCGGACCCGATGCCGGTACCGATCAAGCGGCTACCGCCGAAAACCCCGCCGCCGCCTTCTCGCCTTCCGGCGAATTGGTGGCGTTGCTTGCCGACGCGGGAAGCTTCGCCAAGCCCGTCCTGGTGTTCGCGCCGGACACCGGCAGAACGGATGCCGGCAGCCCGGCCGACGAAGGGCAGGCATCCTAGGCATGGATGGATACTTCTACGCGGTCCTGATTGTGGGCCTGTTGTCGACGATCATTTGCGTCGTCGCGGGCGTGATGAAAAAGGCGCCTAACGACGTCACGATTTTGTCCGTTGCCGCCGTCGAACTCGTTTTGCTCGTATATCTCGTGGGCTCGATTATCCGCGTGGCGCTCGGCGAGAAAATCGCCGGCGAGCCCTGGGAGTTCTGGGGATACATCATCACCGCGCTGATCCTCCCGGTCGGGGCCGTGTACTGGTCCATCCTGGAGCGGACGCGGTGGAGCAATTTCGTCATGGGCGCAGTAGGAATCACTGCGATGGTCATGGCGGCCCGCATGAACCAGATCTGGTACTGACATTGGAAGAAGAAGCAGACGAAGTGACAGTTGAGACCACCCCGAAGAAGACCCGGGACACCCGCAATACCGGTCCCGGAAGGCTGCTGATCGCGGTCTACGCGGTTTTCGCTATCTCGGCCACCGCGCGTGCCGGGTACCAGATCCTCACCAAGTTCGCCGATGCTCCCTTGGCGCATGTCCTCTCGGCCTTCGCCGCCGTGGTGTACATCGTTGCCACGATTTCCCTTGCGAAGCCGGGACGGACCTGGTTCAAGGTTTCGCTTGTGGCCGTCCTCGTCGAATTGGTCGGTGTCCTGGTGGTGGGGGCAGTGAGCCTCTTCGATCCGGTGGCGTTCCCGCACGACACCGTGTGGTCCTACTTTGGCAGCGGCTATGGTTTCGTGCCCTTGATCCTCCCTGTCCTCGGCTTGCTCTGGCTCTACCGGCGGCGTCCGTCGGGCAGCGCGTAGCAGGTAACCTTAGAGAGTTCCGGGGCCGGACCAGGCCGCCGGGCATTAGCGACTACCAGCAGTAAAAGGCGAGGTTGATGGTCCACATCTGGAACGATCCCACCGAGGTCCCCGAGGATTTCGGTCCAAGCGTCGTTACCATCGGGAACTTTGACGGCGTCCATCGCGGACACCAGCAGGTGCTGTCGCAGCTTTTGCGCACGGCAGGGCAGCACGGTGGACGGTCCGTCGTCGTCACCTTCGATCCCCACCCGTCCCAAGTCCACCATCCGGACTCCGCCCCCGAACTCATCATGGGCCTGCAGGACAAGCTGGATGCCTTGGCCGACTTCGGCGTCGACGCCGTCCTTGTCATGAAATACAACCTTGCCCTGGCCGCGATGACTCCGGAGGAATTCGTCAGCACCGTCCTGCTGGACGGCCTCCACGCGGCGCAGGTCGTGGTGGGCCACGACCTCCGCTTCGGCGTTGGCAACTCAGGCGACGTCGAAACGATGCGGACCCTCGGAGAGAAGCTTGGGTTCGGGGTACAGGTGGTCACCGAGTACGGCGCCGGAGGCTTCCCGGTACACGACGACGGCGGCACGGACCGCCGCTGTTCCTCCACCTGGGTGCGCGAGGCACTGGCCGAAGGCGACGTCGAGACCGCGGCGGCCATCTTGGGCCGGCCCCACCGGATGAGGGGCGAAGTTGTCCACGGTGCCGCGCGCGGGCGCGCCCTTGGCTTCCCGACGGCGAACCTGGATCACGGATCGACCGGATACATTCCCGCGGACGGCATCTACGCAGGCTGGCTCGTCGACGAGTCCGGCACCCGCTGGCCGGCCGCGATTTCCGTCGGCTCCAACCCGACGTTCGACGGCGTGAGCCGCCAGGTGGAAGCCCACGTCATCGACCGGCCCAACGAGGCTGTGGAAGACTTCAACCTCTACGGCCAGACCGTCGTCGTCGAATTCACGGCGCGCCTCCGCGGCATGGTCGCGTATCGGGGACCCGAGGCACTGGTCGAGCAGATGCGGCTGGACGTCGTTCAAGCCCATAAGCTGCTCCTCGACCAATAGAGAGAAAAATAGCGAAAGAAGCCCCGTGAGCGTTGAAAAGAACACCCGGCCACTCGACGAAGGCATCGTCAGGGATTTCAGCTCTCGCATGAGCTATGGCTCGTACTTGCAGCTTCCTGTGCTGCTGAGTGCCCAGCAGCCCGTGAGCCGGCCGGAACACCACGATGAGTTGCTATTCATCATCCAGCACCAGACCACTGAATTGTGGCTCAAGCTGGTCCTGCACGAACTCCGCAGTTCCGCGTTGTGGCTGCGCGAGGACGATCTGGGCGCCGCGCTCAAAGGGATTGCACGCGTCAAGCACATCCAGAAGACGCTCACTGAGCAATGGTCGGTGCTGGCAACGCTTACTCCTACCGAGTACTCCGAGTTCCGCGGGTTCCTGGGCAACGCCTCGGGCTTCCAATCGAGCCAGTACCGGGCTGTCGAGTTCATCCTCGGGAACAAGAACGCCAAGATGCTGCCGGTGTTCGAGTCCGACCCGGAGTCAAAGGGGATGCTTGAGGAGCTCCTTCACGCTCCGAGCATCTACGACGAATTCCTGGCCTACCTGTCCCGGCACGGTTATGACGTTCCGGCCTCCGTCCTGGAACGGGACGTGACCGTTGCCCACGAATTCGCTCCCGAGCTTTTGCCCCTTTTCAAGCACATTTATGAGCACGCCGCGGACAACTGGGCCGCTTACGAGGCCTGCGAGGAACTCGTGGACCTGGAGGACAACTTCCAGTTGTGGCGGTTCCGGCACCTGCGCACCGTGCAGCGGACCATCGGACTGAAGACCGGCACCGGCGGCTCAAGCGGCGTCTCCTTCCTGAGGAAGGCGCTCGACCTCACGTTCTTCCCGGAACTGTTCGCGGTCCGCACCGAAATCGGGCAGTGACCCGCCTTTGAGGAGCGTCACACGGCTCCTTTCGACATCTTTGCCGGGCTGCCGGTAAACTGGGGGATGGATCCGGCTGCAGTCCGTGGCGGCTGGACCTGTTTTGTGTGCGGTCAACGCCACTGACAACCCGGCAGTGAAGCGCTGAATCGGGACGCACGGCACAACTCTAGGAGTTCATGTGGCACTTGAAGCCGCTGTTAAGCAGTCCATCATCGAGGCATACGCAACGTCCAAGGGCGACACCGGTTCGCCGGAGGTCCAGATTGCGGTCCTGACTCAGCGGATCAAGGATCTGACTGAGCACATGAAGGAGCACAAGCACGACTTCCACACCCAGCGCGGTCTGCTGGCCATGGTCGGTCGTCGCAAGCGCATGCTGGGCTACCTCAAGAAGACTGACATCGCACGCTACCGTTCGCTCATCGAGCGCCTCGGCCTGCGCCGCTAGTTTGACTTCGGGCGGCCCGATCCCTGGACCGGGCCGCCCTCTTCACGACAACTACATCACAGACCCAAAAAGAGGAGTTCGATCGCACGCGCATTCGCGGTCCTCGGTAGTGATCCCCGGGAGGACCGGCCATCGTTTTGATGGCCTTGCCCGTGGGTCTCGATCGATGACCGGGTGTCGTCCGGGCCAGGAAAAGACGCTGGTCCCGGGTTGTGCGGCGGACTTCCGCAATCAAGAAACGGAGGTGACTCTCAATGGAGGGTCCCGAAATCCAGTTCTCAGAAGCCATCATCGACAACGGCCGTTTTGGCAAGCGGGTCATCCGCTTTGAGACCGGCCGCCTTGCCAAGCAGGCCGCCGGCGCCTCGATGGTCTACATCGACGACGACACCGCCCTGTTGTCCGCAACCACGGCAGGCAAGTCCCCGCGCGAAGGCTTCGATTTCTTCCCGCTGACCGTGGACGTCGAAGAGCGTATGTACGCAGCCGGCCGCATCCCGGGCTCTTTCTTCCGCCGTGAAGGCCGCCCGTCCACCGAAGCCATCCTCGCGTGCCGCCTCATGGACCGGCCGCTGCGCCCCGCATTCGTCAAGGGCCTGCGCAACGAAGTCCAGATCGTCGTTACCGTCCTCGCCATCAACCCGGATGAACTTTACGACGTCGTCGCGATCAACGCTTCGTCCATGTCCACCCAGCTTTCCGGACTCCCGTTCTCCGGCCCGATCGGTGGCGTTCGCGTCGCATTGATCGCCGACGAGCAGGGCAGCGAATGGGTTGCCTTCCCGAAGCACTCCCAGCTTGAGAACGCCGTCTTCAACATGGTTGTCGCCGGCCGCATCGCCGGTGACGACGTCGCCATCATGATGGTTGAAGCCGAAGCCACGGACAACTCCTGGAACCTCATCAAGGAACAGGGTGCAACCGCCCCCACGGAAGAGGTTGTGGCCGAGGGCCTCGAAGCCGCCAAGCCGTTCATCCGCGCCCTGTGCGAAGCCCAGGCCGACCTCGCTGCCCGCGCTGCAAAGCCCACGGTCGAGTTCCCGGTCTTCCTGGACTACGAAGACGACGCTTACGCCGCCGTCAAGGCCGCTGCAGCCGAGAAGCTTGCCGCTGTCTTCCAGATCGCCGACAAGCAGGATCGCGACAACGCCTCCGACGACCTCAAGGACGAAGTCCTGGGTGCCCTCGCCGGCGAGTTCGAAGGCCGCGAGAAGGAACTCTCCGCAGCATTCCGTTCCCTGACCAAGCAGGTTGTGCGCCAGCGCATCCTGAAGGACCAGGTCCGCATCGACGGCCGCGGGCTGACGGACATCCGCCAGTTGACGGCCGAAGTTGAGGTCCTGCCCCGCGTCCACGGTTCCGCCATCTTCGAACGCGGCGAAACCCAGATCATGGGCGTCACCACGCTGAACATGCTGAAGATGGAACAGCAGATCGACTCGTTGTCGCCGGTAACGCGCAAGCGCTACATGCACAACTACAACTTCCCGCCGTACTCCACCGGTGAGACCGGCCGCGTCGGTTCGCCGAAGCGCCGCGAGATCGGCCACGGCGCCCTTGCCGAGCGCGCCTTGGTTCCGGTCCTGCCGTCGCGCGAGGAATTCCCGTACGCCATCCGCCAGGTGTCCGAAGCCCTCGGATCCAACGGTTCGACGTCGATGGGTTCCGTGTGTGCCTCCACGCTGTCCCTGCTCAACGCAGGCGTGCCGCTCAAGGCTCCGGTTGCCGGTATCGCAATGGGCCTGGTGTCCGACGAAGTGGACGGCCAGACCCGTTACGCGGCCCTGACCGACATCCTCGGCGCCGAAGACGCTTTCGGTGACATGGACTTCAAGGTGGCTGGCACGGCCGAGTTCGTCACCGCCATCCAGCTGGACACGAAGCTCGACGGTATCCCCGCTTCTGTCCTGGCCGCAGCCCTGAAGCAGGCCCGTGAAGCCCGCTTGCACATCCTGGACGTCATCAACGCCGCCATTGACACCCCGGATGAGCTTTCCGAGTTCGCGCCGCGGGTTATCGCCGTCAACATCCCCGTTGACAAGATCGGCGAGGTCATCGGCCCCAAGGGCAAGATGATCAACCAGATCCAGGAAGACACCGGCGCCGACATCTCCATCGAGGACGACGGCACGGTCTACATCGGCGCTACCGACGGTCCGTCTGCCGAAGCAGCACGCGCAGCGATCAACGCCATCGCGAACCCGCAGGTGCCCGAAGTCGGCGAACGCTACCTGGGTACGGTCGTCAAGACCACCACCTTCGGCGCATTCGTGTCCCTTACCCCGGGCAAGGACGGCCTGCTGCACATTTCCGAGCTGCGCAAGCTGGCCAGCGGCAAGCGCGTGGACAACGTCGAAGACGTCGTCTCCGTGGGCCAGAAGATCCAGGTCGAGATCACCAAGATCGACGACCGCGGCAAGCTGTCCCTTTCCCCGGTTGTAGCCGAGGAAGAAGGCGCATCCTCGGAAGAAGCTCCGGCCGAAGAAGCCGAAGTTTCCGCAGAGTAGCCTCTACCGGCACAACACGCGGCGGGACCGGTGGACATGTCCACCGGTCCTTCCCGGTTTAACAACGAACCCGGGCCAAACCCGCTGGTACGATTGCACCCAGATTTGGCAACCGTGGTTTCCTGCAATGCTGAAAGGTCTTAATGACTGTCGTACCCCTCCCTCTTGCGCAGACCGTGCCAGGAGGCGAACTGATCCATGGCGCCGAAGGCGGCTCCGTTGTCCGACGTTCAGTGCTGCCGGGCGGCGTCCGAGTGCTCACCGAGGCCATGCCGGGGCAACGATCGGCAACCATCGGTTTCTGGGTGGGAGTCGGATCGCGGGATGAAGCGGAGGGCCAGCACGGCTCCACCCACTTCCTCGAGCACCTGCTGTTCAAGGGCACCAAGCGGCGGACCGCGCTGGAGATCGCATCCGCGTTCGACGAGGTCGGCGGCGAATCGAATGCCGCCACGGCCAAGGAAAGCACATGCTACTTCGCGCGGGTACTCGACTCCGACCTGCCCATGGCCATCGACGTCATCGCGGACATGATCACCGGCGCCGTGCTCGAACCTGCTGAACTCGAGCAGGAACGCGACG
Organism: Arthrobacter terricola; assembly: GCF_004354015.1. Lineage (GTDB taxonomy): Bacteria > Actinomycetota > Actinomycetes > Actinomycetales > Micrococcaceae > Arthrobacter > Arthrobacter terricola. Next base: position 182,951 of record NZ_SMRU01000003.1, read on the forward strand.
TCATCCTGGAGGAAATCGCGATGGACAGCGACGACCCCACCGACGTCGCCCATGAGAAGTTCGTTGCCGCGGTACTCGGCGTGCATCCGCTCGGCCGCCCGATCGGCGGCACTCCGGCGGCCATCAAAGCCGTCTCGCGCGATTCCGTCTGGGAGCATTACCGGCGTTACTACCGGCCTGAGGAAATCGTCATCACCGCGGCTGGCGGATTGGATCACGACGTCGTTTGCCGCCTCGTGCTCGACGCCTTGCGGACAGCCGGTTGGGAACTGAAAGAGGGCGCCGCGCCCGTGGAACGCCGCTCCACGGCCCGGGCAACGATCACGGGCACCGCGGGTCTGCACGTCGTCAAGCGTCCCGTTGAACAAGCGAATATCATCATGGGCTGCCCCTCGATCGTTGCTACCGACGAACGCCGCTTCGTGATGAGCGTCCTCAATGCAGTACTTGGCGGTGGCATGTCGTCCAGGCTCTTCCAGGAGATCCGCGAAAAGCGCGGCCTTGTCTACTCCACCTACTCCTTCGCATCCGCCTACGCGGACGCGGGCTACTTCGGCATGTACGCAGGATGCACGCCGTCAAAGGTCACCCAGGTCCTGGCGCTCCTCGGAGCCGAACTGGACAAGCTCGCCGCCGACGGTATTACGGCCGAGGAACTCCGCAAGGCCGTTGGCCAGCTTTGCGGTGGAATTGTCCTTGCGCTTGAGGACACCGGATCGCGCATGTCCCGCCTTGGCCGTGCCGAGCTCGTTTCGGGCGAATTCCAGGACATCGACGAAACCCTGGAACGGATCAAGTCCGTCACGGCCGAACAGGTCCAGGACCTCGCCCGCGTCCTGGCATCGGCTCCCCGCACCGTGACCGTCGTCGGGCCCTTCGACGAAACCGAAACCTTCGGCCTATAGCCACCGGCTTTGTCCCGGGAACATGATGGTGACGTATCCAACGTCGTGCATCGCGGGAGGCAGCATGAATGAGCCATCGAGGAGTCATGCAAGCGTTGCGTTGGAGGCTTTCCTGGGCCATTGGCGGGGGAGTACCGAGTTGGCTGCTTCGCCGTGGGGACCCGCTCGGACCGCTGACGCCGAAGTGACCTTTTCCCGGGCCGCCGGAGGATATGCGCTCGTCCAGAGCTATCGGCACACGGAGCCGGACGGAACGCACTTCGAGGGCCACGGCGTATTCACGGTCGACCCGGACCACGGAGACACCCTGTGGTACTACGTGGACAGCATGGGCCGCCCGCCGGAAGCGCCGGCCCGTGGACAATGGCACGACGGCAGCCTGAGGCTTGAGCGGCGCAGCCCGCGCGGCACTGCCCGGCACACGTTCAAGGTCGAAGGGGGTGTGCTCACGCACGTGGCGGAACTCCGGCTAGGTGATGCACCGACCTTCAGCCCGTTCATGGTTTCGATCTGCAGGCGGGTCTAACCGCCCGCGAATGGCGGCAAGACGTCGACGACGTCCTCGGCACCGAGGGCGGCAAGCCTGTCGCGGACCGCCACCTCGTTCCGCAGGAAGCTGCTCCGGGGGATGATCCGCGCCAACGGCGGTGTCCCGGCCGGAGGTTCGGCGCGTTCGACGGCGAGAATCGCCTCGATCAGCGCGTCCAGGCTTGTTCCTTCCGGAAGGCCGTAGTGTTCCTCTTCGACTCCCGCTGCGGCGCGTGCCGCGGCGAAGTAACGTACCAGCAAAACCCCTAGCCTCCGATTGCGCTCATGCTGCGGTCCGGCTGCACGAAATCGGGTGCGCCGAGGCCGGTGTGGTCCATGCCGTGGGCCTTCGGTTTGATCCACATGGCATCCTGCCAACGCTGGGCAAGCTCCTCGTCGTCCGCGCCTTCCCGGAGCAATCCGAGGAGGTCGAACTCTTCACGCGAGAACAAGCAACTCATGATCTTGCCTTCGGCCGTGATCCTCGTGCGCCGGCAGTCGGCGCAGAAGGGTTCGGTGACCGAGGCAATGATTCCTACGGTGCCCACCACGGGACCGGTGGTTTCGGCGCCGGCGTTGTCCCGGCGTCGTACTTCGAACCGTTCGGCAGGTGCACCGTCGCGCTCCCGGGGGTCCGGGCTCAGGACGAAATCGCGGGACAAGAGCTCACGGATTTCAGCTGCCGTGATCATGTTCCGCCGCGTCCAGCCGTGGTCCGCGTCAAGCGGCATCTGCTCGATGAAGCGGAGCTCATAGCCGCGCTCCACAGCCCAGGCGAGCAGGTCCGGGGATTCGGCGTCATTGATTCCACGCATGAGGACGGCATTGATTTTGACGGGACCCAGTCCGGCGGCCCAGGCGGCGTCGATTCCGGCCAGCACTTTGTCCAGGAACGGGCGCCGGGTCAGCTTCGTGAACGTTTCCTCGTGGAGGGAATCGAGGGAGACATTGATGCGGGTAAGGCCGGCCTCTTTGAGGGCCACTGCCTTCTTGTCGAGACCCACGCCGTTCGTGGTCATGGAGATCGGCAAGTCCGGGTGGGCTTCGCGAAGGGCGGAGACAATGTCTAAGAGGTCTGCGCGGACCAGCGGCTCGCCCCCGGTGAGGCGCAGTTCGCGGACGCCGAGGTGGTCGACGCCGATCCGCACGATGCGCGTGATTTCGGCCGCGCTCATGACGGCTTCTTTGGACAGCCATTCGAGGCCTTCGGCGGGCATGCAGTACGTGCACCGGAGATTGCACTTGTCCGTCAGGGACAAACGCATGTCGGTGGCTCGGCGCCCGTAGCGGTCGAAGAGCCCTCGGGGAGTTCCGGCGGGGCGTGGCGGGGGCACGGATAGCCCGCTTCCCGTCCCGGCACCCTGGGCGGGCGACGGCATGCCTAGCTGAATACTCATATTTCTAGGCTAAGGCAGGGAGCCGCCAAGAGTGATATCGCCCACTGGAGGGCGCTTGTCGCAATGGGCTGCGTGAGTTCTTACGGAATGCATACGGTTGGTCCGGGCGGAAGCGGATCCGGCTCCACCGGGCCGTCCCGAACCTATGCTGAAGGTGTGAACATGCAGCCCGTCCCGCACGCTGCCGATCCCGGCAATCGCCGCATCCTCCTGGTCGAAGACGAACAGACGATCGCCGGCGTGGTCAGGGACTACTTGGCCACGGCGGGATTCCAGGTAGATATCGCGGGTGATGGTTTCACGGCCCTGAGTGTGGCGGCCACGCGGAAGCCGGACCTCGTCATCCTGGACCGGATGCTGCCGGGGCTCGACGGCGTTGAGGTGTGCCGCAGGCTGCGGCTCACCATGGACGTTCCGATCATCATGGTTACGGCCCTTGGCACGGAAGACGATCGCATCCTTGGCTTGGAAACCGGTGCGGACGACTACGTCACCAAACCTTTTTCACCCCGGGAACTCGTCCTGCGCGTGAAATCGGTGTTGCGGCGCAGCATCCCGGAGTTCGCCCCGGAACCGCCGGTCGAGATTGCCGGCTTCGCCTTGGATCCGGCATCGCGAACGGTGCTGCAGGATGGTAGGCCACTGGCGCTGACCGCACGTGAATTCGACTTGCTCGCGTTCCTGCTCCGGCGTCCAAACCAGGTCTTCAGCCGCGAAGACCTCATCAAGGCCGTATGGGGGTGGGACTTCGGGGATTTGTCCACGGTCACGGTGCATGTCCGGCGCTTGCGGGAAAAGATCGAGGTCAACCCGGCCACTCCGGTCCTCCTGAAGACCGTCTGGGGAGTCGGGTACCGTTTTGATGCAGTGCTGCCGGGTACCCGGCCCGCTTCCGAAGCGGGTGAACATGCGGTCACCTGAAATGTTCACGATCCTTGCCTGGATGGTGCTCTGGGCAGTCCTTATCGGTGCTTTGACGCTTGCCTTGCTCCGGCTCCTTCGCGGAGCCTCGATCCTGGTCCAGATTTGCCTCGTCGTGGTGGCCACGGTCGGTGTCCTCGTCGCGGGGATGGTCAGCGCTTTCAACGCCATGTTCATTTCCGCCCGCGACCTCGAAGTCATGTGGTACATCCTCGGAGCGGCCTCGGTGGTGGCTCTCGGCATCGCCGTGGTGCTGGGTGCCGGCGTGTCGCGGAACGCCATCCGCCTGGTTGCCGCGGCGCGGCGCCTGGGCAGCGGCGAAACGCTTGACGGCTCAGCCTCGCCCTCGTCACCGGCCCGGCGCCATGCGCCCGCGATGAATTCCGAGCTCGCCCAGCTCGCCAACGAACTCGAGGCGAGCGGCCGGAAACTGGAGGAGTCCCGCAGGCGGGAGGCCGCCGTCGAAACCGCGCGACGCGAGTTGGTCTCCTGGATTTCGCACGACCTCCGGACCCCCTTGGCGAGCATGCGCGCCATGGCCGAGGCACTGGAGGACGGCATGGCATCCGATGTGGGCGCGTATTACCGGAAGATCATCGGCCAGACGGAGCAAATGGCCGCAATGGTCAACGACCTCCTGGAACTCTCCAAGATCCAGGCGGGCACGCTCCGGCTGAGCGCCGAGGCACTGGATGTCTACGACCTCGTGAGCGACGCGATCGCGGATCTTGCCCCGCTTGCCGCGCAGCGCGGTGTCAGGCTCGACGGCGGTGGCGACCGCGAGTGCATGGCCGTCGCCGACGGCCCCAGCGTGGGCAGGGCGATCCGCAATGTGCTCCTCAACGCGATCCTCTACAGCAAGCGCGGTGGTGCGGTCCGGGTGGGCGTCGGACGCGAAGGAAACGCCGCCGTCGTCGACGTCGTGGACAGTTGCGGCGGGATCGACGACGACGACCTCGCCCACGTTTTCGAAACCGGCTGGCAAAAGGACCGTTCCCGCGGCACGCACGCCCTGCTCGACGGCAGCGAAACCCGCTATAGCGGCGCGGGAGTCGGACTCAGCATGGTGGCCGGGATCGTGAAAGCACACGGGGGCGCCGTCACCGTTGAGAACACCGGCGAGGGCTGCCGCTTCTCGCTCCGGCTTCCGTCGGACGCGCGGGAAACACCAATCCCGGCAGTCCCGCTGGCGATTATTTCCACTGAACAGGCAGGCACGACATGAGCAGGACCATTTCGAAGAAGGAACGCACCGGAACGGCGCTCCGCTGGGCCGCTGTGTGCGGCGTGGTTGCCATCGGCCTCGGGGTGGCGGCAGGAGAATTGCTTGCCGGCTTCCTCAGCCCGTCCGTCTCACCGGTGACCGCCTTGGGCGGCGTGGTGATCGACGCGGTACCGGGTTGGGCCAAAGACCTTGCCGTCAGCCTTTTTGGCACGGGGGACAAGATCTTCCTGATCAGCACCATCGCAGCCGTTACCGTGGTCCTCGCCGCGATCGCAGGGATTCTCGAGTTCCGCCGCAACGGCGCGGGACTGGCGCTCGCCGTCCTCGCCGGAGCAGCCGGACTGGCCGCGGTCCTGACCCGGGCACAGGCAGCCCCCGCTGCGGCGATTCCGCCGGTTGCGGCAACGATTGTGGCGATGCTCTTCCTTCGGCTGCTGATCCAGCGCCTCGAAACCTGGCGACCGGGCCCGGATTCCAACGGCATGTCCCTGGCCCGCCGAAGCTTCGTTCAGATGCTCGCGGGAACCGCGATCGCAGCGGTAGTAGCCGGTACCGTGACGGCGATCGTGCGGACAGCAGGAATCGTGGCATCCGATTTCCGCCGCGCAGTTACTTTGCCAGCTCCGGCCACGCCGGCGGAGCAGGTTCCCAAGGGCGCGGCCCTCACCTTGGATGGCCTTGAGCCGCTCGTGACGCCGAACGCCGATTTCTACCGCATCGACACAGCGCTGATTCCGCCGGCCGTGAATCCGCCGGATTGGACCCTCAAGGTGACCGGCATGGTGGAACGGGAGGTCCAGATGGACTTCGCGACGCTTCTGGCCAAACCCATGATCGCTCGCTACGTCACCATTGCGTGCGTGTCCAACGACGTGGGTGGCGACTTGATCGGCAATGCCCTCTGGCTCGGCTGGCCTGTCCGGGAGCTCCTGGCGATGGCTGGCCCGAAGGCCGGGGCGGACATGGTGCTTTCCCGCAGCGCGGACGGCTGGACTGCCGGGACGCCGCTCGAAGCCCTTACGGACAACCGGGACGCGATCCTGGCCGTCGGCATGAACGGCGAGGCCTTGCCGGTGGAGCACGGCTTCCCGGTCCGGATGATTGTCCCAGGCCTGTACGGCTACGTTTCGGCCACCAAGTGGTTGACGGAGTTGAAGGTCACCCGCTTCGCTGACGACGAAGGCTATTGGGTTCCGCGCGGGTGGAGCGACCACGGACCCATCAAGACGGAGTCCCGCATCGACGTGCCCCGTGACGGCGGCTCGGTCAAGGCCGGCACGGTCCAATTCGGCGGTGTGGCTTGGGCTCAACACCGCGGCGTGTCCAAGGTGGAAGTCCGCGTCGACGGCGGCGCCTGGCATCAGGCGACCCTGGCCCCCGGCATATCCTCGGACACCTGGTACCAGTGGCAAGCCGGCGTTGAATTGGCGCACGGAAGCCACGAAGTCCAGGTCCGTGCGACCGACTCTTCCGGTACGGCCCAAACCGAAGTCCGTGCTGCCCCGGCTCCCGACGGCGCGACCGGATTCCATACCATCCACGTCACCGCCAACTGACACTAGGCTGTGAAGGTCTGAGCGAAATCATCCGGAAGGAAAACCGTGGCCAGATCTGTTGCAGCCCACCGCGAAGCCGTGCAGGAACTGCTCTCCGGCCTTGGCAGCCCGCATAGTACCGAAGTAGTGCCGCTGATGGCCGCCCTCGGCCGGGTGCTCGCCGTCGACGTCGTCGCGCCGCTCAGCCTGCCGCCGTTCGCCAACTCCCAAATGGACGGTTTCGCAGTCCGCGCCGCGGACCTCGTTTTCAATTCGGATAACGACGGCGGCGCGGAGCTGGCTGTAGTTGATCCGGTTCCGGCAGGTGCCGCTCCAGCGAAGCTGCTGCCGGGGTCTGCTGCCCCGATCATGACCGGCGCCATGATGCCCGAGGGAGCTGACGCCGTCGTACCGATTGAACAAGCGGTGCCGGATGTTTTTCCGTTGCCGGGGGTTGCGGCGACCGTGCGCCTTCCGGCAACCGATCCCGGAACGTTCGTCCGGGATGCCGGCAGCGACATCTCGGCCGGGACCGTTGCCCTTCGTTCGGGAACCACTTTGGGGCCGGGGCAATTGGGCTTGCTCGCCGCCCTTGGCCTGGGCTCCGTCGAGGTCCGAACGCCACTGCGGGTCCTCCTGGTGCCCACCGGAGACGAAGTCGTGGAGCCCGGCGAAGCCCTGCCCCCGGGCAAGATCTACGACTCGAATGGAACGTTGCTTGAAGCGGCCATGGCACAGGCCGGACTCCATGTCACCCGGGCAGGCGTCAGCGGCGACGATCCTTCCGCGCTCCTTGACCTGCTGCGGAGCCACACCGGGGGAGTCGACCTGGTTGTCAGTACCGGCGGTGTCAGCAAGGGGGCCTACGAAGTGGTCCGCCAGGCAATGGACAGCCAGCCGGTCGAGTTCGTTTCCGTAGCCATGCAACCCGGCGGCCCGCAAGGAATCGGCACCTTCGATGACGTCCCATTCCTGGGATTCCCGGGCAATCCGGTGAGCTGCCTCGTGTCGTTCGAAATGTTCCTTCGCCCCGCGCTCACTGCCCTGCTCGGTAGCCCCGCCGCACGAATCACCTTGCGCGCACCCCTCGCAGAGCACCTGACCTCGCCCGCCGGAAAGCACCAAGTCCGTCGCGGCACCGTGCTCCCTGACGGCACGGTCCGCTTGGAAGGCGGACCCGGATCCCACCTCATCCACGCGCTCGCCAACTCGAATGCCCTGGTCCAGGTCCCCGAGGACGTCACGGAACTCGAGGCCGGGGCTGAAGTGGAAGTATGGATGTTGTGAACAACACTCCAGACCCCGCCGGCGCCACGGCGCAGGTGCGCCATGACGGACCGGGCGCCCTGACGCACTTGCGCCATGACGGTACAGCCCAGATGGTGGATGTCTCCGCCAAGGCCGTAACCACACGCGAGGCCACCGCAACTGCCACCGTCCACAGCACTGCCGAGGTACTCGCGCTTCTTGGGGCCGGTGAGCTCCCGAAGGGCGATGCGCTCGCTGTCGCGCGTGTCGCCGGGATCATGGCCGCCAAGAAAACTCCGGAACTCATTCCGCTGTGCCATCCGTTGCCGATTTCCAAGGTCACGGTGGACTTCGAGCTTGGCTTGGATTCGGTGGGCGTGCTCGCGACCGTCAAGACCAGAGGCGTCACCGGCGTGGAGATGGAGGCCCTGACGGCCGTGTCCGTGGCGGCCCTCAGCGTGTACGACATGATCAAAGCAGTAGACAAGCACGCCGTCATCAGCGGGATCCAAGTGCTGGCCAAGAGCGGCGGCAAGAGCGGCGATTGGACACTCGGCGCGGATGCCCTCGACGGCGGGACTCACCTTGACGCCAGGACGCACCTTGGCGCCGGGACCCCTGACGAAGGAACCAGGGCATGAGCGGCTGCGAGCCCGCCCGCGGTCCGCGGAAGGCCGGCGTCGTCATCGCTTCCAACCGGGCAGCGGCAGGAATCTACGAGGACAAAACCGGTCCGGTGATCATGGATTGGCTGGTCGAACACGGCTACGAGACGTTCCCGGTCATGGTGGTCCCCGATGGCGAGCCCGTCGGTGCGGCGATCCGTGCCCTCCTGACCCAGGAACCCGCCGTCGTGATTACGAGCGGCGGAACGGGACTGAGCCCCGACGACCTCACCCCGGAAGTCACGCTGCCGCTCCTCGACCGTGAAATTCCGGGCCTTATGGAAGGCATCCGCCGCGCCGGGGCCGCCAAGACCCCCATGGCGATGCTGAGCCGCGGACATGCCGGTACGGCTGGCAAGACGTTCATCGTGAACTTGCCGGGATCGCCCAAGGGCGTCATGGACGGCCTTGCCGTCCTGGACCCCGTCATCGGCCACCTTTGCGATCAGTTGGAGGGGAATCATGAGCACTGAAACAGACTTCGAAGTTGTCAGGGCCGTCCTGAGCGCCGAACCGATTTCGGTGGATCAAGCAATCGCGGCCGTCGAGTCGGACACAGCGGGTGCGGTGGTGAGCTTCAGCGGCGTCGTCCGCAACCACGACGGCGGCAAGCCCGTGGACCGCTTGAGCTACAGCGCCCATCCCACGGCACACCAGGTGATGTCCGATGTCGTGGCGCAACTCGTCGCCGAGCACGCCGGCGAAGCGGCCCAACCGGTCCGCATCTGGGCGGCCCATCGGGTGGGCATGCTGGAGATCGGCGATCCCGCGCTCGTTTGCGCCGTGTCGGCCGCGCACCGCGGGCAGGCGTTCGCGGTGTGCTCCGAACTCGTGGACCGGATCAAGGCGCAGGTGCCCATCTGGAAGGAGCAATTCTTCAGCGACGGCACAGCGGAGTGGGTCGGCGCGGGCGAGTAGCCGGGGCGGGGCAAGCGGCACCGTTCCGAGCCATCCCTGCGTCAACGGTAGGGTTATAGGCATGACCGAACAACTCGCTGTTGCCGTGCTGGGCGCCCACGGGCGCATGGGTATCGAAGCCGTCAAGGCGGTAGAAGCGGCCGCTGACATGAAGCTTGTCGCCGCCCTCGGACGCGGCGACTCCCTCCAGGCCCTCCTCGACGCCGGTGCCAAGTACGTTGTGGACCTGACCGTGCCGGACAGCACGGAAGCGAACGTCCGTTTCGCCGTCGAGAACGGCATGCACGCGGTTGTCGGCACCACGGGATGGGATTCCGAACGGCTTGGGGCCTTGCGTAAGTTGCTGGCCGCCAACCCGGCCGCGGGTGTCCTCATTGCCCCGAACTTCGCCCTCGGATCCGTGCTTGCGTCGGCCTTCGCGGCCACGGCGTCCAAGTATTTCGAGTCGGTCGAGATCGTCGAACTGCACCATCCGAACAAGGTGGACGCGCCTTCCGGCACGGCTGTGCGGACTGCCCAGCTCATTGCGGCCGCCCGTGCAGAGGCAGGAGTACCGGCAAGCCCCGACGCCACGGACACCGAACTTGAAGGGGCACGCGGATGCGACGTTGACGGTGTCCGTGTCCACAGCGTGCGGCTGCGCGGCCTCGTGGCCCACCAGGAAGTCCTCCTTGGCGGACCGGGCGAGCAGCTCACCATCCGGCACGATTCCTTCGACCGGGCGTCGTTTATGCCGGGCGTGCTGCTTGGGCTCCGGAAGGTCGCGTCCCACCCCGGCCTCACGGTCGGACTGGACGGCTACCTGGACCTGGGGCTGTAACCGCATGGCTTCGCTGTGGAATGCCTTCAAGGAGAACCGCACCAAGATCTGGGTCGGCGCGGTCACTTTGTTGCTGCTCCTCTATTTGGTGGTGACTTTCCAACGTTCCATCCTGCTGCTGAGTGATCCGAGCCTCGTGGCAAAGGGAATAGGCGCCGGCTACCTGGTGCTCCCGATCATTGGAGCGTGGGCCTTGATCCGCGAGCTCTTGTTTGGCGCGCGCACGGAAAAGATGGCTAGGGTGCTCGAAGCCGAGGGTGGCCTTCCGGTGGACAACCTCCCGCGGACGCCGGGCGGCAGGATCGTCCGCGCCGCTGCGGACGCGGAGTTCGAAAAGTACCGTGTGGAAGCCGAAGCCGCGCCTGAAGATTGGCGATCGTGGTTCCGGCTGAGTTGCGCTTATGACGCGGCGGGCGACCGCCGACGGGCGCGGGAGTCAATGCGCGACGCCGTCCGGTTGTTCCGTGCGCAGCCCACCGCCGCGGGGGAATAGCAGGGCCCTGGCCCATATGCCTTGTATTCGAATATATGTTCGAATACCATGACTGCATGAACGAACCTTCGAAGCGGCCGAACGCATCTCCGCGTGGTTTGGATGGACCCGGCTTGGATGGACCCGGCTTGGACGGCCCCATGAAGGCGATGAGTCCGGGTGTCGTGGACTTTCTCTTCCGGCAACTCGTGGCGGGGGAGCCTCCGGAGGATGTGCAATGGCGGAAGGAAGGTTCGGTCCTGGGCGAGCAACCGGCAGGCGCTGAGCTGGCCCGGCGGCTCGCCGAGGTGGACCTCGAGTCGCTGACCCCCGGCGAACTGTTCGACTACGTGCGGGCCGCGCAGCGTTTGGGGGTGTGGGCGGACCGGCTGCGCGAAGCGGCGGTCGCGCTGTATTGTTCGCCGGAGAGGATGGCCTGAGTCTTTGCTCTCACTTCCTTGAATTTGACCACAATCACGGGGGTCCTATTCTCCTAACCCTCAGCGGACAGGGTAACGTTTTGCATATGTCTGACTCTCGCGCGAACGTCCCTGCCCTCGGTACCCTACTGACCGCCATGGTCACCCCGTTCACCACGGACGGCGAAGTCGACTACAAGCAGGCCGCGGAGCTCGCCGTGAAGCTCGTTGACGATGGCTGCGATGGCCTGGTCGTCACGGGAACCACGGGGGAGACTTCCACCCTCACGGACGCCGAGAACCTCGGAATGTTCCGCGCGGTCAAGGACGCCGTCGGGGACCGTTGCGCGATCATCGCCGGTACCGGCACCAATGACACCGCGCACTCGGTGCACCTGTCCCAGGAAGCCGCGAAGCTCGGCGTCGACGGCCTTCTCATCGTCACGCCTTACTACAACAAGCCGAGCCAGGCCGGCGTCCGGGCCCACTTCGAGACCATTGCGTCCGCCACGGACCTCCCCGTCATGCTTTACGACATTCCAGGGCGTTCCTCCATCCAGATCGCTCCCGAGACCATGATCAGCCTGGCGGCCCACCCGAATATCGTCGCTGTCAAGGACGCCAAGGCCGATTTCGCCGCCGCCACGCAGGTCATGCGCGAAACGGACCTCCTCTTCTACTCGGGCGACGACGGCCTGACCCTTCAGTGGATGGCGCTTGGCGCCGTCGGCCTCATCGGCGTCACCACCCACGTCGCCACGCGCCGGTTCCGCGAACTTGTCGACGCCGTCAACGCCAACGACCTCAGCACAGCCCGCAAGATCAACTTCGACCTGGAGCCCGTGGTCCGCGCGACCATGACACGGGTCCAAGGCGCCGTTGCGGCGAAGCAAATTCTTAAATGGCAGGGAGTCCTGCCGAACTCGGTAGTCCGTTTGCCCCTCGTGGAGCCGGACGCCGCCGAGATCGCAATCATCCGCGAGGACTTGGCGGAAGCCGGAATGGACTTCACTGTCTAGACGAATTTCCGCCGGAAAGTAGCTGCATAATGACCCAAACCGCCCTTCCCGGACTTGCCACCCCGCCCAGACTTCCGCAGGGAACGCTCCGGATTGTGCCCCTTGGCGGGCTGGGGGAAATCGGCCGCAACATGGCTGTTTTCGAAATCAACGGCAAGCTCCTGGTTGTCGACTGCGGCGTGCTCTTCCCTGAAGAGACCCAGCCGGGCGTCGACCTGATCCTGCCCGATTTCTCCTACATCGAAGACAGGCTGGACGACGTCGTCGCCATTGTCCTGACGCACGGACACGAAGACCACATCGGAGCTGTCCCGTACCTTCTTCGTCTTCGTCCGGACCTGCCTTTGGTGGGTTCGCAGTTGACGCTTGCGCTCGTTGAAGCCAAGCTCCAGGAACACCGCATCAAGCCGTACACGCTGTCCGTGGCCGAAGGCCAAGTGGAGCAGTTCGGTCCGTTCGAATGCGAATTCGTGGCCGTCAACCACTCCATTCCGGACGCCTTGGCTGTCTTCATCCGGACCGAAGGCGGCAACGTGCTGCACACGGGCGACTTCAAGATGGACCAGTTGCCGTTGGATGGCCGTATCACGGACCTCCGCCATTTCGCCCGGCTGGGCGAAGAGGGCGTGGACTTGTTCATGGCCGACTCCACCAACGCGGACGTCCCCGGCTTCACCACGGCGGAAAAGGAAATCGGCCCCACTTTGGACCGGCTTTTCGGCCAGGCCAAGAAGCGCATCATCGTTGCTTCCTTTTCGTCGCACGTGCACCGCGTCCAGCAGGTCCTCGACGCCGCAGCCAAGCACGGCCGCAATGTTGCCTTCGTGGGGCGCTCGATGGTCCGCAACATGGCGATCGCGGCGAAGCTTGGCTACCTCGATGTTCCACCGGGAATCATCGTTGACCTCAAGAACATCGACGACCTCCCTGACCACCGCGTGGTCCTGATGTCCACCGGTTCCCAAGGCGAGCCCATGGCTGCGCTGTCCCGCATGGCCAACGGCGACCACAGGGTTGTCGTGGGCAAGGGCGATACCGTGATCCTGGCCTCGAGCCTTATCCCTGGCAACGAAAACGCTGTCTACCGGATCATCAACGGGCTGCTCAAGCTGGGTGCCGACGTCGTCCACAAGGGCAACGCCAAGGTCCATGTCTCCGGACACGCGGCTGCCGGTGAGCTCTTGTACTGCTACAACATCCTCAAGCCCTTGAACGCGATGCCCGTCCACGGTGAAACCAGGCACCTCATTGCGAACGGCAAGCTGGCAGAGGACTCCGGCGTCCCGGCTGAGCGCGTCATCCTCAGCGATAACGGCACGGTCATCGACGTCCGGGACCACAAGGCCAACGTCGTGGGCCAAGTGGAAGTGGGCTTCGTCTATGTCGATGGCTCCAGCGTGGGCGAAATCACCGACGCCGACCTCAAGGATCGCAGGATCCTCGGCGATGAAGGCTTCATTTCGGTCATCACCGTCATCAACCGCACCACCGGCAAGATCGTCTCCGGTCCGGAGATCCATGCCCGCGGCGTTGCCGAGGACGATTCCGTGTTCGACGAGATCATCCCCAAGATCAACGCCGCCTTGGAAGACGCCGTCCTGCACCACTCGGACCACACCAACCACCAGCTCCAGCAAGTGGTGCGGCGCGTCATCGGCACGTGGGTCAACCGCAAGCTCCGCCGGCGCCCCATGATCATCCCGCTGGTCCTGGAAGCGTAGCCCGGCCAGGCGCAGGGCAACCCGGCAACGGCTGGACCCGCTCGAAAGAGTTGGTCCAGCCGTTGCCGCATCCGGGCTTTGGCGGATGGTGATCCAGGCACGCAAGCACGGCAACATGGCTTCCTGCGCCCCTCAAATCCGCGGCATGCAAGCCGTTCTGGGGTAGCGTGGCCAATATGGCGACTCGTACTTCCTCCGCGCCTAGAGGCAGCTCCAACAGCAAATCCGGCGGTTCAAGCGGGAGTCGCACTCCGGCGAAGTCCGGCAGGAGCGGCACCACCACGGCCCGCGGCAAGCAAGCCGCCGCCGTCGAACCCCAACAACCCTGGGCCCTCCGGGCTCTTGCCGGCGTGTGGCAAGGGATCGGCCACGTGGTTGGTGCGGGAGTCCGGCGGATCGGCCACGACGTCAGCGACCTCGACCCCGCCGACCGCCGGGACGGCGCAGCCCTCTTCAACCTCGCGCTCGGGGTTTTCATCGCGACATTTGCGTGGTGGGGATTCAAAGGCTGGTTCCCGGACGTCGTCTACAGCATCCTGAACGGAACCTTCGGCTGGATATCCCTGCTTTTGCCGTTCATGCTTTTCGTCTGCGCATTCCGTTTGTTCCGGCAGCCGTGGGACGTCCGGGGCAATAACCGCGTCGGCATCGGTTTCCTGGTCATGGCGGTCGCCGGCACAGGGCTGGCCCACATCTTCGGCGGCCAACCGACGGTGGCCGATGGGTTCGATGGCCTCCGCCGTGCGGGCGGAATGGTCGGCTTCCTTGCCGCATCGCCCCTTGCCGCCATCCACCCCGTGGTTCCGGTGATCGCGTACGGCGCCTTGGCGTTTGTTTCCGTCCTGATCGTGACCGCGACGCCGTTCGGCGCCATTCCGCGCCGCATCCGCGAAGCGTACGAGCACCTCATGGGCGTCGACCTCATGGACGCCGAGGGGAAGTCCGGCGATTCCCACGACCGCAGCTACCTCTACGAGAACGACGCCGTGGAAGCGCCGAAGAAGAAGCGCCGCAAGCGGATCTTCGGCAAGGACGACGACGGCGCCGGGATTGAGGGCTACGTCGGCGATGAAGCGTTCGAGCACGCAATTGTCGACGACGACGCCGCTGCCGGTAAGGGCGCACCGTCCGTGCCGCCGGGCGTTCGCCGCCCGACGCAGGCCGAGATCGCCGTCGAGAAGATCAAGGCTGCGCAGGGGCTTGGGAAGGCGCCTGCGGGCGATGCGACCGAAGCGATCCCGGTGGTGAGCGCCGCGGCCCCTACCGCGCCCGTTATGGTACCTTCGGCGCCGGTCAGTCCGCAGCCGCCTCCCACGCCGATCCCGCAGCGAACCGAGCAACTTTCGCTCGCGGGCGATGTCACTTACACCTTGCCGTCCGCGGACAACCTGACTCCCGGCTCGGTGCCGAAGGAACGGACGGAAGCGAATGACGCCGTCGTCGCCGCCCTGACCGACACCCTGCAGCAGTTCAATGTCGACGCCACCGTCACCGGATTCAGCCGCGGCCCCACGGTGACACGCTATGAAATCGAGCTCGCGCCCGGCACGAAGGTGGAGCGCGTCACAGCCCTGTCGAAAAACATTTCCTACGCGGTGGCGTCGAGCGATGTCCGCATCCTCAGCCCTATCCCCGGGAAGTCCGCGATCGGTATCGAAATCCCGAATACGGACCGCGAAACCGTGTCCCTCGGCGATGTCCTGCGCAGCCAGAACGCGCGGCGGACAGACCACCCCATGGTCATGGGCGTCGGCAAGGACGTCGAAGGCGGATTCGTCGTCGCGAACCTGGCCAAGATGCCCCACATGCTGGTTGCGGGTGCCACCGGTGCCGGTAAGTCATCGTTCGTGAACTCGATGATCACGTCCATCCTCATGCGGGCCACCCCGGACGAGGTCCGCATGGTGATGGTGGACCCCAAGCGCGTGGAATTGACGGCTTACGAGGGCGTTCCGCACTTGATCACGCCCATCATCACCAACCCCAAGAAGGCCGCGGAGGCACTCCAATGGGTGGTCCGCGAGATGGATGCCCGGTACGACGACCTCGCCAACTACGGGTACAAGCACCTTGACGACTTCAATAAGGCCGTCCGTGCGGGGAAGGTCGTGCCGCCGCCGGACTCCAAACGTGTCATCAAGCCCTACCCATACTTGCTGGTGATCGTTGACGAACTCGCCGACCTCATGATGGTCGCGCCGAGGGACGTCGAAGACTCCATTGTCCGCATCACCCAGCTTGCCCGTGCGGCCGGCATCCACTTGGTGCTCGCCACGCAGCGGCCATCGGTGGACGTCGTCACCGGCTTGATCAAGGCGAACGTGCCGTCCCGCATGGCCTTTGCCACCTCGTCGGTCACCGACTCCCGCGTTGTGCTTGACCAGCCGGGCGCCGAAAAACTCATCGGCCAGGGTGATGCCCTGTTCCTCCCCATGGGTGCGTCGAAGGCCATGCGCGTGCAGGGCGCTTGGGTTTCGGAATCCGAGATCCACCGCGTAGTGGAGCACGTCAAGGGCCAGCTCAAGGCCGTCTACCGCGAGGACGTAGCGGCAGAAGCGCCCAAGAAGCAGATCGACGACGACATCGGAGACGACCTCGAGGTCTTGCTGCAAGCGACCGAACTCGTGGTCACCACCCAGTTCGGCTCCACATCGATGCTGCAGCGCAAGCTGCGGGTTGGCTTCGCCAAGGCAGGCAGGCTTATGGACCTGCTCGAATCCCGCGGCGTCGTGGGCCCCTCGGAAGGATCCAAAGCCCGCGATGTCCTGGTCAAACCGGACGATCTCGCCCCGGTCCTCGCGGCCATGAAGGGGCTTGAAGCGCCGGCCGCGCCTGACGCGCACACCGCGGCCCTGAGCGAGAACGCGAACGCGAATATCGCCGTCGGAGGCTACGCGGAGGACCTGGTGGCGGCCGACCTCGAAAACCGCAAGCAGGCCACGGACTACTATGACGGAGCGGACAGCACAGACGACGGGGACGAAGGCGGCGAAGACGCTTGGTCGTTGACCGGACGGTAGCCTAGAGGGGTGACTACATCCGAGGCCAGCAACACCGGTTCGGGCAGTTCCGGAATCTGGAACCTGCCCAACATCCTGACGATGCTCCGGATCGTCCTGGTTCCGTTCTTCGTCTGGTTCCTCTTGGCGGACAACAGTCACCATGGCATCTGGCGCTGGGCAGCAGTTCTCGCCTTCGCCGCGGCCATCTACACGGACAAGCTCGACGGCGACATCGCCCGCAGCCGCAACCTGATCACCAACTTCGGCAAGATCGCCGACCCTATCGCTGACAAGCTCCTCATCGGATCGGCGCTCGTCCTCCTGTCGGCGCTGGGGGAGTTGCCCTGGTGGATCACCATCCTCATCCTGGTGCGCGAATGGGGCATCACCGCGCTTCGCTTCGTCGTGATCCGCTACGGCGTCATGCCCGCTTCGCGCGGAGGCAAGCTGAAGACCGTCATCCAGACTGTGGCGATCTTCATCTACATCCTTCCCCTGGACTCCTTCGCCCCGTGGCTTGTCATCGTGGCTTTCTGGGTCATGATCGTTGCCCTTGCCATTACGGTGTGGACCGGCGTCGAGTACGTGATTGAAGCGATCAAGCTTCGCACCGCCGGAAGCCGGGCATGAGCCGGAGCATTGGCGAGGTCGCGGAATCCGCGGTCGTCCTCGCGATCAAGCAGGGCCTTACGGTGGCCACAGCGGAATCCCTGACGGCCGGCCTGGTCGCAGCAACCCTGGCCGATACCCCCGGCGCGTCAGGCATGCTGCAAGGCGGAGTAGTTGCATACCAGAACTCCGTGAAGTCAGCAGTCCTCGGCGTGCCCGCTGACCTACTTGACGCTGTCGGATCCGTCGATGGCGGGGTAGCAGGAGCGATGGCCGACGGCGCGAGGCGCGCGTGCGGCGCCGACGTCGGAGTGTCCACCACCGGGGTCGCGGGACCCCTGGCACACGACGGAAAACCGGTGGGAACGGTTTACATCGGGATCGCGACGGCGGACGGCAGCGTGGCGTACGCCTACTCGTTCGAGGGGGACCGCCCGGGCATCCGCGCACAGGCATTGTCGGCCGCGCTGGAACGCCTGCTCGAGTGCCTTGTCCAGGCCGACCTACCGCACGTAAAGTAGCCGGGAACAAAAAACGCGGCCCAATAGTTGTTACATTGTGTCGCTTCGGAATGGCCGGGGCGCCTAGGATGTAGAAACAACCGGTCCACCTGCGAGGTGAACCGGATTCACGAGGGAGCAAGGCGATACAGATGGTTAAGCAGCCCGTATCCGTAAACGGCGTTGTCCGCTGGAAGGATGTGGGCTTGGCCGAAAAGGCACCGAGCGAACAGAAGGAGCGCAAAATGGTCGTACTACGCCACGAGATTGGTGATGTTCTGCGCGACGTCCGTCAGCGGCAGGGCCGCACGCTCCGCGAAGTCTCGCACAGCGCCCGGGTTTCGCTTGGCTACCTAAGCGAGGTAGAACGCGGGCAGAAGGAAGCTTCTTCCGAGTTGCTGTCTTCGATTTGCTCGGCTTTGGATGTCCCGCTGTCCGGCATGCTGCGCGAAGTCAGCGACCGCGTTGCCGTCGCTGAGGGCGTTGCTGTCCCTGACACCGTCCCGCAGGAATTCGCCCAGCGCTACGGTCGGGACCTCGACCGCGAACTGAGCGCCGAATTGAACGAGGACTTTACGCAGGGCATGCTCTCCGGCGCACGCTGAGCGGAAGCCGGCAGGCGAAAAGCTTGCAACGAAAGAGGGCCTCACTGGAGGCCCTCTTTCGTTGTGTATGCGGTTGTCTGGGAAGCCGGGGTCGAAGCCGCCGGGCTAGTCCTTGCCGATTCCTTCGCCGTAGGCGGCGTTGAGGCGTTCAATGTAGTCCGCGAGCGTTTGGATTTCATTGAGCGGCCATTCGCCAAGCCGTTCCCGGAACACCTGGCGGCGCGCGTCCTGGACTTGGTGCATTTTGTCCTCGCCCTTGGGGGTGAGTCGAATCGACTGGGCACGTCCGTCCTTGGGGTCCGCTTCCTTGGACACCATGCCGATCCCCTCCAGGAAGGCCACTTGCCGGCTTACCGAAGGCTTTCCGACGCCGATGCATGACGCGAGGTCCGTGAGGCGGATCGGACCTTCCGTGCGGATGATCGACAGCAGGCCGTAGGCTGCCGGTTCCATGTCCGGGTGGACCTGGCGCGAAAGCTGGTAGGACAGCGACCGGGCACGCCGCCAAAACATGCTGAGTTGGTGTTCCACCTGCTGGAGGGCGGCATCGACGTGGTCGTCCGCCTCCACCATTTCCGGCGTGTCGTCGGGAGTATTGCTCATGGCAACCATTCTATGTTCCGGCCCCATGAGAGACTCTATTGGTGCGGATCAGTGACTTCTGGCGGCTGATGGACGATGAATTCGGGGCTGGCTACTCCCGGGTCCTCAGCAGCTCCCTAGTATTAGCCGGTGTCGGCGGGCGCACCGCAGACGACGCTTTGTCTGCGGGATACAGCCCCCGCGATGTCTGGCTCGCCTTGTGCGATGTGCAGGACGTTCCTGCCGAACGTCGGCTCGGACGCGATATCAAGCCCTCGGACGGGGGACGCGGGGCGTACTGAGCTTTGGTCTCCCGAAGACACGCCCCCAATTGTTCGAATATCTGTTCGGATGGGACTATGCTCCTTACAGAGGAATTTTTGATCCTGACGGAGCACATTCCAGCCATTTGGGCGCAGTGGTTATCCACATACACAAAGTCGCACGCAATATTGTCGGTGGCTCGTAATAGCGTCAAGTGAGACAGGAAAAGGCCGGTCAGGCCAGTCCACAGCGAGAAAGCATCAGAGGTGTGAACCATGGCGGCAAATCAGGATCGCGAGAAGGCGCTCGAAGCGGCGCTTGCCCAGATCGACAAGCAATTCGGCAAAGGCTCCATCATGCGCCTGGGGGACGATACCCGGGCCCCCATCGAGGTCATTCCCACCGGTTCAATCGCGTTGGATGTCGCCTTGGGTATTGGTGGCCTGCCGCGC
The DNA here is from genome assembly GCF_004354015.1 of Arthrobacter terricola. GTDB lineage: Bacteria > Actinomycetota > Actinomycetes > Actinomycetales > Micrococcaceae > Arthrobacter > Arthrobacter terricola. The sequence continues at coordinate 202,758 of NZ_SMRU01000003.1, forward strand.
GGGCGCGTCGTGGAGATCTACGGTCCGGAATCTTCCGGTAAGACCACCGTGGCCTTGCACGCCGTCGCCAACGCGCAACGCAATGGCGGCATTGCGGCCTTCATTGACGCAGAGCACGCCCTCGATCCCGACTACGCCGCGAAGCTTGGCGTGGACACCGACGCCCTTTTGGTTTCCCAGCCGGACACCGGTGAGCAGGCATTGGAAATCATGGACATGCTGGTCGGGTCCGGATCCCTGGACATCGTTGTAATTGACTCGGTCGCCGCCCTGGTGCCCCGCGCGGAAATCGAAGGCGAGATGGGCGATTCCCACGTAGGCCTCCAGGCAAGGCTCATGAGCCAGGCTTTGCGTAAGATCACCGGTCGTTTGAGCCAGACCAAGACCACCGCGATCTTCATCAACCAGCTTCGTGAGAAGATCGGCGTCTTCTTCGGCTCTCCGGAGACCACCACGGGTGGTAAGGCGCTGAAGTTCTACGCTTCGGTCCGCATCGATGTCCGCCGTATCCAGACGCTCAAGGAAGGCTCGGATTCGGTCGGCAACCGCACCAAGGCCAAGATCGTCAAGAACAAGATGGCTCCGCCCTTCAAGGTTGCGGAGTTCGACATCATCTACGGCCAGGGCATTTCCCGCGAGGGCGGCATTATCGACATGGGTGTCGAGCACGGAATCATCAAGAAGTCCGGTTCGTGGTTCACCTACGACGGAGACCAGTTGGGCCAAGGCATGGAGAACTCCCGCCGCTTCCTCCGGGACAACCCTGAGTTGGCTGCGGAGCTCGAGCGGCTCATCAAGGAGAAGCTTGGCGTTGGCGTCAAACCAGCCGAAGCGGAAGAGTCGCCGAAGCTGAAGGCCGTTGACGGATAGCGGCCGGGGGCGTAAACGATATTCGGGACCTTCGCCGGATTCGTCGGTAGCGGCAGATCCGGAGCCTGACCCGGAAGCAGTGGCCAGGGCGATTGTGCTTCGCCAACTGACCAACTCGCCCAAGAGCAGGCTCCAACTGTCCCGAAAATTAGCCGAACGAAACGTCCCGGAGGCTGTAGCCGAAGCAGTCCTCGACCGCTTCGAGGACGTTGGTTTGGTGGATGATGCGGACTTCGCGGAAATGTGGGTTCGCAGCCGGGCGCAGTCGAGGAAATTGGCGCGGAGCGCATTGCGGCGTGAACTTGCAGACAAGGGCATTGACGCCGGGACCGCGGAAGAGGCTTTGGCGCAGGTCAGCGATGACGACGAGTTGAACTCGGCGAAAGAGTTGGTCGCCCGGCGGTTGCGGGCCGGTGTGGACCTTTCGGACAGGGCTGAACGGGATAGGCAAGCCCGGCGTTTGGCCTCCATGCTCGCTCGGAAGGGCTACCAGCCATCAATGGCGTTTCGAATCGTCAACGATGTCCTGGATGAGGCTGCCGGAATCTGAGAGCTCCCTGTGAGTATCGCTCTTCCCGGTGTTGGTTCGTAGGTCCGCAACGGCTTGTGGACTATGGTTCTGGAGTGTTCCGAGTCGGAAGCAGGTCAGCTCCAGTGAAACCGTTGTCGTGGCGCCTATCCGCGGTCGTTGTGCCGTTGGTTGCGGCTTCCCTCTTGCAAGGCGGATCGGCGACCGCTGATGACGACGCCCCGCCATCCGGCTATCCCAGCTGGGCAGAAGTACAACAAGCCCAAGGGAACGAAGCCGCGGCCAGCGCTGAAGTGGATCGCATCAACCAATTGCTCACCGGGCTTCAGCAGAAGTCCGGCGAACTGGGCGCCGTGGCCATCAAAGCCGGAACGGAGTACGCCCAAGCTCACGCCGCGTTGCAGCATCAGGAAGCCGTGACGCAGAAACTGGAAGAAGCGTCCCAGCAAGCCAAGGCAAAGTCGGACTCCCTGAAGAAGGCCACGTCATCCCTTGTGGAGAAGGCTTATGAGTCCGGCGGATTCGATCCCGGGCCCTGGTCCCTCGCGGACGCAGCCGTCGAGCCGGACAACATCCAGAGCTATGCCTTGCTGGACCGGGTCTTGGACCGCACCGCCAAGTTGCATGCGGACGCCTTGAGCGCCGCGCAGGCCTCGGACGCCGCAAGCGCCCAGGAAAAGGCCGCCCAGGACGTACTTGCGAAGTTGGACGCCGACGCCGCAGCCAAGTCCCAGGCAGCCGACGCCGCCAGGCGCGCTGCGGAGGACAACGTCGCCTCCACGGACGGCCAACGGAAGACGATGGTCGCGCAGCTCGCTTCCCTGACTTCCACCTCCGCTGCTGTGGCGCAGAAGTACCAAGAAGGCCAGGTTGCCCTTGCGGCGTACCAGGCGGCCCAGGAAGCGAAGAGGGAAGCTGCACAACAAGCCGCGGCACAACAAGCTGCGGCTGCAGCGGCAGCCGCAGCTTCCAACGCCCAGCAGAATCCGCCCGCCGTGGGCGGAGGCGTTGGCGACGTCGTAGGAACCGGCGTTGGTGGCGGTGGAGGCTTCGGCGGTGGGGGAGGAGTCGGCAACGACCCCGCGGGCGCCCAGCAATACGCTTCGTCACGCCTCGGCGCCTACGGTTGGGGTCAGGACCAGATGCAGTGCCTGTTCCGTCTCTGGACGCAGGAATCCAGTTGGATGACCGACGCCACCAACCCCAGCAGTGGTGCGTATGGAGTTGCCCAGGCCTTGCCGGCGGACAAGTATTACTCTGCCGGATCGGACTGGCTGACCAATTACCGCACCCAGATCGACTGGGGCCTCGGCTACATCCGCGACCGATACGGCTCACCGTGCAATGCGTGGCAGCACGAGATGGGCTTCAACTGGTACTAGTCCGAGGGGCTACCCTATATTGGTGAGTTCTCCTTCCGTAGCACCAGCCCAGGCACCAGATTCAGCACCGGCCTCTGATTCGACAAACGTCCAGCGCACCTACCAAGTCCGGACCTTCGGCTGCCAAATGAACGTCCATGACTCCGAACGAATGGCCGGCCTCCTCGAAGAGGCCGGATACGTTCCGGCGGACGGAGGGGTGGCCGACGTCGTGGTCTTCAACACGTGCGCTGTCCGCGAGAATGCGGACAACAAGCTTTACGGCAACCTTGGAGAACTCAAGCAGGTCAAGGCCGCCCACCCGGGAATGCAGATCGCCGTCGGCGGATGCCTGGCGCAGAAGGATCGCGAGACCATCGTACGGAAGGCGCCGTGGGTGGACGCCGTTTTCGGCACCCACAACGTGGGGGCGTTGCCCGCGCTCCTTGACCGGGCGCGCCACAACAACGAGGCACAGCTGGAAATCCTCGAATCGCTGGATGTCTTCCCGTCCACCCTGCCCACCAAGAGGGACTCCGTGTATTCGGGCTGGGTATCCATCTCTGTCGGTTGCAACAACACGTGCACTTTCTGCATCGTTCCGTCTCTGCGCGGTAAGGAGAAGGACCGCCGTCCCGGCGAGATCCTCGCCGAAATCCAGGCGCTGGTGGACGACGGCGCAGTCGAGGTCACCCTGCTCGGGCAGAACGTGAACTCGTACGGTGTGGAATTCGGAGACCGCTTGGCGTTCTCGAAGCTCCTGCGGGCATGCGGCGAGATCGAGGGCCTTGAGCGGGTGCGCTTCACGAGCCCGCACCCGGCCGCATTTACGGACGACGTCATCGACGCCATGGCCGAGACGCCCAACGTCATGCCGCAGCTGCACATGCCTCTGCAATCAGGCTCGGACAAGGTCCTCAAGGACATGCGCCGTTCGTACCGCTCCACCAAGTTCCTCGGGATCCTCGACAAGGTCCGTGACAAGATCCCGAATGCCGCGATCACCACGGACATCATCGTGGGATTCCCTGGCGAGACGGAAGAGGACTTCCAGGCCACCCTTGACGTCGTCGAGAAGTCCCGCTTTGCCTCGGCCTTCACCTTCCAGTACTCCAAGCGTCCTGGCACCCCTGCCGCGGATCTCCCGGAACAGCTGCCCAAGGCCGTTGTCCAGGAACGCTACGAGCGCTTGACCGCCCTTCAAGACCGCATCGCGGCAGAAGAGAACGCCAAGCAACTCGGCCGCAGGGTCGAACTTCTCGTGACCGCTCAGTCGGGACGCAAAGCCGAAGAAACGCACCGCCTTTCCGGCCGTTCCCAGGACCAGCGACTCGTGCATTTCTCCGTGCCGGAAGGCGCCGAGGTCCCGCGGCCCGGGGACTTCGTCACGGTGACCATCACCGAAGCAGCGGCCTTCCACCTCGTGTCGGATCCAGCGACGACGGCGGACTACACTCTGCGGCGATCCCGTGCCGGAGACGCGTGGGACCGCTCGCAGGCCGACTCGTGCGGCGTCCCGGCTCCGGGAAGCGGCTCCGCGAAGGGCGTCTCGCTCGGCATGCCGTCCCTTCCCATTCGACGCGCCTAGCGTGGGAACGGCCCAACCACCCGCCGGCTGGCCCACCACCACGAAGCCGGTGATCGCCGTCGTCGGCCCTACCGGATCGGGCAAGTCCGATCTCGGCGTCGAACTCGCCCTTGCCCTCGACGGCGAGGTGATCAACGCGGATGCCATGCAGTTCTACCGTGGCATGGACATCGGAACGGCCAAGATCAGCGTCGCAGAACGCAAGGGAGTCCCGCACCATCTCCTGGACACCATGGACGTCACGGAGGAGGCCAGTGTCTCCGCGTTCCAAGCAGAATGCCGGGCGGCGATCGATGACATCCACGGCCGGGGCAAACGTGCCATCCTGGTGGGCGGTTCCGGGTTATATGTCCGGGCAGCGCTCGACGTCCTTGAATTTCCCGGCACCGACCCCGAGGTGCGGCAGCGGCTGGAACAAGAACACGAAGCAACGGGTCTCCATCGACTCCAAGAACGGCTTAGGACCGTGGACCCGGTATCCGCCGAGCGGCTGGGCGACGCGCGCCGCGTCATCCGTGCGTTGGAAGTGTTCGAGCTCACGGGGCGCGCGTTCAGTTCCTTCATGCCCACCCGGGAGTACTTCCAAGCGGCTGTACAGATAGGGCTCGACGTCGACCGCGCGGTTTTGCGCGACCGTTTGGCGGAGCGGGTCCGCAGGATGGTGGACGCAGGCCTCCTCGACGAGGTTTCCCGGCTGGACGCCGTCGGCCTTCGCCGCGGTAAGACTGCTTCCCGTGCGCTCGGCTATGCCCAGTTCCTCCGGGTCCTGGACGGCGAGGCAGACGTTGCGGTGGCGTCGGAGGAAACCATTGTCGCGACCCGGCAATTTGCCCGGCGCCAGCTCACCTGGTTCCGCGCGGACCCGAGGATCCACTGGCTCGATTGGCGTGATCCGGGATTGCTGGCGAAGGCAATCGAAATATGCGAGGCCCAAGTGCCGGTGATTTAGGCGCAACCCGCGCTGCAGGTAGCCTTGACCCATGGACGAAACCCTTGCCGCTTCCACTCCGCAGCCTGCTGCCACCGACGGCGCCATGCCCGCTTCCGGACTCCATGGATTGACCTTTTCCAAAGGACATGGGACCGGCAACGACTTTGTCCTCATTGCCGACCCCGAGGACGCGCACCAGATCTCTCCCGAGCAGGTAGTTGTCCTTTGCGACCGCCACCGCGGAATCGGCGGCGACGGATTGATCCGGGCCGTGCCTTCCCGTTTCCTGCCCGAGGGGCGATTGCTGCTCGAGGCCGATCCTGCCGCGGAATGGTTCATGGACTATCGCAATGGCGACGGTTCGCTGTCTGAAATGTGCGGCAACGGCGTGCGCGTCTTCGTTCACTTCCTGCTCGAGCAGGGCCTCGCCTCCCTCGAAGCGGGGGAATCCCTGACCATTGGAACCCGTGGAGGGATCAAGAAGATTGTCCGCACCGCTGAGGGCTATGCGGTGGACATGGGCCCGTGGGAGTTCATTTTCCCCAAGGACGCCACCAGCAAGGCGATGGATTCCCTGGTGAGCGCCGACGGGCTGGAGGTTGCCCGCCCCGGTCTTTCCGTCAGCATGGGGAACCCCCACACGGTAGTGGCGTTGGCAGAGCTCTCGGAACTCAATTCCACGCAACTCTTCAAAGCTCCCGTCGTGGATCCGAAACCCGTCAACGGAACCAACGTCGAATTCGTCGTTCCGGCGGAGCCGCTGGTGCATGACGGCATAGGCAACATCACGATGCGCGTCCACGAACGGGGCGTCGGCGAAACCCAGTCGTGCGGCACCGGAGCGTGCGCGGCCGCCGTCGCAATCCGTCACTGGGCAGGAGAAGGCGCGCCGGACACGTGGCGCGTGAGCGTACCTGGCGGCGTCGTCGGCGTCCGGTTCTTCCGGGGCGAGACGGGCAAGGAACACGTCGAGCTCAGCGGCCCGGCCGTGATTGTGGCTACCGGCTCGCTTTCCTGACCCGCAGGATGCGGAAGGATTTCGAGGTGCTTTCACGCGTAATCGTGAACGAGTCGTCGAGGGTCTCGGCCATCCAGCGCTGAAGCGAGTCCGAGCCGAGGTTCTTCTGGACCACCAGCCACGCGTTGCCGCCTGGCGCAAGCCTCGGCAACCAGCGCAGCAAAAGGCCATGGAGTTCGTCCTTGCCGATGCGGATGGGCGGGTTGGACCAGATGGTGTCGAACATGATGGCGGGGTCGACGTCGTCAGGCAGGCTCGCGGTGACGTTCCGGAGCTCAAGGAGTTCGGCGTTCTCGTTGGTCAGGGCCACGCAACGCTCATTGACGTCCACAGCGTGGACCTTTGCGTGCGGGGCCATGAGGCCCATCGTCAAGGCAATGGGTCCCCAGCCGCAGCCGATGTCCAGGAGGTTACCCTGCGGCGCCGGTGCCGGAACGTCCGCGAGCAGGATCGCCGTCCCTTTATCGATGCCGTCCGGGCTGAAAATTCCGCTTGACGTGTGGAGGCGGCGGGTGGCTCCAACCAGTTCCACCGTGAGTGGCTTGCGGGTGAACGGCCCCGCGGGCTGTGCGCTGAAATAGTGTGCAGACTCCATAGCTTGCCAGATTAGTGGCCAGCGGCAGGCAAGGGAAACCGCGCCGGACGGCAGGCCAGGTTGACAACGGATGATAGCGTAGTAGCCATGTTCTTGATCTTTGAGTAAGCGACTCTTCGCAGTCGGTATTGCCCGCGATGCAGGCCTGCCCTTCCGGCAGTGCCATTCCGCCTTGGCATGACCGTTCCCGGTAATCGCGATGGTTGCCCGGATACTCAGCAGATCGTCTACCTTTCCAACGGTTCCGTGCGGGCTTGGGCTTTTGGCCTAATTGAGTCAGCTCACACGCATGCGGTCCCGGATGGACACCCAGGCGTCGCAAGCCTTGCCAAGGCCTCAGCCCAGCGCGAATTCCGCGCCATCAGACCCGAATCGGCACTATTCTGGATATGCCGAACCCTCATAAGGAGACCATGACCACGCAGAAGAACACCGGACCCGATTCCGACGCCCAGGACATGAGTCCTGAAGAAATCCAGGCGGTTATCGACCGGATTCTCTCCAAGGACGCACCTGCCACGACGCAGGAGCGCGATGCACAGAGAGGCGTGTTCGGCAAAGCCCAGGCAATTTCCCACCTGGACGAAGAGCACAGCGCCTACGACGGCGAGCAGGAAGACCTCGCCGAAAGGCGGGCCTTGCGCCGCACGGCAGGGCTCTCGACGGAACTTGAAGACGTCACCGAAGTCGAATACCGGCAACTCCGCCTGGAACGGGTGGTCCTTGCCGGCCTCTGGACCGAAGGCACCTTGGCCGACGCCGAGAACTCGCTGAGGGAGCTCGCCGCCTTGGCCGAAACGGCAGGATCGGAAGTGCTTGACGGAATCGTCCAGCGACGCATGAAGCCGGACCCCGGAACATTCCTCGGCTCTGGAAAGGCCCAGGAACTCAAGGACATCGTGATGTCCACCGGCGCGGACACCGTAGTGGTGGATACCGAACTCGCGCCGTCCCAACGCCGTGGGCTGGAGGACATCGTCAAGGTGAAGGTGGTGGACCGCACCACGTTGATCCTCGACATCTTTGCCCAGCACGCAAAGAGCCGGGAGGGCAAGGCGCAAGTCGAGCTCGCTCAGCTCGAGTACCTGCTGCCTCGACTCCGTGGTTGGGGCGAGTCCATGTCCCGCCAGGCCGGTGGCCAAGTGGGCGGGGCCGGTGCAGGCATGGGTTCCCGTGGCCCTGGTGAGACGAAGATCGAGTTGGATCGTCGCCGCATCCGTACCCGCATGGCGAAGCTTCGGCGCGAAATCGCCGCGATGAAGCCCGCCCGCGAAACCAAACGGGCCAACCGCCGTCGTAATGCCGTTCCTTCCGTTGCTATCGCCGGCTACACGAACGCCGGAAAGTCCTCGCTGCTCAACCGCCTCACGGATGCCGGAGTACTCGTGGAGAACGCCTTGTTCGCCACCTTGGACCCCACTGTCCGTAAGGCGCAAACTCCGGATGGGATCGGCTACACCCTCTCCGACACGGTCGGCTTCGTCCGTTCGCTGCCTACGCAGCTCGTGGAGGCTTTCCGCTCCACGCTCGAAGAAGTGGCAGACGCCGACCTCATCCTGCACGTCGTGGATGCTTCACACCCGGACCCGGAAGGCCAGATTGCCGCGGTGCGTTCGGTGTTCAGCGAAGTCGACGCCCGGAAGATCCCGGAAATCATCGTCTTGAACAAGGCGGATGTGGCAGATCCCTTCGTCGTGGAGCGGCTCAAGCAAAAGGAACCGCGCCACGTTGTGGTGTCCACCAGGACGGGGCAAGGCATTGCGGAACTCCTGGGAGCCATCAGCACGGCAATTCCCCGCCCGGGCGTGCGGCTCGAAGTCTTGATTCCGTACAGCCGCGGTGAGCTCATCAACAAGCTCCACAACGGCGATTCCGAAATCCTCAGCCTCGAGCACGAGGAAGACGGCACGCGCGTGGTCGCGATGGTCCACGAGAACCTGGCAGCCGAACTGGAGTCGTTCGCCAACAATGATTGAGCCGGAGACGGGGGAACGGGGCGGGACCATGGGGGAGCGGACCGCCCTCGAACTCCTTGATAAGGCGGTCGCCGGCATGGGCGGGCAGAACCGTGAAGGCCAGCACCAAATGGCCCTGCACGTAGCCCGGGCGATCGAGACGGGCGAGCACCTCCTGGTGCAGGCAGGCACGGGCACGGGTAAATCCCTCGCGTACTTGATACCCCTGATTGCGCACGCGATGGAGAGCAATAAACCCGCGCTCGTGTCCACTGCCACGCTCGCGCTCCAATCGCAGATCGTTGGCTGGGACTTGCCCCGGCTCCTGGAAACCATCAACCCGGAGCTGGAGCGCCCGGTCAGCGTCGCGCTGGTCAAGGGCAGGGCGAATTACGCGTGCTTGCACAAGCTGGAAGGCGGCTTTCCGAGCGAGGAACCAGCTGAAGGGCAGTTGTTCTCGCTCGGCGAGGACACGAGCGTTCCGCATCTCGCTGCGGCCATTGGCGGACCGTCCTCGCAACTCGGCAAGGAAGTGCTGCGGCTTCGGGAATGGGCCGCGAAGACCGCGACCGGGGACCGCGACGAACTCATGCCCGGAGTTACGGACCGGGCGTGGCGCCAGGTTTCGGTCACGTCCATGGAGTGTCTCGGGGCCCAGAAGTGTCCGATGGCCGAGGAGTGCTTCAGCGAATTGGCCCGGCATCGTGCCGCCGAGTCCGACGTCGTGGTCACCAACCATGCAATGCTCGCCGTCAGCGCCTTCGAAGGCCTCGCGGTGCTTCCCGAGTACGACGTCGTGGTGGTTGACGAGGCGCACGAGCTCCAGGACCGCGTAACCGGAGCAGTTTCCGGCCAGCTGTCCGTCGCAATGGTCCATGCTGCCGCGTCGAGCGCACGGAAGCACACGGCCATCACGGTGGACGCATTGAACGCGTCGGCCGACCGTTTGGAACTCGCGATTGCCAGTGCACCGTCCGGGCTGCTGCCGAACGGACTTAACGACGAGCAGCTTGATTGCGTTGATCAATTGCGTGAGGCCTGCCGCGCTGCCCTTTCAGATTCGAAGGGCGACTCTTCAAACGCGGTCGACGGCGGACGGCAGCTTGCGCGCTCACGCCTGATGCTGATCCTCGAACTCTGCGAACGCTTGCTCAGCGCACGGGAGAACAAGGAAGTCGTGTGGTTTTCGCGGAGCAGTACCTTCGACCCGCAACAGGGCTACTCCGCCCCTGACGAATTTTCGCCTGCGCTCATCAACATCGCCCCGCTCAGTGTGGCCGGGCGGCTACGTGACGGGCTATTCGCGGGCCACACGGTGGTACTCACCTCGGCAACATTGGCCATTAGTTCGGCTTTCGACGCTACCGCCGGAGGACTGGGACTGAGCGGCCAGGGCGCCCCGAGCTGGACCGGCATCGACGTCGGTTCCCCGTTCGATTACCCGAAGCAGGGCATGCTCTATGTGGCAAAGCACTTGCCCAAACCCGGGAGGGGCAGCTCGCCTGAGGCCCTTGATGAGCTCGAAGGCCTCATCAGGGCTTCCGGCGGAGGAGCCCTATGCCTCTTTTCTTCCCGGCGCGCCGCGGAGGAGGCTGCCGAGGAGATGCGTTCACGGCTGGATGTTCCCATCCTGTGCCAGGGCGAATCCACCATGGCGGCGCTCGTCAAGCAATTCGCCGACGAAAAGGACACGTGCTTGTTCGGCACCATGTCCCTGTGGCAAGGCGTGGACGTTCCAGGCGGCTCATGCAGGCTCGTTGTGATTGACAGGATTCCGTTTCCCCGCCCGGACGATCCGTTGATGACGGCCCGGTCGCGCGCAGTGGCGCAGGCGGGAGGCAACGGCTTCATGGCGGTTTCCGCAACCCACGCGGCTATTCGCCTGGCGCAAGGAGCCGGGCGCCTTATCCGATCGACCGGGGACAGGGGAGTGGTGGCCGTCTTGGATTCCAGGCTCTCCACGGAACGATACGGCGGATACCTCCGGGCTGCACTGCCGCCCTTCTGGGCAACCACGGACCGGACTGTAGTGCTTGGCGCACTCGAGCGGCTTGCGGCCGGCTAGAGCGACCTCAGGACCGAGACCACCTTGCCCATGATGGTGGCTTGGTCGCCCAGGATGGGTTCGTATTGGGTGTTTTGCGGCAGCAGCCAGGTGTGCCCGTCCCGCTGGCGGAAGGTCTTCACCGTGGCTTCGTCGTCGAGGAGGGCGGCCACGATGTCGCCGTTCACAGCATCGTTCTGACGCCGGACCACTACCCAGTCACCGTTGCAGATGGCTGCGTCGGTCATCGAATCACCGGCAACCTTCAACATGAAGAGCTCGCCGTGCCCCACGAGCTGGCGGGGCAAGGGAAGGACGTCTTCCACGGTCTGGTCGGCCAGGATGGGTCCACCTGCGGCAATGCGGCCGACGAGCGGCACCATGGCGGTATCGCTTGCACTCGCGAGTTCCGTAACGGCCAGTCCGCCCGTGCTCCGGAGCGTTGCCGTCGCTTCGACGCCAGGTATTTGCGCGCCGCCGTCCAGGGTCAATGGCATCAGGACTTCCATGGCGCGCGGACGCTTGGGGTCCCGGCGAAGGTATCCGAGCTTCTCGAGCTGGGACAACTGGTGCGTGACGCTTGAAAGGCTGGCCAAGCCGACCGTGTCACCGATTTCACGCATCGACGGCGGGTAGCCGTGATCATTCACGGAACGTTGGATGGTCTCCAGGATCTTCTTCTGGCGGACAGTCAGGCTCTTGGGAGACTTTTGCGGCTGCTGGCTCCGCGCTGCAGCGGACCCGCTGCCGGTGGCTTTCGCTGCCATGTTCGCCAACGCCCTTCTGTTGCGTCCGGTCCGCGCGGGAGCGCCTGACGGGATCCGTGGCCTGAAAATGTCAGACCCTCCTGATGCACTGAATCAGTGCCTTTCCTTCCCTCAAACGTAGGGCAGGCACAGGTGTTTATCAAACATTTGTTCTAGCGAGTCTCGACACCGTTCGTTGATAAGTGCTAAAAATGTTGTAGCAAAGTTCGAATATGTGTTCTAAAGAGGACCGTGAAGCCCGGATTTTCGATCAATCGTTCGAAAACGTTGACGAACGCCAGGGCCGACGGCGCTCACTGAAGGCAAGAATTGGCTGCCGCGTTCCGGAGTTCCGGACGGCAATTGTTCAGAAGGGCCCAGCTCATGACCGCAATCTCCACCGTCCACGTTTCCGGCAGTGCCGAAGCAATGGGCAGGCTCCACCTGACCCGCAGGGGCCGCGTGGTCTTCTTTGGCGTGCCGGCGATGCTCTTGGTCGCAGTGCTGCTCAGCATGGGGGGATTCCTGAATTCTCCTGCCAAGGCCTCCGATTCGGTGGCTGAACTGCAGCCCACTAATACGGTGAGTGTCACGGTCCAGGCGGGACAGTCGCTGTGGGGGATCGCCGGAGTGGTCGCGCCGAGCCGGGATCCGAGGGAGGTCGTCGCCGAAATCATCCAGTTGAACAACCTGCTTGACGGTCGCATCATCCCCGGCCAGCGCCTGTTCGTCCCGTCGGCATGACGCATTCCGGTCCGAACCGGGAACGGTGTCCGCGCCGTCACAGTTTCAGGGCACAGCCGACGCCCCTTAAACTGTCATGGTGAGTGACCAGCTTGAGCGACTTGACCGACTTCCCCTCCGGACCAACCTTCGAGGCCTGAGCCCTTATGGCGCCCCGCAGCTTGATGTTCCGATCCTGCTCAATGTCAATGAGAACACTCATGGCGTGCCCGCTGACGTCCAGGCAGCCATTACCGCGGCGGTCGCGGAAGCCGCCACCGGGCTGAACCGCTACCCGGACCGGGAATTCACCGAGCTCCGTGAGGCCTTGGCTGAGTACCTGGGGCACGGACTTGTCGCGGACAATATTTGGGCGGCCAATGGCTCGAACGAAGTCCTGCAACAGATCCTCCAGGCTTTCGGTGGTCCCGGACGTACTGCCCTCGGCTTCCCCCCGACGTACTCCATGTACCCCCTGCTGGCCAGTGGAACGGACACCGAGTACATTGCCGGGGTCCGTGCCGATGACTACGGCCTCGACGCCGAGTCCGCGGCCGCGCAGGTCCGCGAACTCCAGCCGAACGTCGTGTTCTTGTGCTCGCCGAACAACCCGACCGGCACCGGCCTTGGCCTCGACGTCGTCGAGGCTGTCTATGAGGCTGGCGAGGCCAGCCAGGCCATTGTCATCGTCGACGAGGCTTACCACGAGTTTGCCCACGACGGCACCCCGAGTGCGTTGACGCTCCTTCCTGGCCGCGAGCGGCTCATCGTTTCGCGGACCATGAGCAAGGCGTTTGCCTTGGCCGGCGCCCGGATCGGCTACATGGCGGCGGCACCCGAAGTTGCCGACGCGATCCGCCTGGTGCGGCTTCCGTACCACCTGTCGGCCATCACCCAGGCCACTGCGCTGGCTGCCCTCCAGCACCGCGAGGCCCTCATGGCCGACGTCGAAGACATCAAGGTCCAGCGCGACCGCATCGTCAGCGAGCTGACCCGCCTGGGCTTCAAGCCGGCGGCCTCGGACTCCAACTATGTGTTCTTCGGCGGAGTCGAGAACCCGCACACATTGTGGCAAGGCTTGCTGGACCGCGGAGTCCTCATCCGTGACGTCGGCATTCCGGGCCACCTGCGTGTCACCGCCGGCACCGAGCCGGAAACCACCGCCTTCCTTGAGGCGCTCGAAGCCTTGGTGGACGGGCATCTTTCCGCCCCGGCCTAGACTTGAACCTGACCTTTCCCTCCTGCCTCCAAAGGAAATATCAATGAGCGAAAACGGCGCCGGCACGGCGGCCGCCCGGACAGCACGCATGGAACGCACCACCAGCGAGTCTTCGGTCCTGGTTGAGATCAACCTCGACGGCACCGGAGTCTCGGACATCAGCACCTCGGTGCCGTTTTACGACCACATGCTGACGGCGCTCTGCAAGCACTCGCTCATCGATATGACTGTCAAGGCAACCGGCGATACCCACATTGACGCCCACCACACGGTGGAGGACGTGGCCATTACGTTCGGCGAAGTATTGCGAACCACCCTGGGCAACAAAGCCGGGATCCGCCGCTTCGGCGAGGCAACCGTGCCGTTGGACGAAGCACTTGCTCACGCCGTCGTTGATGTCTCTGGTCGTCCCTACCTGGTGCACGGCGGCGAACCAGCTGGGCAGGAGTACCACTTGATCGGCGGCCACTTCACCGGCTCGCTCACCCGCCATGTTTTCGAGGCGATCACGCTCCACGCCGGTATCTGCCTCCACATGAACGTTCTGGCAGGCAGGGATCCGCACCACATCGTCGAAGCGCAGTTCAAGGCGTTTGCCCGGGCGCTTCGCGCCGCCGTCGAATCCGACCCGCGGGTCGAAGGTATTCCGTCCACGAAGGGCGCCCTATGAGCGCGCAGATCCTCAAGGACGGAGCCATCGTGGATCCGAAGGCCGCGGGCCGAATCGTTTCGGTCGAAGGCAAGCCGACGGTCACTGTCCTGGATTACGGCTCGGGCAACGTTCGTTCGGCCGTCCGGGCGCTGGAACGGGCCGGGGCGGAAGTCACACTCAGCGCGAAGCCCGAAGATATCTTGAACGCAGACGGGCTCCTGGTGCCCGGAGTCGGCGCGTTTGAAACCGTCATGCGCGAGCTCAAGGCGGTTGACGCCATCCGGTTGATTGGTCGTCGCATTGCCGGTGGCCGCCCGGTCCTTGGCATCTGTGTCGGCCTCCAAGTGTTCTTCGAAGCCGGAGTCGAACACGGCACCGAGGCCGAAGGCATGGGAGAGTGGCCCGGCAAGGTGGAACTCCTTCCCGCGCCTGTGGTCCCGCACATGGGTTGGAACACGGTGGAGGTTCCGGAAGGATCCACGTTGTTCGCCGGGGTGGAGCACGAGCGCTTCTACTTCGTGCACTCGTACGGCGTACAGAAGTGGGAATTCGACGTCGCCCAGCCCAGGATGGCTCCGCCGAAGGTCACGTGGTCCGAACACGGCGCACCCTTCATTGCCGCAGTGGAAAATGGTCCGCTGTGCGCAACCCAGTTCCACCCGGAAAAGTCCGGCGACGCCGGTGCCCGGCTCCTGCGCAATTGGGTCGAAAGCCTCCGTCCGCACCGGCCGGTGCCGGAGGCCGTTTCCTAAATGTGGTCCGTCATTTTCATGGGTGCTGCCGGCCTGTTGGTGGGCGGCGGAATCTCGTTCCACCAGCAGAGGCGCCCCGCGTGGGTTTCCATTTCCTTCTACGTGCTCGCGGGCCTGGCACTGCTCGCGGCCTACCTTTTCACCCTTCCCGGCAAATAGCCCGCGGAGCGATGGCACTGCCCGCCCCACAACCTCGAGGACTTCAATGACCACCGAACAGCCCGTATTGGAACTCCTGCCTGCCGTCGACATCGTTGACGGCCAGGCGGTGCGCCTCTTGCAAGGCGAGGCCGGTTCCGAAACCAGCTACGGCACTCCGCTCGAAGCCGCGCTTAACTGGCAGGAAGCCGGCGCTGAATGGGTCCACATGGTAGACCTCGACGCCGCTTTTGGCCGCGGCAACAACGCGGACCTCATCAGCGAGGTTGTCTCCCGGCTCACGGTGAAGGTTGAGCTTTCCGGCGGACTCCGCGACGACGAATCCCTCGAGCGCGCCCTCGAACTGGGGGTTGCCCGCGTGAACCTCGGAACAGCGGCCCTTGAGAACCCGGAATGGACCCGTCGTGCAATCGCGCGCTTCGGCGACAAGATCGCCGTCGGGCTTGACGTCCGCGGCACCACCCTCGCCGGCCGCGGCTGGACCAAGGAAGGCGGAGACCTCTGGGAGGTACTTGCGCGCCTGGAAGACGCCGGCTGCGCACGGTACGTGGTCACTGACGTCACGAAGGATGGGACGCTCCAGGGACCCAACGTCGATTTGCTCCGCCAGATGGTCGAGAAGACCGGAAAGCCGGTGGTCGCGTCCGGCGGAATTTCGAGCCTGGAGGACCTCCGCGCACTGCGGGAGCTTGTTCCGCTCGGCGTCGAGGGAGCGATTGTGGGCAAGGCGCTTTACGCCGGCGCCTTCACCCTCCCGGAAGCGCTGGACGTAGCCGGCCGCCGCTGATGTCCCACGAAGCACAGCCCTCCGGTTCGCCCGCACCCGAAGCAACGGGACGTCCTCCGCACCGTGCGTTGCCGGGCCACATCGCAGCAGCCCTCGCAGGGGCCGGGGGAGTCGGCGACTCCGCGGGGCAGCCGTGGTCGGGCCGGGACCTGAGCGGTGACGCGGCCAAGATCCACAACTTCGAGGACGACGACGGAATGGCCGACGCCGGCTACCTTGCCGCCGTCGGGGCCTTGCTTGCCGGCGAGGGGACCGAAGCCGGGGTCGTCGCTTCCTTGGCGACCGCCCGTGTCTTCGTCCCCGTGGTGGCGCAACTCGCCGAGGAAGCTGAAGGTGTCGATGGACTCCATGCCGACAAGCAGGCGGACATGGCCCTCGTGACCCTGACGGCTCCTGACGGCAGGACCGCGATGCCCGCCTTCACCTCGGCCGCGGCCTTGGAAGCCTGGCACCCGGACGCCCGTCCTGTCGCCGTCTACGCAGCCCGGGCGGCGCTGTCCGCCGTTTCGGAGGGAGCGCAGCTTCTTGTCCTCGATCCCGGTTCGGACGTTACCTTCGTGGTGCGCCGCCCGGCGATGTGGTCACTTGCACAGCAGCGGGACTGGACGCCATCGTACCTTGATGATGAACTGGAGTCTGCTCTCAATTCCTTGGCCGGTGCATACCCGGCCGTGCGGCGGATCGCGGTTCAGCCGGGCTCGGGTGTCGCCGCTCGCACGGCGGACGGATCAACCATGGCGGGCGGGGGACCGGGGCCCGAACTGCGCGTGGTTCTCTATCTCGAAGACGGCCTTGACGCCGCCGGGGTCCAGGACCTGGTATCCGGGCTGAACGGACGTTGGGCGCAGAACGAATTGTTCGCCGAACGGGTTGACTCGATCGAGGTCAGCTTGCAACGGGCGGCACAGTAGCCGAAGGCGCAGGGGGAACCTCCCTTTCCTGCTTTCGCAGGACAGGGGGACTTAGCTCGTGAATTTCGCTCTCTACCGAGAGATGCTTTCCATTGCTTCCGTACGGCGGCTCTTGATTGTCGGGATGATTGCCCGCATACCGCACTCCGCGGCGGGAGTCCTGCTCACGCTGCATATCGTGCTGACGCTGGGCAAAGGTTATGCGGCCGCCGGCGCCGCGGCAGCCGTTTTCACTATCGGTATCGCCATCGGCGCGCCGTGGCGGGGACGGCGCGTAGATACTGTGGGCCTGCGGCGTGCGCTCATCCCGTCCGTGGTGTCCGAACTGGTCATCTGGTCGATCGTGCCGCACGTCAGTTACGAATGGATCCTGCCGCTCGTCTTTGTAGGCGGGCTGCTGACACTGCCCATTTTCAGCGTCATCCGGCAGTCCCTCGGGGTCCTCGTTGCCGGTGAACAACGCCGCTCGGCCTATGCGTTGGACTCGATAGCCACCGAAGTGGTCTTCATGATCGGTCCCGCGGTGGGCGCCGTCGTTGCCACGAGCGGTTTCACGGTGCTCGGGTTGACCGTCGTCGGGGTCTGTACGTCAGCCGCCGGGCTTTTCCTCCTCTGGTTCAATCCGCCAACGCGCAGCGAGGATGTCCTCGACGCCAAGCAGGCGGCTGATCGGGACGCCGACGAACTCCATGCGGCCGAGGCCGCAGTGGTCGCTTCGGCGCCGGC
This sequence comes from Arthrobacter terricola, assembly GCF_004354015.1. Classification (GTDB taxonomy): domain Bacteria; phylum Actinomycetota; class Actinomycetes; order Actinomycetales; family Micrococcaceae; genus Arthrobacter; species Arthrobacter terricola. Next base: position 220,324 of record NZ_SMRU01000003.1, read on the forward strand.
CCACCTCCAGGAGGCCGCTTCCGAGATGGTTCCGGCTGCTTCGCAGCAGGCTGGCCTGCGCGGCCGGATGGCGAGGAACTTCACGTGGTTCACGGCTGCGGTCGCCGCAGTGTTTGCTGTTGCCGCCGGTTCCGGAATGGTACTGAGCGGTACCGACGTCGGGATTGTGGCCGTCCTGCAACGCGGCGGGCACCAAAGCGAAATCGGCGTTGTTTTCTTCTTCTGGTGCGCGGCTTCGGTGGTGGGTGGACTCATTTACGGGGCCATGCACCGGCCGGTCTCGCCCATCCTGCTCCTGCTCGGAATGGCTGCCCTCACTATTCCCATGGGTTTCGCCGGTGATACGTGGACCCTTGCCCTGTTGTCCCTCTTGCCCGGCGTTCTCTGCGCGCCGGTGTTGTCGGCGGCCTCGGAATTGGTCGCGGACATCGTTGATGAGGAACGGCGTGGCGAGGCGATGGGTTGGTATGGTTCCGCGCTGACAGCCGGCGTGGCTTTTGGTTCGCCGTTCGCCGGGCTATTCATCGACGGCGTCGGCCCGTGGGCGGGATTCGTCGCGGTGGGCTCGGCAGGCGTGGTGCTATGCCTCGCCGGGCTGGTTCTCCAGCAGCGCCGCCGCCGGGTTTCCGCCGCCGCCGGCGAAAGGGCCTAGGAACGACGACGGCGGGCCGGCCAAAGCAGGCCGGCCCGCCGCGGCGGACCATACCGTTGAGGTATTGGTGCGAGTCAGGTTCAGTTGAGTGGGCCCGCTCAGTTGACGGGACCCGTGAACTTCTCGCCAGGGCCCTTGCCCGGTGCGTCCGGAATCAGGGACGCCTCGCGGAAGGCTAGCTGGAGCGAGCGGAGGCCGTCGCGCAACGGGCCGGCATGCTGCGATCCGATCTCGGGTGCTGCGGCGGTCACCAGGCCGGCGAGGGCCGTGATCAGTTTGCGGGCTTCATCCAGGTCCTTGAGTTCCTCGGCATGGGGATCGTCAGCGAGCCCGACCTTGACTGCCGCTGCACTCATCAGGTGAACGGCGCCGGTGGTGATGACCTCTACCGCGGGAACTTCCGAAATGTCGCGGATCTGCTGGCTTACTCCGGCGTCGCCGCCCTGGGGCTCGTTGTCAAGGGAATTGCTGTCTGAAGTGCTCATGCTGGTAAGCTTTACACAGACCGACTGGAAGTAGCTATTTGAGCCAGACTCCTGGGCCACCACCGTTAATGTGCGGCGGGGGCCTGTTTTCTGTAGAATTGTCTTTCAGTTTGCAAGCGGAGTTCTCTCCCACCCGCGTCAGCCGTTTCCCTTTCAGGGATGTAAGTTGCCGGGTATCTGGTCGGACGCCTTCCAAGGCCACCTTTGGCGGCGTGAACGTCCCTCTTTGAAGGGGCGTCATCCGGCCATTCGAGGCCTTCGATTGCGCCAGCAATTGGGGGCCTTCTCTATTTGCTGGTGGAATACTCATCACAACACCAGGAGCTTTGACATTAGCGAGCCAAGAATCAATGAGCGTATCCGCGTCCCCGAGGTACGTTTGGTCGGCCCTGCCGGCGAACAGGTAGGAATCGTCCGTATTGAGGACGCCCTGCGTTTGGCTGCCGAGGCTGATCTGGATCTTGTTGAAGTTGCACCGCAGGCGAAGCCTCCGGTGTGCAAGCTGATGGACTTTGGCAAGTACAAGTACGAAGCCGCTGTCAAAGCCCGCGAGGCCCGCAAGAACCAGACCAACACGGTTCTCAAGGAAATCCGCTTCCGCCTGAAGATCGACACCCATGACTACGAGACCAAGCGCGGCCATGCGCTTCGGTTCCTGGGTGCCGGAGACAAAGTGAAGGCCATGATCCAGTTCCGTGGACGTGAGCAGCAGCGCCCCGAGATGGGCATCCGCTTGTTGCAGCGCTTCGCCGAGGACGTCGCCGAAGTTGGTGTGATCGAGTCCAGCCCGCGCATCGATGGCCGCAACATGGTCATGGTGATCGGGCCGCTGAAGAACAAGGCTGAGGCCAAGGCGGAGGCCCGCCGTGCGGCGCAGCGCGCAGAGGCCAAGGCGCAGAACGAAGCCAAGGCCGCGGCGCGGATCGACGTCTCGGGCGGAGACGCTCCGTTGACCCAGTCTCTTGGAGACCTGCTCCCGGCGGGACTCCTGAACCAGCCCGAAGCGACCCCGGCCGAGGAAACCGCGGCATCGGAATCTTCGGTCTCGGAAGCCACGGCCCCGGAAACCGCAGCCCCGGAAACCGCAGCCCCGGAAGCGGTCGAGGAAGAAGCAGCCGAAGAAGTAGTTGCTGAGGAAGCTCCTGCTGAGGAAGCCCCCGCGGCCGAAGCTGCTCCCGTAGCCGCTCCGGCTCCGGTAAAGGCTCCCGAGGCGCCAGCTACTGAGCAGGTAGTTGCCAAGCCGGTTGTTCCGGCAGCTCCCAAGCCAGGTGCTGTTCCGGTGCCGAAGCCCATGGCTAAGCCTGCGGCTCCGAAGCCGACGGCAAGGCCGGCAGCTCCCAAGGCTGCCCCGAAGCCGGCTGCACGCAAGACCAACTAGTCACGCCGCGGGAGGCATTCCCTCCGCTCGGCAAGAAAAGCAGCGGCCGCTCCCCAGGGGTGGCCGCGTGAAAGAACTGCAGATTCATTCTGCGGATACGTAAGGAGATCGGTTCCCATGCCGAAGATGAAGACCCACAGCGGTGCTAAGAAGCGCTTCAAGCTGACCGGCACTGGCAAGCTGAAGCGTCAGCAGGCCAACCGCCGCCACTACCTCGAGCACAAGCCCACCACGTTGACCCGCCGCCTCGCCGGCGACCGCATCGTCTTCAAGGGCGACGCGAAGGTCATCAAGAAGATGCTCGGCGTCTAAGTTCCAAGTTCCCGGCAGCTGCCATCCGGTAGCAGCCGACTACACCAAAGCCTTCTCAGGCGAGCCGGATACCGGCTGTAGCAGCTTGGGATAAGAAATTTTGAAGGAGTACGCACGTGGCACGTGTGAAGCGGGCGATTAATGCCCACAAGAAGCGTCGGGTTGTCCTTGAACGGGCCAAGGGTTACCGCGGTCAGCGGTCCCGCCTGTACCGCAAGGCAAAAGAGCAGCTGCTGCACTCGTTTGTGTACAGCTACGGCGACCGCCGCAAGAAGAAGGGCGATTTCCGTCGCCTTTGGATCCAGCGCATCAACGCTGCATCCCGCGCCAACGGCCTGACCTACAACCGCCTCATCCAGGGCCTGAAGGCTGCTGAGGTTGAGGTCGACCGCCGCATGCTCGCAGAGCTGGCCGTCTCTGACGCCAACGCTTTCGCTGCCCTGGTCAAGGTCGCCAAGGACGCCCTGCCGGCTGACACCTCCGCTCCGGCCGCCAAGGTTGCCGCTGCTTCGAAGGCTTCCGCGAAGGCTGCTCCCGCTGCCAAGGCTGCGCGCGCCGTCACGGCAACCGTTTCCGAGGAAGAGCCCGCTGCCAAGGCCCCCAAGGCCAAGGCTGCGAAGAAGCCTGCCGCTGACGCTGCCGAGTAGTACGCAAAGCCACGGTTCAGAGGACGGTGGCACTAGCCACTAAAGTTCTTATATGAACGAAACCGGGCGCCCGCAAGATTTCCTGATGTCCAACCCCCGAGCCGATCGGGTGAGGGATGTCGCGAAACTTGCAGGGCGCCCGGCCCGTTTAAAGCGGGGCAAGTTCCTCGCTGAGGGTCCCCAGGCCGTCCGGGAGGCGCTGGTCCTGCACCGTGAGCGACGCGCTGCAGGGGAGTCCGGCGTCGTACACGAAGTCTACGCAAGCGAAAGCTGCCTTGAACGGCTACCGGAACTCGCCGGGCTGGCTGAGGGCGTGGGCTTGCGGCTTGCGAGCGATGACGTCCTTGCCGCCATGGCGGACACGGTGAATCCCCAAGGCATTGTGGCCGTCTGCGACTTCGTGGACGTGAGCCTTGAGTCGGTGCTCGACGCCGGGCCGCGGCTTATCGCCGTCATGTGCCAGGTGCGGGACCCCGGCAATGCGGGAACGGTACTTCGGGCAGCCGACGCCGCCGGCGCCGATGCGGTGGTGCTCACCGGTTCCAGCGTTGATATCTACAACCCGAAGGCCGTGAGGTCCACGGCAGGTTCCCTCTTCCATTTGCCTGTGGTGCTGGGAGCCGACGTCGAGCATCTCGTAGCACTCTGCAAGGAACGCGGCATCGGAATCCTCGCCGCGGACGGCTACGGGACTTTGAACCTCGACCAGCTTCAGGATGAGAACGCCGCACGACGCCTTGGGGCGTCCGAGGCTACTTCCGACTATCCCCTCGAGGCACCCACCGCGTGGTTGTTCGGCAATGAAGCCCAAGGACTTTCCGAGGCCGAACTCGCCCTCGCAGACCACCGGGTGGCAGTGCCCGTGTATGGATCTGCCGAGAGCCTCAACCTCGGCACCGCAGCCACTGTGTGCCTCTACGCCAGCGCGCGCTCCCAGCGGGGCTCCTGACGCTGCCTCGCATCCCTGCGGTACTCACTCACATCCCCGAACCTGAAGAGGTGGAGCTTTCGTGGCTGCAAATGGCGGTACCAAGGCGATCGTGGCGGCGTTGTCCGCCAACCTGACGATCGCCCTGCTCAAGTTCGTCGCATTCATCCTCACCATGTCATCGTCCATGCTGGCCGAGGCGATCCACTCCGTGGCCGATTCCGGTAACCAATTGCTCTTGTTGGTTGGCGGCAAACGTGCGCAACGGGCCGCGAGCCCTGAGCACCCGTTCGGCTATGGCCGTGAACGGTACATCTATGCGTTCATCGTCTCGATTGTGTTGTTCAGCGTCGGCGGCTTGTTCGCGCTCTTTGAGGCCTGGGAGAAATTCCAGAACCCGCATGCAATTGAAGGCAGCTTCTGGTGGGTTCCGCTGGCGGTTCTGGTGGGCGCGATCATCGCCGAGTCGTACTCGTTCCGCACGGCCATCCACGAATCCAATCCACTGCGCGGCAAGCAGAGCTGGGTCAAGTTCATCCGCAATGCAAAGCAGCCCGAACTGCCCGTGATCTTGTTGGAGGACTTCGGGGCGCTTCTGGGCCTGGTTTTCGCCCTGTTCGGCGTAGGCATGACCCTCGCGACCGGGAATGGTGCATGGGACGCCGCGGGAACCGGCATGATCGGCCTGCTGTTGGTGGCGATCGCAGTGGTCCTCGCTGTGGAAACTAAGTCGCTGCTGCTTGGCGAGTCGGCCACCAAGGAGGATGCTACGCGCATCGCCGAGGCCATCGAAGCGGACGGAACGCGCATCATCCATCTCAAAACGATGCACCTGGGACCGGAGGAATTGCTTGTTGCCGCCAAGATCAGCGTGGGCGTCGCCGATACCGGCCAGGAGATCGCCCGGGCAATCGACGACGCCGAACTCAGGATCCGCACGGCGGTCCCCATCGCGCGGGTCATCTACCTCGAGCCGGACGTGGAGCGCGTCCAGGCCTAGGAGCGTCTCCACCGGAGTTTGTGTACAGATCTTGCCCCTTATCCGCTGCTCCGTTAAGGGGTGCGAGCTGTACACAAACTCGCCAGCCGGGGAGGGCTATGCTGCCAGCGGCTTCTTGCGTTCCAGCCAACCACTGATGCCGGCGACGCCGAGTCCCAGGACAGCGAGGACCGACCCGACGATGGCTGGTGCCACATACCCCCAGCCCCAGGCGATGACCACGCCGCCAAGGAAAGCACCCAAGGCATTGGCGACGTTGAGGGCGGAGTGGTTAAGCGAGGATGCCAACGATGGCGCGTCCGGCGAGGCGTCCAGAAGGCGGGTCTGCAGCGGCGGGACCAACATGGAACCGATCCCGCCTACTACGAAGACCATGACGAGCGCCGACCAAGCCCAGTGGGCCGCGACGGCATAGGCCACAAGCGCCACTGCGATGGCGGGGAGGACGCGGTAGATGGTTCCCATCACCGATTTGTCCGCAATGCGCCCGCCTACGATGTTCCCTGCGACCATGCCGAGGCCGTAGAGGGCGACGACAAGCGGGATCAGGGCTTCCTGCATGCCGGCGACGGACGTCATGGTGTGGGCGATGTATGTGTACGTCGCGAAGAATCCGCCGAATCCAATGATGCCGATCAGAAGCGCCAACCAGACCTGGATTCTTTTGAGGGCGCCGAGTTCCCGGCGGATGCTGGCTTCGGGAGGGGCAGGTTCAAAGGGCACGAACTTCCACATCAGCGCGCTCGTAGTCAGTCCGATCACCCCGACCACGATGAACAGCAGGCGCCATCCGAACGCCTGGCCAAGCCAGGTGGCCACGGGAACGCCGATGACGTTGGCGATCGTGAGCCCGCCCATGACCATGGAGATTGCCCACCCACGCTTCGTCGGCGCAACCAAGCTCGAGGCGATCACTGCGGCAATGCCGAAGAACGCACCATGCGGCAGGCCGGAGGCGAACCTCGAGATCAACATGGTTCCGTAGTCCGGGGCGATGAAGGACGACAAGTTGGCGATCGACAGGAACAACATGAGCCCCAGGGCGAGCTGCTTACGGGGGAGTTTGGCACCGAGCGCCGCGAAGACAGGCGCGCCCACCACGACGCCCAAGGCATAGGCGGAAATGAGGTTTCCCGCCTCGGGCGTGCTGATCCGGAGCCCCTGTTCGACTTCCTTCAGCAACCCCATCATGGTGAACTCGGTGGTTCCGATCGCAAAACCACCCATCGCCAAGGAAAAGATGGCAAGCGCCACGTGGCGGGATCGGGTCTTCGGGGAGGTCTTGCTGACAGCAGTGGTGGTCATCGTCCTGTTTCTTGGAATGTGAGCTGAAGGCCGCTCGAAGAGGAATAAATCCGATTTTCAAGCTTAGTGTGGGACCCGGGCTGAATGCTCGTCAATGTGACAACTCCCATAGGCGGAACGCGGGCGCGCCGGGCAGGGATCCGATGGCCCATAGACTATTGCGGTGACTGCTCTGATAAGCGTGGCGGGTGCCGCCGTCGTCGATTCTTTGGACGCTCCAACCCGGCTGCTGGTTGCCCGGCGCAGCGCCCCTCCGCAGTTCGCCGGTATGTGGGAGTTCCCCGGCGGGAAACTGGAAGCGGGGGAGACTTTCGAAGCTGCGCTGCACCGTGAACTGCTCGAGGAACTCGGCATTGCGGTGCGCCTCGGTGCCGAAGTCGAATCCGACGCCGGGCCTGGCTGGCCATTGAACGAGCGGGCTGTCATGCGCGTGTGGTTCGCTGAAGTCCTCGACGGCGAACCGCGGCCCCTTCAAGACCATGACGAACTCCGCTGGGTCCCGCTCGGCAACGGGACCGAGGCCTTCGCCCTGCCGTGGATTCCCGCCGACTTGCCGATTGTCCGCGCTTTGCTGGCGCGGGTCGATTCCGGGTTGCGCAGCTAGAAAAGCTTCGCCTGTCCAGCGGTTGGATGCGCGACGGCGGCTTCCTTGCGGGCCGTCGCCCTGCGGTGACTGAACCCGCTGCTTCCGGTGAACCCGTGACGTGCTTTGAAGTATTTGATGCGCCCGGTCAGCCAGGTCTTGTATTCATCGGAGACATAGGCCCCGCGTCCGTAGAGTCCCTTGTACTTTTCCACTAGCGCGGGGTGATGTGCCGACAACCATTGCATGAACCACTCCCGGGTGCCCGGCCGCAGATACAGCGCTCCTGCCGTTACTCCGGTGGCGCCGGCGGCGGATAGCGCCGCGAAGAGCGACTCGAGGGCGTCGTCGCTGTCCGTCAGCCAGGGCAGGATGGGCATGGCCATGACTCCGCAGGAAAGTCCGGCGTCGCGCAAGCGCAGGATCAGCCTCAGCCTGGCGCGCGGTGCTGGCGTTCCTGGTTCGATGACCGCGGCGAGGGATTCGTCCGTCATGGCGAGTGAGATGCCGACGTCCACGGAAACCTGGCTCGAGGCGTGCTTCAGCAGCGGAATATCGCGGCTGAGGAGAGTTCCTTTCGTGAGGACGGAGAACGGTGTGCCGGACTCGGCCAGGGCTCGGATGATCCCCGGCATCAGCTGGTAGCGGCCTTCCGCCCGCTGGTAGGGGTCCGTGTTGGTGCCCAAAGCGACGTGGTGGTGGCCCCACGCGGGCTTGGAAAGTTCCTTGCGCAAGACCTCGGCCGCGTTGATCTTCACGATCACTTGCGAGTCGAAGTCATGGCCGGCATCGAATTCCAGGTACGTGTGGCTCTTTCGGGCGAAACAGTACACGCACGCGTGGCTGCATCCGCGGTACGGATTGATGGTCCATTCAAAAGGCATCTGGGAACCGGACGCCACCTTGTTGAGCACCGATTTGGCAGTGACCTCATGGAAGGTGACTCCGGAGAACTCGGGGGTTGAGACGGAACGCACAAGCCCGACCAGCGGCAGCAGGGCGTCCGAAGCTGGGGCGGCTCCGGACGGGACGCTGACGCTGTTGTCTCCGAGCGCCGGACCACGACGTGGTGAAATTGCCTGTGCGTCCCATCTCATGGACTCCATTCGAATATATGTTCGAAGTCTTGTCAAGGCCGCCCGGCGCTACAGGAGAAGATTCCACCGTGAGCTGGACTGCGAACCGGTCATTGCTAGGGTGGGTCCATGATCCTGCTGTCCGGCTTCGAGCCATTTGGCGGCGACTCCAGCAATCCATCGTGGGCGGCTGCCATCGCTGCCCGGGACATCCTGCGCGCCGAAGGCCACGAGGTCGACGCGATCGAACTGCCGTGCGTCTTCGGCGAATGCGCCACGATCTTGCGGGAAGCCATCAACCGCCTGCGGCCCGGTCTGGTCATTTGCCTAGGGCTCGCCGGCGGCAGGGACCGGCTGTCCTTGGAACGCATAGCCATCAATTGCGACGACGCCAGGATTCCGGACAACGCTGGAAACCGGCCCATTGACGAACCGGTTGATCCTTCAGGGCCAGCTGCGTATTTCACGAGCCTGCCTATCAAGTCAGCCCTTCGCGCACTGCAGATCGAGGGGATCAAAGCCGAAGTCTCGCAGACCGCGGGAACGTACGTCTGCAACCACGTGTTCTATGCCTTGATGCATGAACTATCCACCTCGGACCAGGCTGCTGGCGTGCGCGGCGGCTTCATCCACGTGCCGTACGAGGACACGCCTACGGCACCCACCATGTCCATCCGGGACATGGGAGAGGGAATCGCCGTCGTTGTTCGCACAACGCTGCTGACCCCCGCGGATGCGAAGGTGTCCGCGGGAACGTTGCACTAGCGAACCGAAGTCAACCGGCCTCGCCATCGGGGGATTCAAGCTCCCACTGGACCACGACGGCCGCTGAGATCGCCACGGAACCAGCCTCGATCGCGACGCCTTCGCTGGCCGCCGCGCGGGCGAACCCGGCAGCCAAGGGGACCGGGTTGCCGTGCTCCGGACGTTGGTCGATCGACAGCACCTGTCCCAGTCGCGCACCCGCGAGGGAGGCGAAGCGGGCTGCCTTCGCCTCGGCGTCACGCCAGGCGGCTTCCTGCGCCTGCGCCGCCACCGCGGTCGAATCCCGAAATCCTTGCTCGATCCCGTTGATACGGACGCTGTCACCTCCCGCCGCAACTGCGGCGGAGATGGCAGCAGGAGCGGCCGACGGCGGGCTGACGCGGGCCACCAGCGTGGTGGCGGCAGTGTATCCGTTGATCTTTTGCCCGTGGTTTTCACTCCATGCGAGCTCGGCCCGGAGGTTCAGGCCGCTCGTCCTTAGCTTGGACTCTTCCACCCCGTGTCCACGTAAGGCGCCGGTCACCGCGGAGGCGGTCTGTCCGGCGTCGTCATATGCTTCCGCCGCGGAATCCCGCCGGACCTCGACAGCGAGCGTGAGGGTGAGCAGGTCGGGAACGGCTTCGGCTGTTCCTTCCCCGGTGACGGTGATGGTTCGCGTCGTGGCCATGAGGCCATGCTAGCTGCCCGGACTTCCACCGCGTCACGCGTTAAATCCCGGTCGGAGGCTTCAACTAGACTGGAGCTTAGTGCCCGTCGGACGCCTCCGGCGAGCACTGCTCCTGCCTTTGCGACGGCCCAGCCATGGCGCTGCCCGGCGGGGACCAATTCCGACTCGTAGCTAAGAACAGTAGATGACTGACACTTTGCCGGGCGCTGCCATCCCGAACCCGCTGGATGAAGCCGCCATCACCGCTGCCGTTGAGGACGCAGTCGCTGCGATTGCCGCCGCATCCTCCCTCGAAGAACTCAAGGCCGTCCGCTTGGCGCACACGGGCGAGAAGTCGCCTTTGAGCCTTGCCAACCGCGAAATCGGCGCGTTGGCCAAGGAGCACAAGGCCGCTGCCGGGAAGCTCATGGGATCCTCCCGTGGTCGCGTCAACCAGGCGCTCGCGGCACGCACCGCCGTGCTCGAGGCCGAAAACGACGCCCGCATCCTCGTTGAGGAAACCGTGGACGTCACGGCGGCACCAAGGCGTCGTCGCGCCGGAGCCCGGCACCCGTTGTCGACGCTGCAGGACCGCGTCGCCGATATCTTCGTTGGCATGGGCTGGGAAATTGCCGAAGGCCCGGAAGTCGAGTCCGAATGGTTCAACTTCGACGCCCTCAACTTCAAGCCGGACCACCCGGCCCGCGAAATGCAGGACACCTTCTTCGTGGAGCCTCCCGAAGCCCACTTGCTCATGCGCACGCACACCTCGCCGGTACAGGTCCGCTCCATGTTGGAACGCGAAGTCCCCATCTATGTGTTGTGCCCTGGCAAGGTGTTCCGCACAGATGAACTCGACGCAACCCATACCCCAGTCTTCCACCAGTTCGAAGGCCTCGCCATCGACAAGAACCTGAGCATGGCCGACCTCCGAGGCACGTTGGAGCACTTCGCGCGGCAGATGTTCGGCGACGAAGCCCAGATCCGCTTGCGCCCGAACTACTTCCCGTTCACGGAACCGTCCGCCGAGCTGGATATCTGGCACCCCGGCGCGAAGGGCGGCCCCCGCTGGATCGAATGGGGCGGCTGCGGCATGGTCAACCCGAATGTCCTGCGTGCGGCAGGCATCGATCCGGACGAGTATTCAGGTTTTGCCTTCGGCATGGGCATCGAGCGCACGCTCATGTTCCGCAATGAGGTCGGCGACATGCGGGACATGATCGAAGGCGATGTACGTTTCAGCGAGCACTTCGGGATGGAGATCTAACAGTGCGTATCCCACTTTCCTGGTTGCGCGAATTCGCGCAGGTTCCGGCCGACGCAACGGCCGAAGACGTCATGGCGGACCTCGTCAAGGTCGGCTTTGAAGAGGAAGCCGTCCACCGTCCCACGGACGAACTGAAAGGCCCCATCGTGGTGGGCCAGGTCCTGAGCCTCGTGAAGGAACCGCAGAGCAACGGCAAGACCATCAATTGGTGCCAGGTGCGGGTGGTCCCTGAAGGCCAGGAGCAGACCCTCGCGGGCAAGGGCATCGACCCCTCCGGCGTGCAGGGCATCATTTGCGGTGCCCACAACTTCGTCGAGGGGGACAAGGTCGTGGTGACCCTCCCGGGTGCTGTGCTGCCGGGCGACTTCCACATTTCGGCGCGCAAGACCTACGGCCACATGTCTGCAGGCATGATCGCTTCGGTGCGTGAATTGGGGATCGGCGAGGACCACGACGGCATCCTGGTGCTCTCCCGGATCGGCCTGGACCCCGAGGTCGGGACCGACGCCATGTCCCTGCTTGGCCTCTACGACGAAGCCGCGGAAATCAACGTGACACCGGACCGTGGCTACGCGTTCTCGATCCGTGGCGTCGCCCGCGAATACGCCCATGCCACTGGTACGTCCTTTGTGGACCCGGCCTCGAAGGTCACCGTCCCGGCTTCCCTTCAGGGCGGCTATGGCATCAAGCTCAACGACGACGCCCCCATTTACGGAAATCCCGGTTGCGATCGCTTCGTGGCCCGGACGGTTCGTGGCGTGGATCCCTCCCGGCCCACTCCGCCGTGGATGGTTTCCCGCTTGCGTCTGGCCGGCATCCGTTCGATTTCGCTGCCCGTGGATATTTCCAACTACGTGATGCTTGAGCTGGGCCAGCCCAACCACTGCTACGACCTCGACAAGCTCTCGGGCGATATTGTGGTTCGCCGTGCGGTCGCGGGGGAAAAAATCACCACGCTGGACGACAAAGTGCGTGCTCTCGACGTCGAAGACCTCCTGATCACCGACGATTCCGGAGCGATCGGCATTGCCGGCGTGATGGGCGGGGCCAACACGGAGGTCTCCGATTCGACAACCAACATCCTGGTCGAAGCCGCCCACTTCGACGAGGTCTCCATCGCTCGGTCCCGCCGCCGGCACAAGCTTCCTTCCGAAGCTTCCAAGCGCTTCGAGCGCGGCGTCGATTGGCACGTTGCCGGTGTGGCCGCGCAGCGCGTCGTGGACCTCCTCGTGGAACTCGCCGGTGGCACGGCGGACGAGGCCGGCACCGACGTCGGAATTGCGCCTGACGCCGTAACGATCGAACTGCCTTCCGGCTACCCCGCGGCACGGATCGGCATCGACTTCACCGAAGAGCAGATCACCGGTTCGCTGGAAGATCTGGGTGCAGTGGTCCGGAAGGACGAGTCCGCCGGATCCTATTCAGTGACGGCGCCGAGCTGGCGCAACGACCTGGAGACCAAGGAAGACCTCTCGGAGGAAATCGCCCGTCTTGTCGGCTACGAAAACATCCCGGCTACCTTGCCTGTGGCCCCTCCCGGCCGCGGCTTGACCCGGACGCAGCAGCAAAAGCGCCGGGTAGTGCAGGCGCTCGCCGACGCCGGCCTGACTGAGGTGCTGTCCTACCCGTTCGTTTCCAAAGCGACGAACGATACCTTCGGCGTTGCCGAGGAAGGCGCATCCCGGACGGCGGTCAAGCTCGCCAATCCGATCAGCGAGGAGCACGGTTACCTCCGTACGTCCATCCTTCCGGGCTTGATCGAGGTGGCCCGCCGGAACCACTCCCGCGGGTTCCGGGACCTTGCCGTCTTCGAGGCGGGTTCCGTGTTCCTTCCGGATGGGCAGTTGGGCACTCCGTCCATCCCTCCGCTGGGCATCAAGCCTTCGGACGAGGTGCTTGACGGACTGTACGACGGCGTTCCGAACCAGCCGCTGCACGTCGCCGCGGTCTTGACCGGCCACGATTCGCCGGCCGCCGCGGAGCACAAGCCGCGCGCCTGGGATTGGGCGGACGCGCTCGATGTTGCCCGACTCGTTGGCGATGTCCTGGGCGTCGAACTCGTGGTCAGCCAAGGCAGCCACCAGGCGTTCCACCCCGGCCGTGCCGCGCAACTAGCGCTTCGCTCGGGCGCGGTGGTTGGATACGCCGGCGAATTGCACCCCAAGCTGCTCGCCGCCCATGACATGCCGGCACGTTCCGTGGCTCTTGAGCTCAACGTGGACGCGCTCTTCGAAGCCGCGCCGGACGTCATTGTTGCCAAGCACATCTCCGGTTTCCCGGTGGCCACGCAGGATGTCGCCCTCGTAGTTCCGCAGGATGTCCCGGCGGACGCGGTGCTCGCGGCCCTTCGCGAAGGCGCAGGCGAGCTCCTTGAAGACGTCGCGTTGTTCGACGTCTACGCGGGCCACGGCATTGAGGACGGCAAGAAGTCGCTCGCCTTTGGCTTGCGGTTCCGCGCGACGGACCGCACTCTGACCGCAGACGAGGCCTCGGAGGCCCGCGAGGCCGCTGTGGCAGTTGCCGCTGAGCGGTTCGGAGCAGTCCAGCGCTGACAGGCATCAACCCAGGGATCGAGGGGCTGGTTGTCCGTATCCAGCCCCTGGACCATGTCGATTCCGCCGCCATCGAACTGATGGCGGCGGAATTGCTGTCTTCGGCCGAGATAGCCCGCGCGGACTCCATGGCCACCGCTCCACGATTCGAGTTCCTGGCGTCCCGGGTGGCCCAGCAACGGTTCGCCGCGGGGCTCCTGGGGGTTCCGGCGACGAAACTCACGGCCGCTTACGAGTGCCCGCAGTGTGGCGCGGGACCGGACATAGCCCACGGCCGGCCAGGCTACCTGCTCGACGGCGATGCAGCCCCGTTGCTGCTCAGCGCCTCGCGGGCGTCGGGCTGGGTGCTGTTTGCCGCCGTCGTACGCCCCGGGAAGGGGCTCCGCCTGGGGGCCGACCTCGAAAGCGTGGCTGCCACGGAGTTCGTAGGCTTCGACGAGGTCGCCTTGACCGCAAATGAGCGGCGTCACCTGGCATCTATGGAGCCGGGGCTCAGCCCACGGGAGCGGGCGCGGTTGTGGGCGCGCAAGGAGGCCTGGCTCAAGATGACCGGAGAGGGACTGCGGGTCCGCCCGGATTCACTCGACGTCCTGGACAAACCGGGGCTGCACGATTATGAGTCGTCCAGCAATCAGAAGCCGTTCAGCAATCAGGAGCCGTTCAGAAATATCCCGTCCGGCTTCGTGGCCGCCCTCGCCATCGGAACCGGTGCCGTACCTCGCTAGGGTGTTGCGGCGTTGCTTTGTCCTATGCCAGTTGCGGCAGCTGGGCCTGGTAAAGCCAGGGCCGAAGGACTTTCGCGGCATCAAGCCCGGGCACGTAAGAGTTTGCCGTAACCACGAACTCGGCTGTGGAAACCGAGCTGTGTCGCTTGGTTTCAGTCCAGTGGCGCAGCAATCCGAAGAACGCCGTGTCCCCACATGCGAGCCGGATGGCATGGAGCGCCAGCGCCCCGCGCTTGTACACGCGGTCATCGAACATGAGCTCCGGGCCGGGGTCGCCGATCACCAGGTCCTGGGCGGTGACGCCGAGCTTGCGCCAAGCAGCTTTCGCGCGGTTGGCTACGGACATCACACCGGCTTCCTCGGACCAGATCCATTCGGCATAGCAGGCGAAGCCCTCGTGCAGCCAGATGTCCCGCCAACTGCTCACCGTGAGGGAGTTGCCGAACCACTGGTGGGAGAGTTCGTGGGCGATGAGGCGCTGTGCCTCCCATGATTGCTCCATGTGGTTCCGGCCGAAGATCGAGAGCGTCTGGGCCTCGAGGGGGATTTCCAATTCGTCATCGGTGACCACAGCCGTGTATTCGGCGAAGGGATACGGACCAAAGCAATCCACAAACGTACGCATCATGTCGGCTTGCCGTGCCAAGCCTTCCCGGGCCTCGGACAACAAGCCGGGGGAGACAGCGACGAATTGGGGCACGGCCGTTTCCCGCGGTGCCAGGAAACGGTGCCCGGTACGCGCATCCGCCCGTTGCAGCGAGGGGCTGAGCTGGTGAAGCCGATAGCGCCCGATCTGAACTGTGGCCAGGTAACTGGCCATTGGCTCGCTTTGTTCGTAGACCCAGGTCTCCCGGCTTGATTTCCGGCTGTGGGAAATCAGGCGGCCATTGCAGACGGCACGGTAGTTGTCATCGGTGGTCACGCTGATCAGGTAACTGGATTTGTGGCGCGGGTGGTCGTTGCAGGGGAACCACGACGCAGCGCCGTTCGGTTGCCCCGCAACCAGCACGCCGTCGTCGAGCTCTTCCCAACCGACTTCGCCCCACAAACCCTTGCGTGGTTTCGGATTGCCGTCGTAGCGGAGCTCGACCAGGAAGGTCTGCCCGGCCCGCAGCCGGTCCCTGACTGTGATGACGAGGTGTTCGCCACGCGAGGTGAACTTCTGCACCTTCTTGCCGTCCACCAGGATCTTCGACGCCTTCAACCCCACCAAGTCCAAGACCACTGTGCCGATGTCCTCGAGGGCCATGCAGCGAAGGGTCGCGCGGCCGTTGAGCCTGTTGCTGCCAAGGCTGTAGTCAAGGTCCAACTCGTACCGGAGTACGTGGTATGCGGTGCTTCCGTGGTGCAGGGTGTAACGGTCAGCGGCAAGTGCGGGTGTTCCTGGTTCGGTGCGGCTCATGTGAGCTGGCTGCCTCCGTATGGCTTCTTGTGCGGGATTCTGGTGGGCTGGTTGCTCGCTGTTGTTCCTGCCAATGTACGCTACGGACGGCCGTTACGGACCCGTCCAGGGGCTCACCGGGTTGCCGATCCAGTACGTACCGGCTGGAACGGTCTCGCCGCGCATGACCAGCGACGCCGGTCCCACTGTTCCACCTGCCCCGATGCTGGCGCGGGGCAGAATGACGCCATGCGGCCCCATCGTCGCCCCGTCCCCGAGCACCACCGTGTCGATGCTCATGACCCGGTCGTGGAAGAGGTGGGTCTGCACGACGCAACCGCGGTTGACCGTTGAGCTTTCACCAAGGGTGACAAGGTCGGCTTCGGGCAACCAGTAGCTTTCGCACCAGGTTCCCCGGCCGATCTTCGCGCCGAGGGCCCGGAGCCACCACACCAAGGCGGGCGTTCCGGATGCCGATCGGGCGAACCAAGGTGCGCTCACCATTTCGATGAAGGTATCCACTACCTCGTTCCGCCAAATGAACGAACTCCACAGCGGGTGTTGGCCTTCCTTGATCCGGCCGACCAGGACCCACTTCGCCGCGACCGAACTCGCTGCCGCGACGGCTCCCGCCGCGAGGACTACGATGCCGCCCAGGACGGCAGCCAGCCAGTAGGACGTTTCGGAAGCGATCCAGTCAAGGACCAGCATGATGCCGACGGCGATCGCCACTGTGAGGATCACGGGCACCAGCCGGCACAATTCCCACAGCGCCCGCTTGGTCTTGAGTCCCCAGGGCGGGTTGAAGGTGAGGCTTTGATCGGACGCGATGGCGGTACGGCGCAGCCTCACGGGAGGACTTCCAAGCCAGGAGGTGCCGGACTTTGCCTTGGCCGGTGTCGCCGAGAGCACTGCGACGAGCGAATTCTTGGGAACGCTGCGCCCTGCCGCTGTCATGCCGGAGTTGCCCAGGAACGAGCGCTTGCCGATTTTTGCCGGCGCGATCTTCATCCAGCCCCCGCCGAGTTCGTAGGACGCCACCATGGTGTCGTCCGCCAGGAAGGCACTCTCGCCAATCGTCGTCATGCGCGGAAGGAGCAGGACCGTGGAGGCTTCTACGTTTCGCCCGACCTTCGCGCCAAGCATGCGCAGCCAGACCGGGGTAAAGAGGCTCGCGTAAATGGGGAAGAGGAGGTCGCGTGCGAGGTCCAGGACGCGTTCCGTGGCCCACACTTGCCAGCCCACCCGGCTGCGTACCCGGTAGTAGCCCTCCTTGAGGCCGAAGCCCAGCAGCCGGGTGGTCACCAGGATCAGCAGGAGGTTGCACAGGAACCAGGCGAGTGCGGCGAACGGAACGGACAGCATGAGCTGCGGGAAGGCGTCCGCGAGGGAACTCCTGCCCTGGATGAACAGCAAGGAAACGTAGGCGCCCACGCACGCCGAAACGTACGGGATGAGGGCCAGGATTGCAGACGCTGAAGCAAAAGCGGTGAACCACAGCCTGCCGATCAGGTGGTGGGTTGCCGGGGCCTCGGGCCAATCGCTCTTTGCCTTGCCTCGGCGTTCGGCCGGGGATCCGGCCACGAGGTGCCCGGACTTCACCTTGCCGAGGACGGCGGAACCCGGCTCGACCCGGGCGCCGGCGCCGATGCTGGTGCCGGGCATGAGGGTGCTCCGCGAACCCACAGTTGCGCCAGGGCCCACATGGACAGACCCTATGTGCACGTAGTCGCCGTCGATCCACCAGCCGGACAGATCCACTTCGGGTTCGATGTTGCAGCCGCTGCCGAGCGAGAGCAGCCCCGTGACGGGAGGCAGTGAGTGCAAATGGACGTTGTTGCCGATCTTCGCGCCCAGGGCCCTGGCGTAATAGGGGACCCACGGCGCGCTCGCCAGGCTGACGGCGCCGGAGAGATCCTGGATCTGTTCGGCGAGCCATAGCCTCAAGTGCACCTTGCCCGACCGCGGGTACGTACCGGGTTTCACTCCGCCCAGGAGGAGGCGCGCGGCCAGGATCGAGATGGCCATGCGGCCCGGCGGGCTGACGAACGCCAGCCAGGACGCCAGGATCCACCACCAGGACACCACGGGGGCGGCCGAGAAGCCGGCGAAGGCGGCCAGCAGGTTGTTGGCGACCATCAGGTACGTGAGCCAGCGCATGCCCACCAGGATGTTGAGGAGGACGCCCATCAGGGTTTGGAAGACCTGGGACTTCCTGGCAGTCGGCCGGACGGTGCGCTCGGCTGCCGGTCCGGCCACGTGGCCTTCGGGCAGCGATTGGCGTGCCGTGTCGATCAAGGCACCCACCCTGGGCGTGGCGTAGATTTCCGCGACGGTGATGGTAGGGTAGCGCACCCGCAATGCCGAGACGAGCTGGGCCGCGGCGAGGGAGCCACCGCCATACGCAAAAAAGTCGGCGTCGAGCGAGGTGACCGGCGCTCCCAGGACGCTTTCCCATTGGTCCACTACCCATTGGGCGTCCTCGGGCAGGTTGAGCGGCGCCTTCTCCGCGTCGGCCGCAGCTGCACCGGCCAAGGGCCACGGAAGGGAATGCCGGTCGACCTTGCCGCTGGTCTTCGTCGGGAGGGAGTCCACCACGGTCATGAGCGGGATCAACGCCGCAGGGAGGCTCTCGGTCAACAATTCCCGGGCAGCCACGAGATCGATTTCTTCGTGTCCCGCAGGTGCGAGGTAACCGACCAGGATCTGGTTCCCCGCCGCCGTCGTGCGCACCGCGGCTGCGGCTCCAGCGACTCCGGGAAGGGCCTGGAGCGCTGCGTCGATCTCGCCGAGCTCGATTCTTCGGCCGCCGAGCTTCACTTGTTCATCGGCGCGGCCCTGGAAGATGAGTCCTGCTTCCTCGTAGCGCACAAGGTCGCCGGAACGGTACGCCCGTCCCCAACCAAGCGACTGCATGGGCGCGTACTTTTCCGCGTCCTTTGCCGGATCAAGGTAGCGCGCCAGGCCGACGCCGCCAATGATCAGTTCGCCGATCTCGCCTTCAGCGACGGGCACCCCGGCGGAATCGACAACGGCGAGGTCCCAACCGTCGAGGGGCAATCCGATCCGGACCGGGCCGCTGCCGCCAAGGGGAGCGGCGCAGGCCACGACGGTCGCTTCGGTGGGGCCGTAGGTGTTCCATACTTCGCGGCCGTCGACGGCGAGCCGCTCGGCGAGTTCCGGCGGGCACGCTTCGCCGCCGAAGATCAGCAGGCGCACGTTTTCGAGGGCTTCCGCCGGCCACAACGCCGCGAGGGTCGGCACGGTGGAGACCACGGTGATGCCGTGGTTGATCAGCCACGGTCCGAGATCCATCCCTGAACGGACGAGCGCCCGCGGCGCCGGCACGAGGCATGCTCCGTGCCGCCACGCCAGCCACATTTCCTCGCAGGACGCATCGAAAGCCACGGAGAGCCCGGCCAGGACCCGGTCCTGTGGTCCGATGGGCTCGTCTTGGAGGAAAAGCCGGGCCTCGGCATCCACGAATGCTGCCGAGGAACGGTGCTGCACCGCTACACCCTTTGGCGTGCCGGTGGATCCGGAGGTGAAAATGACCCAGGAATCGTCCGCGAGCCGCGGCGCCCGGGGCGCCGGGTGGGGCGTTGGCCGTGGGGCGGAAAGCTCGATCTTGCGGCCCTTCGTGACCACCGCGGCCACCTTCGCCTCGCCGAAAACCAGCCGTGCCCGCTCTTCGGGGTCATCGGCGTCGACGGGCACGTAGGCCGCTGCAATCGACAGGATGGCCAGGATGGAAATGTAGAGATCATTCGTCCCCGAGGGGATCCGGACGCCGATCTTGTCTCCGGGACCCAGTCCCGCCTCGACGAGCGTCGCGGCGAAGCGGCGGACCTGTGCCAACAAATCGGAGTAGCTCAGGGATTTCTGCCCGTCATCGAGGGCTGAGGCTTCAGGAAAAGCCCGTGCGGTTGCGTCGATGATCCCAAGGAGGGTGCGCGCCGGTGGCGCGGCCGGGCCTCCTTGAAGCTGGGGCAGGTACACAGCCTGGAGTCCGGGGTGGGTTGCCCGGGCATCATGTTCTTGGGTCACCAAAGGATTTTCGCGTCTGTAGATGAACAAAAGGTGTCGGAGGCCGCCCGGGCTTTCCCCGCGCTTTACCCAACATTAATCCAGTGGACGCCTGGAAGTCGCCCTTTTACGGAACTTGCCCCTACGGAAGCAGGAGCAGCTTCCCCGTGGTCTTCCGTCCTTCGAGGTCGCGGTGGGCTTGGGCGGCCTCGGCGAGGGGGTACGTCCCGCCGACCCGTACCTTGAGGGCGCCGCTTGCGGCGGCGCCGAAGACCTCGGCCGAACGCCAGCGGCGTTCCTGGGGGTTCTGCAGGAAGTGGGCAAGGGTCGGCCGGGTCAAGGACAAAGACCCTCCGCGGTTGAGCCGTTGCGGATCAAAGGGAGGCACCGGCCCCGACGCCGCCCCGAAAAGAACAAGGGAGCCGCGGATGCGCAGGCTTGCCAGGGAATCGTCAAAGGTGTCCTTGCCGACGCCGTCGTACACAACATTGACGCCTTCGCCGGAGGTCAGTTCGAGGACCTTGTCGGCGAAACCGGAGTAGCGGAGGACCTCGTCCGCGCCGGCTTCGCGGGCCAATGCTTCCTTCTCGTCCGAAGAGACTGTGGTGATGACGCGGGCGCCGCGTGCCTTGAGCAGTTGCGTCAGGATGAGGCCGACGCCGCCGGCTCCGGCGTGGGTCAGGACCGTGTGGCCCGGCTCCACCCGGAACGAGGAGTTGATGAGGTAATGGGCCGTCATCCCCTGGAGGGGCAGCGCGGCCGCCGTGTGGTCCTCAACGCCGTCCGGCACGGGAAGGGCCTTGTCCGCGTCAATAAGGGTGTACCCGGCGTAGCTGCGGGAGCCTTCGGCGGTGGCCACGCGATCTCCCACTGCGAAGTCCTCGACCTCGGAGCCAACGGCTTCAACTACTCCGGCGGCCTCGGAGCCGGGGGTGAACGGATATTCGACCTTGTAGACCCCGCCGCGCTGGTAGGTATCGATGAAGTTGACGCCTGCGGCGACCACCTTGACGAGCAATTGGTGCGGGCCCGGTGCCGGGACCTCCACGTCGCTGAGTTCGAGGACTTCCGGTCCTCCGGCCTGCCGGGCGATGATCGCGTGCGTCATGGGGCTCCTTCCGGGTCGGGGCGCGTTCGCGCCCACATTCACACAACCATCCTAGGGAGGGGAGTCCGCCGGGTGTCCAGTCAGGGCCGTTCGCCCGCCCGGCGTCAAGGCCGAAGACTGATAAATTCTCCGCCCAAAGGGCCCCGAAACGGAGGAGCGTTAGCCGTCGAGGCCCCCGGCGCGGGCGATTGCCGGCGCTTAACTTCGGCCGTGGGCGGAGGCCACGGGGCAGTCAAATCCGCGGCCCGCGGCAAGCCCCACCTCGTTGAGGTACTTCACAACGATTGCATAAGACTGCATCAAGGTTGTCTCCGTATAAGGGATGGAATGCGTAGCGCAGAAGGTCCGGACGATCGTGGCTGCCTGGTGCAGTTGGGGACGCGCCATGTCGGGGAAAAGGTGATGCTCCACTTGGCGGTTGAGGCCCCCGAGGAGGAAGTCCATGACGCGGCCGCCGGAAATGTTCCGTGAGGTCAGGACCTGCCTGCTGAGGAAGTCGGCCCGGCTGTCTTTCGGTAGGACCGGCATCCCTTTGTGGTTGGGGGCGAAAGAAGCGCCCATATAGAAGCCGTATACGGCGATTTGGACCCCGATGAATGCGAAAGCCATACCCAGCGGGAGGAAAGTGAACGCGAGGACCGGCAGCGCAAGAAGGCGTGACAGGAGGATAGGCGTCTCAACCCAACGATGCCGCACGTTTCCGCGTCCCAAGACGAATCGGATGGAGTCGAATTGCAGGCTGAGCCCAAGCAAGGCCAGCAACGGGAAGAAGAACCAACCTTGCCTGCGCGTCAGGAACGCGAACCGTCCATTCCTGCCGACCGCGGCCTCGGGATAGAACACCAAGCCGTTGTTCCTGATGTCCGGATCTTTTGAGATCACGTTGGGGTGGTTGTGGTGGGCGCCGTGCTTTTGTTCCCACCAGGAGTAGCTGATGCCGGCGATTCCGGTGGCGAGGAGTCTGGCCGACCAGTCGTTGGCGCGGCGCGAGGCGAAGACCTGTTTGTGCCCGGCTTCATGGGCCAAGAAGCTCAATTGCGTGCAGACGATCCCCAGTGCCGCCGCAATGAGCAGTTGGAACCAGGAATCACCAAGCAAGCCAAAGCCGAGCCACGTTCCGGCCATGAGGACCATCAAGGAAACGAAGAGCCCTATGTAGAAGCCGGTGCGCCGCTCCAGCAAGCCTGCGGCGCGGACGCCCTTGAGTAGTTCCGAGTAGCTATGAACCACGGGGTTGGGCTGGATCACACGCGCTTTCGGGCGCTCAGTGGTGGAGGTGGGTGTCATGAATGGTTGTGCCCCGTATCGGTAACGGGCAACGCTGCAGCCGACGTTCGGTCTGCACGGTCTGGATCACCCTTTATTCAGCATACGCGTGCCTACCAAATGCCCATATCCGCGGTGATAGATCGGTTCGCTCATGGGGGCGGGACGGCTCGACGGTGGTTTCATCGGGTGGGGAGTCGCGAAAGTGCATAAATATCGGGATCTATGAATATTTTTGCTGTATAGTCATGCCATGACTATTTCTGTTGCCGTCTCCGGTGCCAGCGGTTACGCCGGAGGAGAAGTGCTGCGCCTCCTGGCCGGACATCCCGACGTCACCATCGGCGCCATCACCGCGCACAGCAATGCCGGTTCCAGACTAGGGGAGTTGCAGCCGCATCTCCATGGCCTGGCCAACCGAATTCTGGAAGACACCAGCGTGGAGAACCTTGCGGGCCACGACGTCGTCTTCCTCGCGCTCCCGCACGGAGCATCGGCTGAGATCGCAGCGCAGTTGCCGGAAGGTACCCTGGTGATCGACGCCGGAGCGGACCACCGGCTCGAAGACCCCGCAGCCTGGGAGAAGTTCTACGGTTCGGACCATGCGGGAACGTGGCCGTACGGACTTCCCGAACTGCCGGGCCAACGCGAAGCGCTCAAGGGCGCGAAACGGATCGCGGTGCCCGGCTGTTACCCGACGTCGGCGCTGCTCGCCCTCACACCTGGCTACGCCAACCAGCTCCTCCAGCCCGACGACGTCGTGATTGTTTCCGCCTCGGGAACCTCGGGCGCGGGTAAAGCGGCGAAAGTGAACCTCATCGGCTCGGAAGTCATGGGCTCCATGAGCCCCTACGGCGTGGGTGGCGGACACCGGCACACCCCGGAAATCGAACAGGGGCTGTCCAACGCGGCCGGAGAGAAAGTCACGGTGTCCTTCACCCCGACGCTCGCCCCCATGAGCCGCGGCATCCTCAGCACCGCGACGGCCAAGGCCAAGCCGGGCGTCACCGCCGCCGAGCTCCGGAGCGCTTGGGCCGAGGCGTACGACGACGAACCGTTCGTGCACCTGCTTCCCGAAGGACAGTGGCCTGCCACCAAGTCGGTGCAGGGCTCCAACCACGCCGTCATGCAGTTGGCGTTCGATGAACATTCCGGCCGCGTTATTGTCACGTGCGCCATCGACAACCTGACAAAGGGGACTGCCGGCGGTGCCGTGCAGTCCATGAACATCGCCCTCGGCCTGGATGAATCCGCCGGCCTCAACGTGCAAGGAGTTGCCCCGTGACCATCACCGCACCCCAGGGATTCCGCGCGGCCGGAGTCAAAGCCGGAATCAAGGCTTCGGGCAACCCGGACCTCGCCCTGGTTGTCAATGACGGCCCGCTTAAGGCCGGCGCTGCCGTTTTCACGTCCAATCGCGTGGCCGCGGCACCCGTGCACTGGTCCCGCCAAGTGGTTTCGGATGGCCGCGTTGACGCCGTCGTCCTGAATTCGGGCGGCGCGAACGCCTGCACTGGTCCGCAAGGCTTCCAGAACACGCACGCAACCGCTGAAAAAGTCGCCGATGTCCTTGGAATCTCCGCGTCCGACGTCGTTGTTTGCTCCACCGGCCTCATCGGCGAGCACTTGCCGATGGACAAGATCCTTCCCGGCGTGGAGGCCGCTGCCGCCGGCTTGTCCGAAGACGGCGGCTCTGCAGCCGCAACGGCGATCATGACCACCGACAGCGTCGCGAAGGAAGCCGTCTTCACCGGCACCGACGCGGAAGGCAAGACCTTCACTGTCGGCGGTATCGCGAAGGGTGCGGGCATGCTCGCTCCCGGCCTGGCCACCATGCTGGTTGTCCTCACCACGGATGCCCAAGTCCCCGCGGAAGAGCTCGACGTCGTCCTCCGCGACGCCACGCGCGTCACCTTCGACCGCACGGACTCGGACGGATGCATGTCCACGAACGACACCGTGGTGCTCCTGGCATCGGGAGCCTCGGACGCCATTCCGTCCGCCGAACAGCTGGGTGCCGGAGTCACGCAGGTGTGCGCCGAGCTCGCCCGCAAGCTGATCGGCGACGCAGAAGGCGCCAGCCACGACATCGCCATCCGCACGTTCAACGCCGCCAGCGAGCGCGACGCCGAAGTGGTAGGCCGTTCGGTGGCACGGTCCAACCTCTTCAAAACCGCGATCTTCGGCAAGGACCCCAACTGGGGCCGTGTCTTGTCCTCGGTGGGCACCACGGACGCCGTCTTCGAGCCGGACCAGCTCAACGTGTCAATGAACGGGATCCAGATTTGCCGCAACGGCGGCATCGGCGACGACCGTGGACTGGTGGATCTTGAATCCCGCGAAGTCCTCGTGGAAATCGACCTGCAAGCCGGCGACGCCGAGGCCACCATCTGGACCAACGACCTCACGCACGACTACGTGCACGAGAACAGCGCCTACTCGAGCTAGGGAAGGACGGACCGTGACCGCGCACACCCGCGAGAGCACCTCCACAAGCACCGATCCGGCAAAAACAGCGCAGGACAAGGCCGCGACCCTGATCGAAGCGCTGCCCTGGATCCAGCGCTTCGCCGGCACCACCATGGTGATCAAGTACGGTGGCAACGCCATGGTCAACGACGACCTCCGACGAGCCTTCGCCGAGGACGTCGTCTTCCTGCACCACGTAGGCATCCACCCCGTCGTCGTGCATGGCGGCGGCCCGCAGATCAACTCGATGCTCGGCAGGCTGGGAATCGAATCCGAATTCAAGGGCGGCCTGCGGGTCACCACCCCTGAAGCCATGGACGTCGTGCGCATGGTGCTCACCGGACAAGTGGGGCGCGAACTCGTTGGCCTGATCAATTCGCACGGCCCGTACGCCGTCGGAATGTCCGGCGAAGACGGCGGCCTCCTGCGCGCCGTCCGAACCGGAACCGTGGTGGACGGCGAGGAAGTCGACCTCGGCCTCGTGGGCGAAGTGGTCGGCGTCGACCCCACAGGCATCGAGGACATCCTCGCCGCGGGCCGCATCCCGGTGATTTCGACCGTCGCCCCGGAGATCATCGACGACGGCGACGGCGACCCCGCGACACAGCGGTTCCAGACCACCGGCCAGGTGCTCAACGTGAACGCGGACACCGCAGCTGCTGCCGTCGCCTCCGCCCTGGGCGCGTCCAAGCTGGTCATCCTCACCGACGTCGAGGGACTCTACGGCGACTGGCCGGACAAGTCCTCGCTCATCTCATCCCTGACCGCGACGGAACTGCGGGAGATGCTGCCGCGGCTGGAGTCCGGCATGATCCCGAAGATGGCCGCGTGCCTGAAAGCCATCGACGAAGGGGTGCGCCAAGCACACATCGTCGACGGTCGCTTGCCGCACTCAATGCTGCTTGAAACCTTTACCACCGCGGGCATCGGAACCCAGGTTGTCCCCGACGAGGAAGTGAACCCATGAACGAAACAGCGGGCCTCGGCCCTGCCGGCGAGGTGGCCACGGCTACAGAAGCCGCAAGCAACCTCGTCGCGAACAGCAGCGGAGCCGATTGGCTTGCCCGCTACAATACGTCCCTCATGGGCGTCTTCGGCACGCCCCAGCGCGTCCTCGTCCGCGGAGCCGGTTCCCTCGTCTGGGACGCCGACGGCAAGGAATACCTGGACCTGCTCGGCGGCATCGCCGTCAACGCGATGGGTCACGCCCATCCCTTCGTGACCTCGGTCATCGCGAGCCAGTTGGCGACGCTGGGCCATGTGTCCAACTTCTTCACTAGCCCCACACAGATCGCGCTCGCGGAAAAACTGCTCGCCCTCACCAACGCTCCTGCCGGCTCGAAGGTGTTTTTCGCCAACTCCGGCACGGAAGCCAATGAGGCCGCTTTCAAACTGGCCCGCCGCAACGCCGACGCCCCCGCCGGGGCCAAGGCAGCGAAGCGCACCAAGATCATCGCCCTCGAAGGCGCGTTCCACGGCCGCACCATGGGCGCGCTCGCCTTGACCGCCAAGGAAGCCTACCGTGCACCTTTCGAGCCCCTGCCCGGCGGCGTGGTCCACATCCCGTTCGGCGACATCGAAGCCCTGCGTGCCGCCGTCGACGACACCACGGCCGCGGTCTTCCTCGAACCCATCCAAGGTGAAGCGGGAGTCCGCCCGCTTGGCAAGGAATACCTGCAGGCGGCCCGGGAGGCCACGAGCAAGGCCGGCGCCCTGCTGATCTTGGACGAGGTCCAGACCGGCATCGGCCGCACCGGCAAATGGCTCGCCAGCGAGGACGCGGGAATCGTCCCGGACGCCGTGACCCTCGCCAAAGGACTGGGCGGCGGTTTCCCCGTGGGCGCGCTCATCACCTTCGGGCCGTCGACGTCGTCGCTCCTCACGGCGGGCCAGCACGGCACCACGTTCGGCGGCAATCCCGTGGCCACCGCCGCGGCCCTCGCCACCTTGCACGCCATTGAGAACCAGAACGTGCTGGACAACGTGCTCACCGTCGGCGCGCGGCTGCGGGCCGGCCTGTCCGACGTCGACGGCGTCACGGAAGTGCGCGGCGAAGGCCTCCTGATCGGATTCGACCTCGACGCCGAGATCGCGCCGGCCATGGTTACCGCGGCCCTCGACGCCGGCTTCATCATCAACAGCCCGGGCCCTCGCACCATCCGCCTGGCCCCGCCGCTGATCCTGACCCTTGAACAGGCGGACCGGTTCCTTGACGCGCTGCCTGGAATCATCGAGGCGGCATCAGCCCAAACCTCCACACCCCCGACCTCCACACCACTGACCGATGAGGACGCACAGTGAACACCTCCACCCGCCATTTCCTGAAGGACACTGACCTCACGCCGGCTGAGCAAGCCGAGGTGCTCGAGCTCGCCGTGCGCATGAAAGCGGCCCCGTACAGCGTCCAACCGTTCGCCGCGGACGGGAACGGTCGCAAGACGGTCGCCGTCATCTTCGACAAGACCTCCACACGCACCAGGGTTTCCTTTGCCACGGGCATCGCGGATATGGGCGGCAACGCGCTCATCATCAACCCCGGCGAAGCGCAGATCGGCCACAAGGAATCGGTCGAGGACACAGCGAAGGTCCTCGAGCGCATGGTCTCCACCATCGTGTGGCGCACGGGCGCCCACAGCGGACTCGTGGCGATGGCAGAGAACTCGAAGGTCCCCGTCATCAACGCCCTGTGCGACGATTACCATCCCTGCCAGTTGCTCGCGGACCTCCTGGCCGTCAAGGAACACAAGGGCGAACTCAAGGGCCTCACCATGGCCTACCTGGGCGACGCCGCGAACAACATGGCCAACTCCTACCTCCTGGCAGGCGTTACGGCTGGCATGCACGTCCGGATTTCCGGTCCGGACGGCTACCTCCCGGCGGTGGACATCGTGGAGGCGGCAGAGGAGCGCGCAGCCGAGACCGGTGGCTCCGTTCTCATCACCACGGACGCCGCGCAGGCGCTCCAGGGCGCTGACGTCGTCGCCACGGACACGTGGGTGTCCATGGGCCAGGAAGCCGAAAAGGAAGCCCGGATGCAGCTTTTCCGCGACTATTCCGTGGACGAGGCCGCCCTGGCACTCGCGGCGCCTGACGCCGTCGTGCTCCATTGCCTGCCCGCCTACCGCGGCTACGAGATTTCGGCCGGTGTCATCGACGGACCGCAGTCCATCGTCTGGGACGAAGCGGAAAACCGCCTGCATGCCCAAAAGGCGCTCATGGCGTGGCTCATGCACAAGTCGGGACTTGCCTTCGTCGAGGGTCTCACCCCCGTTGAAGGAACCGGGGAGAGCACGTTCTAGTGTCCGCCCACCCGGCGTCGCAAGGCGCCAGTCCAACCACCAAGACAGCCCGTCAGGCGCGGATCACCGCGATCCTGACGGGCGAGTCCGTGCGCTCGCAGGCCGAGCTCGCGGCGTTGTTGGCGGACGACGGCGTGCAGGTCACCCAGGCGACCCTGTCGCGCGACCTCGTGGAACTCGGGGCGGTCCGCGTTCGCGGCAAGGACGGCGCGCTGGTGTATGCGGTGCCCGGCGAGGGCGGCGACCGCAATGCAAAGAGCGGCGTCACCCAGGAAATCCTGGATGCGCGCTTGTCGCGGCTTTGCGGCGAATTGCTTGTCACCGCCGAAGCCTCGGGCAACATCGTGGTGCTCAGGACGCCTCCGGGCGCCGCGAACTTCCTCGCCCTTGCGATCGACCACTCCGTGATGCCGTCGGTATTGGGTACGATCGCAGGCGACGATACCTTGCTTTTGGTTGCCAGGGATCCCGACGGCGGTGCCGAACTCGCGGCACGGTTCCTCCAATTGGCGCAGGACGCCGGACCGGGCAACTAGCCCAACCAAGCATTGATTCAAAGAAACCAAGCAACAACAAAGGAGCACTCTCGTGACTGAGCGCATTGTTCTGGCCTACTCCGGTGGCCTTGATACATCCGTAGCCATCGGCTGGATCGGTGAAGCCACCGGTGCCGAGGTCATCGCGGTGGCCGTCGACGTCGGACAGGGCGGCGAGTCGCTGGAGACCATTCGCCAGCGTGCCCTCGGCTGCGGCGCCGTCGAGGCCTATGTAGCCGACGCCCGCGACGAGTTCGCGAACGAATACGCCATGCCGACGCTGAAGGCCAACGCCCTCTACCAAGGGCACTACCCGCTCGTCTCGGCCATTTCCCGCCCGGTCATCGTCAAGCACCTCGTCAAGGCAGCCCGCGAGTTCGGCGCCACCACCGTCGCCCACGGCTGCACGGGCAAGGGTAACGACCAGGTGCGTTTCGAAGTGGGCATCCAGACCCTCGGCCCGGACCTGAAGTGCATCGCACCCGTCCGTGACCTCGCCCTGACCCGCGACAAGGCCATCGCCTTCGCCGAAGAAAAGGGATTGCCGATCGAGACCACCAAGAAGAACCCCTACTCGATCGACCAGAACGTCTGGGGACGCGCCGTCGAAACCGGCTACCTCGAAGACATCTGGAACGCTCCCACCAAGGACATCTACGACTACACCGCCACTCCGGAATTCCCGCCGGCACCGGATGAAGTGACCATCACCTTCGAAGCCGGTGTCCCGGTGGCAATCGACGGCGTCAAGCACACGCCGTTGCAGATCATCCAGGAAATGAACCGCCGCGCAGGCGCTCAGGGCGTTGGCCGGATCGACGTCGTCGAGGACCGCCTGGTGGGCATCAAGTCCCGCGAGATCTACGAAGCTCCGGGTGCCATGGCCCTCATCACTGCCCACAAGCACCTCGAAGACGTCACCATCGAGCGTGAGCAGGCACGCTTCAAGGCGACGGTCGGCCAGCGTTGGTCTGAACTGGTCTACGACGGCCAGTGGTTCTCCCCGCTCAAGCGCTCTCTGGACGCTTTCATCGAGGACACCCAGAAGTATGTTTCCGGCGACATCCGCATGGTCCTCCACGGTGGCCAGGCGATCGTCAACGGCCGCCGCTCCGAGACCTCCCTCTACGACTTCGACCTCGCGACCTACGACACCGGCGACACCTTCGACCAGTCGATGGCACGTGGCTTCATCGAACTGTGGGGCATGTCCTCCAAGGTTGCCTCCGGCCGCGACCTGCGGGTGCAGGGCAAATGACGTCCGTGGGCCCACGGACGCCGGGGTCCCCGGCCGAGCGGAGCGAGGTTGGGGAGCGTTCGGGGACCAATGAAGGTGCGCTTTGGGGCGGCCGCTTCGCCGGCGGCCCCGCAGATGCCCTCGCCGCGCTGAGCAAGTCGACCCACTTCGACTGGCGGCTGGCCCGGTACGACATCGCTGGCTCCAAGGCGCATGCCCGCGTGCTGCACAAAGCCGGACTGCTGGACGACGCCGAGTTGGAAGGCATGCTCGCAGCCCTCACCCAGTTGGATGAGGACGTCGCGAGCGGCGCCTACCAGCCCGCCGAGAGCGACGAGGATGTCCACGGTTCCTTGGAACGCGGCCTCATCGAGCGTGCGGGCTCCCATTTAGGCGGCAAGCTGCGGGCGGGCCGTTCCCGCAACGACCAGGTGGCGACCCTGGGGCGCATGTTCCTGCGTGACCACGCCCGGATCATCGCCCGAGGCGTGCTCGCTACGGTGGACGCACTCGTCGAACAGGCAAAGGCGCACCACGGTGTTGCCATGCCTGGCCGCACCCACCTGCAGCACGCACAGCCGGTGTTGCTGAGCCACCATTTGCTCGCGCATGCCTGGGCTTTGTTGCGTGATGTGCAGCGCCTCCAGGACTGGGACAAGCGTGCCGGTGTGTCGCCGTACGGTTCCGGCGCTCTTGCAGGTTCGTCGCTTGGCTTGGATCCCGAGGCCGTTGCCGCTGACCTGGGCTTCTACTCCGCGGTGCACAACTCGATCGATGGAACGGCGTCGAGGGACGTCTTCGCCGAGTTCGCTTGGGTGTGCTCGATGATCGGAGTGGACTTGTCCCGGGTTTCCGAGGAGGTCATTTTGTGGGCCACCAAGGAGTTCTCCTTCGTAACGCTCCACGATTCCTACTCCACGGGCTCCTCGATCATGCCGCAGAAGAAGAACCCGGACGTTGCCGAGCTCGCCCGTGGCAAGGCGGGTCGCCTGATAGGCAACCTGTCCGGGCTCCTCGCGACGCTCAAGGGCCTGCCCTTGGCGTACAACCGCGACCTGCAGGAGGACAAGGAACCGGTGTTCGACGCCGCGGACACCCTCGAACTGCTCCTGCCGGCGGTTTCCGGAATGATCGCGACCCTCACGTTCAACACAGAGCGGATGGAGTCGCTGGCACCCCAGGGATTCGCCCTCGCAACGGACATCGCCGAGTGGCTCGTCCGCCAAGGCGTGCCGTTCCGTGAAGCGCACGAGCTTTCCGGTGCCGCGGTGAAGCTGGCTGAGGGTCGCGGTGTAGAGCTCTGGGACCTGACGGACGAGGAATATGCGGGCATCTCGGAACACCTGACCCCGGAGGTCCGTACCGTGTTGAGCACCGAAGGTTCGCTCAACAGCCGGAATTCCCAGGGCGGAACCGCACCGGCCGCCGTCGAACGCCAACTGGCCGCGCTCGAAGCCGAACTGGAAGGCGTCCGCGGGTACGCCGCCTGACGGGTGGAGCCCCCTGCTGAAACGGGTTGGCATTCCGCGGCATTGCCGCGGAATGCCAACCCGTTTTGCTTTTCCTGGTTAAGGAGCGTTAACTCTGTCGGCTACTATGGCGCTATGACTGAGATCACTACTTCAGCGCTTCTTGCCGAGCTTCACCAGGCAGCCGGCATCGTCACAGGCGTTGTCGCCAAAATCGACGACGCCGGCGTCAAAGCCCCCTCTGAACTTCCGGGCTGGACGCGCGGCCATGTCCTGGCGCATATCGCGGGAATCGCCAACGCCATGGCCCGCCAGCTTGAATACGCTGCCCGTGGTGAGACCATCGAGCTGTACGACGGCGGCTATGAGGGCCGCACGAAGGCAATCGAACTGGCTGCCGGACACACTGCCGCTGAACACCAGGCCGAAGTAGGGGAGGCCGTCGCCCGGGCGCTTGCCGCCTTCGACGGTTTGCCGGATTCCGGCTGGGCGACCCGGATCACCTATCGTGACGGGACAGTGCTCGACGGCGGCCTGGCGCTGTGGCGCGAACTGGTCATCCATGCCACGGATCTTGGAATGGGCCGCGGCCCGGAAACCTGGAGCCGGACCTTCTGCGAGCACCTTTTCGACTTCCTCTCGGCCAGGGTTCCGGCAGAGCAGAAATTCGTCCTCCAACCCCTCGCGCTGCCGCAGTTGGTCATTGGTTCCGGACGTGAGTCAGTCTCCATCACCGGCATGATCACGGACATCGCCGCGTGGCTTGCAGGGCGGACGCCTACCCTGGGAAGCTTGCGGGCTGTTGCCGCCGCGGACGGCGTTGACTTGCCCTCGCTCCTGCCGTGGCCGTCGGGCGTCCCGGCGAAGTAGGGCCCATGCGTTTGGCGGCGGCTTGAGCCGCTGCCGAGCGCCACAAGTGCATCGTCGCGTAGGAGCGCCACGGACTCACGTTCCCGAAATCGGCAGGCAGTCCCTCAACTGCTTCGAGGCGCTTGAGGCCGTTGCGCACTGCCGCGTCATTGGCCAGGAAGATATCGGGGTCCCCGAGGACGCGCATCGCCACGTAGCCCACCGTCCAAGGCCCGACGCCGGGTAGCGGCAGAAGTTTGTCGGCCAGCGTTCCGCGGTCGTCGCCATAGTCGAAATCGAGTTCTCCGCCGGCCATGGCGCCCGCGGCTGCGAGGACGGAATCCGTCCGGCGCCGCGGACCGCGCAGCAATCCGGCACCCGAGCGGGCGATTTCCTCCGCAGTCGGGAACAAACGGTCCAGGCCCAAAGTGGTGGCCGGGTGCCCCTCCGGGAGGCGGGTCCCGGCGTCGGACAATTGACTCAAGGCCGTGCGGGCCGCGGCGACCGTGATCTGCTGTCCGATCATCGCCCGCACCAGCAATTCCTGCGGGTCCACGGCGCCGGGCACCCTGATGCCGGGGATCTCGCGCACTGACCCGCCGATCCGGGCGTCCAAGGCGAGCGTCTCGTCGACGGCCACGGGATCGGCGTCGAGATCGAACAACCGCCGCACGCGGCTCAGCAGGACCGGCAGGTCGTGAAGGTCGAGGGCGCCGACGGCAAGGGTCAGCGTCCCGCCGTCGTACTCTACGGTGAACACCGCGTCGCCGTGGGGGAGCCGGAGGGTCCTGCTGTAGCTGTCCACACCGGCAATCTCGATGCCCGGAATCGCGCGGGCCGCCAGGAAATCGAAAATTCCCCGGTCGAACGGCTCCCGGTACGGGAGGTTCAGCGTCAATGAGGTGGCGTGGGAAGCTCCGCGTTGACGGGCGGACGCCGCAGTGGCCCGCAACGCCGTCGGAGTCAGTGCGAAGACCTCGCTGATGGTGTCGTTGAACTGGCGGATGCTGTTGAACCCGGCCGCGAACGCTACGTCGGAAAGCTTGATGGCGGTTGAAACCAAGAGGGACCTGGCGGTCTGGGCCCGGCTTGCCCGCGCCAACGACAAGGGCCCGGCGCCAAGTTCGTGAT
Organism: Arthrobacter terricola; assembly: GCF_004354015.1. Lineage (GTDB taxonomy): Bacteria > Actinomycetota > Actinomycetes > Actinomycetales > Micrococcaceae > Arthrobacter > Arthrobacter terricola. Next base: position 253,416 of record NZ_SMRU01000003.1, read on the forward strand.
GCAGGATCCTGTTCAATTGCCGGGACGAGTAACCCAGCTTGTTGGCCAGTCCTTCCACGCCGAAGCGGGACAGGGCGCCGTCGTTGATCAACCGCATGGCCCGGCCGGCGACGTCCGAGCGCATGTTCCACGCCGGAGTGCCCGGCACCGCCTCGGGGAGGCACCGTTTACACGCACGATAACCGGCTTCGTGGGCCGCAGCCGACGTTTCGTAGAAAGTCACGTTCTCGGGTTTGGGCGTCCGGGCCGGGCAGGACGGCCGGCAATAGATCCCGGTCGATCGGACGGCTGTGTAGAACTGACCGTCGAAACGCGGATCGCGCGCATCGATCGCCCGGTAACGTTGCCAAAAGTCCATGGCTTCATCCTCGCACCCGCGCCTTGCCGTATCTAGCGGAAATCGGACACGACCGATCCCAGGGCTGCGGCGGCCAGTTTGGGGCGGTTTGCTATCGTCTGGGCATGACTTCGCACGATGCCGGCCCCGATGCCATCCGTGCCGTCCTTTCCGGGGATCCGCGGGATGTCGCCCCGCATCTCTTGGGCGCAGTACTCAGCCATCATTCGCCTGAAGGCACCGTCGCCATCCGGGTCACGGAGGTGGAGGCGTACCTTGGCCCGCGCGATTCCGCCCAACCCGACCCCGGATCACACACGTACGGCGGCCGGACTGCCCGGAATGCTCCGATGTTCGGTCCGGCCGGCCACCTATATGTCTATTTCACCTACGGGATGCACTACTGCTCGAACATCGTCTGCGGTCCCGACGGCGTCGCGTCCGGACTGCTGCTTCGCGCAGGGGAGGTGGTGGCCGGGTATGCCCTCGCGCAATCCCGCCGCCCGGCGTCGAGGTCCAGGACCGACCTCGCGAGCGGACCTGCCCGGCTCGCCTCCGCGCTTGGACTGACGACGGCGGACAGCGGCCGGGACGCGCTCGCAGAGCCGTTCAGGCTCGAACTTCCATCCGCTCCGGCAGCGGAGTCGGCCGTGGCCAACGGTCCCCGGGTCGGGGTAGCCGGAGAGGGGGGTTCGGACAGCTACCCTTGGCGGTATTGGCTCGCCGGAGACCCGACCGTTTCCCGCTACAAGGCGGCTCGCAGCCGCGCTGTCTAGGGCGCAACTGGAGCTCAGGCCGCCTGCTCCGTCTGTGTCGGTTCCGCGACGTAGGCACAGTGGTTGTCCTGGACCTCGAACGGAGCAAGGCGAGCCAACAGGGACTCGCGTGCATGTGGCCATTCGTCCTGCAGGATGGAGAAAACGGCCGTGTCGCATCGGCTTCCGTCAGGGGCGAAGCGGTGTCCCCGCAGGGTGCCCTCGTAGCTAGCCCCCAAGCGTTGGATGGCGGAGGCACTCCGCTTGTTCCGGGCGTCGCAACGGAATCCGACCCGATGGACGGCCAGGACATCGAAAGCGTAAGCCAGCAACAGTTGTTTCGCCGCCGGGTTCACGTGGCTGCCCCAAAAGGGCCGGCCATAGAACGTTCCGCCGATTTCCAGGCGTTGCTGGCGGGGACTGTAGTCGCAAAGGGAAGAGGTGCCCAAGAGCGCGCCCGTCCGCTGCTCGACGACGGCGAACGGAATCATCGCCGGATCTTCGAGGCGGGAAGCGAAGAGTTCGGCCAGTTCGGCAGCGCTCAGAGGCTGCTCTGCGGCCATGCCGGACCACATGTCGGAGTCCACGAAATCGAAGAGTGGTCCGGCATGTGCGGGGGAGAGGGGGACGAGGCTGATGCCGTGTCGCGTAAGGGCAACGTCGTGCTGCATTGCAGCATTGAAGCACCGCCGGACGTGCCCGGGAATGCTCCGGAGGTTAGCGCCGGGTGAACATTGCGTGACGCACCGGGGCGGGGGCAGTTTCACGCGCGTCAAGCAAAACCGCTGTAGAATGGACGGTCCGTCTTTTTCGATAGGGGAACGTTTCGATGCACGACGCTGATTTGCTCCACGAACGCGAGTACGTGGCCGGTCTCTATGCCCGCCTGGATGAATTGCGGGAAGAGAAGCGGGAGCAACTGGCGCAAGTCCGGCGTGCCGGCGCCGTGGGCACCATGCAAAACGTTTCCGAACGGGACGCCTTCGCCGCACTGTACGAGGACCGCCTCGCCCAGCTCGACGCCGTCGACGACCGGCTCGTGTTCGGCCGCCTCGACCTCGACTCCGGCGAGGCGCAATACATTGGCCGCATCGGATTGTCCACGACGGACCTGCAGCGCCTCATGGTCGACTGGCGTGCGCCGGAAGCCGGCCACTTCTACCAGGCGACCGCTTTCGACCGGCAAGGCGTCCGCCGCCGTCGCCATCTGATCCTGCAGGGCCGCGACGTCAAGGCGATCGAAGACGACGTCCTGGACGCGAGCATGCTCACGGACAGCGACTCCCTCCAGGGCGAGGGCGCGCTTTTGGCTGCCCTCAATTCCAAGCGCACGGGCCGGATGTCGGATATCGTCGGCACCATCCAGTCCGAACAGGACCGCATCATCCGCTCGTCCATCTCGGGTGCCCTCGTGGTCCAGGGTGGTCCCGGTACCGGCAAGACCGCCGTCGCTCTTCACCGGGCGGCCTACCTCCTTTACACCCACCGTGACCGTTTGAAGTCCGCAGGCGTCCTGCTCGTGGGACCGTCGTCGTCGTTCATGAACTACATCGAGCGCGTCCTGCCGTCCCTCGGCGAAACCGGAGTGGTCATGGCAAGCCTCGGCAGGCTCATGCCCGGTATCCACGCGGTTCCCGAGGCCGATCCGGACGTGGCGGCGCTCAAGGGCAAGCTGGACATGGCCGAGGTCGTCGCCAACGCCGTCGCCAACAGGCAGCGCACTCCCGCGAAGGACAGCATCCTCGAAGTCGATTCCCGCAAATTGACCCTGACGGTCCGGCAAGTGCGCCGGGCCCGGGACAAGGCACGGGCCACGGGCAAACCGCACAACGAGGCCCGCGTGACGTTCGTGAAGATCCTGCTGCGGGAGCTCACCGAACAATTGACGGAGATCGTCGAGGCATCGAACATCGGCAACAACGCCGACCGGTCCTACCTCGCCGAGGACGTACGCTCAGCCCGCGACGTCAGGATCATGCTGAACCTTTGCTGGATGCCGATGACTCCGGAAAAACTTGTCTCGGAGCTGTTCAGCAAGCCCGCCATTTTAGAGGCCTGCACTCCGCACCTCACTCCGGAGCAGCGTGCCCTGTTGCTGCGGCCGGCGGATGCTCCTTGGACCGAGGCCGATGTTCCGCTGCTCGACGAAGCCGCCGAGTTGCTTGGCGAACTGGATCCGGCGGCGGGCCGCGGCCTCGCGCAGCAGGAACACGACCGTGCGCGCGACCTCGCCAACGCCAAGCAGACCTTAGCCAACATGGAGGCCATGGGCGTCGACGTCCTGATGACGGCCGAAGAACTGGCCGAGCAGAACCAGGAGCGCGAGGCCAGGCTGACGGCCGCCGAACGTGCCACGAGCGACCGTTCGTGGGCCTTCGGGCACATCGTCGTGGACGAGGCCCAGGAACTGTCGCCCATGCAGTGGCGGCTCCTGGTCCGGCGCTGCCCCCTGAAGTCCTTCACGATCGTCGGGGATATCGCCCAGACGAGTTCCTCGGCCGGTGCGAATTCGTGGCAAAGTGCCTTGGCGCCGTCGTTCGGGGACCGTTGGCAGCTCGAAGAACTCACCGTGAACTACCGGACGCCTTCGCAGATCGCCGAAGCCGCTGTCCGCATGGCGAACCGCGCAGGCCTGGTCGTTTCGGCACCCAAGGCGGTGCGGGAAGGCAAGTGGGCGCCCATCGTAGACCGGGTCGATCCGGACGGGATCGTGGACCGGCTCGTGGCCGTCCTTCCGGACGAACTGGAAGCGCTCGACGGCGGCCTCCTCGCGGTGATCGCCGACGGAGGCTTGCTCCCGCGGGCAGCCTCGGCACTCCGGGGAATCTACGGACACCGCGTCGGCTCCGGAGCCGGCAGCTATTCGCAAGACATTGTGGTCATCAGCCCGAGGGAAGCCAAGGGGCTCGAGTTCGATGGCGTCGTTGTCCTGGAACCGGCGGCGATGCTGAACCACGAACACGCCAAGGTGGGCGACCTCTACGTTGCCATGACCCGTCCGACGCAGCGTTTGCGACTCATTGCCGCCGCGCCGCTGCCCGCGGGGATTGAACGCTAAGGAAGCGATTGGAATCCTGCTAACTTAGAACTCGTGTCACACGTAAATAACCTCGAGTCCCAGCACAACGACCCGGGCTTCGCCAATATTTGGCAAGAGCTCAAATGGCGCGGCCTGATCCACGTTTCCACCGATGAAACGGAATTGGAAAAGCTGCTCGCAGGGGACCCGATCACTTATTACTGTGGCTTCGACCCCACCGCTCCGTCGCTGCACCTCGGCAACCTCGTCCAGCTGTTGCTTATGCGCCGACTCCAGCTCGCCGGCCACAAACCACTCGGCCTCGTAGGCGGCTCCACCGGGTTGATCGGCGATCCGCGTCCGACGGCGGAGCGCACTTTGAACACGAAGGACACAGTTTCCGAGTGGGTCGGCTACCTGCAGGCGCAGGTTCGCCGCTTCCTCAGCTTCGAGGGCGGGAATTCCGCGCGCATGGTGAACAACCTGGACTGGACGGCGCCCTTGAGCGCCATCGATTTCTTGCGCGAAATCGGCAAGCACTTCCGTGTTGGCACCATGCTGCGCAAGGATGCCGTCGCTTCGCGCCTTAGCTCCGACGAAGGCATCTCGTACACGGAGTTCAGCTACCAGATCCTGCAGGGCATGGACTACCTCCAGCTCTACCGCGATTACGAATGCGTGCTGCAGACCGGTGGATCGGACCAGTGGGGCAACCTGACCAGCGGTACCGAGCTCATCCGCAAAGTGGACGGCAAGAGCGTTCACGCCTTGGGCACCCCGCTCATCACCAATTCGGACGGCACGAAGTTCGGCAAGAGCGAAGGCAACGCCATCTGGCTCGACGCCCACATGTGCAGCCCGTACACGTTCTACCAGTTCTGGCTCAATACGGCAGATGCCGACGTCGTTGATCGCCTGAAGGTCTTCACCTTCCTTGGCCGTGCGGAGATCGAGGAGATCGCAGTCGCTGTGGCTGAGCGCCCGTTTGCACGGGAAGGTCAGCGTCGCCTTGCCTTCGAAGTCACGTCCCTGGTGCATGGGGTCGAAGCGACGGAGAAAGTCATCGCAGCCTCGGCCGCACTGTTCGGTAACGGCGATCTCACCGTCCTTGACGAGATGACCCTTGCATCCGCAACCGCGGAATTGCCGTCAGCCTCTGTTGGCACCGACGGTCTTGGCATAGTCGACCTCCTGGTCGCGTCCGGTTTGTCCGACAGCAAATCCGCAGCCCGACGCACCGTGGGGGAGGGCGGCGCCTACGTGAACAACAACAAGGTGACCGATCCAGACGCCGTGGTTGACAAGGCTGAGTTGCTTCACGGCAAGTACCTGTTGCTGCGTCGTGGCAAGAAGAATCTGGCAACTGTCGAAGTCACCAACTGACGGGCTCAGCTCCTTCCTGAAATCTCCCTGCACGCTCTTCCAGGATCGACTTGCGCGGTCCCGGAGGAGCGTGTATTGTTTTCTGAGTCGCCGCCGCTGATGCGGAAAAAGTGCGGCAAATCCCAACGAGATTCAATTGATCCGATTCCGGCAAAGTTCGGAAAGCGGAGTTTTTGAAGACTCTTGGGGACATTCGATTCATCAAGGTGAATTCGGGAAGAAAACCTGGATTTGCAAAGTGAATATGAATGAAATAAAGTAGGAATATCGCAGCGAAGAAATGCGAAACAGGAAATTCAGTCTTGAATTTGTTTCGACGAGTATTCGAATTGTGTCTGTTGTTTGAGAACTCAATAGTGTGCCAAGTTTGTTGATACCGATTGTTTTTTGATTGGTTGATTTGCTGGGCTGCTGCGCACCCCCGTGTGTGGTGGTCTGGTTTTTTGGCTGGTTTCAGATTTTTGCGATGCTTTGGTGGTCTTTTTCCGGCTGCCGGGTGTTGTTTTCGTTTTTTGTTTTTGACGGAGAGTTTGATCCTGGCTCAGGATGAACGCTGGCGGCGTGCTTAACACATGCAAGTCGAACGATGAGACGGTGCTTGCACCGTGGATTAGTGGCGAACGGGTGAG
>NZ_SMRU01000030.1 GCF_004354015.1 Arthrobacter terricola
TGGCTCAGGCGTTGGACATCGATCCCCGGCTCATCGACCCGCGGGCGGACCAAGACGGGGATCCACCCAAGGTCAGGCCCGAGCACACGCCCAAGAGCAACACGGCTCCGGTTGATGTGAGTGCACTCGTGTGTGCACCCTGCCGGAAAGGCCCGAAAACAAGAGGGAACTAGCGGAGATGCATAGCCCCTATATATGAGGCACAAGGCCACCAGATGCACCCACGGGACAGTGGGGATATGGTGGCCTTGTTACTGGGGGTCAAGGGGTCGCAGGTTCAAATCCTGTCAGCCCGACCGCAAAGTATGGAAGCAACGTCCCGGAAACCTTTGGTTTCCGGGACGTTTGCGTTAAGCACTGACTGGGACGCGCGACGCCGAACATGCTCCGCGACACGGAAAAGCCGTGGCGACACTGGAATTCGGAATTTATCGAACTGTCACAGACAGCTTGATAAATTCCGCTTTTCCGCGTCGCAGGTCCTTTTGTGTGTCGTCAGGCGGAGTGAACGGCCTGCAGTGCGCCGAGTGCCTTGACCAAAGGCTCCAGCTCCGGGACCGATTCTGCTGCCGCGAGCGATTCCGCGAGTGTTTCGTCGTGCACGGGCCGGGCCGCAAGGAGCAGCTTCTGGCCGGCGTCGGTGAGTTCGGTATAGATCCCGCGGCGGTCGTCGGCGCATAGGATCCTGGTCAGCAGGGCGCGCTCCTCAAGCCTGTTCACCAGCCGTGTGGTGGCGCTGCTGGACAAGGCTGTCGCCCTGGCGAGCTGCTGCATCCTCATGTGCCAGCCATCCTGCCGGCTGAGAGCGTCCAAAACCGTGTATTCGACCACTGAGAGCTCCACGGCCGACTGCAACGCCTTCTCCAGTGCCGTCTCGATGTTCCCGTGCAAGGCTGCCAGCGTCCGCCACCCCTGCGCCCGCACCTCAACGGCGTCGTCCTTGATGCCCATGTCCTGCGTATCTCCTGCCGGTTGATAAATAAACCAGACGCACCCAAAAGTAGTTGCTTGCGCAATTACATGGCGTGTGCAACTATATATACGGCGTCTGCAACTAATATTCTACGGTTCTCGGCGGCGCACTTCCACTCTTACGGGAATCCATCCCCATCAAGGAGCACAACATGCCAGCAGGGTTGATCGCCCTAGCCCTCGGCGGATTCGGTATCGGACTGACCGAGTTCGTCATTATGGGCCTCTTGCCTGAGGTCGCGACCGAGTTCAATGTCAGTGAGGCCGCTGCCGGCTGGTTCATCACCGGCTACGCCCTGAGCGTCGTTGTCGGGGCCCTTCTGGTCACGGCGGCGGTAACCCGCTTGCCCCGGAAGCCAGTGCTGATCGGGCTTTTGGTCCTCTTCATCGCTGGGAACTTCCTCTGCGCGATCGCCGACAGCTACCAGGCCATGATCGTCGGTCGCGTCGTCGCCGCACTTTGCCACGGTGCCTTCTTCGGTATCGGATCAGTGGTCGCAGCCGGTCTGGTGCCCGCGAACAAGAAGGCCGGAGCCATCGCGATCATGTTCACCGGCCTGACCGCCGCCAACGTTCTCGGAGTTCCGTTCGGAACCTTCCTTGGCCAGAACCTTGGCTGGCGTTCCACGTTCTGGGCCATCACCATCATTGGCGTCGCGGCACTCGTGGGAATCGCGGTAATGGTTCCACGGGCCAATGACGACGCCGAAGCGAACAGCGTGCGCGGTGAGTTGCGGGCTTTCGCCTCGGGCCAAGTGTGGCTTTCCATCGTGGTTACGATCCTTGGCTTCGGCGGGATGTTCGGCGCCTTCACCTATATCGCCTTTACCCTGACAGACGTCTCGGGATTCGACCCCCACGCGGTGCCCTGGCTCCTGGTCCTTTTCGGTGCCGGCCTGTTCGTCGGGAACATCGCGGGCGGCAAAGCGGCGGACAAGTCCATCGACAAGGCGCTCGTGGCGATCCTTGCCGGACTGGTGCTGGTCCTGGTGTTTTTCGCGCTCACTGCTGCCAGTCCCGTGGCTACGCTGTTTTCGCTGGCCCTGATGGGCGGCTTCGGATTCGCGACCGTCCCCGGATTGCAGATGCGCGTGATGCACTTTGCCGCGGCGGCACCAACCCTCGCCTCCGGGGCGAACATCGGAGCTTTCAACCTGGGCAATGCACTGGGCGCCTGGCTGGGTGGCGTCACGATCAGCATGGGCTTGGGATACACCTCTCCCATTTGGGTAGGCGCCACCATCACCGTTTCCGCATTGCTTGTGATGATCGGAGCCGCATCAGCGGCCCGGCGCGGGGAAGCAGCGCGGCTGGCTTCCGCGCACAAAGCAGCTCCCGACGTCGGACGCGATCCTGCCGCCGTACCCGCCCCCTGATTGCCGGGCGCCTGACTGTCGGACGCCTAAGGGGGACCTGCCGAAGCCCGCCGCAACTATCGCGGCGGGCTTCGCTTGCGCTCAGGCGACGTCGGGGGAACCGCGCTTGACCAGAACCTCGCCGTCGGTTTGGCATGTAGGGCAGTACTGCAGGGAGGTTCCCACGAACGCAACTTCCCGAATACTGTCCGAACAGACGGGGCATGGCTCTCCCGTTCGTCCGTGGACACGCATGGAGGATTTCTTGGCAGCCTTCAACTCGCCGGGATGCAGGCCCGTGAACTCCTGGACGGCGCCTGACAGTATGTCGTTCATGGTCGTGTAGAGGAGTTGGAGGGCCTCTGGATCCAGCGAGGACGCGGCAACGACGGGGGACAGCTTCGCTGCGTGGAGGATTTCATCGCTGTAGGCGTTGCCGATTCCCGCTATGAGTTTCTGGTCCTTCAGGAGACCCTTGACCTGCTGCCGGTGGGTGAAGAGCTTGCTGAATTCGTTGATTCCGAAAGCGGGGTCGAGCGGTTCCGGACCCAGTTCGGCGATGCCCTTCACCTCAATGGGATCCTTGACGACGAATATGGTCAGCCCCTTCCAAGTGCCGGTATCGGCAAGTATGACCTGATAGCCCCGGTCATCGTTCTCAAAGTCGAACCGGGCTGCGAAATATCCGTCGGGGGAGGGGGCGTCCTCGCCTGGCTGCGTTTCCGAGAACGTCAGCCAACCGGTCTTCGCGAAGTTGACCACCAAGAACAGGAGTCCTGAGTCGCCTGTTTCCGGGAGTCCGTCCGGCGCGATCTTGACGATGATGAACTTCCCTTGCCTGCCCACGGACTCAACCGTTCGCCCGATCAGCGTTTCGAACGGGACATCTGAGATCTTCAAGGCGAATTTTGACGGCAGGAGTGCGTCGGTGATCCTGGAGCCGGATAGGCGCTGGTCGAGGAAGGTGGCCAAGGCGGTGATTTCAGGCAGTTCCGGCATGATCGCGCTCCTTCGACGGCGTTGCAGGAATGTGCGTTGCGGGCCTCGCAACCCATCATCCCAGAGACCTGTGGGGAGCGGGACTGGATGTGCTTATACTTTCAGCGGTGGCCGGAAGCCCGGGCCGCCCTCGTGGTCCTTAACGTACCGATGAAAGGCGACTCATGAGCAACATTCCTGCCGATCTTTCCTACACCGCTGAACATGAATGGGTCAGTGCCCCCAATGCAGACGGCGTCGTGCGCGTCGGCATCACGGATTTCGCCCAGGACGCCCTCGGGGACGTCGTCTACGCCCAACTGCCCGAGCCGGGCACGACCATCAAGGGCAACGACGTCGTAGGCGAGGTTGAATCAACGAAAAGTGTGAGCGATATCTACGCTCCGGTCAGCGGAGAGGTTATCTCCCGCAACGAGGCCCTCGACACCGACTCAGCCTTGATCAACTCGGATCCGTACGGTGACGGCTGGTTGTTCGAGGTCAAGCTTTCGGAAGCGGACGCCATCGAGTCTTTGCTCAGTGCATCAGAGTACGAACAACAGGTAGGCTAAAAGGTATCTGGCCCGCCAAGCTGGTTCTTCCTTTCCAGGGAGGGCGGCAGCGGCGGGCCAGCGGCCCGTTGTGGCCCGGGAGGACCGGGCAGATGCGTAGCCGGCGGTCGGGGACAACTGTCGGCGGATTGAGGAGGATTTCCATGGTTGGCGGCGAGCAGAACCAAGCCCAAGGCGAGTACGGTGCTGGAGAACAGCCAACGTCGGAGACCACCTCAATCCACCTCACGCCCGTGCGGCACCACGATCAAGGTGTCCGCCCGTCCTTGGCACCCGAAGAGCGCGCAGCGGTTGAGGCACTGCCTCCTGGATCCGCGCTGTTGATTGCCCACAGCGGCCCGAACGCCGGGGCCCGTTTCCTCCTGGACTCGGACACTACGACGGCGGGCCGTCACCCGGACGCCGACATCTTCCTGGACGACGTCACGGTTTCGCGCAAGCACGTCCAGTTCCTGCGCACCCCCGAAGGGTTCGAAGTTGTTGACACGGGAAGCCTCAACGGCACCTACGTCAATCAGGACCGCGTGGACAATGTCCTGCTCAAGAACGGCAATGAGGTCCAGATCGGCAAGTTCCGACTCACCTACTACCTGAGCCCTGCCCGCGCAGCAGGCCAGGACTGATTCCGGGGACGCCTGTGGCAATGGCCCAGCCGGAACGGCGCGGACCGCAGGTCCTCAATATAGGGGAGGTCCTCGCCCAGCTCAGCGACGACTTTCCCTCGATGACGGCTTCCAAGATCCGGTTCCTGGAGGAAAAGGGACTGATCAATCCGAAGCGCACGCCGGCGGGATACCGCCAGTATGCGGAGAGCGACGTCGAGCGCCTGCGTTTCGTCCTGGCTCTCCAGCGGGACCAGTACCTTCCGCTCAAGGTGATCAAGGACTATCTGGACGCGATCGACCGCGGCGAACGTCCTGAAAACCTGCCGCCAGGCGTCTCGGTGTCTCCGCGCATTGTTTCGGACGAACTTGCGGCCGAGCTGCAGGGGCGGGCCCGCGCTTTGAGCGAGGAGCAGCTTCGGGCAGAATCCGGTGCCAGCGTTCCCCTCTTGCAGTCCCTCCTCAGCTTCGGGCTAATCAGCCATGTCAATGGCAAGTTCGACGAGCATGCGTTGCAGGTGGCCCGGGCCTGCGTCCAGCTTGAGGGCCATGGATTGGAGCCCCGGCACCTCCGGCCCTTCCAAGCCGCTGCCGATCGCGAGTTCGGCCTCGTGGAGCGGGTTGTGGCCCCTTTGACGTCCCGCAAGGACGCCGCATCGCAGTCCCGGGCCGCTGAAGCCGCCCGGGAAATCAGCGAACTCTGCCTTAGCCTGCACCGTGCCCTGGTGCAGGACCGGATCTCCCGTATGGACGCATGATGATTGAAGTCGAAATTGTCGGAGTCCGGATTGAGTTGCCCTCAAACCAGCCGCTTGTCCTCCTTCGCGAGATGCACGGCGAACGGCATGTGCCGATCTGGATCGGAACGCCTGAAGCGAGTGCGATTGCCTTGGCCCAGCAGGGCGTGGTCCCGCCGCGCCCGATGACCCATGACTTGTTGATCGACGTTGTCGAGTCCCTTGGGCACTCGATCATCAGCGTCAACATCGTGGCGGTCGAGGACAACATCTTCTACGGCCAGCTGCAGTTCGACGACGGAACCGTAGTAAGTTCGCGGGCTTCGGATGCGCTGGCCCTTGCGTTGCGGGCGAAGTGCCGGATCTGGTGTGCCGATGCCGTGATGGACGAAGCCGGGGTCAGGATTACCGAGCACGACGAAGGCGAAGAGGCCGAGCCAGGTCCGGACGTCGATGAAGAACGGGAGTTGCGGCGTTTCCGTGAATTCCTGGACGACGTGGAGCCGGAAGACTTCGAAGGCTGATCCATCGCTAAGGTTAAAGTTGAGGGTGAAAGTCTCGACACGATCCAAAAATGGTTCGCACGTCTTTGACCTGAGGCCCTTGCACGCCTAACGTCGAAGATAACAAGTTCCCGTTGCATCCAGGACCGCTCCGCGTCACACTGAAAGGTGCGCACGCGTTGAAATTACACGGTTGCTCTTTCTGATCGTGTTGTGCGCCTCACGCAACATCCCCAAGGGAACTTCGGACAAGGAGGGTCACGTGAGTCCCAAAGGCGAAGCAGGCGAGCTACGGCAGGCCTCGGCTGGCATTGCCGTACCCGCAAGCGGTGCCCAGGGCCTGCTTTTCACCGAGGACCTTCCGGTCCTGGATGAAGATGCCGGCTACCGCGGTCCCACCGCTTGCAAGGCCGCGGGCATCACCTATCGCCAATTGGACTACTGGGCCCGAACCGGGCTTGTTGAGCCTGCAGTGCGCGGTGCCGCGGGCTCCGGTTCGCAGCGACTTTACGGATTCCGGGACATCCTGGTCCTCAAAGTGGTGAAGAGACTCCTGGATACCGGCGTTTCCCTCCAACAGATCCGCTCTGCGGTTGAACACTTGCGTGAGCGCGGAGTGGAAGATTTGGCGCAGATTACGCTCATGAGCGATGGCGCAAGCGTCTATGAATGTACGTCGGCAGATGAAGTCATTGATCTCGTGCAGGGCGGTCAAGGCGTCTTCGGTATCGCAGTCGGCCGCGTGTGGCGCGAAGTCGAGGGGAGCCTCGCAGCTCTTCCCAGCGAACACGCCGTGGAGCAATCCTTTCCCGACGACGAGTTGAGCAAGCGCCGGTCGGCCCGCCGGACCGGATGAACGCCGTCGTGATTTCCGCGCAGGATCCCGCGCAACACTAGACATGAATGAAGCCGCCTTCTTCGGAAGGCGGCTTCATTGCGTTGGGAAGGATTCAGGCCGGGGCCCTGAAAGGCGGAGGCGGCTCAGCGTTGGCGTCGTTCCCGCGTACCATTGTGGGCCGCAAGCATGTTTTCCAGGAGCGTGTCGAAAAGCTTGGCAGTGTTCTTTGCGGAGTCGCCCGGCCAATGGTGCACGGCGTGGGCTGCGCCTTGGATCTGCTGCCAGTTCGCTTGTTCAGGAATATGCGGAGACAACAGCAGGTCTCCGAACATCGATTCCATCTCGGCAAGCCTGAAGCTGTGCTCGGACGACGTTGGCCTGACGCGGTTGGCGACGATGCCGCCCGGGGCCAATTTCGGCGCGAATTCCTGGCGGAACAACTGGATGGCGCGCATAGTGCGTTCGGTTCCGGCGACGGAAAACAGACCCGGTTCGGCAACCAGGACCACGCGGTCGCTCGCGCCCCATGCCATACGGGTCAGTCCGTTGAGGGAGGGAGGGCAATCGACCAGGACCAGTTCGTACTGGTCGGCGGGCGCCAGGACCGACGAAAGGCGCCGGAGGTCGCGCCGGCCGAGGTCGGGCCGGTCGTAGATTCCGGTGTAGGCGGATCCGATCGCGACGTCGAGGGCGGAGGGTTCGCCGTTGCGGCGGGCGTGCTCTACCCAGCCGCTCGTGACGACGTTCTCGGGAAGCTTCGCTTTGCGGGGGTTCTTCAGCATGCGGCCGATGTCGAGCTGGTCGCCGGCCTGGACGCCGAGGGCAGTGGTTGCGTCGGCGTGGGGATCGAGGTCCACAACAAGGGTGGGGATGCCTGCAGTCAATGCGGCCGAGGCTAGCCCAGTGGTTACGGATGTTTTTCCTACGCCGCCCTTGAGGCTGCTGATGCTGACTACTTGCACTTGAAAACCCAAAACCTAACGCCGGTTACCGTGTCGCGGTGCTTCTGTTCCGATGAGGCCGGAACCGGGGCTCTGCCGCCGCCCTTCAACATCATATGTGGAGTCGCCGCAGAATCCCGCCTTATCCACTCCGAGGGGCTTTGATCTCCGTTACTTCCCAAGTCCCATAGCACGTGTATCCGGACCGTGCGCGAATGTACACTGCTCGTGACGATTCTCTATGTGACCGTCAACACAAAGATTTGTATTTGTGTGTGGAGGTCTTACACACTGTGACCACCGACCGTTACACCCGCAATGATGCAGGAGAAGCATGTTTTCCAAGATTCTGGTGGCTAATCGCGGCGAAATCGCGATCAGGGCCTTCCGCGCCGGCTACGAACTCGGCGCAAAAACGGTAGCGGTCTTCCCGCATGAGGATCGTAACTCGATCCATAGGCAGAAGGCCGATGAGGCGTACCTGATTGGCCAGCAAGGCCATCCGGTTCGCGCCTATCTGGATGTTGACGAAATTGTCCGCGTCGCCAAGGAAGCGGGTGCAGACGCAATCTACCCGGGCTACGGGTTCCTTTCGGAGAACCCGGACCTTGCCCGGGCAGCCCAGGAAGCCGGAATCACGTTCGTCGGCCCGCCTGCCGAAGTGCTTGAGCTTGCGGGCAACAAGGTCGCTGCGCTTGAGGCCGCGCGCAAGGCAGGCGTACCGGTCCTGAAGTCGAGCGCGCCCTCCCGTGACGTGGACGAGCTCATCGCTGCGGCGGACGAGATCGGCTTCCCCATCTTCGCCAAGGCTGTTGCCGGTGGTGGCGGTCGTGGCATGCGCCGCGTCGAAACCCGGGAAGAGCTTCCGGAAGCGCTGCAGTCGGCAATGCGCGAAGCGGACGCTGCGTTCGGCGATCCCACGATGTTCCTCGAGCAGGCCGTGCTGCGCCCCCGCCACATCGAGGTCCAGATCCTGGCCGACGCCGAGGGCAACGTCATGCACCTCTTCGAGCGTGACTGTTCACTCCAGCGCCGACACCAGAAGGTCGTCGAAATCGCGCCGGCCCCCAACCTGGACGAATCCATCCGCCAGGCCCTGTACCGGGACGCCGTTGCCTTCGCCAAGGCACTCAACTACGTCAATGCCGGCACCGTTGAATTCCTCGTGGACACGGAAGGCGCCCGCGCCGGCCAGCACGTGTTCATCGAGATGAATCCGCGTATCCAGGTGGAGCACACGGTCACCGAAGAAATCACCGACGTTGACCTGGTCCAGGCCCAGATGCGCATCGCGTCGGGCGAAACCCTCGCGGACCTCGGCCTCAGCCAGGAGTCGGTCTCCGTCAAGGGTGCAGCCCTCCAGTGCCGCATCACCACTGAGGACCCCGCAAACGGCTTCCGCCCCGACGTCGGACGGATCACCGGTTACCGTTCCGCCGGTGGAGCGGGCGTGCGTCTCGACGGCGGTACGGTTTACTCGGGTGCCGAGATCAGCCCCCACTTCGACTCCATGCTGGTGAAGCTGACCTGCCGAGGCCGTGACTACCCGGCCGCCGTCGCCCGCGCACGCCGTGGCCTTGCCGAATTCCGGATCCGTGGCGTGTCCACCAACATTCCGTTCCTGCAGGCCGTGCTCGCCGATCCGGACTTCATCGCCGGCAACGTAGCGACCGACTTCATCGACAAGCGCCCGGAACTCCTGAAGTCCCACGTCTCCGCGGACCGTGGAACCAAGCTGCTCACCTGGCTTGCCGACGTCACCGTCAACAAGCCCAACGGCGAGCTCAAGGTCCACACTGATCCGGCGATCAAGCTTCCGAAGATCACCGGTCCGGTCCCGAGCTCCGGCTCGCGGCAGAAACTGAAGGAACTGGGACCCGAAGGCTTCGCGAAGGCGCTTCGCGAGCAACAGGCCGTGGCCGTCACGGACACGACGTTCCGCGACGCCCACCAGTCCCTCCTCGCCACACGCGTCCGCACCAGGGACCTCGTAGCGGCCGGCCCCGCAGTCACCGCGCTCCTCCCGGAACTCTTGTCCGTAGAAGCGTGGGGCGGCGCCACCTATGACGTCGCGCTGCGCTTCCTCGGCGAAGACCCGTGGGAACGCTTGGCTGCGCTGCGCAAGGCATTGCCGAACACCTGTATTCAGATGCTTTTGCGCGGCCGCAACACGGTCGGCTACACGCCGTACCCGGAAGAAGTGACCGAAGCTTTCGTCAACGAGGCAGCCGCCACCGGCATCGACATCTTCCGGATCTTCGACGCGCTCAACGACGTCAACCAGATGGCTCCCGCGATCCGCGCCGTGCGCGCCACAGGCACGGCGGTGGCTGAAGTCGCCCTGTGCTACACCGGCGATCTCCTTGATCCGAACGAGAAGCTGTACACGCTCGACTACTACCTGGACCTCGCCCAGAAGATCGTCGACGCCGGTGCCCACATCCTCGCCATCAAGGACATGGCCGGCCTACTTCGCCCGGCCGCGGCAGCGAAGCTTGTAACGGCCCTGCGTGAGCGCTTCGACCTCCCGGTCCACTTGCACACCCACGACACCGCTGGCGGCCAACTGGCCACCCTGCTGGCGGCCGTGGACGCCGGTGTGGACGCGGTCGACGTCGCCTCTGCATCCCTCGCGGGAACCACCAGTCAGCCATCCGCTTCCGCCCTGGTGGCCGCGTTGGCACACACTCCGCGCGATACCGGCCTCAGCCTGGCCGGCGTGAGCGCCCTGGAGCCGTACTGGGAAGGCGTGCGCCGCGTCTACGCGCCGTTCGAATCCGGACTCCCGGGTCCCACCGGACGTGTGTACCAGCACGAGATCCCGGGCGGCCAGCTGTCCAACCTTCGCCAGCAGGCCATGGCTTTGGGACTCGGCGAACGCTTCGAGGCCATCGAAGACATGTACACCGCGGCGGACCGCATCCTGGGCCACCTCGTGAAGGTGACTCCTTCGTCCAAGGTGGTAGGCGACCTCGCCTTGCATCTTGTGGGAATCAACGCCGATCCGGCGGACTTCAACGAGAATCCGCAGAGCTACGACATCCCGGACTCCGTGATCGGCTTCCTGTCCGGCGAGCTGGGCGATCCTCCCGGAGGATGGCCGGAACCGTTCCGGACCAAGGCCCTCCAAGGACGCAGCATCAAGGTCCGCGACGTGGAGCTGAGCGCCGAGGACAGTGCGGCCCTCAAGGGCGATTCCAAGACGCGCCAGCGGACTTTGAACCGCCTCCTGTTCGATGGTCCCACCAAGGACTACCTCAAGAGCGTCGAAACCTACGGCAACTTGTCCGTGCTCGACACCCGTGACTACCTTTACGGCCTCCAGCTCGGTGCCGAACATGTCATGGAGCTGGAAAAGGGTGTGCGCCTCATTGCATCCCTCGAAGCGGTTTCCGAGCCGGACGAAAAGGGCATGCGCACGGTCATGTGCAAGCTCAACGGACAGTCCCGCCCCGTAGTGGTTCGCGACAAGTCGGTTGTCAGCAACGTGAAGACGGCGGAGAAGGCGGACACGTCCCAGCCGGGCCACGTCGCGGCTCCGTTCGCGGGCGCCGTCACGGTCACGGTGAAGCCCGGCGACGCCGTCAATGCCGGCGACACCGTTGCCACGATTGAGGCGATGAAGATGGAGGCATCTATCACGACGCCGGTAAGCGGCACGGTCTCGCGCCTCGCCATCAACAAGGTGGAACAGGTGCAGGGCGGCGATTTGCTGATCGTCGTCGAGTAGTGTGACGTCCCCGGCAGGGGACACAAAGGAGGGGTCCCGGGCTTCACAGCCCGGGACCCCTCCTTTCGTTTGACGGCAGATTCAGGACGCTTTCGGAGCGGAGTACATTTCCTCGATCACGGCGTCGAAGTCTTTCAAGACTTGTGCCCGCTTCACCTTCAAGGACGGCGTCAGATGGCCGGACGCCTCGGTGAAGTCCGAAGGGATGATCCGGAACGACTTGATGGCCTCGGCCTGGGAAACCGACTGGTTTGCGCGGTTGATCAGTTCCTGGACAGCCGCCCTGACCGTTGCGTTCTCCGTGGCGTCCTCCACGCTGGTAGACGTGGGAAGGCCGTGGCGCTCGAGCCAGCCCGGCAATGCTTCCTCATCCAGGGTGACGAGTGCTCCCACGAACGGCCTGTTGTCGCCTATCACCAGGACCTGGGAGACGAGGGCATCTGCCCGGATCTGGTCTTCGAGGAGGGCCGGCACAACGTTCTTGCCGCTCGCCGTGACGATGATCTCCTTTTTGCGGCCGGTGATTTTCAGGAAGCCCTGTTCGTCCAGTTCGCCGATATCGCCCGTGCGAAACCATCCATCGACGAATGTGTCCGCGGAGAGGTCTTCCCGCTTGTAGTAGCCCTTCATGACGCAGACACCCTTGGCGAGGATTTCGCCGTCTTCGGCAATCTTGACCGCGTTGCCGGGCAGCGGCGCCCCGACGGTACCGATCTTGATCAGGGACGGGGTGTTCACCGAGATGGGCGCGGTGGTCTCGGTGAGTCCGTACCCTTCCAGGATCTGCAGTCCGATCCCGTGGAAGAAATGGCCCAGGCGTTCGCCGAGGGGACCTCCGCCGGAAACGGCGTGGTGGACGTTGCCGCCCATCGCGGCACGCAGCTTTCCGTAGACGAGCCGGTCGAAGATCGCGTGCTTTAGCTTCAACGCGATTCCGACTGAACCCGCTTGGCGCGCCTTGGAGTAGGCGATCGCCGTGTCTACGGCCCGGTGGAAGATGGCTCCCTTGCCGCCGTCTTCGGCCTTCGTGAGGGCCGAATTGAAGACCTTTTCGAATACGCGGGGGACGGCGAGGATGAACGATGGCTGGAAACTCTGCAGGTCCGCCAGCAGGTTCTTGATATCCGGAGTGTGCGCCACTTGGGCGCCGGCCGCGACAGCCAACACCGAAATGAAGCGGGCAAACACGTGGGCCAAGGGAAGGAACATGATGGTCTTGGCATTTTCGTTGACCACGTCCCCGAGCGAAGCCAACGCGTTCTCCGAGAGCTCCACGAAATTCCCGTGCGTGAGCTCGCACCCCTTCGGACGGCCAGTGGTGCCGGAGGTATAGATGATCGTGGCGACGTCGCTAAGGACGGCGTGGCTGCGGCGGCTTTCGAGCTCCTCGTCGCTGACGCCCGTGCCGGCGTTGCGCAGGACGTCCAGTCCGTCCCCGAGCTGCCAGACGTTGGTCACGGCCTCAAGGCCTTCGGCTGTGACAGCCCGCCGGATGACGTCTTCGTGGTGGGCGGATTCGGCGAACGCCGCAACCGCTCCGGAATCGCCGAGGTTCCAAGCCACTTGGGACGGCGACGACGTTTCGTAGATCGGCACTGAAATTCCGCCGGCGAACCAGATGGCGAAGTCCACCAGCGACCAGTCATAACGTGTCCTGGACATGATGCCGACGCGATCTCCGGGCTCCACACCGTTGGCGATCAGTCCCTTCGCCAAGGCGGAGACATCTTGGAGGAACTCGACGGCCCGGATGTCCTGCCATTGGCCTGCGGTGTCGAGGGTGGCGAACAATGCCGGGTTGGAGGGATTGGCGGCCTGACGGATCACGAGGTCCGTGATGTTGGTTTCGGGGGCAACATTTACGAGGGGCGGAACACTGAATTCACGCACGATAGCTCCTTCGATATCAACAGACCATTGCGGGGCTGCTCTAACTCTATACGGCCCGGTCAGGGGTGTGTCGCAGTTCACCGCTCCAAGTTACTGATGAGTAACCTTACGGGAAGTGTCCTGTTCCTCAAAGAGGCCGGGCGTGAAGGCGCACCATGTCCTGACAAATGCTGCTCTCGGAATATGATGTCCACATGCCTCTCAATCCACCCAACGACCAGACCCCATCAAGAGTTCGGGACGTGTCCTGGCCAGGATCCGGATCGGCGCTCCGCCGCCTCGCCCGCAAGAAGGGTGGCCGGCGCGGGGAGGCTGTTCCCTGGGCTGCGCGGCGCGCGCATCTCGGACGCCGGGGCTTGGCTATCGGGATTGACATTGGCGGAACCAAAGTGGCGGCGGGCGTTGTTGATCCCTCCGGACAGGTTGTCGAGGAAGCACGGCGATCCACCCCCGGGAACGATGCCCGTGCCGTTGAGCGGGTGATCGTCGAGCTCGTCCAGGAACTCGGAATGAACCACAGGATCGCTTCCGTCGGGATCGGCGCCGCCGGCTGGATGGATCTCGACGGCGGCACGGTGCTGTTCAGTCCGCACCTCGCCTGGCGTAACGAGCCGCTGCGTGAAAACCTCCAGAGCCTCCTGCGGCGGCCCGTGTTGGTAACCAACGACGCCGATGCCGCCGCATGGGCCGAATGGCGCTTTGGCGCCGGTCAGGGAGAGAGCCGCCTCGTCTGCATCACGCTCGGCACCGGCATAGGCGGGGCAATGGTCATGGACGGCCGGGTGGAACGCGGGCGCTTCGGTGTCGCAGGAGAATTCGGGCACCAGATTGTGGTCCCCGGCGGGCACCGCTGCGAATGCGGCAACCGGGGATGTTGGGAGCAGTACGCGTCCGGCAACGCCCTCGGAAGGGAAGCCCGGGAGCTGGCGCTGCGGAACTCGCCGGTCGCCTACGAATTGCTGAAAGCAGCCGGTGGCTCCGCCGAGGACATCACCGGGATCACCGTGACGGAACGCGCGAAGGCCGGGGACGCGGCGTCGAAAGAACTCTTGGAGGAAGTCGGGCATTGGCTCGGGCTGGGCCTCGCCAACCTCGCCGCCGCGCTGGATCCGGGAACGTTCGTCATCGGCGGGGGACTGTGCGACGCCGGCGAGCTCCTGGTCGGTCCTGCCCGCACATCATTCGCCCGCAACCTGACGGGCCGGGGTTTCCGGCCGACGGCCGACATCAAGCTCGCCGCCCTCGGACCCCGGGCTGGAATGATCGGCGCAGCGGACCTCTCCCGCGTCAACGGCAGGATGCGCGGCTGACCCGAAGCCCGAGGTGCGGTGCCCGATCAGACGCGTGCGCCGTCGTCGTTGTCGTCTTTTTCCTCGGGGAGCTTCATGATGAGGTACACCACTGAGCCGAGGAACGCTGCCAGGATGCCCATGACCGCGAGGAGCGGTGCCGAGCGCCAGAACATGGCGGTGAACAGCAGCGCGATGGGCCCACCGACGGCTCCGAGCCACGCGAGCATCGTCATCGGTTCGGTACCGGCCAGGCTGGGCGGCTCTTCCGGTACGAAGCCGCCGTCGTCCTCTACGCCGTAATCGCGCGGGCCCGTAGCTCCGCCGGCTTCCTCGTCCAAGGACTTCGGCTCCTCCGCCCCCTGCCTGGACAATCCGAGCGGGTCGAAGTCCCTGAAGGAACGGGGCGCGGCGGTGTCCTGGTCCGGACGGCGGCCAGTGACGTCCTCGGGCGGCAGCGTCTCGTCCGGCGCCGTGGACGGCATCGACTCAAGGCGGGCTACGAGATCGAGCCAGACGGCGTCGTCGTCGTTATTGGCGCTCTGGTCCGCGGAGTCCGGCCCTGGCCTGTTATTCATGGCGTGAGTCCCGGAACTCGGAGCCGGAACGTCCGGCATCTGCACCGATCCCGGCCATCGTCTTCTTGATGAATTCGGCGGAACCGCGGAAGATCTCCGGGGCGTCGTTGTCGAGGGTAGCCACGTGGTAGCTGTTTTCGAGGGCGATGAATTCCAAAGGCGCAGTGACGCTTTCCTTCAGTTTCGTGATGCTGAGATCGGAAATAACGTGGTCCACAGTGGACCGGAAGACCCGGACAGGCGCGGAAATGCGGGGGAGGAGAGCCCGAGTGTCCTTGTACAGCTTCTTCAGTTCGTGGGCGGCCGCAACCGGTGTCCTCGGGTAGGCGCCCTCCTCGACGCCCGGCTTGCGGATGTCATTCGCAATGGCCGGCGTTGTTTTCATGACGTATTTGAGGGCGCCGACAATCGCTGCCCGGGGGTCGTCGATGACCAACCCGGGATTGACGACGACGGTACCGGCCACCGGGCGGGTGGCGGCGATCCGGAGGGCAAGTGTTGCGCCCATGGACAGGCCGGCGGCGAAGACGAAATCGCATTCGGACTGAAGCTCCAGGTAGGCGGCGTCGACTGCATGGTGCCACTCTTGCCAACGGCGCGTGGACATGTCTTGCCAGCTCGTCCCATGCCCCGGAAGAAGGGGCAAACGGACGGCGTACCCTTCGGCTGCAAGATACTCGGCCCAAGGGCGCATGCTGTGCGGACTGCCCGTGAAACCGTGGCTCATCACGACGCCGACGCTAGGGCCGTCGCCGGTGAAAGTACTGGCGTAGGGCGAAGGATCAGGGAGAGTGTTCATGATGACTCCGAGGCTACTCTGTTGGCGGCATGCTGGAGGAAAAATCTGGAGGATTCGTCAAGTATTGTGGGCGCGTCCACGTCGAGGGTTGCGACATGCCCGCTGGCGAGCAACGTGACAATCTGGAAATCGCGCGCGCCGAGGCGGCGCCGGATCATCGGCAGCGAGCTCGGCGGCACCACGCTGTCCCGGGCAGAAGTGAATACCAGCGTCGGGGCTGAGACCGCCGGCAGGGACAGGTAGCTGGACCGGAAGAGTTTCTTGAGTTCGTGCACGGCTGACAGCGGAGTCCGGGAGTAGTCGCCGTCGTCGGTGGGTGTCGCCGTCGGCTCCTGCTCCTCGACCGGGATGGTGGTGCGCATGAAGTACTTGAGCGCGCCGACGTAGCGGACGCGGCGGTCGTAGAAACTGAGCCCGGGATTGACGACGGCAACGCCGGAAACCGGATGCCGTGCGGCTACCCTAAGCGCCACCGCGCCGCCCTGGTCAGCCAAATATTCGGCCCACGGAAGCATGCTGAGCGGACTGCCGGTGAAACCATGGCAAAGGGTTATTCCGGTACCGGCGTTGGGCCCGTGACCCGGGTAGTGAAAAGGGCCGATGGCGCCCGCGACACCGCTTTCCGTCATGAGTACATCGTGTCACTGTTCCGGACATTTCTCACTGGAGTAGGGTGTCTTCTGGGCGCGGACGGGATGCCGCGCAGAGTCCGCCCGCGAGAGGAACCGACGTGTTCTATTGGGTCATGAAGCGGATCTTCCTGGGTCCGATCGTCAAATTGCTGTTCCGGCCGTGGATCAAAGGCCTCGACAATGTTCCCCATGATGGTGCGGCGATTCTCGCGTCGAACCATTTGTCGTTTTCGGACTCGATTTTCATGCCTTTGATGGTGCCGCGGCCTGTGGTTTTCCTGGCCAAATCCGAATACTTCACCGGCACGGGGCTCAAGGGCAGACTGACTGCGTTGTTCTTTCGGCTCACGAACCAGTTGCCCATGGACCGTTCCGGCGGCGCGGCATCGGAAGTATCCCTTCAGGCGGGCAGGGACATTCTGACTGGAGGAGGGCTCCTGGGCATCTACCCGGAGGGAACCCGCAGCCCGGATGCGCGGCTTTACCGTGGCAAGGTCGGGGTCGCCAAACTCGCGCTCCAAACCCGGGTCCCCGTGGTTCCGGTGGCCATGATAGGAACCGAGAAGGTCCAGCCCATCGGCAAGAGGCTGCCCAACATCCGGCGCATCGGCATCATCTTCGGCCAGCCCCTCGACTTCAGCCGCTATTACGGGCAGGAGGAGGACTACGCCGTCCAGCGGGCAGTCACCGACGAGATCATGTACGAGCTCATGCGGCTCTCGGGGCAGGAATATGTGGACGAATACGCCGCCGTCGTCAAACAACGGCTCGCGGGCCAAAGCACAACAGCGGTGTCCGCAAAGGAGCAGACTACGGGCAGCGCGGATTCGGCGGGCGGGCCAGTCCCGGCTAACGGCGCTCCGGCGGATTCCTCGCCGGACGACGACGGCGACACGCCCGGGCGGTAAGTGTGACGGCCCGGCCATTGCTGGTTACGGAGGCCGTGCGCAGAACAGTGGACAAGGCAATTAGGCTTGGAGGGTGACTGAGTTATCCGCAAACCCCGCACCGTCTGTAATCAGCCCGCTGGCCAGCCCCATGACCAGCACCGCGCAAAGCGGCGCGGCAAACTATCCCGGCTTGGACGACTGGCGGCAGTTGCCTATCTCGCAGCAACCCACGTGGTCCGATTCCGCCGTATTTGACGCCTCAGTCAAGGAACTTTCCGTCCTTCCGCCGCTGGTTTTCGCGGGCGAAGTGGATGTCCTGCGTGAGCGCCTGGCTGCCGCGGCGCAGGGCAAGGCGTTCTTGCTGCAGGGCGGGGACTGCGCCGAGACGTTCGAGGACGCGACGGCGGACAAGATCAGTGCGCGCGTCCGCACCATCCTCCAAATGGCAGTGGTGCTCACTTACGGCGCGGCAATGCCTGTCATCAAGATGGGCCGCATGGCAGGGCAGTTCGCGAAGCCGCGGTCTTCGAACGATGAGACCCGCAACGGCGTGACGCTTCCCGCCTACCGGGGTGACATCGTCAACGGCTACGACTTCACTCCGGAGTCCCGGGCGCACGACGCCAGCCGCATGCTGAAGGCGTACCACACCTCGGCATCCACCTTGAACCTTATCCGTGCCTTCACCCAGGGAGGCTTCGCCGATCTTCGCCTGGTCCATCTGTGGAACAAGGGCTTCACCGAAAACCCGGCCCATGCCCGCTACGAGTCCCTCGCCAGGGACATCGACCGTGCCATCAAGTTCATGGATTCCTGCGGCGCCGACTTCGAAGCGCTCAAGCGAGTGGAGTTCTTCGCGAGCCACGAGGCATTGCTGCTGGACTACGAGCGCGCCTTGACCCGTATCGACTCCCGTACCGGACTTCCTTACGACACGTCGGGGCACTTCCTGTGGATCGGCGAGCGTACCCGCGAGCTCGACCACGCCCACGTAGACTTCTTGTCCCGTGTCCGGAACCCCATCGGCGTCAAGCTCGGTCCTGGCACAACGGGTGATGACGCCCTGCGGCTCATCGAGAGGCTGGACCCGAACCGCGAACCGGGGCGCCTCACGTTCATCACCCGCATGGGTTCGAAGAACATCCGGGAGAAGCTGCCAGCCGTCGTCGAGAAGGTCACGGCGTCCGGCGCACAGGTTCTCTGGGTCACGGATCCCATGCACGGCAACACCGTCACCTCGCCGAACGGCTACAAGACCCGCAACTTCGACGACGTCGTGGACGAAGTGCGCGGCTTCTTCGAAGTCCACCACGGTTTGGGCACGGTCCCCGGCGGCTTGCACATGGAGATGACCGGCGACGACGTCGCTGAATGCCTCGGCGGTGCGGACCCGATCGACCAGGACGCGTTCCTCGACCGCTACGAGTCAGTGTGCGACCCCCGCTTGAACCACATGCAGTCCCTCGAGATGGCATTCCTGGTGGCTGGAGCCCTGGCGCGGCCATAGATTCAGCGCGGCCATAGTGTACGCCAGCCATCGTTTCAGCAAGCCAAGGCGCTAAAAATAAAGGCGATCCGGAAGATTCCGGATCGCCTTTACTTTTGGGCTGCTAAACCACCGTCAAAGTGACGGTGGATCCTTCCGGCGCGTCACTGTCCACTGGATTTTGGTCGCGTACTGTGCCGAAGAATCCGCCCAGGATGTTGTTGACCTTGACGTCGAAGCCGAGTGACTCCAACGCTTTCCGGGCGGCATCGGCCTGCTTGCCGATGAAGTTCGGAACGTGCACTTGCCTCGGACCCTTGGACAAGGTGATCGTAACGGCCGAGCCGCGGGTGAGCGTTCCGTTGGCAGGGGACTGGCTCACTACCGAACCCGCCGGGACTTTCTTGTCGAAGACCGGGTCCGGGGCGATTTTCGCAGTCAGCCCGGCGTCGCTGATGGCTTGCACCGCAGCTTGCTGGTCCATGCCGCGGACGTCGGGCACAGGAAGCGGCTGCGGACCTTTGGATACGAGCAACGACACCTGGGTACCGTGGCGTACCGCCGTGTCCTTGGCGGGCGACTGCGAAACGATGGAGCCCGCCGGCACGGTGTCGTCATACTGCTCCGTCACCTTGCCGAGCGTCATTTCTGCATTGCCCAAGGCGTTCTTGGCTTGGTCCAGCGTCAAGCCCGCCAAAGCCGGAAGCGGAAACAGTTGCGGTCCCTTGGACACGAAAAGCGCCACCGGTTGGAATTTCCGCACCACCTGGCCCGAAGCCGGCTCTGTTCCTACAGCCAGGCCGGCTTGCACGTCGTCGTCGAACACATCCCGTGGTTCCGATTGGAATCCGGCGGTCCGCAGCAGTTGCTGGGCCTCGGCGACTGTCTTGTTCTTCGTGTCCGGAATAGTTCCGGGGGAACCTGGTCCCATGCCGAAGAACCATCCTGCGGCGCCGGCCAATATTGCGAGGACAATCACGACGACGATCCAGATGATGGCGCGGCGCCGGGGGTTTCCTTCGCGCAAGGTCCGCGACGGAGTCGCCGCGGCACGCAGGCGGTCCTTTTCCTCTTGCCGGGCAATCCGCTTGAGGTCCCGTTTGCTTGGCGGGGCATCCTGCCGGTCCAATTCCCCCGTGTAAACGGCTGCCGGCGGCAAGGACGACGGCATCACCGTGGTCGGATTGCGCTGCCCGGAGATGATATCCGTCGGGCGTCCGATCCTTTCCAAGGTCTCCGTGCGTCCGTCGTCGAAAGGAGCAACAATGGCGGTTGCCACTGCGGTCCTCGGTTCCGCGTTCACGACGGCGGCCGCCGCGGCAGGCGGGTTGAGGTCCAATTGTGCGTCGCTCAGGGTCGTCCGGATGTGCCGCAATTCGGACAAGAGGGCCGAACCGTCCACAGGACGGTCATCCGGCTCCTTGGCAGTGCACCACTGGACGAGTTCGTCCACGTCTGCGGCGAGTCCGGGAACAGCGAGCGACGGCGGAGCGACCTCGGCGTTGACGTGCTGGTAGGCGACCTGGATGGGAACATCGCCGGCGTAGGGCTGCTTGCCCGTGAGCATTTCGTAGAGCATGATGCCGGTGGAGTAGATGTCGCTCCGGGCATCCGCGGGCTTCCCCAGGACCAATTCGGGCGCCACGTAGGCGACCGTGCCGATCAGGGCGCCGGTGCTGGTGTTTGCGGTGACGGCCCGAGCGAGTCCGAAATCGCCTACCTTGATCCGCCCGTCCTCGGCTATCAGCACATTTTCCGGCTTGATGTCGCGGTGGATCAGGCCTGCGGCATGGGCGGCCGCGACGCCTTCGATAACGGGGTCGATGAGTGCGAAAGCCAGCCGTGGCGGGAGCGCTTTCTTCTCGTTGAGGACATCGCGGAGGGTGTGGCCCTTGATGTACTCCATGACGATGTAGGCAATGTGGCCGTCTTGTCCTTGGTCGAGGACACCGACCACATGCGGGTGGGACAGGCTGGCGGCGGCCCGGGCCTCGCGCTGGAGGCGATCGAGGAAATTCTGGTCGTTGGCCAAGTGCGGATGCAGTACCTTAAGCGCGACATCACGGTCGAGCCGCTCGTCGGTGGCGAGATACACGGTGGACATGCCACCGCCCGCAAGGCGTGAACGCACCAGGTAGCGCCCGTCCACGCGGGATCCGATGAGATGGTCCGAAACTTGTTGCTGCACCCTTCGATCCTAGTTGAGCAAAAAAGAACGGGCCCGAACCATCAAAGGATCCGGACCCGTTTTTTGCAGCTGGAGTCAGCTGAACTTCTTCTGGAGCGCCTTGATCGAGGCGACGTACGCCTTCGTGTCGTCGTACATGCCGTGCTTCTGGACCGAGTACTGGCCCTGGTAGTAGCCGGCGATTGCGTTGTCCTCGTCCTTGCTGGTGCTGACGAGGGCGCGGATGATCGCGACTCCGGCGGTCACGTTGTCATAGGGGTCGAGCAGGTTGAGCTTGCGGCCCACCAGATCGGAAGCCCATTCGCCGGAGGACGGAATCACCTGCATGGTGCCGATTGCGTTCGCGGGCGAGACCGCGCGCTGGTTGAAACCCGATTCCTGGTAGGCGAACGCCATGGCCAAGGACGGATCAACGCCCATGCGCCGGGCCGTGTCCGCAACGATCCCCTTCATCTGGGTTGTGCTCGGAACAGGTGCGGCGTTGAGCAAAGCCTTGTTCGCGTTGGCGGAACTGACGACCGCCGCGGGGTAGGTGTAGCCGAGGAAGGTGCTGGGGACCAGCGGGGCGGCGGCGGGAGCCGGAGCCTGCGCAGGGCCGGAGGCGCCAGGGACGGCGAGCTTTTGCCCCGGGTAGATGATGGTGGACATGGACAAGTGGTTCGCCGAGAGGAGCGATGAAAGGGACACTCCGAGGCGGGAAGCGATGCCGCCCAGCGTGTCGCCCACCTTGATGGTGTACGCGCCCGGTCCGGCCGGGGCTGGGGCGGAAGGAGCTGGTGCCGCGGGGGCGGACGGCACCGACGCCGGTGCCAAGGTGACTCCGCCGTTGCCTCCACTGAGCTTGATCTGCTGGCCCGGGTAAATGATCGACCTGCCGTCGAGGCCGTTCCATGCGAAGACATCGGACAGGGCCACGCCGTTGCGGGCCGCGATGGCGCTCAGGGTGTCGCCCGATACGACCGTGTAGCTTCCCGACGACGGGCCCGCCGCCGGGGTCGCCGCGGCCGGGGTGATCGACGCCGGAGCGATGGTTCCGGAACCGCTCAGCTTGATCTGCTGGCCGGGGTAGATGATGGTGGTGGCCGTCAGGCCGTTGAGCTGGAGGACAGTGTCCGTATCGAGCCCATAGCGGGCGGCGATAGCGCTCACGGTATCGCCGCGGACGATTGTGTACGTGTCCGGGACGCCAGGCGCCATCGGCTGTACCGACGTCGGAATGCTGGCGGCAACGGCCGAAGCCGGAATGACGTTGGCGGCAACGGAGGCCTGGGCCTCCATCGCGGCAGCCAGCGTAGCCGGGATGCGCTGGGGCTGGGGCGCCGGGAGTGCGGAAGCCGGTTGGGCAATCGCCAGTGAGGAGAGCATGACGGCGGGCAGAGCCGCTGTAGTGGCCGCAATTATTGGCATGCTCGGTGTTTTCTTGGGCGAGCGGAGCGTCGTCATGGGGCAGTCCTCATCTCAGAAGCGGGTTTGGGGAAAGCCGCTGCTGCCAGTGATACCAGTGTTGCTAAAGTGAACAGTGATCTAGTTGTTACCGATGGTACGGCTGATACAGGTGATACAAATGTGATCATTGCGAATCTCTCATACTTTTTGATTCCGCACAAGAAATCCCGCTGCATTCGGTTCGGGATAAATGGCGGCGCCAAATCCGACGGGACGGCAAACCGGCTAGGCGCGAAGTGCAAGCCCGTGGCAATCTTGTTTCGTGAGTAATGTAGAAAGCCTCGTTTCCGAATGGTTGCCGCTGCCCGATGTCGCAGAGCTGCTGAACGTTCCAATCACCAAAGTCCACGGTCTCTTGGATGAACGTGCTGTGGTCGCGGTAAGGGTCGGGGAACGGAACATCCGTTCAATTCCCGCCCTTTTTATTCAGGATGGCCATGTCGTGGACAGCCTGAAGGGCACAATCGCCGTGCTGGGCGATGCTGGTTTTACGGACGAAGAGCTGGTTGGGTGGCTCTTCACCTCGGACGATTCGCTGGGCGGACGCCCCATTGATGCGTTGCGTGAGGGCCGCAAGACTGAAATCCGGCGCAGGGCGCAATCGCTGGCCTGGTAGTGGGCCCCGCGGGG
The DNA here is from genome assembly GCF_004354015.1 of Arthrobacter terricola. Taxonomy (GTDB): domain Bacteria; phylum Actinomycetota; class Actinomycetes; order Actinomycetales; family Micrococcaceae; genus Arthrobacter; species Arthrobacter terricola. The sequence goes on from NZ_SMRU01000030.1 coordinate 23,057, forward strand.
TAAACACGTTAAATACGGAGGTGGCGGCAGGAAACTGCCGCCACCTTTTCGTTTATCACAGGCCGGTTATTTTACTTTTCTTGTGTTGTTAAGCAAGAGTTCATGCTGCCCGGCTGACAGCCGCCTCTGCCAGTTGACGCAGCGCCGTGAGCGGCAGATCCGTCAGTGGAAGGCGCTCAAGGGCCTCGAAAGCTTGGTTGCTGAGCTCGTCGATCAGTGATTCGGTAGCGTCAAGGGCTCCGCATTCCACGATGATCCTCCTGAGTTCGGCCACTTCGGCCTCGCCCAGGTCCTGCTTGCCAAGCATCGTGTCCAGGTACGTCGAATCGGCTGGATCCGCCTGGTTGACTGCGTACCCGACCAGCACGGTCCGCTTGCCCTCCCGCAGGTCGTCGCCGGCAGGCTTCCCGGTGGTCCCGGGGTCGCCGAAGACGCCCAGGATGTCGTCGCGTAATTGGAAGGCTTCACCGAGCGGCAACGCGAAAGCGGAGTATCCCTGCAAGAGTTCATCGCTGGCACCGGCCAACGCGCCGCCGAGTGCCAGAGGGTGCTCGGTGGAGTACTTTGCCGACTTGAAGCGGATGATCGATTGGGCTCGATTGACTGCGCCGGCCCTGTCGCGGACGGGTCCGGCGACTTCCTCCAGGATGTCCAGGTACTGCCCGGCCATTACTTCGGCACGCATGAGGTTGAAGATTCGCCGCGCCGTGGTACCGGAGGCTGCCCTCCTGCCAATCTGCGTGAACACTTCTTCGCTGAAGGACAAGCACAAATCCCCGGTAAGGATCGCGGCAGCGTGGCCGAACCGCTCACTGTCGAGCGCCCAGCCTTCGCTTTCGTGAAGTTGGCTGAAGCGCTTGTGGACGCTCGGACCTCCGCGCCGCGTATCCGAACGGTCGATGATGTCGTCATGGATCAAGGCTGCGGCTTGGAAGAGTTCCAGGGCGCAGCCCGCCGTGATGATATCGGAGTGGGCGGGCTCACCGCCGGCGCCGCGCCAGCCCCAGTAGCACATGAGCGCCCGAAGCCTCTTGCCGCCGGTCACCAGGCTACTGATGGAACCCATAAGCGGAGCGACGTCGGGCGAGATGGTGGCCATGGTGCCTTGCTGCTCGCCCAGGAAGCCATGGAGGTTGGCGGCGACGTCGGAGACGAACTGGCCCTGTTCGGCACGAACGCTTTCTGCCGTCACTTGATGGACCCCGGTGCGACGTTTGCGCCGATGGTAAAGGTGGACTTCCCCGCGTTTTCGACCACTGAGATGTTCACTGTTTCATTGTCTCCGCGAAGGAAGTCCTTCGACCTGATGGTTCCCACCGTGCTGCCGGGAACTTCCTTGAAGCCTTGCGCCGTGAAGGCGGACGTATAGAAGGCCACGACGGCGTCGGCCGGCGCGGCGATGGTACCGACCAGCGCGACCGAGGCAGGTGAGCTGTTCTTGTCGAAGCTGCTGGATTCGACGGCGGCCTGCGGCATGAGGGGAACCAGCTGCTGGGGGAAGCCAGGCACCAGGGACCCGACGGAAGCGGACGCCCCGGCCGTTGCTGAGGAAGAACTCGTGGCTTGGGGGCTCGAAGACGCACTTGATGCTGGTGCCGAAGACGCAGGCGCCGGCACTTCGGACGGAGCGCTGGAGGTCGGCATCCCCCCGCACGCGGAGAGGCTCAACGCGGCTCCCACGGCCACTAATGCCAAGGTGGCGGGTTGAGGCTTTCCAAAGAGCTTCACAGGGATTTCCTCCTGGGGACGACGCCGGATGCTGCCTCCAGTTTAGGTGCCGGACGCAGCCTCCAGTTTATTCAGTACCGCGGCATAGGATTTCCATGTGAGACCACATGCGGAGGACAGCGGACGCGGCGCCGGTCCCGGCCCCGCCGCTTTGAGGGAGCTCAGGCGGACCAGCATCCTGCACGTAGACATGGATGCCTTTTTCGTCTCAGTCGAATTGCGCACGCGTCCCGAATTGCGCGGGAAACCTGTGATCGTGGGCTTCCCCGGAGCGCGATCCGTCGTGTTGTCCGCATCCTACGAGGCTCGCTCGACGGGCGTGAGGTCGGCCATGCCAATGGCGAACGCCATGCGGCTGTGTCCCGCGGCGATCATCATCGAACCCCGCCACAGTGTCTACTACGAAGTCTCACGGCAACTGATGGCAATATTCGAATCCATGACCGACCTCGTCGAGCCCTTGAGCGTGGACGAAGCGTTCCTGGACGTTGGCGGCGCGATCCGGAGGCTCGGCCCGCCGCTCGAGATCGGACACCTGATTCGACGCCGGGTTGCGAGCGAATTGGGGATCACCGCCTCTGTGGGTATCGCGGCAAATAAATTCGTTGCGAAGATTGCGTCCACCTACTGCAAGCCGGACGGCATCCTGCTCATCGAGGCCGGGCAGACCGTCGCTTACTTACACAGCCTTCCCGTCAGCGCCCTGTGGGGTGTCGGCGCGAAGACCGCCGATGTCCTCGCCCGGCTCGGTATCCGTACTGTGGCCGATGTCGCCGCCACCCCGCTCGCCTCCCTGAAGAAGGTCCTCGGAGCATCCGGCGAGCACGTCCACAGATTGTCCATGGGCGTGGACCCGCGGTCGGTGACGCCAGTCCGCTTGGAAAAGAGCATCGGTTCGGAAGAGACCTTCTCGGTGGACACTTGGGACGATGAACTCCTGCACCGCGAATTGCTTCGGCTTTCGCACCGGACCGCCTCGCGTCTAAGGAGCGCCGGCATGCTCGCACGGACGATCGCCTTGAAGCTCCGCTACGCGGATTTCTCGACGATCAGCCGCAGCAAGACCGTACAAACACCAGTGGACAGCGCCCAGTTGATCTACCAAGTGGCAAGTCAATTGCTGGCCTCGCTGGGGCAGCGGCCCATGAGCGTTCGCCTTGTTGGCGTCCGTGCTGAACAGCTTGAACCGGCCCGGCAGACTTCGTTGCAACTCAGCCTCGACCGCAGGGACGACAACTGGCGTTCCGCCGAGCAAGCACTCGACAAAGTAGCAGAGCGGTTCGGGAGCAAAACCGTCCTGCCAGCGCGCCTCCTCGAGCCCCAGCCTGGCCCTGACAGGCCGGACGTTCCCTGACCCCCGGAACAGTGCCTCCTGCGGCCTCGGCGTGTCTTTCAGAACAGCGGCCAACAAACTATCCTAGAGATACACAGATTTAGACCGTCTGGATAAATTGCTCCGTCGCGTCTGTTCCGTGCGACCGAGTTCACAAGACGAGGTCTCCGGGAACCTTTTAACGGATTCGTCCGTTCAAAGAAGCAGAGGCGACGGCCGCGGCGTATTCAGGCGCTGGCCGACTAAAGGAGGTCGCGATGCCCCTCTCGGAGCACGAACAGAAGCTTCTCGAGCAACTCGAAAAGCAACTGCATGAGGACGATCCAAAGTTTGCCAATTCAATGGGCTCGGACCCCATTCGCTCATGGTCCACCAGGCACATCGTTATTGGCGTTCTAGGCACTATCGTCGGAATCCTCTTGTTGTTGGTAGGTGTGTCCTTACAGAACATCTTCCTTGGTGTGTTGGGCTTCGTTGTCATGGGGGCCGGTGTTTACTTCGCAACCTTGAGAAGGGCTGCGGTCGGCAAGACGAAGAGCGCCAAGCCCGGCAAGAGCCGGAACTCGTTTATGAGCAACCTCGAGGAGCGCTGGGACGAACGGCGCCGCGGCGAGGACTAATCCCGGCGACGACTTGTTGCAGGGACAATCCGACGGCCTCACGGTGAGCAGGTAGCGAAGACCTCCACATTGCTCCACCTCGCTCTCGTCACGAAGCGAAAAGACCCGAATTTCGGGTCTTTTCGCTTTTAACCCGCCTTTTTGGCCGCCCTGGGCACCGTAGTCCGCCACTTCCGTGCCGCCGTCCTGCCCGCTAAGGGGACCGGGCCGAAATGCCCTCCACTTTCACCCACTCCAGCAATGGCCTGTGTTTTCGCGCACGTGGGGGCGTAAGTGGGGTCGAAACACGCCGGATTGCGTTGACTGTGGGGGCTTGTGGAGTAAAGTGGAGCGCGTAAGAGGGTAGTGGCGGCATGGGGCAGTTGCAGGCACCTTTGACAGACGGGGCGGTGGACCAGTGTTTCTGGGCACACATTCGCCGCGGCTGGACGAGAAGGGCCGAATCATCCTCCCCGCCAAGTTCCGCGAGGAACTTGCTGACGGTTTGGTTCTCACCAGGGGCCAGGAGCGTTGCATCTACGTCTTCAGCCAGCGGGAATTCGAACGTATTCACGAGTCCATGCGGGAGGCCCCCATCTCCTCCAAGCAGTCGCGCGACTACATCCGGGTTTTCCTGTCTGGAGCCTCAGACGAGGTACCTGACAAGCAGGGGCGCGTGACGATTCCGCCGGCGCTCCGGACGTACGCAGGTCTCGATCGGGAATTGGCGGTCATTGGCGCCGGGACCCGGGCTGAGATCTGGGACGCCCACGCTTGGGAGGAGTACCTGGCCGAGAAGGAAGCCGCTTTCTCGGAGACCGACGACGACACCCTCCCCGGTTTCATCTAGAAGCCGGACCCCGGAAGTACCACGGCTTCTTGGACGGGATCTCCAGCCGCCCATCGCAGTGTTTTCCTGGCTCACCTTCCCCGGAGCCAGGCGGACCCTGCGATAGGCGCGGATGGGGATCCGGCCTAACAAGCCAGAACCCAACGCAAGAAGCTTGACCGGCACACGAACCAAACTGGCGAAGCACTGAGGAGGCCGCATGGATGAGCAAAGCACGCCCAAGCCGACCTCCGAGCGACATGTACCGGTCCTGAAAGACCGGTGCATCAATTTGTTGGCACCAGGTTTCGAAGCAGCCCGCAGCCGGGGCGAAACTCCCATAGCCATCGACGCGACGCTGGGGATGGGCGGGCACTCGGAAGCAATGCTCCAGCGCTTCCCGGACCTGCATCTCGTGGGGATCGACCGTGACGAGGAAGCCTTGGCGCTCGCCGGCGAGAGGCTGGCTCCGTTCGCGGCGCGGACCGACCTTGTCCATGCTGTCTACGACGAAATCGAAGACGTTCTCGAGGATCTGGGTATCCCAGCGGTGCACGGCATCCTGATGGACCTTGGTGTGTCCTCCCTGCAATTGGATGAGCGGGAGCGCGGCTTCGCCTATTCCTACGACGCCCCGCTGGACATGCGGATGGACACCAGCCGTGGCCAGACTGCCGCCGACGTCGTCAACAACTATTCCGAGGAAGACCTTGTGCGGATTATCCGCGCATGGGGCGAAGAGAAGTTCGCAGGCAGGATCGCGAACCGCATCGTGTCGGCACGCGCCGCCAAGCCGTTTACAACCACCGGCGAACTGGTCGAGCAAATCCGGGGCGTCGTCCCGGCCGCAGCAGCGAAGTCCGGCGGACACCCTGCGAAGCGGACCTTCCAGGCATTGCGGATCGAAGTCAACGAAGAACTCGATGTCCTGGAAAGGGCGGTACCGGCCGCGCTCTCGGCCACGGCCATGGGAGGACGCGTAGTGGTGATGTCTTACCACTCGCTCGAAGACAAGATCGTCAAGTCCGTCTTCCAGTCCCGGTCCAAGTCCTCCGTGCCCTTGGGGTTCCCCGTGGAGCTGGAGGAGCACAAACCGGAATTCAAGACCCTGACCAAAGGCACGGAAGTGCCGACGCCCGAAGAAATCGCCGAAAACCCGCGAGCCGCATCCGCCCGGCTGCGGGCCGTGGAACGCATCAAAGCGAGGAGAACAGCATGAGCACCGCCGCCGCGAAGAGCCTGCCGACCACGGTAGGCAACACCGCGCGTGCCCTGCCCGTCCCGGGTCCGGAGCGCGAAAACCCCCGCAAGTCCCGGACCCCGCTGTCGCTCGTACGAAGTGCCCCCGGAAGGCGCCGGACTCCGTTTGTGGTCTTTTGCTTTGGCGTGCTCGCAGCAGCCTTGCTGACTGTACTGGTGCTCAACATCTCCGTTTCCACCGCGCAGTACGATCTCGTGACGCTCAAGAACGACGCCGCGTCGCTGACCAAGCAGAACCAGGACCTGACACAGCAGGTACAAAGCTTCCAAGCCCCGCAGAACCTGGCGGCAAAGGCCACGGCACTGGGAATGGTACCTTCCACGGTGACGGGCCAGATCGATTTGAACAGCTTGGCGGTCACAGGGAAGGCCACTCCGGCGACGAAGGGACAGGATCCCGGAGCCGTCATCCCGGCTCCTGCGCTCGGAGGCCAGCCGAGTGCTGTTCCTTCCGCACCCGCCAACGATTCGTTGGATACCCGCAAGCCCGCGGCGGCAACTGATCCGACGTCGAACCCGTCGACAGCGCCGGCGGCAACGCCGACAGCGCCCGCGGCAACGCCTGCGGCCCCCGCCGCTCCGGCGCCGCCGGCCGTGGACCTGCACGGTGGATCGGTCCCCGCTCCGCAGCAGAAGGTGCCCGGACAGTAGCGTCCACCCGACCTGACCCAGGGTAAACAGCGAGGATTCAACGTGGTGCAAAATACCGGCAAATCGAAAATCAAGAGAACGCCGGCGGCGAAGAAGCGCCTGCGCATCGGGCTCGGCATCATGCTGACGTTGTTGCTCGTGGTGGGGGGAAAGTTGTTCCTTATCCAGGGCCTGGACGTCGGCGGGATGGCTGAAGCCGCGTACAAGAACCGCCTGACCACCACCATCCTGCCGGCGGAGCGAGGCAAGATCCTCGACGCGAACGGCACTGTCCTTGCGAGCAGTGTGATCCGCTACAACATCGTGGTGGACCAGACCGTCAATACCAACACTTCGGATTTCTCGCGGTATGACGCCAAAACCCAGGGCATCGACAAGATTTCCCGCTCGCAAGGAATATCGGAACTCGCGAACGTCCTGGGCATGGACGTGAACCAAGTCACCCAGGCCGTCACCGGCGACAAGAAGTACAACATCGTCGCCAAGGAAGTGAAACCCGAGGTCGAAGACCAAGTGGCGCAGCTCCACATTCCGGGCGTCGTGTCCGAAGGTACCAGCAAGCGGGTTTACCCCAATGGGAGCGTAGCCGGGGGAGTGATCGGCTTCCTTAAGGACGGCACCACCGGTCAGGCCGGGCTTGAGCAGACCCAGGATGACCAGCTGAAGGGCACCGACGGAAAACGTGTGTTCGAGATTGGCGCCGACGGTCTCCGCATCCCGGTGGCAACCGACCTGCTGACCCCCGCGGTCAACGGCAAAGACGTCAAGCTGACGCTCAACACGGACATCCAGTACTTCGCACAGCAGGCCGTCCAGACCCAGGTCAACCAGCTCAACGCCGAATGGGGATCGATCGTCGTCGAGGACGTCAAGACGGGGAACATCATCGCCATGGCGGACACGAACGCCCCAGACCCCAACGACCCCGGCAAAGTGCCAGCCGCGGACCGCGGCGTGCGATCGGTGACTGCGGCTTACGAGCCCGGTTCGGTGGAGAAGATGATTACCGCGTCGGCTGCGATCAATGAAGGCAAGTCCAGTCCGTTGGACACCGTCACGATTCCCCCCGCGGTCACTATCGATGGCCAAACCTTCACTGACGCATTCGACCACGGAACCGAGCAGCGGACCCTTGCCGGCATCCTTGGCTATTCCATGAACACCGGCACGGTGATGGTCGGCAGCCGTTTGACCAAGCAGCAGCGCTATGACTACCTCACGCGGTTCGGCATCGGCCAGGCTCCGGACATCGGTCTGCCGGCCGAAACGACCGGCATCCTGGCCACGCCGGACCAATGGGACGACCGCCAGCAATACACCGTGCTGTTCGGCCAGGGCGTCTCACAGTCCACCCTTCAAACCGTCCGGGCCTACCAGAGCGTAGCCAACGGCGGCGTGATGCTCCAGCCCCGGCTCATTGACGGCTACATCGGTGCCGACGGAGTCGAGCAGAAAGTGCCGGCCCAGGATTCCCGGCAGGTTGTCACCAAGGAGACCGCGCAACAGGTCCGGGACATTCTTGAGAGCGACGTCACTGAAGGCGAAGTGAAGGACGCCGCAATCGATGGCTACCGGGTGGGTGCCAAAACCGGCACGTCCCAGGCACCCCGTGAAGACGGGCTGCCCGGCTTCGACGGTTACACCGCGTCCATCATTGGAATGGCCCCCATGGACGATCCCCGGTTCATCGTTGAAGTTGTCGTGCAGCGGCCGAAGGGCAGCATCTACGGCATTACGCAGGGCCCGATTTTCCGGTCTGTCATGGGCCAGGTCCTGCGTACCTACAACGTGCCGCCATCCACGGGAACCCCGGTGAGGTTCCCGCAGTACGCCAAGTAAGTTCGATTCGCCAAGTAAGCTTGTTGGGCATCTGTCCGGCCACACCACGATCCAATGCGCCGCTACCAGGAGCGATAGTTCCTGCGCGGCCAGTTTTACGAGCACCAACGGAGACCCCTTGTCAGAGCAGCATGACGACGCATCGATCCCCGCTGGGAATCCGCCGGCCGCGGACAAACCGGCGTTCCGCCCTGCAACGGTCGCATCGGTTCCGCTGGCGGCCATTGCCGCAAGCCTGGGCATCGCCCTGCCGGCAGACTCAGGCGACAACACCTCGGTAACTGGCGTCTCCCTCAACTCGCGCACGGTTGAACCGGGAGACCTCTATCTAGCGTTGCCCGGCGCTGCCCGGCACGGAATCGACTTTGTCCAGCAGGCCGTCGACGCGGGGGCCGTTGCAATCCTGAGCGACGAGCACGGCGCCCGCCAGTTGGCGCTCAGCGACTCGCTTGCTGTTCCGGTGCTCGTCGTGAACGACCCGCGTGCCGCCGTCGGGCCCGTCGCTGCCCTCGTCTACCGCAGCCAGCCGGAGGATGGACCGTCTCCAACGCTTTTCGGTGTCACGGGAACAAACGGCAAGACGACCACGACCTACTTCATCAACTCGCTCCTCCGTTCGCTCGGCAAGACGCCCGGCCTGATCGGGACGATTGAGGTTCTGGCTGGTGGAGCACCCATCCCGAGCCTCCTGACCACCCCGGAGTCCACGGACGTCCACGCGTTGCTCGCGCTCATGAGGGAACGCGGCCTGGACGCGGCTTCAATGGAAGTCTCATCTCACGCGCTTTCCTTCCATCGCGTGGACGCGGTGACCTTCGACGTCGCAGGTTTCACCAACCTCACGCAGGACCACCTGGACCTTCACGGAAGCATGGAGGAATACTTCAGGACCAAAGCGGAACTCTTCACGAGCGCGCGGGCGCGTTCCGCCGTCGTAACTGTCGACGACGAGTGGGGACGACGGCTCGCCGCGGAGGCCGGGATTCCGGTGACCACCTTGGCGGTTGCGCCCGGCACGGAAGCCGACTGGATTGTCGCGGCGACCGCTCCGCGCGGGCTTGGAACGGACTTCGAGTTGCGGCACAGCGATCGCACCGTCCTGCGCGTCCACACCGGCCTGCCCGGCGAATTCAACGTCGCCAACGCAGCCCTTGCGACCACCATGGTGCTTGCCTCCGGCGTCGACGTCCAAACGCTGCAGGTTGCCCTCGACGCCCACGATCCATTCACGGTTTCCGTTCCCGGGCGGATGCAGCTGATTTCGGACGCGCCGGCGTCTGTTGTTGATTTCGCGCACAACCCGGACGCCCTCGCGAGGGCGCTCGAAGCAGTACGCTCGACGGAGCCGGATTCGCGTGTCATCGTTGTTTTCGGTGCCACCGGCCAGCGGGACCAAGGCAAACGGCCAACCATGGGGGGCATAGCGGCACGGCTTGCCGACGTCGTTATCGTCAGTGACGACGATCCGCACGACGAAGACGCGGCGACCATCCGCGCGGAGGTCCTTGCCGGAGCCCGGGCTGCCCAGGAGAGCGAGCACCTCGGGTGCCAGATCCTTGAGGCATACCCGCGGGATATCGCCATCCGGCGTGCCGTGGAGCTCGCTACCGAGAAGGACACCATCCTGGTCGCGGGCCGCGGCCACGAGGTGTGGCAGGAAGTCAAGGGCGTCAACCTTGCCCTCGACGACCGGGTGGAGCTTCGTGCGGCCTTGACAGCCAGGGGATTCAAGGTTTCCACGAACGAGCGGATAGAGTCCTAGACCGAGATGATTGCACTAACAGCGGCGGAAATCGCCGATATCACCAAGGGCCGACTGGCGGCGGACCCGGGCATCGTTCCGGCATCCGTGGTCACCGATTCCCGCGAGGTGGTTGCCGGATCGATGTATGTGGCCAAACCGGGGGAAAACGCCGACGGCCATGCCTACGTTGGCGCGGCATTCGCGCGCGGCGCCGTCTTGGCGCTCACCGAGCGCGAGGTCCTGGACGACGACGGAGTGCCGTATCCCGCCGTCGTGGTTGACGACGCCGTGCTCGCCATGGGTGCGCTGGCCGCCGAGTCCGTCCGGCGGATCCGGGCCGTCCGCGCAGCCCGCGGCGAGCAGTTCACCGTTATCGGAATCACCGGTTCGGCAGGAAAGACCACCACCAAGGACTTGCTCGCGGGGATTCTCTCCCGAGCGGGAGCCACAGTGGCGCCGCAGGGTTCCTACAACGGCGAAATCGGTGTGCCGTTGACTGTCTTCGGCGCGGACTCCGGCACCCGCTTCCTCGTGATCGAAATGGGCGCGACTGGCATCGGCCACATTCAGTACCTCGCCGACATGGTCAAGCCGGATATCGGTGCGGTCCTTGGCGTGGGCACCGCGCACGCCGGCGAATTCGGTGGTGTGGAGAACATCGCCAAGGCGAAGGGCGAGCTCGTCGAAGCGCTCGGTGAGGACGGCACCGCCGTCATCAACCTGGACGACGCCCGTGTAGCGGCCATGATCACGCGTACCCGTGCAAAGGTCCTGGGCACGACGGCGACCGGTGCCGCCGGCGCTGCGGTCGAGGCGAGGAACGCCGATATCAGCGAAAGCGGCCACCCGGAGTTCGACCTCGTCCTTCCCGACGGCGGTCCCTCCCACCCGGTGCGCAGCAAGCTCATCGGCGCACACCACGTCACCAACCTGTTGGCCGCCGCGGCGTCGGCGTTCGCGGCAGGTATTTCCGGGTCCGACATCGCCGCTTCCCTCAGCGAGCAGTCGCCCGCCAGCCGCTGGCGCATGGAACGCACGGAACGTGCGGACGGCGTCACCATAATCAATGACGCCTACAACGCAAACCCCGAATCGATGCGCGCGGCACTCCGGACGCTTGCCGACCTCGGCCACGGTCGCCGCACGTGGGCAGTCCTGGGAGCGATGCTGGAACTTGGCGAGGATTCGATCCGCGAACACACCGCCGTAGGAACCCAGGTGGTCCGGCTCAACATTTCCCGGCTGGTCGTCGTAGGACGCGAAGCCCGGGCGCTCTATATTTCGGCGATCCAGGAAGGCTCCTGGGGCAACGAATGCAGCTTCACCGAGACGGCTGACGAAGCGTACGAACTGCTTCAGGCCGAGCTCCAGCCCGGCGACCTTGTCCTGTTCAAATCATCGAACGGGATCGGACTTCGCCATTTGGGCGATCGGATAGCATTACCCCCACAAGCCGGGACAAGTGCGACCACCGCGGCTGGACCTGCCGCCAATGAAGGGAACGAGCTGCTGTGATTGCACTGTTGGTCGGCGCCGGCGTTGCCCTTTTGGTGGCGTTGATAGGCACCCCGCTCTTCATCCGTTTCCTTGTCACCAAGGGCTATGGCCAGTTCATCCGGGACGACGGCCCCACCTCCCACCACACCAAGCGTGGAACTCCCACGATGGGCGGAACCGTGGTGGTCGCGGCCGTGCTGATCAGCTACGGCGTGACCCACCTGATCATGTGGATGATGAACCCCAGGTCGCCCGGGCCGTCCGCTTCGGGACTCCTCCTGCTGTTCCTCATGGTGGGGATGGGATTCGTGGGCTTCCTGGATGACTTCATCAAGATTTCGAAGCAGCGCAGCCTTGGGCTCAATGCCAAGGCGAAGTTGATCCTGCAGGCCTTCGTCGGCATCGCCTTTGCCATCCTGGTACTTAACTTCCCGGACCCGAGCGGCATTACGCCCGCCTCCACGCATATTTCCCTGGTCCGGGATATCCCTTGGTTGAACCTGGCCTTCGGCGGCACCGTCCTTGGCGCGATCCTCTTCGTCATCTGGTCCAACTTGATTGTCACTGCTGCGACGAACGGGGTGAACCTGACGGACGGCCTGGATGGCTTGGCGGCCGGCGCATCCATCATGGTCTTCGGCGCGTACACTCTGATGGGAATCTGGCAGAACAACCAAGCTTGCGGTTCTCCGCGCGAGGCCGGAAGCGGCTGTTACACCGTGCGCGATCCGCTTGACCTGGCACTCCTCGCAGCGATCTGCAGCGCCGCACTCGTGGGCTTCCTTTGGTGGAATACCTCGCCGGCGAAGATCTTCATGGGGGACACCGGTTCCCTCGCGATCGGCGGAGCTGTGGCCGGCTTCGCCATCCTGTCCCGGACCGAGCTGTTGCTGGGCATCGTGGGAGGACTGTTCGTCCTCATCACGCTCTCGGTGATTATCCAAGTGGGCTATTTCAAGATCAGCAAGGGCAAGCGCGTCTTCAAAATGGCACCACTGCAGCATCACTTCGAGCTCAAGGGCTGGCAGGAGATCACGGTGGTTGTCCGGTTCTGGATTCTCTGCGGACTGTTCGTAGCCGCGGGCCTCGGTATTTTCTATGCTGAATGGGTGGTGCTGCTATGAGTGAAAATCCGCAAACCAAGCCTTCGTCGAATGACCGGCTTAAGGACCTCGTCAGTTGGGACTCCGACTGGAAAGGCCTCCGCGTGGTGGTCACCGGCATCGGGGTCTCCGGATTCGCCGCCGCCGACACCCTGATCGAACTGGGTGCCCGCGTGGTGGTCGTCGATGCCGCGACAAGCCCTAAAGCGCTCGCCCAAGCCGACACCTTGAAGATCGTCGGCGCGGCCGACGTCCTCCTTGGTGAAGATGCAGTCAAGGCTCTTCCCCTCGTTGACGACGAGAAAGCCGAACTGGTGGTGACATCGCCCGGATGGCGCCCGGACCAATCCCTTTTGGCAGCTGCGAAGCGTGCCCACGTTCCGGTATGGGGCGACGTCGAACTCGCCTGGCGGGTGCGGGAGCGCAAGGGCCGCAAGACGGCTGACTGGCTCACGATCACCGGGACCAACGGCAAGACCACCACGGTCGGCATGACCGAAGCAATGCTCCAAGCAGCCGGACTGAAGGCGATCGCCGTCGGCAATGTCGGCACGCCCATCCTGGACGCCCTCCGCGATCCGGTGGAGTATGACGCGTTCGCGGTGGAGCTCTCCAGCTTCCAGCTGCACTGGAGCGAATCCTTGTCCCCGGTGGCGAGCGTGTGCCTGAACGTCGCCGAAGACCACGTCGACTGGCACGGCTCGTACCAGTCCTACCTGGCGGACAAGGCAAAGATCTACGAAAACACGCAAAAAGCGTGCATCTACAACGCCGAGCAGATCGAGACTGAACGGATGGTGGAAAACGCCGACGTCGTCGAGGGCTGCCGTGCCGTTGGTTTCACCACTGTGACTCCCGCTGTCAGCATGCTCGGCGTCGTCGAGGGACTTCTCGTGGACCGCGCGTTCATCGAGGAACGCCGGACGTCCGCGGAGGAGCTTGCCTCGTTGACGGACCTCGGCGCGGATGCTCCGCGCCACATGGTGGCGAACGCACTCGCTGCTGCGGCGCTCGTACGGGCCTACGGACTGGACAGTACGGCAGTGCGCGAAGGGCTCAGGAACTACCTCCCGGGAGATCACCGGATCCAAGCCGTGGCCAAGCAGGACGGCGTGCTCTGGATCAACGACTCCAAAGCCACCAATCCGCATGCTGCCGCGGCCGCGTTGTCGGCGTTCGAGAGTGTCATTTGGATCGCCGGTGGACTGTCCAAGGGCGTCAACTATGACGAAATCGTCAAAAACAACGCCAACCGGCTCAAGGCCGTGGTCCTGATCGGCTCGGACACTTCGGACCTGGAAGCCTCCCTCAAGCGACACGCAGCGGATGTGCCCGTAATCGGGCAAGCGAAGGGCGACACTGAGAGGGTGGAGTCCGCCGAAGCAGCCGGTGCCGCCGCGGAACAGTCACCGATTTTCGGCGACACTGTGATGGCACACGCTGTCCAGTCGGCAGCAAGGCTCGCCGAGTCCGGCGATACCGTGCTGATGGCCCCGGCGGCTGCCTCCATGGACCAGTTCACTTCCTACGCTCACCGTGGCGATGCTTTCATCCGGGCAGTGCGCGATCTTGTGGAAGGCCAGGCACAGACCACCGAGGAGTAACAATGGTCAGCACGCCCACGCGTACCGGTCCCGGGAAGTCCCGGTCCGGGGACGCAGCAACTGTTGGACGCGCGGCCGGCAATGCTCAACCCAGGAAGTTGATTTCCCGCCTTCGCAGCGGTGTTTCCGGTTTCTGGTCGACCCTCGAGGGATCGGGCAAGTCGCGGAGCAACTCGACGTATTACCTCGTCCTTGGCGCGTCCCTCGCGCTCACGGCCATCGGGATCATCATGGTCCTCTCCGCGTCGAGCGTCGAATCGATCGCGGCCGGGGAGTCCCCGTATTCGCTCGCCGCCAAGCAAGGCATGTTCGCGGGCTTGGGCATTGTCATGATGCTGGTCCTTTCCAGGATCAACGTCGTGTGGCTGAAAAGGTTCGCATGGCCTGCAGTCATACTTGCCGTTGCTTTGCTGCTTCTCGTCCTTGTGATCGGCAAGAGGGTCCTGGGCAACCAGAACTGGATCGAGGTGGGCGGCTTCACTTTCCAGCCTTCGGAGTACGCCAAGTTCGCGCTCGTGCTGTGGATGGCCACCGTGCTGTCCGTCAAGGCGAAGCTCCTCGACAAGTGGATGCATGCCTTGGTGCCGATCGTCCCGGTCGCGGCCGTCATCATCACGCTGATCGTCCTGGGGCACGACCTCGGTACCTCGCTGGTTGTCATGCTCATCATGGCAGCCGGATTGTTTTTCGGCGGCGTCAACCTCAAGCTCTTCGCCAGTGCCGGGGGAGTGGCCGCCGCTGCCGCCTTGGTGCTGGCTCTCACGAGTGGAAACCGGATGTGCCGCATCACTGCCTGGATGGGGCAAGGCTGTACCGGCGCATCGGACATCGGCTTCCAGAGCGAACAAGGGATGAGCGCCCTCGCATCCGGCGGATGGCTGGGCGTCGGGCTCGGCCAGAGCCGCCAGAAGTACCAATGGATTCCGGAAGCCCATAACGACTTCATCTTCGCCGTGATCGGCGAAGAACTCGGCCTCGTGGGTACCCTGGTGGTCCTCGTGCTTTTCGCCTTGCTCGCCGTTGCCATCTACCGCATTGTGAGCCAGCAGGAAGACCTGTTCGCCCGCGTGCTCGGCGGCTCGATCATGGCGTGGATGCTCGGCCAGGCTGCGATCAACATGGCCATGGTTGCCGGCCTGCTTCCGGTGATCGGCGTTCCGCTGCCGTTCATATCGTATGGCGGTTCGGCGCTGGTGATGTCCTTATGCGGCGTGGGCGTAGTCTTGTCCTTGGCCCGCGCCCAGATGGTTCCCGCCAAATCTTCCAAACCGCGCAGGTGGCCTGCGATATTTGCACGAAAGCGTACATAGCACCCCATGAATTCCCAGCCCAAGCCTTTGTCCGTGGTCCTCGCCGGGGGCGGGACCGCCGGACACATCAGCCCTTTGCTGGCCATCGCCGATGCCATCAAGGCATTACGGCCCGACGCCGCGATCCTTGCTGTCGGCACCCCCAACGGAATGGAAACCCGCCTCGTACCGGCTGCGGGCTACGACCTTGCGACTATCGACCGGGTCCCTTTTCCACGGAAGCCTTCCTTGGACCTGGTGAAGCTGCCGGGCAGGCTCGCGAATGCCGTGAAGCAAGCCGGCCGTATCCTCGATGACGCCAAAGCGGATGTCCTGCTGGGCGTCGGCGGGTATGTCTGTACTCCCATGTACCTCGCGGCTTGGCGGAGGAAGATTCCGATCGTCATCCACGAGGCGAACACCCATCCCGGCCTGGCGAACCGCGTGGGTGCCATGTTCACCAAGCATGTCGCAGTCGCTTTTCCGGACACGCCGTTGCGCCACGCCCGGCATGTCGGCATGCCCATGCGCACTGCCATCGCCGCCCTAGACAGGGAGGCCGGCCGCGGACCTGCCAAGCAATTGCTCGGGCTGGATGCCGATCGTCCGGCGCTCATTGTTACCGGCGGTTCGTCCGGTGCCCAAAGCATCAACCGCACCATTGCAGGTGCCGTCACCGCCTTGGCGGACGCCGGGATCCAGACCTTGCACATCACCGGCCGTGGCAAGGCAGTGAAGAACGACGACGGAGCTCCGCTTGCCGCCGACGGCTACCGCCAAGTGGAATACGTCGACGGCATGGAAAACGTGTATGCCGCCGCGGACGTGCTCCTCGCCCGCTCGGGGGCAGCGACCGTCAGCGAGGTCGCCGCCGTCGGACTCCCGGCGGTTTTTGTCCCCCTGCCCATCGGCAACGGGGAACAGGCCAAGAACGCTTCGGCGTTGGTCAACGCGGGCGCGGCCCTCCTTGTTGACGACGCCGCGTTGAGCGCCGAATGGATGCAATCCGAACTGATCCCCCTGCTCACGGACCAGGCCCGCCTCGCGGATATGGCCGACAAAGCACGCCGGCTTGGTGTGAGAAATGCCGATCAGCGGATGGCTGATCTTGTCTTGGAAGCGGTGTCCGAATGACCCAACCCGTTGTTGACCTCGAATCGCTCGGCCGGGTGCACTTCATCGGCATCGGCGGAGTGGGGATGTCGGCTGTCGCCCGTATCATGGTGGCCCGTGGCGTGACGGTGAGCGGTTCGGACGCCAAGGACTTGCCCGTCATGCGGGACCTTGAGTCCGCAGGCGCGCGGATCGCCGTCGGATATGCCGCGTCGAACGTGGGCGACGCTCAGACTGTCGTCGCGGGTTCGGCCATCCGCGCCGACAACCCGGAACTCGAAGCGGCCCGGGCGGCCGGCCTTCCGGTCCTGCACCGTTCCGAGGCCTTGGCCACGACAATGGGCCAGGACCGGGTGGTAACCGTAGCCGGGACGCATGGGAAATCCACCACGACGTCAATGATCGCGGTCTTGCTGAAGGAAGCGGGCCTGGATCCGTCCTTCGCGATCGGTGCCAACGTTCCCTCCCTCGGAGTCAACGCCGCCAACGGCACCTCGGACATCTTTGTGGCCGAGGCGGACGAGTCGGACGGTTCATTCCTCAATTACCGGCCGCTGCTCGCCGTCGTCACGAACGTTGAAGCCGACCACCTGGACTATTACGGGACGGCGGAAGCGGTGTTCGCCTCCTTCGACAAATTCGCCGCGCTCCTGCCAACCGACGGCGCGTTGTTCGCATGCGCGGACGACGACGGCGCACGGGCCCTCGCCGAGCGGACGCGCGCGGCGGGCAGCACCCGCGTGCTGACATACGGGACCGCGGACGACGCCGACATCCACCTTCACGACGACGGCCCGGGAGCCGTCTGGCTAAGCGTCGCCGGAGAACGGCACCGCCTGGAACTCCAGGTCCCCGGCCGGCACAACGCCCTCAACGCAGCCGCCGCCGTCGGGGTCGCCGTCGAACTCGGAGTGGCTCCCGAAGCGGCGGTGGCCGCCTTGGGCAAGTTCACGGGTGCCTCCCGCCGGTTCGAGTTTAAAGGACAGGGGAGGGGAGTGCGTGTCTACGACGACTACGCACACCACCCCACCGAGGTCCGGGCCGCATTGTCCGCCGCACGTTCGGTGGCGGGCGACTCCAAGGTGCATGTGCTCTTCCAGCCCCATCTGTTCTCGCGGACGCGGGAGTTCGCCCAGGAGTTCGCGGAAGCGCTCAGTGAAGCCGATACCGCGCTGGTCCTGGACATCTACCCCGCGCGCGAGGACCCGATTCCCGGGGTAACAAGCACGCTGATCACGGAACGCCTCAGGACCGGCAGGCTCGTGGCCGGCGGGCAGGAGGCCCTGGACGCCGTCCTCGCTGCGGCCGGCGACGGCGACGTCGTGCTGACGGTCGGCGCCGGCGATGTCACGGCCTACGGGCCCCGAATCGTGGAGTTGTTGGGTGGCTGAAACCCGGAAGCCCACTTTCAAGCCGAAGGCCGGAGCGCGCCCCGGCGTCGTCAGTGCCGAACGAAGCGTTGACGAACCCGTCGTCGAACCGCCCAAAGAGGCTGGTCCGAAGGACAGCAACGTCCTCGCTTTTCCCGAGCCGAAGGGACGCAAGCGGCGCCGCACGGTACTGACCGTACTCGCGATCGTTGTGGTCCTGGTCGCGGGGATCATTGTGGCAACGATCTACTCTCCGGTGTTTGCCGTGCGCACGGTGACCGTGGACGGCGTCAAGATGCTCCAGCCGGCCGCCGTGCAGCAAGCCTTGGCACCGATCAAGGGCAAACCATTGCCGCAAATCAACGACGCTGAGATCACCACCCTGCTCAGACCGCTGGTCCAGGTGCGTTCAGTGACCACCGAGGCCCGTCCGCCGTCGGAACTTTTGGTCCATGTGGTCGAACGCGTGCCGGTGGCGCTCGTGAAGAACGGCGACGCGTACATGCTGGTCGACGTCGATGGCGTGCAGCTCGGTTCGACCCCTGATTCTTCTTCGGTGCCCTTGCCTATCATCGATGGCCAAGGCACCAACCCGGATCTCTTCAAGGCGATCACCGCCGTGCTGGCGACGCTGCCATCCGACGTCTTGGCCAAGATGGCCAGCGCTTCGGCGACGTCACCTGACGCGGTCCAACTCAAGCTGAACGACGGGAAGACCGTAGTGTGGGGTAACGCGGACGAAAAGGAGCTGAAAGCGCGCGTCTTGGAAGCGTTGATCAAGGCTCCCGTGAATCCGAAAGTTCCCGTGAACGTCTACGATGTCAGTGTGCCGCGGCACCCGTTCACAAAGTAGCAATCAAGGCGTGAAGGGCTATTTTGGGTACTTTGGACGACACGCGGGAGCGGTCATTGAATGTAGGATTCATAGCCCATACCGTCGCATAAGAGTTACTTGACATAACTATAACCTTCAACTAGAGGGTTAAGGTCCAAGAATTCAAGTTGGACTCGATCTGTTTCGAAATAGGACAAAGCAAGGGGCACGAAACGTGGCAGCACCGCAGAATTACTTGGCCGTCATCAAGGTCGTCGGCATCGGCGGCGGTGGCGTGAATGCAGTTAACCGAATGATTGAGGTCGGCCTTCGCGGCGTCGAGTTCATCGCCATCAATACCGATGCCCAGGCGCTGCTCATGAGTGACGCGGACGTCAAGCTCGACGTCGGACGCGAGCTTACCCGTGGTCTAGGTGCCGGCGCCAACCCCGACGTCGGACGCCAGGCCGCCGAAGACCACGCAGACGAAATCGAGGAAGTCCTTCGCGGGGCGGACATGGTATTCGTCACGGCGGGCGAAGGTGGCGGAACCGGTACCGGCGGTGCCCCCGTCGTGGCCCGTATCGCCCGTTCGCTCGGCGCGTTGACGATCGGTGTGGTCACCCGGCCCTTCACCTTTGAAGGCCGCCGCCGTGCCGGCTCCGCAGAGGCAGGAATCGACGCCCTCCGCGACGAAGTCGACACCCTCATCGTCATCCCCAATGACCGGCTCCTGTCCATCAGCGACCGCAACGTCTCCGTCCTGGACGCTTTCCGTTCCGCTGACCAGGTCCTGCTTTCGGGTGTCCAAGGCATCACGGACCTCATTACCACCCCCGGCCTCATCAACCTCGACTTCGCCGACGTCAAGTCCGTCATGCAGGGTGCCGGTTCGGCGCTCATGGGCATCGGCTCGGCCCGTGGCGAAGACCGTGCGGTCAAGGCGGCGGAGCTCGCCATTGCATCGCCCTTGCTGGAAGCGTCCATCGACGGCGCCCACGGCGTGCTGTTGTCCATCCAGGGCGGCTCGGACCTGGGCCTGTTCGAAATCAACGAAGCCGCGCGGCTCGTTCAGGAAGTGGCCCACCCCGAAGCCAACATCATCTTCGGTGCGGTCATTGACGACGCCCTCGGCGACGAAGCCCGCGTGACGGTCATCGCCGCCGGATTCGACGACGTCAAGGCAACATCGCCGTCCATGAACCAGTCGTCCTCCCAGCAGGGCCAGCACCAGGCGGCTCCGGCTCCCGAGCGTCCTGCCGCCCAGGCAGCGGCTCCCGCGTACCCGGCTCCGCAGCACGTGGGCGCCGGCGTGGGTGCTTCAGGCCTGAGCAATTGGGGCCAGCAGCGTCCTTCCGCGTTGCCCGCCGACTCAGGGTTCGACGTCGACCTTCCGGCCGTCGTCGAACCGGACCTGTCCGGTAGCCGTACCGACGACCTCGACGTGCCGGACTTCCTGAAGTAACGGATCCTCTTGAAGCAAGCATTCGGTATTGGGTAGTCCAGGAGAGTCAGTAAGCAGTGTTTTGGTGGCGAAAAGAAGTGCGACCGGGCGTCTCGGTCGCCTTCTCGGATGCTGATGCGGGAAACCTCGCACTGCACGTATCGGACAATCCTGACGACGTCGCGGTGCGTCGGGTCCGGCTGGAGGAAGCGGCCGGACTTGGCCAACGGCATTTCCAATACATGAACCAGGTTCACGGCAATGCCGTGGAGTTCATTCCGGCCGGGGGAGTGGCGGACAGCGCTCCCATAGCGGACGCCATGGTGTCGACCGGCCAGCCGCTTGCGGTCATGGTGGCCGACTGCGTCCCTGTCGTCCTGGTCGGTGACCTGCCGGCAGGCGCCGAAGGTTCGGATAGCGCCACAACGCCTCCTGTTCTCGCGGTGGTCCACGCCGGCAGGCCCGGAGTGGCCGCCGACGTCGTATCCGCCGCCGTCACGGAGATGCGAAACCGGGGTGCCGCCGGGATCAGCGCCTGGCTTGGCCCTTCCATTTGCGGTAACTGCTACGAAGTTCCGGAGCAAATGCGCGAAGACGTTGCGGCGGTAGTTCCGGAGGCTTGGGCCACCACGTCCTGGGGGACACCGGCACTCGACCTGCCTGCGGGCGTCCGTGCCCAATTGGAGTCCCTCGGCGTCACAGTCGAGTATTCGGGGGATTGCACCCGTGAAACCACCGGGCTCTTTTCCTACAGGCGCGAGGCCCGCACCGGTCGCTTCGCGGGCTTGGTGTGGACCCATGACTGAGCCAATGCCCGGCGTGGACGCCGTCGACACCGATCCGAGGACTGCCGAACTTCGGGACCGGCTGGCCACGGTCCACCGGAGGATCACCGAGGCAACCCGGGAAGCGGGACGCGGGGAAGAACCGCGGCTCATTGTCGTCAGCAAGTTTCACCCGGCCGCGGACGTGGTCCGGCTGGCCTCCCTCGGCGTCATTGATCTGGGTGAAAACCGGGACCAGGAGGCCGGAGCGAAGGCGGCTGAGCTCTCGAACCTCGACCTGCGCTGGCACTTCATCGGCCAATTGCAAAGCAACAAAGCGAAGTCCGTGGTGAAGTACGCGCATTCCGTGCAGTCTGTTGACCGCGTCCAACTCGTGACAGCCCTCGCGAAGGCGATCGAGCGCCAGCAGTCCGAGACCGGCCGTCCGGACCTTGAATGCTTCATCCAGGTAAGTCTCCAGGACGACGGCGGCGAGCACCGCGGCGGTGCGGCACCGGCCGACGTCGGGCTTCTCGCCGATTCGATCGCGGACGCAGCGGGCCTGCGGTTGGCGGGCCTCATGGCTGTCGCGCCACTTGGAGTGCCGCCGGAAGCCGCTTTCGAGAGGCTTGCCGCGATTTCCGAAGAATTGCGGCGATCGCATCCGGGCGCCGGGGCCATCTCGGCGGGGATGAGCCAGGACCTTGAGGCTGCTGTCCGATTTGGTGCGACACACCTGCGAATTGGCTCGGATATTCTCGGATCGCGTCCGCCCGTGGGGTAGCGTCAAAGTATTCGAAGCGACGGGCCGGGGTTTTCTGCTATGCCAAGTCACGGGCGGCCCGCCCACTGCAGACACGATAGGAGTCCAGCATGGCTGGCGCACTGCGCAAGACAATGGTTTATCTTGGGCTCGCCGATGGCGAAGATCACTACGAGTCTGAACAGCACGTGCAGCAAGTTGAAGAGGAACGGCCTGCAGAGAATGATCGCGAAGAGCGACGCGCCCCCGCACCTGTACGTGAAGTAGTTCGTGAAGTCCCCCCAGTCGCCGAAGAGGAATACCGCGCACCCGTGACACCTATCAAGCGTGCGGCATCGAGCCGTGAAGAAGCTTCAGGCCTGAAGCAGATCACCACAGTCCACCCGCGTTCCTACAACGACGCCAAGATCATCGGCGAAAGCTTCAGGGACGGCATCCCCGTGATCATGAACGTCACTGACATGGGAGAGGCGGACGCGAAGCGCCTCGTCGATTTCTCTGCTGGTTTGGTGTTCGGCCTGCACGGCAGCATCGAACGCGTCACCAACAAAGTCTTCCTGCTGTCGCCGTCATACGTTGAGGTCCTAGGTGACGAAAAAAAGACCGCTGAGTCCCAAGCGTCGTTCTTCAACCAGAGCTAGTCCAGTTACCAAAGATGCCAGGCAGAGCGATCTGCCTGGCATCTGTGTTGCAATAGAGGGACCGACCGAACATGGCGAACTAGGAGATCTGAGCTAAACCGTGGGCATTGTTTTCGGCCTTCTCTACATCGCACTGCTGCTTTTCCTGGTTTCCCTCGTCATCAGGCTCGTTTACGACCTGGTGCAGATGTTTGCGCGCCAGTGGCGGCCGCGCGGTGCCGCCTTGGTGGCGGCCCACGTGGTTTACTCCGTCACGGACCCGCCCTTGAAACGCATTCGCCGGCTCATTCCGCCATTGCAACTTGGGGGTATGTCGCTGGACCTGGCATTCCTGATTGTGTTCATCATCGTCAGCATTGCCATGGGATTTGTCTATTCGCTGGCGTAGGCCTCCCGGAAGGCTTTGCGGGCGCGGCCGGGACCCGGTTGCGCGGCGCAAATCCTCCAAGCCAACACGATGGTGTTGAATTGGGGGAATCAGATGATATTTAGGTACCGTAGTTTTGAACGGCCGGAAGGCCTACTGACTAACTAGACCAACGAGGTGACCAGATGGCTTTGACGCCAGAAGACGTTGTCAACAAGCGCTTTCAGCCGACTAAGTTCCGCGAAGGCTACGACCAGGACGAGGTCGACGACTTTCTCGACGAGATCGTCGTCGAGCTGAGGCGTCTGAACCAGGAGAATGACGAGCTTCGCAAGAAGCTTGCCGAAGGTGGAAACGCTGTCCCCGCTGTAGCCGCGCCGGCACCCGTTGTCGAGAAGGTTCCCGCCGCAGCCAAGGCCGAAAAGGAAGCACAGGCAAAGGCGGAAGCCGAAGCCAAGGCAGCCGCCGAAGCCGAGAAGAAGAAGGCGCAGGCTCCGGCTCCCGCCGCGACCCCCGGCGTCGGATCCCCCTCCGCTGAGTCCGCAGCCGGCCTCCTGGCCATGGCCCAGCAGATGCACGACAAGCACGTTTCCGATGGCCAGCAGCAGAAGGAAAAGATCATCGCCGAGGCGCAGATCGAAGCCTCGAGCCTTGTCAACGACGCGCAGGACAAGTCCCGCAAGATCCTTGGTGCCCTCGAACAGCAGCGCTCGGTCCTCGAACGCAAGGTAGAGCAGCTTCGCGGCTTTGAGCGCGACTACCGCTCGCGCCTGAAGGCTTACATCGAAGGCCAGTTGCGTGACCTGGATGCCCGTGGCTCTGTTGCGGCCCCCGAGGTCGGCGAAGCAGCCGCAGAGGTCTAGCAAGTATTCTGAAAGCCGGTGGCTGGGGATTCCTCGGCCGCCGGCTTTCGCCTGTTAAGGCGCCAGAAGCCACGGCCACGAATGAAAGTACTATGAGCGAAGAACAATCAGACGGCACTGCAGAGCCAGTCCGCATCAAAGCCCACGTTTGGCGTCCGGCATTGCTATGGGTCTTCGCGGGCTTTGCCGTTTTCGCCTACGTCTTTGACCAACTGACCAAACTTTGGGTCACAAGCACCATGGTCGAGGGCGAGCGGATCCCCGTGCTGCCGCCGCTTCTGCACTGGTATTACATCCGCAACTCCGGGGCGGCGTTTTCGATCGGCGAGAACGTCACGTGGGTCTTCACGATTGTCATGGCAGCTGTGTCCGTAGTGATCTTGTTCCAGTTGCGCCGGCTCGGCTCAGCCTGGTGGGCACTTGCCCTGGGCTTGCTGCTGGGCGGGGCCCTCGGAAACCTTACGGACCGGCTTTTCCGGGAACCGTCCTTTGCCATGGGCCACGTGGTGGACTTCATCCAACTGCCCAATTTCGCGATTTTCAATATTGCCGACTCCGCCGTCGTTTCCGGCGTCGTGATCATTTGCCTCCTGACCTTGCGGGGCATCGGGCTGGATGGCTCCCGCCACCATTCCGTTGCGGCTCCGGATTCCGCGGCTCCGGATTCTTCCGGGAGTTTGCCGGCCAAGCGGGACGGGGAACCGGACGATGCCTGAGCGCTTCCTCGTACCTGAAGATCTTGGCGGAGCCAGGGCGGACGCAGGACTGGCCAAACTCCTGGATATTTCACGTTCGGCCGCTGCCGTCCTCATCGCAGAAGGCAATGTGATGGTGTCAGCAGCAGTGGTCGGAAAATCCGCGAAGCTCGTTGCCGGTTCCGTCCTGGAAGTCACCGTTCCCGAACGCCGGGATCCCTTGGAAGTCGTGGAGGAAGTCGTGGAAGGCCTGAACATCCTGTTGGACGATGAGGACTTTGTCGTCATCGACAAGCCTGTTGGCGTGGCTGCGCACCCGTCGCCGGGCTGGGTGGGGCCCACCGTCGTCGGAGGCTTGGCCGGTGCCGGCTACCGGATCTCCACGTCCGGCGCGCCGGAGCGTGCCGGAATCGTGCATCGGCTCGACGTCGGAACCTCGGGCGTGATGGTGGTCGCCAAGAGCGAGCATGCGTACACGGTCCTCAAGAGGGCCTTCAAGGAACGCACTGTGGACAAGGTCTACCATGCTGTGGTCCAAGGCCTGCCGGATCCCCTCGAAGGAACCATCGACGCACCTATTGGACGCCACCCGGGGCACGACTGGCGCTTCGCCGTCGTCGAGGACGGACGTCCGTCCGTGACGCACTACGAGGTCCTCGAAGCGTACGGCAAGGCGACTCTCGTGGAGGTTCACCTGGAAACCGGGAGGACGCATCAGATCCGGGTGCATTTCTCCGCCTTGCGGCATCCCTGCGCCGGCGACCTGACTTACGGGGCGGATCCGCGGCTTGCCGCCAACCTGGGGCTTACCAGGCAGTGGCTGCATGCTCGCCGCCTTGGCTTCAACCACCCACGCACGGGGGATTGGATTGAAGTTACCAGCCAGTACCCCGCGGATCTCCAGTTCGCGCTGGATCTCCTGGAAAGCGGCAACGCCTGATCAACTCCCTGCGGCACAGGAAGGCTCCCGATAGACTGTCGTGGTGACTTCCAGCAATGACTCGTTCGTCCATCTCCACACCCACACCGAATATTCCATGCTGGATGGTGCTGCCCGGCTCACCGAATTGTTCGATGAGACCGAACGGCTGGGGATGCCCGCCCTGGCCACCACGGACCACGGGTACCTGTTCGGCGCCTTCGATTTCTGGAAGAAGGCCACCGACAAGGGCATCAAGCCCATCATCGGTGTAGAGGCGTATGTAACGCCCGGGACGGCGCGTGGGGACAAGGAACGTGTCCGTTGGGGCGACGAGAGCCAGCGCAAGGACGACGTCTCCGGTGGTGGCTCATACACCCACATGACGTTGTTGAGCTACAACAACGTGGGCATGCGCAACTTGTTCCGGGCATCGTCCATTGCCTCGCTCGATTCGGTGTTCGGCAAGTGGCCGCGCCTGGACCGGGAATTGCTGAACACCTATTCCGAAGGCCTGATCGCCACTACCGGTTGTCCTTCCGGTGAAGTGCAGACCCGGCTCCGCCTCGGCCAGTACCGTGAAGCCTTGGCTGCGGCCTCCGAGTTCCGCGACATCTTCGGTGCCGGGAACTACTACTGCGAACTGATGGACCACGGCCTGGACATCGAACGGCGGGTCACCGGCGACCTCCTGCGGCTGGCGAAAGAGCTCAACCTGCCGCTCGTAGCCACCAACGACCTCCACTACACCCACGAGCACGATGCCAAGGCGCACGAAGCCTTGTTGGCGATCCAGTCCGGTTCAACGCTCCTGGAACCCACCTACGATAACGGCGGATCCCGCTTCGCTTTCTCCGGAAGCGGCTACTACTTGAAGTCCCCCCAGGAGATGCGGGAGTTGTTCCGCGACTATCCTGATGCGTGCGACAACACCCTGGCGATCGCGGAACGCTGCGAAGTGTCCTTCAACACGGGGGCGAACTACATGCCCCGGTTCCCCTGCCCGCCGGGTGAGGACGAGACGTCGTGGCTCGTCAAGGAAGTGGCGAAGGGCCTCGACTACCGGTACCCCACGGGCGTTCCGGACAAAGTCCGCAAGCAGGCCGACTATGAACTCGATGTCATCACGTCCATGGGATTCCCCGGCTACTTCCTGGTGGTTGCCGACTTCATCAACTGGGCGAAGAACAACGGCATCCGGGTAGGCCCGGGCCGTGGTTCCGGTGCGGGATCCATGGTGGCGTACGCCATGCGTATCACCGACCTCGATCCTTTGGAACACGGCCTCATTTTCGAGCGGTTCCTCAACCCGGACCGTGTGTCCATGCCCGACTTCGACGTCGACTTCGACGATCGCCGCCGTTCCGAAGTGATCGACTACGTCACGCGGAAGTACGGCGATGAGCGCGTCGCGATGATTGTCACCTACGGCACCATCAAGACCAAGCAAGCACTCAAGGACTCTTCGCGTGTGCTCGGGTATCCGTTCAGCATGGGCGAACAGCTCACCAAGGCACTTCCGCCGGCGGTGATGGCGAAGGACATTCCGCTCGCGGACATCCAGAATCCTGAGGCCAAGCGGTACAGCGAAGCCGGGGATTTCCGCCAGCTCATCAGCACGGACCCCGAAGCTGCCAAGGTGTTCGAAACCGCGCTGGGCATCGAGGGCCTGAAACGCCAGTGGGGCGTCCACGCCGCCGGCGTCATTATGTCCTCGGACCCCATCATCGACGTCATTCCGATCATGCGCCGCATCCAGGACGGCCAGGTCATCACGCAGTTCGACTACCCGACGTCCGAAGGCCTCGGGTTGATCAAGATGGACTTCCTCGGCCTGAGGAACCTGACGATCATTTCGGACGCCTTGGAAAACATCAAGATGAACCGGGGCGTGGACCTCGACCTCGAGAACCTCGCCCTGGACGATGCCGCGTCCTATGAACTCCTGGCCCGCGGCGACACCTTGGGTGTGTTCCAGCTCGACGGCGGACCCATGCGGTCGCTGCTCAAGCTCATGAAGCCCGACAACTTCGAAGACATTTCCGCCGTGCTGGCTTTGTACCGTCCGGGTCCCATGGGTGCTAACGCGCACACGGACTACGCCCTGCGCAAGAACAAGATCCAGGACGTCATCCCGATCCACCCGGAGCTCGCCGAGCCGTTGGAAGACATCCTGGGCGGGACATTCGGCCTGATCGTGTACCAGGAACAGGTTATGGCCGTGGCCCAGAAACTGGCCGGCTATTCGCTCGGCCAAGCCGACATCCTGCGCCGTGCCATGGGTAAGAAGAAAAAGTCCGAACTGGACAAGCAGTTTGCCGGCTTCTCCCAAGGCATGCAGGACAACGGCTACTCCGCTGACGCCGTGAAGACGCTCTGGGACATCCTGCTCCCGTTCTCGGACTACGCCTTCAACAAGGCGCACTCGGCCGCGTACGGGGTGATCTCGTATTGGACGGCGTACTTGAAGGCGCACTACGCGCCCGAGTACATGGCGGCTCTGTTGACCTCGGTGGGCGATGACAAGGACAAGTCGGCGATCTACCTCAACGAGTGCCGGCGCATGGGCATCACTGTGCTTCCGCCGGACGTCAACGAGTCGAGCCTCAACTTCACCCCTGTGGGAAGCGATATCCGCTTTGGCATGGGCGCCATCCGCAACGTCGGCGTCAACGTGGTGGAGGCCATGGTGGCGGCCCGTGAGAGCGAAGGCGCCTACGGTTCCTTCAAGGACTTCCTCATGAAGGTGCCCGCGGTGGTCTGCAACAAGCGAACCATCGAATCCCTCATCAAGGCAGGAGCGTTCGACTCACTCGGCCACCACCGCCGGGCCCTCGCGATGGTCCATGAGGAAGCCATCGACTCCGTGATCACCCTGAAGCGCAATGAAGCGATCGGACAGTTCGACCTCTTCGCCGGGATCGATGACCAGGAGCCGCAGGCCTCCTTGAGCACCGAGATCCCGGACCTGCCAGAGTGGGAAAAGAAGGACAAGCTCGCCTTTGAGCGGGACATGCTGGGGCTTTACGTCTCCGACCACCCCTTGCAGGGCCTCGAAGGCCTCTTGAGCCAGCACGCCGAGCAGTCCATCACCTCGATCCTTGGTGAAGACGGACCGCACGACGGCGCCATCGTCACCATTGCGGGCATGATCACCTCCCTGAGCCGCAGGATCGCGAAAGCAAGCGGCAACGCTTATGCGCGGGCTGAAATCGAAGACCTCGGCGCGTCGATCGAGGTCATGTTCTTCGGCCAGGTCTATGGCCCGATCGCTTCGGTCCTGGCGGAAGACCTCATTGTCGTGGTCAAGGGCCGCCTGCAGCGGCGCGACGACGGCGCGGTCACTTTGAACTGCATGGAGCTTTCGGTTCCGGACCTCAGCGAAAGCACGAGCGGTCCGCTGGTCATCACGATGCCCACGTACAAGGCCACTGAAGCGGTTGTCACCGACCTTCGCGATGTCTTGAACACCCACCGGGGCAACTCAGAGGTAAGACTGCATTTGCAGGGCGATTCGAAAGTGGAAGTCATGGGGTTGCCGGTGCACTTGCGCGTGAATCCGACGCCGTCGCTCTTCGGAGACCTGAAGGTGCTTCTGGGGCCCACCTGCCTGGACGGGTGACCCGCCCGGGTCAGATCTCCCTGGGTCAGATCTCATAGTCGAGCGGGACGGGTTGGCTGTAGGAACCGGAGTGGTAGAGCAGGGGAGTGTCGTCGTCGCCGACCAGGCCGTCGACAACTTCCACCACTACGATCGCGTTGTTCTCGAAGGACAGCCGCATCTGGATCTTTCCGATGAGCCAGCCCGCCACGTTCTTCAGGACCGGCACGTCAAACGGGCCCGGTTCCCAGTGGTCGCCTTCGAACCGTTCCTGCGTGCGGGAAAAGCGGTCGGCCAGTGCCTGGTTCTCGCGCCCGAGCATGTGCAATCCGATGTAGCTCGAATTGGCTATGGCCGGCCAGGAGCTGGAACTGCGGGACATGTTGAAGGTGAACCGTGGCGGCTCCGCGGACAAGGACGCCACTGACGTCGCTGTGAAGCCGAAGGGTTTGCCGTCCAAGTCGGCAGTGATGATGGCGACTCCGGCGGCATGCCGACGGAACATTTGCTTGAACGTTGCTTCAAAAGCCGATCTGTCCAACGTCACTTTGACCGTTCTCCTGCATAGCCTGTTGCCATCAACTGGTATTAACGCCCGTACCTTCAGCGTATTCCGCTGCCGTGCAGTGCGGCCGCGTATTGAGCGTCCAGAAACGTTTGTTAATGTTTGTGTCATGACCAAGCAAACACCAGACCTTCTTGAGTCCGCGCCAGCGACGGACAGGCGCGACCGTAAATGGTGGTTGTGGCTCGCGGTGCCGGCGGTATCCGGCGTCGGTCTGGGACTTGCTTGGTGGGTATTGGCCCCTGGTGGGCTCAACCTCGTTTCCGGAAACCACGCACTCGCGGATCCAACCGATTCCGATGGCCGGCTACCCCGCGACCTCGTCCTGGCCGGACTCTTCCTCCTTGCCGGCTGCTTCACGGCTATTCTCCTGGACGCCAGGATCCGCAAGCCCGGCCAAGGGATGCGCGTCTTGCTGGCGGTACTTGGTGGCCTCATCGGCGCACTCGTTGCCTGGCAGGTGGGCTTGCTTTCAGCGCAATGGTGGGGGCCGGCTGCCAACGGTTCCGACGGCTTTTCGTTGCGAGCGACGGCGGCCCTCCTGTTGTGGCCTGGCGCGACGGCCTTGGTGTCCTTCCTCCTGACTCTTTTCGGCCTGATGGGCAAGCAGCCGGAGGAACAGCGGGATGCCCCGTAAAATGGTCGGGTGACCATTTCTTCCGAGAACACCACCAACGCTGCTTCCCGTTCCGTGGACTTCCGCCGCATCGACCTGCGCGGGCGCTCGCTCACCTTGGCCGAATTGCGTGCTGCTGTGCCGCGGGCCAAGCATCAGACGATGGCGGACGCCGAACAGAAGGTTCTGGACATCATTTCGGCCGTCCGCTCCCGTGGTTTTGCGGCATTGGGTGAATTGGCCCTGGCTTTCGACGGCGTGGAACAGTCCCACCCCCGTGTGCCGGCCGCTGCCCTTGCCGACGCCTTGGAAAACCTGGATCCGGCCGTCCGTGCAGGCCTCGAGGAGTCCATCAGCCGTGCGCGGCGCTTCGCCGAAGGCCAAAAGCCCGCGAACGTCGATGTGCAATTGGGCGACGGCGCTGTCGTCAGCCAGAACTGGGTGCCGGTAGGCCGTGTCGGCCTGTACGTCCCGGGTGGCCTGGCGGTCTACCCTTCCTCGGTGATCATGAATGTTGTTCCCGCCCTTGCGGCCGGGGTGGCCTCGATCGCGCTCGCGTCGCCGCCGCAGAAGGAATTCGGCGGCCTGCCCCACCCCACGATCCTCGCGGCTGCAGCCCTCCTGGGGATCGACGAGGTCTATGCCATCGGTGGCGCACAGGCCATTGCCTCGTTCGCCTACGGGATCCCCGGCGCCGACCATGAGTTGCCGATCGAGCCCGTGGACGTCGTGACTGGGCCTGGGAACATCTTTGTGGCCACGGCAAAACGCCTGGTGAAGGGCGTCGTCGGAATCGACTCCGAAGCGGGCACCACTGAAATTGCCATCCTCGCGGACGCCTCGGCGCACCCTGCCCTCGTGGCCGCCGACCTGATCAGCCAGGCCGAGCACGATCCCAAAGCGGCATCTGTCTTGATCACGGATTCCGAGGAACTCGCCGCCAACGTCCAGCGGGAGCTCGCGGATCAGGTGGGAATCACGAAGCACGCTGAACGGGTCGCCACTGCCTTGTCCGGTCCCCAGTCCGGCGTCGTGTTGGTGGACGATGTGGACCAGGGCGTGGCGGTGTGCGACGCCTACGCGGCGGAGCACTTGGAAATCATGACGGCGGACGCCGCAGCGGTTGCTGCGAGGATACGCAACGCGGGTGCCATTTTCGTGGGGAACTACAGCCCGGTCAGCCTCGGGGACTACTGCGCGGGCTCGAACCACGTCCTGCCCACGAGCGGCACCGCGGCGTTCTCTTCGGGTCTCAACGTGACAACCTTCCTGCGCGCGGTCCAGGTGATCAACTACAGCAAGGATGCCCTTGAAGAGGTGAGCAAGCACATCGTGAGCCTCGCTGATGCCGAGGATCTTCCGGGCCACGGTGACGCCGTCAAGATCCGCTTCAGGGGAGCCTGAACCACTACATATTGGGTCGTTGCCACTACATATAGTAATTACAGTCTTGGCATTAGGACTGGAATCGCCGTAAACTGGTGCCGGAAGTCATACTTCCGGCACTTTTGCGTCTGCGGCCGGTTCCGCAGCGGCAGCGCCGGAACCGAGCAAGGGAGGCCAGCGTGTATTGTCCGTTCTGCCGAAACCCTGACTCGCGCGTTGTTGACAGCCGGATGGCCGAGGACGGGTCAGCCATCCGCCGGCGGCGTCAATGCCCTGAATGTGGACGCCGGTTCACCACTGTGGAGACCACCAGCCTGTCCGTGATCAAGCGTTCGGGCGTGGGGGAGCCATTCAGCCGGATCAAGATCATCAATGGTGTCCGCAAGGCCTGCCAAGGCAGGCCGGTCACCGAAGACGACCTCGCCATGCTGGCGCAGGAAGTGGAAGAAAACATCCGTTCTTCCGGCGCAGCCGAAATCAATGCCCATGAGGTCGGGTTGGCTATCCTTGGGCCGCTCCAAAAGCTGGACGAAGTCGCGTACCTGCGTTTCGCCAGCGTCTACCAGGCCTTTGAGTCCTTGGAAGACTTCGAGTCCGCCATCTCGCTCCTTCGCCACGAGGCTGCCAGCGCGGCCAAGGGCGGCTCCAACGGCAAGAGCTCGGAAAAGAGCCCCATCTAGCTCCGGTGGTGGCAGCGGAGGGGAAGCCGCAACCACCACCGGCCTTCTTTCGCACCCGCCGCGGTTCGTTTTACCGCGTTGCCGGGTGCCGCCGTCGTACGTGGGATCACGACGACGGCGGCCCGTTACGCTGCGGGGTTACTTGGCGGTCTTGTCGTGGAGTGCGATGTCGAGCGCAGCGCCCACGATCCCGGCGTCGTTCTTCAGCTCCGCCGTGACGATCGGCGTCAGGAGGGACAAGTGCGGGAAGTACTCATCCGAACGCTTCGAAATGCCTCCGCCGATGATGAAGAGTTCGGGGGAGAAGAGGAACTCGACGTGGGAGAGGTACCGCTGCAGCAATACGCTGTATTCTTCCCAGCTCAGTCCGTCACGCTCGCGGGCGACGGCGGATGCCTTCGTTTCGGCGTCGTGACCGTCCACTTCGAGGTGGCCGAGTTCCGCGTTCGGGACCAGTTGTCCGTTGAAGATGAACGCCGAACCGATGCCCGTGCCGAGGGTGATGACAAGGACAGTGCCTTCGACGCCTTCACCGGCGCCGTAGCGGGCCTCGGCGAGGCCGGCCGCGTCGGCGTCATTGATGACCTTGACTGGCCGGTCCAATCGCTTGCTCAGCAGCGAATCGATATCAGTGTTGAGCCACGACTTGTCCACGTTCGCGGCGGAACGCACCACGCCGTGCTGGATGATTCCAGGGAACGTCACCCCCACGGGAGATCCGGGGGCCGGCGCATCCGGACGGGTGGACAAATCCTCGACTATCTGCGCGATGACCTCTGCGACAGCTTCCGGCGTGGACGGCTGCGGCGTCAGGATACGAAGGCGGTCGCCGACCAGCTTGCCCTTCTTGAGGTCGACGATGCCGCCCTTGATGCCGGTGCCACCAACATCAATGCCGATCAATGGTCCGTGCTTGTGGAACTTCTCATCCTTCTTGGTCAATGCGTTTCCGTTCATGGCAGGAGGGGTGGGCATGGTTCAGCAGGCTAACGCTGCCAAGTGACCTTCCGGGGTAGCTAAGGAAGGGTCAGTATTTCGGCGCCGGTCTCGGTGACCAGCAGGGTGTGCTCAAATTGTGCCGTCCGCTTGTGGTCGCGGGTGACGACTGTCCAGTCATCGGGCCACATGTCCCATTCGACGGTGCCAAGCGTGAGCATCGGCTCGATCGTGAACACCATTCCCGCCTCGATCACAGTGTTGTACGCGGGCGCTGCGTCGTAGTGGGGAATGATCAGGCCGGTGTGGAACGCTTCGCCTACGCCATGGCCGGTGAAGTCGCGGACTACGCCGTAGCCGAAGCGTTTCGCATATGACTCGATCGCCCGGCCGATCACGTTGATCTCACGTCCCGGGGCCACCGCTTTGATGGCCCGGTTGAGCGATTCCTGTGTCCGTTCGACCAACAGGCGTGACTCCTCGTCCACATCCCCGACGAGGAAGGTGTAGTTGGTGTCGCCGTGGACACCGTTGATGTACGCGGTGATGTCGATGTTGAGGATGTCGCCGTCCTGGACCACCGTGGTGTCCGGGATGCCGTGGCAGATGACCTCGTTGAGCGAGGAACATAGCGACTTGGGGAAACCCCGGTACCCAAGGGTGGACGGGTAGGAATGGTTGTCGAGGAGGAACTCGTGCCCGATCCGGTCGAGCTGGTCCGTGGTCACTCCGGGGACAATGTGCTTCCCCACCTCGACAATCGCCTGTGCCGCGATCTTTCCGGCAATCCGGATTTTCTCGATGGTCTCGGACGATTTGACCTCGGAACCGGTGAACTTCGCCGGGCCCGGTTTGCCGACGTACTCCGGGCGCGGGATGGACGCAGGTACGTCCAGCCGCGGGCTGACGGTTCCTCGGGTAAGCGTGCCGATGGGTGCGGTCGGAGCGGGAGAAGGCATAGATTGATCATATAAGGGACGCACGAGACGCAAGTAACAATGGCGGCCAAGAGCTAAGTGGCGCGGCCCAGGTTACGGCGGGATGGGCTGAGGAGGAACAGTGGCGGAGTACTGGTACAACGTCAAGACACACCAGGTCGAAGAAGACGCGTTGTCTGATTGGACACAATTGATCGGACCCTACAAGACGCGCAAGGAAGCGGAAGAGGCCCTGGAAAAGGTCAAGGCCCGCAACGAAGCCTGGGATAAGGACGACGAGGACTAAGTCCTCAGAATGAGTGCTCCGGCCCAGGGAACTGGCCGGACCTGACGTCGTCGGCGTAGGACTTTGCCGCGTCGCTCAGCGTTGTCCGAAGGTCTGCGTATTGCTTGACGAATTTGGCCATCTTGCCACCGCGTAAGCCTGCCATGTCCTGCCAGACCAGGACCTGGCCGGTCGTTGCGTTGCCGGCGCCGATCCCGATCGTTGGGACGTCGATCGCGGCGTCGACGGCGGCGGCAGTTTCCGCCGGGACCATTTCCATCAGGACCGAAAAGGCACCCGCGTTGGCGAGGGCGACCGCGTCCTCGATGAGGCGGGTAGCGTCGTCGCCGCGACCCTGGACCCGGTAACCGCCCAAGGAGTGTTCGCTCTGCGGGGTGAATCCAATGTGCGCCATCACCGGAATGCCCGCCTGGACCATTGCCCGGACAGTTCCCGCGTAGAAAGCGCCGCCTTCGATTTTCACTCCGTGCGCGAGGCCTTCCTTGAGGAACCTGACGCCCGTTGCTACGGCTTGTTCCGGTGATACCTCATAGCTGCCGAAAGGGAGGTCTGCCAGAACAAGGGCCCGTTTGGCGGAGCGGGACACGGCGCGGCACAAGGGCAGAAGTTCGTCCACAGTTACCGGGATGCTGGTTTCGTTGCCGAACACGTTGTTGGAGGCGGAATCGCCAACTAGCAGGACGTCGATGCCGGCTTGGTCGAAGATTTCGGCGGTGTACTGCTCGTAGGCGGTCAGCATCGCAAAGCGCTCGCCCTTGGCCTTGGCTTGCTGGAGGTGATGCGTGCGAACCCTGGCAACGG
The DNA here is from genome assembly GCF_004354015.1 of Arthrobacter terricola. Taxonomy (GTDB): domain Bacteria; phylum Actinomycetota; class Actinomycetes; order Actinomycetales; family Micrococcaceae; genus Arthrobacter; species Arthrobacter terricola. The sequence goes on from NZ_SMRU01000030.1 coordinate 58,095, forward strand.
GCTTTGGAGCGAGGGCGCCCGCAGGGTTTCCCGCTGTGGGTCCGGTCCCGTACGGGGCAGGAACTTCTGAGGGCATGCTGGAATCGGAACTGTTGCTTGGGGCCATGAGTAGAGCGTATGCGGTGGCGGCCGTCCTAGCCACCGGAGCGAACGACGGCCGGGCATTTGTAAACGCTGTGTTACGCGGATCTGCTGTGCCGCCATTCCGGCCCAATGCTTAGTAGAGTGAATGCTGAGTTGTCGTCGGCGTTAATACGTGAACCGACGGCCTGGACGTTGACCCGGAAATGAGGCCCCATGGACCGCCAGCAAGAGTTCGTTCTGCGAACTATCGAAGAGCGTGATGTGCGCTTCGTACGCTTGTGGTTTACCGACGTCGTCGGTTCCCTGAAATCGGTTGCGCTGGCTCCCGCGGAAGTAGAAGGCGCCTTCGAAGAGGGGCTGGGTTTCGACGGTTCCGCTATTGAGGGACTCGCCCGCGTGTTCGAATCCGACATGCTGGCCCAGCCCGATCCCTCCACTTTCCAGATCCTGCCCTGGCGCGGCGAAACGGAGCAGACATCCAGGATGTTCTGCGACATCCTCACTCCGGACGGCGAGCCATCCGCGGCCGATCCCCGGAATGTTCTAAAGCGCACGCTCGCCAAGGCGGCGGACATGGGGTTCACGTGCTACACGCACCCTGAGATCGAGTTCTACCTCTTGAAGTCCCAGGACCTCGATCCCAACGGCGTTCCCGTACCGGTCGACGAGGGCGGGTACTTCGACCACGTGCCCGGCGGCGTGGCCCAGGATTTCCGCCGTACCGCGGTGACCATGCTTGAGTCCGTGGGGATCTCCGTGGAGTTCAGCCACCACGAAGGTGGGCCGGGCCAGAACGAGATCGACCTTCGCTACGCGGACGCCCTCCAGACGGCGGACAACATCATGACGTTCCGCACGGTCATCAAGGAAGTGGCCCTGCAGCAAGGCACCTACGCCACGTTCATGCCCAAGCCCTTCACGGACCACCCGGGGTCCGGCATGCACACACACTTCTCCTTGTTCGAAGGCGACACGAACGCCTTCTACGAAGCTGGGGCCGAATTCCAGTTGTCCCGCAGCGCCCGGCAATTCATTGCCGGCATCCTCCGGCACGCACCCGAGTTCACTGCTGTCACCAACCAGTTCGTCAATTCGTACAAGCGGCTCTGGGGTGGCGGGGAAGCTCCGAGCTATTTGAGCTGGGGCCACAACAACCGCTCCGCGCTGGTCCGTGTTCCCCTGTACAAGCCGGGCAAGGGCCAGTCCGCCAGGATCGAATACCGCGGCATCGACTCGGCCACCAACCCCTATCTTGCCTATGCCGTGCTGCTTGGCGCCGGACTTAAGGGCATCGAGGAAGGGTACGAGCTTCCCGCCGCGGCCGAAGATGACGTTTGGTCGCTGACCTCCGCGGAACGGAAGGCGATGGGCCACGCTCCGTTGCCGGCGAGCCTTCACGACGCCATCCGGGCCATGGAAGATTCGGAGCTTGTGGCGGACATCCTTGGTGAGCAGGTCTTTGACCACTTCCTGCGGAACAAGCGCGCGGAATGGCAGGATTACCGCCTCCAAGTCACGCCTTACGAGCTCAAGCGCAACCTCGGCATCCTCTAGACCGTGAGTGTGAGCCTGGCCCGCCGGCTCATTTCGGCCGGCTTCAGCGATCTTGAGAAGGGCGAGCGGTTCCTGGCTGCCCCGGAGCTCGAGGGCATTGAGCAGGAGACGATCTTTGCCGGCTTGCACCTGAGCGCCAACCCGGACACAGCACTCCAATCGCTCGTTCGGCTCATCGAGAAGCACCCTAGCCTCAGGCAACTGGCGGGGGAGGACACAGACCGGAGCGAGCCGCTTTACCGCTTGCTCGGGGCGTCCGAGGCTTTAGGTGAGTTCCTCATCAGGCATCCGGAACACCTGGACGTGTTCGACGTCCGAGTCAGTCCGGAACCCATGCCGGCTGACGCCGGTGAGTTGAGGATGAAGCTGCTGCGTTCCGTCCAGGCCGACCCCAATTCACTCCGGCCCGTTGCCGGAATGACAGGCCCGGCCGCTTACGCTGCACTCCGGACGGCCTATCGGCGGGGCCTCACCGAGCTGGCCATCAAGGACTTGTGCGCCGCGAGCCCCCAGGACTTCATGCCTGCGGTGGGCGCCGAGCTGGCGGACCTCGCCGGCGCGGCGATCGAAGCCGCTTTGGCGGTAGCCAGGGCCGAAGCCGCCGGTTCCTTCGACGCCGCCGAAGTTGCCGCCGTCGGGCTCTCTGTCATTGGCATGGGTAAGTGCGGCGCCCGCGAACTCAACTACATTTCCGACGTCGACGTCATCTATGTCATTGAAGCGTCCGGGCTCGAGGACGCCAGGGCGGCGACGATCGGGACGGTGCTGGCAGCCGGAATTTCCCGCGCCATTTCCTCGACCGGAACCGAACCCGGGCTATGGGAAGTCGATGCGAACCTTCGGCCCGAGGGGAAATCAGGCCCGCTGGTCCGGACCCTGCCGTCGCACTTGAGCTATTACGCGAAGTGGGCTGAAAGCTGGGAGTTCCAGGCGCTCCTCAAAGCGCGGACCATCGCCGGCGACAAGGATCTCGGGGCGCGCTACGAGCAGGCGGTCCAGCCCCTGGTCTGGGCGTCGGCGGGCAGGGAAGGCTTCGTGGAGTCCGTCCAAGCCATGCGTCGGCGGGTCACGAACAACATCGCGCCCGCCGAAGAACAGCGCCAAATCAAGCTAGGCCCGGGCGGGCTGCGCGACGTCGAATTCACGGTCCAGCTCCTGCAGCTCGTTCACGGCAAATCGGACGAGACACTGCGTTGCCGGGACACCACGTCCGCGATCTCTGCGCTGTCCGCGGGCGGCTACATTGGCAGGGTGGACGCTGCGGCCTTCGACGCGGCCTACCGTTACTTGCGTGTCCTGGAGCACCGCATCCAGTTGTTCCAGATGCGCCGCACCCACTTGATGCCCACCAGCCAGGAATCCTTGCGGTTCCTCGCCAAGGCGGTTCTCGGACCGTTTTCCACCGGCCGGCCGCACCCGGACGCCCTCGTGGAGACCTGGCAGAAAACCAAACGCTCAGTGCGGGAGCTTCATGACCGGATCTTCTACCGTCCCCTCCTCAATACTGCCGCGAAGCTGAGCACCGAGGACGCCAGGCTCACCCCGGAAGCGGCCCAGGGCCGCCTCGCCGCACTCGGCTACCGGGACCCACAGGGTGCGATGCGCCACATTGAAGCGTTGACGGCGGGGGTCAGTCGTCGGGCCGCTTTGCAGCGGCAGCTTCTTCCCATCCTTCTCGGCTGGCTCGCCGAAGGCGTGGATCCCGACGCCGGCCTGCTCGCCTTCCGCCGCGTCAGCGAAGCGCTGGGCACCACCCACTGGTACCTCGGGATGCTGCGCGACTCCCAAGCGGCGGCCGAGCGGCTTTGCCACATGCTCTCGAACTCCCGATTGATTGCCGACCTTCTGGAGGTTTCCCCGGAATCCGTCGCCTGGCTGGGGACGGACAAGGACCTCATGCCCCTTGGCTTCGAGGCCCAGTGGCAGGAAATCCAATCGAAGATGTCGCGCCACGCCGAGCCCGAGAACGCGATGCGGCTCATCCGGCTCATCCGCCGTCGCGAGATCCTCCGGATCGCCATCGCCGACAGTTCCGGGCTCGTCGAACAGGACGCGGTGGGGACCGCACTGGCCGACGTCGACCGGGCGGCGGTTCTGGGTGCCCTCCACGTCGCCGAAGGCATTGTCTCCGCGGAGGGACCACTCAAGACCCAGGTGCTCGTGGTGGCGATGGGCCGGCAGGGAGGGCGCGAAATCGGCTACGGCTCGGACGCCGATGTCATGTACGTCCACCGGGCATTGCCCGGGGTGGGCGATGATGAAGCGCAGCAGCAAGCACGTGCAATCGTGGGACATATTTCCACGTTGCTGACCCAGCCCCTCAAACCGGCCATCCGGGCTGAGCGGGTCCTGACAGTGGACGCGGATCTTCGCCCGGAGGGGAAGAACGGCGCCATGGTCCGATCCATCGAGTCTTACGCGGAGTATTACCGGCGATGGTCGCTCATCTGGGAAGCGCAAGCGCTGCTGCGGGCCCAGCCGATGGCCGGGTCAGATGCCTTGGCCGGGGCATTCCTCCGGCTCATCAATCCCATCCGCTACCCGGAGTCGCTCGCCGACACCGATGTCCGGGAAATCCGTCGAATCAAAGCCCGTGTGGAGTCCGAGAGACTGCCCCGCGGAGCCGATCCCGCGCGGCATGTGAAGCTTGGCAGGGGTGGACTGAGCGACGTCGAGTGGCTGGTGCAGTTGCTTCAACTTCAGCACGCAGCCAAGCACCCGCAGCTCAGGACGACGTCAACCCTGGAAGCCCTTGACGCCATTCGCACCCTGGGACTCATACCCAAGGGCGAAGCCGCCCTGTTGCGCGAAGCATGGCGCCTCGCGAGCCGGATCCGCTCCGCGAACGTCATTTGCACGGGCCGGGCTTCCGACGTCCTGCCTGCCTCGAGGCGGGACTTGGAATCGGTGGCCCGCTGGTGCGGCTACGCACCCGGGCAGGCCGGGGTGTTCGAAGAAGACTACTTGCGTCTGAGTCGTCGGGCACGGGCGGTGTTCGAAAAGCAGTTCTACGGCCAGTGAAATCGCCAGCACTGAGAACGGCTGAGACAGTGTGGCTGATTCCCCTGAAGAGCCTTGACGACGACGCGCTAGCTATAACGTTGGGCGAGGCCGCCAACATGGAACTGGCTCCGGGCCAGGAAAGCTTCGTCGGCGATCCCTTCAAGATGATGTTCGCGGGCCTCCAGGATGAAAGCCGGCAGCCGTACCTCATTGAGGCGGCCGGTGCTGCCGTCGGAGTCCTCACCTTGCAGTCGGGAGCCGCCACGCTCGCGGGGTGGTCCGACGACGAATCGGCCTGGTTGCTTCGGGGCTTCGTGATCGACCGTCGTTGCCAGGGGAGGGGCCTGGGCTCCGCCGCGGCGGCCACGGCTGTCCGGGAAGCGTTGAAGCTGACGGCCAGGCTGGGTGGCGGCCAGGCCGGCGTCGTACTCTCCGTCAACGAAGCCAATCCGGCAGCCCGTTCCGCGTATGAAAACGCCGGTTTCACGGAGACCGGCCGGTTCCTGGGCGGGTCCGCCGGACCACAGTGGACCATGTATCGGGCCTTCGAGGTTCCGAGGCACCCAGGCACTCGTTAGGCGACTTAAACGACAGTGGCTCCCACCATTCGGTGGGAGCCACTGTTAGTCAACCGGCGACGGCCAGAGACTAGACGCCGTAGTAGAGCTCGAACTCGTAGGGGTTCGGGCGCAGGGAGAGCGGGCGGATTTCGTTCTCGTACTTGTACTCGATCCAGGTGTCGATCAGGTCCTGGGTGAACACGCCACCGGCCTGGAGGAACTCGTTGTCCTCGCGCAGGGCATCGAGGGCTTCCTCAAGCGAACCCGGAGCCTTGGGGATGTCCTTGGCTTCCTCGGCGGGGAGCTCGTAGAGGTCCTTGTCGATCGGTGCCGGGGGCTCGATGCGGTTGCGGATGCCGTCGATTCCTGCCATCAGCTGGGCAGCGAAGGCCAGGTACGGGTTCGAGGCGGGGTCCGGAGCGCGGAACTCGATGCGCTTGGCCTTCGGGTTGGAACCCGTGATCGGGATGCGGATACCGGCAGAGCGGTTACCCTGCGAGTAAACCATGTTGACCGGAGCTTCGAAGCCCTTGACCAGGCGACGGTACGAGTTGACGGTCGGGTTGGTGAAGGCGAGAACTGCGCTGGAGTGCTTCAGCAGGCCGCCGATGTACCAACGTGCGGTGTCGGACAGGCCGGCGTAGCCCTTCTCGTCGTAGAACAGCGGTTCGCCGTTGCTCCACAGGGACTGGTGGCAGTGCATGCCCGAGCCGTTGTCACCGAAGATCGGCTTCGGCATGAAGGTCACCGACTTGCCGTATTCCCATGCGGTGTTCTTGATGACGTACTTGAACTTCTGCAGGTCGTCAGCAGCGTGCACCAGGGTGGTGAACTTGTAGTTGATCTCAGCCTGGCCGGCGGCGCCGACTTCGTGGTGCGAACGCTCGACCTCGAGGCCTGCTTCGTCCAACGCGATGCACATGGCGTCGCGGAGGTCGGCCTGGTGGTCAACCGGAGCAACCGGGAAGTAGCCACCCTTGAACGGGGTCTTGTAGCCGAGGTTGCCGCCTTCTTCTTCGCGGCCCGTGTTCCACGGAGCTTCAATGGAGTCGACCTTGTAGAAGGAACCCTGCGGGGAGGACTCGAACTGTACGTTATCGAAAACGTAGAACTCGGCCTCGGGGGCGAAGAACGCGGTGTCCGCGATGCCGGTGGAAGCGAGGTAAGCCTCAGCCTTCTCGGCAACGCCGCGGGGGTCGCGGTGGTAAGGATCGCCCGTACGCGGGTTCACGATGGAGAAGTTCAGAGCGAGGGTCTTCTCGACGCGGAAAGCATCGATGAAGGCCGTGGTGACGTCCGGGATGAGCTGCATGTCAGACTCTGCAATGCCCTGGAAACCGCGGATGGAGGATCCGTCAAAGAGCTGGCCGTTGACGAAGAAGTCAGCGTCGACGCTCTTGGCCGGCACGTTGAAGTGCTGCTGGACGCCCGGAAGATCGGTGAAGCGGATATCGACGAACTTAACGTCTTCGTCTTTGATGAACTTGAGGACTTCGTCCGCAGTCTTGAACATCTATGCTCCTAACGCATACAGGTAACGGGCACTCAGGCCGTCTGATCCAGCGCAAACCGGTGGCAGGGAAACAAAAAAGCATCCCTGCTGCGGTGGCTGGCAACTTTTACCACCCTAGGGAAAGGGGATTTCCCGGGGGTGTCAGTATTGTTTCGAGCAGGTTACAGAACCACCTGCAATGTTAACGCTACTGGTCTATCGCATGGACGGTCCATGTCATTCCTCTATGTGGTCCTCGCCCGTGAAATCGGGCAATCATCCGGCCCCGGGTCGATGCGCCGTCGAGCGGGCCTTGGTGAGGCATTAAGCTTGAAATGTGGTAGATCGCAAAGACCTTGGTTCATGGCTTACAGGGCCGGACACATCGGGAATTTCCAAATATCCGGGGGAGCGGCTTGGCTTGCCCGAGTCGGGGCCGGGCTCCATTGCCCGCGCGGGCAGGCGGATCCTGGCGATTTGCATCGACTGGGTTGTCGCCCTGGTGATCAGCAACTTCGCGTTTGGCGGAAACCAGTGGGCTACGCTCGCAGTTTTTGCCGTAGAGCAAATCCTCCTCATCGGCACTCTTGGCTACAGCATCGGCCACAGGGTTGCGGGAATCCATGTGGTGCGACTCGGCGGCTATCCCGCGGGTCCCCTGGCTGCTTTCGTGCGGACGCTCCTGCTGTGCCTCGTGATCCCTGCCGTGGTTTTCGATCCCGACCAGCGTGGCCTCCACGACAAAGCCATGAACACCATCCTCATCCGCATGTAGTTCCGCGGGATAAAAGAACCGCCCGGTTCCCAAACGCCAGAAATGCTTCTGGTCAGCTTTGGGAACTGGGCGGTTTCTTGTTGTTTATTTGGATGCGTTAGCGTCCGCGGGCTGCCTTGCGGTCCGGGCGTGCCTTGTAGGGGTCGATGCCCTTCGGGATCGGGAGCCGCGTTCCGAGCGAGGAGATCCGCTTGCTGACCGCGTTGACTTCCGTTTTGGTGAGCTCGTTCTTGTACTTATTCATGGTCTTCGCGATCTGGCTGATGGGCACCTGGCCTTCGCCGCGGCCACTCTCGATCACGTGGACCGTCACGTTCGGAAGGATGCGGGAAAGCTTCTTCCGCTCGGCCTCGGCAAGCGGCTTGACCCGGTGCGAAGGTCCTTCAGTCACCAGGACGACGCCGGGACGGCCGATGGCGCGGAAGACAGCGTCCTGCGTGCGCGGGTTGACCGCGACGGGCTGGTCTTCAGTGATCCAACCGCGGCGCAGGGTACCCAAGGCAGCACCGGAAGCGCCTGGCTGGTTCTCGATCTGGGCGAACGCGGCACGCTCTGCACGGCGCGAGAGGATGAAAACGGCTGCCAGCAAGCCCAAAGGAATGCCGATGATCAGGCCCGTGATCCAGTTGTTCAGGATGAGGCCGATAATAAGGCTGACTGCAACAACGCCGAGGAACGCCAGCAGCATGAGCCACACGACAATCGGGTCATTGCGGCGGGTCATCTTGAAGACCTCGCCGATCTGCTTCAACTGGCTCGGCTTCTTGGCCTTGGCTTCCTTGGGCTTGCGGGAAAACAAGCCGCGCTTGGGAGCGTCGGCAGCCGATGTTGTCGACTTGCTGGAATCAGGGGATTTCGCCATAGTTCCTTAATTCTACGTGATTTGCGACAAAGGACCGGACTCCGGATTTCTCCGGTATCCGGTCCTTTGATCGTGCTTTTGCAGACGCCATGCGGCGGGCTGTTTATCCGCGCCGTTTATCCGGTCTTTGCCTTAAGCTCCGTGGTTGAGGAGTGTGCGGGCTTCCTGGCGGGTGGTGCCGGAGTCCTGGATGCCGTCGGCGATGTGGGCAATGTGCTCTAAATGCGACGGGATGTCGCGGCCTTTTTTGCGCATGGCGGTGGCCCAGAGGCGTCCGGCGCGGTAGGAGGAGCGCACGAGGGGTCCGGACATGACGCCGAGGAAGCCCAGTTCTTCGGCTTCGGTGGCGAGCTCGACGAATTCCTGGGGTTTGACCCAGCGGTCCACGGGCAGGTGCCGTTCGGAGGGGCGCAGGTACTGGGTGATGGTGATCAGGTCRCAGCCGGCAGCGTGCAGGTCGGCCAGGGCTTCGGAGATCTCTTCCCGGGTTTCGCCCATGCCCAGGATGAGGTTGGACTTGGTGACCATCCCATGGTTGCGGCCCTGGGTGATGACGTCCAGGGAACGCTCGTACCGGAACGCGGGGCGGATGCGTTTGAAGATGCGCGGCACGGTTTCGACGTTGTGGGCGAACACTTCCGGKGCCGAGTCGCAGATCGCCTTGATGTGCTCGGGGTTGCCGGAGAAGTCGGGGATGAGCAGTTCCACGCCGGTGCCGGGGTTCAGTTCGTGGATCTTGCGCACAGTTTCGGCGTAGAGCCAGACGCCTTCGTCGTCGAGGTCGTCGCGGGCGACGCCGGTGACGGTGGCGTAGCGCAGGTTCATGGATTGGACGGAGCGGGCGACCTTGGTGGGTTCGAAGCGGTCCAGGGGGGAGGGTTTGCCGGTGTCGATCTGGCAGAAGTCGCAGCGGCGGGTGCATTCGGAGCCGCCGATCAGGAA